>CAWKKX010000005.1:0-767805 GCA_963850365.1 uncultured Chloroflexia bacterium
AAACCGCCAATGGTGTAAAAGGTCACAATACCCAGACCCATGCATAATGCTATATAGCCACGGCGTGCCGATGGGGGATCGCTTTTGGCCTGGAAAAAGCGCGATGACATGGCTAATGCTAGTGCCAGAAGGAGAGCTACGACTGTTGCTAATACTGAACCACTACGTTGCACATGCAAGACGGCCGATAGGAGGAGGAGAATCAATGTAATGCGCCATGCATGCTTCTTCCCTTTTACCACCCCATAGGAAAGGACGAGTAGGAAGAAGCCAACTACCACCGTGAATGTTTGAGCTGGCAGACGATTATGCATCACAAGCCACACGCCCAGGAAATCACTCCAGCTGGATTTGGGGACAATTGCCGATAGCATGTCCGCTATGCCCACTGCTGCAGTGAAACATCCAATAAGGTAGCGAACAATATGGCGCTCGATTTTTAGAAAGGATATTTTTTGAACTTCGGCTTGCATAAAAACCCTTCATGTAGTATGTTGGCCCTTTATAACCATAATATTAAAGAGTAGACACTATTCTGCCTGAGATTGCTTACTTTTATCTATTTTAGGCTTCCTACCATAGGAATTATGATCTTTCCTTTTGTTTCCTGCTTATGTGTTGGTTTTCACTATACAGTGCTGGCCTAAATTTTTGAACTGTTGCGTTTATTACAGCCTATACTATACAATGCCATCCCTATTTTACAATATGAACGTCATGGCCTGGGCGAATCGGCCCATGTACTTTCTACTTTTTTCCTATGGTGATATATAATGAGTAAGATGCTTGCATATTTACTTTGCTTCATCTTTTCTTACCCAACCCTAAGATGTAGACGAGTGACGATCTCAATTTGTTGCTTCCCTATGACTTTTTCTTACATATGTAAGAAATTACCATGTCTATTCTCGCGATGGAGTATCTGCTCAAATAATAGTGCTCACTTACCGCTACAGGTTTATATCTCTTTTATTACACAAATTGCATGGGTACGCCGTAGCACACTTAGTGTGCTACGGCGTACCCATGCAATTTGTGTAATAAAACATTTAGGGGGCGGCGGAGCCGCGCGAGCTCATCGGGTGAGGATGTGGGCGTGATGGAAAACTAACACCCTCTTATAAGCCTGACTCGATACTCTCTGTTGCGATAGGTCTGGTAACCGTACTCTGTTCCTTTGACGTATTCACCATTGCAATCCAATAGATGCAGCCACCTAGCAAAGTCCCAATAAACCAGGAAAAAGGCGCGATACTTGCAAAAAGTGGAACCAGTGCCAGGGTCGCAGAGATTGCGGCCGAAATGATAAAAGAGACAACTGCTCGTGTATTCACTCCCTGCTGATACCAGTAAGGTGAGGCAGGCCCAGTGGTGTAGAGCCCATCGATATCTACCTGTTTTTGCTTGATGAGGTAGTAATCGACCATGATAATCCCAAAGAGAGGACCGAGAAAGGCGGCCAGGCCACCCAGAAAGTAATTGATCGCGAATGGATTGGCGTAGATTTTCCAGGGCATCACAACAAGTGCACCGATGGAGGCAATGATTCCGCCACGCCGAAAGGTAATGTACCTGGGCGCGACGTTGGCCAGGTCGTAGGCTGGGGAGACGAAATTTGCGACAATATTGATGCCTACGGTTGCGACCACAAAAGTAAGTGCCCCCACGATTAAAGCGAACGTATTCGGAATCCTGCCAACAATAAGCACCGGGTCTGTAATTGCCCGGCCGAAGACAGCCAGGCTTCCAGCTGTTACTAGTACACTAACGATGGAGAAGGCGGTAAAGTTGAGTGGTAGCCCTAAGAAATTGCCCAGCCAGATCGTTCTGGCATTGGGTGTGAGCCGGGAGAAATCACAGAAGTTGAGCAGGAGGGTGGAGAAGTAGGCCACAACCAGGGCAATGGCAGTAAAGAATTGAATGAGCGCAGCGCCTCCTGAGATCGGTTGAGGACTGATATTTAAGCTGAAACGACTACCAGCCTGGATCAAAATCCAGACGAGAAGTACGATCATCAGGATATACACAATGGGGCCGCACCAATCCTGGTATTTGCGAATAGTCTCCATGCCACGTTGGAAAAGCAACAACTGAAAGAGCCAGAGTCCCAGGAAACAGAGCCAACCGAGCAAAGATAAGCCCAGGAAATCTCCCTGGGTAAGTGCGGTCAGCGATGGGAAGATGCGGAGTAGCAAGACCACAAACGCCACGGATGCCAGATAAGTCTGAATACCATACCAGAAAATCCCGATAATGGCGCGGATAAGAGCTGGGATATTGGCCCCAAAGAGCCCAAAGCTCAGCCGTGCCAGTACGGGGTAGGGAACGCCTGCATTCAGACCGGCTAACCCCATGAGGCTCATGCCGAAATAAACCAGGAGGATACCGATGATGAGCGCGAGTAATACCTGCCAGCCCGCCAATCCCAGGAAGAATAAACCGGCGGCAAAGGTATAGCCACCAATGCTATGTACGTCAGACATCCACATAGCAAAGATGCTATAGGTTTTCCATGTACGTCTATCAGAGGGAACTGGTGCAAGATCTTCGTTGTAGAGGTGCTCGCTGTAACCGGTTACGGGCGTAGAATTGGAAAATTCTTGAGCCATTGGCATGCTCTCCTCTCAGTACTGCTCTCCATGCGAAAGCACTATCTTGATGCACGATGAGGTAAAGGTATGCACTACGGGGTGGGCATAAAGTAGTTGCTACTGGTCGCACAATTGGCCAGGATCTCTGCTCAGCCTCTTGACTGAACAGCCTCATCAGCATCGAGAGAGGAAAATAGTATAAGAGTAACATTCTCTCTGTTTGTGGAGCTTCTCACACTCGAAGTATAAAATAAAAAAGGCAAAAAAGCAATCGGAGATTTTATGATATATAGTGGACGTTGCGCTACTAATGAATTGCAACGCGTTACTGTATCATACGTATATTAAGCAAGTGGAGTTTAAGGACGAATGAAGAATGCTCAGGCATTTCTCCCTTAGAGAAACCTGTATATTGAAGAACTGAGAGGCATAAAATGATGCGTAGGATGACGACCCTTGGAATTGATGAGCGCATAGAGCGTGTGCTGGCTTATTCGTTATTCTGGGTATCTGGCTTGGTACTTTTTTTTACTGAGAAGAATCAAACTGTTCGCTGGCATGCTATGCAATCTATGGTTACCTTTGGTGTACTTTCTCTCCTGATGTTTGGCGTGGGGATGCTCAATAGTGCGCTGTCGTGGATTCCAATTTTGGGTATTTTCACATCCTTTGGTCTGGGGTTATTGCTGCGTATTCTGGGTTGGACCTGGTTTCTTTTATGGATATGGCTGATGGCTATGGCCTGGCTGCACCCCAATTATCGCCTACCATATGTAAGCGACTGGGTGCGTAGATGGTTTTAAGTAGAGAGAGTAGTACTCTTATTGGCCATCTTTGTAGAAGAGGCCAAGTGTTAAACCAAAGACAAGGTGGCGTAGAACATTCTGAAAAAAAGAGCTCCAGTTGAAAAGTTTGGGCATCTCACCATTTTTAATGAGTGGATGATATTTATCGGCCAGCGGAGTAAGCCACCAGGCACTAACAATAAATATTTCACCAAAGATAGCCCCTTTGAGCCAGTTGGGACCGGGCAAAAAGCGTTTTATGACAGCGCCGTAGATCTCTGCTAGCGCAACACCGTTGAGTAGATGAATAGCCCAGGAGAGGATAAAGCCGGTTCTGGTACGCTTTTCCCCTTCTAACAGACCCTGAATAAAACGTACATCATTGAATTTGTTTCCAATAAGAAATTTATCGCCTTCCATTGCTATACTATAAGCTACGGTTGCCAGTGTGCCCACAAGTGCGGCGTGGTCAGGACGCCAGCTTCGGGTAATAAGTTTTGTAGTAAGCTCACTTAATATATTCATACAAATATCCTCTGTTTTTGTTACGCATGCCCTATTGTGTTACGCAATACATGCTTTATCAGTCTTATCTTAAAGAAGGCATAGTTAGAAAGACAAGACTGTGCGTTTATTTAAGAAGAATGTACTCATTGTCAAAATGCCAGTCGGGTATTGCTTCTAGCTCAACGTAGAGGTGAGGATGTAGTGGGTCGATATGTTTCATTAGATGGATGTCTACCACACGATTGTCATTTAATTTCAACCCTTCGCAGAGCGCATCTTGCGTGATTTTGAGTCCTCCATCGAGGTCTCGCTTAAGTGGTGTGGCAAAGTAGAAGTCTAGCAGGAGTGCCAGGTGGCTCTGCTGAAATTGAGAACATAATTCGTCGCTAAGCAGGCCCTGTTGCTCAAGTGCACGCAGTCGTGCTTTGACTTCATGTTTAAACCGACGCGCGACCGATGTGCTCACACGACGATTGTTGACCGTTGCGTATTGTTCATTTATGCTAGGAGGAAGTGGAAGGGTCAGGCGTAAAAGAGGAACGTGTGCGTGTATCTCTCTCTTGTCCGTGGTCTGCTCTTGCATAGAAGTCTCCTGGTCAATAGTACTATTGGTAAATTGAACACTGTGCGTATTGTATCATACCATCATGTTTTATTTTGTAGATCATTGTTGTCAAGCTGGAAAAAGAGTGATACACTGCCAAGAGTAAATAAGGCCTGGCGAAAGTGAGGAGCAAAAGTGATTAAGTGTAACCGCTGTGGAAATATGAGCCCTGCTGGTCCGATGTGCCAGTCATGTGGCGCACCATTCTCTAGCAATATTGATGCTGGGTTTTCTCAGCGGATGGGTGCTCAGGAACAATCGGAGTTGCCAGCCTGGCTGGAATCATTGCGCGTAGGTGAGCGTCCAGCCGCACCAACTGGTGGTCCAGCGAAGTTCTCTACTGCCGATTTTATAGATGAGGGGCCACTGCCGATCTGGATGCGCTCAGAACGCACTGAGACGCCTGACCTTTCCAATGTGGCTATGCCTGAACATTTGTCGGCTTTCCCCGACCAGGTTCCCGATAGGGGGAATTTGCCGCCCACAGGGCTTGCCGCACAGTCATTAATTGATGAAAAATCTCTTCCATCATGGATGAAAGAGAACAAGCAGCCGCCACCACCTCCATCTGGAGGCTTTTCAGCGTCGAGCCTGTTGCAGCAGGAGAGCGTGCCCGATTGGATGAAGACACTCCAGCCGCCGAGTACTACACCCTCACCGCCTCCTTCTTTCAGAGAGCAAACCGGGTCACTTGAACAGCCTGTCAGAAATGCTGAGCCTTTTTCTCCTCATTCTGCCGCTGGTTTCTCTGCTCGCGATCTGATAGATCAACAGGCATTGCCTTCCTGGATGAAGCCTCAAGGTGAGCGGAATGTGCCTGCACCACAAACTGAACCATTTATGCGACCTGAGCCGCAGGGTATGCCTATGAACCAATCCGGTCTCTCGGCATCTTCTTTGCTCGATGCAAACTCTTTGCCGCAATGGATGCGCGAAGGTGGATACAATCCCGGAACGAAGGCTGAACCATCCCAGCCGGCCTGGCCAACACAGAACTCGCCAAACTCGGGCTGGCCCACTGCTAATACACCGTCGTCGGCCTGGTCGGCAGGGCAAACACCCTCACAACCTTCTCTGCAGGCAAATACTCCACCCCCACCAGGGGCCAATCTGGCGGCCTCTTCTTTTATCGATGCCAATGCGCTTCCTGAATGGTTACGCAATACGGCAGATCCGCGCCTACAAGCAGGGCAAGATATGTCAGGGGGGGCGAAACAAGGTTCTTACGCAGTTCCTCCTCGTGTAGAGAACGTTCGTGTACCCAGTCGCCCCCGTGGTAATGAGCCTGGTTCGAGCGAGAGCGAGGTGGCCGCGACTGTCTTTGCCTCTATGCTGGGTGTTGCATCTAACTCACCTCATTTCCCTAATTCACAACCCTCGCAGGGAGGATCTTATCAACAGCCAGCCCAGGGAGGGTCTTACCAACAGTCAGGTCAGATGGGGCAATCTGCCGTGCCGTCAAGTCCACCTCCGAATTTTGGGGGGGGGTCGGGCATGGGAGGTGGAGCATTCTCCTATGGCTCTGCTGGTGCTCCTGCCAATATGCAGGGTATGCAAAATTATGGAAATAGCATGCCAGGCAATAACATGAATCAGGGGGGAAGCCCACCTTCTATGGGGTCTTCTTACTATCCGGGAAATGCAGCGCCTTCGTCTCCTGCCATATCGCAGGTAATGGAGCCAAAGGGCGATGAGAAAAATGCAAAGAAACGTGGGCTGTTCGGGGCGTTCCTTGACTGGCTCTCTCGTTAGTCTTTAAAAAAAGGATGCTGGAAATGTATACACAACCCTACCCGGAGAGTGGGCAGGCTCCCGCAGCGTCGCAAAAAAATAATGCGGCTCCTAACTCTCTCTTGGTTGCTGATTGTGGGACCGTGTTCACCAAAGTTTCTCTGTTTGGTCTGGTCGAGGGTCAGTATAGATTAATGGCACGCGGTGAGGCACCGACGACTTCAAAGCCCCCTTATGAGGATATTACTGAGGGTGTGCTGCAAGCCATTAACACCATCGAGTATATCACTGGGCGGCGTCTTCTGGAGGAGAAAAGGATTGTGTCGCCCGAAGATTCTGTTGGGGATGGCGTTGATGTTTTTATTGCCACTGTCAGTGCTGGTGATCCCTTGCGCCTGAGTGTGCTCGGGGCAATAAGCCCTCTTTTGGAGCGCTTATCTACTCAGGCTGTTTCAGGCTTGTATACACAGGTTCAGATGGTTCCGTCCCCGTCGTTCACAGCGGCGATGGATTCCTCTACTATGCCTGTAAATGCCGGGGGAAATCCTGGAGCAACTCTTCCATGGAATCAGGAACGCATGGCAAGGGAATGGGATAACCAGGCCGGGCGCATACGCGAGTTACAACCGCAGGTTGCTCTTATCGTTGGTTCTGCCGATAGTCCCACAGGTCCTACTTCTCTGCAAGAGGCCTGCCAATTGTTGATCAATGCCGCACGCGATGCGGCGAATGTTTCATCATCACTACAAGATGATGCGAAACGCTATTCGGTTGTCTATGCAGGTGCTCCTCAGTATCTGGAGGCTGTAAAACGTATGCTAAAGGGCGTTGGCGATGTGACCCGCGTCGATCCTTTGGTTTCAAACAATCAAACCGGACAACTAAATACGACTATTGGGGGCTTGCACCAACATCTCTCAATTCAGCAGTTGCCTGGTTACGAGCGGCTACATCTCTGGTCAAGTGTGCCTCCTGTTGCGACTGCGACCTCCTTGAGTAGTCTGGTGCGCTTCCTCGCCCAGCATTATTCTATGAATGTAACTGCTGTGGATGTTGGAGGAGGAACAACAACGGTGATGATCGCTGGTGAGCAGGGTGAGTTTATCCCTGTTGTGAATACCAGTGTAGGGGTTGGGGCTAATATTGGCGATATTCTTCATCAGGTTGGCTTGCAACGTATCACGCGTTGGTTGCCTTTTAATATAGCAGAAGATGAAGTGCGTCAGTTTGTCTTTAATCATATGTTGCATCCGCAGACATTGCCGGCTAATTCACGTGAGTTGCTCTTGATGCAAGCATTTGCACGTGAGGCTATTATATTGACCATAGAAGGCGCGAAGAAAAATAATGTTGAGTTGCCGGAGAGCGATCTGATTCTGGCGACCGGCGGAGTGTTGTCCCATGCTCCAAAATATGGGCAAGTTGCAATGATGCTGCTCGACGCAATCCAGCCGCGCGGTGTTACTTCTCTGGTCTTAGATCGGACTATGCTCATCTCGCAATTAGGGGCAGTCGCGACTGTTGCCCCTGTAACTGCTGTACAGGTAAATGAAAATGATGCTGTCTCGCATCGCCTTGGTACATGCGTGATTCCATTTGGCAATGTTCAGGCTGGACAATTGGCTGTGCGTGTTGGGGTGGAATATAGCAACGGTAGACAGATGAGCATTGATGTTATTGGGGGATCGATAGAGGTTATTCCCTTGCAGTCTAATGAGCAGGCTCTTCTTACGTTGTTCCCGGCTCCGACCGTTGATGTTGGGCTTGGACCTGGCGAACGTGCTCGTGCTGCAGAAGAGATCGATGGTGGCTTAATTGGCCTGATTGTTGATGCTCGTGGCCGGCCCCTGGTCCTGCCATCCGATGAAATGGAACGTTATGCACGCTTGCTTCAATGGTCGCAAGTGCTTGGGGCGCAAGCAAGTATGTGACAGAGCGGGAGGTATCTCTTATGGCCTATCCTCCGGGTTGACCTATGATACAACAAGTAGTTGTAAAAAGAGAACGCTGGCTCGGCGCTTATAAAGGCAAAATGGTTTCACTGGTGCAAATTCATCAAGAGGTTGTGCCGCATGAGCCTGTGCTTCGAGTGGAACGGAAAGAAGATGCTGGACGAGCGGGTAGAACTACTAGCGATCTGGAAAGCCAGGGCGATAGCGTTGCTGCAGGCTTATATGGACGGGTAGTAGGCTTTACTCCTCGCGGCGGAGTTGTCATTGAGAGTCGGGCTGTACAAATGCGGGGTATTGTTGGTGCAGGTCTGCCGGTTGCGGGGCCTCTGACGATCTGGCAGTCTCCGCGTCCCGGTCGTGCGGCACAGACTATTCCTCCTGGGGCAATCCTGGTCGTTCCTGAACCCCTTACATTCACGCTTCTGCGTCAGGCTATAAGTTCGGGTGTAGGAGGCATGGTAGCGAGCAGTATAGCATTGCGAGACCTTGAGGGTTTTCTGCGTACAGACGTGCTACAGTTGCTCATCGCCGATAATATTGAACTTGCCCAGACCCACCTGCCTCCTTTTACATTGCTGTGTACCGAAGGGGTGGGTTCTTTTATGATGCCTGGCTACCTGCTAAATTTTTTGCGGCAATGCGAAGGCTCCATTGGACTACTGACGGGGATAACCTCTGTGCGTCATCATATCTCCCCTGATTTGATTATTTCTTCGTCCGTTGCGGAGGTGGAGGGTGGTGAATGGCAGTTACCTCGACCCGATCCTACATTATTTCCTGGCATACAAGTACGGGTGTGTGGGGGCGAATACGAAGGTATGATAGGTCTTATCGACCATTTCTTCGTACACGAGCAGATGTTTCGTGCGGGTATACGCGTTCGAGCTGTACGCCTACACCTCGAAAATGGGGCGTTTTGCATCGTTCCTCTTACATCGATAGAGAGAATTTGATAGAAATATTATCCACATTTCGCAGTAGTTATCCACATATTCAGTTAAATATGTGGATAACCTGGCAGCATTTCCTTGGGGAAGAGCGCTTTTTGTGTTTTGTACATCAGGGTAAGATAAGCAAGTGTCCCTGCATATTCTTGGGTTGAGGGATGCCCATGACCTGTAAGATGGTGGGCGAGACGTCTGCTAGCATGCCATCGCTACGCAAATGGGCCTGCGCAAACCTGGGAGCGACGAGGTAGAGTGGTACTGGATAGGTTGTATGCGATGTGAAAGGTTTACCAGTATCATATTCGATTAATTGCTCAGCGTTGCCATGATCTGCTGTAATCAATGCTGCGCCACCGCCCGCAAGTGTTGCTTCCACAACACGCCCAACGCCTGCGTCAACTGTCTCGACTGCTTTAATCGTTGCAGCCAGGACACCTGTATGGCCAACCATGTCTGCGTTGGCATAGTTCATAATCACAAGATCATATTTGCCACTACGAATTTGTTCCACTGCCGTGTCGGTGATGCCAGCAGCGCTCATCTCTGGTTGGAGATCATAGGTTGCTACTTTTGGTGAAGGCACAAGAATGCGATCTTCACCTTTAAATGGTACCTCGCGGCGTCCATTGATAAAAAAGGTGACGTGGGCATATTTCTCAGTCTCGGCAGTGTGGAATTGAGCCAGGCCCTGTTCAGAGATCACGCGTGCCAGCGGCATCTCGACCTCGTCGGCCCGGTATGCAACTTCTGCGTCCAGTCCTTCTTCATATTGCGTCATCATTATATAGACCAGATCAGCGAGAACGGGGCCGCGCTCGAACTTGCCTTCAGCCTGTGGAGGCAGATCTTGCATCACAAATGCCTTGGTGAGCTGACGCGCACGGTCGGGGCGGAAGTTATAATGGATAATTGCATCGCCCGCTTGTATTCTGGCTACGGGGTGACCTTCTTCCATAATAACTGTTGGTAAGATAAATTCGTCGGTCACTTTTTTATCATAGGATTGTTGGATGGCCGCTAAGGCGGAACTTGCTTGCAGGCCCTCTCCCCGTGTCATAGCAAAATAAGTCATGCCTGTGCGATCCCAGCGATTGTCGCGATCCATTGCATAATAGCGTCCGCTGACCGTTGCCACTTTTGCCGGATGTGCACCGCCGATCTCGCGGGCGCGTGTCTCCAGCTTCTGCATAAAATCGATGCCTCCCGTTGGTGAGGAATCGCGCCCGTCAGTAAATGCGTGGAGGTAGACATGCTCGATGTCGTGCACCTGAGCAAGGCGCAGCAGTGCTTCTAGATGGCTCTCATGTGCATGTACACCACCATTGCCGAGCAGCCCACAGATATGCAGCTGCGATTGATTTTTTTTCACATGTGCGACTGCTTTTAAGAATGCCGGGTTATTGAAGAAGCTCCCATCCCTGATCGACTCGCTCACCCGTGTATAATCTTGCAGCACGCGCTTGCCTGCACCGATGTTTTGATGCCCTACCTCTGAATTACCCATCTGGCCATCTGGCAGCCCTACGGCCTCCCCTGAGGTTTTTACGGCTGTGTGGGGCCATATACGTCCGATCTTATCAATATTTGGGGTGTGTGCAAGAGCAATGGCGTTGCCTTCTTTGCGTGGATTAATGCCCCAGCCATCCATGATAATTAGCACAAAAGGGCGTGGTCGCCCCGAAGATGTTGTAGTCATATGCTATTTCAACTCCGCAAAATTAGTGATGAACAGCATTGTGTTCATTATTAATATTGTAGCATGCATCCTATCGAGCGTGTTTGAGGTAGGCCGGGATACATGTAATAGCCTATCGTTTTCTCGATAACATTGAAACCCTTTGTGCACATGTGTAGAAACCAGCGGAAGAGCCAATTGTCTTATTGCATTGTCAAAGTTCAATCGAACCATCTTGCAGGCTGTGTCATGTAGAGCAACAATCCCTTGTGGTTGTTGCCCTCGCCCTTAACGAAAAGCGTGCAATAAGGTTTGATAAAGCATTATGATAGTGTCACATCATCGTCTTTCTTCCTTGACTCTTGCTTCACCTTTTTCTTCGCACGCGCAGCCAGAACCAAATGGCGGCATTGCACGATGACTAGAAAAAGGACACCGACCCCTATGGATCCACCAACCAGATATACCCATAGCGGCAATGAGCTGCTCATCACTGGAGGCTGAAGTGTACGGGGCGGGAAAGCTTGTTGGACTTGCTGAGGCGTAATAGTAACAATAGTGCTGTAGCGCAAGCGATGATGATTTCCATACGCCAATGTGAGTATGACTTGATATGACCCATCCCCAAGTGCCTTTTTCAGATAGACGGGATACGAGATCGAGTTCATTGGCAGAAAGGTATCCATCTTGATGGGCAGCGTTTGCAGATGGACTCCGTGTGCATCCATCACTTCCAGCGTTCCCGCGGGCTTCAGCATCTGGTTTCCCGTATTGTGCAGAGCCAGCTGCAAGGTTTGATAGTCATTGGCACCACCTGCCTCAATGCCGGTTGCGCTCAACGCCTCGATAGGCTTGCCTGGTAGAATTATTTCGACGGCAACAATAGTAAGAATGCGTGTGTGGATCTGCAGGTTACCTTTCTTTATAAGGGTATTTGACGAGTTTTCAATAGGTGTTATCTCCATCCCGATCCCACCCAGATGCACACCCGAACGAACTTTTGGAGGAACCATGAGGTCAAAAGGAACGATTGCACTCTCTCCTGGAGCAAGCGTGAGTGAGGATAGTGCTACTGAGAGCCATTTACCGACATCCTGACTTTTGTCAGTGCGCTCCAGATAGACTGTGCCACTGGTTTCTCCTGTTGTTGCATCTGTAGTATAGAGTGCCGCATGGCCTGCCGTATGGCCAGTGTTGACAACACGTACTGCATTCTGGATGTGCGAACCAGGATTAGTTTTAAAGATAAAGTAGGCCATGCTGATTGGATTAGTAGGGTCCGGGTATGCTGGTTGTAAGCCAATCTGCGGCATACTCCCGGCAGCATGTGTAGGCGTGCTTATCGCCAGGCAGCAAAATGCAGCAAAGAAGATCGCTACACTCCATATTCTGGTGAAAATAAAGGAAAGTATGTCGCTGGCAAAAGAATTGGTTGTGTATGATCTCATATATTTCTCCTATAGAAATGTGTTATTGCGCTAGTCTGCTATTCACAGTATAACCAGGTAGCCATTGCACACATGCAAAGGCAGTAATGTTCTGCCGAATTTCATTGTAATCCACTTACAAAAACCACAAAGCATTTTTGCTATGTGAAGTGGATTGATTGAACTGTGTCAGAGCAGTAAAGTTTCTTATGGATAATTACTCTTTTTGCTGTGGCTATATGTCCTCTCCAATTTTTTACAGCTGCTATACTAATAGTAGAGAGAAATGGTGAGATTTGAAATACATTTGCTAGTATAAGAGCAAGCGAAATTCTTCAATTAACACTTTTTGTGTTATATACTGTTTCAACGTAATTATGTCTGCCTTTGTCGTCCTATTTCAATGCTCTATACCAGATAGACAAGTAAATCGTCTTAGCTTGAATATTTGAAAGTGAGAAGAATTACATGACGAGCCCAAAAAACTGTTTTCGTAATCTCCATAAATGGTGTCTGTTTTTCGTGCTAGGGGTTAGCATATTGTATATGAGCACTCCTGTTTTTGCCGATACACCGACCATAACAGGAACTGTCACTGCAGGCACATTGTCTGAGACGTCCGCGGCTGGTTATGCTTTTACAGGAAGTATAGGAAGTACACCTTCCTTCACCACGCCCCTCTCTGTAAGTGATCTGACTGGATCGGGTGCTGGATGGCATCTCACTCTCAATGCCTCGCAGTTTGTTTCGGCGGGGCATCCCTCCTTTCTAACGACTGCCGTAAGTCTGAGCCAGCATAGCCATAGTGTGTACCACTGCTGGTACCTGTTCTGGTACTCCTGCCAATAATGTGAGTCCGCCATTTGGGCTGACGGCAGGGACGGGTGCAACTCTTTTCAGTGCACCTATAACAGTGAGCTCAGGCGTTTATACTGTGACTCCAACCTTTACAGTTTCCATTCCCGGCGATGCATTTATTACTGGTGCTCCTCCTTATACAAGTACTTTCACTTTCGCGGCCGTAACTGGGCCGTAAGATAAGTAGGCAGAGGACCAGCAAACGTGACCGGGTTTGTCCCTGTTTTATGAACGCGAGCTTTAGTGGCCATCCGACCAATAATGTACATAATATATAGAGCACTACCAAGCTATGTAGCCTCATATGGCAAGAAGATCGGACGTGATGGGAGGCATAGCTTCTTTGATCTTTTTAATTAAAACTCTTTAATAAATAGAGTTTTAATTAAAGAGAACACGAAGGATGTAAAATATAAAGATAAGATCCAATAATAAAAGCTGTGTCGCTCTTGCGTTCAACGTTCAGATTGCTAAAAATGTACAATGTCGAGTTCAAGGTCTGTTGGCTTAGTTGATTGATGCCGATAAAGAAATATGAGAGGAAGGTAACCGCTTCTGCTCTGTATTACATAAACAAACGACCATCTTCAGGTATGCGGAAATGAGAGGAATCATCATGAGAGGGAAGAACTGTTTTCGTAGTCTGTACAAATGGTGTCTATGTTTCTTTTATGGTAGCAGAAGTTAACGTATCATATATGTGTACATCTGCATTTACAGATACGCCGTTCATAACAGGAAGTGTTGGCTCATTAACTGAGACAGCTCTGGCTGGTCGTCCCTTCGGACGTATTTGGAAATGAGAGGAATCATTATGAATGGGAAAAATTGTTTTCGTAGTCCGTACAAATGGTGTCTATGTTTCATGCTAGCAGGAGCTATCATGTTATATATGAGCACATCTGCATTTGCAACTGATCCTGGTGTGCCATTTAATTCGGCCGTAACAGGAACTGTTACTGCAGGTGTGTTAACTATGACTGTCGCGGCTGGTTATACCTTTACAGGAACTATAGGAAGTACAGCCCTCTTCACCACGCCCTTCTCCGTGAGCGATCTGAGGGGATCTGCGACACCGGCTGGATGGAATGTCACGCTCACCGAGACTCAGTTTGTTCTGGCGAGCAATCCTTCCTTTTTGACAACTGCCCTGACCATGACGGGTGCAACTGCAACGTGTGCCACTTCCACTACCTGTTCTACTATTGCTGGTGATACTTTTACCAATGGTGTGACAGGACCAATTGCACTGCCGTCAGGTGCAACGGCTGTGAAAATTATCAGTGCACCTGTAACAGTGAGCTCAGGCGTTTTCAACGTACTCCCAAGCTTTTCGGTAGCCATTCCCGGAAACGCAGGTGCAGGTGCTTATACAAGTACCTTCACTTTCTTGCTCACAAGTGGGCCGTAAAGAAGGGAAAGGGTCAGCGCCTATGATCAGGCTACTCCCATGTAAACATGAGGTCAAGTCATCTGATCAACAGAGCAGCAAGTTTGCTCATCTAGCGTAAGAAAAAATGATAGCCAGGTTTTGCACCTGGCTATCATTTGCTGAGCTCAAGAGGAATTTGAGCTGGCTGGTGATATGTGCGAGTGAAAGAAACACGGGCAAAACGCGATTTCGCTACGTGTGTGTCTCAACTATCTGTTGCGTGAGCAAGCGGAAAACTCAAAAGAAGTGTGCAATTTTTGCTAATAACGCTTCAATCTGAAATGGTTTCTCCAGGAAATCGTCTGCTCCTGCCTGGCGTGCCGTCTCCCTCGCACTGGGGTGTGCCGAGAACATAATGATCGGAATATGTTTTGTCTCGGGGTTGCTCTTGAGGTATTTCACAATCTCGCGCCCATCTTTGCCTGAAAGCAGAACATCCACCAGGATCAGGTGAGGGAGCCCACCGTTGTGCAGTTGCTCAAGATATTCGCCTTTGTCCGAAGTTGCCACCTCATACCCCTCCTCTTCCAGAATGATCTCAAGAAACTCAAGAATATCTGGCTCATCGTCTACAACGAGGAGCCGTTTGGGAGTTCTCTGCATCGAGATGGACCTACCTTTCTCTCCTCTGCGTTTCATCCGGTGTGTCTGATCGCAGGAGAGGCAAGGCGACAGAAAAAGTGGACCCTGCTCCTTTGCGGCTTTGCACCCACATGCGGCCCTGATGCCGCGCAACGATTTCGCTGGAGATATGTAACCCGATACCGAGTCCAGGATATGTTTTTTCTTCTGGATCGGTAACTTGATAGAAGCGTTCAAAGATTTTCTCGTGATGGCTTTGCTCAATGCCGATGCCAAAATCTTGGATGCTGACGATGGCCTGTTCGCAGTCTGCATCGTGGGAAAGATGGACGATCACCTTGTCTGCGCGTGGAGAATACTTGATCGCATTGGTTAACAGGTTGATGTACACCTGTCCCAGACGCTCTTTATCGCCCAGCACCTGTGTGCCTGTTCTCCCCTCAATGAGCAGGTGATGGGTCGCAGTTGCCGCCTGCACATTTTCCACCGTCTCATCGATAAGTCCATCGAGATCAATGGGCTCCATGCGAAGCACCAATTTGCCTGACTGCATCCGCGAGATATCCAGCAAATCGCTGATGAGTGTAGTGAGCTTATCGAGCTGGGCATCCATACGACCTAGATAATGCAGCCCTTGCGTATCCCCCTGTTTAGTCAAACGACGTTGCAGGACATGGGTAAACCCTTTCAGGCTCGTCACCGGTGTTTTGAGTTCGTGACTCGTCATGCTAATGAACTCATCTTTGCGACGTTCAACACTCATCCGCTCTGTGATATCCTGGATGATAGTAATGACCATCGCAACGTTCCCATGCTCATCCCTCACTGGACGTGATTTAACCAGCGACCAGAGTTCGGGCTGTTTGCCTTCTCTTGCTCTATAGCCAATTATGGCATGAGCCTCGGTCTCTCCGGCAAAGATGCGTCGATGGGTGAGGTGGGAGTGAGGAAACGGTTGCCCTCGTTCGTCGATGAGTTCATATTTGCTGAGAATACTGCGTTGTGCCGTTGCCAGCATTTCCTGGACCGAGGTATATCCAGTCATCTGGGCCGCCGCTTCGTTGGCATAGAGCATCTGGCTGTCTGAAGTGTAGACGATAATGCCGTCGGCAACTCCTTGCAGAATAATTTCGAATTGATTGCGTGCCTGCTGAACTTCACGATAGAGCTGTGCATGATCGAGGGCCAACCCTGCTCGCCGCCCGACCTCTTCTGCCAGTGCGAGATCACGTTCGTCGTAGCGTTTGCCTGATTCGGTTGCGATAAAGGACACTACCCCGATGGTTTTTCCACGCGCGATCAGGGGCACAAGCATGACGGACGAGTAGCCGATCTGGCGCGCCAGGGCCAGCTCCTCCTCGTTTCTTGCCGTCGCAACCAGCAGTTCATCGGAAATGTCTGCGTAGAGTTCTGATTGTCCGGTGCGAGCGACATGCGGAGCACCAGTAGAAGCATTGGGATCTATGGGATAGTGTTCGCGCAGTGTTCGCGCCCAGAGCACTTGCTCCGGGTCTTTATGCGCGACTTCAATAAGCTCAAACGCTCCTGAGGCGTCCACCAGGTCAACGGCAAACCAGTCGGCAAGTTGGGGCACGATCAGGCGGCCAATATTGGTAAGCGTTTCCTGATAGTCGAGGGTGGAGGATAACACGTGACTGACCTTGGAGAGAAACTGCTCCCGCGCTTCGATGCGTTTGCGCTCGGTAATGTCATGTGCGATGTCGGAGGCTCCGATGATCTGGCCTTCGCTATCATAAATAGGAGAAACCGTGATGGAGACCGCTAGGAGGGTACCATCCTTTCTTTGCCGCGTCGTTTCATAAAGATCGACCTGTTCACCCTGGCTAATTTGCTTCATAATTCTGGTAAATTCATCGTGTCGATCTGCCGGAAAGATGAGGGTAATGGATTGGCCTATGGCCTCCTGAGCGCTATATCCATACATCCGTTCTGCGGCTCTATTCCAACTGGTGACGATCCCCTCACGCGTTTTCCCAATCATGGGAAGGTCGGAAGACTCAACCAGGGCAGCAAGCTGGCGGTACTGTGCTTGATTTTCTTGCTCGCGGTGTTTACGCTCCGTAATATTGCGATTCATTTCCAGAATAGCAAGCGGGGAGTTATGGGAAGTATGAGTGATTACCTGACGACTTTCGACGATCACCTGAGTTCCGTTTTTGCAGGTATGTACCAGTTCCCCTTCCCACTGTTCTCCTGTTGCCAGGAAGTCATCAAGTGCCTGACGGGACACAGGAAAACGCGTCTGGAGGAGCTCATGAGTGACCTTGCCAAGGGCTTCTTGCGCGGTCCAGCCATAAAGCTGTTCTGCACCCCGGTTCCAGGAAATGATTGCGCTGTTCGGGTCACGCACAATGATGGCATCGGAGGCACTCTCAATCAAGCTGGCCTGGAGTTGCATGTATTGTTCATCGTGTTGCGTGGCCGGCGTGCTCTGGTGGTGTTTCACCGTTTCATGAAATGAGAACGCGACTCCTGCTTCAGAAGGGGTGATATGCAGAGAAATCCAGGTGCCAGTGGGAGAGGAAACTGCTTCAATGTCTGTGATACGTTGCGTCTCTGTAGCCTCGTAGCATTTTTTCCAGAACACGGTGTCGATGGCCTTAGGAAAGACCTCCCAAATATTCTTTCCCAGGAGCTCGTCGCGGCTCTTTTGCAGGATGCGTTCGGCTGCACGATTTATGTATGTACAACACCAGGAGGGATTTACGCTCATGACTCCATCGTCGAGGCTTTCAAGTGCTGCCAGGAGGAGCTTGTCAAAGGCAAGCTTTGCCTCATCGGGAAGAAAAGAAGACGTTCCCATATGTGATTCTATACTCTCCTTCCGAGAAATGCTTGGAGATAGAGGCGAAAACGAAGAGAACACTGGTCATTCTCCAGGCTCCCAGCGCGTTGCGCTCTGGAAATCGATGGAAGTAGTATAACAGTTCCCCTCATTTCGCGTCAACTCTCTTTTGCATTGACCCCATATTTATAGAACGTATTTCTGCTTTTGAAACCAATCATGTGCATGATTTCGGCCATGGTGTTATGGTGTTTCCTACCCATTTTTTGCAGTATAAGCTGTGATAATCCCTTCAGTTTGCGCCATGTTTGTATGGTTTCACTTGGATAGCCCGTGTATAGTGAAAAGAGAGGAAACAACTCGTTAATGACTCTCTCAGCAGAAAGGCAATACATTCTCTATGAAAAGGTTGTATTCTATGCTTCTTCATAGAAGACAATATTTGAAAAACGCTCTCAGAGTGTTTTTTTTTCTGCTCCTCCTCATGGGTAACGCGGTTTGGATACCCCATCATGCCTATGCCGTCAACGTAGTCAGTCCTAAGGCGGTCAGCGTGTATGGGCAGGCGGGCAGTTTTACGACCGCTAGTCCCGGCACTACCTCTACCACCCTTAATAGCCCAAGATCTATTTGTTTTGACAGCAGCGGCGACTCCTATATTGCTGACTACAGCAACAATCGCGTCCTCTACTACCCCGCGGGCACCACTACTGCGACGGTTGTCTATGGTCAGAATAACAATCTCAACACTGCCACGGTCAACAACACTGGGGGCACGTCTGGGACGTCGAGTACCACCAGCCTTAACGCTCCCTTTGATGTCGCTCTCGACAGTCTCGGCGGCCTCTATGTCGCCGATTCTGCCAACTATCGGGTATTATATTATGCGGCGGGAAGTACCACGGCATCCCGCGTCTATGGTCAGGGCGGCGTTTTTAACACGAACACTCCCAATAAAGGCGGCGTCAGTGCCGACAGCCTTAGTAACGTCAACAACATCGCACTGGACCGCAACAACAACCTCTATATCGCCGATGGCTCTAACCATCGGGTATTATATTATACGGCGGGAAGTACCACGGCATCCCGCGTCTATGGTCAGAATAACAATACCGGCTCTGCCCTGGACAACAACACTGGGGGCGTGGCGAATACCGTGAGTGCCACCAGCCTTAGCGATCCCGAAGGCATGGTCGTTGATAGTAGTGGAAATCTCTATGTTGCTGATGCAGCTAACAATCGCGTCCTCTACTATCCCTCTGGCACCACTACTGCGACGATTGTCTATGGTCAGAATAACAGTTTCTGCTCTGCCCTGAACAACAACACTGGGGGCGTGGCGAATACCGTGAGTACCACCAGCCTTAGCGGTCCCCGTGGTGTCACTGTTGATAGTAACAATAACGTCTATATCGCTGACTTCGGTAACAATCGCGTCCTCTACTACCCCTCGGGCACCATTGACTGCGACACGTGTCTATGGTCAGAATGGCAGTTTCTCCTCTACCTCGGTCAACAACACTTTGGGTGTGGCTGGTACCGTGAGTGCCACCAGCCTTAATTCTCCAATAAGGAATGTAAGCGATACGAGCGGAAATCTCTACACTGCTGACATGAGTAACAACCGGGTCCTCAAGTTCCAGACAAGTCTGAGTGTTACTACGCAGCCAGCAAGTAGCACGGTACCAGGGGCGACGTTCAGCATGGCTTCAAGCTTGATTGATGTGGGGTCAGGTGGAGTGTTCTCTGATTTCACGGGCAGCGTCTCTGTGAGCATCAAGGCTGGAACAGGGACAGGAGGAGCCGTGCTTAGCGGCACCACCCCGGTCTCCGCTGTCGCTGGAGTGGCGACCTTTTCGAACCTCTCGATTAATCTGGCTGGGACTGGCTATATCCTAACAAGCAGTAGTACGGGAGTTGGTTCGGCCAACACCACGACGTTCAACATTGCGTCCCTCACTCTTGCCGGATACTGGCCATTGGATGATGCAAGCGGGACGACGACGGCCGATCTCTCCAGCAACGGCGATACAGGAACCATTACGGGAACCCCCAGTTGGACTAGCGGACAGGTCAACGGAGCTCTCAGCTTCGACGGAAGCACCAACTATGTCTCGATGGGAACGCCGACTGCCCTCAAATTGGGTAGCAGCAGCTTCACCGTCATGAGCTGGTTTAAGACGACACAAACGACCATGGGGCGGATGGTAAATACGGGGGTAATTGGCTATAGCGCTGGTTTTGATTTAACCGTCAACGTGGCGTATACCTGTAATGCAGGTTGTGTTGGTGCGGAATTGGGAGGAGGCAGCCAGGGAACCACCGTGTCATTCGGTACCACGGCAACAACCTTCAACAACAACGTCTGGCACCAGGCCGCCATGGTCATTGATCAGAGCGCCAAGACCGCACAGCTCTATGTGGATGGAGTTGTTCAGCCGCTGTCTCTACAGGGAAGTACCTGCGGGACGCTGGTGGGGGGGACCGCTGTAAATATCACAGCCTGTAGCAGTGCAAATGCCACCAGCGCCGACCCGTTCACATTGGGTGCCTACCATTCAGGGAGTACTACTAGTTATCCTTTCGCTGGCAGCCTCGACGAAGTCCGCGTCTACAACAGTGCCCTGAACAGTTCCCAGATTCTGAACCAGTACGCCATTGATACTACCCCCACTCTCGCTGGATACTGGCCATTCAGTGAGGATAGCGGGACGACGACGGCTGATCTTTCTGGTCATGGCAGTACGGGAACCATAACTGGAGCCGGTTGGACAGAAGGAGAGATCAACTCCGGGCTCAGTTTCAATGGGACGAGCAACTATGTCTCGATGGGAACTCCAACTGCCCTCGAAGTCAACAACACGAGTTTCAGCATCTCGTCCTGGTTCAAATCGACAAGCACTTCAGTGGGCCGTATGGTGAGTTCGGGACTCTCTACCTGGAATAGCGGCTTCTACCTCAGTCTCAACAGTAGTAGTTGCGCCACCGGATGCGTTAGTGGCGATCTTGGAGCGGATGGGACCCAGACCAACACTGTGCTATTTGCTACCACCACAACCTTCAATGACGGAAACTGGCATCAGGCAGTGATGGTCGTTGATCAGACAGCTAAGACTGCTCAGATCTACGTCGATGGTGTGGCCCAGCCTTTGAGCAAAACATTCTGTGGAACAGTAGTGTCCGGGACCACAGTCAACTTCTCGACCTGTTCCTTCGCCAACACCTACAGCACCACTGAGCCATTCACAATAGGAGCCTACAAAGGAACTGGTGGTACTTTCCTGGACTTCGCTGGTACCCTCGACGAAGTCCGTGTCTACAACGGTGCTTTGAGCAGTACCCAGGTCCAGATCCTATACACCAATGACATCAATGCTCTCAGTGTGTCTGCTCCTGATACGACCTTCTCAGGAACCCCAGGCAGCATGGCAACCTACAACCTGCCCATTGCGCTCTCCTATCAGCTCGTCCCTGCTCCTGGATGGTCCCTCACGATCACCTCGACAACACTAACCAGTGGGGGCAATACTCTGCCAACCAACGCCTCAAGCATCACCTCTGTGACCGGCGTTTGTACCAGCAGTGGAACCTGCCTCGGCGGTGTCGGGGGTAATACGCTGACCAATACGATCAGTGGTTTCCCTATGACGCTTCCGGCGGCAGGGACAGCGCCCACGGCGGTCAAGTTCTTCGGTACAGCAGTTGGTACAGGCACTGGAGTCTATACGGTTACTCCTTCTATCACGGTCACCATTCCTGGCTCTGCCCGGACTGGAGCTTATACCAGTGTAATAACATTATTAGCGGCATCGGGGCCATAGCAGGTTCTTGCAATACGATGATCTTCCACGGTATTTTTTATGCTATGCAGATTGTGTGAGCGTGTTGGCTCCTGTTTTACGCAGTTAGAAACATGATTGCGCATTACGAATTGGATATAGTGTTCAACAAACCGTTTATATAAAACGTATATTACTATGAGGTATGGTGATGAGTCAGGCAAGTAGTGTTATACTGATTACGGTCAGTCTTGTGCTTCATAGTAATGCCAGGAAGGGGTCGTTATGAATAAGACAAATAAATATACTCTCCATGGGAAGATAAGGAAGGGACTGCTTGCCACCTTTGGTGTGTTGTGCCTGTTGCTTATCACTTCAATAACCGTGTTCGCCAGCAGTGTAAATATCTATGATCGTGGAAATATACTGAATGCCTCTCAGGTAAGTAGTGAGGCTTCTGCACTACCAAAGCCGATTGATATCTACACGGTTCCTAACTTTACGGGATCAACGCAAGCATTTGTTGGGACTGCAAAACAAAATATTAATAGTCCCGACAAGATTGTGATAGCAATCGAGCCACATTATATGACAGTGGTGGGTGGCAAAAATGTAGGCCTGTCAAATAGTCAGTACACAGATGCTGTCAGTGCCTTTATCAGTGATTACAAGAGCCATCAAAACTATACAAGTGCGACCATTGCATCCCTCCATTCATTGCGTGATAACCTGAGTGGTGGTGCCGTTGCGTCGAGTGTCGGTGGTGGTAGCGGGCTCTTTGGAACTCTCTGCTGTGTAGGCTTGATCGCATTGGTAATAATCGCGGTCTTTGCCATTGTGAGACGGCGGCGTAGTGGTAATCGCGGTGGCTTTTTTGGTGGCTTCGGTGGTTTCCGACCCAATCCTCCCATCTATAACCAACCTTATAATCAGGGGCAATATCCACCTAACTATCAAGGTCAGTATCCCCCCAATTATCAAGGCCAATATCCACCGCAGCAAGGTATCAATCCATGGGCCGCTGGTGGCCTGGGTGCGGCCGCTGGCGGGTTGGTTGGTTATGAGTTGGGTAAGAATGCAGGCGAAAACGAGCGTGATCGCGACGGAGATTACGGCGGTGGCGCGGGCGGCAACTATGATGTTGGCGGGGGAGACTTCGGTGGTGGTGCCGGGGGGAGCTTCGGAGGAGGAGATAGTGGAGGCGGGTTTGGAGGTGGAGACAGTGGAGGGGATGGAGGCGGATTTGGAGGAGGAGGCGGTGGCGGGTTTGGAGGAGGAGACAATGGCGGTGGTGGAGGAGATGGTGGTAGCTTCTAAGAGATTAGAGGTGCAGTGAAGCCGCGCAAATCAAATACATATAGGAAAAGGGCAGGTTCCTTGCATAAAGAACCTGCCCTTTTCAGGATTGTGTGATTGCTTGAGTTGTTCAATCCTCGGAATGTGGCATGACGATGCGGCGACGGTCGCGACTGTGGCGCACAATCTCGGCGACGCGGATGCGATTAATGGCGCGTGCCAGCTCGGCCTGTAGTTCTGCACGTTCAGTATTTGAACGAACATCGGCCAGACGGTCTTGAGCTGTACGGCGTGCCGCTTCCGCGCGTGCTTCGTCGATCTCCTCGGCATGCTCAGCGGTATCGGCCAGCACAGTAACGCGGTCGTGCGACACCTCAAGAAAGCCTCCTGAGACGAAGAGAATTTCCTGTGCACCGTGCAGCTTAATGATCAATGGGCCTGCAGTGAGCAAGGTGAGCAGAGCCTCGTGTCGTGGCAGGATGCCAATCTGCCCATCGGCCCCAGGTGCATCGACTATATCGGCCTCGCCGTTATAGAGCTCGCGCTCAGCGGTCACCACCTCGACATGCAATGTGTTGCGTGTCGCCATCTTTTAACCCTTCTTCTGATCGGCTTCGAAGGCTTCGATCACATCCTCGATTGCTCCCTGTAGCAGGAAGTAATTCTCTGGAATATTATCGACTTTACCATCGAGGATCGCTTTAAAGCTGCGAATCGTATCTGTAACCTTTACGTACTTACCGGCATGGCCTGTAAAGACCTCGGCAACCGTAAATGGCTGTGAGCAGAAGCGCTCTAGCTTACGAGCGCGTGCCACGATCAGCTTATCATCATCGGAAAGTTCGTCCACACCAAGAATAGCGATGATATCCTGCAATTCTTTATAGCGCTGCAACACGTTTTGTACGCCGCGTGCAACATTATAGTGTTCCAGACCCACAACATTGGCATCAAGGATGCGGCTCGTTGAGGAGAGAGGATCGACGGCAGGATAGATGCCTTTCGAGGCAATAGAGCGCTCCAGCACGATTGTTGAATCAAGGTGAGCAAAGGTTGTAGCAGGTGCAGGATCGGTATAGTCGTCTGCAGGGACATAGACAGCCTGCATCGAAGTGATAGCACCATTTTTGGTCGAAGTGATGCGTTCCTGTAACTCACCCATCTCTTCAGCGAGGTTCGGCTGATAACCCACTGCGGAAGGCATACGACCGAGCAATGCAGACACTTCAGCGCCGGCCTGTGTGAAGCGGAAGATATTATCAATGAAGAGCAGCACGTCTTTATGCTCTTCATCACGGAAGTATTCCGCGATTGCCAGTCCGCTCAAGGCCACGCGCAGGCGTGAGCCAGGAGGCTCGTTCATCTGACCGAAGACCATTGCCAGGCGGTCAATAACTTTGGCTTCCTGCATTTCGTGGTACAGGTCATTGCCTTCGCGGGTACGCTCACCTACGCCTGCAAAGACGCTATAACCACCGTGGCCCTTGGCGATATTGTTAATAAGTTCCTGGATAACCACAGTCTTGCCCACGCCTGCGCCACCGAAGGCACCGATCTTACCACCTTTCATAAAGGGGCAGATCAGATCGATAACCTTGATGCCGGTCTCGAAGACCTCTACTGCAGAGGACTGATCTTCCAGAGTCGGGGCATGGCGGTGAATAGGATAGCGAGGAGCATCCTCAACTTCGGGTTTGTTATCAATCGCCTTACCAAGGACATTAAAGATACGACCCAACGTTTTAGGGCCGACCGGAACGCTGATTGGTGCTCCGGTATCAAACGCATCTGTACCACGTTGGAGGCCATCGGTTGGACCCATCGCGACGGTACGCACCCAGTTGTTTCCCAGGTGTTGTTCTACTTCGAGCGAAAGGTCAGTCTCATTACCGGAAGGGCGCGTCAAGATTTCATTATAAATCTCTGGGAGTTGATCTTGAGGAAACTCCACGTCTACCACAGCCCCCAGTACCTGCACGACTTTTCCCTTCGTTCGTGTTTGTGTTACTGTCATCTATTTCTCCAATTGCAGGGGAATTTCTGCTTAAGGACCCCTGCTTATCTCAGTCTCGTTATAACGCCTCGGAACCTGCGATCACCTCAAGGATCTGAGTCGTGATAGCAGCCTGGCGCACTTTGTTATAGGTCAGAGTGAGATCCTGAACAAGATCGTTTGCATTATCAGTTGCGTTCTTCATTGCAACCATCTGTGCTGAATCCTGGCTAGCCACCGTTTCCAGGAGAGCCTGGTATACCTGTACATCTACATAGCGTGGAAGCAAGGCCTCGAAAATTGCGGCTGCACTTGGCTCATAAACATAGTCAAGTACCTCGCCCTGCTTCTCTTCTTCCTGCTTCACAGGTGGTTTTACAGGCAACAATTGTATGGTTGTTGGTTGCTGTGTCACTGTATTGATGAACCTGGCATAGACCAGGAACACAACGTCAACCTCCTCATTCAGGAAGGAATCAACAGCCACCCGTGCAATTGCGGTCGCATCGGATAACGATGGCCTATCGCCATAATTGGTGAATTCGGCCAACATCTTTGCTTGCAAGCGCACAACGAAATTGCGGCCCTTGCGCCCGACTGCCACATAATTGATATCGGGCGTGTGTCCCTGGCTGGCCAGATTTTGCTGTTCTTGAAGAGCAGTAGTTGCAGCCTGACGATTAATATTTGATGGTAGCGCTCCACTGAAGCCACGATCAGGTGAGATCAGCACGATGCCTATATTGCGTACTGGACGCTCTTTTAGCAGTGCCAGATCGTCAATCTCCATGTCACCGCCGGATGCGGCGGCAGCCAGGCGACTGACGAGTTCGCGGATCTGGTCAGCATACGGGCGAGCTTGCTCGACCCGCTGCTGTGAGCGCCGCATTTTACTGCTAGCGACCATCTGCAAGGCTTTCGTGGTTTTCGCAATATTCTTAACTGATCGTATGCGCTGCCGAATCTCTCGGGTTGATGGCATATAGTCTGCCTCCTAGCGCTTCTGCTCTTCTTGTTGTGGCGCGGCCGTCTTCTGGTAATCTTCGATAGCAGCTGAGAGTTGCTTTAGCTGATCACCGCTCATCTTGTTGCGCCCCTTGACGGATGTCTCAATAATATTGTTTTGTAGATCCTGGTAGTTCGCATCCATGAAACGGTAGAATGAGCTTTCCCATTCAGATACCTGGTTCAATGGTAGATCGTCAATGAAGCCATTGGTGACTGCATAGAGGATCATAATCTGTTTCTCAACTGGTACTGGACGATACTGTGGCTGCTTTAGAATTTCTAAAATGTGGCGGCCACGGTCGATACGAGCTTTGGTAGCCTTGTCCAGGTCAGATGCGAACTGTGCGAAAGCTTCAAGATCACGGAACTGTGCAAGGTCGAGACGTAGCGTACCTGCCACCTGGCTCATACCTTTTGTCTGTGCGCTACTGCCCACGCGTGAGACCGAGATACCTGTGTTCAGGGCCGGACGCTGACCTGCGTTGAAGAGGTCGGTTTCCAGGAAGATCTGTCCATCGGTAATCGAGATCAGGTTTGTTGGGATATAGGCCGAGACGTCGTTTGCCTTTGTCTCAATGATTGGCAGAGCGGTCAATGAGCCATTGCCATAATCTTTATTGAGGCGAGCGGCACGCTCCAGCAAGCGCGAGTGCAGATAGAACACATCGCCGGGGAATGCTTCGCGGCCTGGAGGGCGGCGAATGATCAGCGAAATGTTACGATATGCTTCCGCGTGCTTGGTCAGGTCGTCATAAACGATCAATGCATCGCGTCCACTCTCCATGAACTCTTCGCCCATCGCACAACCGGCATAAGGGGCGAGGTATTTTAAAGGAGCGGGATCAGAAGCGCCTGAGGCAACCACGATAGTGTATTCCATCGCGCCGTTCTCTTCCAGAATTGCCACAGTGCGTGCAATCGAAGAGTTTTTCTGGCCGATAGCGACATAGATGCAGATAAGGTCTTTACCTTTTTGGTTGATAATCGTATCGATTGCAACGGCCGTCTTGCCAGTCTGGCGGTCGCCGATGATCAATTCGCGCTGACCACGGCCAATCGGGATCATGCTATCGATAGCTTTGATACCGGTCTGGACAGGCTGGTTCACCGACTGACGCGTGATAACGCCAGGGGCGACGCGCTCGACCGGGCGAGTTTTCGTCGTACTGATCGGGCCGCGATCATCAAGTGGCTGGCCCAGCGGGTTTACCACGCGACCAAGCAATGCATCGCCAACGGGTACCTCCACGATACGTCCGGTGGTACGCACTTCGTCATCTTCACGAATTTGAGTGTAATCACCCAGGATGGGGCAACTGACCGTCTCCTCTTCGAGGTTGAAGGCCATTCCAAAGAGTCCTGTACGGGGAAATTCTACCAGTTCGAGATATTTTACATCTTGCAGGCCGTATACACGCGCCACACCGTCTTGTACGGCAATCACCGTACCGACGCTGGCCGTCGAAGTCGTTGCCGCTCCGAATCCTGCAATGTTTTTCTCTATGATGGCACTGATTTCATCAGCCCAAGTGGCCATCGCTATTCCTCCTAGCGTTTCCTAGTGGCTTTCACTGCCCGGTTATATATACTGTTAATGTAGTTTCAATTGTATGTATTAGTGATTCTATACGCAGATAGAATATCAGGTGGCTGCTGTACGGGGAACAAATGACGTTACTGCTCGACCTTTCACACCTGAGCCTGAGATCGGGGCATCGCCTGAGATTTTGTTGTTGACGTAGCATCGTCATGTTCATCTGCCGTAAAGTCTTCGGGGGCAAAATCAGCATTGCTGGATGAAATACCCGCTAGCAACTGTTGTTGAAGTACATGTAAGCGATTGCGTATACTGCTATCGATTACCTGATCTCCCACACGTGCTACAACACCACCCAAAATCGCTGGATCAATCCGGGTATGCATAATAATTTGTTTGCCAGTCGTAAGTTCGAGAGCTTGCTTGACCTGTGCATCTTGTACCGCGTCCATCTTGGTAGCGGTCGTCACTTCCGCGATAGCCTGATTGCGGTAAGCAAGTACAAGCCCTTCGAGTTCAGTGGCAATGTTAGGCATTATTTCGACCAGTTCTCTCTGGACGATCAGCAAAGCCAGATTGAGCGACGTAGGCAGTACGTGAGGCGTCAAGGCCTCGCGTAGAGCCTTCTCTTTGCGCTGGGCCGGTACCTTTGGCTCACGCAAGAGATAGGACAGCTTGCGATGACCAAACAACTGCGCAATACCTTTCACATCTTCAAGTGTGCGGTCAACCGTATTTTGTTTACGCGCAATCTCGAAAATCGCCCCTGCGTAGCGACGTGCAATCGCTCCTTTAAGCATTAGTTCTTCCTCGCCTGATCACTAGTTGTTACAAACTCTTCTACCAGGCGGCGGTTATCTTTGCTATCAACGGATCGATTGATAACTTTGCTGGCGGCATCGATGGAGAGATTGACAATCTCGCGGCTCAACTCCATACGTGCGCGGCCAGCTTCCTGCTGAATACGGGCGATCTGCTGCTGGCTGATCTTTTCAGCTCGCTCACGAGCTTCGTCCTCGATCTGATGGGCAACTTGCTCGGCGTTCTTGGTAGCTCGTTCGAGAGTTTCCTGTGCCTGGCGTTTGGCCTCAATTATAATTTGCTCAGAACGTTGTGTGGCTTCGGCCAGCTCTTGTTTGGCTTTCTCTGCGTTTTCGACGCCTTCACGGATGAGTGCTTGCCGATTATCCAACGTTTTTTGGACAATGGGGAAGACAAATCTCCTGAGGATTTCGAAGACGATAAGAAAGCTAATTAACTGCGACAAAAACGCCCAGGTATTGATGCCCAAAGCACCCAGGCCGCCGCTATCTGCCGCAAGAATAAATGCAACTTGCATGTTAGCGCTTCCTTTCGTCAGAAGTGGTAGTCTACACCTCTCCTCACGTAATGTGGAGACGTGGCATGGTATGTTTCTTTTTTTCCACGATCTTCCTTACCTGGTAAGAGGAATGCTAGAAACAACGCGCTACGTCTCCCATATTACAACAGTACAGATACTACTTGACGGCAGGAACAAACATGATGAGCAGGGCAACGACCAGGGCATAAATAGCGATAGCTTCGGCAAACACGATTGCAAGGATCATGTTTGTCTGGATCGTTGGTGCAGCCTCGGGGTTGCGACCAATGGCTTCCAATGCTCGGCTAGCGAGAATACCGATGCCGAGACCTGGTCCAATAGCTCCGAGACCAATGGCGAGTGCGGCTGCAAGTTGAATAGGCATGATAAAAATCCTCCTTTAAGGACGAGAAAAATCGTTATTAATTTTAATGAATTAACTTTTTATGCAATCGCAGAGAAAACTGCGAGTAGCAAGCGCTTATGCTGTCACTCTCGTTCTCGTTAGTGAGTTAGTGAGTGGCAGTTGTTTGAGCAGCATGCTCTTCATATGCATGTGCTGTTTCGTGTTCCTCAGCATGTTCATGGCTACTAGTGCCAACTTGCATGAAGAGTAAGGTCAGGAACGCAAACACGAATGCCTGGATTACTGCGACGAACAATTCGAATGGGATAAAGATTATGCTGGGCAAAATGGGCAACAAGAAAGCAAAGACCGCAAGTAGAACACTACCAGCGAAAACATTACCAAAGAGACGGAATGAGAACGAGATCAAGCGTCCCAACTCACTAACAATCTCAAGCAGCCCAACAACGAAATCAATAATACCCATCGGACCACGAGTAAACAAAGCCTTAAAGTTAAAGTATTTGCTTACATGGTGCCCCGTTCCTAAAAGCTGGAAACCGAAGATTTGCGTTGCTATAACGGAAACAAGCGCCATAGCTAGCGTTAAATTCAGGTCAGTCGTCGCAGGACGAAACCAGGGGATAATTTTGTTTGAGTCGGCTCCGAAGAGCAAAAAGCCTAATACTGGTTGGCTGACTAACGCACCATGGTCAGCCGTAATGGTGCCAATTGTATCCACACCAGGCATAGCATCAAGCAGATTGGCAAATAAAATGAACAAGAAGAATGTAGCAACAAGCGGAAAAAACTTTTTCCCTTTTTCTTTGCCTGAAACACTCTCAACCAAACCTTGTAGAAATTCTATTACCCACTCAAACGCGTTTTGTAGTCCTGAGGGGATCATGTCGCTGCGGCGTGTACCAAAATAGCACAATACCAATAGACAAATAATCGCTATCCAGGTACAAAGAAATGTGTTTGTGAACCAGGATAGTCCAGGAACGCCTGGAAACAGCGCTTCCGGGGCTATCACTACATTAGGAAGTCTCCACAGATTCACTCGGCTTCCTCCCCACTCGCCGAGCACTGCAAGGTCTGGTTTCGCGCTTGAGGGCCCCGTCTAGTCTAGTCAGTCTAGCTTACTTAAAGACACTTTTGTATAAACGGTATGCACCATAAAATCCCGATATCAGGCCAAGCAGTAGCCCGAGAAGTACTAATATTGATCCGGTATGTAGAAGGCCGTCCAGGTAATGTCCTAGAACGGCAAAGAAGGCGATGGGGACGGCTATCGTAAAGCCCATGCCGCTCAGGGCCCCTAGTGTTCCCATTATGGAAGGGGTAGGCGGTTTTTCCTTCATCCTAATAATCCCATCTATTCTCTCTCTCATTTATACCAGTCGGATTATAGCACAGGGAACATTCTTATTGCAAGAATAGCTATATGCCCGCGATATTGAAAAAGTCAGCCTCATTAGAACATATAATTTCCATTTTTTCATATTTTTGCCCAGCAAAAATATGAAAAAATGGAAATTATATGTTCTAATGATAAGATATGAGAGCCGCTAGAGCTTCTACTACTATTGTCAGAATAATATGCATCATGTAGACTGAAGATGGCACAGATATATTATTCACCAATCCTCGAATGAAGGGTAAGGAGAACCGTTTTATGATAGATAATCGCAACGTAGTGAGTACATTCCAATTTTCGCAATCTTCACAAGCGGTATTGCGTGAAGCCGCGCAAGCGAACATTCTCTGTATCACGAATACGGAGGAATTCCTGGCTCGTTTGTGTGACGCTGAAATTCTCTGCTCATACTGGCTACCGAACAATTGGCGTGAGCTTGCCCCCGGTTTGCGCTGGTTGCAGGCCTCAGGTGCAGGTATTGATGGACTGCGCTCGACGGGTATTCTCGATGCTAACAGTGGAGTTGTCGTGACAACGGCCGTAGGTATTCATGCTGCAACGATTGGCGAATATGTATTTGGTAGTATGCTTATGTTTAACCGTAGCTGGCCTGAGATGGTTCGTTTGCAGGATCGTCATGTCTGGCCGCGCAGCGCAAATTGGTATAAACTAGGAGGGCGCGAGCTGGATAACCAGACGTTGGGCGTTATCGGCCTGGGCAGTATTGGACGGCGTGTTGCGCAATTGGGCAAGGCATTTGGTATGCATGTCCTGGCCACACGGCGTACAACGCACGGAAGTGGCAGTGACCCTGATGTTGATCAAATCTATCCATTGGAGCGTTTGCATGATATGTTGCGTCGATGCGATTATGTAGTAGTCGCGGTGCCATTGACGGCCCAGACCGAAAAATTGATCGGCGAGGCAGAACTACGGGCCATGCCATCTCATACCTATCTGGTCAATGTTGCTCGTGGTCAGATCATTGATGAGCAGATGTTGATCCGTGCACTTAAAGAAGGTTGGATTGCTGGCGCAGGCCTGGATGTAACGGAAGAAGAGCCCTTGCCAGCGCATAGCCCTTTGTTTTCAATGCCAAACGTGATTTTGACTCCGCACATTTCCGGTGTAAGTGTTCATTATGATAAACGTCTGACCGAGCTGTTTGCTGATAATTTGCGGCGTTATCGTGCCGGTGAACCATTACGGAATCTTTACGATCCTGTTCGTGGTTATTAGAGAGGTGAGAAATGAGTACAGATCTGGGTCCTGTAACCCTGCTTGGAGCAGATGCGGTCGGCCAACCTGGTCAGCGCCGCTTTCGTCTTTTTGCCCGCAACTTATTGAACGCAGCAGTAATATGGATGGAGAAGCAACAACTTGCTGTGCTCTCTGAGGCTCTGGATAGTTCCCTCGCCGTGATTACAGAAGGGCAGGTATTGCGCACCGAGGTTCGGGTTGGCGGACAATCGATTGCAATAAATATGCCAGCGGATTTCTCTCGTCATCCAACATATGAATTTCAAACAGGACAGATTCGCCTCAATTTTGACGGGAGCGATAATTATTTTTCTCTATTCGCAATACCAATGGATGTTGTCCAGGAGGGTGATCAGGAGCCCCAGGTAGTGATGCGTGAGGATAAGGCTATCTCATTCTCTTTTACACAGAAACAGGCTCAGGATCTCTCCAGTACGATCCAACATGTGCTTCTTGCTGGGGGACGGCCTGTTTGCCCTTTATGTCATGCTCCCCTTGATGGTGGGCCACATGCTTGCGTGAGGCAGAACGGGCATCGAGAGATTGGGAAGCCAGAGGATGAGGACGATGAGGGTATGTGATGCTATATTTATTATTTATAAAGAGGGCGCGGTACTCGCGCCCTCTTTAACATGCATACCTTACAAAAGGAATAGTTCCAGGCAAGCGAGAACATTCTTTAACATATTGTTGAATAATTAACCCTACTACTAGAAAAAATAGTAAGAGCAATCGTAGTTCAACAGAGAGCTATAAGAAGTAAATGTCTATTAAGAAAACTAGCCGCCAACTACTCGTGGAACCATGACTATTTGTTCTGCCGTGTCATCAAATTGTTCGATGCGCTGTATTGGCTTGCCATCTACTACACGGAACGCGGTCGCGCCCTTGGCTCTTTCTTGCGCGAAAATCCGCTCTGCCTCGCGGACAGCAGCAATCGCTTCGGAGTCACCAACCCGAGCCTTTTTCTCGTCCCAGGTAAGACGGTCATCTCCACGCCGTGACATCACCCGTAACATTCCCACTGTCGTTCCTCCTTGGTAGTCTATGCTATGAAAAAACATAGCAATTGCCAACGAAAATCTGTATGTGCTACCATTTGTAGTAGCTAGCTAGCTTCGCTTATCAAACGAACTACACGGAACCAATGTAAAGAGGACATGCATGCGTTAGCCTCTCTTTAAGCGAACAATCGTCAGGTAGATGAACCTCAATCACCGCTTTGTTTGTACCTCTCTATACATATATACGTTAAACCAATGAAAATGTATACGAGGCCAAATAAGTTGGTACTACTATTGTACGTGAGACTGCGTGGATAGTCAATGCCTAATGCAAAATCATCTGCCATGTCAGGTTATTCTTGTTATTCTGTTATTATTTTCCCTATCAGGAAGGAGATGTTGGGAGCGGCGTCAAATTGTATCTATTACCTCGATCCGTGGTGGGATACTGCATGAATGTATTGCGTGCCTGGACATTGCGAAACTCTGCCCGTCCGTATGGCAGAAGGGGCAGCTGATCCATCATTGCAGGCTTATTGTCTGGTATTGACGACAATTAAGGCAACGGTGCCAGGCCCTGTATGCGTGCCCAGTACTGCACCCAGCTTGTAATGCGAAACATTTTCTTTGTAGGATGTCTTGACGACCTCGGCGAGTTGCTCTCCAACCTCTGCATTCGACTCTGCGATTGCGAGTTGCTCGATTGGACCTGTATCGAGAGCGAGTTGTACCAGACGAGCCAGGGCTTTACTTCGTGTACGCGGCTGTTCAACTGCGACTACTGCCCCATCCTTCAAGGAAATAATGGGTTTGACACTTAACATATTGCCAAGAAATGCCCTGGCACCTCCAATGCGACCTCCACGGTGGAGATATTCGAGCGAATCCAGTACGACTAAAATGCGTGTGCGGGCAAATTGATCTACTACATAGTCTTTAATTTCTGTCAGGCTCAGCCCTTCACGTATTTTTGTAACAGCTTTTTGCAGGGCAAGGAATATGCCCGCGCTTATACTTTCTGAATCAATGACCTCGATGGGAACCTTGCGCACGTCTTCTGGTAGCGTGTCGCGTGCTGTACAGGCCGATTGATAGGTGCCGCTCAACTTGGATGAAAGATGGACCGATAGAATGCCATCGGCACCTTCTTCTATAAGTTTTATATAAGCGGCCTGAAATTTGGCGGGTGCAGGTTGTGAGGTGCGGGGCAAACTCTTGCTTGCTTGCAATTTTTGGTAGAAGCTTGCGTTGTCTAGATCTATATTATCGAGATATTCCTCGTCGTTAAAAAAAACGGTAAGAGGAACAATGGTGATGCCCAGAGCTTCTGCAACTTCTGGCGCGATATCTGCCGTACTATCTGTAACGATGTGGACGGTCATCGAATGCCTCCTGAGAAGAAATTAGGTTGCTAGCGCCGCTTTTGATTTCCATTTTGGTACTTTGTGCTCGCTATATGGTTTTGTTAATGGGATTTTTTTGGTTTGTCACGAAAAAGCTATTCGGCTGAAAGGATATAGGCATAATAAGGTTGTCCGCCATTGACGACTTCGATTTCAAGCTGTGAATGGGCGGCCTTGATGCGTTTTGCGGTCTCCTGAGCTTGTTCTGCTGTAACATCTTCACCATAGTAAAGGGTTACGATTTCATAATGATCTATATCCATGCGCCGCAAGATATCGCGCAGGGCATCTTCTATATGCTGGCTGGCGACCGCGAGATTTCCATTGATGACGCCGATGAAATCCCCTTCGCGTACATGCAGGCCACCAAGCTGTACTGATCGTACTGCTGTGGTAATTTCGGCTGTTTGTATGTTGCGTATGGCTTCTGTCATGGCCTTGCAGTTGGTAGCGAAGTCTGCCTCGAAATTAAAGCTGAGCAAGGCGGCGATGCCCTGTGGCAGAGTTTTGCATGGTATGACATAGACTTCTTTTTGTGTCAGGTTTACGACTTGCTGTGCACTCAGAATGACGTTACTGTTATTGGGTAACATGATAATCTGTGAGGCAGAATTTTTTTCGACGGCATCGAGCAGCTCTTCTGTGCTGGGATTCATGGTTTGCCCACCTGAGACAATCGAATTAACCTTTAGCCCCTTGAAGACTTTCTCGAAGCCAGCTCCCGATACCACGGCAACCGTGGCTATCTGCGTCGTAGTGGCGGTCGTCTCTGTATCATCATTGCATGCTCGGCGGCACTTTCGGCTGCGTACGTCAGGCTTTGTGCCTGGAGATTTTCGATATTGATATCTAGCAAACTACCCAGGCTGACACCATAATCGAGAATTTTGCCAGGTGTGGGTGTATGGGTATGCACTTTTAACATCTTCTCGTCACCAGCGACCACAGTTGATACGCCACCCATATCAATAATGCTCTGACGGATCTTTTCAACGTCCAGGTTAGTACCTTGTAGCAGGAAGACTACCTCGTAGCCAAACTCCTCTTCAACGGTCACTCGTCCCTTTTTGATCTGTGGTTTAGTCGTCGTTTGTGCCCCAGATGTTGTTGCAACAGGCATCTCAGGTGTGTTTGTTTCTCCACGAATAGAACGCAGAATACCTTCCAGTATGGTATAGAAACCTTGCCCGCCTGCATCGACTACGCCCGCTTGTTTTAGTGTGGGGAGCAGCTCAGGTGTGTGTGCAACGGCCTGGCGTGCCGTTGTAACGGCAACCTGTAGCAATGAGACAAGATCATCGCCCCGTTCGGCGCTATGTTTTGTCCCTTCGGCCGTCTCACGTACAACGGTCAGGATCGTCCCTTCAACGGGTTTGAGCACAGCTCGATAAGCGAAGACAGATGCTTGTTGGAAGGCTCCTGCCAGATCTTGTGCATTGAATGTCTGTTTGTTTTCAAGCCCTGTGGCCAATCCACGCAGTGTCTGTGAGAGGATAACGCCCGAGTTGCCGCGTGCACCCAACAGAGCGTCACGCGCAACTTGCCTGGCAATAATACCTGCGGACTTTTCCTCACTATTGACGATATTGCGAATGGCAGATTTCATCGTGGCCGACATATTCGAGCCTGTATCGCCATCAGGCACGGGAAAAACGTTCAGGGCATTGATGCTCTCGCGATTCTCTTCAAGCCATGCAGCGCCCGCTAGAATAGCTTTTTTGAGGTCTTGTCCATCAAAAATGCTAATCCGTTTGGTTCTTTGGCGCAGGTTGGAGCGTTGTGGTTGATCCTCCATTGCCTCTGTGCTACCTCTAGTCATTTACTTCTTTTCCGCCGTAGGTCCATGGATGAGTCCCTGGACATTTACGTTAACCTGGGTGACCGGTGTGCCAAGCATCTTCTCAACTGAGAATTTGACTGTGCTCATGATATTGTGTGCTATCTCCGATATGCGCAATCCATATTCTAAGGCGACGTAGACATCAATAATGATCTGATCATTGAGTGTATTTATGCGTACTCCCTGATTGCTCTGCTCTGGCGAAAGGAGTACGGCCTGCCCATTGCGCAGATGTGGCGAAGCAATACCCAGAACCCCATAACAGGACCGAGTGGCCTGGACAACTATAGAATGTATGGCGTTGGGGAGGACTTCGATCTTCCCTCGTGGACCCTTGCGGTATTGTGTGCGTGGTACAGATGCTTTTGGCATATGCATGTGTCTTCTCTCTTGCCAAAATAGCCAGTATCGGTTATACTCGCATAACGTGTTTAGATTATCCAATCATTGCACGAGTTTTCTGGATGCAGTATAACAGAGGCCTTTCGGATAATCAAGTAAACAAAATACGGGTCACTATAGAAACCTTCCGACGTGGAAGGTGCCATTTCGTGTCCGTTGCGATTTTTTAGGGAGGAAGAAAAATGTCAGCAGGTCGTTGTGATATCTGTGAACGCAAGCCGATGTATGGCAATAACGTTCCGTTTTCGCAGCATCGCACTCGCCGCCGCTTTGTGCTTAACGTGCATCGCCGTCGCATCGAGATCAATGGTATTCCACGTAATGTGAATATCTGCACGCGTTGCTTGCGTACTATGAGTAAGCTGCCAAAGGTGCGTTAGCGTGCCAAGGATTGTAATATCCGCAGAAGAGCCCCTGGAGTAGACGATATAAAAGGTGTATGTATATGTCGTCTACTCCAGGGGCTCTTCTTTTACACATTTACAAATGTTGTATTATTCTACGAATATCCCTATCTATGCTCTCCCAGGCTTCCTGCCGTTGGAGCCAGGACGCAATAGGTTTTCCCCTTGGCAAACACTGAATTGTTGCAAGCGGATTTCCAGTCAAGTTGACACGATAGAGAAGAATGGGAATGAGAGCTGCTTTCCTGGGAGGTATGTTTCTCTCCCATATTTCATGAAATTCTGCTCCAGAACAATAGCCTGAAGCAAGGAGACTGGGACTCACGAGCAACAACACCATATCAGCAACCAGGGCGCGTGGATCGATTACCTGTGACCAATCTGTTCCCTGCTGAACCTGGTGCTCTATCCAATGAGCAATGAGTTGGTTCTGTTGTAAAATAAGGAGATAGTCCTCGAGTTCCTGTTTGAGTTCCTCATCCTTCTGAGCATAGATCAAAAAGACGCTCACGGGTCGTTTCGGTCCTGTTTTCGTTTCTAAGTGCACGTTTTTCCTCCCATATCAGTGGATATATCAGCGATAGTGTTGCTCCGTTTTTGGAAGAAACTTCAACTTATACATTACTTTAACTTGAGAAGAGAGCTGTCATGCTGAGTCTATCATATCCCCACAAATAAGGTTTCACAATTTCACTGTATTACCGCTTCATCGTTAATAAATCTGTCATGACGAAATAACAGCGGTTGCGATTGAGCTACAGGCCATCCTTGCTGCGGTTCAGTCTGGTATAAGTTAGTAGAGATATTGGCACGCGTGCGTGGCGGTCTACTCCACTTGTTTGGACAAGAGCGATAGAGTATATTACGAGAAACAAAGCCACTTTGCGAGGTAGAATCCGAGCCCAGAAATAACCGCCCTTATCTCATACGCCTGGTGCTTTCGTCGCAATCCAAAGACGAGGATGGGTAAAACATGATCGACTTTCGTTCTTTTGAAGCATTTGAGGGAGAAAAACCCGACCGTTTGCTCAACAAGCACCCAGATGGGACACACGTTGCTTTGCAAATAACCATCGGGGACGTCTATCCTGCAGCTATCTGGAGTACCGAAACCAAACGTCTCGTCTGGTCTCCCGAAGAGGCATATGGACTCTCTTGGCTACGAGAGGGGACGCAGATTGCCGTGCTGCAGTATCCTTTTCCTGGGGAAGATTGTCGTTTCGTGCTGTATTCCTGGCCCCAATGTCACATTCTTCAGCAGTGCTCTCTGCGCATTCCGGGTTATCTCTTTGATCTCATCGTTTCCCCAACCAATGACCTTGCAGTGTGCCAATGGCTAGATCAATGCGAGTTTGGATTTGAATTTATCACGCTTCATGACCGCAGTGTTGTCCATCTTTCACAGCATGGATATTTCAATGGAACCACCAATTTCATCACGCGGCCTGTCTTTCAGCCAGAAGGATACCTCTGGGTTTGTGCCTATGAAAACAACCACGATTGGTGGATTGATGAAGATGACCTCCAATATGGCAAATACTCCGCAAAGGAGGGTAAACGTGAACAATTGGGAGCGCTCATGGTGTTTCATCAAGCACAACTCCTTGGGGAAATTCCTCTCATCGCTACCGTTCCCGCTGGCTATCGTCCACCGTCCCTGCTTGCACCAGGCTTCTTTTCCCAGGAAACAAAGATACCTGCATCCTCTCCTGAGGAATGGGGGCACCTCTCTGACTCTGTCCCTGTCTTTCTGGATGCAGACCATATCATGATCCGCCTTCCTTCGGGTGAATCACAAATCCATGATTTATCACCATTTTGGAACGAATCCCTATCCAGGCAAGCGGAGTAGACCGCCACGCACGCGTGCCAATATCTCTTGACCATCCTCTGGTCAGGTCTGTCTCTCTTCGTGAGAATGAGAACAAAAGCTATTCGATACCTTGGCTCCTGGATGGGAACTCAATCCAGACTGCCGCTATCAGAGGCCCTTGCGCGTCTTTTCAAAGCGCGTGCGTAACTGTCCACAGGCTGCGGCGATATCGTCTCCGCGTTCAGCGCGTACGCTATTGCTTATGCCACGGTCAAAGAGGGCGTTGCGAAATGCGCGGATGGCATCGGGTCCGGGCGTGCTATAACTGGCGGTGGTAGCGTTCACCGGGATGCAGTTGACGTGGGCGAATTGCTGGAGCGGGGCCAGCAGCGTGGCAAGCTGCTCGGCATGGCTCGTTGTGTCGTTGACGCCAGCAAGGAGCACATATTCAAATGTAACCTGACGCTTTGTGGTCGCTATATAATCTTTGCATGCCGCAAGAAGTTCGTGTAGCGGATATTTGCGATTGATCGGCATAGTCTGACTGCGCAATTCGTCGCTGGGCGCATGTAACGAGATGGCCAGGTTGACTTGTAGCTGCTCCTGGCTCAATTGGCGAATGGCGGGTACGAGTCCTACGGTAGAGACTGTCATATGGCGTGCGCCCAGGTTGAAGCCATCGGGGCTATTGAGGATGCGCAAGGCTTGCAGGACGTTGTTGTAGTTGTGTAGCGGTTCGCCCATGCCCATTAAGACGATATTGGTGATATGATCGATGGGGGTGCTATTGGGTAAACCAGCGGCAGTCCAGGGACTTACACGTAGTTCGCGGGCAAAGTATAACACCTGCGCTACTATCTCTCCGGCGCTCAAGTGACGGTCGAATCCCATCTGGCCGGTGGCGCAAAATGTGCAGCCAAAGGCGCAGCCGGCCTGGCTAGAGACGCAGACGGTTGCGCGTGCACTGCTCTCGCCGATGGGTGGATACAACATCAACACCGATTCAACTAGCTTGCCATCTTCCTGCTCTATGAGTATTTTTCGGGTACGGTCATCTTTTGAGTGCATCTCGCTTTTCACAATCATGGGTCCGATGCTTGCCTCTTCTGTTAAGAGCGTGCGCAATGTTTGTGGAAGATTGGTCATTGCTGCAAAATCTGTGACGAGCTGTCGGTAAAGCCAATTATAAATCTGTTTTGCGCGAAAAGGGGCTTCCTCACGCTCTTTTAGCCACTGCTGTAATTGTGGCAAACTCAACGTGAGCAGATCTGTCTTTTTTTGTGTTGTTGATGTTGGTATCATAGTCATGTCCCCATTATAGCACGATTGGGCTATATTCGTATAGTTGTGTATGTGGTCTGGTCTATACTGCCTTTTCGCTATTTAGAGTCGATCTTTTCTTTTCTCCATAAGGTGTTGACGTACCTCTTTTTCCCGCTGTGCTGCCCCTGTTTTAATAAGTAAATCACGCAGGCTATCAAGGTCTGTAAGATAGATGCTAACCTCTGTTGCCAGTAGGACAAGGCGTGGAAATCGTGCCTGTACGATTGCCAGCAGAGCTTGACGATGTTCAATAATAGAACGCTGTTGTTCTTCTGCTTGTACCTGTTGTTTGATTTCCTGGTAAATCCAGGTGTTACGTAGTAAATCATAGTGATTAGTATGCATCCCCTACCATCCTTTGTGTGTATAATTTTTTTGTTCCTGCCCTTTCCCTTTCTATATACTGCGTAACAGTAAAAAAATGGAAAGTTTTTGTAAAGATAGGTCGTTTGGTATGTTTTAAACGCGCACTTTTAGTTATAATCATACGTATACCGTCTAAAGGGAAAATTTTAGCGGGTACGTGAGATAATTTTAAGGAAGAGGTCCAGCTTTTATGTCCACTTTGACTGAACAGGCCGGGAAATCTAGCAATCCTGAGCAACAACAAGGGATGGCTAGCTTTCGACAGGTTCTGAGGAATCGCAACTTCTTGCTCTTATGGCTAGCTCAGCTCATCTCTCTGACTATTCTCAATGCGGCAAATTTTGGTTTGATCGTATTGGTGAATAAGCCACCCAATGGGACGTTTATGGCGGGTCTTGCCATCATTGCTTTTACTTTGCCTGCTATTCCGTTCAGTGCTATTGCTGGCGCGATTGTGGATAGGATTGATAAGCGGACGGTACTCTGGGTGAGTAATCTGTTGCGTATGGTGACAATGTTGCTTATGTTCGTGTCACTCATTTTTGATCGTTCGAATGTGTGGACGCTCTTTGGCCTTATATTTTTAACTTCGTTGGTTGGACAATTTTTTATTCCTGCCGAAGGTTCAGCAATCCCTTTACTGGTTGGCGAGCGCGATCTGGTGCCAGCGCTCTCTCTGTTCAATATCTCGATGACGCTTTCGCAGGCGATTGGTTTCCTGGTGCTGGGCAGTGTGGCGACGCGGCTTTTTCCCTCGTTTTCGTTCTCCCTTGGCTCTATGGTGTTACGGGTTGAATCTATTGATATGCTTTTCGCCATTGCTGCTATCTTCTATCTGGTGTGTGTGGGCTTGATCCTGGCTATTCCAGAGCAAGCTTTCCATCAACATTTCCAGCACAGGCATAAGCATGAAGCGGATAACACATACTCGGCGGCCAGTCAGGCATTGAGTGCTCTCTGGCAAGATATGCAAGCTGGTTGGCGCATTGTACGTGTTGATCGTTTGCTCTTCTTCTCGGTGATCCAGCTCTCCCTTGTTGGTATCCTGATGCAGTTGATTGGTGAACTGGCTGGTACCTTTGTGCGTGAGCTGCTCCATCATCCGCCAGAAGATATGTCGATTGTGCTGGCACCTGCTGCGGTCGGTCTGGTGGGAGCGTCTTTGTTTATGACTCCGATTGTCGAGAAGATAGGTCGTTTGCGTTTGACTGTGATTGGTCTGATGTCGCTTGCCGCCGGTTTTGTGCTCTTGCCTGTGTTAGAATGGGTTGCGCTGAGTTTAGATCCGAAACATGGTCTTGAGTCTCCCTTTTTGTTAGTGGCTGTGATTCTCGTGCTCTTCTTACTTGGGGTGGCAATGGCCTGCGTTAATATTCCCACACAGACTATTATGCAGGAGCGTGCTCCTGTGTCGGGGCGTGCGCGTGTCCTGTCGCTACAGTTTATGATTTATAGCGCTGGCACGATTCCTGTGCTGTTGTTCGCTGGCGCTTTTACTGAACTGATTGGCTTTATCCCCCTGGTCTTCGTGGTCGCTATAACGTTGCTCCTCTTTTGCTGGTGGGGAATCAGCTATATTAAAAGGGGCGATATACAAAAGAAGGGCGAATTATAATTTATCCTATTATTTACATTCCTATTGCAAAGTACAGTAGGAATATAAATAATGGGATAAATTAAGGGCTATTTCTTGAGCACAAAGGCCAGTTCGGTCTCAAAGCTATATTTCTCGATTTGCCAGTCCTGGCCCGCTTGACTGACTTGTTTGCTTATGAATTCGCGAAACTGGGCCTCGTAGTGTGCGGCCATCCCTTTGCTTTTCCCGCCCAGGCTATGTATGGGGTAAGAGATAACGATGTAGCGTGCATTGAGGTTATGAAGTAGAGTGTACGCGGCCTGCTTATCAATCTGTTCGAGACATGGTAGCGCTTTGAGTAGCAAGACGACATCTACTGGATGTGTCGGACATGTCTGTATAACATTACATGTCTGTGCATAGCCCTTAATATTTATAAGCTGCATATACTGGTTGAGAAAGTCCATCATGTGCTGGTAGATGTCGTAGGCGTAGTACTCTACGTTATCAGCCACCCCCATCCAGGGTAGTGCCAGCGGATTGAGTCCGCAGGCGAGATCAATGATGCTATGAATGGGTGGCAGGTCGGCGAAGAGGATGCTATAAAACTGCTCAAGAATAGGCAGGCGCTCTTTTGTAGAGGCATGATTGCTCATAATCTTCATGCTTACCTGGCGCAGTTTTGTTAGATCTCCTGCTTGTTGAGCCTGCTGGATTTCTTGTAGCCATGTGGAAAAGTTTGCAGCGCTTTCGAGTTCTGCATGCCCGTTGAAATAAGCTCCACCGACCTGATGAAGCTTATTTTTGGTTGCTTTAAGCGCATCCTTAAAATTGCGGCGTTTCTGCAATTCTTGCGTGCCGACAGTTCTTACCAGGTCCGGGTGGATGTCCTTATATTTATTACTTGTTAAGACATCGCCGATCAATCGCTCAAGGGCTGTATTATCTATTGTAGGCATAATAAATCGCTTGTAGCCGTTTTGTAAGCATCGTCATAAAACGCAGGTTGTGTAGAGTTGCTAATCTGTAGAACAGGGTATCGTTGATTTTAAAAAGGTGATGCAGATAGCCCAGCGAATAGTGTGAGCAGCATAGGCAGTCACAAAACTGGGAAACCGGTTTATCCTCTTTAATATGCTTATCATCACCTACATAAATATACGAGAACCACTTCGCTGTAAATGAGGTTGCCTCGCCCGTAAATGTATAGAGACGAGCATGGCGGGCATCACGTGTCGGCATCGCGCTATCGAAGATACCGTAACCAATACGTGTGCATTCCGCTACGTTGCCAGGATGGCCCACGCCCAACGCATGCATAGGATATTGGCGTGGTATCAATCCACGTGTATAGGTGATGATCTCCGTCAGTAGCTGTCCTTTACCATCGAGCGGCCAACCGCCATAGCCAAAGCCATCAAAGCCGATCTCCAGTAGTGCCTCTGCGCAGCGCTTACGCAGTTCAGGTGTGCCACCTCCCTGGATAACACCATACAGCAGAGGTTGTTTTCCATCTTCAAAATGCTTTTGCTTGAGCAAACGCTCGAACTCATGCTTACAGCGCTTGGCCCAGGCAATAGTATGCATTACCGCATCTTCCTGTATATTGACGGATGCATCGACATGTGTACAGTAGTCCAGACACATGATGATATCCGCGCCATAGCTCATCTGTAGCTGGACGGCCTTTTCTGGTGTGAGATGAAACTTGCGGTCAGCGCCCTCTGGCTTAATCGTAATGCCATTATCGTCGAGCGTACCGAACTTCGCATTTTGCTGGATCAGCGAATAAGCCTGGAAGCCGCCGGAATCCGTAATGATGGGAAAGGGCCAGGCGCTCATCGTATGTAAGCCACCCAGCGCCTGAATCGTCGAGCTGCCTGGCTTCTGCATCAGGTGAAATGTATTCATTACCAGCGCCTGCACCTGGCACTGTTGCAGATCAGTAGCATCGACTGCACGCACAACGCCCAGTGTAGCATCGGGCATATAAATTGGTAGATCAATGCGACCATGGGGCAGTTGTAAGTGCTGCACTTCTTCCTGACTTATATCGCTAACCGTTGTTTGATCCATGCCATCCCTTCAACTCTAGCTGTTATGAGACGGGGAGCTATAAGTTTCAATACCGCCTCAAAATATATTGTGTTGGAGCATTCGTCTGCTAATTATATATGCAGGTAAGATAACGTGTCTATAATTGCCGTTATGTGCTGCGAATTCAATAAGCAGATTAAAGCGTTTCGGTGTTCAAAATAGAGATCTTTTTCGCTTTTTGCCACTAGTTTATTCCATAAGCACACATGAAAAATGGAATTTTGCGAGAGTGATGTGGGTAATGCCCTCTCCCAGCATGTCGGAGAGAGGGCAAGCGAGACGATGGGTTTGTGTCAGGCAACATCGCAGAGGGCTTTGATAAAGCCGCCCAGGTTTGGTGTGCCCCAGCCAGTGGTGAGGTCCCAGCCGGTGGTAGCGTTGTAGCCGGTTACGTTGTTAATTGTGTTCGTGCCGACAGTTACATCGTGGAAAGATTGCTTGTAGATAGGGCTGCTACCTAAGCGGTATAAGCCAGGATTGAGGAAGCCAAGCGAGCGATGAGCATACTGGTCGGCAATGGCTGTGATGCCTGCCCATTGTGGTGCACCCTCACTTGTGCCGCCAACATTGTAAAATCCAGCTTTATTAGCGCCACGGAAGCTGAAGTAGAGCAGGATAGATGTGATAGCAGAGGCATTGTAGGCTACATCAGGGATACCGCGATAGCCTTTTAAGAGGCTCTGGGTCGCGGCAGGAAGAGTGGCCAGCTGGTAGTTGGGTTCTTTATAGTGTTGGCTTATACCTCCACCAGTTGCGTAGATACTGGGGGGAGCATCCCAGACGGTTTCTGATAGATAGTTGAAATTTGTGTCAGTCTTGAGAATAGTCCCACCGACCGTTGTGATGTAGGGAGAAGAGCCTGGGAACTGGACCGTGGGGAACGAATAGAAGTTGCCATTAACATCAGGGTTTGCAGGTCCAAAGTCGCCAGGGACACCCAGGATGGTTATGTGTTGGGCCGCAGCTTTCTGATAGAACGTATCGTAGTCGCTGAAGATATGCTGATCAGCGGGGGTAAAAAGTGTGTTCTCGGCGGTGCCCCAACTCTGTGAGATGATATTGCCCAGGTGGTGATCGAGCGCGTACTGCTCCAATTGGAGAAACTCTGGTAGGCCCTGAATACCCTGCGTCTCGTCAACTGGACTGGTCAAGAGCACAATATTAGCATCGGGCGCAATGGCGTGAGACCACTCGACATCAATAGTTGCTTCAAGTGCCCAACTATCCTGGTCGGCATTGGTGTCATCAAAGGGAACACTGCCCAGCGGAGCGAGGACCTGGAAACTGGGTGGATCGGGGAGTCCAAAACTAGCATCGAAGGTTTTCAGATCCTGTTGAATGGTAGGGCTACCGTACGAGTCGATAACTATGATGGTTTGACCTTTGCCTGTAAATCCAGCGGTAGTAAGCGGGGTTATATTATAAATGTGGCGCATGGCCTGCGGGCTATAGCAATCGATTCCGTACAAAGAGCGACACTCTGTATCATTTGGGGGTGTTGTGCCCGTTCGCAGGAGTGCGGCCTGACTAAGTCCTCCTTGTACACGAGCCGGATGGGCAGAACTAAATGGAGATGCCGTCACGGGTGCCGTTGAACGGATGTGAGTTGGATGAGCAAAGATAGTTGTGGCTGACTGCAAAAATAGTCCCGATGCAATAAGGAAGGTTGTCAGCCCTGTGATAAGCATGTGCCGGTGGCCAAACCGGCGCAAAAGAGAACGTGATATAGATTTCAATAAGTGAATCTCCTTTTGTAGATGTAAAGAGGTAGAAATAAGAGAATACGTTACTTCTGTATCACTGCGCGTATTCTTGTCCAGACGTGCCTGTATTGCTCCTATTGGCTTATTTTACACAAGAGAGAGAAATTCGTCAATGTGAATCCTGTTAGTACCAGTTGAAGTGAAACAAGTAGGTGTCGAGAGGTCAAAGATCCTAACGGCCTGCTCAAAATTCTGCTTAATGTAGCTAAACAAGAATTGACAGAATTAGGTACAATACAATAAAGAAACAGTCGCAAAGACCAGTGCGCTCTTCGAGTCTGTCTATCTCGTTGAACATATTGGGATTGAGTGCCACTTTCCCATACAGGCTGGTCAGGCTCGCTAAGTCTGTTTCTATTGCACCTTAGTGTGGCTTATATCAGCTTTACTACTATTAGAAAGAGTTAATGCATGCGTGATTTAGCCATCAAAGCGCTTAATACCGCCCTACAGCTCGGAGCTAGCTATGTAGATGTGCGTGTCATGGAGCGTACGACTGAAGGTATCGAGGTAAGAAATGGGCGGGTTGAGGGGGTATCAAGTGGGACCAGTAGCGGCTTCAATGTGCGTGTACTCGTCAATAATGCATGGGGTTTTGCCAGTAGTGCACGGATGGATGATACCGAGGTTGAACGCGTTGCGCGACAGGCGATACAGATTGCTCGCGCCAGCGCCCTGGTTGCCGGTGAGCCTGTGCGTCTCTCACCTCTACCACCTCAAAAAGGCTCATATCGTACCCCTATGCAGGTTGATCCTTTCAGTGTGCCCCTCAATCAGAAGGTCCAACTTTTGCTCGATGCCGATACAGCTATGCGCAGCGTCGAGGGTATTGCGCTGACGAGCGGAATAATGGAATACTCGCGTGAGCGCAAATTTTTTGTGAGTTCCGAAGGTAGCGAGATCGAGCAAGAGCTTTTCGATACCGGCGCAGGCATCTCGGCCAGTGCGGTCGATCCTACCAGTAGCGAGATCCAGACGCGTTCTTATCCCAATTCTTTTGGTCGGCAGGCGGGCAGCTCAGGTTATGAGCTTATCACCGCGCTGGACCTGGTCAGTCATGGCGCACAGGTTGCCCAGGAGGCCGTACAACTATTGACTGCGCCCCAATGTCCCAGCGGTGTTATGACAGTGATTCTCGATGGACCACAGGTTGCCTTGCAAGTCCATGAATCCTGTGGACATCCAATCGAGCTGGACCGTGTGCTTGGCTACGAGGCAGGTTTTGTGGGCAAGAGCTTCTTGACGACCGATAAGCTAAATAGCAACTATCGTTATGGCTCAGACATAGTAAATCTCACGATGGACGCAACCATTCCTGGCGCGTTGGGCACCTTTGGCTGGGATGACGAAGGTGTGCCAGCGCAGCGTACGCCGATAGTCTCCAATGGTATTTTTACCGGTTATCTGATGTCCCGTGATACCGCTCCGCTTATCGGCCTGAGTAGCAATGGCTGTGTGCGTGCAGATGGCTGGAATCGCTTGCCCATGATTCGCATGACCAACGTGAGTCTGGAGCCGGGCAAATGGAAGCTGGCCGATCTGATTGCCGATACAGATGATGGTATTTATATGAGCGTCAATAAGAGCTGGAGTATCGATGATCGCCGCCTCAACTTTCAGTTTGGGGTCGAAATGGCCTACGAGATTAAAAATGGCAAGCTTGGTCAGCTCTACAAAAATGCAACCTATACAGGTATCACGCCGCAGTTCTGGGGCTCATGCGATGCCATCTGTGGCCGAGATGAGTGGACCGTGTGGGGTACGCCGAATTGTGGGAAGGGCGAGCCGATGCAGGTGATGCGCACTGGTCATGGTGCCGCCCCCGCGCGTTTTCGCAATGTTCAGGTTGGCGTCGGACGCTGGTCATAAGAAGGGGAGCAGATAAAGATGAGCATTGATCGAACGGGTACGGATGAGGCGAGCGTACGAGCATTATTACAGAAGGTGTTGAGCTTCTCTCAGGCCGAGCAGACCGAGGTAGTATATAACGCAACCGAGAGCGCTCTGACGCGTTTTGCCACGAACCATATCCATCAAAATATGGCGGAGAGCGATCATGATTTGCGTATTCGCGCCGTTGTGGGTAAGAAGGTTGGGGTGGCGACGACTAATCGCCTGGATGATGAGTCTCTACGCCGTACGGCAGAGCAGGCGCTTGCAATTGCGCGTATTCAGCCCGAAAATCCAGAGTTCCATTCTCTACCCGCGCCTCAGCCCATACATCCTGCCGCCGGCTATAACGAGCGGACCGCAACGTTTTCGCCCGAAGAGCGGGCACGTGGCGTTAGTGTGATTGTTAAGCTAGCAAAAGAGCGCGGTTTAGAGTCGGCAGGCGCATTTTCCACCAATGTCCATTACTCTGCGGTAGCGAATTCACTGGGTATTTTCGCCTATGAGCCACGTACAGATTCAGAATGTCACGCAGTAGTTATGGCCGATGAGCGTGGTTCGGGGTATACACAGCGTATGGCTACCGATGCGTCCATTCTCAATTTTGAGGCAATGGCGCGCGAGGCAGTAGACAAGGCTCAACGCAGCCGCAATCCTATTGATATCGAGCTGGGCGAGTATCGTACTGTGCTGGACACCTATGCTGTAGCAGATATGCTGCAAAACCTTGTCTTCATGGGCCTATCGGCGCTGGCTGTGCAGGAAGAGCGCAGCTTTATGAATGGTCAATTTGGGAAACAACTGGTCAGCCCACTGATCACTTTATATGACGATGGTCATGAGCTGGCCGGTCTGCCGCAAGCATTTGACTATGAAGGTGTGGCGAAGCAGCGCGTCGTGATGATTGATCGTGGTGTGATAAATGCTGTTGTCTATGATTCTTTTACCTCCGCTCGCGATGGGAAGCCAAATACAGGCCATGCCCTACCCGCTCCCAATGGCGAGGGACCCATGCCATTGCACACCATGTTAGCGCCAGGCGATGCCAGTTTTGAGGATCTTATCAAGGGTGTCGATAAGGGTATCTATGTAACGCGTTTCCACTATACCAATGTATTGCATCCCGTCAAGACGCTTTTCACAGGCATGACGCGCGACGGCACCTTTTTGATTGAGCATGGCGAGTTGACGCGTCCAGTCAAGAATCTGCGTTTCACACAAAGTATTCTTGATGTTTTGCATGATGTAGAAGCGCTCGGTCGCGAACGTCTTCTGTGTAGCGATTATATAAATTCTGTGGCCCCCGCCTTGCGCACGGCCAGGTTTAATTTTACTGGTATCACTGGTGCATAAACAACTGGTTATATAGTAAATAAAGCCTGACTCGAAGTTCTTTGAGTCAGGCTTTTGTATTGTGAATAATGACATTTCATTTTTGTTCTATAAGACCTTTTCATCTTATTCTGCATAGTGCATAATATCCTCAGCCGTAGCATATGATTTGTACTTGGCTGGCTTACATAGAAAAAGATTGCAAGATATTGTCTATAGTGGGACGATCCTGGTAATAAAAAATTGCGTTTCTGAACGTCTGTTGAAAGTAAATGATGTTACTATATATTGGGGAGGACCTGTTATGAATCTTAGCCTTATTGATATCCTCTTTCTCGTAACTGTTTTGTTGTTAGTCTTCAATGGCTTGCGCAATGGAGCCATTTTGAGTCTGGTAAGTCTGATTGGTTTGCCGATTGGGTTGGGTGTTGCGTATTACTATGGTCCACAATTGACACGTTTGCTTGCGGCAAATGGTTTGCCAGCTACGCCACTCATCTCCTATATCATACTTTTTTTCGGCTGTGTGTTTATTATTCATATTATCGGTAATATGATTCGTAGCGTCGTGAAAAGTATCCCTCTCATCAGTCAGGGCGACACTTTATTGGGTGGGGCAGTTGGTTTTGTCGAGGCGTGGCTGCTCTGGGTATTCCTCCTGATGATACTGGGAACCTTCCTGGGTACTACGCAGGCGACAATTAATCAGGGGATGCATGTGATTCCTGGCCTGAATATCCAGGTTGCTCAGTTTCAGAGCTGGCACGATTTTTATAATCAGGCAGTGACCAATAGTCTGTTTGCTAAGGTGAATGGTTTCTTTGTCAAAGCACTTCCCGCCTTGCCGGCCTTTACCTCACTAACGGGTATATAGCTAAATTAGAATAGGCATGTAGGATTTGTAAAACTTGCGTTCTTGCAGTCTACTTCTTACAATATGTATATGATACATATATTATAGATTAAGAAAACTGGAGGTAGCACTACGACGAAATCTATACATCTCATGGACACTGGCGCAAATCGTGGCCTGGAGCGTGCCTATCTTGTCGCCGTTGATTCCTCGCGTCGAGACGATATATGGAGCGTTGAGGATTCTATTAGCGAACTAGGTGCCCTGGCTCGTACTGCTGGTGCGGAAGTCGTTGGCTCTATGCTGCAACGACTTCCCAGCCCCGATTCTTCTACATATGTGGGTAAGGGACGTGCACAGGAATTAAGCGACCTGGAGAAGCAGCTTGGCTTTGATCTGGTCATTTTTGATGATGAGTTAACCCCAACGCAACAGCGCAACCTGGAGAAGCTGTTGAATGCACGCATCGTTGACCGCACCGCGCTTATTCTCGACATTTTTGCGCAACATGCACGTACACGTGAAGGTCAGTTGCAGGTAGAGCTGGCGCAACTTGAGTACCGCCTTCCTCGTTTGAGTGGACAAGATGCCGATTTTACACGTCAGGCAGGTGGCTCGCGTGGCGCAACTGGCGGCGCGGGCGGTGCTATCGGGGTACGTGGCCCTGGTGAAACAAAGCTGGAGATTGATCGTCGTCGTATCCGCAGTCGCATCTCGGATCTGAAAGAGGATATTGAAGATGTACGCAAGCAGCGTACGATTTATCGTCAGCAGCGTGCTGCGCAGGCCATGCCTGTCATTGCAGTAGTTGGCTATACAAATGCCGGGAAATCTACGCTTTTTAATGTACTCACTGAATCCAGTGTTTTGGCAGAAGATAAGCTGTTTGCGACCCTTGATCCGGTAACGCGTCATGTTATCCTACCTGGTAATCAAGAGGTATTGTTCACCGATACTGTCGGTTTTATCCAGAAGTTGCCGACAAACCTGGTGGCCGCTTTCCGCGCAACCCTTGAAGAGGTGGTTGAGGCTGACCTGCTGTTAGAGGTTGTCGATATTAAGCACGAGAATGCTATCGAGCAAAGTGAGACCGTGAACGAGATCCTTGATGACTTGAAAGCATTAGATAAGCCGCGTGTGACAGCTCTGAACAAAATTGATCTGCTCGATGATGTTGAGAATGAGATCGATACGACTCTTTATCCTAATGCTGTCCCGGTCTCTGCGCTTGAAACAAGTGGGTCTGGATGCTTTGTGTGAGAAGATTGCCATTGTGCTTGCCGACTCCATGGATGAAGTGAAAGTTTTGCTGCCCTTTCATAAAGGTGACCTGGTTGAGCTTTTTCACCGTCGTGGGCGTGTGCAGAGGGAGCAGCACAAGGTTGATGGAACTTTTATTCGTGGCCGCATTCCCAGGGTGCTCCGTGGCTACTATGCGCCTTATATCTCCGCTGCTGATCTCTAATCTGTTTATATATATTTGCAATTTTACAATTTTTGCGCTTTACACAAAAGTTGTAAAATTGCAAATATATATAATACAAGATGTGCTACCAATCTTGTAGGTAAGGTCACGAATATGCTATCCTCACAAAATAGCTATAATCACTTTTAGCGAAAGGGCGTGGAAGAGTCGATGTCAGAACGAAGAACGCAAACAAGGTATCTACCTCTACGTGTCCGTATTCGTCCAGCAAACGAATTGAGCCAGCATGGACGTGAGCAATCTGGCTCTGTTACTGAAAACCCCCCCCGCTCTCAGGCAGGTCAGCCAGGGGTTCCCGATCTCTCGCATGTATCAGTGTCCGAGCGCTATGTACAACAGGTTCAGGAACTCCTCCGTCTCAGTGCTCTTTTACGTACTAATTTGAGTCTGGATGAGGTTTTACAACAAATAGCCGCCTCTATGGCTGCTTGTGTTGGTTTGCGGGTGATTGTCATTAGCATACTCGATGAGACTGCTAAATATTTGCGCCCGGTCGCTTTTGCAGGCGTTTCAGAAGAGGATCAGCGTATGTTGAATACCAATCCTTTCTCTGTAGAAGCTCTGTTGCGTATGATGAGCCAGGAGTTCCGTGTTAGCCAGAGTTATTTTATTCCCCACGACCGCAGCGAGATTTTTAATGAGACATTGCGCACAAATGGTAATCCAGGTCGCAATGAGGACGAGACTGGTGTCTGGCATCCCGAAGATATGTTGATGGTACCCTTATATAGTCCACGCGAACAAAAGATTCTTGGATGCCTCTCGCTTGATGATCCCGAGAGCGGAAGAACCCCAACGTTAGAAATGATCAGGATGATCGAGCTATTCGCAAATAATGCGGCCGTCGCTATCGACACTATGCGCATCTTCCAGGAACGTGAGGCAGAACGTATCTCTTTAGAAGAGAGTATTACGGCTCTCTGCGAAGAGCTGGAACAGGTGTGTCGTGGCGATCTGCGTGTGCGTATTCATTCAAACTACCAAAAATTGCAGCCTGTAGCGGATGCTCTCAATCGGGCGGTTGATGTAGCGAGTGGAATTCTACAAGATCTACAGACTGTGACGCAGGCTGTAGATGAACATACACGGAATGTACAGAACAATTCTGAAATGCTTGCTAATGATGCCAGACGACAGGAGCTACAGGTGAACCGGATCTCGCAAGTTATTAGCGAGTTTGTGCGTATGATGAATTCGATATCAGAGCGGGCGGCTAGCTTGATCCAAAAGGCGCTTGAAGCGGTCGAGGTAAAAAATGAGGCTCAGAGCACAAATGATCGTGCAATTGAGGGTATGAGTATGGTGCGTGAAGCGATATCGCAGTCCGCACGAACTATGAAAAATTTGAGCGAGAGTGGACAAGAGATCAATGCGACGATCTCCACAAGTGCCGATTTGACGACGCGTATGCATTTGTTGGCCCTTAATGCTGCAATCGAGGCATCGCGCGTGCGGGAACAGGGTCAGGGCTTTGTAGCTATTGCCCAGGAGATTCGTACGCTTGCTACACAAAGTGCCGAGGCAGCTCGCAAAGTTGGTGCCTATATTCATACTATTCAGCAAGAAACAACAACAGTCTCTCAGAGTGTAGAGCAAAGTACCCAACAAGTCGTGATTCAAACTGAGTTGGTGACGCAGTCAGGCGTAGCCCTGGAGGCAATCGGTATTGTGACGGATGAGTTGACAAATTTGATTCGGGGCATTTTCAATAGCGCTGAGAATCAGTCGCAGAGATCGCAAGCGGTTATGAACGCGGTTAACGAGATATTGCGTATGACAGGTGACGTGAACCGTCATATGCAAGAGATGCAAAAATCGACGAACCATCTGGTTGAGTTTGCCAATACTTTGCGTGCACGTATATCTCTCATTCGTCTTAGTGACAATGTATAATACATTTTTATTTGCTGGTATCTCTCATGATTTAGACGTTGAGCTTTTACGTATTTTGTTTCTCCTTCTATTTTTGACAGCAGGTGGATCGTATTCCCGATATGCTTTTTTGCCGATTTTCCATCCGAAATATCCACATACAATGATGGCAATAATGGCAATAAGAATCATAACAATGCGGACGATAAGACTCAACCAGGAACTGAAAAGATGTGCCAGGGGGTCTGCGTAGAAACGGCTGAGTACAGCTATGCTCAGACTGAGTAATAGCCCGACGATAATTCCCAGGCAACAGCCTAATGGACCCCCATTGGCTTCTCCCTGTGCTTCGGGTGGTAACGTCGAAGTAGACATGCCAGGAGATGGCTGTGAATGCTCTCCTGGCTCTGTTTTTTCTAATGTGGGTTCCGCAGGATCAGGTGCAGCATGTTCTTCTGCTGCAAAATTACTCTGTTTAGTCTCTCCTTCTGGGAAAGAATCCGGTGATGTAGGCACAAATAGTATCCTTACTTGTTACGATATGCACTTCCTATAGTCAAAGTATCTGGGATTGGTTATTTCTTGCTATGAATGTGTTAGAGAGTACCGAACTGGCGATCACCAGCATCGCCCAGGCCTGGCATGATATAGCCATAGTCGTTAAGGGTTTCATCGAGTGCCGCAACGTAGATATCGATGTCAGGGTGAGCCTGTGAGAGCCGCAAGAGGCCGTAGGGTGCCGCAATAATCCCCAGGTAGCAGAGGCGCGGGATATTCCGTTTTTTCAGAATATTGATTGCATCGATAGCCGAACCTCCGGTGGCTAACATTGGATCGACGGCGTAGCAAACCTGTAAATTAACCTGGTGTGGCAACTGATTATAGTACTCAAGTGCCTGTAACGTTCGCTCATCACGTCGCAGTCCCAGGTGCCAGACCTGTACATCTGAAATAACTTCGCGGAAGCCCTCGGCCAGCCCCAGTCCTGCGCGTAGAATAGGTGTTATCCCGATGCCTCCCGCGAGCTTGTAGCCGGTTGTGGACTCTAGTGGTGTTTCGATGATGCTCGTCTCTAAGGCCAATGTCGAGGTTGCCTCATAGGCCAATAATGCTCCGATCTCTTTAACCAGTTGGTAAAAGTGTGCTGTCGATGTGTTTTTATCGCGCAGCCTGGTAATCTTGTGTGCCATTACGGGGTGGCTTGAGATGTGTACATGTGGTAGCCTGGTAACTTCTTCTTTTGTTGGTTGCTTAATCCCCTGCATCGGTAATTTTGAGTGGTCACCTTGCTCACCTTGCCTACCTGTTTCTAGCATGTTTTTTTCCTTCTCTGTTTAGATTAGATGCTGTCTGCCTTGAACTTTCTTTAAAATTGTATCAGAGTTGCTTGCATGAGTCGAGCCTCTTTGATTATAGGCAATAGGTCAAGCTTGAGAGAAATACGCTCTCACATATGCTATACTGTTTCCGTATTCTACCGGCGTATCGTCAGTATCTTTCAGCTTCTGCCGTATCACGTTATGGGGCGTATAGGTGGGAGAGGCAAGAAAGTCTAGTAGGTTCTGCCCTTTTGCAGGTGATACAACATGGTTATAGGGGCCTGTGAAATCACGTTACATTTGCCGGAATGTCATTCCCTTAAGGACAAGCGGCAGGTTATAAAGTCTGTTATGGCACGTGTGCGCAATCAATTCGAGGTTGCGATAGCCGAAGTCGATGAAAATGATCGTTGGCAGATAGCTATCCTTGGCGTGAGTTGTGTGAGCAATTCTGGTCAACATGCTGGCGAAATACTTGAGCATATACAACGCTATATAGAGGAAACGCGACCAGATGTAATTATATCGAATATTGAAACTGAAGTAATGCATTGGTAAATATTATGATACAAGCTCTTACTGATCCTCAGCCTGGCTTACCTCAACCCTTCTATGTATTGGGTGTGCGTGTGGATCGCCTCACACAACACCAGGCGCTTGACGTTATTATGAATATCCTTGCTCGTGCTCGTGCGAGCGACCAGCAAGCTCTATGTCAGCAAGTTGTTACCGTCAATCCTGAATTTGTTATGCAGGCCCAGCGCAATGCCCCTTTTCTACAAGCCATCAATCGAGCCGCACTTGTTTTGCCTGATGGCATGGGGATTGTGCTGGCATTGCGTTATCTGTGTCACCCAACGCCTGAGCGTGTTGCTGGCGTGGATACTGTCGTTGCGCTTGCCAGGCGTTGTGCGCTACAAAATTATCGTCTCTATCTCCTTGGTGCCGCACCCGGTGTGGCGGAGATCGCGGCTGCACGCCTGCAAGAACTCGCTCCCGGCTTACAGATCGCTGGCGTACATGCTGGTTCGCCGGCCCAAGCAGAGGAAGACGAAATCATTGAACGCATTAGGGCCGCGCAGGCTGATGTACTCTATGTGGCCTATGGTGCGCCTGCACAGGATCTTTGGATTGCCCGTAATCTCGCTCGCTTGCCGGTGGCGCTGGCGATGGGGGTGGGTGGCTCCTTCGATTTTCTCGCGGGTCGCCAACGTCGTGCCCCTGAGTTTATGCAGCGCATGGGCGTCGAATGGCTCTATCGCTTATATCGTGAGCCATGGCGCTGGCGACGTATGCTTGCACTACCCAGGTTTGCAATTCAGGTTGTTTTGAAAGGTCATAATTCAGATGATGCTTGATACTCCCATATCTGTACCTGCCATCTCGCGCTTACATGCTCTGATCGAGATGTTTAAGGGCAAACGGGTACTTGTGATTGGTGATATGGTGGCAGACGAATATCTGATTGGTCGCCCTACACGCATATCGCGTGAGGCACCTGTCCTTATTCTCGAATTGCACGAGGAACGAACGATTCCCGGCGGCGCAAGCAACGTCGCGGTAAATGCCTGTTCGTTAGGCTCTGAAGTTTTTCTAGCCGGCGTTATCGGTGATGATCTGCCCGGCCAAAAACTGCGCTCTGCTATCGATACACTCCATATGCATCAGACCGGTATCATTACCGATAAAACGCGCCCCACCTCGACGAAGACGCGCATCATGGCTGGTAGTCCACAGATTGTGCAGCAGCATATCGTACGCCTGGATCGCGTGGATACTTCCGATATTGGTGAACCGTCTAAAAGTCAGATTATCGATTATATTCGTGAGGCACTGCCGACTGTTGATGCTGTGGTGCTGTCAGATTATGAAAATGGTGTGATCAGCCCGGACATTATTGAAACGTGTATTCCGACTGCGCGTGCTTTGAACAAAGTAATAGTGGTGGACTCTCATGGATCGCTCTTTCGTTTCCAGGGTGTGACGGCCTTAACTCCAAATCAGCCCGAAGCGGAGTCGTCGTTGGGCATAACTATTACCAATCAAGCCGAGTTAGATGCGGCCGGTCAACGTCTCTTAGATGGTAGTAATGCTCAAGGAGTACTGATTACGCGAGGTAGCGAGGGTATGAGCCTGTTTGAGGCCGGGAAAGCTCCTCTCCATTTGCCCATTTATCCTCTGCCATATGCAAGCGAAATTGTTGATACCAATGGGGCTGGTGATACGGTTGCCGCGACCTTTACGCTTGCCCTGACTGCTGGGGCCAGTATGCTCGAAGCTGCATATCTCGCCAATGTCGCAGCCGCCCTGGCCGTACGTCATCTTGGTGCTGCCAGCAATACGCCAGAAGAATTAAAGAACATTTTGAGATAATAAATTACTATGGATACATTACAAAATCTACAGGACAATACCATATCTAAAGTAATGTCGCGCTCCACTCTGGCCGCTGAAGTACAGCGTCGGCAGCAAGCGGGCGAACGTGCCGTTTTTACCAATGGCTGCTTCGATCTGTTGCACCTGGGCCACGTGCGCTATTTACAGGAGGCGCGTGCCCTGGGCGATTTTCTTGTGCTTGGCCTCAATAGTGATGAAAGCACCCGTAGCCTCAAAGGTCCTGCACGACCTCTAGTCTCAGAAATGGAACGTGCGGAGATTCTTGCGGCGCTGACATGTATCGATTATGTCAATATTTTTCCTGAGACAACGGCCAATAATCTTATTGATGCGCTGCGGCCAGCGATCTATGTCAAGGGCGGCGATTATGCGGGTGCGCACGATAACCTGCCCGATACAAGCCGCTTGCCGGAGGCAAAGGTTGTACTGGCCTATGGTGGCACGATACGCCTCATTCCCTATTTGCCTCATCACTCAACAACAGAACTGATCGCAAAAATCAAGCGCTTGCCATAGTAAGCGATAACATATTTGGAGCAAAAGAAAAATGGCAAAAGATTCTGTGGAAGACGAAATGGCATTGCCTGAGAATGACGATGCAGAAGTTATAATTGTTCCCATTCCAACAGGGGGAAATGGTGCGGACTCCGAACCATTGTTGGGGAGTGTGGATGAGGCTGGGGGAATGCATGGTGGTGGCGGAGAGTCAGGGGGGGAAGTCGAATCAGGTGCCGATAGACCCGGCGAGCGGCATGAGGTTGTGAAATCTGCTTCTCTGGTAGCATTGGGCAACCTGGGCAGTAGTTTATTAGGAATGGTGCGGCAATCTTTTATCGCCTCAACAGGGGCGACTATCTCTGGCCCATTTCTAGCAGCGATTTCTCCTGCACAAAAGTTTAACGACTTTATCATCAACGGGGCCGTACCTGGCGCACTTATCCCTACTTTTAACGATTATGCGGCCCCAGAGAAGCGAGAAGAACTGCGCCGACTTGTTTTTACGATTGTGAATCTCATCCTGCTCGTTATGGGCGTCTCCTCAATCATCTATTTCTTTATTGCTCCCTGGTTTGTTAATTCTGTGCTGGCAACACATGGTTATACAGCCACCGAAAAAGTCCTGACTTTACAATTTACGCGCATTATCTTTTTCTCGTTGCTGGCATTAGGCCCCTTTTCAGTCTTGCAGGCAGCATTGTATGCGCAAAAAGAGTTTGGTTGGACCTCGGTTGCTACAGCGGCATATCACGGGGGTATTATTGTAGGGGCAATCGTGACCTCTATCTTTCGGCAAGCTCTATTTTGGCGAGTATGGCCTGGCGTTTGGCGTTATTCTGGGCACGATGGGTGAGGTGGCCCTCTTGATACCAGGTTTGCGTAAGACGCATTTGAAGTATATGTTTGTGTTGGATTTAAAGCATCCTGCCCTGCATAAGGTACTTAAGCTCTATGGGCCAGTCGCTTTTAGCTTCTTTGTCACAGCTTGTTTTGGCTTTCTGGATCAGTTTTTTGCGACTCAAACGCCCTGTGCCTCTTTTATGAGCTATCGAAAAATCTGTGGCGACGTGAACTTTTCTGCAATGAACTTTGCAACCCTCTTGATCCAATTTCCTGGCGGATTGGTTGCCTCTGCGCTCTCGTTTGCCGTTTTGCCAACGCTGACTGCTCATATTCGCGAAGGTGAGATAGAACGCTTTAAAAGTACGCTACTATTGGGCTTTCGCCTGGGGCTACTGCTGATGATTCCTGCCATGGCTGGCTTGATTGTTTTGCAGTTACCTATTGTGAATCTTTTGTTTCATCATGGAGCTTTTACGTCTGATCAAGGATTGCTAACGAGCATCGCGCTACAAAACTATTCATATCAGTTGCCCTTTCTGGTCATTGACCAGTTGCTGATCGCGGCTTTTTATGCGCGTAAGAATACGCTTATTCCCGTGACTGTAGGTGCAGTGAGCGTACTTGGTTATCTGGCGGTGGCGTTGCCTTTCTGGAATACAATCGGTATGCCTGCGCTAGCTCTTGCCAATGCAGCACAGAATACGCTCCATGCGCTCATTCTGCTGGTGCTATTGCGTATGGCAATTGGCTCGCTCAACCTGACAGGCATCATTCCAGCGTTGCTTAAAATCCTGCTAGCGACGGCTGTTATGTTTGCTGTGGCCTGGGGATTGCAGTTTGCTCTGGCGCATATTGGTCTGTTCTCGGTGCAGACTTTCTTTGGTTGTCTGCTGACAGTGATTGTGGCTGGGGGTAGTGCCGCTGTTGTCTACTTTACGCTCGTGGTTGTGCTGAAAGTGGAGGAGGTGACGATGCTCAAGGGTGCAGTAATGGCGAAGTTGGGAAAGAAATAGTAGTTTCATATTTTATATATTTTTACAGCTTATTGCACAGCAATAAGCTGTAAAAATATATAAAATATGAAAAAATAAATTAGATACTCTCTTACTTTACGTGAGCAAATAAGTCATTTTCGCCTATAATGTCAGGGCCGACGCGCGAGGTGGCTAATTGGAAATATTCGCTGCTGCGCCATTTGCGCTGCATCTCTTTTGGCAGACGGGTGATCGGCTGGCTTGGGTTCATTTGTGAGCGATGCATGGCCCAGGAGCGGGCTTTTTGCTCTTGCCAGCATTCGACGTCTAAGTGCACGCTGATCTGGTCATCTGCTAAGCCAGAATGCTCAAGGTCGAGATCGCGAAAGATGTCGTCGAACGCTTGATCCTGGAGCCATTCTGACATTAAGAGAATCTGGCGGCGGGCAAAAGAGGTGTAATAGAGCTTGGCGGTTGAGTGTGCCTTGCCTAGCTCTGGATAGAGCACACCGTCCGCGGCGGCATGAAAAGCTCCGATTGCAAATTTGTAGATGGCAATGTGGTCGGGATGTCTGAAGCCGCCCGATTCGTCAAATGTGACGATAACCTGGGGGCGAAATTCGCGAATGATTGCTACTAGCTTGCCGATAACCTCCGCTGCCCTGGCTCTTATAAATGCCTGTGGGTGATGGTTGTCTGATGTGTCGAGCAGCCCGGAGTCGCGGTAACCCAGAAACCATAGTCGCTGTACATTGAGTACTTCGGCCGCTGCACGCATTTCTTCTTCTCTTACCTCTCCCAGGTTTTCAGGTGCTGCGACTACTGAATCTGATGACTCTCCAACCTCTCCGCGCGTTGCGTAGACAAGACCCGTTTCGACTCCTAGTTTATGATAGTGTAGGAGTGCACCGCTAATTGATCCCTCGTCGTCGGGATGCGCAAAGACGCCCAGTAGTCTTCTCACTGCCATTTTTCTCGTTCCTTCTGTTCTGTCTTGTCCCGCTATGGAAACCCTATGCTACTTTAGCATGTGGTAAGAATAGCTGTCAATTCCGCATGTTCTTCAATACCTATCCCTAAAGCAGAGAGGGGGTTAGTTGTGGCTCAACTGGTTGAAGTATGTCATTTTTGATGGGGTAGCGAGAATGGAAAGCCTCGACTTGACTGATTGAAGAAGATGCCAGCCAGATACCCGACCGCCAATTCTTATGTTATCGATGCTCCCATTCAGGCAAAGACCATATCTCGCTGTTAGTAAGTGGGTCAAATGATAAGTAGTGAATATGTTCTTCACTTTCTGGTGTCATAACAATACGTTTTTGCAATAAGTGTGCTATATCATGAATAAACTCAAGTAAACGAGTTAGCATATCATCACTATCAATGGACCTATAGTCAAGATCAAACTCAATTTCTTCTGTTATAAAAAAGTGACAATTAAGATCCAATAGATCTTTATCGATGCGTAATAGCACACCGTGATTAGAAGCGAGTTCGAATATTTTTTTAACGTCCGTGAAAATGGGAGAAGGTTGTTGATCTATAGCAAAGATATTTACATATTTGGAACCGGAATAAAGATGATGAAGCACTTTATTCCAATCATGTTCGTTAGTATCAAATACATATATATCAAGTAAAGATTCCATATCTGTAAAAGCTTTGCCGTACTCTGCTAGAGTGTATTTTTGATGCATATTTTAACCTTTCTCATTCTATCTACTAAAAGGCCAGCCTATGGGTCAGTTTATGAGGTTCTATTATAGCATCCACTTTCTGATCCGGTGGCTCTTATTTTTTCTAGCATATCTTCTATGTTATATTAGGATTTTTGGTGAGGGGGAAGACTTTTCCATAAATATGATATCTTGGTTTTGACCTATCCCTAAAGCATAGAAAGAGTATTTAGACCAACACTCTATCTTTCCTGTGATGAATATGTTAGACTATGTCTCTATTAAGAGAAAGATTGTTCGCTTTCTATTCTAATCTGCATACTTATGGTACTAGACCGTTGCGGATCATTTGATGGCTTGCCGCGTAGCGACAGCGGCTTGTCCCTGTCGTCCTGGCTCGGCTCTACAGGCGGTTCCACGACGACAACCACAAGGGATTGTCGCTACGCGAGATCGGTCAATTGAAGATTAACAGACTAGTACTACTCTAACAACATTCATTCCACCTATTTCCTGGAGGGCTAAAAGTGCTCCAGATCTATGTCTAAAGGAAATACGAAGGGGTGCATCAATTTTGGCCGAGTAGTACAGATCAAATTTATGAGTTTGTCTACACAAATGCTGCCTTTGTAAATTTTCTGTAGTCTGCTATAGCTTTGATAATGCTGAGTATGGTCCTCAAGGAGGAAACTGCATGGCGCGATCAGTTCTAGATAGAGAGCTGCGTCAACTTGATGTTCAGATGCAGCGTCTGGGTTCTCTGGTGGTCGAGGCGTTAGAAAAAACTCTGGATGCGCTAAAAACGAGCGATCTAGCCGAGGCTAGCCAGATTATTGAGTCCGATAGAGTTATCGATAGTCTGCGTACAAAGATTGAAGAGCATGCTATCCGCTTGTTGACTTTACAACAACCTTTGGGTGGACGTGACTTGCGCTATCTTACATCTACACTGGCTATTGTGAGTGATCTAGAGCGTTCTGGTGATGGCGCTGAAGGCATTGCTCAAATTCTTTTACGTATGCTTCCTTTGCAGGGAGGCATGAAATGTTTTAGTAGTGAAATTCCTCCATTAAATAGATCACAGTTTTCTGAGGCGGCAGCGATTCGTAGTATCTTAGAGTTGGGGCATGAAGCTGCACGGGTGCTACAGGGCACGATGAAGGCTTTAGCCAATCTTGACTCAAAGGCCGCCCGCTACATTTGGGAAGAGGATGATGTTGTAGATGTACGTTATCACCTGGTGCGTCACGATCTTATGGCTATGCTGTCTGGCATCCAGGCTATCCCTGCTTTACAGCATGATACTCTTGCTTTACAACGCGTAACGTATTTGCTCTGGGTGGCACATAAACTGGAGCGGATTGGCGATCATAGCGCAAACATTTGCAAACGTGTTGTGTTTATTGTCGAGGGAGAGACCATTATGTCAGGTACAGGTGCCCCGGAAAAAGTTTAGAGATAGGGACTTATTGTGGGCTATTGATGGTTGTCCAGAAGAAATTTGCCAATTGTGTATAGCCTGCCGGACTTGGATGGAAACCATCTCCGCTAACATATTCAGGATGTGCCGTTAGCTGGCTGTTATGGCTGAAGAGGTCAACCTGCGTGACGTTATACTGATTTGCCAGGGTGGCGATATGGGTATTCCAACGCTGAATTTCGCCACGAACCTGCTCTTTTTTAGCTGTGCTCGACTTTGAAAGCGCGGGTAAGAGCGTTAAGTCCGGGAGATTTGCCATTACTATTTTTGCCTGTGTGCCACTACGCAGTTGCTTGAGCAGCGTATCCAGGTCCTGCATATAGCTGTCATAGGGCACGCCCCCAATAAAATCGTTGGCAACCAGCCAGACCGTGACCAGTTTTGGCGAGACAGAGAGAGCTACAGGCAACTCTTTTTGCATTGCCTCATGTAATCGAATACCGCTGACTCCCAGGTTGATAGTGCGTGATCCTTTGGGCAAGTGCTCCCCTATAAGCGGGACATAGCCCTGTGAACCCGGTTGGGTGCTGCCAACTCCAACCGCATCTGAGGCACCCATCGCTACATAGATTATAGGCTTATTCGTTAACTGCTGGTCTGTAGATCGTTGAGCGCTATGTGTCGGTACTGTATTGTTTGTGTTGTTCGCGGCTGGCTGGTTTGTTGTACCTGTGCTCCCACACGCCGTGCATAACAGCGACAGTATTACAAGTCGCCATATGGGGAATGTTTTGTGCTTTATTTGCTTCTTTTTATATTGCATGCTTGCTTCTTTTGTAAAGTGACGAATAGACGGCCCTAAATGATAGTATAACATACGTAAATTGCTAAAGGTGTATTAGATTATTTTTGCACCCTTACGCCATATTGCGCAATATGGCGTAAGGGTGCAAAAATAATCTAATACTAAAAGAGGCGACAACTGCGAGGGATTGCCGCTGTGTGCCCCCTCTGGGGTTGTTACGCGCCTGAAACTGATGAGTAGCCTGGCTGCCCATCGAAGTTGTAGAGGTTCTCGGTCTTGATAAAATCGAAGCCGCTATCCGCAACATGTTGCAGGAGGCTAGTGATTTGTGTATGCGTGATGGTCTCTTTTGATAAGAAGCGACAACGCCAGTGATCGATAGTCAGGGTTTCGGGCATTCCATGAGGCCATACACGCGCCCCACGGTTAGAGATCAATTGCAGTTCTAGCCCGGCACCATTCATGCGTTGCATAGCGGCCCCTAGTTCATCAGGCGTGCCCTGTGTCCAATCCAGGTATATATCCACGCCGACCAGTTCTTTTTTCACCTCAGCGCGATTTTGGGCCACTTGCTGGTTCTGTCTGGGCGTAGCTACATAGCTAACGGGCTTGAGTGTCTCGGGCTTTTGGCCGAGGCGTGCCACAACGGCGGCCGCAAATTCTTTGGTACCTACTTTTTGTTTGCTCACACCTTCTTTGAATATATCATATGTATGAATGCCATCTTCAATGGTGCGTAGCCAGGCGTTATGGACGTTCGTAGCGACATCAGGCTGTTCGATATGTACTAGCATCATGACAGCAGCCAGAAGCAAGCCTGAGGGATTTGCGAGGTTCTGCCCAGCGCGGCGTGGCGCTGAACCATGAATGGCTTCGAACATAGCGAACTTTTCGCCAATGTTGGCTGAACCGGCCAGGCCGACCGAGCCAGCAATCTGGGCCGCGACATCAGAGAGAATATCGCCATAGAGATTGGGCATAACGATAACGTCAAATGCTTCTGGTGTATCAGCCATCTTGGCCGCGCCGATATCGACGATCCAGCTTTCTTTCTCAATGTCAGGATATTCTGCGCCAATCTCGTCGAATACTTTATGAAATAGGCCGTCGGTGAGCTTCATAATATTATCTTTCATGAAGCAGGTAACCTTCTTACGCTTGTGACTGCGAGCGTATTCAAAGGCGTAACGTACGATCCTCTCAGAGCCAGGCCGGCTGATGAGTTTAAGCGATTCCATCATATCGGTTGTCTGGCGGTATTCGATGCCGGTATACGTATCCTCTTCGTTTTCACGCACAATCACAACATCCATGATTGGATGTTTGGTAGCAACGAATGGATGATACGAGACGCATGGGCGTACATTCGCATAGAGGCCAAATGTTGTGCGTGTTGTGACGTTCAGGCTTTTGTAGCCGCCGCCCTGAGGGGTAGTGATGGGGGCTTTGAGAAAAACTTTGGTGCGGCGCAGCGATTCCCATGCGCCAGGTTCGACGCCTGCACTGATACCACGGAGATAGACCTTCTCGCCAACTTCGATGGTTTCAACTTCGATTTTGGCACCTGCCGCTTTGATAATATCGAGTGTTGCATCCATGATTTCTGGCCCGATACCATCACCATGCGCGACAGTGATTGGTGTGTTATTTGCCATAAGGGGTCCTTTCTGCATCTTCTCTTGTAAATGTAGAGCTGTGTATTTGTGTGTTTTCAGATAGATGTATTTTGCTGGTCACATGAAGAGGCATGTAGTCTCCGGTCAGGTGAACGAAGCTAGCCGCGAGCGAGCGGTGTTTCCGACGATTTTTAATCGGTATCTGCATGAGTACTTGTGGTGCTGAATAGGCGATGCGGGTAATCATCAGGTTACAGATCACCCGCATTGTACCACATGTGGATTTATGCGGTCGTGTGTGTAGGCTCATTAACGACTGTTAATTTTCCTGTGTTGATATCGATAACAAGCCCATGCACGGGCAGTTTTGGTAGGAACGGGCTATTGCGAATCACTTCGACTACTTCCTGGACGTTAATATGGACATCACTAAATGCGCCGATCCAATCGACCAGTCCTTTAACATCGCCGAGCCCTTCTTTTTTGATAAGCTGCTCCGGGTCAACGCCCAGTGCCTGCATTGATGCGATAAGCGTGGTAGGGTTGACGCTTGCTAGCCCGCACTCTGTGTGTCCAACGACAATGATGCGCCGGACGCCAAGGAGATAGATAGCGCCAGCGAGCGAGCGGATAAGATCGTTAGCGGCATGGGCACGTTCGGTGGCTGGAATAGTTGCGCCCGCTGTGCGCAATTCGACGACATCGCCGCGCTCTAATCCTAATGCGGGCTCAAACATGTTCACAAGGCGACAATCCATACAGGTGACAATTGCAGTATGTTTGCGCGGTGCATGGCCTATATGCGGTACAGTAGTGTTTTGTAAGAACCGTTCATTGTTTGCCAATATTTCTTCAAGCATCGAAGCGTCATCCTTTTCCTTGTTAGTAAAATGTCAGGAGATTATCCTATAATAGGGCAGCATTAGTGTAGCATAGCGCCTGTACATGGACAAGGTTTTTACACCCTTATCTCCTGAATTACCGTTGGTTTATGCCTTGAAAAGATGAACGATGCCCCATGCTCGAGCGCCAGGAGAAGAGCCATGCAGAATCGTGGTTTTGAGTCCAGTCTGATCCTCGTATTGCTCAACAATCTTTTGTATCTGCTTCTCCGCCCCATGTCGTGCCAGGACTGCAACCGTGCCTCCACTGCCCCCTCCAGTGATTTTTGCCCCGTAGAGCCGCGTTGCCGGGCCCATCTGACGTACCAGATCAACAAGTGTATCGGTTCCCTTTGAGCCTAATCCGCAGGCGCTATAACTGGCGTGCGATTGATACATCAGCTCGCCCAGCAGTATCATGTGTTGTTCGTCCAGTATGGTTCGTCCCAGGAGTGCGCGAAACAGCTGTACACGATGATTTTCGTAGATAGGGTGGGCTGTTGGCTGTTGCACTGGATAGACCCGTTGTGGATCTATGTGCGTCACTACGTCTGTCGAGCCTCCGTACGCTTCCAGGAAAGTTGCACCTGTGAGCGAAGTGGGGATATGAGCACGATACTTCATTTCCCATAGTGAGGGAGAAATGTTGGCAAGATAGCCTCGCCATTGTGGATCTTCAATTGCAAGATAGCCTTGCTCGCGGCGCGTAATAGAAAATTTTTGCTGCTCTGCGATAATGCGATAGCCCATGAAGGCACCGACACGTACTGACCCATAGTCCGCTCCAGAGATAGCGTGTCGCACACCAGAGTCGATGCCCCAGATGTCTACATCTTCAGGTAATGGGACACGATCCTGCAGTTCCGCTGGCTGACAGAGAAGGGCTAGCAGACTGTTGTTCTCTCCGCAGGATGCCGTCATCTGGTCCATAACGCCACAAGGAGCTCCAACGACAAGATTCTCAACTTTTTGGCACAGAATTGCCAGCTTCCTGGCATCGATATTGAAGTCATAGGCGGCACAGATAGCCTGCATGGCCGCGACTTCCAGTGCTGCCGACGAACTGACGCCTTTACCGATTGGTACCTGGCAGTCAACAAGGATGCGCAGACCTTGTTCGGAGCTTAACCCATATTCCAGCTCCAATGCGACCAGTGCTCCTATGACATATGCGGCCCATATACGCTGGGGATTGGCAGTAAGTAGCTCATGAGCTTTTTTGTAGCTCAATGCTTTGCCATGGGTATAGATACTTGTCAGAGGCAAGGATACAACTGATTCGCCTTCAATCTCGGTTGCGGCTGTGCTGCATACCGTTATAGTCGGTTCGGGTACCAGTTGCACAGCTGCCATAGTGGCGACGGCGAGCGGCATTTCCAGTACGAGAGAGCCTGAGTAATCAGCTATGCCTCCCATCAGATCCAGCCGTCCGGGAGCCCGCGCAACAAAGAGCGGCTCATCTGCTGTAAAAAAGCCAGCATCCTGAGTATTCAGTTGTAGTAGAAAGCGCTCAACATCGGCGGCGGTATGGTCTTGTGGAAACTGTTTGCAATGCCACATACTGTTTGTGTTCTCCTTTCATTCCATTCTTTCCTGGCTCTACCTTCATCGGCTAAGCAGGCCTCTTTGCTCTAAAATGGATGTTAGTGCGGGTGCGACCTGTTCATAGATGGCCTTATTCGCATACCCAATCCAGGACATGTTCGTTGTGACATCTAAGGGGGCAGCCAGTGGTTTGCTCTGTTCATCGGTAATAATAAGGCCCGCCTCGCGTGCGATAAGCTCGGTACACAGATCGTAGGGATGGCAGCATAATCCGAGTGCCTGACCACGTGCGTTAAGGAGAGGTTCGACCAGGGGGCGCAAGTCTGCAATCCAGCGATCATGGCCCATAAGCAATTCGTAGAGCTGACCTCCGCTGCAAATATACTGATCCTCAAATGCCAGAGCTTGCCCTGCACGGCTGGGTCCAAGTATGTGTTCAACGACGGTATCATCTATTGCTGCCAGTTCGGCACGTGCTCCTGGGAAAAAGCGCGAGATACCACCATAACCCTGGGCAATGGTTGGCTTCTGGGACGGTAGCGGTTTGAGCGGAACGCGTTCACCGGTGATGCGGTTGTAGCGCTCGCCCCCGATCTCCTGACCTTTGATTGCCCACAGACTATCACTGAGATGCTGTTTGACAAGAGGAATCTCTGTCTGAAGGGCAAGTTCAATATCACTAATATTGGTCTGTTCCCCACGATTTACTGCAACACCCGTTAAGATCCAGGCCGCACGCTTTTGATACATCAGGCCGCGTGTCCCATCAATGGGATCGATGATGATGCGCAACTCCGCCTTGTTTGGATCACATTCGCGTGGGAAAACCAACACGCCATCTTCGCCCACCCCCTCGGCGATCAGCACAAATGACCATTGTTGGCCCAATTCTTCAAAATACTTGAGGAGTACAGCTTCTGAAACACGGTCGATTGCAAAGATTGCATCACCTGCTTGCTCTGCTACTATAGCACTCAGAACATGAAGCGCAGTGCGTTCGCAGGTTGCTACAACTTCCGCTCGAATCGCTTCGTGGATGTTGCGAATGCTCTTGAGTAGCATATCTACAGAGCGAATCATCTTTTTACTCCTGTTCTCGATAGTGAATTGTGGATACTGCCCGCAATTCAGCAGCTTTTTCCTCTGGTAGGGTATCGCTGATAAAATTGCCGCCGCCGATCTCTGGGCCCGCCAGATACTTAAGGACACTCGGCTGACGTAGTGGTGGATGGAAAGCGATGAAAAAGTGGTAGTTATTATACTCGGCATCGCTGGGTGCCTGATGCAGGACCATAACATATGGAAATGACATATGCCAGAGATTATCGAAGCGCACCGTCACATTTTTAAGGCCTTGCGCCAGTGAGACCACCTCTTGTGCGGACAGCTCGGAAACATGAGCAACGCGTCGCTTAGGTGCGAGGTAAACCTCGTAAGCATAGCGAGCAAAGTAAGGTACGAAGGCAATAGTATGCTCATCCTCGAAAAGTATGCGTCGGCCATCCTTGCGTTCAGCATTGATGATACTGGTAAAGAGCTGGTGGCCGGTTTCGCTGCAATAGCGTTGGGAGGCTAGAAGCTCCGTTTCGACCGTCTTAAAGACAAAGTTGGTGGCGTAAATTTGGCCATGGGGATGAGGATTGGACACGCCCACCACATCACCTTTATTTTCGAAGAAAAGCAAATGCTTAATGCCAGCTTGCCCTCCAAGGTCAACTGTTTGTTGTTGCCAGACCTCGACAACCGTTTCAATTCCTTGAGGAGACATCTCGGCGATGGTCAGGTTGTGTTGTGGGCTGTAACAGATTACACGAGCTATGCCCTGTGCCGGACGCACACGATATGGCGAGTGCGGTTCCGCTGGATGCACAGGTGCATTTTGTCCGACGCAAGGGTGATCGTTGTCAAAGACATAGACACTTTCATAGACGGGATTTGTTGCTCCAGAGACACGGCTATTGCCCGGACAGAGATAGCAGGTAGGTTGGTATGCTGGTATCTCTTCATCCTTGATCGAGACGGTCTCACCTATCCAGGGACGATTTTGCCGGTGGGCCGCTACGACGATCCATTCTTCGCGTAGCGGGTGCCAACGTTCTTCCCATTTGCTTTGCCGTGCAAAAGTTTCCTCATTCATGATTGAATTACTCCGTGATGAAGCCGTTTGGGTGTGTACTATGCCATCGCCAGGCTGTACCAATAATGTCTTCCAGGTTGTATTGTGTTTTCCAGTCCAGTTCAGCTCGTGCCTTGCGACTATCCGCATAGATTGAGACTGGATCGCCCGGACGCCTCGGCAAAAGCTCGACTTTGAAATCGACCCCGCTAATCTTCTTTGTTAGATCAATAACTTCTTTGACGCTACTCCCAACGCCTGTACCGAGATTGTATGCAGTGCTCTTGCCAGTCCGTACTACATATTCGAGAGCCTTGACGTGTGCTACAGCCAGATCTACAACATGAATATAATCTCGAATCGCCGTTCCATCGGGGGTAGGGTAGTCGGTGCCAAAAATTTTTGCGGATGGCACTTTGTCCAATGCCGCTTTCATAACGAGAGGAATGAGGTTGCCGGTGACAGTCCAGTCTTCACCTATCACATTGTCGAGCGAAGCGCCAGATGCGTTAAAATAGCGTAGTGAGATCGAGCGTAGATCTGAGGTTTTATCGAACCAGCGTAGCATGGTCTCGACCATCAATTTGCTTTCGCCATACACACTCTCAGGTCCAAAAGGCGCATCTTCTGTGACTGGCAGTTGCTTTGGTGTACCAAATATGGAACAGCTGGAAGAGAAAATAATAGAGTGGCAATGATGTTTCAGCATAGTCTCAATCAGAGTGAGAGTGCCAGCCACGTTATTACGAAAATATTTGGCAGGCTCATGCATCGATTCGCCTGGAGCTTTGTATGCGGCAAAGTGAATAACCCCGTCTGGTTTTTCGCGTTGAAAAATTTCATCCATGCGTTGTGCATCACCAATATCGCCTTGCACAAATGGCACATTTAAAATCGATTGCTTGTTGCCTCGTTCCAGTGTATCGAGTACAATAACGTCATAGTCGCGTGCAGTGAGTTCACGCACAGTGTGCGAGCCAATATAGCCAGCTCCACCAGTTACAAGGACTTTCATCGTCTACCTCCTATTTTTTTACTCAAAGCGATTTGTATAGTACAAGTATACCGCGCAGAAATGCCTAACGTCAATGCACGTTCGTGCAGAATATTTACGCGAATCAATCCAAAATAGATACTCTACCATATTATAAAAAGATAGTATTGGCCTGTGAGGTGTAGGCGGGAGGGAAAGATAGTTGAGAAGAATATATTTAAAGTGTTTTATGCCTCAATGACATGTACTTTTGTGGCTCGGATTGCGGCCAGGGCATCGGTGGCAGCATCAGTATCGGTGATAATGGTATGTACTGCTGTGATGGGGACGACCGCGTGCAGGGCCACTTTGCCAATCTTCGAGTGGTCGGCAAGGACGATAACCTGTTGTGCGCGTTGTATTGTAACGCGGTGGGTGATTGCTTCGAGCTGGTTGGGGCCGGTTAGTCCATGGGTAGCACTTACCCCCGTTACCCCTACAAACGCTTTTGCCACGTACATTTGACTCAAGCTTTGTTCTGCCATGGGCCCTACAAGCGCGAAAAAGTCTGGGAGTAATAGTCCGCCTATCAGAGTGAGAGTGATGCCTTTGATACCAGTCAGTTCCATCGCAATATTGACCGCGTTCGTCACGACGGTCAGATTTGGGATGGGGTAGCGGCGTATCGCACGTGCGAGGTGAGTAGTTGTGCTGCCAGGCGATAGGGCAAGTGTGTCGCCGGGTTGAATAAGCTGGAGGGCCGCCATTGAGATACGAGTCTTCTCCTCCACAAACTTCCCCATGTTTTCTTGAAAGGTCAGTTCCTCGCTATATGTGCTATAGGATAGGTTATCAACCGGGACTGCTCCGCCGTGAATACGACGAAGCAGTTTTTGACGTTCGAGCTTTTCCAGATCGCGTCGAATAGTCGAGGCGTTCACTTGAAGTTTTTGGCTTAGATCTTCAGCAGATATTCGTCCGCTAGATATGAGTTCTTGCAAGATAAAATCTGCTCGTTTGACTGCATCTGACATAACACTTCCCATATGCTGCGTGATTACGCAATTATATATGCTCGCATCATGAAAGTCAAGCACAGGTCTGAAGGGCCTTGTAAAGGGCGTTTAGAAGAGATTCCCTACTCTTTATATAATGCACATACGCGCATAATGTGAGGTGCAAAAAGCCACATAGTGTTTTACTATTCTTTATTACTTAGTAAATAATTACATTAATCTTTTCCTGGACTAATTATTCCAGGTATGGTATAGTGTATAGCAAACACCATTACAAGAATATGGCTTTTAGAAGATGGAATGGCAATTCATTGAGCGATAACGCACCATTAACAGATTTAGAGGACCTGATCAACGAGCAGGGCTACCTCGGTTTGACTCCGCCTGTGGGTCAGCCTCCCCGACGAGGTGAGCGCTTTTGGGTTGATCGCCCGGTACAGTTACTCCGTGCTGTCGAATTGCTTAAACAAGCCAAGGTGGTTGCGGTTGATGCGGAATTTACTCAGGTACGTTCCCGCACACAGGGCGAGGTAGTTTCTAATGTTCCTCGTCTTGCACTCCTGCAACTTGCTATCGAGAACCACTGCTTTATAGTCGATGCTCTTCGTCTACAAGATCTCTCGCCGCTGGTACAGGTAGTGAGTAATCCTGCAATCTCTATCCTGCTGCATGGTGCGGGTGCTGATATGCGCGTGATGGCTGAGCGCGGACTCCATGTCGCGCACTTTTATGATTTAGAGGCGACATCACGTTCGATTTTTGGTCAACATGAATCTTCTCTGGCGGCTATGCTGCAGCGTGCTTTTGCGATTCATCTCGATAAGAGTCTTCAGCGCACAGATTGGACGCGGCGTCCATTGCCTCCTGCGATGGTTGCTTATGCGGCCCGTGATGCTGAGGCAACACTTGCTCTCTACTGGTGGCTTGACCAGTATTATCACTCTATTTTACAATTACATGAGAATACTGATCAGTCTGAAGGGGTGGCTCCCTGGATCGAGCAGTTCTTACGTGGTAATGCTCCCCTCTCGCCAGAAATGGCTGTTGCGGAGGCAAAAACCCAAGGTCTGATTGCTAATAAAGCGCAGTTGATGGCTGATTGTCGTACTGCCCTATCGCTGGTCAAACACCCAATGCGTCGTAGTCGCCTGTTGCGCCTGATCGCTGATCTGTCGTTGGTTCAGCTTGCCCCCGATATACTTTTACTGTTAGATGCTGCTACTTCAGATGAGCGAGCCGCCAGTGTGCGGGCACTGGGTCGTCTCAGCGTGAAGTCTGCCCTGGACCCAATCACTCTTCTCTTGCGCGACCCTGTACAGGATGTACGCAAGGCTGCTCAGACGGCCTTGCGTAATTTACTGAATAAAGAACTGCGTCATTCCCGTGCTGCACCTACTCGTTCTGCTGATGGGACGCGTAGCTGGATCATCGATAACTCGACTCAGCAGCCATCTACTGGCGACGATACTGATTGGAAATCTCGTTTACGCTCAATTATGGATGCATAGCACGACATTTTCTTATCTGCGGCGTGGTATACGTGTTCCTATCCACACAAGGAATAAGAGACTAGAAACAATGCTTATGCGTCGTAGCCTCTGTTCCCACTTTGTTGCCTGTTGCGAATCGTCAGTTCCCAGGTGCAAGAGATGTACAATTCTCGTATAGATTGTTGCTTTCGTGTCAGAGTGCTCTGGTGTTGTTCTGGCTAGTGGCGTAACAGGGTTTTCTTTTACTGGTTTAATAACCTCGCTATCTCTTACTTCCGGGTTTGTCAGACCTTGCTGCTCACTTTGCAATCGCTCAGCCAGGGCGAGAAAGTATTGCTGGATAAAAAGTTTAGCCGCACCTTTGACAAGTGACTGTGGCAGATGTGCGCTGAGTTTGCTGGTTGTCAGGGCACCTTTATAGGCAATAATGGTAGTGTTTTCATGTGCATTAAGATGTATACTACCTGAACCATTAAATGTACTCTGCCTTCCCTCGCCTTCGATCTGTAGCCGGTAATGATACGGGTACTGCTGTTCTGAATGTGTGAGGCGTCCGCGATAGCGGCCTTTGAGGGAGGCGTATTTTATGGTCACGGTGATATCGTACGTATCTTTATCTATCTGTTCAACGCTTTCAACACCTGGAATGGTGGTGCGTAGGATCTCTTGATCCATCAAATAGTGCCATACCTCCTCTCCTGGTGCTTGTAGTGTGTATGTGCCTTCGATATTCATGAGAGTAATCCTTTGTAATAAATGCGTGCCGTGCATGGAATGAAAAAATTAAAAAGTGCTGTCAGCAGCCATTATAGGTGAGAAGTTTAAACGCTGCAACAGATTGCCATTGGGTCGGCATTTCTCCTATGTCACTTTTTGTAAGTGCGAATGGGAAAAGAGAGTTGCGTTCATGTATCTTAAGGTGTATACTTACCCGCGTATAATTGCGTGAGGAGGAAGTCGGGTTTTCGCCCTTCCCTCTATGAGGAGCTATTACAAAATGAAGATTATTCTTTTACAAGATGTTGATGGTTTGGGAAAAGCAGGTGACTTGAAAGAGGTCGCCAATGGTTATGCCCGTAACTACCTCTTGCCGCGTAAGATGGCAGCAGGAGCAACAGCAGGATTAGTTGCCAATCGTTCGCAACGTATCGCCGCCGAACAGCGCAAGCTTGAGAAGCAAGCTGATCTGAATCGACAACTGGCCGAGCGTCTTGGTCAGGTCTCTCTTACTTTCCGAGCAAAAGTCGGCACACAGGGTCGTCTCTATGGTTCAATTACCAGCCAGGATATAGCAGGTGCCTTACGCGATGCAGAGTCTGTGACTGTTGATCGCCGCGTAATTGATCTTCCTGACCCAATTCGCTCTTTGGGTTCATTTAAGGTTCCTGTAAAAATTGGTCCCAAGTTGGAGCCTAAAATCACGGTTAATGTGATCGATGAATCTGGTAAGGTTGCTGCCGAGTAGTTTGCTGGCTCTAGACATTTATTGCATATTTTTGCGCGTATCCCCATAATTATGGGGATACGCGCAAAAATATGCAATAAATGTCTAGAGTGCGGCTGAACCAGCGTTGCGTATGGCACGAGGTATCTGTGCGAGCAGGTCAGAAGCCAGGAGTCCAGCATGTCCAATTTCAGTAGTGACGAGTTGGGCCGCGGCGGTATGAAGATAGACAGCTGCGCCAGCTGCGTCAAATGGCTGTAACCCCTGCGCCAGGAAGCCTGTAATCATACCGGCCAGCACATCTCCAGTGCCGGCCGTAGCCAGACCTGGTTCGCCATAATAGTTGAGGCGAGTGTGGCCCTGTGGGTTGGCAACAATAGTGCATGCCCCCTTGAGTACCAGATTAACGTTCCATGCCTGTGCCCTGCTGCGTGCAAGCTCAAGGCGTTCGAAACTGCCACCAGAGACTTTGATACCGTGACATAGCCGACCCATTTCACCAGGATGTGGAGTAATGATGGTTCCAGTTGGCAACAGTGTCCACCAGTGTTCTAGGGCTGAGAGGTTGTTAAGCCCATCTGCATCGATCACGAGTTGTGGGCGTTGCTCTTCTGGCAGGGTGCGCAGATATTCTAATATTTGCAAGATGACTTCACGCGTATTAGCCGACTGGCCCAGGCCAGGACCGATCAGCAATGATTTATAGCCGGTGAGGTGACTGGTGAGAATTTCGGAGCGCTCGAAGCTCTCAACCTCTTCTTCGGGTAGAATGACAAAGGTAGCCTCGTGAAATGAGCTGGCATAGAATGGCAACATTCTTTCTGTGACCGCCAGCGTGATCAGTCCCCCACCTACGCGTGCCGCTGCACTGCCAGCCAGGAATGCAGAGCCTGGATAGGGCCGGGAGCCACAGAGAAGCATAACCTTGCCGAAGGTCCCTTTGTTACTGTTGAGCGGGCGCTGTGGCAATAAGGGATGTATCATCTGGCCGCTCAACATTTCGGTTTGTAGCTGGCTCTCTAACTCAGCGGGCAGGCCAATATCGCCAACATACAGATCATTAACGTAGTCCCGCCCAGGGAAGAAGAAGAAGCCTTGCTTGGGGCAGGCTAATGTGATGGTTGAGTCTGCATGTATACTCCCTGGATCAACCTCACCGGTATCGGCATTGAGTCCAGTTGGCAAGTCAAGCGCAACAATGCGTAGAGAATCGCGCTGAGAGCGTTCATGTTTGACGCGTGCCAGTAGATCGCGCATAGTGTCGGATAGTGGGCGCGAACGACCTGTGCCGAGCAGTGCATCGACAATATAGTGGGCATTCAGGATCAAAGCCGCTAATTGTGATTGGGTCTCGTCCTCTGCAACCACCTCTTCATGAAGTGTCAGCTTTTCTTCTTTCCAATGGTAGAGGCTAACGAGTGCACCCGCTTTTTGCAGATGTGCCGCCATAACCAGACCATCGCCACCGTTATTGCCTGGGCCAATCAAAAAAAGTATTTTAAGCCCATGTATGCTTTGCCCTGGTGACAGGTGCCTTATAAACAGATCGGCGGCACTTTTGCCCGCATTTTTCATAAGTACCGCTGAACTGAGGCCATATTGACGTTCTGCCTGTGCCTCTAACTCTCTCATTTCTGAAACGGTGACGATATGCATACCATACCCTCCAAGAAATTTGTTTTGTTGTTTCTATCTTTCATTTTAGTCTATCACTGGACAAGTGTAAAAGGTTGAAAGTACAATCATAGTGGTTACTTCACCTACAAGATGTATAGATAACGATACGCGAAAAATACTACTATACCTGTCACGTAAAAGTCCTGTAAACTGGCTCAGACCTGTGCTATACTGCAGCAATGAAATTAGTGCTCAAAATTACACCACAACGAAGTACACAATATGCGCATATGACCGCTGCTTTAGCTATGCCTGAGCTACTGGCCAGTCCGTTGCGAACGGTGATCAGCGCCGTCGAGCCTATAAAGCTTGCGGGCCATGATTATTTGTTAACGACAATCGATGATGCAAAAATTGAATCTACACAGTTGTACGCTATTCTAGCACGCCTGGGTGCTACCAGCGAGACCTACGAGTTCTTCGAGCAGATCGCGGATGTACGCGGCCCGCTTTTGCGTCCGCTAGATCCGCTTTTTACGCCTTTTGTGCCGCTCGAAATGGCCGAAGCTCGTCGTTATAGAGGCAAGACAAATGAAGTTTTTACGCAGGTTCTACTCAACGTAGCTATTTTTGCTGGTAAGTACAGCGAGCCGCCTGGCGCACGACTGCGCATCCTGGACCCTCTAGCAGGTGGAGGCACGACCCTTTTTCTGGCGCTGGCCGCTGGCTATGATGCCTTCGGGATTGAGCTGGAGCGTCAGGATGTTGAGACGACGGCTGTATTCGTTCGACAATATTTAGAGGGCGAACATATTCCCTTTAAAGAGATAGATGAGCGTGGACGACGTGCTGGACGGCGTTATCAGTTTGAAATTGGTCGCAAGGGAGATACGCGCCACCTTGTGTTGGTGCATGGCGATAGTCATGAAGCCCCGGTTCATATGCGTGAGGTTGCAGGCGGGCCGCGCATGCATGCAATTGTAGGTGACCTGCCCTATGGTATTCAGCATTTTGCTGAAATTGTAGCTTTGCTGGGCCGCACTTTGCCTGTCTGGGAACAAATGCTTCTTCCTGGTGGAACGCTGGCCCTGGCCTGGAATGCGACGCGCATTGAACGGTCAGCTATGCTAGATCTATTGGCTCAACATACTCATCTGCAAGTGCTTAATGAGCCACCTTACACTCAGTTTGCACACACCGTTGATCGCGTCATCAAGAAACGCGACATTATTGTCGGGGTAAAAATATAATTGTACATATTTTCTGCACTTTTACAAGATATTGCATATTGCACATAGTTTGTAAAAGTGCAGAAAATATGTACAACATCCGTCCACTTAGCATATAATATTGTTAATTGCGACCGTGGGATTTGTTCCACTGGATGAGTAAGCAGAGATGACTATGGCTTCGAAGCTATTTGTAGATATATTCACTATGCACCAACACAAGAGTGGGCGATATAGTGCGAGGAAGTATTTGTTATGCGTAATCTCCCTAATATACTGAGTGGCAGTCGGCTTATCGCAACTGTTATCGTATTTATACTGGTTCTGGTCAATCAGCCATGGGCCTTTCTTGTTGCGACTGTCTTATTTGTGCTTGCCTCAATTACTGACTATTTTGATGGTTACTTCGCTCGCCGTTTTAAAGTGGTATCACCGCTCGGTGTCTTTCTTGATTTGACGGCCGATAAAGTTTTTGTGGCTGCGATCTTAATTGCACTTGTGCAAATTGGTCTTGTTCCAGCATGGGTTACTTTTATTATTGTAACGCGTGAGTTTCTTGTATCGGGCCTGCGTTCAGTAGCGGCTTCAAAAGGCCGTGTTATTCCAGCTGGCATGTGGGGGAAGCAAAAGACGTTTATTACCATGGTTGCCATCGGGGCGCTGCTCCTGGCAAAGGGCCTGGGGGCCCATTTACTCTCGCTTTTTCCACCAATGCTTACTTTTAATAATCAGACCCTTAATGGGGCCGAGGTCCTGTTGCTGATCTCGGATGGTTTGATTATCCTGGCTACAATCTGGACTGCCTTCTCTGGTATCGAATATATGGTAAGTGCCTGGCCTGTATTCCAGCAAAGGGATGAGGCGGTCGTGAAATAGCGGGAAAAAGCACATACACCTCTCACTATTTCGCTGTGCTTACTGTGTTTGTCTCTTGCTTCGTGCCAAGTTTACGCTCTTTTCCCGTGAATAAACGACCGATATTGTCTTTGTGGAAAATAATGATCATTGTGGGTGCAATAACCATATAGAGCATCTGTGGTAGGCTAACCTTGCCAACAAAGGCAGGATTCATAAGGCCTATAATATAGAAGAGGATACCACAGATAGCGGTGGTCAGGCAGCCAACAATCGAGCCAAGCGAGACATAGCGCCACAGGCCAATTGTGCTAAATGTTGTGATGGCACTAATCAAAAATGTGAGCGGGGATGCTATAAGCATCGCGCCTGCACCTGTAAGTACGCCTCGTCCCCCTTTAAAGCCAATAAATATGGGGTAGCAATGTCCGATCAGTGCTGCCATGCCTGCTATTAATATGCCCCAGCCTCCGATATAAAAGAAAGGAACAAAGGTAGCAATGAGCGCAGGACCTACTCCTTTGGAAATATCGAGCACAAAGACAATGAGCGCAGGAATATTTCCCAGTGTACGTTGTACATTAGTGGCACCAATTTTGCGGCTACCATAATTGCGTATGTCGTAGTCTTTCCCACGTAGCAGTTTTCCCATCCAGTAGCCAGCAGGTAGTGATCCCCATAAATAAGCGAGCAGAGCTGTAATAAAAATCGATGCAATATTACCTGGCATTGTAAACCCCTTCTTTGTTTGATGTACACGCTTATGCCAGCCCCATTATAGTCCGCTTCAGCTAAATTGGCTAGTGTGTTAGCACTGACTCTGGTGGTATCTTTTTCACTTCATGCCATCGGATAAGTTCGCGCAGCTTTGCCGCGAAAGCTATACATCGGGCTATGATGACGAAGCGTGATATACTCAATTGAGTAAGTTTGTCCTATCCTGATAAATGATATTGGTTGTAGGTAGTGTTTGTGCAAGGTGGATAATGTGTAAGGAGGCTGTAAATGAGTCGTGCCGAAAAATATTTTTCTACGATCCTGGATTTCCTTTTCATTGTAGTGATAGGTATGTTATTCCTGTTACTACTGCTCCTACGCTATGTTTCAAAGACAACAGAGAAAGAACCCGTTGCCGATTTAAATAACGAGCCGGTAGTGAATAGCATAAATACAATAGCGGAATATCCTAAAAATGAAGCTCAGGCCATAAGTTCCATAGAAGAAAAGAGCGCAAATATTACAGAAGAGGTGATCGCGATGCCAGAGCGCCTTGTTGAGAGTGAGGCTGAGCAGCGTCAGGAGCTTGAGATAGAAAAAGCAGAAGCCTACTGTGTCAAATGTCGCGAGAAGCGTGAGATGCAAAATGCAAGCAGGGTAGTCACAAAAAATGGACGTAACGCACTGGAAGGTGTATGCCCTGTATGCAATACAAAACTCTTCCGTTTCATAGCCCGTTGAAAAGAATAAGCTATATAATTGGGTTGCATATGATTGTATAGGTTGTATATAAATATACCCGAAAGGCAAATGCTAGTAGGTGAAGGTGCGTCAAAGTATATCAAGAAATATGGATTATACATGTGTGGGAGAAAAATGGGGAAAAAAGGGGGGCAAATCACTTGACGATCTGGAATTCTCAACGTATAATCTCCCTCATGTGTTGAACACCTGCGTTTCGCATTCGTCCGGGGCGTAGAAATTTGCCGCCTCAAGCAAGAATAACAAAAACAGGCACAAATAAGGAAGTATACAAACGTTATATGTGCTGTTGGATCATTCATGAACAACTGTGAGGATGGGATATAATTTTCTACCATGAAGAGTGGAGAAATATGTATAGGGTCAATGGTCAGTGGTGCTACATGGTCAGTGGTATACAGCAGGAAAAAAAGATGGATGAATCTTGTAGTAGAAGAGACGAATAAGTATTCAGAGGCGCATATCCAGGAAGACCCATTGCGGGTTGCAAGCCTCACTACCAGGAGGAGATTTACAATGAGTATTGGTGGACAGAGTGATGCGAAGTCGGATCGCAAGGTCTATCGCTTGACGCCAGAAGGTTTTGCGAAGAAAAAAGAGAAATTAGAGTATCTGCGTAACGTGAAGCGCCGAGAGATCGCTGATTATATTCACGAAGCAAAAGAAGCTGGCGATATTAGCGAGAGTAGTGCATACGAAGAGGCCAAAAACGAACAGTCGAAGCTGGAGGGCGAGATTCTGGAGCTTGAGCATCTGCTCGCGCTCTCTGAGATTATGACCCCAGACATGCATGCAGACCTTGCGGGGCCTTCTATTGTGCGTATTGGTATGCAGATAGAAGTGAAAACCGACCGTGGCACGAAACGTATGTTTAATATTGTGGAAACATATGAAGCTGATCCCAAATCTGGTTTGATCTCTGATCAGTCTCCCGTTGGTAAAGCACTTATGGGCCACAAACAAGGTGATGAGGTAAGTGTCTCGACTCCTGGGGGAGTAACGACCTATACTATCCTCTCTATTCGTCCTATGCTGTAACCAACCCACCATTTGTTCGGGGCATCCAATAGCGTGGATGCCCCTTTTATTGCCCCTTTCTACTTATCGTTCTGTGGAAAGAAAGACTAAAACTGAAATCTATTGGCGCTGAACCTGGTTGTTGGGTGTTATTGTTGTTATACCAATTATCGTATTGACATGTGCTTCCTACCTCAGTATGATAGAGATCTGTAAATCATAAATCGCATAAAGATGCGTTGTCAGCGTTAAGTTGCAGGTTTGTGCTGTGCTTTAAGGGCATGAAGGAGCTAATAAGTGTTAACATATGAGGATATGACTGGATTGTTCCTACGGGCAGCCGGCAACCTCGATCTTGTCACCCACCCGGAGTTCTGGTTAAATACACGTTCTCTCGAACGTGAGTTTACATGTACCTGCCATATTGGCAGTTGTGATGATGTAGAATTACAGAGCTCCTGCACCATTGCTTTTACCTGGGGGGCATTGGACACAGCCCTTTCTCTTGAAGGTACCAAGGGTGTGTGTGAGTTCTTTCATGATGCTGACAACGATTGCCCTCACTTGCATACCTCTGCGATCCCACCCCTGGTACTGGATCTGGCTTATTCTCTGGTACTCAATGGAGCATCTCTCTCAGAGGACACATTGCTCTCGCTCACCCAAATGCTGAAATTGCGTGCCAGCGAGCAGAGCAGGCGTACAATTGAGACGCGCCCAAGCATTAGCATGGTCTTACATGAGAAGCGTCTTGTGCCAGAAACGCTCAATGTGCAACAGCGCGTGGAGATCCCTATCTGGCATCCTCTGGGCATTCATGGCCTGCACGATGATGCCTATTCTGTGCGCTCTACTTATTCAGCACAACCCTCCCGTAAGGATGATCATGGCGAAGGTGGGGCGCTGGATGGCGACGACCCACATCCAGAGGACTGGTTGCCACGAGTATTGGTCGAAGTGTGCCAGGATATTGTCCAGGTGCTTACTGCCCTTGATGCAGCGGTGTCCTGTAATTCTTCAGATCTCTGAACTAGGGGGCAGCAAATACCCACATTATTATTGTGGGTACTTGCTGCTCTTTTCGTGAATAGGGATGTGTGCACATCGATTGCATCGTTGCATTTTGATGTGCTGGCCTGATCGGACTGCTCTATTGTTAGATACTTGTTTCAATCCCAAACACGTTAGCCTGTTCCGGCTCATGTGTTTTTTGTTGCAATTGTACGCTTGCGCCAATAAAATCGCGGAAGAGTGGATGGGGATGTATGGGACGACTCTTAAATTCGGGGTGGAACTGCGAGGCTACAAACCAGGGATGATCTTTCAACTCAATAACTTCAACCAGACTATTGTCAGCTGAGCGCCCGCTAACCACGAGTCCACGTGCCTCCATACGTTTACGATACTCATTATTAAACTCATAGCGGTGGCGGTGGCGCTCAAAGACGATTGGTTCTCCATATGCAGCATACGCTTTTGTACCAGCTGTCAGGCAACATACCCAGTTGCCCAGCCGCATCGTGCCACCTTTGTCAGCGATGTTGCGTTGCGCGTGCATAAGGTCGATAACTGGATGTGGCGTTTGCGGATCAAACTCTGAACTATTGGCGGTTTCCAGATTAAGGATATTGCGTGCAAATTCAATAACCGCAACCTGTAAGCCCAGGCACAAACCCAGGTAAGGGATATTGTTGCGTCTTGCGAAGTTAGCCGCTTTGATCTTCCCTTCGATGCCACGATGCCCAAATCCGCCGGGGACTATGATGCCCATAACGTCTTCTAACGCCTCAGTATATCCCTCGCCCATCTGCTCTAATGCCTCGGAATTGATCCATTTGATACGAATATCGACATTATGATACCAACCTGCATGATTGAGCGCTTCAGAGACCGAAAGATAAGCGTCGTGCAATTCCACATATTTGCCAACCAGACCAATGGTCAGTTCGGGCCGTGAATGCTTGATTTTGGCGACGAGGTCGCGCCACTCTTTCATCTCAGGCTCCTGTTTTTTGAGCCCCAGTTCTTGTACAATATGTTCGCCGAGTCCCGCTTCCTCCAAGGATAAGGGGACTTCGTAGATAGTTTCAGCGTTCGTCATACCAATAACAGCGCTAAAGTCAATGTTGCAGAAGAGAGCAATCTTTTCGCGAAGTTCGTCGCTGACGGGATAATCTGAGCGGCATAGGATAACGTCGGGCTGGATACCGACGCGTAATAGCTCTTTGACACTGTGTTGGGTGGGCTTGGTCTTAAGTTCTTTAGCGGCTCCCAGGTAGGGAAGCAAAGTGACGTGGATATAGAGGACTTCGCGTCGCCCCACATCTTTCCTCATCTGGCGAATGGCTTCCAGATAAGGCTCGCCTTCGATATCACCAACGGTGCCCCCAACCTCTACAATGACTACATCGGCATCGGAGCGACGAGCAACGGCATGGATGCGGTCTTTAATCTCGTTCGTGATGTGTGGGATGACTTGAATTGTCCCACCAAGGTACTCACCACGTCTCTCTTTCGCAATGACTGCGTTGTATACCTGACCGGTCGTGACATTATTGGCTTGATAGGATGGTTCGTCAGTAAAGCGCTCATAGTGCCCCAGATCCAGATCTGTTTCTGCTCCATCATCGGTAACAAAAACTTCACCATGTTGATAGGGAGACATGGTCCCAGGATCAACATTAATGTAAGGGTCCAATTTCATGAGTGAGACGGAGACTCCGCGATTTTTGAGGAGACGCCCCAGTGAGGCTACACTAATACCTTTTCCTACCGATGATGCCACACCGCCTGTTACAAAGATAAATTTCGACATTGTTTCCTCCCTAGACCCGGAGTCGTACCCTGAATAGAAACAATCTAACTACCTATTCAGTATGCGTATTATCGTGCTGAATGCGTGTTATCGTGCTGAGAGTACGACTATTTGCATCAAGGCTGGTAGCGAGCTTTTCGTGACGTTTAGTTTTGGCTGTGGGTCAATTTTTTCAACGCCCATTTCTCTACAAAATTTATCGAGAGGATTGGGCGTTGTCTCGGTTGTCGCTAATTGATAATGCATAGGGATGACGATACGCGGTTCTGTCCGACTGATAATTTCGGCTGCCTGTGAAGCTGTTGTCGAGTCGCCTCCTCCAATGGGAATCAACAAGACGTCAGCATCAGCAACTTCTTCTAATTGTTCTTCATGTAATGCGTGCCCCAGGTCGCCCAGGTGGCAGATGACGAGTTCGTCCATATGGATGATGTAAATTGTGTTGCGTCCATGTGCCAGGGTGCGTTTGTTATCATGATATGATGCAACACCTGTAATCAAGACATCACTAATTTCATATTCGCCAGGTCCACTGACAACACGTGCATTGCCTCCCACTCCTTGCACATAGTTATGGCCTGGATGATTATTGCTTACAGTAATAATAGAGGCGTTGATCTTACTCAGTTTGGATAGTTCACCCTGTGGGGGGCTTTCCTGAGGAGTGAATGGATCAGTAATCAAAACAACATTTTTGCCACGTAACTGGAAACAGGAGTGGCCGAACCAGGTTATTTCCATAACTTAATTGCTCTCTCACATAATTTCGGGCGGGGACCAAACGTCCTCGCCCGGATTGTATTGTACCATAAGGATAGGGGCTCTACAAGAGAGTAGCTCTTTTGATGAACTGTATTAGCGTATTTAACGAGCTTATAAGTTGTGGCATCTACCAAAATAGTTATTTATGTTGCTATGTTCTTGCCTTATTCGTTATCTCGATGTAAGGTTATTTTCATTATTTGTCTGAATTTATTCTGTTTAAGAAAAGTGAGGCTTTATTTATGCGTCTCTCTATAGTCGTTCCTGTCTATAATGAAGAAAAAACGGTTGAGCAGATTTTAAAGCAGATTTCTCAAGTGCCTCTCGATCTTGAAGTGATTGTGGTAGATGATGCTTCTACGGATCGTACCTGGGAAATATTGCAGCAGATTCGCTTACTTGCGCCTTTCGATACATACCACTATGTGCGTCATGAGTATAATCAGGGCAAAGGTGTTGGTTTGCGCACTGGCTTTGGCCTGGTGAGCGGAGAACTGGTTGTGGCTCAGGATGCTGATATGGAATATGATCCACATGATTTGCTTGCTCTGGTTCGCAAGTGGGAAGAGGCGACAAAAGATGGGCAAACAAAGGTGGCTGTGTATGGACGTCGCGATCTGTCTCCACAAAAACTTACGACACGCCTTGGCAACCATTTCCTGACCATGGTGACCAATCTCCTGTTTGGTAGCCACATTCATGACATGGAGACTTGCTATAAACTTATGCCAGGCGTCATGGCACGTGCCCTACCTATGGAGGGACGCCGTTTCGAGATTGAGCCAGAGATCACCTCCTGTATTCTGCAAGCAGGCTATACTATCCTGGAGGTGCCAATTAGCTATCATCCTCGTACCGAGAAGAAGCTTTCGCCCTGGAAAGATGGCTGGCCCGCTCTTGCAATGTTGTTCAACCGCCGCTTTCGCAAGCCTTTTCGTCTCTCTGCATCGGCTCAAGCGAATATGACGACTCCTGAACGTGTTCAAGCACAAAAATGATGAATGGGAATTGTTGTTCAACCGTTTAACTAACTATTCCAGTATCTCGACAGTATCCTTAGTTTTATGCTATAATCTCTCGGAAATCTATTCATTTTGGTATCTATAGTGTCTATGGCTTCTATAGGTCAATATTAAGGAAAGAGAGGAATACTCTTGAACTTTCAACAATGGCTTCCGGCTATTCGTGTGGTACAGATCATTCTGAGTGCAGCAGTGATCGTTTTTATTCTTCTACAGGTGCGTGGCGCTGGTCTGGGTAGTGCCTTTGGTGGTAGCAGTGCCGGCTCGGTGTTTAAAACTCGCCGTGGTGTAGAGCGTCTTGTTTTTAATGCAACAATTGTTTTTCTGGTGCTCTTTGCGGGCCTTTCAATAGTTAGCGCTGCATTTGCTGCCCGGTAAGCATGATATTTTTTATGCTTTCTGGTGAAATTTTTCGTCTTGTGCAGCGATTTTCTGAGAAGAATCCCGTCGAGTAGTCTCTAATTATCTAAAGAATAGGGGATTATCATATACGGACGGTTCGCTCATAATAGTTGCTTAAAACAGAATTAAATATTGGTATTTCCTCTGTTTAGAGCATTGGGTGAGAAAAGATGAAAATCTTTCTTAATGCATATGTACAAGTGTTGAATAAGTCTCCATGGCAAAGTATATGCTATGCTCGCGGAGGCGTATTCAACGGTGTATTGTGTCTCTTTGCTTTAGCTCTATTGCTCTTTCTTGTTGCTTGTTCCCCTTTTCCTGACGCAGCTACGAAAAAATTTACGCTGCAGCAAGCTCCTAAAGCTCGCCTGACCTATGTGGCCATTGGCGCATCTGATACTTTTGGGATCGGAACCCGAGATCCTGCAACTCAGAGTTGGCCTGTTGATCTGGCGCATAAACTGGGCCCTGATGTGCACCTGGTAAACCTTGGTATCCCAGGTATTGATACACATGAGGCCCTCGATCTGGAGCTACCCGTCGCTTTGGATGCTCACCCCGATCTGATAACCGTCTGGTTGGCTGTCAATGATCTGGTGGATAAAGTGCCGCTTGCAAATTATAAGGATGATCTGGATACGTTGTTCAGTCGTTTACAAGCTGCCTTGCCACATGCTCGCATTGTCGTCGCGAATGTACCCGACCTGAGCTTTGTGCCACATTTTCATACAATGAACCCTGCGACCCTGCACGAGCAAGTAAGCTTGTATAATGCTACGATTAGTGATGTGGTACAGAGTCATCACATATTATTTGTTGATCTCTATACCCAATGGCAAACTCTGGCTGCGCATCCTGAATATATTAGTTCAGATGGCTTTCATCCTAGCGTAATTGGTTATGCTCAAGTGGCGGACCTTTTCTATCAAAGACTGCAAGCGTAAAACACTATGATACAATTCTTTGGCATTCCTATTGATACACTGACAATCATACTATTGGTGGTGACCTGTGTGATTGTGGTCGGGGTGCTGTTGTTAGCCCTTACCAACCTCATCTTTTTTAAAATTGGAGTGCGCAATATATCGCGTCGCCGCTCGCAGATGGTGCTGATTGTTTTCGCCTTAATGCTCTCCACAACGTTGCTTTCTAGTGTACTAGCAACCGGCGATGTGATGACATCGGCCGTGCAGAGCGTAGCGGTCTATAATTGGGGCAATATAGATGAGCTAATTGAGGGTGGCAGGGGCCCTATCGGTTTATATTCGCTCAGGACATATAATAATATCCGTGCGCACCTACGACAAACTCCCGATATTCATGCTGTGGCTGCAGCTCTGCGCGAGACTAATCTCCTGGTGGCCGATCAAACATCCCGCCAGGTGCGCTCAAACGTGACAGGTCTTGGCGTCTTACCTGATAGCGAATTGGGCTTTGGTGGCTTGCAAGATGTGACTACAAAGCAGAACCGACTCGTGAAGAATCTGCCTGCTGATGGTGTCTATTTTAACCAGACAATCGCTAATCTGTTGAATGCTAAACCTGGTGATACTATTTATCTCTACTCTGATCGCTGGCCGGGACGGCGGTATACTGTCCATGTAGCTGCGATTGTGAACGATACAGGGATCGTTGGCGATAATCCTTATATTGTCAGTACATTACAGAAATTTCAGACAATCGAGAATAGTCCTGGACGCATTAATCAGATATTCATCTCAAATAGTGGTGGTGGGGGAGTCAATGGTGTTGGCCTGAGCAACCAGGTAGAGGAAGAGCTTGAACGTCTTATTTTTCGCAATGTGCATGTGATTCAGGTGAAGCAGCAGGGAGTGCAGGATTCGGTACAAGCACAGGATATTTTCTCGCGTATCTTCTCTCTCTTCGCCCTTTTTGCGCTGGCGATTGGGCTGCTGCTGATCTTTTTAATCTTTGTGCTGCTGGCTGCTGAACGCCGTGCAGAGATGGGGATTGCGCGTGCGATAGGGGTCCAACGAGGTCACCTGATATTGATGTTTTTGTTTGAAGGCTCAGTTTATGATCTGCTTTCGTCTTTCGTGGGACTCTTGTTTGGTGTAGGTACTGGTGCTTTAATTGTCTATTTTCTGGGGCCGATCCTGATACGCTTTAATTTTCCACTCAAATTTACATTGCAGCCGCATAGCTTGATTGTGGCATATTGCCTGGGTGTGATCTTTACATTTATCTCACTCTCTTTGTCCTCCTGGTTAGTAAGCAGAATGACAGTGATCGAGGCGCTGCGTGACCTGCCTGAGCCGACAAGCTCAATTCCTTCTCTGAGTGAACTGGGTGAAAGAGCGCAGCATGTAAGCCAACAATTTTTTGAAACGGTATTCGCCGCTAAACTGAATTGGCGTCGTCTGCGTCGTATTATATTGGAATTTTTGCCCGATGTGTTAATTGGGTGTATTCAAGTGGTAACGATGCTGGGCATCCTACCTCTTATTGCTGGTTTCATCTTGTTACAACTGGGATTGACAAATCTACAGATCATTCCTTTTTCCCTGGGCCTTTCTTTGCTGGTTGTTGGTGCCGGATTGTTGCTAAAGGCTCTGTTGCTGCGCATCGTGATGCTCATTTTCTGGCTACGTAAGCGGGAACGTGCTGACGGGAGCTGGAACTTGCGTACCTGGTCACGAGCCTTCGAAGGTATCTTTGCGGCCCTGGCCGGGTTGACACTGGTGGCATACTGGGCACTCCCTTTCGATGTATTGCAAAATCTTGGCCTGCCGCGTTTCCGGGGTGGTATCGAGCTGTTCTTTGTAGCAGGGGTAATGATGGTACTGGGGGCCGTGTGGGCTCTCTCAACCAATGCTCGGCTGGTTGTGGCTCCATTTCTTGTTCTCTGTTCGCGTTTCCCAGGTGTGTATGTATTAACAAAGCTGGCGGTCGTTTATCCATTGCATAGGCGTTTCCGTACAGGATTAAGCGTCGTTATGTTTAGCCTGGTTGTCTTTGCAATGACAGTGATGGCTGTAATTACAAACGCAATGCAAAATACATATGTGAATATCGACCAGCAGACGGGTGGCTATGACATCCAGGCGACCGCATACTTTAAGCCACTGCCAGATTTACAGTCGTCGCTGGCACAGCATAATATTAATCCGCGTGCATTTACGGCGATTGGAGAACGCACTTCGACAGTCATGGGGGTTATTCAACTGGGTGCGCAGGCACCACGCTGGTCACTGTATCCTGCTCAGGTAGTAAGCGGCGGTTTCTTGCAGGGGTATGGCGTTCATTTAACGGCGCGTGCGGATGGTTTAGCCAGTGATGCGGCTGTCTGGCGTGCAATGCAATCCCATCCAAACTACGCTTTAATTGACAGTAGTGCACTTCCTTATCCATATGATACGCCCCCTTCCAGTCCGCCTTCTTTCGATCCTCGCTACACCTTTTCTTTGAGCGGTGTGTATCAGGGCGATCATTCTTTTCCAGCTATTCCCATCTGGACCATTGGATTAGATGGGAAGCAGACAACAACAACCAAACTGACAATAATTGGTGTTGTTGATAATAGCGATAATGCACACTTTGGACTTTATATCTCTAAGGCTGCCTATAGTCGGACCAGCGGGCCAATTGCGGCGAGTGCTGTTGTAGGTTCCCCTTCTACGCCCCAGATGCAGAGCTACTATTTTAAGGTTGCCCCTGGACAGGATAAACGTGCATTGTCTTTGGCATTGGGCTCGGCCTTTTTAGATAATGGATTGGAGACCACCGTGCTGGAAGATGCAATCTGGCAGGTGCGTGGGCCGCGCATTTTGCTTAGCGATGTTCTGCTGGGGGTTGTTGGCATGACACTGTTGCTTGGTGTGGCTGCGCTGGCGCTTACAGGCACCCGTGCTGTTATCGAGCGGCGGCAACAGATAGGTATGTTACGTGCTATGGGCACTCCACGCCTTTTGATTCAAGGTGCTTTTCTCTTAGAATCTTTTCTTGTTGGTGCTGTGGGTAGCGTGCTTGGTTGTGTGCTTGGGCTCATTCTGTCACACAACATTTTTGCCGCAAACTTCTTTGAGCAGTACCAGACCGGGCTATTCTTCAGCATCCCCTGGCAAGAATTGGTGCTTGTTATTATCGTCTCATTCCTTGCATCGTTCCTGGGTGCGATCTTGCCCGCCTGGCAAGCAGGGCGTGTTGCCCCTGCAGAAGCTCTGCGTTATTCATAGAGACCAGCTTCCCATTGCCATAATGCTGGATGAGTTCGCGCGGCCAAGCGCGTCATTACGTTTATGCCCTTTTTGTGCTCCAAACAAAAAGGGCATAAACGTAATAAAGAGAAAATTAACTATAGCTGTACCGAAAACATATCTCTGGTATCTTCTGATTTTATATCAGACAGTGGTGCTGTATTGACTCGCGCCGGTACTGTATGTGTGAATGCATGTGTTGTGATGACTTTGGTGTAGATACGAAGATAATTCTCAGCCATTGTGCGTGCCGAAAAGTGATGTGTGGCATACTCGCGAACTCTGTTTCGGTCGATTTCGTCAATTCGCGCGATATAGTGTACCATGTCTTGTATATTACATGCTAGAAAGCCTGTCTGCCCATGTGCGACTATTTCAGGTGCAGCGCCACGGGCGAAGGCTATAACAGGGCAGCCAGCGGCCATTGCTTCGATCTGGATCATGCCAAAGGGTTCTTCCCATTCCACGGGATTGAGTAGTGCCCGTGCTCGGCTGAGAATATCAACTTTTTGGCTCATGTTTATAGGTCCAATGTAGCGGATCTGTTCACCGTCGATATAAGGTTCAATCATATATCGATAATATTGCATACTATCCTGATCTTGTTGTTCTCTTACTCCTACGAGTATCAGTGGAACCTCAGCTTGTCTTGCAGCTTCTATTGCAAGGTGTGCACCTTTTTCTGGTGCAAAGCGACCCAGCCATACAAAATAGTCTCCTTTATCGGTGCATGTTGATGTGTAATTGTGTATCTGGATGCCATTATGGACAGTACCTACGAATTGAGTAGGGTAGGCTACTTGCATTCGTGCACTCTCGCTGCTGGCGACGAGAGGCACATTTTGAGCCCAATCCATAAAATAATTATCTGCATCCCCGATCCAGCTATCGGGTGTTCGGTCAAATGGGAAGTGGCCATGGAGAGTCGTAACATGTGGTTTTGTTAAGGTTGCAGTCAGTGGAAAAATATACATGTCCGCGCTTGATGAGAGGTGGTTATGGACGATATCAAAGTTATGTTCGAACGTGTATTCTAACGATTTGTACAAATGATAATAAGCTTTCATGTTTGCCTGCCAGGGCACACCTTCGTTCAGTAGTGCCTTAGGTATAAAGGATATGTGCCTGGCTGATGTGTGCGCATCTTGTGGGGCAAACAACGTCACATCATGTCCTAATCCTATCAATTCTTCGACAAGATTATAGATGACATTTTCTGTTCCTCCATAATATTGTGGTGGGACAGTGATCCAGGGTGGTGCTATCTGTGCGATCTTCATTCTCCACTCCTTCTATACTTTTGCATGCTTCTCGCGATCAACTTTATAAATAAGTGATCCGTGTCTTGTGCTTGTTACACGCTGAGTATATATATCTTCGTCTCATACCATTCTCATTGCCTCAACTTCTATATATGCGCATATACATAGACTGTTATTTTGCTTGTCTATTAATGCTCTTTTGCATGCTTTTTACTAAAACTATGCATTAAAATAAAATTAAGAATAGGAAAGCGGCTTTAAATACTGATTATTTTGGGTTCTCTTATGTTATAAATAAGAATAGCATAGTAAGGACAAGCTAGTCCGACACACTGGCTTGTATATATCATGATGCTTAGCTCGCTCATGTGCATCATTTCTCCTGGAGATGGTGAGAGAGGGGATGAGGGAACCGCACCCTTAATCTCCTCGCTTTTTTGTATCTATAAGAGCTTTTCGAACTTCTGTTGGCTATGGGGGAAATGTATGCTCGAAAGCCTTTCGTTACTTATTAACTCATGCAAAGGCCTTCTATCAATCTGGCGAGCCAGTTGTTTTTGGTCGTTTTACCGTCGGCTTACAGGGGTATCTATAACGGCAAGCAGCTATTTTCCTGGACGCCGCTACACTCTTGCAAGTACATAGATGTGGGGCTTGCTCTTCTTAGTAAAGATCATACGTGCTTGGACCTCACCTACCTCTCGCAACTTCCCAACACAACTGTATTTGTCGAACTTATCAATTTAGTGCTTGAAGGTTATAGTAAGACAGAACAAATATCTTCCTGACATATTTATAGAAAAGCAGTAGACTCGGCAAGAGCCCCTATTGAAAAAGGGCTCTTGCCGAGTCTACTGCTTGTGTTACAAAATTGAGATAATGCAGCACGTTAATATGTTTAACTAGCGTACAAACTGTTTAAGCACTTCGTCCACACCTGGATGAGAACGATTCAAGCGCAGATCTTCTGCACCTGTTGAATCCGTCTGAACAAGCAAAATACTTTGTTGTATGCAGGTATTTAAAAGTTCACGAGCAGACTCGCGCGTAAGCCTCCCCCGAAACCGATTCTTCGGGTTGACTGGATCACCAATAAAATTTGAGACACCAATAATTGTGCGCCAGGACCAGTTGCGATCAATATAATCAAGAAATTGCAGAAATTGCGGATCAAGCACATCCATAGGTGGGTTACTACCATAAGGAGCCTGAAACTGCGATCCGTTATTTGCATAAGTAACGGCAGGCATAGAGCCAGTATTGGACCCCATTGGATTGCTGGGAGACATTTGCACAATCGGAAGTTGCCCGGTTGTGCTTGTGACCCCGCCAGGGACTAAAGGTACAAATTGGCTTGCACTGCTAATCAAATCTCGGCTGACGGTTCCTGGAATACCAACAACAATAACAGTTTTGTTTAAACGAAGCTTTAAACGAGCACTAATTCGAGTAAAATCTTTATCGCCAGTCATCAAAACAAAAGTAGAGATGGTAGGACGATCAAAAACAGTTTCAATAATATCCATCAACATATTTAAGTCAACAGTACTCTGTACAACAGTACTCTGCACAATTGTGCTATTGCCAGGGTTGACGGCAGGCATATGACCAGTATTTCCAGTATGCTGAGTATTATTTGAATATCCTAGTGGACCAGTATTACTTTGGCCAAGTGGGCCGGTAGGGCTGGATTGGCCATAGGAATTCACATAAGGTAGATTTTGACGATACGCTTCACGTTGCTGATCGTCAGCAATGCTATAATGCTCCTCAGTAGGCTGCTCATCTTCGGGTAGGAGTGCATCATCCAGTTCGTTGTGTAATGGTAGAGCTGAATCTGCGTCAGTAGGCCAACCATTATTCAACGCTCCCGGTTGGATAGCGGGAAGTGAACCAGAGTTACCAGTGACGCTCGGCGACCATTGCCGAGGAAATGAACCCGTCCCTTGTTCTGCCACATAGCCTGAGGTGCTAAGTGAGCCGGTAGGAGTATTACCGGAAGCATAATGGATCGTGCCCATTCGGATGCGGTCTCGCTGCTTTGCGGGACAATCGACGCGGTCGATCATCGCCGCAGTCAAACTTCCTTTGAAGGGTTCAGGCTGACGAGACCAGTCCGCATAGGCGCGGGCAACCATAACAGTGCCATAGCGGCGAGCGACTGCAATAAGCTCTTGCGGGTCTGGCTCTCGCCGTTGTATATTCAGCATGCTGTATCGTATGTTTTCAAAATCGATGAATAAAGCTATATCTTCGGGCACAACCTTCTCCTCTCATGGGGAGAAACCGCGCAGGCCAAGATTTATGATTGTTCAGGTGCTCGGAGTACCTGGCTCGGTCTCCTCTAGCTATGAGCATATCATACTTTATGCTTAAAGTCGAGAGGTCTGCGCTTTACTTTGCGTACCTACTATGGTATATTTTGTAGTTGAGATGAACAATTCATACAAAAAAGTAACGTGTAGTAACGTGTAATGGAGCTAACACAATCATCTGATCAGATAAAAGAAACTATTTGCCCGGTCGCCCAGGCTGCTGCTATGCTTGGCGGGAAATGGATGATACTTCTTATTTGTGATCTGGCCTCGGGCTTGACGCTCCCTTCAGGGGATCAGTCCCAAGACGCTTTTCTGAACGGCTACGCTCTCTTGAGGAAGAGGGTGTTGTCGCTCGTCGCACTTTTTCGGAAGTACCTCCTCGCGTTGAGTATTCTCTAACCGAGAAGGGTAGTGATCTGATTGCTGTGATCGAGAGTATACGTCACTGTGGAAAACTGTGGTTAACTCGTACGTAATTTCTCTCGACTATACGTACAATTCTACCATAGTCGCCCCATCTACTTGCTTGATGATAGAAAAACCGGAGGTAGACCCCCGGTTCTTTTCTCTTCCTAATCTTAAAACGTATTAAAGTGATGCCCCTACCAACTCGCGATTGTGCTCAACCAGGAAGCGACGGAGCACACCAGTGGCTTGCGCTGTGGTCAACTGATCCGCCTGATTTTCCGATCTGCTCACTAAATCATACAGACTTGCAACATCATAGCGTATCTGTACCTGCAGCTGGCCGTCACTATTGAACCCCTCTACGAAGAGACCATCCTCTTCTTCATGGATTGCGATACTCTTTACACCAACCTGATCTAACACTTGACCGACTGCATGTAAAATGTTCGCATAACTGAATGTGGCCGGCATTGCTCCCTCCCTAAATAGTTGGAGAATATTTTTTTCTTATCTTAATGGTTACTCAATAACACTACACTCTCGCTGTAAACCACAACTTTCCATTATATGGTTTATCAGGATCGCTGTATACTCCGACAATTTTATCATAACTATCTTTAAACGTCAAGTTACCTTTTGACCCCGGTTCCGTTAGTTAGGACGCCTGTGCTTGCCCAGGTACTGCGGGTTGAGGCGGTTACTTCTGCTGGTTCTTTGTTCTCTGTATTTAAGATTTCTATGGCTTTGAGTCGCCAGAAACGCGCACTTGCAGGTCGTTTGAGCGAGAGATGGGTGGCAAGCGCTTCATCTGTCATATTTGGGTTTGCTTTGAGCACTTCTATTGTCATCTGAAGTTTATCAGGATTGATATCATTACTTGCTATGGATGCCTGATTATTCTTCTCAAGCTCTTTCTCTGCTCCATCACCTTCTAATGTGACAAAGTGTCCTGTGATTGCGCGACGCTCGTCGTCTTTGGCCTCGCTTGTAAGTCCCTCTGTGTTGCGAGTTTGTGCACTGGCAACTGCTGTGGTCTCACTTGCTGAGCGATTGTTGGCAACAACACGGCGTAGGGTGGATATAGGCAATTGTGTCTGTTTGACCAGGGCACTCAGTGCCAGCAGATGATCTCCCTTTTCTTCGACATCTTCTGCAGCTGTCTCTGACATGGTTTCAGCCATCATTGTATAGACAATACCTAATAACGGGAATGCACTTGCCATGAATGGAAATACTCCGGTTAGCCAGGGGGCCGCCCCTTCTGCCGAACTCAACATAGTCACGCTATGGAATTGTTTGGCGTATGCCCAGTTGACTGCCCAGGAGAAAATAGTACACATAACAATCAGAAGCCAGTGTTGCCACACTGCTTTTGGTGTCCGATATTTACGATATCTTTTAAATGCGGTATAGGAAAGTAGATATACAGTAACATCGATGCTGATTGCGATAGCGTAACTTACCGTCCACCACCAGACTCCTTCGGGACCCTGGGATGGTTCAAATGATGCAAAAAAATAGGCTACATGGGGTATAGATGCTGCTAGAAAAACGGCGAATGCGATCCAAAAGAAATATTTCATAATTATGAGATTTGCCCTCCACTGTATAAGGTCCCCACAAAATATTTGAACATTTAAAGCGTACCTGTCAACTTGATGGACGTCAATCCTATTTAGTACAAAAGGGCTATAGTTGTTTTCCTCCTACAGAACATACTATTTCTTGTCCTTCTCGATTTTATATATAAGTAGTTTTTTCTCTTTAGAAGAGGCTGGATGCCTTGTATCGCTTACCCCTATATAAGATGTGGTGGTAACCAATTTTTTGTAATCTTATATCTGCGAAAATCTACACATCTGCTAAAAGTATTGACAACAATTGCAATCTGTGGCATATTACATGAGCGCCGCACGAAAGCGATGTGGCAGGCAATAGTAAGCACACTAACAACTAAAAATATCATTTCTTCAATTTTGCTGAGCGAAAGAAATGCGCGAGAAGCAAGAGTTGAAGCAGAGGACAACGCAAACACACCGACAAAAGATGTAGAGAACCAAAGAACATAACAAGCTACACAGAGTACGAGGTGGATGCCTTGGCGCACATGACCGAAGAAGGACGCGGAGACCGGCGAAACGTTTGGGGGGAGCTGCATGCAAGCGATGAACCCCAAGATTCCGAATGAGGCAACTCCTCCAGAGTGATGTCTGGAGACCGCCTGCTGAACACATAGGCAGTGACGGGGGGAAGCGGGTGAACTGAAACATCTCATTAACCCGACAAGAAGAAATCAACCGAGATTCCCGTAGTAGTGGCGAGCGAACCGGGACCAGCCCAAACCATGTATCCGTTCGCGGATATGCGGGGTTGTAGGACCGATATCAAACCAAACCAGATTACTCGAAGACGTTGGAAGGCGTCGCCAGAGCGGGTGAGAGCCCCGTAGAGTACAATCAGGTGCGGTGGATCGGGATCCTGAGTACCACGAGACACGTGAAATCTTGTGGGAAACTGGGGGGACCACCCTCCAAGGCTAAAGACCATGTGCGACCGATAGCGAACAAGTACCGTGAGGGAAAGGTGAAAAGTACCCCGAGAGGGGGATGAAAGAGACCCTGAAACCACGTACTCACCAGCAGTCAGAGGTCACTCTCGCAGGAGCGAGTAAGGACTGATGGCGTGCCTTTTGTAGAATGATCCGGCGAGTGCATCGTCGTTGCCAGGTTAACCAGCGCTAAAGCTGGGGAGCCAGAGGGCAACCGAGTTTGAAGAGAGCGCATGTAGCGACGATGCGACCCGAAACCACGTGAGCTATCCATGAGCAGAGTGAAGCGGATGTAACAGTCCGTCGAGGCTCGCACCCACTATTGTTGCAAAAATAGGGGATGACTTGTGGATAGGGGAGAAATTCCAATCGAACGTGGAGATAGCTGGTTCTCCCCGAAATGTATTGAGGTACAGCTGCGTATCAGGTCTTGTGGAGGTAGAGCGCTGAATGGGCTAGGGGCCAAGTGCTGGTTACCAAACCCAACCAAACTGCGAATGCCACAAGATGAGTGAACGCAAGTGAGACGGCGGGGGCTAAGCTTCGTCGTCGAAAGGGAAACAGCCCAGACCATCGGCTAAGGTCTCTAAGTAATGACTGAGTGTCAAAGGGAGTCAGTTCGCAAAAACAGCCAGGATGTTGGCTCAGAAGCAGCCACCATTGAAAGAGTGCGTAATAGCTCACTGGTCGAGTGAAGTGGCACCGACAACGTAGCGAGGCTAAAGTCATTTACCGAAGCCATGGAATATGTTTTTCGGAACATATTGGTAGGGGAGCGTTCTGTGAGCGGAGAAGCCAGACTGTAAGGACTGGTGGAGCGAACAGAAGTGAGAATGCCGGAATGAGTAGCGTCATGTCTGTGAAAACCAGACACACCGAAAGCCTGAGGGTTCCTGGGCACCGTCAATCGTCCCAGGGTCAGTCGGGTCCTAAGCCGAGGACGTCATAGTCGTAGGCGATGGCAAGCAGGTAGGATATCCCTGCACCAGAGACGTTCGTTATGAACGAGGGGGGGACGCGGTAGGGAAGGTGAACCCACCAAATGGACAGGGTGGGCGTGTTATGTGAAGCGTGAAGCCGAGGCAAATCCCGGTTTCCAGTGCGTGACAGTAGCACCGAGCTTGAGCAATCAGGCGGAAGTCATCGGCCCCCATGCCGCCAAGAAAAGCCTCTAGTCAGAACGATCTCTGCCCGTACCGCAAACCGACACTGGTAGGCAGGGGGACATCTCCCCAGGTGAACGAGCGACCCTCTGTTAAGGAACTCGGCAAATTAACCCCGTACCTTCGGAAGAAGGGGTGCCCTGAGTAATGTGATTCTTCGGAAGAGCATGAGGGGGTTGCAAGAAATTGGCTCAACCGACTGTTTACCAAAAACACAGGTCTCTGCGAACACGAAAGTGGAAGTATAGGGGCTGACTCCTGCCCAGTGCCGGAAGGTTACGAGGAGCGGTGCACGTAGCTGCGAATCTAAGCCCCGGTGAACGGCGGCCGTAACTATAACGGTCCTAAGGTAGCGAAATTCCTTGTCGGGTAAGTTCCGACCCGCACGAAAGGAGTAACAAGTTGAGCGCTGTCTCGACAGAGGACTCGGCGAAATTGAAGTACCCGTGAAGATACGGGTTACCCACGACAGGACAAAAAGACCCCGTGGAGCTTTACTACACCTTGGCCCGGATATGAGGCGGAGCATGCGTAGGATAGGTGGGAGCTGGCGAACCTACCCTTGTGGGGGTGGGGGAGGTAACAGTGAAATACCACTCTTGCTGTGTGTTGTATCTCATGCGTGACCATAAACTGGCAAGCAGACAGGACCAGGCGGGTAGTTTGACTGGGGCGGTCGCCTCCCAAAGAGTAACGGAGGCGCTCAAAGGTTCTCTCAGGGTGGATGGACATCACCCGCATAGAGTGTAAAGGCACAAGAGAGCTTGACTGCGAGGCGGACAGGCCGAGCAGGGACGAAAGTCGGACTTAGTGATCCCACATTCCCGAGTGGAAGGAGTGTGGCTCAACGGATAAAAGCTACCCCGGGGATAACAGGCTTATCTTGCCCAAGAGTTCACATCGACGGCAAGGTTTGGCACCTCGATGTCGGCTCGTCGCATCCTGGGGCTGGAGTAGGTCCCAAGGGTTGGGCTGTTCGCCCATGAAAGCGGCACGCGAGCTGGGTTCAGAACGTCGCGAGACAGTTCGGTCTCTATCCGTCGTGGGCGTAGGAAGATTGAGGGGCGTCATCTCCAGTACGAGAGGACCGAGATGGCTTGACCGCTGGTGAGCCAGTTGGCCTGCCTGGGCCAGAGCTGGATAGCTACGTCAAGAAGGGATAAGCGCTGAAGGCATCTAAGCGCGAAGCCGCACCCAAGATGAGTCTTCCCATCACTGCGTGTGATCAAGATCCCAGGAAGAAGACCTGGTAGATAGACGACAGGTGGACGTGTGGTAACGCACGAAGCTAAGTCGCCCTAATGATCGTACGGCTTGTATGAAGAAAAGTATCTTCGTCGTGGAGGTGGTTGGTTTGTGGACCACCATTGCTTCAACGCTTGCTCGAACGCAGCAACGCGCTCGGCAAAATTGAGGAAATGATATCTTTCTGTTGTTACTATTGCTATTTTTTGTTGCTTGCTATATCGGCCAGTGCATATTTTATTTCTTTTTGTACCTCCTCATCCTGTTCACTGCTGAGAGCTTGATGTAAAGCATCCAGGCTTTCTTCTCCTCCTATGCGTCCTAGTGCCCATGCTGCGTGTCCTCGTATGAGTGGTTCCTTATCATGCAATGCGCCAATAAGTGCAGGAATAGCCTGCATATCTCCACTGTTTCCCAGGGCGACACACACATTGCGTAAGAGCCCTCTCCGTTTGGTGCGTTTAATAGGGCTACGACGGAAGCGTTCGCGGAATTGCTCTTCGGTAAGCGAAAGCAGTGGAATAAGCTCTGGACTATGTCCCACATGTGCGCGTGCCTGAAATGCTGTATGTGGCTGAAAATCTGTTGTCTTCGCTACAATGCTATTCGCAGCGTTTTTATCCTTTGTATCTCTTCTCTTACTAATAGTATTGATATTGATGGTAGGTGCTTTTGCATCATCGCGTAGCCCAAGCCGCCGCTCCGCCACTTTGTTTACGGGGCAGACCTCCTGGCAAATATCGCAGCCAAAGATAAGATTTCCCATTAGTGGACGTAGCTCCATAGGGATGCTGCCGCGCAACTCAATCGTGAGAAACGAGATACACTTAGGGCTATCGAGTTCATAAGGGTTAGGTAGTGCTCCTGTGGGACATGCATGCAGACATATTTCGCAACTGCCGCAGTTTGCCTTTAGAGGTTTATCGGGGGTCAGTTCCAGGTTAGTTACAACCTCTGCTAGAAAAACCCAGGAGCCCCAGCCTTTAGTGAGTATATTGGTATTTTTGCCATACCAGCCCAGTCCTGCACGTTGTGCCACTGCTCGATCAACCATACGGCCGGTATCAACGAACAGGCGTGTCTCCACTGTGTCTCCTGCCTCCTTACGTGCATATTCTCTCAACCAGTCCGCAAACTGTTGTAGCCTGGGTTTAATTATATCGTGATAATCATCTCCCCATGCATAGCGGGAGATTCGACCATGGGGTACATCATCTGTATCTTCTACGGGCTGCTCGGTGAGATAGCACATTGCTAGCGATATAATAGATTTTGCATCTGGTAAGAGGGCGTCTGGATGACAGGATACATCGGCCCTCTCTGCAGTAAACCAGGGTAGCCCTTCCATAAGGCCGCTCTCAATGCGCTCTTTTATGACCCTCTTTGCTTCTGGGAAGGCTTCGGCTGTTGTAGTGTGTACGCTGTCGAAGCCTAGCATATACGCGTACTCTTTGATTATTTGTGTATCTACCATTGGCTTAGTTTGTTATATCCCTTGCCTGCATAGCCCACCATGCGATACCTATAAAGCTGCCCAGGTACACTATAAGGACAAGGACCGCATGTAGGTCTGAAATAGAACTAGCTTGTCCCCCACTCATATACTGTTCCTGATTGTTTAATAGTGCACCCAGATTATTAGACATGAGGTAATCGGGCACAGCTCTTAAAAAATCTCCGAATGGTCCTTTAATTAACTCTCCGAAAATTGGTAGTATGCCGCTTAATATCCTCTCGATAAACCACCATAGTAATGCACCCGCTACACCCCCGGCGGTTGCCTTGCCTAAAGTCGAGAGACAGATGGCAAGCACGCTGTAGATAAACAGGCTAAATATTGCTGCAAATAGAAGAAGAATACAATGCAGTAACCATGCCCCTGTCAGAAACTTGAAGTCAACGTGTATGCCAGTTGTGAGATTGAAGAGCATTCCCATGATGATACCAACCAGTGCCAGGAAAATAAGTGTAAAGAGGCTACAAATAAGCATCGCCCCAATTTTGGCCAACAGGAATTGTGTGCGTGTGGGCCCACGTGTCAGCATCATACGTATGCTGCCAACGTTATACTCTCCTCCAACAATAGTGCCAGCCAGAATAATGAGTAGCATAACACCAATAAAATAGATGATGTTTATTGCCGTGAAGAGTGATCCTGGTAAGTAAAGCGGAGCTGCTCCTGATATAGCAATGACGCCAAATCCCAATATCATAATGACAGTACCAATAAATAAGAGCACTTTTGACAATGGACGTTGTCGTATTTTATAAAGTTCGCCACCAATAGAGCGGAGCAGGACACTCGTGAAATCTTGTTTTCCCATGATGACATTTTTGTTGCGTTCAATCGGTTGCTCTTTTAGTTCTACCATTGACTGAGGTATGCTATTACTCATCGCATTGCCTCCTCCTCTGGTAACGTATGTGTGGATGCATGTGTTTCTGTTGCTGGCTGTATACCCGGAATAGCCGGTGCCTGCACTATTTGGAGATAGATTTCTTCCAAACTTCCCTCACGCGGATGTATTTCAGCGGCAAATAGATTGTTGCGTGCCAGGACCATGTTTACTTCGGCTGAACGATTAGTCGGTGCATCGAGCATAATGATAGATTGCGCATGTTTGTTCTTCTCAAGATTTATATGGCTAATCCAGTGGGCACCTTGCTCTTTAAACTGTTGGATCAGTCGTAGTGCGTGCTCTGTCTCTGCTGGCTGGTTCATGCGAATTTCGATCTGCTCTTGTTCGCGCAGGAGCTCTTTGACATCCCCTTGTTTGATAAGGTTCCCTTTGCGCAGGATAGCAACGCGATTGCAAACTTGTTGTACTTCAGAAAGGATGTGGCTTGAGAGAAATACAGTCTTACCCAGGGATGACAAACGCTGAATGAGTTTGCGAATTTCAATAACTCCGGCTGGGTCAAGCCCGTTTGTCGGTTCGTCCAGCATGACTAGTTCAGGATCAGCAAGCAGAGCAGCTGCTATGCCCAGGCGCTGCTTCATGCCCAGTGAGTAATTACGGTAGATCATTTTTTTATCTGAACTCAATTCGACGATATCCAAAACTTCTTCAAAGCGTGCGTTATTGGCTTTCCCAGAGGTCATACCTGAATTAGCTGCAATGACGCGTAGATTGTCTATTCCAGATAAATAAGGATAAAATGTAGGTGTCTCGACAATAGCACCAACTCGCTGTAATATTGCTGGTAGCTCGTAAGCATTATCCATGCCAAAAAGAACAACTCTGCCTGCGCTAGGTCGTATCAGGCCCAGGAGCATACGAATTGTTGTGGTCTTGCCAGAGCCGTTTGGCCCCAGAAAACCGAATACATCTCCCCGCATGACTTGAAGGTTTAAATCATTGACTGCTACAAGATTGCCAAATGCCTTCGTTAGTCTGTTTGTGCTAATAGCCATAGTGTTATCGTGTATTGGTGTCTTATTTTCCACTCAGACTCCTTTTCGCAAAACGTTGACCGTTAATGGCACGGTACAATGTTAGATAAATTGCACCGAGCCGCGTTTCAGACTATGTTTGAATGGTCTGCCATTCGAATAGTATACGCCTTATACGCAATTATGTTTCATTCATATTATACGAAAGTCCACGTGTGACCTCTGGTTAGCTGTACTTTCTTGTTCCACTCTTTATATCCTTGATAGATGGGTTTATTATGAAATGCAACCAGAGAAACGTGACTATAGACATGTTTCTTTATCTATTTCTCTATGTTTTCTATGTTCCATGTTCTTCTTGTTCCAGTGACAGGCATTATGCTATAATCGGACAAGGAAATTTATTCTATTGATGATGTACTCTTTCAGGAAATAGGCCATTCCGCTGATGGCGGTGTTAGCCGTCGTCTCCCCTGTTCAGGCACTCACAGACCTCCCTACCTGGTAAATGTGCCTGGTATCCAGGAAAGGACTTTTTTTAATATGATTGATCCCGATAGCGAATTGGATGCTCGATACCGTTCGGTAACTGTCACGCCGGACTGGTATCAAACAAATATTCCTTGTCAGGTAGGTTGTCCAGCCCATACCGATGTGGCGACCTACATTGGTCTCATTTCGCAGGCTCGTTTCGATGAAGCCTATCTGCTGAACCGCAGAGCGAATGTTGTGCCTGGTGTGCTCGGCCGTACATGCGCTCGCCCCTGTGAGCCGGTCTGCCGTCGCAATAAAGTCGATGGTAAGCCAATCGCTATTTGTTGGCTAAAACGTGCTGCCGCCGACCACCGTGAGTTTCGTCACCATGCTGAGCGCCCACCAGTGACGAAAGAGAAGAAGATCGCGATTGTAGGCGCAGGCTCGGCTGGTCTGGCCTGCGCACGCGATCTGCGTGAGATGGGCTACCCTGTCACTATCTATGAGCAGTATCCTACTGGTGGTGGCGTGATGGTCAATGGTATTCCCGTCTGGCGCTTGCCACGCTACGTCACAACCGAAGAATGTGACGAGTATATGGAAGATATTGGCGTCGAGGTAAAATACAATGTACGTGTTGGCCGCGATGTGCAGGTAAAGGATCTTCTCGATCAGTATGATGCTGTGTATCTGGCGGCTGGTTGCTATATCCCCAATGCTCTGACTGGCCCGGACAATAAAGTGATTCCCGGCGCTGATTTACAGGGGGTCATGGACGGTATTCGTGTGCTCGAACGAACCAATTATGGTGAGCCAGCGTTTATCGGTAAGAAGGTTGCTGTGCTGGGCTCTGGCTTTACGGCTATGGACTGTTGCCGTACCGCGATCCGCTATGGAGCTGAGAAGGTCTATATTATGTATCGCCGCTCGAAGGAGGAGGCTGGTTCTGATGAGTACGAAGTCGATGAGGCAGCCTTTGAGAATGTCGAGTTTAACTATCTTGTAACTCAGTTAGAGGTGCTTACAGAAGATGGTGTGCATGTCAGTGGTATGCGCTTTATCCGTAATAAGCTCGGTGATCCCGATTCCAGTGGGCGGCGGCGTCCTGTCGCGATTAAGGGAACAGAGTTCGAGATTGATGTAGATACGGTCGTGCCGGCTTTCGGCCAGTATAGCGATACGTCCTGGCTGCAAGTGGAGGAACTTGGCCTTGAGGTCAATAAATGGGGGGTTCCTCTGTTAGATATAGATACCTGGATGACGAGCCGCCCTGGCCTCTTCGCCGGTGGTGATTTCACTCAAGGGTCGCGTAATTTGATCTCGGCGATTGGTGATGGACGTGATGCGGCTACCGCGATTAATCAATATCTGGGCGGCGTTGATAAGCCTGCCGAGGCCGCCGAAGAGATTGAACTGCCCGATTACCGTCGTGGTATGGTGGATAATTATGAGTCTATCCCGCACCAGATGCTGCCCTCTCTACCCTTAAATCAACGCTTTAGTAATACGCGCGAGACTGAAACCGGTTATACCCCCGAACAAGCGGTCGTTCAAGCACGTCGCTGTCTCCAGTGCCAGTTGAATATTATGATTGATCCTTCAATCTGTATTCTCTGTTCTGGCTGTGTGGACATCTGTCCTTACGACTGTATCAGTATGGAGGGGCTCTCTCGTGTGGTGAAGGGCGATCCTATGCATTCTGATACAGCCGATTGGCGAGGTGGTGCCGATATGATTATCGATGAAGAGAAGTGCATTCGCTGTGGCTTATGTATCGTCCGTTGCCCCACTGATGCTATCTCTATGGTTCAGTTTGAAGTTGCTAGCCCTAATTCACGCTGGACGGTCTCAAAAATTCCTGTCATTAACGTTAATTAGATAGAGAGAAGCCAAAAGGTATACTTAATTTTGTACTTTTATAACTATTACATTTTGTGCAATAGTTGTAAAAGTACAAAAATGTAGAACTATGGCCCATTTCGAATTGTCAAGTTTCTTAAAACCATGTTTTGCCTATTTTACTCTCTCCCTTTGGAAGAAGGTGAAACAGGTAAAGCATGGTTTTAATGTGTAATTTTACGTATTTCATCTTTTCGCACGGAGCGCAAAAAAAAGAAGCAAATGCTGAAATTACGTATATACAAGCAAGGAGAGCAGGTAAAGATGAGAGGAGGCTGATACTCTCAGTACTATAAAGGGTGGATAAAAGCGCCACAAATTTCTCTTCTGTTGGTTCATAGCCAGATTCCCAAGATCGTCCATAAATTTCTCTAGTTCATAGATGAGAGTACAAACAAGAGTTTTGTTTCTGAAACAGAATAATCTAATAAGATGCTAGATGATACAGAGAATGTTCATTACTTGTTAACCATTGTGTGTGTAAACTGTTTTAATTGCCCATAAATTTTGGTTGGATATATGTTATTTGCCTATAGAAACGAGAACAATGAACCTACAAGTACTTGACAATTATCGTTCTATTAAGCAAAATTGTTAAAAGACAAGATTCATGTAAGATCTGCTTTGATGCAGACGTATAATTATTGTGGATCTGGCAAGTGTATCACTGATCAGATATATCCCTTTTCTTCTTCCTGGTCGTGCTATTATAAACTGGCGCTAGTTATTTTCCTTGGAAGGGATACATTTAGGTCTGCAAGGAGCTATGATGGTGCGACATGACTGGTCTGATGAGGACCTGACTCAACGTCTCCATGAGCAAGACCCGGAGGCATTGGAAACTCTCATCTCCCGGTATTCTCGTGAAATATTTTATTTTGTTCGTCTGGTTCTCGATAACATAGGTGTCACACAAGATGCAGAAGAATGTGTGAATGATCTTTTTGTAGCGGTTTGGCAGGAGATTGATACATTTGATGCTAGCCGTGGTACACTACGTACATGGCTGACAATGCGTGCAAAATATATTGCACTGGATCGCAGACGCCAATTATGCCGCCGGCAAGCGCATAATGTTCAGTCAGCAGACGAAATTCGTCAATGGAGTACAGACTATAGTAGCATGCGTAAATCTTCTGCCTGGGGTTATGAGTCTGATTATCGAGTGACTCTTCCACCTCATCCAGAAACAAGTATGGAAAATCTGCTAGAGCAAAGTGAGAGGCGTGAGGAGTTACGCCTCGCCCTGGCGACGTTGCCTGAACTAGACCGCTTCTTGATCTACCAGCGTTACTTTAAATTTTCTAGTACCGAGGAACTTGCGGCCAAAACAGGCCTCAGTCGGCATGCCGTGGATACTCGACTCTGGCGGGCGCGTAAAAACTTACGTGAGGCGCTCAAGGAACACGCACATGAGTATGAGCGAATCTGATAGACAATATGATGATGTAGAGTCTGAACCTCCCTTTCTTGCGGAGGAGAACATGTTTCCCGCCGATTTTTCTGAGGAAGATGCGGCTTTTGCAAATGCGTTGGATTCTCTTTTCTCTCTTGAAAGTGAGGAGATACCTCCGCTATTCGTACAGACTTTATTGGCGAGTGAAGACCCACGCTTACAAGTTGTTGAGAATGGGTTTGAGTTGAAGGTGCGTGCTCGCGTCTTTCGTCAGCTCAATTTGAATCGTCGTCTGTTTCATTCGCAGCGTCCATCTCTACCATCTCTGTTAGGGACTTTATCGTCTGCCTCGCATCCTTTGCTGGTATTCGCTTCCGCTTGTATGCTTTTTATGCTTTTGACTATGACAATCGCAGCTCCATCATTTGCTTCTGGCCTTAATTATTTGCTGTCTGGTACTCATTCTGGTGTTTTACAGGTTGAGCACTTACCTCGTATTTCATCTACTGCTAGCGTGCATGTGACTCAAAAAGTGCCGTTGCCGGTTGGACCAAAGCAGATAAGTTTGTTTGAAGCTCAAAATCAACTTCACTTTTCTATGTTCTTGCCTCAATATATTCCTGCTCGCTATACACAAAGTGATATGTATATGTACAAAGGCGACCAGAGCTGGGCTGATGGCCCGGTTATGGTGCTTGATTACTCTTACTCGCTTCCCGGTGTGAATCTCAGGCCCATTACTATCTATGAATTTAAGCCGCGCGGCAATGTGAAGGTGCTCCAAGTAGTGAAAGATGGTGCTGCCAAACAGATCCAGATTAGTCATAACGGTGATCATTCTGCCATCTATGTGGAGGGCTATTGGACGCAAACAAGTAATGCTTCTTCCCTGTGGGTCTATGGGCATCGTAGCGAAATTATAAAGGAAGATCCGCAGCAACAGGTAGTTTTTTGGATCTCTGGCGATAAGCGCGATGGTATGGATGAGGCGGAGTTATCTGCAATCACGCAGTCATTGCACACCCTTGACCATAATCGATCACCTATCAATCGGGTGATACAAAGTGATGAGGAAGATGCTACGGGCCTCTTCTCTAATGATGTGATCTGCCTGGATAATTCAGATAATTCAAGCGGACCGTCCTTTCGTCTGGTTGGTGCTCCTGTTCAAACACAACCTTACACTCATCTTGCAAAGGTTTCTATCTCATCTCGTTAATTAGATATGCAAGTTGTTAACTGTATGTGGGTTTAGTACTATTGTGGTAAGTTCATTTTTACTAACTCAGGGAGGAAGCTTGGCATCATTATGCGACTTATACGCTTTTATGTCACTGGACAATAACCTTTTCCATCTGGTATGCTATTTGTTGGTGGATGGAAGTGATATGGATAGTGTTTATAGCAGTCATCAGTCAACTTCTCTTGCAATGTGGCTTGAGGGGATATTATGAGACCTCGAAGGAGAGGAAGATGAAGTCAGTTTCTGAAAAAATGCGTATTACTAAACCTCATGGCATACCAAACTTACGTATTCTTCGCCAACGTAAAGGGTTAAGCCTTGGTCAACTGGCAGATCTGTCGGGTCTACGCCGGGATACCATTACTCACCTGGAAGCTGGACGCGAAGAGCCACAACCCCATCATGTGCGCATCCTGGCACGTGCCCTTGGTGTTGCGGCGTTTGACCTCGTTTCGTAAACGTGTTTTTACGCTAAATATAGGGCATCGAAAAGCGATGCCCTCCTGATTTATATATTTTATAAATATGCACCTTTGCAGAGTAGATCTTCTCGAAAAATTTTTTACGGATTCCTGGGAAATGATGTCGATTGACGTATGACAAGATAGGGTTCGATAAGGTGGGGCGCAGGGATCTGGAAGCTTGAGTCGCTCTGGTCCGAATCTATGCTGGAAGCTTTCTGATCCTCTTGCATCTGGGAAAGAAGAAGCTTCATGGTCATGTCAGCAAGCTTTTCCTTGGGAATAACGATGCTGGTTAGGGTAGGACGTAGCAGTCTCGAGACCATGATGTTGTCCAGCCCAATAACTGAAATATCGCGCGGAACGTGCAGTCCCTCATCGATAACCGCTTCCATCGCACCCACAGCCATCAGATCAGTTGTTGCAAAGATAGCGGTGGGACGAACTGGATAGGCGAGCAAGTTTTTGGCAGCATTATAGCCGCTTTCTGGTGTCGAATAGCCTTGTTGAATCATCGCACGCGAGATAGTGATACCAGCCTGTTCAAAGACGGAGCAGAAGCCTTGCAGGCGTAAGATCTGACCGGGTTCATCAACAATAACGGCAACGTAGCGGTGTCCAAGATCGAGAAGGTGCTGTGCCGCGAGAGCACCAGCTTGAAAGAAGTCTCCTCGTGCCAGCGGAATCTCGGGTGGTGTAGGGTGTTCTTGCCAGTCGCATAAGACAACAGGAATATTTTGCTGGAAATGCCGCGTGATATCCGCGATATCCATGCTTCTTTCCATAATGATGAAGCCATCAACCCAACGACTCACAAGGCGATCCATCTGCTGACGTCCCAGGACAGCGATACTGTGTGTATTACATAGCACCGTCTGATATTCAGAGAGTCGGGCACAGTTCTCGATGGCTTCGGCAAGTTCTGGATAAAATGGATTGGCGATGGAAGGGAGCATGAGGCCGATAGTAAATGTTTTACCCTGCGCAAGACTTCGTGCAAGCTCATTGGGACGATAGCCGATTTCTTGTGCACATTGAAGTATGCGTTGGCGCATCGCCTCGCTAACATTGGATTTTCCCGTAAGTGCATTAGTCACGGTGGTCTTAGAAACACCAAGAGCTTTCGCGATGTCCTTCATCGTCGCCATTAGTTGTGAGCCTCCATATCGTGTGAACTGATAAACCGTTACTATGCAGTATATGATATAGTAAGCATAATTTTATGTTAACCGGTTCACCTGAAAAAAGTATACTGAATTGCTCGGTTAATGTCAAGAGGTTTTAAGGAGGTATTTTTTGTGCTTATGTAACTCCTTGCATAAGCACAAAAAATATGAAAAGAATTATTACAGGCAGATTATGTTTTTCTATGTTTTTACCAGCAAGAATATAGAAAAGCACAATTTATATGTAAATAAAAAGAACTAAGCGCCGAAGGCGCGAGCACGTGCGGGAAAGTACAGAGGCTTATAGTAATTGGAGCCTGATACTCTCTACGAGGCAGGCTCCTTGTTTTGTGAACAAATCAAGCTTAGGCCGGGATGATGCTCACATTTTTCTCAAAGTTTTTGAAGAAATGATCCAGGGCACCTTTTACTGCGGGTTTCATAACAAACTCAGGTGTAGCAGCAATTTTGCCATCAAGATCAGCGTGAGCCTTATAAGTCAGGGTTGTGCTTGTCCCCTCTGCTGTCAGATCGATTGAGCATGTTGCCTTCACTGAGCCAATTGAGCTGGTTGGTTCGGCTACCAGTACGAGATGCGATGGTGCTACGACGTCTTTCGTCTCCAGATATATGCGGTATGGACCCTTCAAGCCTGGGATGCTGGGAGAGACGGTCAGTTTCAGTCGGCGACCGGTTGTTGGATCATCTACAATTTCGGCCGCGTCGCATCCTGGCACGCTATTTTTAAGCACTTCCGGGTTAAGCAATGCTTGAAATACTTGCTGTTGTGGTGCGTTGATCTTCTGGCTACCAGTAATATCCATTATCTATCTGTTTCCCTTCTATCATTTTGCGCAATATCGATTATTACACAAAAACACTCGTCCTTAACAAAGACGATTATAAGCAAATATTTTTCTTTGCAAGAAATATTTGCTCCCGTAACAATTATTATAGAGGATTAGATTTTGAAGAACAATGTATAAGGAGCTAAGTACTAATATTTATACATTCCAGATAATAATGGTTTTATCTACAGGGTGGGAAAACCAAACCTTTCGTTTCCACGTACGTATTGCTACAAGAGAAACAATTTTAGGTGAAACGGTAAAGAAAAGGAGCAATGATAGATATGATGCCACAGATGGAATCGAGTGAACCCATACGAGAGCAGCCTGGTGCAGCTTATAGAGGTTATGAGGGGAAGCAGAGCTCATCTCAGCCACCATATGGAACCTCTTATCAACCTCCACCTTCAGGCGGAGCTTATGATGAGAATTTTGTTGAGGCGGTGGCACAGAGAATGGCGCATATTCTCAATCAAAAATCGGGTGAAAAGATCTATACTCAATCCAGCAAAAATGGAAGGCCATCTGCCGGGCAACGTCTGGCTCTGGCCATTGTTTCTATTGTTTTGCTTGTTCCTATTGGTGGCGTTCTGTTTGGTACACTTGGCCCTGTCGGTCTTGTTGGTTTTGCTATTGCTTGTGGCGCTATTCTTTTGATCAATGTTGTTTTCAATCTAACTGCACGTTAAAATACTGTTTATATCAGATGAATTTGTGCTGCGAGGTAGCGCGTCAAACATTTATTCATCTTTTACTTCTTTATGCATTTTATTGCACAACGTGCAATAAAATGCATAAAGAAAAGATCGGATGTGAGCATCGCAGGTGCAAATAGTATGCTAACTATTGCTTTTCTATCTCGCTTTTAAGCTCTAAAATTTCTTGGTTGAGTTGTGTGAGGCGCTCCAGTAAAGTATCTGTCTTCTGTTGCTCTGCTCGTACAAAGCGTGTATAGGGCGCGATAGCATCTTGTACTCGACTGATAGAGTTATTGAGTTCTTTGCGAAATTGTTCGTTCATTGCGGCTATAAGCTTTATTTGTAGCTCCTGCATTTTTGTGTTGAAATCCTGTTTCGCCTGCTTGCGCCTTAAAGGGATGATGCCGTAGCCCAGTAGCAACAGGCCTAGCCCTGCAATAATGCCTGTTACATCGGCGGCCAGGGTGCCTACGAATGCAACGATAAGTGCTCCCAGCCCGACTCCGCTTGCGCTTGCTATGGCCGCCTGTGCGACTGTGTTGCGCATATCTTGCGAGAGCTGGTTTGTCTCGGCCTCGCGGTCATAGGTCTGGACGACGCTGGTTACGGTACGTGAGACTGATTGCAGGAGCACACGCCGGTTATAATCGAATTCTCTGCTGATCGCGCCCAACATTTGTCCTTCTCTTCCCAGGCTTACCTGTCGGCGACGATCTAGAAACTCCATGACGCTTTGCCAGAAGCGATGTTCCTGCTCAACCATCCAATCGATTAATTCTTGTATTGTTTGTTCAATGCGGGTTGCGCTATTGCCGAGCACCTCTCGCTCAAATTCTTGTTTGATGCGCTCGCCCTGTACGAGATCAAGGATGCGCCGCAGCCGCAATGTATCATCAAAAAAGAGGTCGCCTCGTTGGCGCATCTCTAATATAATGTTTTCCACCTGGGTTATGCGATGTTTAAAGTTCTTCTGCATATCTTCGGTGTAGAGTTTGAGTTGTTCATCGATGGTGCTCACTGTGCGTGCATCTTCTACGAGAAGCTGTGCGCGAGCCTGGATGCCCTTCTGCGTTTCCGTGAGTACTCTGTACATGACGCCCAACGGGCTGAGGAGTTTTAGACGTACGCGTTCCTGGGCATCCAGGGTGTGAAAAAGGTATTCTTCGAGGGCAGCGAAGCGGCTACGTTCCCATAGTTCCATGGCCTGGTGTCCTATGGCGTGCCGTGCCTGCTGGGCCTGGAGCGCAGATACCGGGAAGATATCGGGCTGAAAGCTCAGCAAGAGCTTACAATTGCTGCGTATAAACGCGATAATTTGTTCCAACTCGCTCATGCTTCGTAACATGTCGATCTTGTTGAGGACGATGATAATTTTTTTGCCCCAGGCTTGAATCCGTTCAAGAAATTCTTTTTCGCTTTGTGTGAAGGGTCGGTCGATAGAAGTGACGAAGAGTATTAGATCGCTGCGTGGCACAAACTCTTCGGTAAGCCGCTGATGCTCAAGCAGAACTGCGTTGACGCCGGGAGTGTCTACGATGCTGATGTCGCGCAAAAAGTCGGCGGGATCGTCGATTTCGAGGATATTGCGTTCATGCTGACGTTGTTCGTGCTGTTCGCTGTGGCGCAAAATGGTTACCTGGTCTGTTGTTGGGATGACCCCTTCTGGCAGCACTTCATTATGCAGGAGCGCGTTGATGCAGGCCGATTTCCCCGCATTGAATTCGCCAACGATGACAAGCAGGAAGAGGTCATCCAGGGAGGCTGTGATCTGACGTAACGTGCTGGCATGGATATTGTTGCCGTTACTGCCTTCAGAGCTTGCAAGACATGCCTCAAGTTCGCTTGCTATCTTTCGTTCTTGTTGTAGCAAAATACGTTGTTGTTCTTGTAAGACTGCTCTGGCCATGCTCTCTTCTCCTGTTAATCTACGCGCGGCACACGCGCAAGAATTTCAGATACAACTTCGTAATTGATTGTTCCCAGGCGTTCTGCAACCTGTTCGACGCTTAATGTGGTCTCGCCTTGGCGACCAATCAATATGACCTCATCTCCTATACGTACCTGGGGAATATCTGTGACATCAACCATGCATTGATCCATACAGACCTGTCCCAGCAGTGGGGCCTCTTTTTCGCGAATAAGCACGCTGCCCCAGTTTCGTGGTGAGCGTCGAAAGCCATCTGCATAGCCTACTGGTAGCACCGCAATACATGTAGGCCGCTCTGTAATATACGTACTACCATAGCTAATTCCCTCACCAGCTGGTATCCATTTTACCTGTGAAACTTGTGTCTTAAATGAGAGGGTTGGGCGAAACCCTGTCGGTAAATGGACCGTTGTCGATGGGTCCATGCCATAGATTGCTGTTCCTGGTCGTACCATGTCAAAGTGTGCTTCGGGTAGCGTCAGGATGGCCGCGCTATTAGCGGCGTGTATTATAGGTGGACGGAGCTTTGCCTCATCTATTATGGCCAGTATGTGCTGGAAACGGGTAAGTTGTAGTCGTGTATGGGTCTGATCGGCTGCATCTGCCTGTGCAAAATGGGTGTAGAGCCCTTCCAGATCCAGTCCTGGCAGGCTTTTAATCTCTTGCATCAATCTAACAATCTCATCAATATGTTCATGCCAGATGCCCAATCGACCCATGCCAGTGTCAACCTTCACATGCACTTTGACAGTTTCGCCAAGCGCTACGGCGGCTTGTGAAAGGGCGTGAGCGGCTTCACTGGAGTAAAGTGTGATGCAGGTTCTTAGCCGAATAGCTTCGCGCATCTGCCAGCGTGGCACATAGCCAAAGACAAGGATCGGAGCCAGGATATTGCCTTCGCGCAGTGGAACTGCCTCGCTGACCGTTGCAACACCCAGCATGGTAGCTCCGTTTTGCAGGACCGTACGCGCAACTTTGAGCGCTCCATGCCCATATGCATCAGCCTTCAATGCAACCAATACTTGCACCCGAGGACCGACAAGCGATTTGATGTGGCGTGTATTACTGCCAACTGCATTGAGGTCAACTTCTACCCAGGTTGGACGCTCTGCATGCATAAAGAAGATCTTTTTCCAACCAGGAGTTTGACGAACAAGCTTTTCTGATGCTTTCCAGGGCTGTGCCATAAGCATCTCGGTCACTCGTTCCATACGTGTCTCTTCCGAACCTTTGATCAGTACAACGGCCTGTTTCTCGCTCTCCTCGTTTTGAGGCTTGTTTGTGTGTGCCAGAATACGACGTACTGCCTGAGCCGCATCTTCGTGGGTCGAGATCATAATGATATGTGCGGGATCTAAGCCCGCCTGTTTTGCGCTTTCGGCGATCAGGGCAGCACGTTCGCCGCGCGTGATCAGGTAATCAACGTTGTGAGCTACTTTATATCCTATTGTGCGATGGGCTTCTTCCTCATATTCGCCCAGGTTGAGCATATCCCCCAATACTGCGACACGCAGGCCTCCATCGGGGGTGAGAGCATTGAGCGTAGCCAGACCAGCGATCATCGAGGCTGGTGAGGCGCTGTGTGTATCATCGAGCAGATAGGCACCGTTTATACCCGGCAATGGATTGAGCCTGCCGGGTAGGGGATGAATGTGCGTGAGTGCGCGTTCAACATTGAGGGGATGTATGCCACGGCTAAGCCCGATCTGGTAGGCGGCCAGCATAGTTGCGAGGTGGTGTTCGCCGAGCAGGTGCGAGGATAGTATAATTTCATTGATATTCAGTGTACTTGTATCGTCTTTGTTGCTGGTATAATCGTTTCTCACTGCCGGAACGACCTTCAAGAGCTTTCCCTGAATACCGTCCCAGCCTATATGTGTGAGACGTACTGTCGGTACTGTCGGTACTGTCGGTATTCCTGGTGGTTGTGGTATGGCTAACTCAGAGGCGAATGGGTGGGTTATAATATCTATATTTCGATCTTTCTTATAGTGTGCAAGCAGGTTACGGATAGCGGGGTCGTCCTGGTTATAAAAAAGGTGTCCGCCAACCGGCAGGCTGGTTAGCAGAGTACCTAGCTCAAGTGTCAGGCGTTCAAGCGAGTTAAAGTATTGTAGTTGTACCGGATTAATGTTTGTGAGCACTCCGATCTGGGGTTGTACTATATTGCACAGGCCGGCAATTTCTCCTGGGTGATCGCACCCTAGTTCAAGTACCGCGTATTCGTGCCGTGCTTCCAGGCGACCAAGCGAGAGAGGAATACCCAGCAGATCGTTGTAGTTTTGCCTGCTACGAAAAGTTGTAAACTGACAGGAGAGGACATCGGCAATTGCTTCTTTTGTGCTGGTTTTACCCACGCTCCCTGCGACTGCAATCACAGTAGGGTGCCAGAGACAGAGGATAGAATGTGCATATTGTTGCAATGCAATACGTGTATCTTCAACTGCAATGATTGCAACTTCAGTCTGGGAGAGCGCGATCTGTGTTTGCTCCGGTAAATTGTTGAGTGTATTACCTTCTACGAGTAGCCCGCTTGCACCTTTGCGTACTGCATCGAGTAAGTGGTCATGCCCGTTGCCACGCTCACCACGTATGGCCACAAACATTTCTCCTGGTATAAGTTGGCGTGTATCGTGGCTAAAAGCATCAAAGCGTATATTTTTGCCTTGCTGGCGTAGAACCCCTTGAGTTGCTTTCAATATTTGTTCAAGATAGATCATTTTATCCCCTGGCTTATGTCTAGCATGTGATTATGCGACCGATGCGCTATGTTTCTACTATGAGAGTGCCCCTACTTATATAGTCTACTATAGTCCATGATAGATCTATAGATATTACTATACAGCAGGGGCGATTTATATCTTTTGTGCTTACAAACGCATTGCTCGCACATATTGCATATTGCTGATATGTTTAACGATACCTTTTAGTTCCATAATTGTCAACGTAGCACTTACAACGTCGGTTGTGAGCTCTGAAGATCGGATAAGCTCATCGATATGTATGGGTTCTTGACTGAGCAGGGCGAAGAGAGCCTTTTCCGCATCGTTTTTCAGGAGATCGGATGCGTGTATAGGTGTCTCATTTTCTGCTGGTACAATATGAATATTGAGGTTATCAAGAATGTCTCTTATGTTTGTGACTGGATGAGCACCGTCACGGATGAGTTTATTAACGCCTTCCCCACCTGGTGAAAAGATGCCGCCGGGGGCTGCAAAGACCTCTCGTCCTTGCATTAATGCGGAGTTAGCCGTGATGAGAGCCCCGCTTTTTTGGGGTGCTTCTGCGACTAGCACACCCAGCGACAAACCCGATATAATGTGATTGCGAGCGGGAAAATTGCCCGACTCGGGTCGTATGCCAAGTGGAAATGCGGTAAGCAATACTCCCTGCCTGGATTCGACAATACGTTTAGCCAGATTATAATTTGAGGCAGGATAGATGGTGTCTAACCCACAGGCGAGGACAGCAATGGTTCGGCCTCCTGCGTCAAGGGCGCAGGTATGTGCAACTGTGTCGATGCCAAGTGCTAGCCCACTGACGATGGTAATGTTGCCCTGCACAAGTTCTTTTGTGAAATGTTCGGTTACTTGTTGCCCATAGTTGCTCATCTTGCGTGTGCCGACAATGGCTATCGTATAACGATAGTCATTTTCTGTTAACTTGCCGCAGATATAAAGCACTGGTGGGGCATATTCAATCTGTCTTAGTAACGGTGGATAAGCCGCATCCTTCCAGGTAATGACTTGAATGTGTAGTTGCTCCAGGCGTTCTAACTCTTGCTGTGGCACGATATTGCTGCGCTGCTTGAGAAAGCTCTCGATGGTTTTCTTATCGAGCCCTGCCTGACCCAGTTCGGGGGGTTGTGCATGCCAGGCGAGTGCAACATCTTCCTGAAAGAAGTCGAGCAACAATTTGAAGCGTACTGGTCCAATGCCCATAACGCGGCTAAATGCAATCCAGTACCCTAGTTGCTCCAGTGATAATGTGTTAGAAGGGTAGTAACGGGCCGATGTGTCAAACACTTCCAACCGCCTCTGCTCATTGCCCATAATTTTCCTGTGTCTTTCTTACTCCTGTGGAGTTTGTTCTCCATTTACGCATGATAGATAGAGGGAATTAGCGCCCTTTCATTAGTATACAACCATCAGTATATACTTCGTTGAATGCACCAATCACCCAAATAGGTGAGTTCGTTAATGTATATCGTTTTATCCGTTGTTTTATGTAGAGTTAGGCCGGGGGAGTCATGTAGTGAGTGTTATTGTCTGGGATGTAAGATATGAATAGAGACATAGTAAAAGGCTGCGCTCCTCTGAAATTTGCCTTATCACAACGTTCTTTTCTATTGAGAACGCACCTGATCTCTAGATCAGAGTATTAAAAAATAAGGGGAGAATTAATTAATTCTGTCAGGGGATGTGCATTTATTAGGATTCAAATGTTAGGATTCGAGGCGCAATCCACTGCGTAAACATGAGGATTATGTTATGAGTGATAATTGGGGTCAATCATCTGAAAATAATTACCCGCCAAAGACGGGTGGTTTACTAAGTAAATACAAGAGTCAGCAACTACAAAATTCTCCTGTTTCGGATTCTGCCCCCTTATGGGCGAACCATCCTTCTGCACCCTTGCCACCGGAACAAATATCACCGCCGTTAAATTCGGGTTATCAACCACCATCAAATGCTTCAGGCTACTTACCACCATCAAAGTCAGGCTATCTTACGCCGCCCGAAGAAACGACTCAGATACCATATATGCCGCAGGGACTAATCTCATATTCGCAGCCTGTGCAGCAGCAGCCTACCTATACACCGACGCCAGCGATGAACGCATATCCACCGCAACAAAATATGTTCTCGACTACGGTGGATATGGTGCGTCGTTTTTCGGGGAAGATGGCCGCTGTTGCCGGCTATAACGTTCGTCCTCCGGCCCCACAAATGGAAATCTACCGACCATATTCGCCTATGCCTCCTGTTCCAGATGTCAACCCATTTCAGCCACCGGAGAAGCAGCCCTGGAAACGTTCGCGCACAGTGCGTGTCTCTAAACAGATGCGCCAGCGTCGTGAGCGCTGGCATAAAAGCCCGGCACGTATTCCCATCATCATTGTTCTAAGCCTGTTAGCACTGGTTGTGATCATTACTTTTTCTGCTGGTGCCTATGGCTATAGCTATTATCAAAAGCAATTGCCGCTGGTGCAGGCGTATGCAAGCCAACATATTTCGCAAAATACACGTATCTATGATCGTAATAATACGCTTATCAACGAAGTCTATGATAACCAGTCGAAAAACACCAGTGGCAGGCGCATTACAGTGCGCTACGAGGATATTCCAGAAGTGATGCAGAATGCTATGATCGCCATCGAAGATCATTCCTTCTGGACAAACTCGGGTATCGATCCACAGGGTATCATACGTGCAGCATCAACAAACTATGGTGGGGCCAGTACAATCACCCAACAGGTCATCAAAAACCTCTCGCATAATGATCAGTATTCGATCAATCGTAAAATTACAGAAGCATCAATGGCGATTGGCTTAACCCAACAATATTCAAAATCAAAAATTCTTGAGATGTATTTTAACGTTGCCCCATTTGGCTCACAAGATCTGGGAGTAGAGTCGGCGACTGAAGAGTATTTTGGCCTCAAACCGCAATGTAAGCCAGATACAAGGTGCACTCCTGGTGTGACACTGCTCGATGTTGATCAGAATGGGAAGCACAATCCTATTTTGGGCCTGGCTCGTGCCTCGCTACTGGCCGGCATGCCCAACGAACCGGTGTCAGATGATCCTACGTTGGGTGCTGCATATAAGCAGCGTGCCCTGGCCCGTCAGGTGCTTGTACTCAATGCTATGATGCAATATAGCGCTGAACTAAATGGGAAGCCTATCACTCCTGAGATGGCGAAGCAGGCTGAAGCTTTGACTGCGAAAATGACATTTACATCCTACAAGACTCCCTTGCGTGCACCACACTTTGTGAACTGGGTGGTTGCTCAGATAGTATCGGCATTGGATAAGGCCGATCCAGGTCTGGGGGTGCAGGATTTTGTCACAGGCGGTTATAATATTCGAACCACCATCGATATTAACCTTGAGGATTATGTTGAGAAAGCTGTTAAACGGCATTTAACTCAGCCTGAGTTACAGATATACCCACTGCCCTCAAGGGTCTCACAATTGAATGTAGAGCATAATGTCAATGATGCTGCTGTGGTCGTGCTGGATGCGAAAACTGGCGAGGTTTTGGCTATGGATGGTAGCACTGACTACAATAGTGCAGATCCTCGAATCAGCGGAAATACCAATATGGCCACCGCAGTGCGTGATCCTGGGTCTACTATGAAACCTATTGTCTACTCAACTGCCTTCCAGATGGGTTGGTATCCAGGTATGGTGCTGTCGGATACCGAGACGTACTTTCCTAGTGGTCAGTCTGCAGGAACACTGATACCGCCAGATAGAGAAAAAAATACGACGAAATTGTATGTGCCCTCCGATTATGGCAATACCTACCATAATCTGAACTCTTCTATTCGTTTTGCGACGGCAAACTCATTTAATATCCCAGCTCTCAAAGCGATGGAATATGCGGGCCCGGATACCGTTCTTGATACCGCTAAACGGATGGGTATTACCACACTGACAAATGATGGTCTCGCCTGGGCTCTTGGGGCGCAAGGCGTCCCTCTTGTTCAGATGGTTGGTGCTTATCAGACGTTCGCCGATGCTGGTCAGCATATCCCTCCACAGAGTGTGCTGGATATTTGGGATAATTATGGGCATTCGCTCTACCATTATGATCCAACCAGACCACCCGCCTCGCAGGTCCTTTCGCCGCAGGTTGCATATATGATGACTTCTGTGTTGACGGACGAGCCTTCGCGTGCATTAGAGTTTGGTGTTGACCATGATCTTTCATTCGTCGATAAAGACTTTGCATGTTCATATAACATACAATGCCAGCATCAAGTGGCGGCAAAAACTGGCACAACCGATAATTACGTCGATAACTTAACCATTGGCTATACTGCGGATGCGGTGGTAGGTGTTTGGGCAGGTAATGCTAATAGTGCTCCTATGGGCCAGGTTATCGGTATTACCGGTGCAGCACCAATCTGGCATAGTGTGATGGAGCACACTATGGGTTGGTGTAATGAAGCTACTGATCAGGTTCCGTGTGGTCAACCCAGCCACCTCAGATTCTCTGACAACCCGCAATGGCAATTTACGGTGCCCACTGGCATTAGTAAGCAAGCGGTCTCAAGTGCTAATGGGTTGCAGGGCAGTGGCAACTATGACTGGGTGCTTAATAATCAGGTTCCTACACAGAGTGGCTTTGCCCCTGTTCCCCAGGATAATAATAACAATGGGGATAATGGGAATCGGAACAATAACAATGGAGATAATGGGAACGGCAACAATAATAATGGAGATAATGGAAACGGCAACAATAATAACGGCGGTAACAACAACAACGGTGGAAACTGAAAAAGTGGGCAGGAATTAATCCTGAACTTTTTCTTCTTTATTACATATAATTTGCGTTTTTATACACTATCGCACATTGTGCGATAGTGTATAAAAACGCAAATTATATGTAACCCTACTCTCTTGACAATCTCCCACCGAGAGTGCTATTCTGTATTTGCAGTCTCGAAGAGAGAGTGCTAGCAATCGTAGTTGACAGATGTTGTATCATCCGAGCATGCAGTAAAAACGGTGCCAGGATGATGTAGCAAGACTATTCGAGGGAAGCAAGGACATGACGCCTTTAAGCTCACGCAAGCAGCAGATTCTGCGTGTGCTGGTTGAAGAGTATATACGTAGCGCCACACCGGTTGCATCCGAAACTTTAGTGCGTACGTATGGTTTGCCTTTCAGCTCCGCGACCGTTCGTCACGAGTTAGCAGGTCTGGAAGAGGCGGATCTTATTCAGCAGCCACATACTTCTGCTGGTCGTGTACCTACCGACCTTGGTTATCGCTACTTTGTCGAACACCTTATGCAAGAGTCGGCATTGTCGCTCGATGAGCAGCGCCTCATCCGTCATATGTTCTATCAGGTACAGGACCAATTGGATCAATGGGTGCGCCTTACGGCATCCGTAATGGCACGCTTATTGCATAGTGCTGCGGTTATGACGCCGCCACGCTCCAGTGAGGGTCGCCTCAAACATGTTGAGGTGCTCTCGGTTACCGATCTTTCTGCTCATATGGTGCTGGTGCTCCTGGATGGGACGATCAAGCAGCAACGCTTGCTCCTGGAGACTCCGACGCAACAAGATGAACTGAGTGCTATCACTGCTCGTCTTAACCCTCTGTTCCAGAATAAAGGGGCGGATGAGATTAATAAATTGCTCGTTACCTATGATCCTTCTCCTGTAGAGCGCATGATCGCAAACGCGATTGTACGTATCCTGGAACAACATGGCGATATGCAAGGGGATATCTTCTTTGATGAGGATATCGTCAATATCCTTGATCACTCTACTGCCAATCCGCCTAACTTTCATCTGGCTGTGGAAGATGAACGAGCCGACCGTATTCGTAAGGTAATGGAAGAACTTGAATACAAACGTTTACAGAAGGTAATGGATGATATCGAACAGAAGCGTATTTTACCCGCGTTAGCATATCATCTACCTTCTTCAACAGGCGTACAAGTCATTATTGGCGGTGAGAATCAGTGGGACGAAATGAAGGATGTCAGTCTGGTTCTGGCACGCTATGGCCAGCAAGGCAAGGTTGGTGGGCTATTAGGTATCATTGGCCCTACTCGCATGCAATATGGGCGTGCCGTGGCTGTTGTGCGCTATATGGCGCAGGTTATGGACGAACTATTAGCTGATGTTTATGGCCGTGAGTGAGATTTTGGGTGAAATACTCAGTATTATATAGATTTATAGATTTTTAGGAGGCAACTGTGCCAAAGGTTATTGGAATTGATCTAGGAACTACCAATTCATGTGTCGCTGTGATGGAAGGTGGCGAGCCTGTCGTTATCCCCAATGCAGAAGGTGCACGTACTACGCCATCGATTGTGGCTATTAATAAAAATGGCGAGCGTCTCGTTGGTGAAGTCGCAAAACGTCAGGCGATTACCAATCCAGAAAATACGGTCGCATCTATTAAGCGGTTTATGGGACGCAAGTTCGATGACCCGGAAGTTGATCGCGACAAACGTTTGATGCCCTATAAAGTCGTTCGTTCAAGTAACGGCGATGCCTGGGTTGAGGTGCAGGGGAAACAGTATAGTCCCCCGGAAATCTCTGCTATGATTTTACAGAAGTTGAGAAACGATGCTGAGGCTTATCTGGGTGAGCGTGTGACTCAGGCCGTTATTACGGTTCCGGCTTACTTTAACGATGCTCAGCGTCAGGCTACGAAGGACGCTGGGAGGATCGCAGGCCTGGAAGTGTTGCGTATCATCAACGAGCCAACCGCCGCATCGCTGGCCTATGGTCTTGATAAGAAGAAGGATGAGCGTATCGCGGTCTATGACCTTGGTGGTGGTACATTCGATATCTCGATCCTGGAACTTGGCGATGGCGTCTTCGAAGTGAAGAGTACAAATGGTGACACTCACCTGGGCGGCGATGACTTTGACCAGCGCGTTATCACCTGGCTGGCCGATGAGTTTCGTAAAGAGCAGGGGATTGATCTGCGCCAGGATCGTATGGCCCTTCAGCGCTTGAAAGAGGCCGCTGAGAAAGCGAAAAAAGAGCTATCGAGCTCAATGCAGACGGAGATTAACCTCCCCTTTATTACTGCCGATGCCAGTGGCCCAAAACACTTGACGATGAATCTCACACGCTCGAAAGCTGGAGCAGCTGGTTGAGGATCTGATCGAGAAGTCCCGCATCCCGGTTACAAAGGCTCTCTCCGATGCCTCTGCACGCCCCGGCGATATTGATGAGGTCGTGTTGGTTGGTGGTCAGACACGTATGCCTTCTGTTCAGACACTTGTGCGCCGTATCTTCGACCGTGAGCCCAATCGTGGTGTGAACCCTGATGAAGTCGTTGCTATCGGAGCTGCTGTTCAGGCTGGTGTCTTGACTGGCGATGTGAAAGATGTTCTGCTGCTCGATGTAACACCTCTTTCTCTGGGTATTGAGACTCTTGGTGGCGTCTTCACCCGTTTGATCGAACGCAATACGACGATCCCTACCCAGAAGAGTCAGGTCTTCTCGACTGCTAGCGATAGCCAGCCAAGTGTTGAAATCAATGTCTTGCAGGGTGAGCGCGAGTTTGCGAAGGATAATCGCTCCCTTGGTAGCTTTATCCTGGATGGCATTCCACCTGCCCCACGTGGTGTACCTCAGGTTGAAGTGACGTTTGATATTGATGCCAATGGTATTGTGAATGTCTCTGCCCGCGATAAAGGCACTGGCCGCGAGCAGAAAGTGACGATTATGCCTTCTAGCGGTCTCTCAAAGGATCAGATCAATCGCATGGTTCATGATGCCGAGTCTCATTCCGCTGAGGATAAGCTGCGCAAAGAAGAGGTTGAGGAGCGCAATCTGGCTGATAGTGCTGCATATCGCTCTGAGAAGAGCCTGGCCGAAATTGGCGATAAGATCACGGCTGAACAGAAGAGTGAGCTCGAAGGCAAGATTGCCGACGTGCGCACTGCTCTCTCGACCGATGATGTAGCACGCATTAAGTCGGCCCGCGAGTCTTTAGAGCAGGCTTTCTTCAAGATTAGCCAGTCAATGTATGGTGCAGCTGGTGCAGCTGGTGCTGGTGGTTCAGGTGATTTTACAGGAGGCCAACCGGGCGGAGCCGAATCACAAGGTCGCACCAGCGATGATACTATTGAGGGTGAGTACAAAGAAATGTAGTCACTTTTGAGGGAGACAGGCTATATCTGGGAGGGGTTTTTGAACGTTTCTCCCTTTTTGCCTGTATCCCTGAGGTGAGAGGATACTATAATTGGTTATCCTCTCACCGCTCTTTTTCTGAGGATGAGTTTGTGCTCGCAAAAGGGGTCTGAGTTGTTGGCTAATGCCCCTACTGGGCTATTCCAATTGTGTATATTTGCGTTATAATGTAAGCTTATGTAATGGCGCATTAGATGTTTCAATGATGTTTCATATCGTGACTAAGTTTTTGAAATCCAGTAGCGCGGATCAGTTCGCGCCCTGTTTCTGACGGTAAAGGACCAGCAGATGGCCGCAAACAAGAGAGATTATTATGAGGTACTAGGGATATCGCGCAATGCAACTGATGACGAGATAAAAAAATCTTTTCGTCGTCTTGCTAAACAATATCACCCGGATGCAAATAAAGAGCAGGGAGCGGAAACCCGCTTTATCGAAATCAATGAGGCCTATGAGGTCTTGAGTGACCAGCAGAAGCGTGCTGCTTATGATCGTTATGGTCATGCAGGTGTAGGCGCAGGTGCAGCAGGTGCAGCCGGTTTCGATTTTGGTGGTCTTAACAATCTCAACGACATTTTTGAAACGTTCTTTGCGGGCTCGACAGGCACACAACGCCGCTCAAGCACACAACGTGGCGCAGATCTGCGCTATGAATTAACCATTACTTTTGAAGAAGCTGTCTTTGGTTGTCAAAAAGAGATAGAGCTTCCTCGTTGGGAGACATGTTCGACGTGTCGCGGTAGTGGTGCACAACCAGGGACTTCTACGCAGCGTTGCCCTGGCTGTCAGGGTTCAGGGGAAATTCGCCGTGTGCAGCAGTCGATCTTTGGCCAGTTTGTTAATGTGACGATGTGCGAACGTTGCCGTGGCGAGGGTCGCATTATTACAACCCCATGTGAGAAGTGCCGTGGCCAGGGTCGTGTGCGTAATAACCGCCGCGTTGTGGTGAATATCCCGGCTGGCGTAGATGATGGCATTAATGTGCGTGTGACGGGTGAGGGCGAGGTAAGTGCTCGTGGTGGTACTCCTGGTAACCTCTATGTGGTGCTAACCGTGAAGCCGCACGAGTTCTTTAAGCGGCAGGGTAACGATATCGTCTATGAATTGCCGATCAGCTTTACTCAGGCAGCTCTGGGCGATGAGGTTGAGGTGCCGACGGTTGATGCTAAGAAGACACCTTTAAAAATTCCTGCAGGTACTCAAAGTGGCCGCTCGTTCCGGCTCAAAAGCATGGGCGTGCCTGTGGTCCATAGCAGTGCTCGTGGCGACCAGCACGTTATTGTTAAGGTCGTGACGCCTACGAATCTGACTCCTGAACTGCGCCATTTGCTTGAGGAATTTGCACGCATCGAACATGAACAAAGTGAGCAGAATAACAAGAACATATTCCGTGACCTTTTTGAGAAAACAAAGGATGTATTCCAATGAACTGCATGGCTGGTCGCTGATCTGCTCCCAGTCCTTCATTTACCAACCATTGCCAGAAAAGGGACGATTCCTCTTTTATAGAAGTTCGTCCCTTTTTTCTGCTTTTGCCTTTTTGCTTATTATGCATGCTATGCCGATTTTTATTATTGAAACCTGCTTGTGTTCCTCGTGGTTTGACTTATAAGCAAGCTATAATACTCTCGATACTTACATACGCAAATTTTTGTCGTACAGAGCGTACATCAATGAGACGGCTGAATTTTAGCAGAACCTATTACGGTGGTCATGAACCCCGGTTTTTAAAACCGGGGCTTGCTGAGCGGTTCGCCGTTTTGCAGGCCCGTCATGAGCAGACCTGGGAAGACGTGTTCTTCCTCCGTTCGGAACGAAGTGCTAGGCACGTTCGAGTGCGAGGCCAGCTTGAACCACTGCGGCAAAGGGTTAAACAGGTTGTAGGGTAAAAACCAGTGCTCTTTGCGAGAAACCGTTCCTGAACATCGTCGAGGCCAACGTTACCTCCGCAAGGAGAGATCCGAAAGGATACAAATGATGTCCAAAGTCTTTGTCATTGATACGTATCAACGACCACTCGATCCGGTGCATCCGGGACGAGCAAGGCTCTTACTCAGTCAGGGAAAGGCGGCTGTCTGGAGACGATTCCCGTTCACGATTATCCTCTTTAAGGACATGGAGTCTGCACAGGTGCAACCGTTGCGTTTGAAGCTTGATCCTGGTTCCAAAACGACTGGGATCGCCCTGCTAAACGATGCATCGGGAGACGTGGTGTTTGCCGCTGAGTTGACCCATCGGGGACAGCAAATCAAGAAAGCTATCGAGACCCGTCGGGGTGCCCGTCGAGGCAGACGCCAAAGGAAAACGAGATACCGAAAGCCGAAATTCCAGAACCGGCGGAGAGGCAAAGGGTGGATCGCTCCATCTCTCGCAAGTCGGGTGCACAACATCATGACGTGGGTCCAGCGATTGAGTCGATACGCCCCTGTGCAGGCTATCAGTCAGGAACTGGTGCGCTTTGATATGCAGGTTCTAGAGCATCCTGCTATTGCAGGCAAAGAGTATCAACAAGGCACCCTGGCCGGATATGAAACCCGCGAGTACTTGCTGGAAAAATGGAAGAGACAATGCGCGTATTGTGGTGCAACCAACACCCCATTACAGGTGGAGCACATCCAGCCCCGAGCGAAGGGTGGAACAGACAGCATAAGCAACCTGACGCTCGCTTGTGAGAAATGCAACACCGCCAAAGGGACACAGGATATCGCCGTGTTCTTGAAGAAGAAACCAGAGGTGTTGAAACGTGTTCAGGCGCAGATGAAAGCTCCATTAAAGGATGCCTCAGCCGTCAATGTGACCAGGTGGCTGCTCTTTGAAAGGTTAAAGGCAACGGGGTTGCCAGTAGAGGTTGGTTCAGGTGGTTTGACGAAATTGAATCGCACAAACAGAGGTCTGGAGAAAACCCATTGGATGGATGCAAGTTGCATAGGCAAAAGTACCCCACAGACCCTCCAGATCACGGGTATCAACCCATTGCTGATCGCTGCAACTGGGCATGGGTGTAGGCGTATGCGCAATGTTAATGATATCGGGCTGCCATGCTCGAAACCGAAAGGAGCCAAAAAGGTGCAGGGCTTCCAAACGGGAGATATTGCACGAGCGATAGTGACCACGGGAAAGAAACAGGGCACCTATGTGGGACGGGTACTGGTTCGTGCAACGGGATCGTTTGATGTGGCAACCAAACAAGGAAGAGTGGCAGGATTAGCTGCGCGATTTTTCAGTGCGGTCCATCGGGCTGATGGTTACAGTTATGGGAACAAAGGTGTGCATTCCTCCCCGGCCTGAAGGCACGGGGCTTCCTGCACACGTTTCTGTGAGAGAGAGGATCTTGATGAATTCGAGTCAGCACTACTTTGGCCCATACCAGTTGCAGCAACGCCTGGGGGGTAATGGGACAAGAGAAGTTTGGCAAGTTCTGGATGAGCGACGACAAGATATCGTCGTTGTCTCTATTTTGCATGTAAGTGATCAGGAAGCGTCTGAACTGCTCCCACGCTTTCTTTATGAAACAAAAAATTTACAAAGCTTGCGCCATCCAAATATAGCATCGATTCTGGATGTGCAGGTAGCTACTCGGCCGGCTACCGATGTACAGTCGGCTGGCAATGATGCCTATATTGTGACCAGATGGGTCGATGGCCCATCTCTAGCGAACTATATGGCGACCACTTCCCATATTGGAACATTTCCTACGATTGCTAATCTCCATCAAATGCTGGCACCGATTGCCTCTGCCCTCGATTATGCGCATCAAAATGGTATTATTCATGGTTATATTAATCCAACATCTATTCTATTCGATGCGCGTAGCGCTACTGAAAGTTCTCCCGGCGAGCCACGCATTGTGAATTTTGGTATGCATGCTATGCGATCTCTATTAACTCTACCTTTGTCTGACGTTTGTTACATTTCTCCCGAAATTGCCCAGGGCCACACTGAAAATACACGTAGCGATTTATATTCCCTGGGCGTGATTCTTTACGAGCTATGCACCGGGACGCTGCCTTTCCAGGCTGATAGTGTTGCTGATATGATGATGCAGCATATTCATGCAACACCTATGGCTCCCGTGCTTATTAATCCGCGCATCGTTCCTGGCTTAGCTGCTATCATCATGCATTGTCTGGCAAAAGAGCCGTCTGCACGCTTCCCTACTGTATCGGCGCTGGTTACTGCCCTGGATAGACTTATGAAGTCGCCCGCTTCTATTAGTCTGGGTTTGTCAAATCCAGGTTTTAGTACAGGTCAGCAGCAGGCTCTGGGTAGTAGCCGGGGATTGTCAGGTCAGCAGCAAGCTCTATCGCTACCTCCTGGTAGTAGCCTGGGCCTATCAGATCCAGGTTTTGGTGCAGGTCAGCAGCAAGCTCTATCGCTACCTCCTGGTAGTCGCCTGGACCTATTTAGTGCCGATCAACAACAAACTCTATCTTCAACGCCTGCAAGTGGAGATAGTCCCAGTAGTAATCCTGGTAGTGTGCCTTCTCCACTTGCTTACGGATCTGCTCCAGTTGTATCGCAGTATAATCAGCCGTCATCAGCATCTGGCCCGGCGGACGATTCCAGCCCAACTTTTCTGACGCCGGCCCGCAATAGTATGCATATTGCATTGACGTCTGCACAGACAATCATTTCTCCACCTTCCTCATATGCACCTGTAGAAAATGGCGCTCCTCATCCACCTGCTCAACCTCGTCGCCGTCTACTACCGCTGCTGCTAACGCTCATCGTAGTCTTTCTTCTCATCATGTCAGGCATCGTGGCTCTATTTTGGTATCCCTTTAATGGAGGTTTGACAACTAATAGGCCAGTCTTCGGTCATACTTTTTTTACCAGTAGCGGCCTCATTAATCAAATTAATACAAACGGTATTGCCGATGGAGTACAAGTTGAACTACAAAATCTCCCGGTTCCGCAACCTGGGAAGAGCTATTATGCATGGTTATTAGCAGATACGGATACTGCTTCAGATGCGCCTCCTATTGCGCTTGGGGAACTAACTGTTCACAATGAGCAAGCGACAAAAACATTTGTTGATCCGCAAAATAAAGATTTGCTCTTCAAATATAGTCGTTTTCTGGTGACTGAAGAAGATGCAAGTACTCCGCCTGCCAACCCGTCTCTTAATACTGCTAACTGGCGCTATGCGGCGCTTTTCTCGCGGGTTCCTAATCCAGATGACCTTGTAAATCATTATAGCGTGCTTGACCACCTGCGCCATCTGCTGGCGCAAGATCCCACTTTAAAAAAGGCTGGCCTGGATGGTGGATTGGATACCTGGCTCTTTCGCAATACCTTGAAGATTCTGGAGTGGTCTGGTAGCGCTCGCGATGCCTATAAAACGCAGGATACGGAATCTCATTCGCCGTCAGTCAGTGCGTATTCTGGATTATCTCGATGGTATACAGTATGTTACAACGGAAAACATTCCCTCCGACCTTTCTCCTATTCTGGTTGATCCTGTTATTGGTAAGGTAGGGATGTTTCAAATTAGCCCGAACCAGAATTCCACCGGGTTATTTGAAACATATCGGAAATCATTTGCGCGAGATCGCACTGTCTGCGGAGGTGACTCCTACACAACGGTTGACTGCTAACAAGATGAATGTGGCTCTCAATAATGTGCAGAAATGGTTTGCTAGTGTCCATACTGTTGCGAATCAGTTGATCCATATGACACCGGATCAACTGAAACAACCTCAGGCACTTACTTTGCTCAATACTATGTTTAATCTGGCGAATAACGCTTTTGTGGGTCAGAACGATCCTAATACAAATACTATTAAAGAAGGTGTTTCGCAAATTCACTACGAGTCACAAAGTCTGGCAACTTTTGATGTGTTGGAGTGTTCTTCAAGTAATGTAAAGAATTTCTGTGTATAGAACGTTTATGTGCAATGGAGGAAGTTTACGTGAGTTCTATCCCCCAACGTCTCGATAAATATGAATTGATAGAGCGCCTGGGCGAGGGTGGTGCTGCTGAGGTCTGGAAAGCCTTTGATACCCAGTTGCAGCGCTATGTTGCGATTAAGGTACTTCATCCAAATCTACGCGAAGACCCACACTTTGTTGCTCGCTTCCAGCGCGAGGCTCAGTTGATTGCAAGTCTTCATCACCCCAATATTGTGCAGATTCATGACTTCCATGTGATGGAGTTGCCCGACACTGAGACTGGTGCTCCGCTACCGCTTGCTTATATGGTGATGGATTATGTTGAAGGTCAAACTCTGGCTGCCTATATTCACGAAACATCTAATGTTGGCAAGGTGCCATCGCCAGCGGAAATCGTTGGTATCTTCACTTCGATCAGTCTAGCCATAGATTATGCGCATAGCAAAGGGATGATCCACCGCGATATTAAACCTGCGAATATCCTGTTAGATCGTCGGAATACTGCTCGGAATCCTATGGGAGAACCGATTCTGACGGATTTTGGTATTGCGAAGCTGATGAGTGCAACATCTAGTACGCAGAGTAGCTTGCAGCTCGGTACCCCGCTTTACATTTCACCTGAACAGGCACGTGGGGAGTCAGGCAATGAACGGAGCGATCTCTATTCTCTGGGTGTGATTCTCTATGAGATAGTGACAGGGGTGCTCCCGTTTCGTGGCGATACCCCTATCGAAGTAATTATGCAGCATGTCAATGCTACACCTGTCATGCCCTCGCTCATCAATCCCAGTATCCCAACTGCCCTGGCAACGTGATTGCGCGTGCTATGGCTAAAGATCCAGCCGCTCGTTATGGCAGTGCTTCGGAGATGACTGTTGCTATTGCTGGTGCTTTGAACGTCCCGGTGGCTGAAGCTTTAAGGTCATCAAGCGTGTCAACTCTCCCGGCAGCATCGCAATTGCCATCTTCATCTCCTACTGCCTCCGCGCAGTCTATTGCAGCGCAAGACACCCAGATCTCGTATCCTGGCGCGTCTGTGGATAGCAATGCTGCTTTTGCACAATATGCACCACCGTCACTATCATCTCAGCCTTCCATCTATCAGGGCGGTGCTTTCCCGCCGTCACCGCCGACTCTGGTGTCATCATCTTCTATTCCACCTTCACCGCCAAATCCAGGTCAACGTCGTCGTACTACTTATATCGTTGCCGCTACTCTATTAATAGTGGCTCTAGTGGGTGTGGGTCTGGCTGCTTTCTTTTACTTGCCCACTCTCCATCCAGGCCTTTCAGGCTCAGCCTTCTATACCAGTAGTGGTCAGTTAAGTGATGGCCCTCATGGTGACCAGGGTATCGCGGACGAAATCCAGTTTGATCTACAAAATATTCCATCCCCGCAAGCTGGTAAAAGCTATCATGCCTGGCTGCTTGGCGATCAGGACCCGCTGCGGCGAGACGACCTGCTTACTCCGCGCCCCGTCAAGCCGCCAATTCTGTTGACCAATAACTTGCCTGTATCCAATGGTACTGTCCATTTCCTCTATCCCGGTGATGTGCAGCATAATAATCTATTGTCAAACACCAGTCGCTTGCTGATTACTGAGGAGGATGCTACAAGCTCGAATAGTGCACCATCGTCTGACCGTACTACCTGGCGCTATTTCGCGGCCCTGCCTCAGGCAACGATTCCTGGTGATGGTAATGGTTTTAGTGCACTCATTCATATTCGTCATCTCTTTTATAATGAAACTGATATCAAGGTTCTGGGTCTCTATGGCGGTCTGGATATCTACGTATTTAGGAATACAGAGAAGATCCTGGAGTGGGCTGTAAGTGCCAGAGATGACTGGAATGCCAACGCAACAAGCGATGCTCAGGTCATGTTGATAAGAAATCAGTTTATTCGTATCCTGGATTACCTGGATGGAACGCTAAACAGGCATGTAGATGTCCCCAGTAGTGTACCCTTTCTGGCCGATACGCAGATAGCCAGGGTCTCTTTGCTCACCGTCGATCCTACCAGGCAGGTTCCGGCTAATTACGGCCAGAACCCTCCTGGCGATATCGACCATATGCAACTCCATGTTGATCAGGTGACGAAGGCTACTGATATTACACCTGATACGCGCCTGCGTGCCCAGGATATTCTCGTTGCGTTAAACAATCTTGGCGGCAAAAATGGTTGGCTTACCCATGTACATGCTGATGCTGTTCAGCTTTTCAATCTGAGTCAGGATGCTGTACAATTAAGACAACAGTCAGCGGGGGCGCTGCTGGACGATATGGTGACCAATGCGACCTATGCCTATATTGGCAAGCTTGATCCTGCAAACAACCAAGTGCGACCCGGTGTGACGCAAATTCATTATGATGTACAACATCTGGCAGCTTTTACGCTCACGACGAACTTTCCAGATCATCTGTAATGTGGACGAATGGGGAAGGGTGACAATATGATATATGTATAGCAACAAGCTAAAGCTATCTTTGAGCTTGCTGTCGTCTATGTTGTCTACCGTGCTTGTGATGAAAAATAGTGGAGATATAAATTCCCAGAAGCTATGGGATGTACGATAGATAGTATCACATGAGAGATTAAGCACACATGGAAGAACCTCGTTATCTTGGACATTATCGTTTGATAGAATGTCTCGCCTATGGTGGTATGGGCGAGGTCTGGAAGGCGCTTGATACCAAGCTTGATCGCACGGTGGCAATTAAGCTTTTGCGCTCTGAGTGGCGTCATTCGACGGATTTTGTGGCGCGTTTCAAGACCGAGGCTCAATTGATTGCGTCGTTACATCATCCCAATATCGTGAAAATTCACAACTTTTATATCTCTGAGGATGCGGAAGCTCCTTTGATGTATATGGTCATGGACTACGTACAAGGGCAGACACTCGCGGATTATATTCGTGATACATCCAGTCAGGGCCAGTTTCCCCCACCTGCTGATATCGTCTATATTTTCACGGTTGTGGGTCTGGCCCTTGATTACTCCCATGCTCACAATATGATCCACCGCGATATCAAGCCTGCTAATATCCTGCTTGATCAGCGTCTAACCAATGCACGCCCCATGGGGGAACCTATTCTCTCCGATTTCGGTATTGCTCGGCGTCAGGGCGTTTCGGGCGGGACCATCATTGGTTCTATTGTGGGTACGCCTCTCTATGTTGCTCCTGAGCAGGCGCAGGGCAATTACGATGAGAAGCGCAGTGATCTCTACTCGCTCGGCATCATTCTCTATGAGATGATGACTGGTGTCACCCCATTTCGCAATGCAGCTGCTATGGCTCTTGTAGTACAGCATATCTATGAGCAGCCCACTGCGCCTGAACTTATCAATCCGCGTATCTCACCAGAACTCTCAGCTGTCATCTTGAAAAGTATCGCCAAAAAACCGGGGGATCGCTTTCCTACAGCCTCGGCACTCTCAATTGCTCTTGCCCAGGCCTTACAGGTACCCGTGCCCGAAGCCTTACAACAAACGGATACACGTACCAACTCGCTGAACAAGCAGCTCTCATTATCGTATACGCCAGGTCCTCTCAGCTCACCGGGAACTGCAGGTAACTCTGGTGCTGCAGGCGTTAGCGGTAAATCTGCTCCAGTCTCGCTAGCAGGTCTACAAAGGCAGCCAGACCCATCATCGCCTGGCGTGGCCTCACTCTCGACTCAACTTTCTCTGCCACAAAATACTATAGCAGCTCATGTAGCTCAGGCTTCTCCTACGTTGACTGTAGCTGCATCTCCTGTTGCACCTGCTCGTCCATCTATGCCTTCTCCCGCCTCTTCCACCATGCGTAGATTGCCATTTTTCACAAAAAAATGGCTGATGGCCCTGCTAGCACTTCTGGTTGTGCTAATAATAGGCGTAAGTGCAGTAACTTTCTGGTCATTCTTTCAACCACAAAAAGAGAAGATTGTAGGTCAGCTACATTTTTCATCTTCTTCAGCAAAGTCTTATGACACGCTGCAGATCGACATACAAAATATTTCTCCCCCTCCCTCTGGCAAAGTGTATGTTGTCTGGATCGATCAGGTAGCCAATGAAAGCAATCACCCTCACTGGCAATTACAGCTAAACCAGGACAACTCAGTCCATATGACTCACCTGACCTATGCCAATTTCAACAACCTGCTCATCCCTAACAGCCTCATCATCGTCACTTTAGAGGATAATGGTAGCTCTCTGATCGTCCCTAGTGCCATCTCGACCAATCGTCTTTACTATACCCATATCGCTGCACAGCCCTTGCCCACGCTCGATCTTCGTCAATGTCCCACTGACCCAAATTCAACAACCTGCGTTGTCTGATCCCTCTGGTTGAAAGCACATGTCTGCTCGGAGGCGTCCTTGCTCATCTCATGTATTAGCGCCGTCGATTTGCAATCTCTTCTTCAGTCGTCCCTCGGGTTACAAGTTCGTACAGTAGTGCGTGCCCTTCTTTGGGGCGCAAAATTCGTCCCAGACGTTGAATATACTCGCGTTTTGTGCTATTGCCGCTCACAATTATTGCCACGCGGCAGTCAGGCACATCAACACCTTCATTGAGCACTCGTCCCGTCACTAGCTTACTATATGTCCCGGCCCGAAAACGCTCTAGTATAGTTTTTCGCTCTTCGGCTGGAGTCTTATATGTAATACTTGGGATACAGCAGCGCTTACTGATCTCTGCGACGACAGCGTTATACTCTGAGAATATAATGACCTGGTCATCTTTGTGTGTGTTCAATATGCGCTCGATCTCGTCATACTTGCCAGGTGCGTTCATTGCTATATTGCGTGCCTCGCGCCATGCCTGCATTGCCTCGCGTGCTTCGGGATCGCGTGCACTTGTATAGATTACCTTCTGCTGAAAGTCTTCCGGCGAACGTATGACTATGTGCCGCCGCTGCAGAAATGAACGATAGATCCCTCTTTGTTCTGTGTAACGTGCTTCGTCTTCTGCCGATAGGACGATCTCTACCCGCTGCTCTTTATATTGAGCAAGGAAGCGTCCTTCAGTAAGCTCGGCTGGTGAGCGTCGGTAGATCTCTGGCCCGATTAGTTTTTCTAGTTCAAGATGCGCCATGTCGCTGCGTTCAGGAGTGGCGCTCAAACCCAGCCGTAGCGGTGTAAATGCGCTCTCGGCTATTAAACGATATGTTGGTGCTGGCAAGTGATGACATTCATCGAAAATGAGCAGCCCGAAGTTGCGTAGCTCATGCGGATAGATCGCGGCTGAGTCGTAGGTGATGATGGTGATGGGCTTGATCTCTTTCTCTCCGCCACCGAAGATGCCGATATCCTCGACATCAAGTGTGAGAGCAGTGGCAAGGGCTGTACGCCACTGCTGCAAGAGGTCAATGGTTGGCACGACGGCAAGCGTCCATGTACCTGTTTTGTGGATAGCCATGGCTGCTACAAAGGTTTTGCCCGCACCGGTCGGCAATACAACGACTCCCGCACTGCCAGCGGCTTGCCATTTTGTGAGGGCATCATGTTGGTAGGGCCGCGCCTCCATTCCAAGCTTTGTCTCAAATGGAAGCTTTGGTCGTTGGTTGAACGCAACATGAAATGGTGTCTTATGTTTGCTCAATGCTTGTTTGATATTGCTGAAGTGGCCTGGTTGTGTGCGCAAAAAATGTCCCCGTGTGTCGTGCCCTATAGTTGCTATTATGGCAGGTGATAGATAACGGCCGAAAAGTTTGGGTAATAGCTCATAGAGTGTATTGTCCTGCCATTCTATGGGCGGAATGATGGCAAGATCTCGCCCGCGTAGTTCAATGTTCGTTATAGCCACGTGTGTGCTCCTTGAGTAGATGCGCTATTTGTTGGGTCATTGCGTTATATTGCTGTTTACGCAACTCACTACTGACTTGTAGTAGCGGCGCGAGTATGTCGGTTGTGGTTGCGGGCGACGCTGTGCTCGGCCAATAAAGCGGTTGTGCGCCCTGCTCGATCAATGCTTCGTTACCCTCGGGTTGCGTTTCTGTATCTGTCCGACACACATAGACAGGCCGCTTCTGTGCCAGCGCTCCCAGTGCTCCATTCCAGGTTCCACCATGTGGTTTCGCTTCTGTGACTATAACGACCTGAGCCAGGCCTGTTACTACTTTGTTGCGTTCCATGGCCCTGCTGACCATCCAGGCGGCATTGGGATGGAATTGGCTGAGCAGGAGCGCTTTGCCGGATGTAAGCCCTGGCAGAAGGCTATATAGTTGCGCATTATTAGTCTTATTGATGCCGTGTGGGAGTACAACTGTTGTGCAGCCATGTGTGCTGGTAGCTCCTTCGTAAGCTGCACGGTCTACTCCACGAGCGTAGCCGCTGATGACGTTTGCCCCTTGTTCTGCCAGGCAGCGTGCTGCCTCGCGTGCAAATGCAACGCTGCTATCGCTGGCATTGCGTGAGCCAATAATGGCGATGGTAATGCGTTCAAGTATGTTCAGGTCTCCGGCGTAAAAGAGCAGTGGTGGTGCCTCTTCATGTGTTAGCGTCTCGCTGAGTATAGCCGGATATTTGCTATCCAGTCTGTTTAACGCATAGATGGAATCGTATGCCAGTTCTTTTATGATCGTTGCCTGCTCACTAAGTGCAGCTATTTCCTGCCTGTTAGATGTTGCTCCCTGTTGTGGATGCCAGACCTGCTCTAACTTTTTGATGGTCTTCTCGCGTAGGTTACATGTTGCTCTCCACTCATCCGGGTCCGCTCTAAAAAACTCTCGCAGTGTTCTCTTTTGTTTTTGGCACCAGCTTGTGATAATCTCATTGACAATCCGTGCTGTTAGACCACAGCGATACGTGAGCAGAAGCCAGTATGCCTGCTCTTCTTCTACATTCACTTCTATCATCACACAGTTCCCCTTTACTAGTTATCTATATGTAGTGTGCGCGTAATTGTTAATGGATAGACGGCTTGTGCGCCCGCCCCCATTAATGTCTTGCCAGCTTCATAAAGCGTATAACCAGAATCGTAGATATCATCAATGAGCAAAAGCGTACCCCTTGCTAACTGTTCTGGTTGTACCACTGCAAAAACTCCTCGTATATTATTCGCCTTTTGAGCTCGATTTGTGAGACGCTTTTGGAGATATGTTGGACGCGTCTTCACTAATATTGGAAGGTATTTAATACCTAATCTAGCCGCTACCTGCTGTGCGAACACCTCTACCAGTATGCCGCTCTTTGTGGGTGGAATGCTCACAATGGCATGAAAGTTCTGTACTGGATAGCGCGTCTGTGCGATCTCTGCTGCACGTAAAACGAGCCCCAATGGAAAAGGCCCTGCTTCCTGGTACTTACTCGCATGAACCTGTTGTCCAATGCGGCTCCCACCATGATATGATAGCGACCAACCTGCTTCATGTGCAATGCCTTCTTCTGTGCTATGGTGCTCAATGCAAGGCAAAAAGTCTTTTTCAAGAAATTGTGTTACTGCAGCATGTATTCTTGTAGAGGGATGCACATCTGGAAATTGTTGCTGACTACAATTGCTGCAGGTTCCACATCGATCAAAACCAGTCGTATCACCAAGATAGTTACTGAGATAGGCCATGTAGCAGTGAGCGGTATGGGCATATTGTCGCAATGCTACTAATTCATCCAGTTGTTCCCTCCTGATCTGTTCGTGGATAGAGAAGTCTACTAGTTGATGTATTGGCTCGGCCATGGTTGTTTGTTTGTGATCGTTTGTGCTTAGTCTGGATGTCAGGGTATAGCGACGAGTGTCACCATTAAAAATGATAAGCTCCTGTTCTAGCAGGTCGGCCAGGATGATACGCATCTTGATTTGTGGCAGACCCGTATTGAGTAACAGATTATATTCGTGTGTGCCCTGTGAGTGAGCTTGCAGGAGTGCAAGGACCTCTGCATAATGCTTTTTTTGTGGTGCATCGTGCTCGATGCGCTGTTCTTGTTGTGTTACATCTGTGGGGTCATACAGCAAGATGCACCATGCCTTCTGGTTATCTCGACCAGCTCTACCAATCTCCTGGTAGTAATCGATCAGTGAGCCAGGTACATGATAATGGATCACAAAGCGAATATCAGATTTATCCAGGCCCATGCCAAGAGCACTGGTGGCGCAGAGAACGTTATAGCGGTTGGCCATGAAGCCCTGTTCGATGTTACGTCGTATCGCCTCATCGCGATTGGCATGATAATACTCGGCTTTGATACCGTAGGAGCGTAAGAAGAGTGCAACCATCATCGCACTACTTTGTGTTGTCGTATAAACGATGCCTGTATCCTTGCGTTGCTCAAGTACTGTTGCTAGATAGCACAGTTTTTCCCAATCGTCATTCAGACGCATTATATGTAGAGAGAGATTTGGGCGTTGCAGGGGGCCGCGTATAACATTCGCCGTACTTAGTTGTTGTTGGATGTCGGCTTCAACACGCTTATTCGCCGTGGCTGTAAGCGTTAGCACTGGTGTGTCGGTTGCGAGACTGTCTACCACGCGTATAATGCGCCGGTAGTGCGGGCGAAAGTTATGGCCCCATGTTGAGATACAATGTGCCTCGTCAATAACGAGCAGGCTGATTTTCATCCGTGTGACATATCTTTGCCAGTCAGTGGTATCCAGCCGTTCAGGCGCAAGAAAGAGTATCTTCAGTCTGCCTGCCATTGCTTGCGTAAGTGTTGCCCGATTCTCTTCAAGACTGTTGTCTGAACAGACCAGAGCTGAAGGAATCGCATAGACATCGTTACAGCGCTGACATTGATCGCGCATGAGAGCTTTAAGCGGTGAAAAAACAAGTGTGAGATGAGGGAGACAGACGCTGGCCAGTTGATAACAGAGCGATTTTCCCCAGCCTGTGCGCTGAATAGCTAGAATACGTTGTCCCTGGAGCAGCCGTTCGATGATATCCCGCTGCCCTGGCTGAAAACCTGTTACGATACGAAATTGTTTTGCCAGTAGTGCGTCTAGTTCTTGTCCTTGCCACGATATACTCGTCTGCACAAAACACCTCCACCAACCCTACCAAATGATTGTATAGATACGTGCACATGCTACTTTGTCTATTATATCGATTCTTCCATCTATTGTCAATTAATAAATTGTAATCTTTCCTTGCTTGCGAACTCGCATGATTGCTTGCTAAAAATGTAAATATTTTAATATTGCGGTTTGAGCATCATATTGAACATCAGTAGTATTGAAAGTTGCGTTCTGCTGTAGTATGATTTTGTGTATATAGATGTTTGGCGTTCAATGATGTTATACGTGGTGGAGGTAGAAGATAATGAATGCACTGAAGAAATTTCTAGACTATAAGGTAAAAACGATTGCTTTCGTGGATGGCGTTACTGATGGGCCGGAGATGATGCTCCCCTACTTCTATGCTGATATGGAGGGATTTCGGACGGTTCATGTTCCTCGACCTTTACGTAGTATTGCTGAAGTTGTCTCTTTTATTCAGGAGCATGCGCAGGCAGCGGTCTGTTCGAATCGTCTCGACCATCTTGGGTCCAACCACTTTTCTGGCGCAGAACTGGCTGCAGCTCTCTACGATGCTGGGATACCAACCCTCGTGGTAACCCAATACCTGGATATAGATCAGCATACCTCTATTAGAAAGTGGCGCTCAAAGCTTCCTGTGGTCTTACATTTACGTGAGTTTGAGGCACCGACGATAAAAGATTACCTTGATTTCTGTAGTTCTGAATTGCAAGGTAATATCCCTGATGCACGTGTTCCATTTCAGGTTATGCTTGGGATTGACGATGTGGAGGAGGTGGCTGGCGAAGGCTATATAGATGTGTCAGTCGATTGTTGGGATCATTATCAACGTGTACGCCTGCCCATTTCTCTTGTCCCCTCTCATTTGCATTCCCATCTCAAGCCTGGTTCCTGGCTCTTTGCACACGTCAATATTCATGCTAAATGGTCCGATGAGCTCTACTTTCGTGAATTTTCTCGCGCACCAGAACCTAAATATGAGGAGAATCTCGTCTATTGCGTGAATGTATTGGATGGTGTGAGCGTGAACCAAAATTTCTCTTTCTGGTTCGAAGATCAGAAAGATCAGGAGCAGCCCTTTGAGGTGGACACATCCGAGATGGACAAGGACATGCAAAATTAGCCCCGCTGTTCATACAGGAGAGTTGATATCTCTTCTGTATTTATATACTTTTATTCTTTTGGTCAGGCCCAACCGTTGATGCTGGCTTTACTCTATTCGTTTTTCTTATAGCCTTAATTCTCTGGCTTACGTAGCCCTATCCGGGCCTGCAGTTCGCTGGCAACGCTGTAGGGGTCGCGCTCTCGTGTGCTCACTTTTTCTAGCAGTGTGCGCCACTCCTCGGTACTGACTTCGTTGTGTAGGGCCCTGGTTGCGGCCTGTATGACCAGGTTCTCGATCTCGCTGCGTGCCTGCCGCTCAGCTCGTTGTGCCAGTGTGCCGCTATCGCGCAGGTAGGCCCGGTGTCTGGCGATGACGTCGATCAGCTCGCTGATGCCTTGCTCTTTAACAAAAGACGTTTTTAAGATGGGGATGCGCCATGTCGCCTGTTTGCGGCGCGTGTCCAGACTTAGTAGCATGGCCAGTTCAGCAACGGTCTGCTCGGCTCCGGGCTTATCTGCCTTGCTGACGACGAAGATATCGGCGATTTCGAGAATGCCGGCTTTGATGGCCTGTATGTCGTCTCCCATGCCAGGGGCGACGACGACAAGGACGCTCTGGGCACTACGCATGATTTCGACTTCCGCTTGCCCGGTTCCTACAGTCTCGATGAGGATGGGATCATAGCCGGCTGCGTCCATTGCGCGTACAACGTCGCGTGTGGAGACTGAGAGTCCTCCCAGGTTACCACGGCTGGCCATGCTGCGAATAAAGACATTAGAGTCGCCAGATAATTCCATCATGCGGATGCGGTCGCCCAGGATGGCCCCACCGCTGAATGGGCTACTTGGGTCAATGGCGACGACGCCTACTTTGTGCTCACGCCTGCGCAGTTCGCGTACAATGTTTGTGACCAGGGTGCTCTTACCCGCACCTGGTGAGCCGGTGACACCTACAATGTGCGCTCGCCCGGTATGCTGGTGTAGTTCTGCCAGGTAGCCGCGTGCCTCTGGTGTCTGGTTCTCGATCAGTGTGATCATTCTTGCTAGCGCCAGGCGGTCACCTGCAAGAAGGCGTTCGATAATGTTCTTCAAGACGTTCCCTGTTGCAAAATCAATAAACGTACTTAAACCAAAAAAGCCACTTGGTGAAGGTCAATTTCAGCGAGTTGATTGTTATTGCTCTCGTTTAAATAATTGTGGTAAGCAAGACCGTAATCAACCATCAAGTAAACATTCGGTTTCTCTGTGCAGGATTGGCTAGCTTCTTGTTGCATTTTGCGTGCGAGACTTCCAATCTCGCACGAAGTTAATGATCTCCCCCGTAGAGGTCCCAGGGCCGAAGCAGCCTTGTATGCCCATTGCTTTGATGGCGGGAATATCTTCGTCGGGGAGGATGCCGCCAGCGACGACGAGCATGTTGTCGAGGCCATTCTGTTTGAGTAGTGCCATGACTTTGGGAAAGAGGGCCATGTGTGCCCCGGAAAGGATACTCATGAGTATGGCCTCGACATCTTCCTGGATGGCGGCCTCGACGATCATCTCTGGCGTCTGGCGGATGCCGGTGTAGATGACTTCCATGCCGGCATCTCGTAGCGCTCGCGCGATTACTTTCGCGCCTCGGTCGTGTCCGTCCAGCCCTGGTTTGGCGACCAGGACGCGCATTGGTCGTGTTTCAACCATACCTGGTGACTCCTTCGTCTCGAACATTGGGAGGTGGCTCTTGTTCCAACTCTTGTGCTGGTTTCATTGGCCGTTTCTCCTGAATGGCTGTTTGATATAAGCGGCAGATGGCACGCTCTTGTTCTTCAGTATATGCCTGATTCTGCTCCTTCAATTCTATATCGGAGGATGACTTGCTGCAAGTATAGATCATGTGTTTTGCACGTTGGATGATCTGTTCTTTTTCATGCACATCAACTTTCCCTGGTATTGGCAAATGGGCCAGTACATGTTGCTCAATCTGTGGTTGTACCAATTTGTATGCGGTGTGTAAGGCATAGACATACTCTTGCAATAGCCGCGAGTTGAGGATGGCGTGCAAGTAATAGAGTTCATCCTCTACGCTGAATACACGTTTGCGCAATTGTTCATATGCACGCCCATGCTCCTCACTTTGTATGTCAGCGATAACCTGGACTGTATTCGAAACAGCGGGGGCAATTGAGAGTGCAATTGAGAGTGTATAAAGTGTCTGCAAAACGATATGCCCCTGCAGGTCCAGAATGGCTTGTAGGCGGCCTGTGCTCTTGACGACGAGCAGTTTGGGGGTCAGGTAATAGTCCAGTGGCTTTACAATCTTCTCGCCCGCTATCCAGTAGTGTGCAGTTGGTATTCCATAGGGACGAATTTCGCTGCCTCCGCGCAGTACTGGATACCAATTGCTTTGTTCTTTATCTCTGGTTGCTGGTGACAATTTGTTGAGCAGGGGGCTCTCCTTGCTGATCTCCTCGCCACGATGGATGAGGACCAGGTCTTTGAGCATTATCAACATGTTGTCTTCTGCTGGCATTGTATGCTGGTATGTATAGATACGTTCAACCAGTGTGCCCTGCAACCTACTAAGCAAGTAGCGTAGTTCGGCTCCTGTTTGCAAGTGTAGAAACGTTTGTGAGACGGTTCCTGAACTGTCGGCCTGTATGTTGTGCTCACTGCGCCGTTTTGCGGGTGGTCCGTTTGAAATGTTGTTTTGTTGCCAGCGCTCACGTCTCCATGCGATAGAATGTGTAGATGGGGGTGGTTGTTTCTGAGCTATAATAACGACGGCACCGACATAGGCTGCGAAGACATCGGCGAAGTGCCAGAGATGATGTATGGTGGTCTCGGCTAGCAGTCGCTTGCGCTCTCTGGCTGCGTTTGATCGTGCAAGTACTGGATCTGGTAGCACCAGCCCCAGCCACCCACCAGGACGCACGACTTGTAGTGCCAGTTCGAGGAAAAGCAGATAGCTATCTGACTGTCCACGCTGTTGTGCGAAGCGATAGATATGCAGGTCATTATTTTTGGCTGCTAAATAAGGTGGATTTGCTAGAAACAGGTCAACCTGTCCATTCTGTTGCCAGGGTAATGTCAGACCATCAGCTTGATGAATTTGAAGTTGCCCTATCCCTATTTTGTGGCTTGTAGCTGAACTGATGTTGTCTGGATCAGTACCTGTTTTATCGAGCGTTGCACATGCGTTGTACATCTGCATCTCCGCCAGGAAGCAGGCAACAGGGTCGGGGTCGAAGCCCCAAATATTGCGTTGTACTAATCTGGCAATTGTCGCTTCAGGGAGTGCAGCCTGTACCCCATAGGCTATGAGCCTCTGGGTCGCTCCTGCCACAAAATTGCCACTCCCGCAGGCCGGGTCCATTACCCGTATTTGTGCTAGATTGTGTTCAGGTGTATAGCCACAAGCGTCCAGGATCTGTTCGACAAGCCGGGATGGTGTCGAGAAGTGACCTCGTCTCTTGCGTTCTTTTGTTGGTAGGTTAGCTTCATACCAATCCAGAAGATTATTCTGTGTCATGAGATGATTAATGTAGATCTTTCTTTTGCAGTTCTTTCAAGGCTTCATGCGCTGCTAAACGGCCAGCCTCTTTAATGCTAGAAGCCTGTCCAGTTCCAAGTAAGGTTTCATGTTCAAAGACTCCTACCAGGAAAATACGGTCGTTATGCCGCCCACTCTGCTCCAGTACACGGTAACGTGGCAAGGCACCTGAGCGTTGCAAGATAAGCTTTTGTAAACGTCCCTTAGGGTTAGTGTCTATAGTATGTGTGCTGACCTGTTCTATCATTGGAAAAATGTGTCGCCTGACAAACTCTTTTGCCGCATCAGTGCCGCCATCGATGTGAATAGCTCCTACAATAGCCTCAAGCACATCAGCACACAGCGAATCGCGCGAACGTTCGTTGAATGTGCGCAGGTTAGCAATATCGACGCAGATATAGGGAAACAGCCCTATCTTTTGTCCAACCTGTGCCAGCACGCGCCGGCTGACTACCTCTGATTTTATGGCAGTCATTTCCCCTTCAGATGCTTCGGGAAAGCTACGGTAGATATGTTCGACGACGTGTGCACTTATAATGGCATCACCCAGAAATTCGAGCGTGTCGTATGAATCTTGTATCGCCGTATCAGGGCAGCAAGAATGATGCGTAACCGCTCGTCGCAAGAGCACACGGTCGTGAAATGTAACCTGGAGCAATGCTTCTAAATCGCCAGGATCGTCTATAGCATGTGTGTCATCCATATTACGGTCATTATATCATTAAAATAGTTCAAGGACACTGACATACTATTATTATGTGATCAAGTCCTAACTGTCTGGCGGGTAACATAAATTGCGTTATAATAAGGGCAGAATACGTTTTGTGATAAAGAATATTTTGCTTTTGCTATCTTGATAGATTATTTTTGCAACAATCTGGGTTTTGATCGTAATTATAGTGAACGTTTATACAGGAGCGTTACATCCAAAGCTTCTTACAAATATGTAAAGAGACGACTACAAAAGTTAAGTGTTACCATTACCATATAGGACCGGGAATGCTTTATGTTATCTTCATCTTGTTCGCGTTTACTGCGCAATTTAGAAGGCTGGCGCTTGTTTTTTCTTGCGTTGCCCCTGGCATTGTGTCTGCTGCTGCTTTTACCAGCTACAACTGAGGCTCATGCTATTCTTTTGAAATCCGATCCCCCGAAGGATGCAACGCTCAATACCGTTCCTGACCAGGTGCATATGTGGTTTAGTGAAGACTTGAATCCTACTTTTAGCTCTGCCGTGGTGGTTAACGCGGAAAATAAGAGTGTCGATAAAAAAGATGCGCATACGTCTCCGAGCGATCCACGTGAGATGATTATTTCCTTGCAGCCCAATCTACCTCCTTCTGTTTATATCGTTGTATGGCGTACACAATCGGCTGCAGATGGTCATATCTTACGTGGTTCTTTTCGCTTTAGTGTTGCGCGGGCGGATGGGACGGTGCCCTCTCTGAGTGGCAATATCATCCCTGGTCAAGATGCTCTGGGGGGTGGAGCTTCTGCCTCCGGGGCCAATTCCGGTCAATTAGATGGGCCAACATTTTTTAGTTTTATCATGATGACTCTGTTTGATCTGGGCGTGGTGTTCTGGTTTGGTGCTCAGCTATGGCATTCTTTTGTCTTGCAATTAGAGCCAGAAGCGGATTTATCAGAGCAGTATGAAGTGGATATACATGCTGAACGCCGCTTTGAACGTTTGTTTGCGCTCCCGATCTTACTCATATTGTTGCTTGCCAATCTGGGTGTACTTATCGGCCAGGCTTTATTGTTGACCTCTGGCAACATAGGTCAGGCGCTTGCGCCAACATTGCTTGTGAGCCTTGTCGCAAGTGGCCGCTTCGGTATGTATTGGATGATACGCCTGCTTGTACTTTTCCTGGCTCTTTTCCTGGCTTTTTTTATGTATGTGCGGCATCATCGTTCGCGTATAGTTGCGGAAGCGCTCTCATGGGCCAATTTGATCCTGGGTTTAGCGTTGCTTATAGCCATTGCTCTTTCTGGTCATGCAGCTGCCATCAGTGGCAATCTGGGTATAGTTGCCGTACTTAGTGATTGGTTACATCTACTGGCTGCCTCGCTCTGGATTGGCGGGATGCTCTATCTGGCATATGTCTATTTGCCTGTGTTGCGCGGGACGGATCTTCAGCACTCACAGGTGCTACTCGCCACGCTGGCACGCTTTTCACCGCTGGCAATCGCTGGTGTGGTGATCATGTCTGTGACTGGCCCTCTGAATGCCACTGTACATATGGAATCGTTCGATCAATTCCTGATGACTGCTTATGGTCGTGCCTTACTGGTGAAAATAGTGTTGGTGATAGCATTGTTGTTGACGAGCGCGTTTCATGTGTTTCTCTTGCGTCCTCGCCTGGCAAAAACTATGAAAAAGTATTTTGAAACAGACAAGGATATACAGGTGCTAGAATCAGATGCCGGGCCTGCAGCAAAACCAAGTGGGCAGGAGTTAAAAGCGCTGGAAAAAAGTGTTGCATTGCAGCAACGGCGCTTGACGGCTATTCTGCGTTGGGAGCCTCTTCTTGGCGTGGGAGTACTGGTTTGTACTGGATTGCTGGCTGTCTTTGCGGGTACTTTACAGCCTGCGATTACTTCCCCTTCCTCTGCCCCACAGTCGCAGACGCAAGCAGTTGTGAAGCCTTTTAACGCTATTGTGAAAACAAAAGATAATAAGTTTACTATTAAGTTAAATGTTTCACCAAATCACTTTGGTACGAATGTATTTACGGCAAGCGTGCTGGATAGCAATGGTGCGCCAGATACGAATGTAGGAGTCACTATCTATACCCAGATGCTGGATATGGATATGGGGACTGATACGGTCAATCTCCAGCCTGATGGCAAGGGTCATTTTAGTGCTCAGGGCGATCTGAATATGGGTGGTAACTGGCATCTGCGTATTCAGGTGCGCACCCCACAAAATACGCTGCATGAAGGGAGCGTTGATCTATATACGCCATTTTGATGCTGTGCTATGATCGAGGTTAGATTACAATTGGAATGACAGGATTTGCTATGAAGATTGATCGCGCCAGTTGGCTGTATAAATTGCTAGCTACTCTCAATGGTATAAAGAATGGCAAATGGTCTATGCATGCTTTTTTGCTGCCTATTTGCCTGTTTACCGTGCTTTTTTCGGCTTGTAGTAGCTCTGTTGGTAGTAGTAGTAATACCTCGTCGGATAACCCGACTCAGGAGCGTGTGAATGGTTTTGGGACTGCTCAGAATCATGTTCACTCTTTTTTATCGTTTTCTGGCAATGTGTTAGTGCTGGCTACTCACTATGGTCTTTTTCGTTCGGCCGATGGTGGTGTGAAATGGACAATGACCGCTGCCGGGCCGGGTCAACTTATGGACGGTATGATGACGTTCTCGTTGGTAAGCAGTCCGCTGAATCCGCGCCGTTTATATGTACTGACACAGCCCTCGATAAATAATCCTAAAGGTGTCCAGGCGCTATACACAAGTGACGATCAGGGTGTTACCTGGGAGATGGGCGTCAAGACAGCGGATATAGGCGCTATGTATTTTGTCGCGGTGGGTAACGATTCTGCTAATGAGGTGTATACCTATGTTACCAGGGAGGGTGCGAAGGGCTTTAAAGTCAGTAAGGATGGTGGTCAGCATTTCTCTTCCCCTGGCGTTTTGCCTTTTGGACGTATCCTGGGGATGCTCGCTGTTCCTGGTGTCCCTGGTACCCTTCTTGTTTATAGTAATGATGGTGTCGCACGTAGCGTGGATGGGGGTGCTCACTGGACCAATGTGCAGGGTGTGAGTAGTGCAGTCTTCGCTATGGTGACGGCAGCCCATAATAGCCCTATCTATGCTTCAGGCGATGCTGGCATCTATGCTTCGCAGGATGGCGGCAAGTCTTTCAAACTCGTTTATACAAATGCCAATTATGGTGCCCTTACGGTTTCACCCGTACAACCCCAGTTGCTCTATGGTAAGACTGGACGGCAGATCTACAAGAGTACTGATGGGGGTCATACGTGGCAGACGCTGCCACAAATCAAAGGTAACCTTGAGAGCCTGACGCCTGATTCTAGTGATGCCGCACGACTCTATCTGGCACTTTCGTATCCTACTGAAGTGTATCGTTATGAACAGGGGCATTCAGCGTGGGTCTCGCTCACGCCAAAGGCATAAGAGAAGAGAGAAATTGGGGTGCTACTGTGATCTTTTCGCGTATATATCGTTACCTGTGTGTACTTTTTCTTCCTGTGTTGCTGGTGTTTCTCCTGGCTCCGCTTGTAGCCCTGCCTGTGGCTTATGCTGATGGGGGTGCTCCGAATCTGGCCTATGTTGTGGGAACCTCCAAGGGAGTAAGTGTTGTTGATGTGCAGCAGCAGAAAGTGACCAACACTTTTTCTGTTCCGGGCGATCCACGCTCTGTTGCATTGAGTCTAGATGGCCGTTTCCTCTATGTCAGCCAGCCACAGCTTAACGAGGTATCGATTATTGCTGCAAAGACGGGTGAGACGATTTGTCATGCCAGTGTACCAGGTGAACCAGACCTGCTGGTCTTTGATTCTAACAGTAATGTACTTTATGCAGCTGGCAAGAAAGCATCGAGCGTAACAGTGCTCAATGCGAACAATTGTAACGTCAAACGGACTATACAGACGGCTGGACCGATCTTCGGTCTGGCTTTTGCGGCTGTCGGTCCATCTGTCTCTGGTCAATCTGGTAACCAGATCTGGGTTGCTAATGCGACTTCGATCAGCCTCTTTGATGATGTCAGTGGTAAGATGCTGGGCACTGTTCCCCTTCCTGATGGGCCGCGTTATCTTTCCATTCCACCGGGTGCCACCGTGTATGCCACTACTGCGAAGGGGACTGTGGTGGCTATAGATCTCAATTCGCCCTATACTATTAGCCCATTGCTTTCTGGTGGCGAATATGGCCCGATGGACTATGATGCCACCACTGGTGAAGTCTATGTGCCCGATCAGAAAAATAATCAATTTGTTGTCTTAACACCAGTCAATCCAGGCTTTAAGGCCCCAAAAGAGCCTGATCGGGTCATAAAGCTTGCCGTTCGTCCTGAGTCAATTGCCATTACTAATGATGGGCAACTTGGTTTTGGTGCGCTTGATAATGGTTCGGTTGCTCTGTTTGATCTTCCTGCTCGCCAGCTTATTACAACCATCCAGACGGGTGGCTCACCGCACTTTATTATTGCAGGGGTCTATCCTCCAACCTTTGGTACGACTCCCCAGCAGGCTTCATGGCTAGTGAATGTGGCGAATATCGCGGGCTATCTCATTGTTGTTGCCTTGCTTATCGTGCCTATCATTCTGTTCCGTCGCTATGCGAAGGGGCGTGATCCCAGTGTTCATGAAGAGAAAGCTATCACGACAGCTAATGAACCGCAGTCAGTTTCTGGTAAAGAAGATCCGCATAAAAAGCTCTAATTGCTTTTAGTGCCTGATAAAGTCGGAATTCTAGTCCTGTTTACATTTTGCAATAGCACAGCTATTGCAAAATGTATGAAATACACTCTTACTCTTTTGCCACTGCTGCTAAAATTTCAGGTGCTTTCTTGAGAATGCGTGGTGCAACGAGCATCGTTATGCCAAAATAGATCGTCCCGCTGTAGAGCAGTGCTGCTGGCAGGCTAATCCACCAGATCCATTGGATATGGAAAAACACTGGCAAGGCAACTGCAGCTGCAACGGGAATGAGTACCAGCAGCATCGTATAAAAGGCTACTATCGATAGTAGTGAGCGCAAACATCCCCCTTCCGCTGATGTGTTTGCCGCTGTTTGAAACCCTCTTTGTCGGAAGCGCATCTTTTGGGGAAAAAAGACCGATGTGAAGTTGCCAACGCCAAGTATTACCCCAATCCCTGAAAGGCCTACCACAAAGGCTGGTAGAACAAAAAACCATGCCTGGGTCGTAATTGCCGCCAACAGGATGAGGATAGAAACTTCTACAATGCCGACAATAAATACTGCTATGTTCTTACTCCATAGGATGTATTTGGGCTCGATGGGAAAGAGCAGTAGTGTTGTCAGACTTTGGCGCTCGAAGCCCAGGACATTATAAGTAAGTGTATAGAGTGAGAGCATTATTAGTGCTGGTGCAATCAGTACAGTCCAGGGCCCTAAGGTTGATAGCAGTTGTCCATTGTTACTCGTTGGATTAAAGAAAGTGAAGCCGAAGTATACAATCAGAAAGGCAATCGAGACCAGCGATTGCAAAAACAGCGCTTTAAGCTGTGGATCGCGCCAGAAATATTTCAAGTCTTTAAGGATAAGCGCGTACATCTGTGGTGGAATGATGCGCTTTATAGTGTTTGTCTTAGTGGCTTGTATCCGTGTTGAGGTTGCAACGACGGCCTGATTTCTGCCGCTCCTGGACCTTTTATTTACTGTTCCGCCAGTCTCTGCAGCCGTCAAACCACGTTCGACTATCAGTTGCCATAGGAACAGAAATGCGATACTGATTGCGCTCAGGGCGGCTAACCATAGTATACTGGTGCCCCAATTGCCGGTGTATGCTTGTTGAATGGCTCGTGCAGCCATTCCAGGAGGCAACCATTGCAGATAAGGGGATATGCTGGCATTTTCAATGCTATTAATAAAGCCTCTATTCAGCAATGCACGAAAGGCAAACTGGCAGAGATAGCCCGATGAGGAGAGTAGAACGATAAGAATAATGCTCAGATCGCGGAAGCGGCGGCTTTGTAGAATAGGTTGTAGTAGAGCCAGTACAAGCTGGTTCACGGCGACAAGTTGAACATAAAAAATAAGCATTGCCAACAATGAGAGTAGCGTCAGAGGAATCGATAATGCCCAGCCCGCCACAACGGCCCCCAGGGCCAGTACCAGTCCTATAGTAGGAATGTCTAGCACGGTGGAGAACAATAAGCTCAACATGAGTTCCCCTCGTGTAAGAGGAAAAAGTGCCAGTTTTGAGACATCCAGCCCTTCATTCGTCGAGAATTCTAAGAGTGGTAGGATGAGCCAGAGGATATAAATGCCGGTCAAAACAAGAAAGAGCAGCTCTGTGTTGATTGGACTGGGTGTAAGCCGGTAGCCAAAAAAAGTGCCTACTGCAATGCTTCCACCTATGAGCAGAACGAAAAAACTGAGAAAAACGGTCCCGATAATCCGTGCAACGCCCTGACGCGTGAAACTACGCGTAAACATCTTCCAACGCAGCCAGAAGAGCCAGCGTAGCTTGTCTCCCTGCACACTCATAATTTTTTCTCCTACCTATTTTCATTCAAGCCAGCGTAAGATTTTACTCAAGCCAACTTAAATTGTGATTTTCATTATGTGCACCAACTACATTGAGGAAAATATCTTCTAGTGTAGCATCTTTGGCGGTTCCGCTTGCTCGCTGGCGTAGCTCTTGTAGTGTACCTTCGGCAACAAGTATACCCTGGTTAATAATGCCTACCCGTGTACATAAGCGTTCCACCACTTCCATAATATGGGATGAGAAGAAAATTGTTGTGCCACGTTGTGTGAGATCATGGAGAATGTCGCGAATAACGCGCGAACTGACGGGATCAATGCCCTCAAATGGCTCATCGAGGAAGAGGACCTGCGGATTATGGATAATTGCCGCTGCCAACGCAACTTTTTTGCGCATGCCAACCGAATAGTCTACGATCATCTTATCTGCATCGCCAGCGAGACCGAGCACTTGCAGTAATTCTTCTGTGCGTTGACGAATTGTAGCTTCGGGTACCCCATACATATGGCCTGAGAACGTGATAAATTCTCGACCAGAGAGGCGCTCATAAAGATTGAGATATTCAGGCAAGACGCCCATAAGTGCGCGTGCATGCAAGGGATCTTTCCACACATCGATTCCACCGACCCAAACGCTACCTGAACTGGGTCGTAGCAAGCCAACCATCATTTTTATTGTTGTAGATTTTCCGGCTCCATTCGGGCCTAGAAAACCAAAAAACTCACCTGAGCGTACCCCCAGGTTTAAATGATTGACGGCCACTTTCTGGTCAAATGTACGCACAAGGTCATGGGTAATAACTGCGTAGTTCTCTTGTGCTGGAAGTGGCTGAATATAGCCTTCAACTGTCGTCGGAGGAGTCGATGAGTCCGGTTCTGGATGAGCTGTCATGCTAACATTCCTTTATTTTTTAGCGAATCTATCCTTACTCAAGCCAACTTTATAGATTAGCGAGAATAGTCGAAAGCATGCGACACAATCATTATACGACAATGCAAGCTCTATGTACTCGGTCCTATCTCGTGTAGATATAAAAGCAAACACATGCTAAAGAAACGACAGGAGCTTAATGTTATTGCATGTATAGCTCTTGTCGTTTCTTATTATTGTGCAAAACAGGAAATGAGACTTCTTATGGACCAATCCTCAATCCTCAATTCATCCATTCACCTGGCTTACCGCTACGAACGTGTACACTATCCTGGTGACTCTTCATTGTCTTCCCATCTTCTGCGATCCGTTTAGGTAGCTCGGAGACGTTGATGCGATGCCAGTAAGCAGCTGGGAAGAGACCAATGCCAATCGCCAGTGCAGCTGCAATCTCTGCCTGGTTGATTGGCAGGCTGGGCGGTAAATAGAATGGCAGTTTTGATATAATACCAATATGTACCAGCAGTATCAAAACTAATATCACGAATTCAATACCGCAGGCCACATAATAAGACGTAACCTCTAAGCGAGGGTTTTTACGGAAAAGTATGGCAAGCACAATATTCAGCAGACACAAAAAGCCCGCTAGCCAGAGTGCTATGGGAACGAACAGCCGTGTTGTTGCTGGCAAGTCTGCCTTAATAAGCGTGACGGAAAATTGTATTGTTGTGATAGCTGCTGTCAACGAAACCTCCACCTGGGTCAGGTGATCATCTAGACTAAAGAACTGTTTTACTGCAGTCGGACCAGCCTGAAGTTAGTAAATGCCACTTCGCTGCCCTTTTCGTTTACTCCCATGCCAACCGCCTGGGTCTCTTTATACGTACTATCTTGAGCATCCCCGACCTGTTTGCCATTGACTATAAACGTGAAATGGCTGCCATCAACGATGATCTTTACCGTGTTTGGCTGATCCCCTTTGTGTAGCTCATTTCCTACATTATGTTGAAATGGGGTGGCTACCCACGGATTTTGATCTTTTGGCTTATGCCCATCATATCTACGAAACTGATATTTAGTTTGATCTTTATTGTTGATAATGCTGAAAAAGTAAAATGTTGGTATCCCATTTTTGTCTTCACTATATCGTAACATTAACCCATAAAAGTTGAAAGGGGAATCTTGATTTCCTGCGATTGGTTGCATGGTCAGGCTGTAAGAATATTTTGCGGGTAAGGTCAGGCTAGTCAGTGCGGCGAGTGTAGTAAATCTATCATTACTGCGAATATGATATGCCCCATTTTTGAATTCATAATGTTGTCCCCCGGCGTAGTTGCCTTGCCGCCAGTTATTAATGTTCTCGCTCAAAGGATCATCGAGAATCAAGTTTGTTTCTTCTACTGTTGCGGTGGCATTTATGGCAGCTGTTGCGGTGGCATTAGGGTTGTTTGCGCTAATGGTGCCCACGGATTGCGTTGTTGCATCTGAGTGTGATATTGGTGCTGGTCGTGTGAGCACGTAGATGCTGGAGGAGAAGATAACAACCAGTATTGCTGCTACCAGTATGATGATTTTGCTATACTGTTTGGCTTTGCCTTGTAAGGTAGGATCTATCTGCGTTGGTGCTGGTGGAGGTAATGCACCGGTTCTTGTTTGTGGTCGGGGTGCGACTTGCAAGATACCTGTCATATACTGACCGGGTTGGCCGGCAATCGGGACCTTTACAACCTTGACTGGCTGATGCAATTTTAGCATACCTGTGTCGCCGCTGTACTCTCCTACTGGATTTTGCAGATTTGTCGTGGTGCCAGATGTTGTAAGCATACCCGTAACCGGGCCTAGCTGCCTTGTTACGCGTGTCTGTTGACTGTTGTTCGGGGCTAACGCTGTGGTTCCGAGTTGTTTTGTGATCGGACCTTTTTGTGCATTTTGCCCTGAGGCTGTAGCGTCTGGCTTTTTGGCTGGTGGACCATTTTTCTCATTGTTGAAGGCTGTTGGTGCTGCTCCAAACGGCCCCCCTGCAACATTGTTTGTCTGCATTGCTTGCACTGGTGTGGTTGCATCGTTAGTTTGTACCATTTGTATTGGTGCAGTTATGCTATTTAGATCGTATTGTTGGGCATCGACAGAGCCTATTGGCGAAAATTGGAAGGGTTGTGGCACTTCATTTGTTGTCTGCTCCATCCGGGTTTGTGGTGCCATTTGTTGGTGTAAGTTATATGAATTTCCCTTCTGCCCCAATTGTAAACGTTGTGGTGATGGAGCGTTATTTATTGGAACTGACCATGGCATCTCTGGTGTTGCTTGTTGCGTATAATTTACTTCTTGTGTTGAGGGTACAGGCGTATTTGTGATGGGGATAAAAGGTCTTTTTTGCCCATTAGGAGATGGTGCCGGGCATTGGCTGTGGCATCTCTTGAGCATTTTGTGTGGCCTGGTTCTGTTCCGAATGTGCTACCAGAAGCTTCTTGGCTAGCCTTGTGTTTGTGGGATGGGAGTTAGTAGCTAAAGGTGGCATGGGCATCTGTTTGTGGGGTGAAGTGTCTGGGAACTTATTTACCCTGACGGTCATATCATTCATCGTTTGTGTTGCTGGCATCGGGCCACGTGAGTTGGTCGCCGAAAATTGGCTATCAGTACCTTGTTGTGTATTTACATTACCCTGCCAGACTGGATCGAACAGCCCACGTGGACGATTACCGGCATAATCATCGCCGTTTGCCCTATCTCCTACTTGTACTCCGGCTGTTTCGAGTGCCTGACGAAAGGTATTTGCCAGGTCATGTGCAAACATATAACGATCACTAGAGCGCTTAGCAAGTGCGCGTAAAATAACTTGCTCGGCCCCAGACGGTAGATCAGGACGTAGGCTTCGTGGTTGTGGTGGCAATGTATTCAGATGTTGGAGGGCAACTCTCATGGGCATCTCGCCCTTAAATGGTACTGTGCCTGTAACCATCTGATAAAGTATAATACCTAGCGAATAAATATCTGCACGTGCATCTATTTCTCCACCCAATACCTGTTCAGGTGCCATATAGTCAGGAGTGCCTATGGGCATCCCTGACTCTGAGAGTGGATTCTGAGTGGGGTGACCTCCCGTCGCTATTTTCACGAGACCGAAGTCTGTGAGCATCAGACGCTTCTCGGTGGTCATTAAAAAGTTTGCTGGCTTTATGTCTCGATGGATGATGCCTCGCTCATGAGCAAAATCAAGTGCGGCAGCCATTTGGTCCAGGTAGCTGACAATACGTGTCAGAGGAAGCTTGCCCTCTTTTTCTAATTCATCTCGTAGTGTGCCGCCACTTATATATGGCATTACAAGATACGCCAGGCCATCATGCTCTCCGCATTCATGTACTGGCAGTATATTAGGGTGATCTAACGATGCGGCTGCATCAGTTTCGCGCCTGAAGCGTTCCAGAAATGCAGCCTTTTGGCTGGGTTGTAGCTGGTTTATTGGCAGGAGCACTTTGACAGCAACTTGACGTCGTGGTCGCGATTGCTGGGCCAGAAACACTGCGCCCATACCACCTCGTCCAATTACTTTTTGTAGTGTACAGGTACCTAACACTGTCCCACTCAATACTTCTGCGTTCATCAAATTTTCCTTTTTGTCGTCCATATCTGCCTGTGAATATTTCAAGCTGCATCCGCTCCCTGCCCATCCTATTTGCCTGAAACCCTTTTTAGCTACGTGTGAGTAACAAATTGCTGAATGCGACCTCTGTGCCGTCATTGTTGACAATCATACCAACCGTACCCGCCTTAAGTGCATCATCCTGGAAGGTTTTTGCCAGCGCTTTGCCATTAACGGTGATTGTGAATTTGTTTCCTTGCATGAATATTTTAATTGTATTTGTGGCTTTCCCCTGGTGAAATTCATTGCCAATGGGCATAGTTTCGTTGTTTATCCTGGTCCAGGCATTATTTTTGTTGCTATCATCATAGCGCCAGAATTGGTACTCACCGCCCTTGATATTGACAACTTCAAAGCTGTAGAAAGAGGTGACTGTTTGTCCACCCTTTGTGGCCTGGTTGAAACGGAAGATCATGCCAAAGCTGTTTTTCGTGTTGGTATCGTCTCCATTTATCTCTTGTAATGTAAGCGTGTAGGCCAGGGGATCGTCGAATGTTCTTGCGGGTAGCGCGACCGCAGCTCCTGTATCGCCATGGTCTGTGATATGATATGCACCATTTTTGAAAGCATAGACATTAGGCGGCGATGTTAGCCAGTTATGAATGTTTTTGTCCAAAGGATCGCTCAAAATAACATTGGCTTGTGCGGTTGCGGTGGCCTGTATTTGTGCCTTTACCTTTGGATCTGTGGGATTGTTGATTGTCTGTTGAGTCGTGCCTTGTTGAGTTGTGCTCTGCTTTGTTGGATCTGTAGGGCTTGTTATCTGCCCGTTTGTATGACTTCTAAGAAACAGGAAGGCACCCGCTGAACCAAGCACGATAATAATCAGTGCTGCGATCAGACCGATCTTGAGCCAGAGTTTTTTGCTTTTCTTCTTCTTTCCGCCTGATTCTTCTTCCTGTTGGGTGAAGGGTAGCAGACCAGTGACGAACTGGCCTGGCTGGCCTGCTACTGGCACTTTGACTACTTTAACTGGATCATTCAATTTAACTGTATTTGGGGCCTGCGTTTGTCTGGCTGCAGTCTCTAATCGTGAGCTGTTCAGCCTGGGGGCCGTTGTTGGTGGTTCTTTGGTCCATGTGGAGGAGAGCAGGCGGTTACCGGTTTCTGTTGGAGTTGCTGTCTCGTTTCGGTTGACCTGTGGTATTGCCCCTGTGCCAACCATAGGAAATTGCCCGGTCCTTGAAAGCAGACCAGTACCCTGGTTAATGGATGGCATGACGCCAGTCCCAACCATAGGAAATTGTCCTGTTTTGGAGAGCAGCCCGTTACCGGTCTGTCTTGCCTCTTGCATCGGGTTTTGCGTAACTGAAGGCATCATGCCTGTGCGGCTTAAAAGGCCGCCGCCTGGGCGAGTACCATCGTTTTGCGCGGCTAGCTGTTGTTTACTCACAGTTGGTTGTCTCTGTGTTGTAGGCATAAGTAAACTATTGCCTTTGCCTCCACCCATAGTTCGCTGTGCGAGATCTTCTGCCGTCACCCTTGGCACTGCCGCTGTTTGCTTGAGTGGTTCAAACTGCCCTCTGGGTACTGCCATACGAGCGGAGGTTGAGGCGTTCAACAAACCTGCCCATGTCTGTATTGCATCCAGTCGTATGCCAGAGTTTACCAGGGCAGATCGAAAGGCAAATGCCATCTCCAGTGCTACCGAATAGCGGTCGGCTGGACGTTTAGCCAGCACTTGTAACACGACCTGCTCGGCTGCATTTGGGAGGTCAGGTCGCAACATGCGTGGAGCTGGGGGGGGACCTGCAAGTGTTGTGCAGCTATCTGCATAGGTGTTTCGCCCTGGAATGGGGTTGTCGCTGTAAGCATCTGATAGAGTATGATACCGAGTGAGTAGAGGTCTGCGCGTGTGTCGATATCATCCCCTATCACCTGTTCAGGTGCCATATAGTCGGGCGTGCCCACGGGAGCCCCTGCTCCCGTCAGACGAGCCTGCGATTCTTGCCCCTCAGAGATAATTTTTACTAGTCCAAAATCGGAGAGGAGTAAACGCCCTTCAGCAGTTATCATGATATTGGCTGGTTTGATGTCTCGGTGGATGACACCATGCTCGTGAGCAAAGTCCAGGGCGGCTGCCATTTGTTCCAGATAATTAACTATCTTTGGGAACGATAATTGCCCTTCACGCTCCAATTCATCACGGAGTGTTCCGCCGCTTATGTATGGCATGACGAGGTATGCTATCCCGTCTTGTTCCCCATACTCATGGACGGGCATGATGTTTGGATGCTCCAATGATGCAGCTGCATCTGTTTCCCTCCGAAATCGTTCCAGGAACGCGGCAAGTTGATTTGGGTTCAATGGTGTCATTGGTAAGAGCACCTTGACTGCGACCTGACGTCGCGGGCGGGATTGTTGAGCCAGATATACTGCGCCCATTCCACCCTGTCCAACTAGCCTTTGTAGAGTGCAGGTGCCCAACACCGTTCCAATCAATGCTTCTGCGTTCATCAAAGCTTTACCCCTCTTTTGCTGCTGACGCTTATAAATAATATGTTATTGACTATCTCTGTCCCGTCTCCCCTTTACCTTGCCTTTACCTGTGACTGTCACATGTGGCTATACGGGTACCCTTGTACATATTAGTCAACTTACTTCTGTATGACAATGAATTCATGGGACAAGCATGACCAAAGTAATGTTTGTTGTTGCTTCAAGTTGTGCTTTTTTGCGTGAGCGATCTACTTGTGATCTGGATTTAGACCCTGGCTGTTTTGTTTTCGATCTTCCAGACTACTAAAGTAAACGTATGGCTCTCGGTTTTGGGAAAGAGGTAGTACTAGCTGACTATGCACCGCTTTTGATAATGAGCGTGTTTCTGAACTTTTTACATATTTTACATATCTACACAGGATTGTGTTTCGTGCAACATCGTACAAAAATGCTAAAATATGTAAAAGAGCAGGCGCAAATCTATGGTTGTAAGTGAGCGAGCGAGCAAAGATGGGAGAGCCCACATATATACATATTAAGAGAAAACTGTCTTCCCTCTTTCTTCGCTTATACACGTCTTCTACAAATATCTGTGGGCCTCTGAGTCCCTGGGGATCGCGGTCTTCTTCTGCGTCGAGGAGCACTTCCTCTATCCCAACCTGTACTGCCATGGAAGGAACTGTTCGGCTTTGTATAATGATCCCATGGAGTAAAGAGGCTGAGGCCTGGGCAAAGAGTGGCCGTAGCTTCTCCAGTCGCTCTCGCTGTTGTTTTAGCTGTTCTGTGCGTTTTTTGTTATGGGATAATGCATTGCTCTCGTTAGTGCTGCCATCGGTCATGATCGGCGAAATCTGCTCCCATACATCCTGTGCGTCAAGCACCTGCCCTACTGCTGCTTGTACTTGTTGTAGTAGATCGATGCTTTGATTGAGTAGCATGAGTATATCGCCTTCTGCCAGATCAATCTGACGCATCAGACCACTAAGTGAGGTTCTGCGCGACCAGGAGAGGGCCAGACCGTGAAAGTCGGCTATGATGCCAGGCGTAAAACTGACGTTAGCGCGTTCTTCGATTCCATTGACATGTTGGATAATATGCCAGAGGTCGCGTCGTACCTGTGCTAGCTTGCTGTGTACAACATGGCGGTTGTTCAAACGTCGGTCGTTGTCGTAGGTAAACCAGCTGCAGACTTCGGCAAGTTCGCCCGCTGAAAGGCCATCCAGGATGCCCGTTGTCATGAGTTCAATGAGGATGATGCCAGCCGGGTGATAGATGTTACGTAACAGACGCCCCTTGAGTGTAAGTTGATCATCCTGACCAATATAGCCGAGTGCACGCAGGGCGAAGATTGTGCCATCAAGTTCTTTTGCGCCTGCGCGGCTGAGCGGGAATGCACCTATGCGTTCGCGCCGTTTCTCCAGCGCTCGTTCCGCTTCCTGAGAAGCCGCGCCTTTCTTCTTTTTGTGTACCTTGCTGCTCGCTTTTTGATAGCGCTTCTCTAGCCGCTGAAGTTCGTTGATTTCCCACAAGAAATAGCGCTGGAACTCTCGTAAGCTGGAGGCACAGATGCGCCGTAGATGCTGTAAATCGCCGGGTCGCCATAGGTTCAGGACGGAGTTATAGCGGATGACAAAAGAGCTGGTGACGGGCAATAATTCGCCGGTGATACGTTGGAATGATTGCTCAAATGGTTCCCAGGGCGAGTAAGGTATGACGGCAGATCCGTGTATATCCATTCCCCGTCGCCCTGCACGCCCTGTGAGCTGTCGGTATTCGTTCGGTGTGAGTAGACGCATCTCTTGCCCATCAAACTTGCTTAAGCTGCCAACGACGACTGTTCGTGCTGGCATGTTAATGCCCAGGGCGAGTGTGTCTGTGGCGAATACTGCACGCAGATGACCACGCCCAAAAAGTGTCTCGACCAGGACTTTAAGCCCCGGTAGCAGGCCGGCATGATGAAATGCCAGGCCACGCGGTAGCAAGTTGAGTAGGGCATGGACTTGCTGCAAATTGCGATCTTCTTTTGGTAATTGTTCCAGCCATACTTCCACTTCTTCTCTGATCAAAGTTTCTTCTTCGATCAGGGTAAAGCTGTGTCGTGCTGCGCTCATCGCTGCCTCTTCAACCACTCGTCTGCCTGGTAAGAAGTAGAGGCAAGGCAACATGTTAGCCTCTCGTAGCACCGTCAGAACCTCGCCTGGCTCAGGCTGTTTGCGCTGTGGAGGACGTTTCGGTTTTGACTTTTCCTGCACTGCTGCTGCTTCCGTACGTTGTCCTTCGCGTTGCGTTTGCATTGCTTCTGTATGTGCAAACTCTGTTGCAAGATCGAGAGTGTCTATAGGCTCTTCTGTCTTGTGTTGATCTTGCTGCTTGTTGCGTGAGTGTGTGCCGCGTACTTTTTTGTGAGGGCCCTCTTTTGTATTGCTAACCAGATCCTCATCCTCATCCTCATCAAAGGTAAAGACGCGATTGCGCCCAAGCCTTTGTGCCAGCTTGGCCTCACCCCCTATATTGGGAAAGTGTTCAATACGGTTGCCATCGGCATCCTGGACCAGGTGCAGCTTATTGTCCAGAAAGTAATAATGTTCTAATGGCACTGCTCTTTGTTCGTGTACGATCAAGGAGATTGGTCGATGCACTCGGCTGATCCAACTCGCCAGGTCTTCTGCATTGCTAACTGTGGCTGATAATCCTACCAGTTGCACATGCTGTGGTGAGCAGATGATAGCTTCTTCCCAGACGGGGCCGCGCCCTATATCGCTAAGATAGTGCAATTCATCAAAAACTACAAATGCTATATCTGCCAGTGATGAAAAGGGATCAGCAGGTGTAGCTTTCAGTGGGTCCCCATTGTCTAGCAGCATATTGCGGTAGACCTCAGTTGTCATAATGACAATCGAAGCTCGGCTGCGTTCAACGATATCGCCCGTTACCAAGCCAACCGCATCTGCACCATAAATCTCGCGCAAGTCTCGGTACTTCTGATTCGAGAGTGCTTTAAGTGGTGTCGTGTAGATAACGCGTTGATGACGTTGTTGGGCTTGCCAGATCGCAAATTCTGCAACAAGTGTTTTGCCTGTCCCTGTTGGGGCGGCAACAAGCACAGATTGTCCCAGTGCCAATTGCTTTATTGCGTCCAATTGAAACGAGTCAATAGGAAATGTGTATCGTGCCGCAAACGCCTGGAGGTCTTCCTGGAGGTCTTGCTCAGTCACTACGTATTCATCCATCTCTTCTTCTTTTTTACTTTACCAACTATTTCATTATTATTGTAGCACTCCTTGAATGCATGTACAAGGAATGTGAGAGGAGGAGAGGAGAAAAGCTAGCAATTTTCCTCCTGAAGCTCCTATTGCCACTTGCAACTTTTTGCGTTTTTGATTATACTAGCCATGAATCAATGATATAATTGCCAACGGTGAAGAAGAAGAGTAACCTGTATGTGATAGAAGCGAGTCGGCGTATGGTGTGAGGTCGGCAATTGGCAGCAGGCGAAGGGCGCTTTGGAGTTGGCTGTGTTGAGAAGAGTGGCTTCACCGTTTTCAGGTGGAGAAGCAGGGTGGGACCGCGCATGTGTCCGTAAAACGTAGTCGCCTCAGGCCTACGTAGCGCACATTCGTCCCTGGGCAATATTATAACGCCTGGGCGAATTTTGCGGAGGAAACCACTCATGGTACGCCTATATACGCACATTCGTCCCTGGGCAATATTACGACGCCTGGGGCAGATTTTGCGGAGGAAACCACTCATGACACAAACTGAAGAAAGTACATCTGTTTTTAATGACACCCCTCTGGTGCCGATAGAAAAAATTGTCTCCCTGTGCAAACGTCGTGGCTTTGTTTACCCCAATTCTGAAATCTATGGCGGCGTTGCTGGTATCTATGATTTCGGACCCCTTGGCGTGGAGATGCGCAACAATATCAGGCGCTACTGGTGGTGGTCTATGGTGCAACGCCATGATAATGTCGTGGGCATCGAAGGGGCGACTATTACACATCCAACGGTCTGGGAGGCCAGCGGCCATGTAGAGAATTTTGTGGATCGCCTGGTGGATTGTAAAAAGTGCAAGCGCCGTTTTCGCATTGACCATCTGGCTGCCGAGAATCTGGAGCAGCATAAGTGCCCCGTCTGCGAAGGCGAATTGACAAGCGAACCTCGTGTCTTTAATCTCCTGATGGAGACATATCTGGGCGTTGTCGAGGGCGACCGTATGAAGACTTACCTGCGTGGTGAGGCCTGCCAGAACATTTATCTTGATTATGATAATGTGCTGAAGTCTTCGCGCGTTCAGGTCCCTTTTGGTATCTGCCAGATCGGGAAGGCCTATCGTAACGAAGTGACACCTGGTAACTTCCTGTTCCGTCAGCGCGAATTCGAGCAGTGGGACCTCCAGTTTTTTGTGCACCCCAGTGAAATGGATACATGGTACGAGTACTGGAAGCAGTATCGTTTCGATTGGTATACTGGCATTCTTAACCATAAGGATCGCTTGCGCTTCCGTGAGCATGCTGGTGATGAACTGGCACACTATGCGAAGAAGGCGTTTGATATCGAGTATAGGACTGTCCTTGGCTGGCAGGAGTGGGAGGGTATCCACTGGCGTCAGGACTGGGATCTCACCCGCCACAGCCAGTATAGTGGTCACGATCTGAGCTACACAGATCCCAATACCAAGGAGCGCTATATCCCCTGGATTGTCGAGACGTCCGGCGGCGTAGATCGTACCTTCTTGAATCTTTTGTTGGATGCATACGAGGAGGAGCCAGATCCGGCCGGAAAAGATCCTCGTACGGTTCTGCATTTGCATCCCTGGCTTGCTCCAATTAAAGTAGCTGTGCTTCCATTACAGAAGAACAAACAGGAACTGGTCGAGACCGCTCGTTCTATTCATCAGAATTTACAGCGCTTTATGGTCTCTCAGTATGATGATGTGGCAAATATTGGTCGCCGCTATCGCCGCCAGGATGAGATTGGAACTCCTTTCTGCATTACGGTTGATTTCCAGTCTGTGGAGGATCAGACTGTTACTGTACGTGAGCGCGATAGCATGGCCCAGATCCGTTTGCCTATCAGCGAGCTAACTATGTACCTGCTTGATCGTGTGACCTGGAAATGAGTTTGCATTTATTCAAGAAGACTTGAGAGAAGGTCTCTTGAAACCGAGTTAGCGCGGTGAAGCCGCGCTTCTCGTTATATATAACAACATATTGCGATACACATTTTTTGCACTTTTACAACTCAGTCGCACTGCATGGTGCGACTGAGTTGTAAAAGTGCAAAAAATGTGTATATAGTTAGGAATTCTGCGCAATCTTCGGGTTGTTCCATTTTGACTTTTTTGTTCGTCTGTATAGTGTAGATAGGAATATGTCAACAGTTATTAAAAAAACAAAGGATTGTCCCTTGTTACCTCGCTGCAATTAGAGTGTTTTATGCTGTCTATGCGCGAGGCATCTTTTATGGGGCGTAACATCTGTAAAAAGGATAAAGATGAATGACGAGTATCGTTTCCTATAATATATTAGCGGGTGGTTATAGTTTACGCGGTAATGGGTCTCGACGGACAGATCAACTGGTGCATATTATTCGTTCTGCACAGCCAGATATTGTAGGGGTGGCGGAGGCGATTAACCCACGTATGAAAGAGGAGCCACAGGTGATCGAGGAGATCGCCAACATCCTGGATATGCAATTAGTTCGCGGTGGTGAGCCTGGTAGTTACCGCGATTATCAGACTGCACTCATGACACGTTTGCCAATTGTGCATACCAGGGTACATAATCGTCCTGGCGTGCTTGCCAGGCCATTGCTAGAAGTGTGTGTTGAAGAGACCAATGGTCAACATCTGACAGTGTTTGTGACTCATCTCTCTGCATCCTTTAATCGTGGTCGTGGCGGTGGAGGAATACGCATGCGTGAAATGCAGGAGATCTTGAAAATCATGGCACCTTTCCGCGCAGAGGGGAAGCCACATCTGCTCATAGGTGATTTCAACTCAATGGCTCCCGGTGAGCCCTTCAAAGCCAGCGCTCTCTTAAAGTATGTTGTACGACTGGATAGCAGGCGTCACTCTGTTCTACATAAGTATGATGGTCACCCTCATCTCAATTCTGTGGTGCCACCCAGATTGCGTTTTTTAAAGCCCTTGCTACGTGTCATCGCTCGCAGTCCTTTTTTAAGCATGCTTTTCGATGGGGCCGCCTACTTTTATGCTCCTCGTGGCTGTATTCGCCTCTTGAAAGAGTATTATGTCGATAGCTTCCGTCATACCCATCCGCATGACGCTGGTTTCACCTGTCCCGCCAGCGCACCTGCAGGTCGCATCGACTATATATTCGCGAGCTCTATGCTTGCTGAGCGCTTGCAAGATTGCCATGTAATCGTTGAAGGTGAGGGCTTGCCGGGCTCCGATGCAAGTGATCATCTGGCACTCGCCGCAGTGTTTGGCCCAGGGGTTTCTCACACACCATCTTCCACGGAGTTGAACAACGCTATAATTCACTAGTGCAAACTCAAAAATAAAGAGAGCAAAGAGCTTTTTAAAGCCCTTTGCTCTCTTTATGGCTAACCTTAGGCCGTTTTAAGATCTAATGTAGCCATGTATTGTGTTTCTGTATAGGCTTGATAAGCACCCGCTGATCCAAGTATTGGTCTGGGGCTGCTATCAGGAGGCATAATTTTCCCTGTGTAAGAGTTGGCTGCCTCTTGCTTGAGTTGGAGAGCTATAGCGGTAATTGTCGGCGTCGCAAGATTAGCAGCCTTCAGTATCTGAACGTCGTATGTGCGCATTTTTTGTATCCAGTCACGCAGATCAGTAACCGCACTTTTGACATTCTCGATGTGTTGTAGCAGAATAGAGTTGTTGCCTGCATCTGACTTGAGTTCATCTAGCTGTTTGTCTAAGAGGTCGATATAACCTGTTTGCTTTGGTGAAGAGATTAAGCCTATATTCACATTTATGCGCCCTACCACGTTTGCAGGCCGATCTCCGCTGCTGGCTGCGTAGGCAGAACCATCTATCAATTCAATGATGCGTGTTGCCTGTCGTTGTGCTAATCCTAAGTCATGTGTATTTTGGATAGAGTCAACGACACTTGTTGCCTTGTCATTGATAGATTTGATGGTTTCAATTATGTTTGCTGTAACTCCCTGATTTCCAGGCAAGCCAGGGGTGCTATAAAGTAGATTTTTAAGGTGTGGTAGCAATGTATTACTAAATATGGCCTGATAGACCACCTGCTTGCCGGGGTTCTGCGGCATACCTCCGGCATTCTCCGTCGTGATGAGAATACCCTGTGCAAATGATAGTAGATTGTCATGTTTGGCCGTGCCTGGGTAGAGATAGGATATTTTGCCATTGTTGACTGGAAGGATACCGAGATTAATGGCATGGTTGTTTGTGTCTTGAAGCCATGCGACGTAGTTTTCTCCTCCTGGCGGGTTGGCAGGGCTATTAACCTCAATGCGCAATTGATCGTTGTGACCAAGTGCATCATCTTGAAAGAAAATCTGTCCTGGCATGCTTGCGGAGTTGCCTTTGTTGAGAAAAAGATTAGCCCCAATTGCACCCCCAACCAGTAAAAGCAGTAGCAGCAGGCTTATTACGATGATATAAAGAGGACTGTCGCTAAAGTTTAAAAATCCGCGCGTAGTCTTGCTGCTATGGTGCAGTGGATTTTGTGCAAAAGGTTGTGTCTCTCCTTTTTCTTTCTCTGGCTGTGTTGGTATTAATCGTGTTGGTACAGCCATTGGGTAAGATTGGGTCTCTTGCGTATATGATGACATCTGCATTGATGCAGGTGCAGGCTGTATTGGAGACCTGATCGATGCTAGTGGTGCTGTAAGCCTGCTTACTGTGTTGGCTGTATTTTTTGTGCCTGAGTTCGAGTCCGAACTTGTATTTATATTCGGGTTCGAGTTTGAGGTTGGAGCGGGTGTCTCTGGTATGGCAAACGGCTCTATCGGGGTAACAGGCTGTATTTGTGTCTCTTTGAGTTCAAATGGTACTGTAGCTTGTGGTCGCCCAGAGTTTTGCTCGAACTTTTGGAGTAACCCAGAGTTCTGCTCAATTTTTTTGAGTGGTCCTGAGATGAAATCAGCTTCATTGAGTGGGTGGGTTGTAGCTGGCAGCTTGCGTGATATAAATCTTTGTGATGGTTGTGAAAGATAGCTGGGCATATACTCTGGTGGTTGTGGAACGCCGAGGATAGATGGTAGAACACCTGATGCATATGGCTGTTGTGCAGCATCATCTTCTTTTGTGTTTACTTGCCGTATACGTGGTTGGCTCGGATTGATGGAGCAGGCGTCAACAATCGCTGCGGCAAGTAACGATGCTCGCGAGAAGCGTGTTGCAGTGTCTTTAGCCATTGCACGCAAGATCACTTCTGAAAGGGCTGGTGGTATATTCGGGTTTATTAATACGGGTGGTGTGGGCAGCGCGTTGATGTGCTGCATCATTATAGCGACTGAACTCTCGTTTCGGAATGGCACCACCCCTGTACAAATCTCGTAGAGGATAATGCCAAGAGCATAAATATCACTGGCTTTACCGGCGGGATCGCCCGCCGCTTGCTCTGGCGATATATACTGTGGTGAGCTAATGTTGTTATCCTCACCCACAATTTGTGTAATGCCAATATCTGCCAGCATTGGTTCTCCTGCACTAAACTGGCTTCTTTTCTGTCTGTTGAGGAGTATATTGTCTGGCTTGAGATTACCGTGTATGATGCCGTTTTGGTGCGCGTAGTCAAGAGCAGCACCGAGGTTTGTGAATAGGTACACAATATCAGATACAGCAGGGAATATTCCTCTATGTGAGGTGCCCTGTAAATAATCTGTAAGTGTATATTTTTCTACGTATTCAGTTACAATGTAGGCTATAGTTTCGCTTGACTCGGCATCGCGCTGAATGGTTGTTTCATACACCCGTACTAGATTTGGATGATGTAATAATACTAAACTCTGCCCTTTTTCTGTGAAATGGGTCATAAAATGAGGATCTGCTTGTAGATCGCTGTGTAATATTTTGACCGCAACGTCGCGGTGTAGGGCAACGTCCCGCCCTTTCCATACGTCCCCTACATTCCCTCTGCCCAGTGGTTGTAACAGCTCGTAATTTCCGAGGCGGCGTGGAGCTGTACTCATAGCATCCTCCTGCTTGCCGATCCAACATCGGCAGATTTGTGTAGACTGTCCCACTACTACCATATCAGAGTCTGTGGCAATGCCACAATTTTATAGGACTACTATCCTACATTGACCGATTAAACGATCATAATGGAATATATACTGGAGCGAAAAAAAACTAGCTAATGACTATTTCTCTGCCTTATAATACACTAGTAGTAAACATACCTGAAGGAGTTTTGTGTGCGTTTTAGCTTACAAGATGTTCGGAAATCGTTTCAGCGCCGTAGCGGCGAGCTGTCAGTTTCCCTGCACTTTCTTCACTCCGGCGAACTCCATGCCGAAATTGTACGCCTCATTGCTTATTATGAAAGTTTGTTGGGTCAACCCCAGCGCTCTTTTTCATTTGATGATGCACGTGCATGTATTGGTGAATATCGTATGGCGAATTGTCTTATTGCTACGCTGAGTAATTGGTATCGCTGGCAGCCGCGTGAGTGGGTTTCTGTTTTACATACAATGGGCGCTAGCGCTGAACTTATGGCTCTGATCTCGCCTGTCGAACTACGTCTCGCTCTTTACAATTATGTGAATACACACTTTCATGGCTTCTTAAGCGTACAACAAAGGGGCGAAGCGTTGCAAGCATTTGCCGTACACTTTCAACTGGCTCCTTCTGATCTCGAATATCTGTTGCTCCTGGATAGTGAGGAAGAAGAGGTGCTAACTCGTGAGGCTTTACAACCGCCAGGTGCCCAGGAGGTGGCGGCACTTTATAATCAATGGGTTTTTGAGTCTGCCCTGTTTAATGCTTCAAGTGTTCATTTTGTGATTGATTGCGCAGCCTTCTCTGCCAGCCCGGCTTCACATAACCAGTCTGTCTCTACTGCTACTACGGCTGGTGTTGGCTCTGTTGTCAAGCAGCTTTGCTACCTGGCTCGTCGTCTTGGCGTTTATTATGATCTGGAGTATCTATCCGCATCTCAAATATCTGTCAATGAGTCTGAACAGCCTCTTTTGTTAAAGCTCACTTTGTATGGTCCTCAGGATGTAACTGGTGCGCCTCAACAGTATGGCCTGCGCCTCGCCCGTTTATGTCGTGTGTTGCTTGGCTATGGCATCGCTAAAAGCTCTGCCGTCCAAACTGCTCGGCAGCCACACCGAAAGTCACAACTTGCTACAAGTATTGTGCAAGCGGAGGCACGCATTCATTTTTTGCAAAAGGCGTATAATTTTGTGATGACTGCAAATTTGCCCTCGCTTCTGTCTTCTGCTACTCTGCAAGAGCCCGTTCCTCCCTCCCTTATGCGTGCGAATGGTGAGCAGCCCGAACTCTTCGATAGTAGCATTGAGCAGGCTTTCGCGGAGGCTTTTATCTCTCTGGCCAATAGCCAGGGGGCAGATGGCTGGCATCTGGAACGTGAGCCAGAGCCTTTGCTTTTGAACAATGGCATCTTCATCCCAGACTTCGCCTTCACGCGTGGCCGGAAACGTGTCTATATGGAGATTCTTGGTTTCTGGACTCCATCATACCGTGAACGCAAAATTCAGAGGTTGCAGCAGTTGCAGGATCGTGATGATCTCTTGCTTGCTTTCCCTACTGATGCCTACGAAGCTTTTGCTGACATCTGCGCCCATTTCCCATTCGTAATTTATCATGATCAACTTTCGGCTACTGATGTGCTCCAGGTGCTACGAAAACACTACGATGATTTCTCGGTGCGCCTGGAAAGCGTTGATGTTGCTGCTGTGCGCGAAAAAGTGAGGTGTGAAGGTTTTCTGTCAGAACGACTTTGCTATGATCTACTGCATTGTTTCCGTCGCTCAGAATTGCAGATAGCGGCCGAAAGGATCGTTACGCATGAGAGTGGAGAGATAGCTTTTGTTGCCGGTATTGGCCTTTATCATCAATCGTGGCTGGAGAGTTTCAAACAATCTTTTTTGCAATGGCTTACGCCCATCCATACTACTACGCTGCATGAAGCTGTGCAGGCGATCAATGCTCGTTATCCCTTACTGCATGATTGTACCGCTAACATGATCGAGACTTTGCTTGGGCTCTGGCCAGAGGTGCTGTTGCATCACGATTCGATCTTTGATACTTCAATAGAATTAGCAGGCCAGCAAGAGGTCCGTATTGAAGGTGAGCAAGCGCCAGGTATAGTCCAACCAACAAAAGATCCCAAGAAACCTGGCAATGAGCGACGGCCTAAAAAGCGGCCTGCAGGCGAAACAGATATGGTGCAAGGTGATTTATGGGGGTAGATATTGAGTATGCAAATATACGCAGGTAGCTTTTGTGTATGTGTTTAAATTGAGGCTTTGACATCAGTGAATATATAAATTTTTCTAGCCCATTAGGATATTTGTTCCATAGATCGTTGACACGTTTGGTCCTTTCGTGTACTATAAAAGTGTACTAGAACAAAAGTTCATTTTCGCGCAATAATACACCTAGAGAGGACGGTAGCAATGTGGAACAACGTTCAGCGCAGCGCACCCTGCGTGCTTCTGCACCAAAAACACAAATAAGTGTCCCAGATATCTCTGATGAGGAGTATGATGATGTTTGGCCCCCGCGCCTACCCAATAGTACAAGACGTTATCGTAGTGATACCACAACGCATACAGGCTCTTTCGCGGCCGATGTCCAAACGACGGGTCAAGGTGAGTATCCGTTTACTCGTACCACGAGCAAAAGTGTCGTGCCACCACGTAGGAGGGCCACTCAGGCTACTCCTGATCTAACCGCTCACCATACCAATCCTGATCTGACGAATCAGTGTGACATTTCTGATACCCAGGTGACTTTTATTGTGCATCGTGACGGTATTCTGGCAGACGAGCGTTCTCGACGCTTGCATTGGCTCGGCTATGTCGGTCTTGCGCTAATTGTTATGTTGCTAGGATGGGTTGTGCTTAGTGTTTTTAGTAATTGGTGGACTGTGATGCAAGACGATTTACGTTATGGCCGTCCGCGCACATTCCAGATTGATCGTGCTATCGGTCACAATGATTCTAGCTCCTCACCCAGCCATTTTATTGCTTTAAATCTGAACCGCCATGTGGAGGTCATTGAGTTTCCTGGTGGGGACCCGACAAGAGCTAAGGTTTATATGGGGCCGATTCTGGTTGGAACTGGCCAGGACCTTAGCCCGGTTACCCTCACATTTAAAGATGTGAATGGTGATGGGAAACTTGATTTAATTGTTAATGTTCAGGATAGTCATTTTGTGCTTATTAACGATAATGGTCAGTTTCGCCCGCCTCATCAAGGGGAAAATGTAAATGTTCAATTCTAATTATCTGCGAAATTATCTTAGAACTTTTCCATACATTATTATTAAAGAACCGTGGCACTTGTTGAGCCTTCAATGATATATGGGAGCGTATTCAGTGCTACTGTTGTGTTTATATCAGTGTTTGCTTAATGCACGGATTGTTCTAGATATATCTCTTTATTCGTTTCATGCTTTATTGCAAGAGCAGAAGTTTGTTTTGCTGCTGCAATATACTGGGTTGTTAGCGCAACTTTTGCTGGCAATGACAGATATGCTATTTTCTCCTTTTCACTTTTTGCCTCTGGAGTCTGCCTTATTGCTAGCCATGCAAATAGAATCATCCAGGTTAGCAAAAAAGCCAGCAGTATCCACAGTAATTGGTGTGTCGGTGTCATCTCAGTAATATCCATATTTTGGGCGCATCCTCTTCCATGTTACCTTGCCACTTGAGCAATATCACAGTGTATATACACATAAAAATTATTAAGAAATGGTTACTTCACCCTTCTGCATTTCGTCAATAATCTTTATATAAAGCAATAACGATATATGACCGGGTAAGGTTTCAACCCCCATCTGCGTGATGAATTAGTGTTACGCATACATTTTCTCATTGCTTACTACTAAAGTGCAATGCATATGCGACTTTCGGGTACTATATTCATATTGCATTTGCTTAACTATATGTTTTTTTACTTCAGCTTGTACCTCCTTGTTTTGTTCTCTTGAGAAAAAACGTTGTTCCCTTGTCCTTTTTACATAAACCTGTCACAATACAGGTGGGATTGTGACAGGTTGGCGTTCTTTCTTTCTGCTAGATAAGCTGTACTTAAAAAAAACCTTTAAAAAGCTCTATTTCATTTATGAGGATAAGATATGGACCAGATAAACTGGCAACGTTTGCGCGATATTTTGATTAGTATTATTTGTGGTGGGGTTATCTTTTGGGCTCTCTGGACTTTGCTCGGCCAGTTTGTGGAAGTGATTGTGGTCTTGCTTTTAGCTATGGCGGTGGCCTTTCTACTGACTCCTATTGTCAATCTGCTGGTTAAATGTGGTTTTCCACGCTTGCTTGCTGCTATTGTTACCTATGCGCTGATTCTGGCTATTATTAGCGGATTGACCTATGAATTGATATTCTCGCTGACTCAGCAGGTCACTTTTTTCTCTGCCACTATTATCGATTTTGCCAATACATTACCAACTACTTATGCTAAAACTATCGATTTTCTGAATAATCAAATTGGGAAAGATAATGTTCTGCAGGCTATCAGTCAAATTCAAGTTCAGGCTTATAGCTTCGCTCAGTCATTAGCTGGTAATGTGCTTTCTCTGGCGACGAATGCATTAAGTGTGTTCTTGAATATTCTGGTTGTTGCTGTGCTTAGTTTTTATCTTACGCTGGATGGCAAACGTATTCGTGATAGTATGGTGGGTGTGGCACCGAAAAGCTGGCTATCTAATGTGCTTTTGTTTGAGGATGCTCTTATTCGCGTGGTTGGCAATTATATTCGCGGCCAGTTGACGCTGGCATTGATTATTGGCGTGGCTACCAGCCTGATCTGCCTCGTCGCCAATCTGGGCGATTATGCACTTATTTGTGGTGTGGTGGCTTTTCTCTTTGAGACGATTCCCATGCTTGGCCCCGCCCTGGCTTCGATGATGCCTATTCTGCTCTCTCTTCTTCTCGGTGGCGATGATGTGCTTCGGCGGACGTTATTTATTGTTGTACTGTTCATTTTGTTACAGGGGCTTGAGAGTAACGTCGTAGGTCCGCGCATTGTTGGTCATGCTGTTGGTTTGCATCCCGTGGCTGCAATATTGTCTTTGCTGATTGGGGCTAAATTGTTTGGTGTATTTGGGGCATTGATTGCAACTCCAATTGTGGCTGCTGTCTGGGTGGTGATAACGAGTATTTATCGCTCGGCCCATGGTGAGACCGCTGATCAGATGCTTGCACGCACTCGTGTCCCTTGGAGACCGCATGGTGCCGTTGCTCAACCTGGCCCTGGGAGACGCGAACGCGAACGCAACCGAATAGTGTTACGCTCGCATGCAGATGCCGAAGTATATCTCGCTGATGAGCCTGTACGTGATGCATATGACTCCCCGATTACGTAGAAAGTCGGAAAAGGTACATACTCTCGAAACAACGGATGGTCATCGTTGATGTGTCTGAAGCGCGGCGAAGCCGCGCTTCAGGCTGTGTCGTGTTAGTTATGCTGTGCCAAATGCCTTGCGTAGCTCATCTTCACCATCGCGATTGACCAGGGCATATATTTCGTCGTTCGCCTGGATTTCTATCTCGCCATTTGGGAAGATTGGCTCATCACCGCGAATGATGAGTGCGAGGTTAGAGCGTCGGGGTAGATTGATCTGATTCAATCTCTTGCCTATGACTGGTGATAGGGGTGGCACATTCATTGCAAGTATCTCTAATCCAGCCCGCTTCAGCGTCATGAGCATTACGAAGCGTTGTCCTGGTAGCTCGGATTCGATTAATGATAAGATACCTTTTGTCGGGCTAACGGTGACATCTATACCCAGCTTTTGGAAGAGGTCTTCGTGCTTCGGGTTGTTCAAACGTGCTATTGTTCGTGCTACATTGAAGCGCTTTTTCGCAACCTGGCAAATAACAAGATTGTCTTCATCCTCCCCTGTAACTGCGATTACTGCGTCTGCTCTGCGTGCTCCTGCGTCTTCCATGGTAATGGCTTCGCATGCGTCACCCTTCAAGACCGATTGACCAAGCTCTTCACTCAATGTCTGATAACGCCCGTTCTCTTTTTCGAGCAATAGAACTTCGTGGCCCTGCGTGAGCAGGTTTCTTGTGAGGTAGTATCCAACGTCACCACCTCCTCCGATGATAATATACATGTTGAGTCTCTACTCTCTTCTTCTCTTGAAAAGAAGACTTCTGTATCTTGTTTTTACTTACTCGTTCCTGATGAGCTTTTACGTTGCCCGGCGGCTTCGCTCTTCACTAATGCATCGGAAACCAGGCCGGCGATGATTGTGGTTGGGCAGATAGTTTCAAGTCCCAACTCTTTGAATGTGCTCTCACGGAGAGGATCATAAATACGGCATACAACTCTTTTGATATGGAAGATCTCTTTCGCTATCTGACTTGCCATGATGTTGCGATTATCCCCATTTGTGACTGCCGCAAATGCATCCGCTGTTTCAATGCCTGCTCGCTTGAGTACTTCTTCGTCAACACCATTGCCGGTGATCTTCTCACCCTTGAACTTTGGACCTAGACGTTGGAACGCATCGGTTCTACTATCTATTATTGCTATTGTATGTCCTGCTTGCTCCAATTGTATGGCAAGTGTTGCTCCAACACGACCGCAACCAAGGATAACAATTTTCACGGAAAGCCTCCTGCCGGTCGATTGACCGCTTTTAGGATAGTGATAAGTAACCAGCATATTATAGCATGTGGAGAATCCTCTTTTCAGCTAGTCTATACTGTATGATAATCTGTATATAGAGTATAGTATAAAGTAAATTGTTAGGTGAAAGCGTTGTTGAAAATGGTGGCAAATTCTTATCCCGATTCTCGTTCCTATTCTCTGCGACCAGTATCTTTTGTCCAGCGTAGTGAATGGGATGCATTTGTTGCGCACCATGCCTCTGGGCATCTATTGCAGAGCTGGGGCTGGGGCGAGCTGAAGGCTTCTTCTGGCTGGCATCCTTTGCGTCTGGCTTTATGGGATGGGTCGCGCATAATAGCGGCTGCACAAATTTTACAGAAAACTGTCCCTGGAATGCCTTTACGCCTGGGCCATCTGGCTTATATTCCTAAGGGACCCGTTATTGATTGGTCACAAGCTGATCTGTGCGCATTATTTTTGACGCAACTAAATAGTTACTTGCGTATGCAGGGTGCTCTTGCTCTTCGTATTGAACCACCGCAAGAGCTGGTGTCTCCAGAGGGTGAGCTGGCGATGAAGCGCATGCTTTCATTTGGATTTCATACCGTTCGTACTATCCAGCCTCTCCGTACGATTGTGCTAGATCTGGTGCCAGATGAGGCAACGTTGCTTGCCCAGATGAAAGAGAAGTGGCGCTACAATGTGCGTCTGGGGGCACGTAAGGGGGTGACTGTACGTGTGGCTTCTTCTGTTGAGGATGTACGTGCCTGGTACGCTCTGTTGCTGGCTACGGGGGAGCGCGATCAATTTGGTGTTCATATGCTCGACTATTATCAGCGTGTATGGCAGATCTTTGCTCCTTATGATCTTGTTCGCCTGTTCCTCGCTGAATACGATGGTCAGTTGCTTGCTGGCATCTTTGTTGGTCTGTTCTCCCATCAGGCGCTTTATCTCTATGGTGCTTCGAGTAATGAGTTACGGCAGTTAATGCCTAACTATGTGCTGCAGTGGGAGGCGATTCGTTGGGCAAAACAGCAGGGAGCCCACATCTATGACTTTTGGGGCATCCCAGAAACTGATGAGGAGGCTGAGTCTATGGCAGGTGTCTACCGCTTTAAGCGTGGCTGGGGTGGACGCGTTGTGCAATTTCCTGGCTGCTATGAATATACCTATCATCCTCTATTGATGAAATTTGTACATAAATTCCTATAGATATATTATCTACCGATCTAGCTGGCCTGCCAAGGCTTTGTACGCCTATTTTGCACTCTCTCGGACTTTTTGCGCATTGTGCAAAAATATGAAAAAGTGCAAAATAGATGTACACCCTCTCGGATTTTTTGCAACGTAGTGGTCGCCTCCAGCGTATAATACACAGGAATACAACAACGCGTTCTATTATAAGAATAACACAAGAATAAACTAATAAAAACATTTAACATCGCTTAAAAATAGTTTCTCTTTTAGAAGGAGATTCCATAATGTACGGTCGAGGCTGTCTTGTAAATTCGCTCGTTTTTTTGATCATGGTCTTTATACCTGGCGTAGGTCATATTCTTGAGACCATTATGATTCTTGAGGATGATCACACGTTGTCTGGTAAGATCTTCTGGCTTGTGATTGTCTGGGCTTTGCCTTTCCTGGGCGCGTTTTTGTATCTGATCTTTGGTCAGCGGCCCGTTGGACGTGGACGCGTAATGTTTGGTCAGGCGGGTTACTAATACAGAAGCTGGACGAAAGACAAACGATGTAAGTAACATATCCGTGGCTGAAGAGCTCCCATAATCGTAAGGATCAATGGGAGCCTTTTACTTAGTGGGGGGAGAGAGATTCTATTGCAACATATAGAAACGAATACGTTACTATTGCCTGTATTGGGAGATAATGGTGATGTTGCACAGAGCATGAATCGTGCGCAGCAGGCACAGCGCTCTTCTAGTAATATTAGAGTGCTCGATGGCTTACGGGCTATTGCGACTATTTCTGTCATTGCTTTCCATATTGGTGTACTGCTGGATAATAACCATTTTTGGGATACATTTAAGTATCCTGTGTTAAGCGCTGTGGCTACCTTTGGTGGCTCTGGCGTGACACTTTTTTTTGTGCTCTCTGGCTTTCTGCTCTTTTTGCCCTATGCTAGATCGCTTATATTTCAAGGTGCGTGGCCCTCAGCCGGTCAGTTTTATCTCAAACGTGCTTTGCGCATCATTCCTGGCTACTATGCGGCATTACTGCTGATTGTCCTGTTTTTTCAATCGCAGTATCTACGTCCAGATCATTGGGGGCAGCTTGGAATTTTCCTGATCTTCTTTATGGATTCAACTCCCGCAACATTCAGGCAGTTAAATGGCCCGTTCTGGACCCTTGCAATCGAGTGGCAATTTTATATGCTCCTTCCGCTTATCTCGCTAGGATTCCTCTTTGTTGCGAAACGGTTTGTTTCAGTGGCCCCTGCGCGTCGTTTGCTTGTCATGCTGGGTTGTTGTGGTATTCTAGTTGCCTGGGGTTTAACGATACGCTATATCGGTGGGCATTTTGTGCCTGGGCATGCTCCACTACTACTGCGTGTCCCGATGATATTTTTATATGGCATGCAAGGAAAATATCTTGAGAACTTTGCCGTGGGCATGGCGGTTTGCTTATGTTATACCTATGCGCAGAATCCGCGCTATGGCACGACCTTAAAAACACGGGTATTGCACTGGAGCCCATGGCTTGGCGTTGCAGGTCTGCTCCTTTTGCTCTTCGCTGCCGTGTGGCACTTTTACATCATAGAGGCGCATACCCGCGCTTTTGCCTGGCTGATCCCCCTCAATCCTTATTTTGACTGGCTCAACGAGATGGTTACTGCGCTTGGGTATGGCTCTTGTATGGCTGCCTTGCTCTTCGGCTATTCCTGGCTCAAGCGTCCTTTTGAATGGATGCCGTTGTGCTGGATTGGTTTTATCTCTTATGGCCTTTATATGTGGCATCTGCCGCTACTGGATTTATTTCACACCAACGTTCTCCCACTGCTTTCTCTATCAAATAGCCTGCTTATTTATGTTGTGCTCTGGCTCTGGGCCGCTTTTGTCGTCCTGCCTGTGGCGTTTATCTCTTATCGACTTATTGAACAGCCCTGGCTTAGTCTGGCAAGTCGCTTTCGTGCTAAAGGGTAGCATGATATTTATCGCAAACATATGCAATAAATATAAAAGATGTATAAGAGGCGAAGGTGTGAGCATGTTATTGGGACTATGTGTATTTTATACACTCTAATGTGATGTCTCTGCCCTTGACTACTTTCCGTTCGTTGGGTATACTTCGTACTAAGTAAAATAATTAACGAAAACGACAGAGCGTAAAACAGAGCACATTAAAGAACTTAATATTGCAGTAATAACTGCTCTCATCCAGAGAGGTGGAGGGAAACGGCCCTGTGAAGCCCGGCAACCCGTTTGCAATGTAGCAAACAGGGTGCCAATTCCGGTGAAACGCGTATGTGTTTCGCAAGATGAGGGGAATGGCGACGCCGCAGCCCCTTTCGATGAGGGGCTTTTTTGTTACCTGTTCCCTCTATCCTTCTTGTACCTTGTAATCTAAATAGTGAATTGCTTTGAAGAGGAAGAGTAAATGCCCTGGGCGGCTCCAGAGAGTTGACGTTGATGCGATGTCAGCGCCGTTCCAACATTGAATATGGCCTCTGAGTTGCAGATTGAAAACCGCAAGTAAAAATGAAAACGTAGTAATTGTGGTGAGTAGATTGTGCCGTGGGCTTCGTTACAGCCGTAGTGTCGTTGTTGGTATCGCCTTTGTTATATTTTTAAGTATAACCTGTTTAAATATGATGGTCGATGCCTATGACGACACTCGTTAAGGTTGATGCTGTGAGGTGTCAACAAACCAGGGTGGTACCGCGAAGAACGTTTACCCCTCGCCCCTGTGGGGTGAGGGTTTTTTGTTCCCTTTTTCCTAGAAGGAAGGAGTATGCGATGGTGGCACAATTAGAATATGTGAACAGGGCGCATGTACAGGCTCTTACAAAAGATGAAGTATCTACTTATACATTTGATCGGTTATCTCTACAAAACGGTGGTCTATTTGGTCCTGTGACATTGGCTTATGAGACATGGGGCGAACTCAATGCATCCGGCGATAATGCTATCTTGATCACTCATGCCCTGACTGGCAATTCACATGCCCATGATCCCTTGCACGCGGATAACGCGAAAGTTGCCTGGTGGAACCCTCTCATCGGCCCTGGACGCTATTTTGATACTTCGCGCTACTTCATTATCTGCTCCAATGTGCTTGGTGGTTGTCTGGGTAGTACGGGCCCGGCTTCGATTGATCCTCGTACAGGGCGTCCCTATGGGATACGCTTTCCGGTGGTGACGATTCGTGATATGGTGCATGCACAACGGAAGTTGATTGCTCATCTGGGCGTGCGTGAACTTGCGATGGTTGCAGGAGGCTCTATTGGTGGGCAGCAGGCATTAGAGTGGGCGGTGACATTCCCTGAGTTGGTGCGTAAAGTGGCTGTGGTAGCGGCTACGGCGGCTGTGACTGCGCAGGCAATTGCTTTTAATGAGGTGGGGCGACAGGCCATTATGTCTGATCCAGCCTGGCTGTGCGGGGATTATTCTCCCGGCCAGGGACCGGCTACCGGTTTGTCGATTGCACGTATGCTGGCTATGATTACGTATCAGAGTGAAGAGGCAATGGAGCATGCGTTTCTCGCGCAACCCTGTTCAGTGTGAGCCTGTGTCGTCCCCAACGTTCTCGCCTGATTTTGGTGGTCGCTTCGATGTTGAGAATTATCTGTATCATCAGGGGGAAACTCTTACAAAGCGTTTCGATGCTAATAGTTATCTCTATCTCAGCCGCGCGATGGATCTCTACGATGTAAGTGCGGGCTATTCTTCGCTGGAAGCCGCCTTGTCCCGTATTCGTAGCAAAGCTCTCTTCGTTGGCATTCGTTCTGACTTTCTTTTTCCGGCTGCACATGTGCGCTGGCTTGCTGATAAAGTGCATGCTCTCGGTGGCGATGCACAGTATGTAGAATTGGATTCACCGCACGGCCACGATGCCTTTCTCAAAGAATGGTCTCAGATGGCTGTTGCTCTGCGTCATATCTAATCTGTAGTGATCAGATCCAAAGAAGGAGAATGGGTTTCATGGCATTAAATAATAATCGTAGCTACGGTTTTGAAACTTTATCTTTGCATGCCGGGCAGGAAACCGCTGATAGCGCAACTGGTGCTCGTGCCGTTCCGATTTATCAGACGACTTCTTACGTTTTTGATAGTCCCGAACATGCCGCCAATCTTTTTGCGTTGAAGCAGTTTGGGAATATTTATACGCGTATTATGAATCCTACCCAGGATGCTTTCGAGCGCCGCATTGCTGCCCTTGAAGGGGGGGTGGGTGCTTTAGCGACAGCTTCTGGTCAGGCCGCTGAGACGATGGCGATTTTAAATATTGCTGGTGCTGGCGACGAGATTGTGTCATCTGCCAGCCTGTATGGTGGTACTTATAACCTTTTCCATTATACGTTTGAGAAACTTGGCATTAAGGTCCATTTTGTAGATGGCCGCGATCCAGAGAATTTCCGCCCTGCTATCAACGAGCGTACTAAAGCCATCTATGCGGAAACTGTTGGCAATCCTCGCTCGGATACGCTGGATATCAGCGCGGTTGCTGCTATCGCTCATGAGCATGGCTTGCCGCTGATCCTTGACAATACGGTTCCTACGCCATATCTGGTGCAGCCATTGAAGCATGGCGCGGATATCGTGGTGCATTCGGCTACGAAGTTTATTGGCGGCCACGGTACATCTATTGGTGGTGTGATCGTGGATGGTGGTAAGTTCGATTGGGCGGCTAGCGGACGCTTCCCCGGCCTGGTTGAGCCTGATCCTTCGTATCATGGTGTGCGCTATGTTGAGGCGGTTGGCCCGCTGGCTTACATTATTAAGGCTCGTGTCCAGTTGTTGCGCGATCTGGGTCCGGCCATCACGCCTTTCAATTCCTGGCTCTTCTTGCAGGGTTTGGAGACCTTACCCTTGCGCATGGAGCGTCATAGCCAGAATGCGCTGCGTATCGCGGAGTTCTTAGAAGGCCATCCTGCTGTGAGCTGGGTGAATTATCCTGGTCTGAAGAGTCATCCCCAACATGATCTGGCTGTGAAGTACTTTACACATGGTGGCTATGGCGCAATCGTTGGCTTTGGCATTAAGGGTGGCCTGGAGGCTGGTAAGCAGTTGATTCGTCATATCGAGCTGTTCTCGCATCTGGCGAATATTGGCGATGCCAAATCGCTTATCATCCATCCTGCCAGCACAACTCACTCTCAGTTGACGCCTGATGAGCAGGTTGAGACTGGGGTGACTCCTGATTTCATCCGTCTTTCTATCGGTCTGGAGACTATCGATGACTTGATCGATGACCTGGATCAAGCTCTGAAGGCCGCAGTTGCTGATGTTAGTGCATCTGTAAGCGCGAGTTAAATTTTGATATGATTTTCTGCTCATTCTCTCTTCTTTTGTATAGTATAAGAGAAGAGAGTGAGTGAGCACTGTCTCACTGTAAACTTTTTATGAATGTGGTGGATTGCAATGCAACAGACTGTCAGTGTACTGAAATTTGGTGGAACGTCAGTTGGTAATGGTGAACGTATTCGCCGTGTCGCTTCGATTATTGCTAGTATGTTGAATGATGCAGAGGCACACTTCCCTGTGGTTGTGGTTTCTGCTATGGCTGGCGTGACCGACCAGTTACTGCGCATCGCTCGGGCTGCCTGTGCCAATGATCGCGAGGCTTGCGAGCAGGAACTTGTTGCTCTGCGCCAGAAACATCTGGAGGCGGCTGAAAAGGTGACGCTTGAAGGCGATGGTCGCACGCTTTTGCTGCAACATATTGAGACGGCTTTGGATGGCTTGCTACAAGATACCCATGCCTTGCAGAAAGCGGCTGTTGATGGCGATGCTATACATCTGCGTACGGCGGCCGTGGCTTCCTGGGGCGAGCGCCTTTCGATTCTACTCGTTGCGGCTGCGACCAATGAGCTTGGGGTAAAAGCGGAGCCGGTCCGACGAGAGGTCATTATCACGAAACATCCTGCCTATGATCCTTCTCAGCCCTTTGGTGTGGTTGTTGGTGCTGATCCTCTGATGGAAGAGACGCGGGTTAATGCCCATGCTATTATCTCTCCTCTGGTTGAGAACGGGATTGTGCCTATTGCTGCCGGTTTTATGGGTCGTACGGTGACTGGTTTTGTGACTACCCTTGGGCGTAACGGTTCGGATTACTCGGCTACGGTTATTGGCGCTGCCCTGGATTGTGCTGAGGTTTCCATTTATACTGATGTCGATGGGGTGCTGACTGCTGATCCACGTCTGGTTGCGAATACACGTCTGTTGCCGCGCCTGTCCTATGCAGAAGCTGCTCGTCTCTCCTGGTTTGGCGCGAAGGTCTTGCACCCACGCACGTTGATTCCGATTGCCCCACGCAACATTCCTGTTCGTGTGCGTAATTCTTTTCGCCCTCATATTCGTGGGACGCTTATCGGGCCTGTCGGCCAGACTCAGAGTGGGGCGAGCGCTATCTCTGTTCGCCATAAACTTGCCCTGATCACTGTTGAGAGCACTGATCTGTTTGGGGCACCGGAAAATGCAGGCCAGGTGTTTGCGCTCGCTGCTCGTGCGGGTGCAGCCCCGGTCGCCATCTGCTCTTCTTCTGGTCACCACCTCTCTTTCGTTGTTGACGAGCAGGCTGCCGATTCTGTTGTGGCCCTGTTGCATCATGATATGGATGAGACGTTGTGGCGGGTACGCTCGCGCAGTGGTCTGGCGGCCTGCGCTTGCATCGGCTCCGGTTTTATTGCCGATCCTATGAGTCCTTCCCGTGCTAACACGGCTCTGGCTAGCGAACGTATCCCTGTGGTTACGCAAGGGACGTCAGAACAGGGTATTGTCTTGATCGTGGAGGACCGCAATAGTGAGCGTGCGTTACGTTGCCTGCACCGCGATCTCATTGCGCCAGTCATTCCACTGGTCCGTCACCCTGCCCAGCTAAGAGAGAAGCGGCGCGAGGCTCGTTGAGTTGCCTGCTTGCTGCCCTGAACCATTATGTTATTATAAGGAACCGTCTTCAATGAGTATACATAGACAAGCTAAATTGCCGGTCGCTGTCCTGGGCGCGACCGGTATGGTCGGCCAGCGCTTTATCGAGCTGTTACAGAATCATCCCTGGTTTGATCTGGTTGCTCTTGCGGCCTCTGATAAGCACAATGGACGCCCTTATGCCGATGTGACGGCCTGGCGTTTGCCAAATAGTGAGATGCCAGCGTCTGTCGCGTCTCTGCCCGTAGTTTCGTGTGATCCAGGTGCACTCCCAGACGTGAAAATTGTTTTCTCAGCTCTTCCCGGTGAGATCGCGGGGGAGATTGAGCTGGCCTTTGCCAGGGCGGGCGTGGCCGTTTTTAGCAACGCGAAAAATCATCGTATGGCCTCTGATGTGCCCTTGCTGATTCCAGAGGTGAATGCTGATCATATCGTGGCAATCGCTCTGCAACGTAAGCAGCGCGGCTGGCCCGGCTTTATCATTACTAACGCTAATTGTTCTGCGACCCCGCTGGTAATGGCACTGAAGCCTTTGCAAAGAGCCTTTGGCATCCGTAAAGTGATGGTTACAACTCTCCAGGCTATTTCGGGCGCTGGCTATCCTGGCTTACCATCGTTCGACATTCTCGATAATGCCATACCCTATATTGGCGGTGAAGAGGAGAAGCTGGAGCACGAAACGCTGAAGATGCTTGGTTCGTGGGAGGAGGGACGCGGTTTCGTCGATGCTCCTATGGTTGTTAGTGCACAATGCAACCGCGTTGCCACACGTGAGGGGCATCTGGAGTGCGTAAGCGTCGAACTAGAACATGATGCCAGCCCGGAAGAGATTATCGCCACCTGGCAAGCTTATGTGCCCGAACCCCAACAGGCACGGTTGCCCAGCGCACCCGAACATGCATTAGTGTATCGGACTGAAATGGATCGGCCACAAACGTTGCGCGACCGCGATGCTGGACAGGGGATGACAGTTTCGCTTGGTCGCCTGCGCCCCTGCCCTATCCTGACCTATAAGTTCGTCGCGCTCGGCCATAATACTATTCGTGGTGCCGCTGGTGGCTCAGTCCTCAATGCTGAATGGTGTGTGTATAATGGGCTGCTTTAAAAGCTTCTTTCCCATTACTAACACTTTCTATGGACCATTGCACATTATACAATGGATCGTAGAAAGTGTTAGTAATATCTGAGAATGCTGAGAACAACAAGTTTATGGCAGGTCATGCGCAAAACCTACTCTGACTGACTTTCATCACAGTGCTAAATTCTTTTCGTACGTATTGCATTTATACATTCCAACCCGATGATGCTAACCAACGCTAGCGCCAGGCCGACAAGGGAGCCAAGAAATGCATCTTGTATTGGCTGAGGTCTGGATAGGTTTGCAGGAATAGTTGGCTTGACAACGTTGAAGTGTGCTGCAGATCCGACCTGAACCGTTATATAAGTAGTAAAGGCTTTTGTAACTTCGTACGAAAGTTGAGCAGCTAACATGGCATCACTATTATCAACATCAATCAAGATAACTGGTGTATTCGGCAGCGGTTTTGTGGTTACTATGGCTTTCAACTGTGCTATCGTCAAACCATGCTTGACCGCAACTGGCTGCAGCACAGGATCGCTCTTGATGAGTTGGTTAAAAACTGGCTGCATAACGAGTCCACTTGGTGGTCCACTTTCGTATCCTGGTGAAGCTATATTGATAACAAGTACTGTTTCTGCTGTGTATATCTTAGGCATCAACGTTGTGATGGTGAAGGTGATGCCACCACAAACAATCCCACACAGAAGAATAGCCCATAACCAACGCTTTGCTGATACTATGGAGTGACTCAGTGAATTTTGCATATGAATATTCTCCTTACTAACAAAGTTTTGTTGAATGGTAGCTTGCAGATCACTCATTAAAAATGATATTATCTATTTATCCATTCAATATGCTTCTGTTATAGAGATAGCGCGGAGAGTTATTTTGTCTCGCACTCATCCAAATTAGTATCTTTAGGTGAGAAAAGGAATACATGTCCAGTTGCTTGAAGCAAGGATCTATTCCATTCTTGAAGAAAGAGACATCCATCAATGTCGCCTCAGACCAGGCCGATCTTGATGGATGTTCCTTTTTTCAAGAATGTATCAGATTCTCTTGCGTTGGGTATTCATATTTACTTTGTTGCCGCGATCAAATCGGGCAGCAGATTCTCTACATCGGGTGTTCCTAAGCCTGTGACCGCGTTCCAGCCAGGCCCGGCTGCATAACCTTTTACAGACCCGCTGGTATTATTTCCGCTCGTAATACTACGGAAATCACGCTTGTAGGCGTCGGTTGAGGCAAGTTTGTAGAGGGCTGGATTAATAAACCCCAATGAACGCCCCGCCATTTGATCTCCGATAGCGATTATAGCCGCCCATATTGGTGCGCTTGCACTTGTCCCCCCGCCCAGGTTCCAGTTGCCATCCTGGTAGACAGCCAGGCCCGTGAATGGATCTCCATCTGCGGCTACATCAGGGACGCCACGGCGGTTCTGGAAGAGATTCTGCTGGTCCTTTGCCAATGCTTGCTGGTAATCTGGTGCCTGATAAAATCTGCTGAAGCCCCCTCCGCTTCTATCCCATGCAGTCTCGTTTATAGTTGTACCGATGCGCTTGAGCGTCGTGCCACCGACACTGGTAATCCAGGGTGAGTCAGCGGGGAAACTGGTCGTGGGTACGGTGGCAAGTTTGCTCGCTTGCATGTCAATATAGTCGGTGGCACCATTGTCGCCTGATGCAGTGAAGTGTGTTATGCCGTCTTGTTGGGTGGCTTTTTGCAGCAGGTCATTCCATTTTTGGAGTTCCTGTTGCCCTTTCTGATCTGTGAGTGTGAGCTCGGATGCTCCCCAACTGTCCGAGACGATGTTGCCAAGTTTGTGGTCGATGATATATTGCTCTAGTTGGCGAAACTCAGGTAGCCCTTGTGTTCCTTCGGTCTCTGCAACCGGGCTAGTCAGGATTATTATCTTTGCTTTTGGAGCAATGGAATGAATAATCTGTACATCCAATGTAGTCTCGCCCGCCCAACCATCTTTATCGTGGTGTGGGTCGGACTCCGGTATGTGGAGGGGTGAGATGACTTGTAGATCAACGGGTGGTAGCCCAAACGTTTGGTCGAAGACATCCATATCTTGTTTTAAAGTCGGACTGCCAAATGATACCATATCGACTATTGTTTGCCCCTCGCCTGTGTACCCCTTCTCGTAAAGCGATTCGATACCATAGGCAACCCGTAACGCACGCGGCGTTTGACAGGTGCCAGGCAGCTCCAGTTTCTTTGGACAGACATCCATATTCGTTAATGGTGGCAGTGCCGTCGGTTTTTCATTTATCTGACTTGTGTTCCCGTTACCTATAGGTGTGCTGCATGCTGTCATGAGAAAGAGTACAATAAGCAGTGCAAACATATAGCGTCTGATATATATCATTATATACTCCTGTTGTATTTGCTAGAATGGGTATTGTACGACCATTCTTTACCCTGACCTCTGGTTGTAGTTCCGCTTGCTAAGCTCATATCTGCGCCTATGTCCTTTGCTACATAAGATAGATACACTTTCGGAGCTTTCTTTCTCAGCTTATTTTAACATGTAAATGTACAAACTTATATGGAAAGTGTCACTTTTGGTTCTTTTTGTTTTGCATCTGTTCGTTTTATTTATAATAATATTTTTTGCTGTAAATATATAAATATATTTGATAATAATGATTTTTAGCTAGTAATATAGTACTAAGTAAACTATAGATATTTGACTTTGAGATATGAATTTGTGTAGAGTGCTGCTAATGATTACTCTGACAAAATTCAGATATACAGAGTAATAGTGGGGTAATGTTGTAGTGCAAGCTATTTTGATTAAGGGTAATGTGTATGTTGTCTTTGGACCGTCGTTGCCAGCAGAAAAGTACCGATCAGCAAAATGCATTTATATCTATACCAGATTCCACTCCTCGGGGTCCAATAGGAGAGCCTGTCGCCTTTCCTCCGTATCGTACTCCGCCTGTTCGTGTCCCAGCTCTGGATGAATCAGTGTTTAAGGCGATGCCTTGCTTCCCTTCGCATGCAGTGCCACGGGCATCGAAGCCTCTCACGGCCATTCCTATAGTCGGGACGCACGCACCGATGCCTTGCTCTTCTGCAAGCAGGCGAACGGTGGTGTACATAGCCGTAAGCATGTTACTGCTATTTATTACCATAGGGACATTGATAGCTGTGCTTCCAGTAGGGACTGATGCTAAGGGTTTCAATTTGTTATTGCCCCTTATGCATCTGATTCCGTACGAACAGGACTCTGGGGCTCTTATGGCTGCGCAGGTTGCCACTGCTACAGCTGTAACTGCAGATGGTTATGATCCTGGTGGTCATCAGGTATATGTAGGCGTTCAGTCGGTTCCATCCTCTCCCGCGAGCTCTTTTTTGACATCGGACACTGACAGTTTGAGCCGCTTCTTTTATGGACAATGTACCTATTGGTCGAATATGCGTTATCGTCAGTTAACCAGCCACTGGGTTCCCTGGTTAGGCGATGCCTATCAATGGGCGTATGCTGCCCCATCTTATGGTTGGATTATTTCGGCGCAGCCCAATCCCAATGGCCCTTCTATTATTGTATTAGCCCCTTATGCTCAAGGTTCCGGTCGTTTCGGCCATGTCGCTGTGGTTGAAAATGCTGTGCCTTCTAGCACTGATGGCGTCCTAACCAGTAACTGGAATTGGAATGGGCACTGGGCTGCACTGGATTGGGTCCGTTTTTATCCTGGCCCTGGCGTTAGCTTTTTATGGTACCCAGGCTCCTAAGTGCAATTATATAACTGCTATGACGTGCTGCTTGCTGAAAGAATAGAAAGAGGTTGCGGATGAAGATGGACAGAACCGTGGGTGCAGTATAGTACTATCTTCTTTCTTCTGCCAGGTCTTTCTTATGTAACCGTTCTATATAATTAGTGATGGGATGTTGAGATTGTTACAGTAAGGGCAAAGAGGAGAGGTGTATGCCCTCTTCACTTTCTCTGTATGTTTTGTATCTGCCTTATTATGTAGTTATATAGTCCTGCATACAGGCGAATCGTTGACTGCATAGAGGTTACTTGGGTACAGTTTCTTTTAGTATGTCTTAACTCTATTTTGTAATGTTTACACTTGTTTGATGGATTGAAGGTTGTCTATATGTTATTTCATGATCGTTCTCGTACGCGAATTGATAACGAACAGCAAAACAACATGAGGTCGCCAGGAGTGGCTACTCAGGAAGCGCCGGGTGATGTTTTCAATCCACCTCCAGGCCAGAGTCAAAACCCTCTCGTTCCGATGCCGCTTTCTTCTTCTATGCTTCCCACACCAGTTGAAAATAGAAAATCCTCGTTGCCTTTGCGTGAGCCGGTTATTGTTCCTGGAACAGGATTGAAGAGTACGGGGACGATGCGCCCTCCTAAGGGGAGACGCATGGTTATCCATTTGGGCGTCTGCGTCTCGCTTGTCGTAATTGTGCTAAGTGCTCTGGTTGTTGTACTGCCCACCAGTTCGGATGGCAAAGGGAATGGTTTTGGGATACTCCAGCCAATTATGAATCTGGTCGTGTCCAAGAAGAATGACACAGCTCTTATCGCAGCCCAGGCTGCAACCGCTACTGCCGTGACTCAGGATGGTTTTGATGCTGGTAACCAGACCTATGCAGGTGTACAGGCGGCTCCTTCTGTTGGGAATCCTTCAGATGCGGGAAGCTTGAATCGTTTCTTCTTCGGTCAATGTACCTATTGGAGCAATATGCGTTATCAGCAGCTTACAGGACATTATGTTCCCTGGCTGGGCAACGCTTATCAATGGGCATATGCAGCCCCATCTTATGGTTGGGTGGAGTCACCGCAGCCAAATCCCAATGGACCTTCAATTATTGTGATTGGGCCTGGCACGCAAGGGGCTGGCTGGTATGGGCATGTGGCCGTTGTTGAAACGGGCGTCGCTAATGCTAGCAATGGAGTCATAACTTCTAACTGGAACTGGAATGGGCATTGGGCTAGCCTTGATTGGGTTCGCTTCTATCCGGGACCTGGTATTCACTTTTTATGGTATCCTACTGCTTAGATTTCTAGTATGCTCTGAGAAGCTGAACTGCTTTTTGCTCTTCTCTTCTCATTTTTTCTCTTTGATAAATGGTAGCGAGGTAGATCAATGCCGCAATTCAACCCTTTTCAGTCAAACGGAGACGTTGATGACTGGTTAGAAGGGAGGAAGGCTGCTTCGGGGGATTCCTTCGACAATGTGGACGTGTTACAATTGGCTCGACAGGTGGAAAAAGTAGATTTTATTACGCCTGCTGAGCCTGTAATTCGCCCTGCGAAAAAAACGTTGCTCGCTGATCATTATCCTAGCATCTCGGTTCCAGTGCGTGAGGCACCTGGGTCTTTTCTCTCTGCATTGCATTCAACAATTACTCCTCCTACTCGCAAAGATCCACTTATCATCCCCGGTTCCAAAAGGCGTTTCTCCACCAGAAAGAAACCGGCCGAGCAGGAAATCCACTTGCATCCTTATTTGCGTCTTGGCATCATATTCGCACTCATTGTAATTGCGTTGCTCTTTACGGTGATTTCCCTGTCCCCTGTTGGCAACGACCAGGACCAGGTTGATGTACCTGTTGTTGGTGGTCTTATACAGTGGGCACAGGATGAGCAGATGAATATGGATATCGCTGCCAGGCATGATCAAACGCCTGAGCAAGGTACCGATACAGTCGCTACATCTAATGCAGGTCCGGTTCTGCCGAGAAGCCAGTATGTGGCTATTGCTCAGAATATGGCGCAAAAATATGGTATCAGTCCGGTCTATTTTGTGAACCAGATTCAGCTGGAGAGCCATTTTAACCCCTATGCGCAGTCTGGTGGTGCAGTTGGTATTGCCCAGTTTGAACCGGCTACGGCGGCAAGCATGGGCGTAAATCCATATGATCCCAACTCCGCACTCGATGGTGCTGCTCGTTATATGTCGAATCTACAGAGCCAGTTTGGTGGTGACTATGCCAAAGCTCTCGCAGCTTATAATGGTGGCCCTGGTGTCGTGCAAGCCGCCGTCAGAAATTGTGGCTCGGGCTGGATGTCCTGCGTCTCCCCTCAGACACAACACTATGTCAACCTTATTATGAGCTGAATTTTATACTGCATATTAAAATATTCAAATGTAGAATAGTATAAAAACGGTACTCCTACAGCGTAGGAGTGGGCAAACCTGCTAGTCACATAGTCCTACATTGATGCAGCAAATTTGACTGAATAGATACAGTTAGGTAAAGTCTTCTTGAAGTTATGTGTGTAGGAACATACAAAAGTGTATCAAGTAGTCGTGTTTGATGTCAGTGTAGTTAGTGAAGGTTGGGTATATGGTGTTGAAAGATGATTGTTTAAATTCGGTTGTTGGTAGAGAAAATGATAGATTGTCTATAGCCGTTGATGGTGTTGAGGAACAGGAAGAGCTTGTTGAGCAACTGCCCTTTCCAGATCTCCCTCTTCATACTTTTCCCTCTCTAACTCGAAGTCCAGCAAGGACTGCACTTGAGCGTGAGGGTGAAAACTCAACCTCAACGATGGTAGCTGATCCTGTTTCTCAACCAGGTCAGCCGCAAGAGATCAATGTGTCTGCTATGCCTGCTACACCGCATGTTCGGGCATCAAATCAAGTCGGTACAGTTGTTATTCCTGCAACGGGCAAGAAAAGTGCAGGCACAATGCGTGCCCCAAAAGGCCGCAGTCGCGTGATTCATCTGGGGGTATGTGTGACATTAGTGGCTATTGTGTTTGGTGTACTTGCAGCAGTTCTTCCTGCTGATACGCAAGGTCATAGCAATGGCTTTGGGCTATTTCAGCCGATCATGCATATGATCCCTGCGCAAAAGAATGATACTGCGTTAATTGCTGCTCAAGCGGCAACTGCGACAGCCGTGACGCAGGATGGTTATGAGTATAATGGTGCTGGCGCTAATCATCCTTTCGCGGGCGTAAATACAAGTATCACGCCTGTTGCTATCCCTGCACCTGCGGCGGCTCCAGCATCTTCTAATCTGTTTGATGGAAATTTTGCTAATCCTTTTAGTCCTGGTCAATGTACCTGGTGGGCCGACTATCGCTACCACGAATTGACTGGTTTTTCTATACCCTGGACTGGCAATGCCAGTGCGTGGTCATACAATGCCTCTGGCTTTTCTGGTTGGGTTGTATCTGATACTCCGCATGTGCCTTCTATTGTTGTGCTTCAGCCTGGAGTACAGTATGCCAGTGGTTGGGGGCATGTTGCGATAGTGGAAAAGCTTAATTCCGATGGAACTGTGTATACCAGTAACTATAATGTAATTGGTTGGGGCGTGTTGTCATATGCAACATACCATCCCGAAGCAGGGGTAAGCTTCGTCTATCATGTATGATTCTAAATTTTTAGATAATGTGCACATTATATCTAAAAAATTTGGCTTTCTTCTCTTACTTTTTTAGGTCCCCATTGTTCAAGTAAGTGAGCATAATGCTGAGCCATTTGCTTATGTCTATCTTGTGCTTCCAATTCGCAAGTCTCTAGTTGTTGTTTGTGGTAATGCAGCAGTGCCTGGGCGGCTGCAAAGGACCTGCTTGCTCTATCGCGTCTGACGCATTCAGCCGGGATTGGTTGCCATTCCGGCTGATCGCGCCAATTGATATATGGGCAGTTGCGACATTTATTGGCGCAGCAGTAGCCTCGTCTTATAAGAAATTCCCGTCTCGCAACGTAAAGTCCGTCGCTTGTAATCTCCCAATCATCTTCATCTATTTTTGAAGGCATAACATGCTCTTTCCTGCTGTTTGGATGGTCCGTCACAGTTTCTTCTTGTTTTTATTTGGACAATCCGGCGCCATTTTTTTCTATATACTATACCATAGGCAAGTGTTCAATGGCTTGATCGCGTTCATCTGGTCGCTGGCGGCGTGCTATAAGGCGGTCCATCGCGACCCCGATTCGTCGAATGCCCTCTGTAATATGTGACTCTTCTGGCGAGGCGAAGCTAAGGCGAATGTAGTGGTGACCCCCACCGTCCACATGAAAGGGTTCGCCGATTAAAAAGGTGACTTTTTCATGTGCGCCTTCGCGTAACAATGTCCGCGCACGCATATCTCCTGGGAGGCGACACCAGAGATGCATGCCTCCTTTGGGTTGGTATATGCGTATCCCTTGAGGCCAATAGGTCGCGATTGCTTCAAGCATAAGCTCTAGTTTGTGTTTATAGCACTGGCGTACTATCATAAGATGGTTATCTAACAGGTCACGCTGCAGGATCTCGTTAACAATCCACTGCCCGAAGGCGTTTGTATTAAGATCGAAGACCTGTTTGTGCATCGATAGGCGCTCGATAACTGGTTCGGGTGCCGCTAGCCAGGCTACGCGCAGTCCTGGGGCCAATATTTTGGAGTAGGTGCTTAAGTAGAGTACATTGCCATGTGTATCCAGAGCTTTCAGTGGTTGTGTTCCTGTGCCTTCAAAATAGATCTCTCCATAGGCATCGTCTTCCAGGATGGGTATCTGGTAGCGCCTGGCCAGTAGTAAGAGACGTCGTCTCCTCTCGGCCGACATAACCACTCCCGTAGGATTCTGGAAGGTTGGCAACGTATAGATGAAACGTGGCTGACGGCGTGCGAGCACTGATTCTAGCAGATCAACGCGTATTCCTTCGTTGTCGGTTGGTATCCCGATCACGCGTGCTCCCAGCGCTCGAAATGTCTGAATTGCACCGAGATAAGTAGGTACCTCGACAATCAACCTCGTCACCTGGATGGAGCAGGAAGCGGCCAATCAAGCCGATGCCCTGGGTTGAACCTGAAAGTATAAGTATGTTTTGCAGGTCAACGGCCACTCCTCGCTTGCGCATACGTGCGGCAATGTTGCGTCGTAAGCTTTGAGAACCCTCGACTGGACAATAGCCCAGAGCTTGTTGTTGTGCTTCGAGCAAGCCATCATTAACGATACTACGCAGCAATGCGGCTGGTAACATATCTTGTGCGGGCATGCCCTGGGCTAACGAAATAATCTCGTGACTTTCGCCTAGCAAAGTCAACTCGCTCAAAACGTGTGCATCAGGGCCAAGAAGGGCATCTTCACCCTCTGCCAGCCCAAACAGCCATGAGGGCATGTCTTGATCAAAGTAGTCGTCCTCCCGCTCAAAATAGCTACGTTTGACGAGTGTGCCTCTGCCAACATGTCCTTCAATGAGCCCTTCGCTCGATAATTCATTATAAGCATTCATAATAGTTGTGCGATTGACTCCCAGTGCCTGGGCCAGTGCTCTTTCAGTTGGTAAGCGAGTGCCATCAGCCAATTCCCCGGCCAATATGGCTTCTCGCAGGCTCTGGCTGATTTGACGATAGAGGGGAGTTTCATTGTCTCGGTCAAGGCGGATAAACTCTTGTAACGATGCGGTAAAAAATGGCAATGGCTGATGAACCTTCTGCCTTGCTTTCATTGCTTCCTCTCCTCTTGCATTGGCTGGCTTCTCTTTTACTAAGTGTAACTAATCCAATACGAGAGTTACAAGGGCCAATTGGTTGAGCCTCTGCCAGGCCAATTAGTTATGTGTGGGGGCGCACAAAAAGAATACGATGCCGTTCAGATGGGAGTTTCCAGGGGGGCTGGCGCTTATGCTACGCTGAACCGCATCGTGTTTTTCATAGAAGAGACGGATGGGAACAAATTTGTTTAAATGCAGTACTTTGTTTCTGGATGGACGCTCTTGTTTAGCCAGTGGTCCTATATATTTGGTGAATGAGCGGAATATCAGTATCCTGACATAAAAGAGGCTGTTTTTTTGATGTGTGGTGGTTGTGACCTTGGAAGGAGAGTTCTATCAACGTGAAGCAAGAACAGCGTTACCAGCCGGATGATGGACAGCAACACCGTCTGGCAAAAGCGTCTGAAAATGATGCTAATCAGCAAAAAGTGGAAGAGATGTTTCCCGGCATTCCTATTGTGCGTGGGAATACTCCTCGACCTCTTTCTTTTAATGCAATGATATCTTCTGGTGGTCAATTGAGGGAAGGGATGCGTACAGATTCAGGATTTCTACCTGCTTTCCCTATACAAGCGCCATTAGCTCCCCCTCTGCCAGAAGAGTTAAATGATCAGGAAGAGGATATCGCTTTAGAGCTGTCTGATCCTGCCTTGATCTCAAATCCAGAGGTGCCAGATCTAACCTCTATCTCAAATCAGTCCGAGAGGGCTTTGAGATCCATCATGACTTTATCTGGCTTTTTGAATATGGCTTAGAGATGGACGTTGCTATTCTCAATAGTCCCGAACGACTGGATGGTCTGGCATTGCCCTAGTGGTCCGGCTGTATTGAAGGGCTACAAGATCGCATTTGGGGCTCAATATATTCGTGGTAACACCGGGCCAACTATTGTGGCTATCGAAGCCAGTTCTGAGCCTGGTGCTGAGGTGTGGGGCGTGCTTTATCGTATCCCACGTTACATATCTGAGCCAAATGGTGTTGAGCCATCTCTCTTAGATACTATTCATGCTGCGATCACGCCGCAAAATTTTTTTAAGGGAGTACAGGTTGTGGTACATGAAATTCAACATGATCGTGATGTTACAAGTACGGCCTATGTTGCTACTGAGACTGCTCACCAGCAACTCAAACTTGTTTCTGCTAATCAATGGACTGGCGATGGCTCTTTCTCGCAGCGCCTGGCAGCTATCGCACACAATCAGAAGTTGCCAACACACTATATAGGCCAATATGATGCCTTGTCTTGTCCACCTTCCCAGCCTGGCGAACCGGTGCTAACTCCAGTTGCTGAGGATGCTACGACTTTTGCTGCTCCGCCAGAACTCGATGAGCACAATACAGAGCCCTTACCGACCTTTGGTGAGCATATGTTTTTGGCAACAAAAAGTGTCCAGAATTCTTTCGTTTCGCAAGTGAATGTCTATCCAAATCGTTGGCTGACTATCTTTTCTCTTTATCTTGTGGGCTTATTGCTTGTTTCGTTAACTTTTGCTATCCTGCAGGGCCTGGGGCTTGGGCATAATCTGGTCACGAACCGGTTTGCTCCTCTGGGAGTGCCCTGGCTCGTGTTGATGTATGGTTTGTTGGGTGGGTGTGTGAGCTGTATTGTGACCCTGGGGCGCTTTCGCTCTGATAGTCCGCCCATTTTTATTATTATTTCCTGGTTTACTCGTCCTTTTGTGGGCGCGATCCTTGCTATTCTTGCCTATTTATTCTTGACTTGCGGACTGTTTTCATTTGGGGGCATAACGAGCAGTAGTGGTGATCATATGGCTCTTTTCCTGCTGGCTGGCGCTTTCGCTGGTTTTGGCGAGAGTTGGATCTTTTTTAGATGTGGCTAGACAGGAAGATCCCCTCATCTAGGCTCAGATGAGGGGATCTTCCTGTTTGTGTTCAGGTTAGTTGGCCTGTGCTTGTAACTTACTAAAAAGAGCACGTACAACTCGCTCTGGATCGTGGCGGGCTAACGAGTCACCTTCTAGACTCAGCCGTTCGATGACCAGGTTTGGGACAAGCTGTTCGAGTCGGGGACGATCAACTATAACTGGCTCGCTCTGTTCCTCTAAATAAGTTTTACGTACATCGTCTGGAAATGAGCCGTCATTTAAAAGTACGCGGTCTACGCGTGCTCCTAGATAGCGGTGAATCTCGTTTACGAAGTCTGACGCTTTATAATTATCTGTTTCCCCATGCTTTGTCATAAGGTTACAGATGTAAACTTTTTCTGCTTCTGATTCTCGTACGGCCTTCGCAATCTCTTTTACCAGCAGGTTTGGTAAGAGGCTGGTAAAGAGATCCCCTGGGCCGATGATGATCGTGTCCGCTCTTCGTAGTGCTCGTATGGCTTGAGCACAGGCCGGGGCATCTTCGGGTATTAAGCGCAACTGCTTGATGGGAGAGAGCTGGCCTGGGTTTTTCTTTCCACGTGTGTCAATCTCGGTCTCACTACAAATGGTGTCGCTATTCTCTAGATCTGCACAAATGGTTGTCTGTGCTAATGTGACTGGAACTACGTCGCCAGCTGTATCTAGTAGCTCTTGTGCGTCTTCAATGGCTAGCAAGAGGTTTTCGTTGTTGATATCCTGTAACCCTTTGAGTATAAGGTTGCCCAGGCTATGACCTGTTACTCCACCTATGATATCGCTTTTTGTGCCTTCGTCTGTTTGTTTAAAGCGGTGCATGAAGACATCACGCCACAGTGCGCCGTTCCTGGCTAAGGCTACGAGCGACATTCTCAGGTCCCCTAATGGAAGTTGACGCCTGAACTCGTCCATGAGTTTGCGCGAACTGCCCCCACTGTCTGACATGGTGACAACCGCTGTGATGTTAAATGGATACTTTTTTAGATGTGAAAGCAGTGAAAATGTTCCTGATCCTCCGCCGATAGTTACAACGCGGCGTCCTGCAAATTGATCTCCTGCACGCTGGTTCCTCTGCATTTGTTGTCTCCTTCGGTTGATTTCAGGGATGGGCATTGATGATGTGTTACTCATTTAAATATACGTTCTACGCTTCTGTTTTTTTGTTAAAAACTTAATGAACAAACATTCCCCTTTATTATCTGACAAAATAGTTGTGAAGGGTTAGCAATATCATGAGCATAATTATTGCTTATCTGGTTGATAATGGTGCTGTCTGTTCCTCTCTGACAAGTCTACCACGACAATATACCTCGTGCAAGAAATATTGCCCGATGATGTCCTCTAGCTTCTTCCGAGGCCCATTCTTCGCTCCCTACCGTAATGTACTATGTACTTACCAGTATTGTCTGTGGTTCTTTGCTTCTGAAGACGTGAATACTATATCTGTAATTACTTCTATCGTGCTTTTTAGAGATTTTACGTTCACGGGTCCTATCTTCTTGTGTAATAACAGCGGTTGCGTTATACTGTGTTCAACGGGAATCTCTCCACACTTTGTGGGCGCGGTGATGGAGGCTAAAGATCTCCCGTCTATTTGTTTTCTTCTTTTTTCGACTTCTACGCGGTCCCAATACTTAGACCTAACTGCTTTAGCCATTGGCGGTATGCGATGGCTGTGCGATCTGAACGCAGGTGTAGTTCGGCTTGCAAGTCAAGTGGCAATAATTCTGGACGTTGCGATTCTACTATAGGTATGTCCTGTCGTGTGATCATATCTTGAAAGTCTTTTATCTGATTGTCGCTCAGGTTGCTATAATCCATGGCGACGTATGCTTGTGCGCTCGATACTTCTGCGGCAATAGGGGTAATAGTGAAATACATGGCGAAGCGTGGACCTGCCGAGGATTTAACAAAGCTAGCCGTTAAAGGTCGCTGAACCTTATAGGTGTAGGTGACTGTCTTGCCTTGCCCTGTTCCGTCTGGATCAGGTTGCCAGATGGAGATATCCCTGGCTATTATTCCTTCTGGGGTAATTTCGACTTCATAGTCGTTCACTTCTGTATGGGCCGGGTCGCCTAAATATGTCTGGTGCACAAAGGGGAAGTGCGTGACATCTAGAAAGTTTTCGATTGCCCTTGGGCCACTTGCTTTATATATATATGGGCCACAGTGCACTTTTCGAAATGCCGGGTCGTCCCATTGCTCAAAAGTGGGGATATCATGTGCGGGATTACCTGCTGTAACCCAGATCCAGCCATATTTTTCCTGGGCCTGATATACTTGCGTATGGGCTTTCTCTGATGGCTTCTGATGGGGATGAGCAGGATAATGGATACATTGCCCCGTCTCGTTATAGCGCCAACCGTGATAAGGGCAGATGATGGTGTCATTTTCGATCCTGCCCAATGAGAGTTTCGTGCCGCGATGAATGCAAAGATCGCGCCAGGCACAGACTTTATTGCCCGTACGCCATAGCACTATATCCTCATCAAGGAGCCTCTTTCCTAGTGGCTTGTTTTCTTCCAGATCGCTTACCATGGCTACTACATGCCAGTCATTTAGGAGCACAGGATCGTTAAGCATTATATATCCTTGTTTTTGCCTGCTATTGGTAGCAACTGTTTCTCCTGCTTACTTATCGTCGTATCCCAAATTGTATGAGGAAAGAGAGCCAAGAAACTGGTTGTTTGCCCACGCAAAAGTATACAATATGGTCTTGAATATGGTCAATCGATTCTTAAATAGCTTAAAAGCTGATGCTTAGTCTCGTCGCCGTCTGGCGCTATCTCTCTGGTTTGAGGCGTACAAGCATGATGCCAAGCCATAATACCCACATGGCGAATAGCAGTGTGGCGACTGTGGTGAGGGTGCTCTGCCCTGTTCCTGGTGCGCTCATAACTCCTATTGCACTAATACACAGGAGGGCTGCGATAAAAAGGGCTGCATAACCGAAGTTGGCCCATATATCGGGCCAGAGATTACGTCCGGTTCTTGCGATCATAGCTCCGAAAAATAGAACGCTCAGTCCCAGTAATCCGGTTCCGACTGTGTTAGTGCTAATGGTAAAGATGTTAGAAATGGTTGTAACTGTGCTAATGGCCGCTCCTGTTGCATATGGGTTGCCTGCGCTGATTAAATAGAATGTGCTTGCGGTAGCACTTAGTATATAAATACTAATTCCAATTAAGCCCGACCATGCGGCCAATACTGCGAAGCCTTTCCCACGCCAGGCATATGCTGGCATCCCATCGTTTTTGGTTGTTTGAACATCTGTCTTTGCCGCTTCTCTCTGTTCTACCTCATCTTCGTATATCCTCTTCGTCCTCAATTTCTGCGTCCTGGGAGCTTTCATCTTCCTGTTCTTGCTGTGCCATAATCTCTTGCGCGACGATAACGCGGTAGAGCGTAAATGGGAAGCTGATCAGCAGGGCAAATGCGGCGATGAGGATGGCGCGATAGATAATGAAATCTGTCGTGTGTGGGCCAATCCATGCCAGGTATGTAGCGCCGTGTCCGCTCACGGCCGCTCCGAAACCCGTTGGGCTGAGCACTACGATCTGATATAGTGGTGCTACTATGAGGATAAAGAGTGCGCTTATAAGATAATAAAATCCATTTGCATGCAATCTCTCTACTGTGCTGCGTTTCATTTTTTTGTGCCTTCATATGAGTACTGCAAAACTATCTATGCTGTAATTAAGAGTATAGTAAAAATATCATAGATGTGCACGATTTTTGCAAGTTACCCCTGTCAATATGCTTATTACCAATGGCTTGCTTGCTATAGTATGATAAGCGTGTATTTTTGTTTGTCGATGTGGTTACTGTCACCTGATCCATATAAAAAACGTATTATATGTAATAATTGAAGAGTCTTCATGCTATTTTTGGAGGAATAAATGTCGCGCTGGTTGTATGTTCTACTTGTATTCTCTGCCCTCGCTGTGGTTTTGGAGTTTGTAGGGGTTCCTGCGCTTTTGCTTTTTGTTGTGGCTGCTCTGGGTATTTTGCCGTTTGCCGCTCTGATCGGACAATCGGTCGAAGAGATAGCGGAACACACTGGCGAGGGCATTGGTGGACTCCTCTTCGCAACATTTGGGAATGCTACCGAGCTGATAATTGCGATCCTGGCGCTCAGTAAAGGTCTGGTCGATGTGGTGCGGGCGTCGATTATTGGTAGTGTGTTGGGCAATGTATTACTTGTGCTTGGCCTGGCGGTGTGCGTCGGTGGTTTTAAATATGGACGTCTACGCTTTGAGGCGCGATCCGCCAGCCAGTATGCCTCCCTGCTGGCGCTCTCTATTGGTGGGCTTCTGCTGCCTACTATCGCGGAGCTCTTTGCTACGCGGGAGCATCAAACTCAGGTTACCGCACGTGGCTTTATTCTCTCCGATTTCATTTCTATTCTCTTATTACTTGGCTATACTGCTTTCATCCTTTATAGTGTTTTTCGTGTATTTGATAAGCACGATGATCATGATGAGGAGGAGTTGGGTCCTTTATTTGGTGCTCGCTCGGTGGCCGCTATCGCGCGTTTACTTGCCTATCGTCATCGTGTCGTTCAAAGCTCTGTTGCTGGTAAAAGTGGTGTCCTGACTCATATTGATGGCGCTCTACATGCAATTATTAGTGATGAGACAAATATACATGTCCTACATGATAATGCGGCAGCAACTACAACAGGGGATCGCACACAGCCAGACGGTTGCCTCTGTCCAGAAAGAGCAGGTCAAACCCCCTTTATGGCGTGCATTGCTCTTACTTGCTGTTGCAACTATTGGCGTGACTATTCTTTCGGAAATTCTTGTTGGCGCGATTGAACCTATGACGGCAACTTTGCACTGGAATGCAGCTTTTGTGGGTCTTGTATTCTTACCCTTGATTGGTGGCTTGCCTGAGTACTTTAATACGATCACGATGGCATTGAATAAACGTTTTGATCTGGTTTTGGGTGCCTCGGCTGGATCTTCCATACAGATTGCATTGCTTATGGCACCTATTCTGGTCCTGTTCAGTCTGTTTATGCCAGCCCGCCTTGATCTGGTGTTTAATCTTGTCGAACTGGCTGTACTGGCCCTGGCTACTTTTCTCTTTAGCGAGATCACAAAGGATGGTGAGTTAGTCTGGCTCGAAGGGCTTTTGTTGATTCTACTTTATGCAATGATGGGAGGTACCGTCTTTTTATTTGGCATCTGAAATGGTTCCTTCATGCATGTTCTCACTGCTAGAGTGGAATAGAGAGAACATTATGCCCTTCTCGACCACTTTGTACAAGATGTGAGATGAAAAGTTCAATCACAAAAGGTTTTTCATAGAGAGGATTATTTGTTTCATCCATAAAAAAGATATGTAAGCGTTCCCGTCTCCCGCTTGGTCCACCGCTTAGTGTTTGCATTGGCATGGTAATCTCGGCTACATACCCTTCACCAGGTAGCTGGACATCGGCTTGCTGTATTATGTATGCATAGTTTTGATAGAGGGCTGAGCGTACCTCGATATGTACTTTTTCTCCTTGCACCAGGCCACTGAGTCCCGCTGCATAAGGTTCTTTTGCCTGGTTTCTGCCTATCACATTGATACGGATGGAATAATTTTGGTTTGGTTGAATCCGCATTGGTGTCTCGATAAGTGCTGCCGCTTTTGTGCTGTTATGTGGTTCTCCTATTAGAAAATGTTGTACTTGTTTTAGCAACAAACTTTCTTTATGTGTTGCTGATTGTGTTGCGATAGCCCTGTTTGTTGTATTGTTCCCCCTCTGCCACTCTAATCCAGGTAGGGTTGAGGTAGTTTTCATAAATAGTATTTTCAAACGCTCAAGGAGAGGCTCTTTGCTGGTAGATGTCTGGTTAGACGTGCTAAGTACCCCTTGCGTTTGGATTGCACGTGTTGTATTCTTTCTTTCTTCTCCTCCCCCTTCCACCTGATCTTGTGTCTTCTCATGGGCATTTTCTCCTTCTTCCACTTCGTATTTGAATAACACCGTATCTTGCTGCTCTATCTTGATGAGTTTATCTTCTGCATCTTTCGTATTATTCTTCTCTTTTGCCAGAGGACCAAGAGCATTAGTAGGTTGATTTTGTATGTATTCGCTTTCTTCATGGAGTTCAATTGATCTTTTTTCTTGCTTTGTTAGTGAGCTAGCCTCAATTGAGTCGGCTGGCTGCTCTGCTGATGATATATCTTCTATTGCATGCGCATGGTCTGGAAGGTTTTTTGTTGATGCATTGCCTATATATGTAACTGATCCTGCAATTATGTTTTCTATGCTCTTTTTCTCTTTTGTTAGCCCTTCTTCCACTGATTCCTCCCCGCTTTGTATGCCTTGTGTTTCCGTTTTACCTGATTTAATTTTTGACAAGTAGCGCCGGGCCATCTGAGCCTGGAGTGGGACAACGGAGACCGTCACTTCATCGGCTACAGTTGTAGGTTGTCTATCAATAGTATTATCGGCAACTTGTGAAGAGACATCTATCTCTTCTTTCTGGTGTTGAGTTTTGCCTTGCTGTACCGATTGTGTCGATTGTACTGGATTTTTCTGTGCCAGGTGCAGATCATTAGGGCTTGTGCTTAATTGTAAAAGCGCGGCTGAAAATTCGCTTGCACTTTGATAACGTTCTGTTTTCTCTAATGCAAGGGCACGCATGACTACTGCATCGATGGTGTTATTGATATGTGGATTGATCTCATGTAAGGTTGCGAGTGGTTGTCGTGTGCGCTCTGTTGCATTTTTTGGAGTGCTCCCTGAGAGTAGTAGATACAGGATAGCGCCCAGGCTGTAGATATCGGAGCGGGGCTCAATATCGCCTATTAGTGTTTCTGGTGCATGGAAATATGCAGTATTTGTATTAATCGATGGGTGAGGAAGCAGTTCTGGTTGCCAGGAAATCATTAATGCTGGATCGCTATCGAAAATTGTTGTATTGACGAGAATGGTATCTGGATCGATGTCGCCAGGAATAATTTTGTTATTATGCAGTAGTTCTAGGGTACGGCTAAGGCGATAGATCCAGGCAATTGCAACTTGCTCATCTGGCAATCCTATCCCACTTTGTAGCAGGGTGGAGAGAGTAGAGAGAGTAGAGAGAGTGGAGAGTTGCTGGGGAGATTTTTGCTGTTCAGGCCAGTTGGCAATGACATAGAGATGCTCTTGAAAGTAATGCAGGTCGATCAGGTGCATGATCATTGACATCGACAGACGTTGTAACAGGTCACATTGATGTCGGAAGGCTTCTATTGCCTGTATGCGCTTTGCCTCTTCCAGCACATGAAGATTGATTGCATTAATTGCTACATATTGTTGTTGCTGGTTATCGAAGGCAAAAAAGAGTTGCGTATATGGCCGTCGTCGTACCAGGGATGTGATACGATACCGCTCAACAATGTCCCCATAGTGCAGTGAAAGAGACCCTTGTCCTTGCTGTTTAATGCGTTCACCGCATTGACCACAGAATGTTGCATGCTGAGGCAACATTGTGTTGCAACGCGTGCAGCGTGAAATATCAGGCTGATTATGTTCAGTAGGCATTTGTGTTGCGCTCATGCTGCTGGTACGCCTTTTATATTCAAAATGTTTTTTCCTAATGGAAATTATAGCACACGAAAGGTGTTTAGGGGTGTTGCATTGTCGCATTGTCGTATTAATGATCTATAAACTAACTACTATGGAAATTTCGCTAGCGTTTGTTTTATAGTTCTTTCACTTTGCTTCTTGCAATTTGGCAGGAGTTTAAATTTGATCTGTGTGGGTTTCCCCTTGTCACCCGTCACTTGTTTTGTTAGAATCCATGTGGGACTATACGCGCGTTCTGTCCTCCACTGTACAGCTGGTTTCGCTAGTTATGTCCCGGTGGCGTGGAATGCTACAATGTAAAAGTCAGATAACCAATGTAAGGATATGTATATTCTCCTTTTTCCTTGAGTTTGAATCTACAATCCGCTATCCGATGTAAACCGGAGGTATGTTTTTTATGGATTTAGCCACCCTCTTGTTCTGGATCTTTGCCGTGGTCCTGGTGGGTGCTGCATTACTTGTGGTGGGGTTGCGGAATATTGTGCATAGCGCTCTGGCTCTCGTGCTGGTTTTTGCGATGGCCTCTGGGATTTATGTGCTGCTTAATGCAGAATTTATCGCTATTGTGCAAATTCTTATCTATGTTGGCGCGGTTACGATTCTTATGCTTTTTGCGTTGATGCTCACACGCATCGCCGGGCTTGATAGAACAAACCCGACAAATAAGCTCTGGCCCTTCGCGGCTATTATTTGTATCGCGGTGGGTGTGACTATTATCTATGCTATATCTAATAGCCAACGCGCAATTAATGATTCGGTGACCGCTGCTCAGGCCGCAAGTCAGTTACCCACTGATATAAACAATGTTGTGCGCATCGGCCAATTGCTTTACAGTCCTGTGAACTACAGCTATGTGCTCCCTTTCGAAATTTCTTCTCTGGTGCTGTTAGTTGCGATTGTGGGCGCAATTGTTATTGGCCGGGAGGATTAATGCTATGAGCCTTACTCTCTATCATTTTTTGATTCTTGGTGCTGTGCTCTTCTGCATTGGTCTTTATGGGGCTATTACGAAGCGCAACGCGATTGCCGTGTTGATGGGCATCGAGATTATGCTTAATGCCGTCAATGTGACGATGGTCGGTTTTTCGTTCTTTAATACGGTCAAGCCTTATGCTACATACTTGACTGGTCAGATCTTCGCTATTTTTATTATCACTGTTGCTGCGGCCGAGGCGTCGGTGGCCCTGGCGATGATTATTGCTATCTATCGCAAGCGTGATACAGTTGATGTTGGCGAGATCGATATGATGAAGTGGTGAATATAATGGATTTGTATCAATTATCCTGGACAATTCTGCTTGCACCGCTCTTCGCGTTCGCTGCGATTATCTTTGGCACGCGTGTCCCTGACATGTTGAGCCGTCCACGCATCGAGTCCCAGACTTCTCACGAAGAGCAACATGCTGTTGAGGCACATGGTTCGGAAGGCGACGATCACGGTGAACATGGTCTGGATGACGATGAGGACCCTAAAGTCGCTCACCTGTCCATTTGGGCAAAAGCTAGTTCATATGTGGCTATATTTATTATGGCTCTGGCCTGTATCTATGCCTGGGTGCTTCTCTTTAGTTCTGCAACCTCTTCCGTCACTCCCTCAGCAGGGTATCCAGGTCCTTTCCTATACCTGGCTGACTGTGGGGAATCTTTCCTACACGCTGGCTTTCCACCTGGATCGCCTGGCAATTGCTATGTTGGTGGTGGTGACGACTATCACTCTTCTGGTTCAGATCTATTCTCAGGGCTACATGGAGAATTCTGCTGGCTACTCTCGCTTTTATGCGTACCTGTCGCTTTTCGCTTTCTCTATGCTGGTGATTGTGTTTGCTCAGAATTTCCTGGTGATCTTCGTTGGTTGGGAATTGGTGGGCGTGAGCTCGTACTTGCTGATCGGTTTCTGGATTAATAAGAGGGCTAAACCCGATGAGCAGCGTCCTTCTCCTGCCAGCGCAAGTTTGCAGGCGTTTATTATGAACCGTATTGGTGATGTTGGCTTTATTCTGGGCATTATGATCCTTTTCGTCAATACGGGTACATTCGATTTTAACGGTATTCAACAACATATTCAGCAGGCTCATACTGATCCAGCTCTGCTTGGGTTGGCTATGATTCTGGTCTTCTGTGGTGCGGTTGGTAAGTCGGCTCAGGTTCCGTTGCATACCTGGCTGCCTTCTGCTATGGAAGGTCCTACGCCTGTGAGCGCTCTGATCCATGCGGCAACGATGGTGGCCGCTGGTGTCTATATGGTCGCTCGTACTTTCCCTCTCTTCACTGCTTGCTGATCCGGTGGCCTTCGGTGTGGTGGCCTGGATTGGGGCGATTACGGCTTTCTTCGCGGCCACTATCGCTCTGGTACAATCCGATTTCAAGCGCGTGCTGGCCTTTTCGACGATCAGTCAGCTGGGCTATATGTTTGTTGGCCTGGGTGTCGCTGGCCCTGAACTTGGTGCGGGCCCTGGGATGTTCCATCTTTTTACCCATGCTTTCTTTAAGGCTTTGCTCTTTTTAGGGGCAGGTAGTGTTCTGCATGGTTTGCACCACGCGATGCATAAAGAGGTTCAGGATGTGCGCCTCATGGGTGGGCTGGCGAGTAGAATGCCGATCACGGCGGCTACCTGGCTCATTGCTGTGCTGGCAATCTCTGGTTTTCCTGGCTTCTCTGGCTTCTTTAGTAAAGAAGAGATTATTGGCCTGGCGCTTGAGAAGGGCCAGTATGCGATCTATGCTCTGACACTTATCACTGCTGGCCTGACGGCTTTCTATATGCTGCGAGCCTTTATTCTGGCTTTCGGTGGGAAGGGCGGTAAACTCTGGTGGCCTGTGGGGTGGCCCTTATCGTGGGACCGGTGAGGTTCATGAGTCTCCTCTGACGATGACGGTTCCGTTGATGCTGCTGGCTATTCCTTCGGTGATTGCCGGTTACTGGACGAGCTTTTTCTCTTACATCAATGTTCATCCAGAGGTAAATGTACAGAATTTGGATGTTGACTCATCTGGTGTTTGCTGCTGATACCTGGGTGGGTGTGGTGGTTGCTCTGGTTGGCCTGGGTGTTGCATGGGGCGTCTATGGCCGTGTGGAGCTTGCAGAGATTCATGATTTTGTTGAGGCTCGCCCCGCTCTGCGTATTCTGCATCGCATCCTGTTCAATCGCTACTATATTGATACTCTCTACGATTGGATTGCCAAGTATATTGTGTTGGGCATTGCGAATATCGAGCAGGCTTTCGATGCTTATGTTGTCGATGGCATTGTGAATGGTGTTGCGCAGGCGGTTACGAGCTTCGGTAGTGGTCTCCGTCATGTTGAGACTGGTCGTGTGCAGTCTTATATGATTGCTTTCTTTGGCGGTGTGGCGGTGTTCGCTGTGTTTGTGATAGTGCTGGTCACTATGGCTGTAAAGTGAGGATAAGAAAACATGTCGATATTCGAAAGTGATCTCACATGGATTATCCTGTTGCCGGTGATCGGTGCTGTGGTACTCTATGCGTTCCCTACAAAAATTGCTCGCTGGGTTGCTCTGGCCTTTACGGCGGCTACCTTCGTGCTGTCGCTGGTCATTTTCTTCCGTATCTTGTTGACGAATGGTATAACTGGCTTCGGCGATCTTAACCATCTGGCCGATGAGGTAAAGCTTCCCTGGATCAATTTTCATGCTGGGACGACTAATTTCACTGTTCAATACTTCCTGGGTGTTGATGGTTTGAGCCTGCCTCTGGTGATCCTGAATGCTTTGCTAACTATGCTGGCTGTGATTGGTGGCTGGAAAAAAGACCGTGTGAAGGATTACATGGCCCTCATGCTCTTCCTGGAAGCGGGTGTGATGGGCGTGTTTATGTCGCTGGACATCTTTCTCTTCTTCCTTTCGTGGGAGGTGGAGCTGGCTCCGATGTTCATTCTGATCGGTGTCTGGGGCAGTGCTACGCTGAAGCATGGCATGCCCGGTCGTATCTATTCGGCCTGGAAGTTCTTGCTCTATACGTTCTTCGGTAGCGTATTTATGCTGGCTGGCTTCATTCTGCTCTACTTCACTGTGCATAGCTCCGATATGCAAGTATCTATCGCACCATTTGATCGGTGGCGATATTACGATTCTCGGTATCACGACAAGCCTGCAACTGCTGACGTTCTTGCTGGTCTTTACGGCTTTCGCTGTGAAGATTCCGATGTTCCCCTTTCATACCTGGCTGCCGGATGCGCACACGGACGCTTCTACTGAGGTAAGCGTGATCCTGGCTGGTGTGCTGCTGAAGATGGGTGCCTATGGCCTGATCCGCTTCTGCTTTACGCTCTTCCCCATTGGCCTGGGCCAGTTTGCGGGCTGGCTGGCCGTGATTGCGGTGATCAATATTCTGTATGGCGCAGGTATCTGTCTGGTGCAGAAGGATATGAAGAAGCTGATCGCTTACTCCAGCGTGAGCCATATGGGTATTATCTTGTTGGGCGTGGCTGCTGCGGCTGGTGCCGGCAATGGTATCTTTCAGGGTGCCGGCGATGCGGCTTTCCGTCAGGTTGCTTTAACAGGTGCGACGTTGCAGATGTTTACGCATGGTATTATCACTGGCATGCTCTTCTTCTGTGTGGGCGTGGTCTATGATCTCGCGCATACCCGCGAAATTGCTGTCTTTGGTGGTATCGCGAAGCGGATGCCGATGCTTGGGACGCTCTTCACGTTTGCTGCTATGGCTTCTTTGGGGCTACCTGGACTGGCCGGGTTCGTTGCGGAATATATGGTCTTCACCAGCAGCTTCCGTATCTGGACGATTCCGACTGCTCTGGCTGTGTTTACGATGATCCTGACTGCCGCTTACCTGCTTTGGATGATTAAACGGATCTTCTTTGGTCCATTCAATACGAAGTGGAGCTGGTTGACCGATGCCTCTGCGCGTGAACTGGTGCCTTTGTTCGCGCTGGGCGGTTTGATTGTGTTCGTTGGTATGTATCCAACGCCCCTGATTGACGTCATTTCTAGTAGTCTACAGCCGATTATTCAAACGGCAGTGGCTCTGATAAAGTAGGGGGGACCCCTGTACAACCGTGTGGCTATACAAGCTGCATGGTTGTATAGTAAGGAGTTACTATGTTTAAAGTATCTGATCTCTTCCTGCTAGCACCTGAGCTCAGCTTAACACTGCTGGCGCTGGTGGTGATGGGCGTCGATCTCTTTGTGAAACGGCGTATCTTCGTCGCTGGTACTGCATTGGTTGGCTTGATTGTGCCTGCCGCCTTTACTATTGCGCAGGCATTGACAATTTCTGCTCCCCAAACGGCTTTCTTTGGGATGCTGGTGGTAGATCAATATTCTATCTTTTTTCAAGTTATATTCTTGATTATTGCTGCTGTTATCATACTGGCTTCTTATGACTATGTTGAGAAATATGTCAGGGCTGGTGGCGAGTTCTATGTTCTGATGCTTTTCTCGGTGGTTGGTATGATGTTTATGGCTAGCACGGGCGAGCTGATCTCCATCTATATCGCGCTGGAGTTGACGAGCTTCCCGCTCTATGTGATGGCTGGCCTCATTCGTGAGAGTGAGAGGTCCGCTGAGGCGGCGGTGAAGTATGTGTTGCTGGGGGCGATGTCTTCCGCTATCTTGCTCTATGGCTTTGCGTTGCTGTATGGCCTGACGGGTACGACTGATCTGGTTGGTCTGGCTCACACATTTAAGAGCTTCACGGACGGCAATTTGATGCTGATTGTTGCGGATGTGCTGGTTATTGCGGGCTTTGGCTTCAAGATTTCGGCTGTGCCCTTTCATATGTGGGCTCCTGATATCTATGAGGGTGCGCCAACGCCTGCTACGGCCTTTTTCTCGGTCGGTTCAAAGGCTGCCGGTTTTGCGGCTCTTATTCGCGTCTTTACCTATGGGGGCCTCTGGCAGATCGATCTATTGCCGCTGATCATCACTTTATCAATTATTGCTGCATTAACTATGACGCTTGGTAACGTTGTAGCTGCCGTACAGACGAATGTGAAGCGCATGATGGCTTATTCCAGTATCGCGCAGGCAGGCTATATTCTGGTCGGTTTTATCGGCACCCTGGCAGTGGCGAAGCAAAATACTCATACGGCTGCTACTGGTAATGCAGCTGTCTTATTCTTCATCCTGATCTATGTGGTGACCAATCTTGGCGCTTTCTCCGGTATCATTGCGCTAGGAAATCTCACGGGTGGCGATAAGATTGAGGATTTCCGTGGCCTATGGAAGCGTGCTCCTCTGCTGAGTGTAGGTACTGCGCTTTGTCTGCTATCCCTGGGTGGTATCCCCCCGGTTGCAGGTTTTTTCAGCAAATTGGTTATCTTTACTACTGCATGGCAGCTTGGTCAGCAGTGGTTAGTGGTTATTGCCTTGCTGAACAGCATTGTCTCGCTGGTGTATTATGGGCGCATTGTGAAGGTGATGTTCTTTGATGAGCCACGCAAGGCGGACCATCTGGTGACGCCGATTGGTTTGACAACCTCTATCACTCTGGCTTCTGCTGGCCTCATCGTGCTGTTCTTCATAGTGCAAGTAGTCCTGGATGTTGCTAACCCTGCTGCATTCAGCCTCTTTGCCTCGATTAATTAAATAACTATTATCTCAACCACGTTTCTGGGCACCTCTGTATTGCAGAGGTGCTCTTCAGTTTCTTATTTCTTAAATCCTCGGTGGATCAGGCCATCGTCAGTCTCCACGATATTCTCCAATTATTAGCAGCGTTTCGCGTAATCAGATAGAAAGCTCTCGGAAACTGGATGCGAGGGTGCGTGACGGTCCTGTTTCATGATCCCTATCATATAATCTGTCCTATATATCCTCCTGGTGCGGGGATCAGATCGAGACAGCAACAATTCCCGGCTCTATCTCTGCGAAATGGGAATCCAACGGATGTGCCACCAAACGGGTTGAATCGGCCCAGTCTGCCATCCAGACGCTAGCACATCTTTCGTGAAATAATAAGGGATCATCTCATCCCAAGTTCCCCATTCTTCTAATTCCTTGTACATTTGCCATGTCGGAAATGATGTCTTTCAAAGAAAGTATTTCCATGTTTGAGACGGCATCGAGTGTATATCCTCCATTATGAAGACGAGAAGAGGCTTTGAAATCTTCTGGAAGTATAATTCCCATTGTGGTTTCTGCTAGCTGGATGTCGGTCTCTGATGCTCCTGGTAAAAGGCTTTGTCTGCTCTGAGGAGCATCGATTACTCATCCAGGTTTCTATTCGTTGCCACAGCAATTGAATGGTCGTCCATTTTATTTCTCCTGTTTGATTGCTTAGTACAAAAAGATGCTGCAGTTTTTTCTTCCTTCTCTCGTGTGAAAAAGGGGAAATGAGTCTTCGCTTGTTCTGAATTTGTCCTTTTAAGCTTGACCTATCGCAAACGTACGTATATACTTATGTGTATACATGCAATGTTTTGAACAACAAGGAGCAGACGATGCAAATTGTAAAATTGCGCAAAGTAGGCAACTCAGCTACTGTAACGTTACCAGCTGGGATAGTGGAATCGCTCCATTTGCGTGAGAATGATGATATCGCTGTCGAGGTGACGGGTGATCGCATTATACTCACGCGAGCTACGGATGATTTTCAGGATGCGTGGGAGGCGTATAAAGAGATTGAGCCGCGCTACCGCAATGCGAACCGCAAATTAGGGGAATAGACTATGTTAATGCGCTTTCTCCCTGAAAGTATTGTGCTGGCAATTCATGATGACCAGATTCGGTTATATGGAGGCACATATGGTGTGCGTGATGCAAACGCTTTGGATGCAGCCCTTCATATGCCACCGTCTCAGTTTGATGGGCAATATCTGCACCCATCTCTATGTCATATGGCGGCTGCCTATGGCTTTCATCTGAGTCAGAATCATCCTTTTTTAGATGGCAATAAGCGTGTAGCGGGCATGAGCATGTTCACTTTTCTACGATTTAATGGTGTAGAGCCAATAGCTAGCGAACTTGATTATTACCACACGATGATGGCTGTTGCGAGTGGAGCGCTCGGCAAAGAACAACTGACAGGTTGGTTGCAAACAGTCATAAATGGTGTCCCACCGGATATTATGTAAAGCATGTATCCGTTTATGTCGCATGTGTCGCTCGTTAGTATCCTGAAACATGGCGAATAATGTCATATAGCCATATATCGACATTAAAATAATATGAATTGCAACCATAGGGTAATTTTCTCAACCAGATCTTAACTTCATATTTACTTTGAATCGGAGACAAAACTTCTACAATAACCATGCCAATGTTGCATGCTTGCTACATTGGTGCCTCAATTTTTTTCCCGATAACGAAAGGCAGGATACTATGGCCCAGGCAATCTCTATAGCCGAGTTTGCAACTGCTCTCGCTAGCGATGTTACACCTTCTAACCAGCGCTTCTTTGTGGCGACCAGTGAAGGTAATATACATGCATTTACATCTCATGCCTCCGCAGAATATTCACAAGAGGTATTTGCCCATATCGATGATGTGCTCTTCAATGGCGTTGCCGCTTATACAACAGCTGATGGTGTCCAGCAAGTGATTGCTGCTACCATGGATGGTAATGTGTATCATCTCGCTGCCAATAGCCAGCATTTATTGACGAACTTCGATGGTGCGATGTTCTCTGCCATCTCCGCTTATGCTTCGCCGGCAAGTGATCTGCAATATGTAGTGGTGGCGACGGGCGAGGGTGTTGTTCATCATCTAACCTTGCATGGTAAAGAAGTTGTGCAGCAGCAGTTGGGAGAATTCTCAAGTGGAGTAATCGGTGCTTCGGGCTTTGTTACGCCTGGCGATGATATCCAGCATATCTTTGTTGCGGCTAGCGATGGTTATCTCCACCACTTCACTATTCGTGCGGGCCAGCCTGCCGAGCAGCAAGTTATGGCCTTTTTTGAAGAGAGCTTTATCAGCCTGACCAGCTATCTTGCATCCGATGGCCTTATAAACATCGTGCCCGCCACGCGTGACGGCAAACTCTATCACGTCGTTTATGATGCGAGCAAGGGTCAGACTGTTCATGCCGATATTCGTGATGGCATCAAGTTCCATGATAGCAGCAAAACGCCAGGTGTTACTATCGGCATCCTCAAACGCTTCTATCAGGTTAACGAGAGCGGTATGATGTTCATTACGGGCTATGCCACCGCTAGCGATGCCACTCAGCACGTTCTTGTTGCTTCTAGCGACGGAGCCATTACTCACTTCACATTCCAGGGTACGGCCTATAGCGATCTCAAATATGCAGTTGTGGCCCAGTTCCAATCTATGATTTAGCTCATGTTTTACGTTCATAAAAACGAAAGATGTGAAAAAGCTCGTAACATATCTCTTTTTATTTGATCTTATTTTGCATTTTTTTCTATATTTTTGCGCATTGCGCAAAAATATAGAAAAAATGCAAAATAAGATCAAGCTTTGCTACTCTAGTTGATGATCTCAACCGGGATAGCGAAAGGGAGTGATGCCATACCTATCTTCAGGAGAAAAATATGCGTGTAGGATTACAAATAGGATTAACAAACACACTGCCGAAGCCCATTGGTGAATATATCATCCGCGTGGCTGAGCAGGCTGATCAGGCTGGCTTTGCTACCCTGGTGGTGCCAGATCACTTCTCGCTCCGGCCAGAGAGTACGCCATTTCTCAGACCAGATGGGAACGTCCCTACGCCGGTTGTCACCGATTTCTTTGAGGCGTGGAGTGTGCTGGCCTTTATCGCGGCTCGCACGAAACGTATCAAGCTCAGCACTATGGTCTCTGGGATTACGATGCGTTACCCGGCTGTTCTGGTGAAAACGGCGGATACGCTGGATGCGCTCTCGAACGGTCGTGCGTACCTAGGGTTGGGTGCGAGTCCAGACTTTGGAGCTGATGAGCATCAACGCATGGGCCTACCATTTCCAGCAGCGGGTGAGCGGGTCGCACGTTTAGAAGAGATTCTCCAGATGGCTACGCAACTCTGGTCATGCGAAGATAGACCGTTTGAGGGCAAGTATTATCAGCTTGCAAGTACTATTGGTGTTCCATTGTTTATTCAGCAACCGCATCCGCCCATTTTGATTGCGGGGTACGGTAACAAGATGCTACGCCTCATGGCCGGGTATGCTGACGCGATCAGTATTGGTTTTGGTGGAAGACTCGACGACTTGCGGACGAAGCTGGAGATTCTGCGTGGACATTGTGAGGCACTGAACCGTCCTTATGAGCACATCCAGAAAACAACGCTCTTCATGGCTCCCATTGTTCATGATGGTCATCTAGACCAGGCTGCGCTCGATTATATTGCAGCTCTGGCCGAGCTTGGTGTGGACGAAGTTATGGTCCGCTGCCCCGCCGATCCCGCAACCTTCGATCTGCTTGCCTCTGAACTGATCCAGACGGTGGAAAAAATACCTGTCGCCGGGCGCTGAAGAAGAGGATGGATAGAGGGTGGCTCAATGTTCCAATCATTCGTTATGAACATCGTATGAACATCGAAAGAATATACGTGTTGTATCAAATCGAGGAAAAGATAAAAATTTATGGGACAGAAAAATCCTCAATCCTGGGGTCGTTATCCAAACGTAAAAGCAAGTCAGGTCGTCCCCGTCTACTGGCGCGACGAGTTGCCGGATCTGGCTTTATTTGATCAATCAATACTCGCCTATGGCTATGGGCGCAGCTATGGTGATAGTTGCCTGAACGAGGGCGGTGTCTCAATAGATGTGAGCCAGCTAAAAAATTTCATCGCATTTGACGATCAAAACGGCATTTTGCGCTGTGAGGCTGGTGTCTCTCTGGCCGAGGTGCTTGAATTAATTGTGCCGCGCGGCTGGTTTATCCCGGTCTCGCCTGGCACAAAGTTTGTTTCCGTTGGTGGTGCTATTGCCAACGATGTCCATGGTAAAAATCATCATAAAGCGGGCACTTTTGGTTGCCATATCACGCAGTTCGAACTTCTGCGCTCAAATGGTGAACGCTTGCTGTGTTCGTCAGAAGAGAATAGCGCACTCTTTCGCGCTACCATTGGTGGTCTGGGTTTGACGGGTATTATTATATGGGCTGAATTCCGCTTAAAACCAATTGTTAACCCTTATATTGATATGGAATCTATCCGCTTTGAATCGTTGGACGAATACTTTGAGATATCGGCAGGCTCCGACAAAGATTATGAATACACGATGTCCTGGGTTGATATTTTGATTGGCGGCGAAAATCTCTGCCGTGGAAAATTCATACGCGGCAATCACAATCAACAACCAGAACTGGCTGCGAAACCATTAAAAAAGAAGTTTCCCCTGATTGTGCCTATCGACTTTCCCTCTTTTACTTTGAACAATTTGACTGTCAAAGCCTTCAATGAAGCCATCTATCATGTCCAATGGGACAAGCGTGTGCGCAAAGTCGTGCCCTATGATCCTTTCTTCTATCCGCTGGACTCGATTCAGCAATGGAACCGCATCTATGGCCGGCGCGGCTTCTTCCAATATCAATTTGTTGTCCCCTTTAGCAATGGGCGCGAGGCTATGCGTGCTATTCTTGATCGTATCCGTCGTTCCGGTGAAGGCTCATTTTTGACCGTTTTGAAAAACTTCGGCTCAATTCAATCGCCTGGCCTGTTATCCTTCCCACGCCCTGGCCTGACACTCGCACTCGATTTCACAAATCACGGTCAGAAGACCCGCGTGCTGCTCGATGATCTTGATGTGATGGTCAAGCAAAATGGCGGCGTTGTCTATCCCGCGAAGGATGCTCGTATGAGTGCAGAAAGCTTTCAGACCTACTTCCCGCAGTGGCATGAATTTGAGCAATATATCGATCCACAGTTCTCGTCAAGCTTCTGGCGTCGTGTGACTGACAGCGCCTCGCCTATATATAATAGCCATAGCACAACCAAAAGTGTGCTTATCAAAAAGCGAAAGTAATGATTGTGATGAGAGTATTAATTATCGGGGCGACCTCCGCACTTGCCCATGATGCCGCGAAGCATTTTGCCAGAGATGGTGCGCATCTTTTTCTAGTCGCGCGTTCAGCCGAAAAACTGGCAATTGTCGCTGACGATCTTAAAGTGTGGGGTGCAAAGAGCGTTGAGACCTGCGTCCTGGATCTGAACGAACTGGACCGCCACGAGCAGATGCTTGAACAAGCCATCTCAACCCTTGCTGGCCTGGATGTCCTGCTTATTGCTCATGGTACCCTGGGTGATCAGCAGAAATGTCAGCTCAGTGTCGCCGAGACTATGCATGAACTAAACACAAATGCCCTCAGCGTCATCTCCCTGCTCACCATCGCAGCCAACTATTTTGAGCAGCAGCACCGTGGCACAATTGCCGTCATCTCCTCAGTAGCGGGTGAGCGTGGCCGAAAGAGCAACTATGTCTATGGTACCGCCAAGGCCGCTGTAACCACCTTCCTGCAGGGATTGCGTAATCGCCTATCGTCATCTGGCGTCACTGTACTCACCATTAAGCCCGGCTTCGTTGCCACGCCTATGACCGCCGACTTGAAGCAAGGTCCACTCTTTGCCAGCTCTGCCACCGTCGGCAAAGGCATCTACACCGCCATACAGAAACGTAAGGATGTCGTCTACCTACCGGCTTTCTGGCAATTAATCATGTTTGTTGTGAAAGCCATTCCCGAACCTATCTTCAAAAAACTATCCGTTTGAACTCTCTCGTATCGTCGGCTTCTTGAGAGAGTTCCCGTCTGTTATTTACGTTTATTTTTATATTTTTTGCGTTGAACGCAAAAAATATAAAAATAAACGTAAATAACAGACAAGAGGTGTAAGCGCAGAATGTGCGAACATGCACTGAAAAGCTGTTATATTGCTAGCTGGTTTTTGAGTATGACACATACATGATCAGGCCAACAATAACCAACAATAATCCAAGCCCACCCAATGTAAAAATGAGCAGCGTCATATCCTGAGTTCCTGCGCTACTTGCTCCCCCTCCTCCGGTTCCCGTATTGTTAGAGGTCCCGTTTCCTCCTGTAGTCGTAACAGTAGTTGGCGTAGAAGCCGGGGTTGCCGCGCTCTCAGGTGTTGTTGCAGGCGTTTGTGTAGTTGTTGGTGTAGCCTGGCTACCAGTTGCATTGATTGTAATTACCTGATCCTTATAAGTATTCAAGCTTTGCTCATTCACAGCCACAACGCTAACCCCATAGCTGCCCGCCGGTGCACCTTGCGGAACTGTAAGGTTGATGTTGAAATTGCCGTTTGCATCGGAGGTTGTTTGCCCGCTTATAATGCTGCTTGCACCCTGGTTGCCGCTAATGCTTACTGCTAGCTGTTGGGCGGGCAGCCAGTTGCTTCCCATGATAGTCGCTGTGTCTCCTGGATTGACGTTTGGAGTTGTTGTTGTTATTGTGACATCCTGCGCGACCGTAAAAGAAGTGCTGGAGATGGTGGCCGTGCCCATTGCAGTATCAATGGCACAAATATAGTAGGGTATTCCCTGTTGCCCGGAACTGGCGGGCCATTTTGCGTTGATCTGGAAGGTTCCGTCCCCTTTTGCCGTGACTGTCCGTGGGTTGAAGGCTTGTAGGCTGTAGGTGTTGCTGGCCAGGCATTTTGTGGTGTCAGGAGTGGTATAGATATTTATGCTGTTGCCGGCCTGAAAGCCATTTCCCACGATTTGTACCTTAGTTCCTGGATGCCCTACAGCCATGTCACTATTTGTTCCACTTTGCATAATGGTAATGGTCGCGTTTGTGGCTGTAGTTGTGGCTGTTGGTGTATCCTGGCTTTGCAGTGCGACCGCCTGTATTGTCTGTGTTGCTTGCACCTTTGGGGTATAAGCTAGCATGCATAGAATGCAACCTATAATGCTACACAATTGGAAGATAAGACACTTAATGGAAGTTTTGAACACAATGCATACTCCTGCAAGCACAACATGTAATAGGTTAGCTGGATTGTATTTCCCGTTGTCGTAATGCTTCATAGAGAGCAATACTCCCTGCAACTGCAGCGTTCAACGAGTTGACGTGACCGTACATAGGAAGTTTAATTAATACATCGCAATGTTCGCGCACAAGCCGTCCTAATCCTTTGCCTTCGTTCCCCACGACCAATGCTAATGCACCTGTCAGGTTAGCTTTAGTATAAAGCGTTTGTGCCTCGCCTGCTAGCCCAACCACCCAGATGTTTTGTCTTTTCAGAATGTCTATGCTGCGCGTGATGTTTGTCTCCTGGGCAATAAGCATATGTTCAGTTGCGCCCGCCGATGTTTTGACAACGGTAGCATTGATCTCGGCTGCACGGTGTTCAGGAATGATGACGCCGTGCACGCCTGCGGCCTCGGCTGTGCGCAGTAATGAGCCCAGATTATTGACATCCTGAATTGCGTCGAGTATGAGCAAAAATGGAGCTTCTTTTCTCTGCATCGCGTAATCGAGAATATCATCAATGTCTACATATTTGCGCTCTTCCACCTGGGCTATGCAACCCTGGTGCACCGCACCATGGCTTAGTTGGTCGAGGCGATTGCGTGCCACGGTTTCCACTGGTATATTCTGTCGCTCCGCCTCGCGTACAATATTCTCAATTGCCGGTGTCTCCCGCAATCCTTCTGCGAGCAGGATGCGTTTAACGCGTCGCCCTGCTTGTAGCGTTTCTGTAATAGGGTTGCGACCCCAGATATAGTCAGGCATAGTACCTCTTATGTTAGTCTCGATGCTGAATTTCTTCAAGAGTATAGCACACTCGTTTGCGCACCTCCACTTTTCCATAACCATTGTACAATTCTTGCCCGAACTTTAAAATAGCTATAGCGACATATGTAATTTTATCAATAAATAGCTTCGCCAAAACATATGCAAGAGAGGGCTATTTTGTTTTCTTGATGGCATTGCTTGCTATGGGAGAGGCTATGCCATCAAGAAAACATTTTTCTATTTAGAATAGAATTGTTTACTTAATAGGTTTCGCGCCGATAGCGACGGTGAGGTTCGTTGGCCTCGATCTCATCAAGGTGTCGTTCTTCTTGTCGTAGTTCTTTGCGCAACTCTCGCTCTTCTCTGCGCTCCTGGTTGAGCTCGCGCTGCAGCCGCTCTTCTTGTTGGTATTCACCTTGGAGATAGCCTGCTCCAAACTGACGGCCATCATAGCGTCCCTGCGGATGGCTTTCAAGCATACGTTTACCTACCAGGGCCGTTAATGCCATTGCACCGCCGAGCATGGCTGGATGGCTAAAGATGCGTTGGAAGAGCTGTGGTTGTTCCTGGCCCATGCGTAAGAAGCTCTGTGACATTGATAATGGATTATTTGCATCCATACTATATTCAGGTGGGAACTGTTCCATTAGCAATGTACGTTGTTCATAGGGCATCTGATCAAAGTGCTGCTGATAGATGTGCTGCTGCATTTCAATGGGAGCACTCTGCATAAACTGTTGTAGATGGCTTAATACTTGATGAGGCTCAAAATGGCTGTAGTTTCCGCTGTCGTATGCCTGTGCATACTGTTGGTAAATTTGCTGGTTGTTGGTATCAAATGGCCACATAACCCAAATCCTCCACTTTTTACAACTAGAGCACGAAGCAAAATAGCTTCTTTACTCTCCACTTTCTGTACTTCCATTATAAATGGTAACATTACTTTTATATAAATGTCAACCGTAAATCATGCAATAGAAATTTTGTATTCATTTGTTTTTATTTACATTAGATCATCATATAGTATTCAAAAGTGTTTTGAACTTTTTATTTTCTCAAAACACTATAGCAATGATGCTAGATATCAGCTGATGCTTTGAGCAGCTTTTCGGGCCTTCTTCAGTTCTTGCCCGCTTTCTTGTTTAACTTACAGAACCGTGCGAATTTTTCGTTCACCATAAAACAGGGATTGATTGGATCGAATCAGATACTACATTCGTGATATATTTATGGGATAGTAATTGATCTTTTTCCTATCATTTGATTTTAATAGGTATAAATAAGAGAAGGAGTGTGTATGGATTTAAATAATTATGGTGACGTTATTGGATCGGCAAGAAATGTAGGTGCACGTGGTTGGCATACTGGCCTGAATACGCTGGGAGATTTCAGGAAATTTCTGTTACGTGGTAACGTCGTCGATCTGGCTGTTGGTGTCGTGATTGGCGCAGCTTTCAATAGTGTTGTACAGGGTCTGGTCAAAGATGTGATTACACCACTGATTGGAGCATTTGTAAATATTAATGGTTTTGATGTCTATAATTTTGCCTGGCGCAACCAGACGTTTCATATTGGTGATTTGATAGGTATTGTGATTAGTTTTGTGCTTACGGCTGCAGTTGTTTACTTTTTTGTAGTAAAGCCTATTAATACGCTGGAAGATCGTTTTAAGCCGAAGCATGAGCCTGAAGCACCGACGACACGCGAGTGCCCTTTCTGCTTGAGTACGGTACCATTAAAGGCGACGCGTTGTGCCTATTGTACAGCTCAACTACCACCTGCTGAGGAGCCGCAAGCACAGGTGGCGAGAGTCTGAAGGGGCGTGAGAAATCCTCTTTTTTGTACATGTCCTTGCATGTGTAGAAGTGGCTAGCGTATACTGCTAGCGTAATATCAATCAGTTGAAGCTCCTATTTTGTGGGCTTTGTCTCTCGACTTATAGAGGCAAGGGACAGATCAAGATGTATTGAATTTTGATCTGACCTTATTTTCTGGTGCAAAACCGCGCGACGTTTCTGGCTTTCTCATGTAAAATCCATGCGATGTGGCAGGAACAGAAAGTCAATGACGATCCGCGAAGAGGGCACTGTGCTAGTTTTATACAGAGGAGAAGATTACTCATGGCGTCACCATCCGAGCCTATAAAATTGGAAAATTGGGTTCGCGATATTCCCGATTTTCCCCAGAAAGGTGTCCTTTTTAAGGATATTACCCCTTTACTGCAGGATGCAGCCGCCTTCCGTGTTGCTTTAGAGCGCCTGGCCGCGCACTATTCTGGAGCTGGTATTGAAGCTGTGGTTGGCGTTGAGTCGCGTGGCTTTATTTTTGGGGCTCCCCTGGCGTATATGCTTAACTGTGGCTTTGTACCTGTGCGTAAGTTTGGTAAGCTCCCCTATTATACGGCGAGCGTGGAATATGCATTAGAGTATGGCACCAATGTGGTCGAGATTCATACTGATGCGATTAAGCCCGGTCAGCGTGTTTTGATTGTGGATGATTTGTTGGCTACTGGGGGCACTGTCCTCGCTGCTATCGAGCTCATTGAGAAGTTGAATGGGCATATTGCGGGCATTGCTTTCCTGGCCGAACTTGGCTTCCTTAAGGGTCGTGAGCAGCTGAAAAATTACGATGTCTTTGCGGTAATACAATACTAATATCAATGTCATCGCATTGCCATATCTCTATCTAGCATAATGGAATTGGTGGGTGAATCGTATTGTATGCAACTCATCCACCTGCGTTATTATTCTTTCCAGTCCAACCAGGTTGTTTTCTTCTCGATTGCTTGAGTTTGCCTCTCCTGTGCTTCTATTGCTGGATAGCCAAGATATACAAATGCGACGATATGGTCCTCTGCAACCAACCCTAGCCAGCTCTTTACCTTAAGGTCATAAACTGCGTCTCCCGTACGCCACATAGCTGCTAGCCCCAACTCTTCTGCTGTTAAGAGCATGTTTTGTACTGCCGCAGCTACGGCTTCTATGTTTTCAATATCTGAAACTCTGGGTTGTGTGGCGTGCTCTGCCGCTACGACAATGATTACTGGTGAGCGTAGTGGTTTGTTGCGTTCTTTCTCAATTATTGGCTTTGTATTCGTTTGTTCTGTTCCTGCCATGCGCTCTGCCAGGGTTGTGGCCATAATCTCGCCTAGCTCGTTACGTGCCTTGCCTGCCAGCACAATAAACTTCCACGGCTCAACTTTGTGATGATTTGGTGCGTGGGTTGCGGCCTCTAGAATGTGTTCTACCTGTGCACGTGTCGGGCTCTGCTCCGTCATCTTGCCAATGCTGCGACGCTTTTTAATCGTTTCAAAAACAGTCATATCTCTCTCTTTACTTCCCATCTTGATTGTGGCTGGCAAAGAGGCTTATTGCCTCTCCCCGATGAAACTTTTAGCTGACCTTATTCAGCCTTTCCTCATTATAGCCCTTGCCTGGTGAGAATTTGGCAATATCTAGCTTTTTTGGTAAAATCGGGATTGCATATGTTATAGTGCTAAAAATATAACCAATCAATATATAACATGAACATGAACTCAATGGATTTTTTTATCAGGAAAGAGAGAAGAATGGAAGCACGTTTTATCACTGATAGACAGCAGTGGGACGAATTTGTGTCGCAGTCCCCTTATGGCAATATTACGCAATCATTTGACTGGGGTGACCTCGTGAAAGACGCGGGTTCCATTCCTTTACATATAGGTGTGGTGGACGAGCAGGGTAAGTTGTGTGCCGCTGTGCTTGTCCTTGTGAATAAGGTGCCTCTGCTGCGTGCACCTTATTTCTATGTGCCCCGTGGTCCTATCATCGCTGATCCCGCTTCGCCGGCCTTTACCGTGCTACTGAACTTCTTGAAGAGCGAGGCGCATAAGCGTGGCGTCTTTATGCTGAAAGTTGAGCCGGGGGTGGAGGATAGCGACACGAACTGGAAGAGCGAGCTACCACGTCGGGGCTTTCATCTTGTAGATCACACGAACCATATTCGCAATGAATGGATTCTCGACTTGCGCCCGACTGAAAAAGAACTTCTAGCCAATATGAAGGAGAAGTGGCGCTACAATATTCGTCTCGCTGGTCGCAAGGGTGTAACTATTAGGCGCGGTCAGGGCAAAGAAGATATCGCGACCTTCCACAATATTTTGCAAGAAACCAGTGTTCGCGACAATTTTTTTATTCATGGTGTGGAGCACTACGAGCTGATGATGCGTGTGTATGAGCAGGATGATCGCATTGCGCTCTTCCTGGCCGAGCATGAGGGTAAGGCCATTGCTGGTAATATCACGATGTGCTACGGTCACTGGAGCTGGTATCGCTACGGGGCATCGTCTTCGCAGTTGCGCAATGTTATGCCTAATCATTTGTTACAGTGGACTGCTATGCAATGGGCACGCTCTCGTGGCTGCTGGTTCTACAATTTCCTGGGCATCCCTGAGATCCTGGATGAGCCAGAAGTGCGCAAAGATCCACTCTGGGGCGTCTATACCTTCAAGCGTGGTTTCAATGGTTTCGCCCGCCTTTCTATCCCAGGCTACGATCTGCCCTATAATCCGCTTATTTATAGCGTTTACAAGGGCCTGCTCGATGTCAAACACTGGCGCGATAATCGCCAACTTGAGAAAGAGCTTGCGATCCGCGAACGCGAACAGCAGCAATCCGAGCAGAAACAAAGCGCACAGCCAGAACAAAAGTGCGAGGCGCAAGCAACGCAGGTATAATTTGTCTTTCGTAACAAGGCACTGATTAGCCTGAGCGACGAGATCACTTTATGGAAAATAAGGAAAGAAGACCAAGCACAAGCGCGTTAAAATTTATATCAGGAAAATAAGCAGAGTGTCTCTTTTCAATAGAGGCACTCTGTTTCCTGTTGGGCCGCTGGGAAGCATAGGACGGGATCTTTTTATCAACGATATGCCTCTGCCTGTAAGTTGAACAGCTCAGCGTAGTGCCCATCCAATTTCATCAATTCCTGATGTGAGCCATTCTCAATAATATGTCCATTCTCAAGCACAAAAATGCGATCAGTCAATCGTAATGTGCTGAAACGATGGCTAATGAAGATGGCTGTCTTCCCCTCCATTAATGAGCGGAAATGTGAAAATATTTCGTATTCGGTCTGAGCATCCAGTGAACTGGTTGGCTCATCGAGAATGAGTATACGTGCATCTCGGGTAAAAGCGCGTGCTAGAGCCACCTTCTGCCACTGGCCTCCACTCAATTGTACTCCCCCATCGAACCAATTGCCCAGCATCGTTTCATATTTATTCTTTAGTTGTTCAATCACCGCATCTGCCCCACTCTTCTGTGCCGCTTCCGTTATTAATTCCAGATTCTCAACTTCTTCAATTCGCCCCACCCCAATATTCTCGCGTGCGCTCATCTGATAATTCACAAAGTCCTGGAAGATGACTCCTATCTGCTCACGCAGCTCTTCGAGTGCGTATGTCTTGATGTTCTGTCCTCCGATGAAAATTTCTCCTTCATTGGGATCATAGAGCCGTCCCAGCAGTTTCACCAGGGTCGTCTTCCCAGAGCCATTGCGTCCTACTAGAGCTATGGCCTCTCCTGTTCTTATAGTAAAACTGACATTCTTTAGTACCGCCTCTTTCTTATTCGGATAGGTAAAGCTGACATTGCGGAACTCGATATCTAGCCCTTTGCATCCTTCTTGCACCTTGATAGGTGTAGGATGTACTGGTGAGACAATCTGAGGTTTGTACTCTAGAAAGCTAAATAAGGTATTCACAAAGAGATTGTTCGAATAGGTAATCGAGACACCATCTAGCACCCCTTGAAAGCTCGAACTCACCTGCAACACCGATTGAGTGTAAAGCATCAACCCACCCAGGCTAATGCGACCCAGCACCGCCTGTAATGCTACATAGAGATAGATCCCTGTATTGGCCGCAACCCCCAGGCCCATCCATATGAAGCCGTGCAAAGAATGACCGACCAGCATACCTTTACTTTCCTGGTAAAACTTCTCAGCCAGACCACGATAGAGACGAGTGAAGAAGTCTCCCAAGTTGAACAATTTAATCTCTTTGTTGTACCGATCTACCGTTAGAAGGTGACTAAAGTAAAACATTTTACGACGTTCTGGTGATTGCCACTCCATGCGCTGGTAGCTGGCCCATCCATAAGCTGCATTGGCAATGAATGATGGAAATGGCATGAGCAACGCCACTACTGCCAGCCACCAGGCTAGTTGTAATAGGATTACGAGCATTGAAATCAGCGTGATTGTCGTTCGTATGAGATCAAAGATCTGCGAAATCATCGAGACTGGTTTGAGGTGTGCTTCTGAAGAGGCATGGCGAAGTTTGTCATAAAATTCTGCATTCTCGAAAGATGCTAAATCGAGTGTATTTGTCTTCTCCAAAATCATCAATTGCACACGATTGCCTACTAACTCTTGTAGAAGCTGCTTCATCGTGTTGTTAAGTATGCTCAATAAACTATCGAACAATCCGACACCCAATTGCAAAATAACGGGGAACCAGATAGGTTCGATACTATGAATTCTAATACCATAGACAACACTATCTATCACCAGTTTTGAAATGACTACGGTGGCAGCGGGAGTGAAGCCACGGAGAAGGTTAAGTAATCCCATACCAACAGTTAAAAGCGCATTTGTTGACCAGACCAACTTTATGACGCGTGGCAAGCCGGTAAAAGTAGTAAATATATTGAAAAGCTTGAATCCATTTTTGGGGTGTGTAGATGTAGATTCTACGATCATTCTATAAATTTTCTTTCTTTTACTGATACTGTTACGCCAGACTTTGTATCATGTACGTTATTATGAAGGGAAGATCCTTCCTGTTCTTTTATATTTATACGGCCGGTAGCGCTAAGCTTCCCTTCAGTGTCTATAAAACAGTAGGAAGGGAAGGAAGAGATTTTATAATCTTTAAACATTGAATTTGTCTTAGTAGGTGCAATAAGTACGGGTAAATTGGTGTGGACTTTCGCTAAGAATATGCGTGTATATTGCATGGTAGCACCGCTTACAAGGACCGTAGACATTCCAGTTTCTGGTATCCCAGGCACGTGCAAATCATGTTGAAAAAAGTGTGTATTTAAAATGTGTGAAGGCATAAAGAAGACCAGAAGAAGAGATTGCTTCGTATATGTCTGTAGATTTACGACTTCACCATGTAAGGTTGATGCTTCGAATCGTGGTGCATCTTCCCCGACCGGCAAAGATTGAGCTGCTGTCTGGAGGAATGTATTGGCTGATTTTGTACGTTGCAAGCGAGTTAACATAATGCCTTGTACGCATGTCGTTGGTATTGGTCCCCAACTATGTGAATCGAGGCTATGCGCTCGATTATCTCCACGTACCAATAGAGAAGAGGTCGGAATATGCCAGAGACGTTGTTCTGAGCCAGTCGGTACTTGAATGTTGTGAGAGAGAAGCACTTCACCTTCCTGGGTTGTCACAAACGTCTCTCCTGCAATGCCAACAATCCTTTTGACATAGAGAGTTGATGGTGAACTATTGGGTCCAGCAAGTGGAGGCTCCAAATGTTCCATTTTCAAGAGAACGATCTTTCCCTTACGTAGCCAATGCGCAGGCCAACGGCGTAGGACCAGTATACGGTCACCTGGCACCAACGTAGGATACATACTTGACTGATCAATAGTAACCACCAGGCAATTAAAATGGATAAAAATAGAAGCTGCGGTGAGAAAAGTGCTGAGTAGTATCATGATAGTAGAGATGGCCGATAGTATCATCACTTTCACCCTTAACAAGCGCTTGAAACATTACTGCAACTAAATGTTCATTATTGCTTCGTGAAAGGGCCGTTGATTACATTTTTAGCCATGAAATTGGCCCTTCACGAAACTCTTATTGCATTATTCTGACTACTACAAAGGTTCAGCCAGGATGTGATTCATCCCGACAAAGCAAACCTAGCAGCTACCGCAGCTCAGATTTACTGGGCAGTACCATACATTGGTATCACTACAATCATGAGTTGAATAATATAAAGTTTTTACATGCCAGTCCAACCCGAAAAAGCAGAATGCGCAGCATTCTATACTACAGGCGGTCCAACAAACAGAGCCTGCACAGGATGCTTGTGCCGTTGTTTTCGGGGCAATACGCTCAACTACATGATCAAATAGGGCAGTAAGAGGCCCAAGATACCCTGTAAGTCTTTCAACACCAGAAAGTACGTTATCCGTCACACTATTCATAGTAAGTTCTCCTTCTTAGATAGATGAAATTATCATCAATAATCGTAATTGCTTGTCTCGAAGTGCTAACGCGAACCAACTTCTTCTGTTTCACCTCCTCCTGCTACCACAAAATCTGATCTTTCGGACAAGAAATCATTAAAAGCTCGCCACTTGTTACCTTGAAGACGGAGTGGTCCAGATCTATAAATACTGCCTTGCGCTGTGATCAAGCAAAAGGCAGGAGTAGCAGTAACTTTGTAATCCTTGATAAACGTGTTGGTCTTACGAGGTGCAACGAAAACGGGTAAATCTATTGCTTCTTCTGCAACATATGTTCGGGTTGCTTCTACCTCTTCTGCACTTATCAGAGCTAGCTCAATATTAGCTTCCATCGCTTTAGCTTTTAGCGATCTTAATTGTGGCAGAATTTCCTCGCATGGTTGGCAGTGTGTAGATATAAAAATAAGTGCTAATTTACGTCCTGCAAAGCTTGTTAGCGTGACAGTTTCACCACTTTCTAGCTTTTGTGCGGTGAAGTTAGGTGCACTATCCCCCACGTCGAGGTCAACTATTCTCTGTTTCGTCTCTGTATTATTACTGCCTTTCGAGTTGAGACGGCGCACAAGGGCGAAAGTTAAGAACAAATTAAACAAAACCACGATCCAAAGACAAATCACGCTAATCTCAAGAATAATACTCAAGAGCTTCTTCCTTTCTCGGTTCCTACACCAGGGTCAATTACTTTTGGTGAAGGAATTGCACAATATCGCCAAGTTGAATACAAAGGATAACAAAAACAGCTGCACTTAACACAATAGTGATCCACTCAGGTATAGAAAGAGTATATTGAGTTTGTTTCATTGTAAAAAGAATAAAACTAGCAGCTAGAGCACATAAAATGAATCCTGTATTGCGTACAATATCAAAATAGGTTACAGGCTTATCGCTTGAACCAAAACAATTACATGACAAATTGATTTTTCTTACTAAAACTGATGCCAGAGCAAGCGAAAAGAGCAGTAAAAGCACCATGGCAAGGAAAAAACCGGGAAGTAACAGGCTTTGCCCGACAACCATACAAAGAGCCACAAGAGCTTCACTCAAGACCAGAAACAAGGCAGATAAACGTATGTAGCGATGTGCAAGAATTCCGAAGGCATCTATAGCTCGTCGAAAATGCTTGATGTCCAGTGCTTTGCTCATACAGGACATTAGGAAGACCAGGCCTATGGTTGCTCGACAGAAAATAAGCACATATGCTACTGTCATTTCTAAAGACATAGCTGACCTCAACGTAAAAAAACGTCAGAAACAGAAGACTCGTAAATCTCTATCTATTTATCTACAAATAAGTTTTCTAAGATAATAAGCATCCCGAAAACAAATGATGTCGAAAAGCTACAAGTAGTATATAAGAGAATAGATATTGAGGATGTGAAGTATTTCACAAAATGGATAATAGTTCTTTTAATGCTACACTGAATAACTTATGAGTCATTCCAGTTTATGATACTCAAAGTGCCACAAGGAATAGCATATGAGTCATTCCAATTCGGAATGACTCATATTGTGATCTCGTTCTCTTTGATGAACTGCTTGCCAGAGATAGAGTTATGCCTTACTCTCTTCGCTCGCTTGCGCGATCTGCACTTTGCCTTTCTCGCGATTGAGCAAGTTACCTTCGATACCAATTGATGGGAGCAGTTGTGCTTGTGCCTGTGTGCTCAATGGTAGCCCCCATAGTTTGATGAAGCCCAGCGCGGCATTATGATCAAACTGGTCGCCGCTATCATAAGTTGCCAGGCCAATACTATATAGAGAATGCTCTGATTTGCGTCCTACGATGTGACAGTGGCCGCGTGAGAGCTTCATGCGTACAATACCAGTCACAAAGCGTTGCGTGCTCTGTACGTAGGCTGCTAGATCCTGGTGTAGTGCGCTATACCACTGACCATTGTAGATCAGGCGTGCATACTCCGCTGCAACGGTCTCTTTGAAGCGGATCTGGTCCCGGCTCAAGGTTAAACCTTCTAATGCCTGGTGTGCTGCATGCAACACGACGGCGGCAGGAGCCTCATAGATCTCGCGCGATTTGATACCAATGAGGCGATCTTCTACATGGTCGATGCGCCCAATGCCATATTTGCCCGCCTCTTTGTTTAGCGTCTCGATGAGGGTTGTGGCATCAATCTCGTCTCCGTTCAGTGCTACAGGAATACCATTCTGGAAGCTTATCTCGACATAGCTGGGTTCCAGGTCGCTGATGGTGTCGGGATCGTTTGTCCACGTGTAAACATCGGCAGGCGGCTCGGCCCAGGGATCTTCGAGGATGCCGCATTCGACGCTGCGCCCCCACATGTTCTGGTCTACGGAATAGGGACTGGCGGTGGTGACTTTGATGGGAATATTATGCTCGGCGGCGTAGGCGATTTCGTTGTCGCGTGTCATGCTCCATTCGCGTACTGGTGCGATGATCTTCAGGTCGGGTGCGAGCGTGTTGATTGAGACATCGAAGCGTACCTGGTCGTTGCCTTTGCCTGTGCAGCCGTGGGCGACTGCGACCGCGCCCTCTTGCCGGGCGACCTCTACCAGTAGACGCGCAATTAGAGGACGCGCCAGGGCCGTGGCGAGTGGATATTGTCCCTCATAGATCGCGCCGGCCTGCAATGCGGGCCAGATGAAGTAGCGTGCAAAGTCTTCTCGTCCATCCACGATCATCGACTTCACAGCGCCAATCTTCATAGCGCGTTCAGAGATTGCTTGCAAATCGCGCTCATTGCCCACATCGATGGTTACGGCGATAACATCTAAATCATATTTTTCTTTGATCCAGCGAATTGCGACTGATGTGTCGAGTCCACCCGAATAGGCGAGTACAACTGTTGCCATGGCTACTGTTCCTCCAGAATTGCTAAGTGAGAATTTCCAACAAGTGTTTGGATTGCGCTTTTAAATGTTGTGGCATGCTGCTGCCATTTTTGTTTGGCCTGTTCTAGTCTCTGCTGATCCTGTTCAAGACCAGGGTTGCCCGTTCCGCCAAGATGGCTACGTGCCTGTAAGCGGGCTGCTAGCTGTTCCTGGCTTTCAACCGGGAATGGTGTATGCTGATCTAGTTGCGCTGTGACCTCTTTCCCAACGCGTCGATAGGCATCGCGAAACGGTATGTTGGCTTGCTGCATTAGCTCATATGCGTGATCTGTGGCAAACAGCTCAAAGGTGCATGCTGCCGTGAGGCGCTCTTCGTTGACTGTTATGTTGTCGATGGTCAGCGCACATATGTCGAGGCTTTCCTGCGCGAGATCAAGCGCCTCTATAAATGGCCGCTTGGTCTCCTGGTAGTCTATATTATAGCCCGAAGGCAGTCCGCTTACGATGCCGAATATTTGTTGCTGCAAGGCGAACATCGTCTGTGTCCGTGCCCGCACCAGTTCCATGATGTCCAGGTTACGCTTCTGTGGCATGATACTGCTGCCTGTGCAAATCTCCTGTGCAGGCTGGAAGAAGCCATATTCGGCTGTGGTAAAGAGAAGCATGTCCTGAGCAAGCTTGCTCAGGTCAAGCATGATTTGTGCGAGCGCCTGGACGATTGCCGCCTCTATTTTTCCACGTGCATTCTGTACATAGATTACATTGTTCTGCACGCGTGCGAAGCCGAGCAGATCAGCAACGAGCTGCCGATCTATTGGTAATGGGACGCCATAGCCAGCGGCAGAACCCAATGGCGACTGATCATTGATCTCGTATGCCGCTGCAAGCAGGTGCTCATCATCCAAAAGTGCTTCCGCGAAACTTGCTGCCCATAACCCAACAGAAGATAACATCGCTCGCTGCATATGTGTATAGCCGGGCATCGGGATATGGCTTGTCCTCTTCGCAAACTTGAGTAATGTGGTGCAGAGCGCGAATAACTTCTGACTTGTATAGTAAAGCTGTTCTTTACCATACAGCCGTAGATCTACCAGCACCTGATCATTGCGTGAGCGGGCCGTATGGATCTTCTTGCCAGCCGCTCCTGCTGCCCCTGCCTTCTCTGCCAGGTAGTTCTCGATGCTTGTATGTACATCTTCGTCTGTGGGCTTGATAACGAAATCGTTGCTGGCCTCTTGCTCTAAGATCTCATTGAATGCCTGCTTGAGCGTCTGTAGCTCTGCCTTACTCAGGATGCCGATGTGTTGTAGCATCGTCGCATGGGCCAGCGAACCCCAGACATCATGCTTAATTAAGCGCATATCCAGCAGGCTGTTTTGTGCAGCTGCGTAGTGCTCGACCTTCGTATTGACGCTGTAGCCTTTTTGCCATAGTTTTGTCACTACGTAATCTCCTTCAATCCCATGTGTTATGGAAGAGGACTGCGAGGCAACAAAAAACCCCCGTCCCTTCCGCAAACATTGAAGGGACGAGAGTGCAGGGGCTAGCTAACTTGATGTCTCTTGTTGCCCTATCACACCCGTGGTGCCACCCTAATTGTCTTTCTTCTTAGTGCCACATTGATAGCACTCGAAAGACCACTTTTTTCTCTGGTTGATGCCTTACGTGGGAACCGCCCACCTGTCCTACTTGCCAATAAAATAATATTGGCTTTCTTCGGTCAGCCGCTCGCAAATGCGTTCTGAGGGTGCATCTCCATTCCGAACTTCCACTCTGCTTCGGATCGCTGTTGGTTGCCACCACTCATACTTCTTTCGTTCAACGCGGGTCTCATTATTCTATCTATTAGGATATCAGCAGGATACGCAAATGTCAAATGTAGACTATCCGATTGCAGGGCTTTTTCGTGTACCCGAATTGCCTGTTTTGCCGCCTTCGGCGGAGGAAGAAAAAGGGATGCGAGGACACCTCGCGCTCTGGCAGGAGGGCTAGCCGCACTCCTGCACCACCTGCTCTTCCGTCATTACAGGTACAGTAAATGCCCTGATCCGATTGCCGTTTCGTTTATCTTTAAAAAGAACATTTACGATGATAGAAACATTATAATGTAGATTAAGGAGAGTACTCATGGATTTCCAACTTATGAGGTCACGAATTATTGAACTGGTCCAGAAGTATCACTATCCAGAAATCATTAACTATCTTCAGCCATCTATACGCATGAAAACGGTACCCAGACAAGAAGATTCTATCGGCATCGGTGCGTCAAAAATTGGTGGATTGCCCGACTTGCCTGAGGGCTTGGAATGGCCTGAGTGGAAAGGGACTTCGTTACCATTTATTGCACAGATTCACCTTCCAGATATCACTAACTATGATGTCAACATGCTCTTGCCTTATCGTGGCATACTCTATTTTTTCTTTGATATAGATCTGTACTTCTCTTCGCGTGCATCTTCGTCGCTCGCAATTCTTTTCCTTTATGGTTATTTTACTCATAGTGCACCGAATATCGGCTCCTCATCCCGCACCTGTGCCACGAGAAGAAATTGTCATGTCTTCGTGTGCGGTCGAATTTTCTCTGGAAATAACCATTCCCCCATTTAGTTCCCTTTACACCCAGCAGTGCGAACTGGAAGAGGACTATTTCGATTTGCTAGAAGAGGTAGAACACTTCTATGACATGAGTCGTGGTAGGCCAGCAATCCACCGAATGTTGGGACATCCTGATGCTATTCAAAACGATATGCAAGTTAAGTGTCTGCAAAGATGGCTTCAAAGGCATAACGAAACTTTGAGCAGTCAGGCATTTGACGAAGAGGCCAAAGAGTGGTTGTTGCTTTTGCAAATCGGTTGCGATGACAATATTATGCGAGATTGGGCCGATAGTGGCAAACTCTATTATTGGATTCGGTCAAAGGACCTGGAAGCTCGCCGCTTTGATCAAGTTCAGTTTATTCACCAGTGCTACTGATACGAATTTTAATCAGATTATTAGTGTTAAAAAAGTGTAACCAACTATAAAACCTTGACATTGTTTTGATCTGTTCATATACTGATAGTGGACTATAAGTGTAGCATTTGGTTAACAGATGTAGAAATATGATTTTATATTTCTTACAGCTTATAGAGAGAACCGCGTACAAAGACATCATTCATCTGAATATAGGCGTTATTATCAAGGAAAAGTAAGCGAGCATGGCATTCACAGCGAGCTGGCATTTGGTGCAAGTCCAGCAATGTCACCTGGCTGAACACACCGCGAGAGCCTTGTGCGAAAATGCGACAAGCAGAAACACACCGAATACGCCCATTCGTTAACCAGGGCACCAATAACCAGCTTTCATCTGGCTGTTGGACTGAGCGTCTGTTCTACATGGACAGAAATGAGGATGGGACCACGGACAACCTTCGTTCCTCGCAGTGAGGGATGAGGGTTTTTTTATGTGTAAAAATCAGAGGAGGAGCCTACCTGTGTCGAAACTTAATAGCGATCACATCAAGCTGGCAATACAAAAAGATGGACGTTTAACAGAGGATACGCATAACCTCTTGCGTACCGTCGGATTGCATTTTGAGTCTTACAAGCAGCGTCTCTTTAGTATTTGTCGCAACTTCCCGCTCGATATACTCTATGTGCGCGACGATGATATAGCCGAATATGTAGCTGAAGGCATTGTCGATCTTGGCATTGTTGGCCGTAACCTGGTAGTCGAGTCCGATAAACCTGTAAAAGAGGTCTTGCCGCTCAACTATGGTACCTGCCGGCTCCAGGTCGCCGTGCCAGCTGATAGTGGCATCAGCAATATTAAGCAACTGGCCGGTCATAAAGTTGCCACCTCATACCCTTTCACAACTGGCCGCTTCTTCGCGCAACACCACATCGATGTGAATATAATCACCATCAGCGGTAGTGTCGAAATCACGCCGGCTCTGGGTGTAGCCTCAGCCATCGTAGATCTGGTAAGCACTGGCAGTAGCTTGAGGCTAAACGATCTGGTTGCTATTGACACCGTGTTGGAGTCCCAGTCCGTCGTGATTGCCAATCCCGCTTCTATCGCCGACACGCACAAATCCGAGATCATCGAACGCCTGCTTATGCGCTTCCAGGGCGTGCTAGCCGCCTCAGAATACAAGTACGTCATGATGAACGTACCTGTCAACGCATTAGAATACGTCACCACCATCATGCACGGCCTGAAGTCCCCCACAGTGCTGCCAACCGCCGACGCCGGGTGGATGGCCGTACACACCGCCATCCAGGAAGATGTCTTCTGGGACGTTATAGAAGAACTGCGCACCCTCGGTGCTCAGGGCATCCTGGTCTCTCCCATCGAGAAAATGTTCTTATAGCCAAGGGATAGCCGATATTTATCTCTTACTTATTTACTAATTGTAGCGTGAGTGCAATTGGTAAATAAGTAAGAGATGTTTGAGGTGCGACGAAGCTGCGCAAACTCATCCTGCGAGATGACAAGGGGAGTCTGATACACTTAGTAAGATTATACTTTCATTTAACTGGTCAGGTTCATGTCCTGATATCCTAATATTCGTATGTTATAATCTATGTGGATAAAGCCCACGAAGAAATGATCCTAATTCACCGTCATATTTGACCGTATGTTTAACTTTGAATCTACTAGGACCAAATGTTTGTTGAAGTTTCTTTCTACCCCGTAGCTCGTATCTTGGTGCTGGTGCCTGGCCATGTATGCAAATGTAGGCGCTGTGAATAATATTTATATATTGTTTCTTTTCTACATTTGCTTCTAGCATTCCTTTCATATATTCGTATATGTTGCAAACTTGCTCGACTGCATCATTAAAATGTGCACCTTTTAATTCCAGAAAGCAGACAATTTCTGCTTGATAATCATCCTCACTGGTGGCATAAAAAATCAGATAGTCACAACTTCTGCGCTCTGCTGGTGGCATATGCAGAAACGTGCGTACGGTGTCATGATCGGTATGAAAAAAGATAACTTTTTCACTATTCAGCGGTTGTACGCTAACTGTAAGTCCTTTTTCGGTTACGCTAGTGCCTCTTTTCTGCTGACTTGCCAACTCTGCTTGGAGCAGGTCATGCGCGGATTGATAAAACAAATGATCACTCCTTGCTATAATTTGAAATAAATGTCGGAGATACGATTAGAGATGTTGCCAAAGGTATCCCAATCTTGCTCCTCATCATTGAGGACATCGGTGATTTTGCCACGGTCGATGAGATAGACTGAAACCTCTTCTTTCTCTATAAAGGCCCGCTTGTCTTGCAAGAAGAATTCGGAGCGAATAGCCTCTTTATCTTCTTTTGCCGCTGCCAATGTTAGATTGGTCAGGTGGTCGATCATATACGGGCTATGTGTGGTGACAAGTATGCGTAGCCCGGCATTGACCAGCATTGCGAGGAACTCAATAACCTGCACTTGCGCTAGTGGATGGAGGTTCATTTCCGGTTCGTCTATAATAAGCAACTCGCCTGGCAGCGCGAAATTACGTAAATGAAAGACCAGAGGAGAAAGCTCTTTTACCATAGAAGATGAAACCGAGAGTTCTAATGGATGATCGCTTGTAGATGGTTGAAAGACAATTTCTCTTTGCGACTCTGCATTCGCTTCTGATGAGATAAAGTCTACTGTGCCACCCAAAATATTTTCTTCTAATAGATGGGCAAGTCGAATGTATTCTCTCACTTCAGGAATGTTTTCCGCAAGCTTCTCTCTCTCTAGCTTTTCTTGTGGTCCAATCCCACGTGTGGCAAAAGTGGAATTGAAGTAACTGGATACAGGACCAGATAAACGCTTCCCATTTTTCTTTAGCGTTTGTATAAAAACCTGTATAAAATCTTGTAAAATTTGTTCAGCTTCTTCTTTGCTCTCCTTCTTCTCGATATTGTTGGATAGAGAGATAGTTACATTCTTGTTAAATGATAGGCCGCTGTTCCTTTCTGTTGGGAAAATTGTTACATCTGGATAGAGCGCTTGATGGATAATACGCAGGATGTTCTTGACCAGGCGCTTTTCGATAATTTTGCGCGTAAGTTCTTTTTCTAAGATTCCTCCCGAGAAGGTGTGCAAATATGAATATAATTGTTCTTCCCCGCTTTCTTTACTGAAACTGAGAAGAGTCAGGTTCCTGCTTGCATTGGTATTTTTTTTACTTAGGCCAATATCAGTCTGCAATTGGGAATATAGTACCCTATTTAAAAGTGATACTTTGTCTGCTCCTAAATCTACAGATAGTTCTAATTGCCCGAATGAGGCAAGTTTTGTCCCCATGAATTCCGCTAGCCATTCTTTTGCCTCTTGTGCGAGATTATTGAAATAAATTTCTCCATAACTCTCTGCAAAGTGGAGCAGGTTAATAATTGCGGTCCCATGCTCTAAAATCTGATCTACAGCTTCTGTTAGAGGTGGATATTCTTTTGCTCGTTTGCCTAGTTGATCTGACTTTGTATAGTGTGCATAACCATAATCACTAAATATGCTTGCTAGTGCATATGTTAGCCATGTTTTGCCTGCATTGTTTGGACCGATAAAAATGGTGAGAGGTTTTATATTAATTTCTGCGGTTTCTTGAATGATACCCAGGTTGCGAACTTTTATTTTCATGGTCGATCCCCGCTGCTGTTGCAAATCAGTGAATACTTTTTCCTTTTGCATTATAATATCCTCCACATCTTCAACTCATTCCCCGCTCTCCATATCTCATCTGGTTGTGCACTTTTTCTACATCATTTACATATTAAGAAATGTAGAGAAACCGCTCTATCAGTGCTGTGCGTATTTATCTCTTATCGCTTGCTGCGTCTTCCTTGCATTTATCGATAAGAGTATTATAACATATGGAATAGGTTTGTAAAGGAATATAATATAGAATGTGAAACTATATTTATAAAGATTAATATATACTCTTGGGAAGAGATGACGGTGATATGGGGCGCAAATGAAAAGGAGCGTGCGATGGGGGTTATGAACTTTCTTGGAGCGTTGCTGAACTTACAACATACATTGTAAGTTCAGCATCTCCTGGGCTTATCGCGATGTACTGGCAAGGGGTGCTTGCTGTCCCTTGACCTGGTATTCATCCCACGCTTTGATGGGGATGGTGGCCAGGTCTTTCTTGACCAGGGCATTTATAAAGGGGCGCATCTGCTTGATCTTGGTGATGAGATAGATATTGCTATCGATTGCCAGCCGCCGCATGATGTAGTTTTCGTCGAAGTCTTTTTGTAGCCGGCCCGCAACGACAATGATGGCTAGATCTACCTCTTGCTTGTAGAAAGCGCTCTTAACGTTTGGTTCTTCCTGCTCTTCAACCCCATGGAGCAAGGTAGCCTCCAGGCCATGTTCCCGCAGAAATTGCCAGGTATCTTTTGTCGCATAGAGCGGCACATTCAATGCCTGCAATTGGGATAGGCTCGGTTCTAACGCTGCATGTTTCTCTTCTCCGCTCATACTGACGAATATACCTTTGTGCGGAACTCTTCCTCCAGTTGCGATGATGGCTTTGAGGTAAGCCTCTTCAACATCTTCACCGAAGCAAGCCACTTCGCCCGTCGAAGACATCTCTACGCCCAGGACCGGGTCAGCGTGGCTGAGGCGCGAAAATGAGAACTGTGGCGCTTTAATGGCGACAAAGTTTAATGTTGCGCTTGTTTCGACTGGAATGTCAGCCTCGAAGAGCGTGCGAATAAACATGTCAATGAAATCAATGCCGGTGACCTTGGATATGAAAGGGAAGGTGCGTGAGGCACGCAGGTTGGTTTCAATGACGTAGACTTGCCCATCTTTGACCAGGAATTGAATGTTGACCGGGCCTGTGATTTCGAGCGCCTGCACGATCTTGCGTCCGATCTCTGTGATCTGTTCCTGAATTGTGCTGCTGATGGTCTGGGGGGGAAGCACAATGGTGGCATCGCCAGAGTGCACGCCTGCATTCTCGATGTGCTCGGAGATAACGAAGGCTTTGACTTCCCCATTTTGTGCTACTGCATCAAATTCGACCTCCCGTGCGTATTCGAAGAATTTTGAGACGGTGACTGGATGCTCTGGCGAGAGGACCGCCGCTTGCTGGGCGTAGTATGTCAGCTCTTCTGGGGTGTCGCATATCTTCATGGCGCTGCCGGATAGTACATATGATGGTCGTACCAGGACGGGATAGCTCACATCATCGGCAAAAGCTGCTAGCTCCTCAAGGGTTACAAAGCTGTTCCACGTTGGTTGCTTGATCCCAAGCGTGTCCAGCAAGTGCGAGAATGTGTCGCGATTCTCTGCCCGGTCGATATTTGAGGCTCTGGTCCCAAGCAGGCGGCAGCCATACTTTCTGAGTACCTGTGCACGATTATTAGGCGTCTGTCCTCCCACTGAGACGATCAAACCATATGGCGTTTCGAAGTCGTAGATGTCGGCGATGCGCTCAAAGGTCAGCTCTTCAAAGTAGAGCCGATCCGATACATCGTAGTCTGTGGAGACTGTTTCGGGGTTACTGTTAATGATAATCGAGCGTTTGCCGTGTTTTTTAAGTGCTTCGACTGTGCTAACACTGGTCCAGTCGAATTCGACGGATGAGCCAATATGATATGGTCCCGAACCTAGTACAATGACGCCATCGTTCGCGCTTGGCTTGATATCATTATGGTGCGCATTATAGGTTAGATAGAGGTAGTTGGTCTCTGATGGAAACTCTGCGCTGAGCGTGTCGATCTGCAGAATCGCTGGTAACACTCCTGCTTGCTTGCGTAATGTACGTACTTCTAGCTCTTCTTTGCCTGTGAGCTCTGCGATACGCTTATCCGATATGCCAATTTGTTTTAGTTCCCACAGTTTGTCTGTGTCCAACGTACTCTCTAGCGTAAGACTCTGTTCTATGTCTACGATATGTTTGATGCGTTGTAAAAACCAGGGATTAATGCCGGTGATCTCATGTATCTCGTGTATCTCATAGCCAGCTTGCAGGGCTTTTGCAATGGCAAAAACTCTTTTCGGAGTTGGTGTCGTAAGATATTTTTTTACCTCATCATTAGAGAAAAAGTAGCTATCGGGTGGTAGTGCGCCCTCGATGTTCTTTTCGAGCATGCGCAGGGCTTTTTGATAGGCCTCTTCGAATGTGCGCCCGATGCCCATCACCTCGCCCACCGATTTCATACCTGTGCCAATTGTCTCATCCGCCCCTTTGAATTTCTCTATATCCCAGCGTGGTATTTTGACGACAAGGTAGTCCAGGCTGGGCTCAAAACAGGCCTGGGTGACGCCTGTGACTTTGTTGGGAATCTCGGTCAGCCCATACCCCAGTGCTAACTTAGCTGCAACATATGCCAGAGGATAGCCTGTGACTTTACTGGCCAGGGCGGAACTGCGCGACAGCCGTGCGTTGACTTCGATGACATAGTATTCTGCGCTCACCGGATCAAGCGCATATTGTACATTGCATTCGCCGACGATGCCCAGGCTGCGTACAATGGCTACTGAGGCTGCTCGCAGCTTGTGATATTCGTCGTTGCTCAACGTTTGACTGGGAGCTATAACGATGGATTCACCTGTGTGGATGCCCAGCGGGTCCATGTTTTCCATATTACAGACAGTGATGCAATTGTCATAGCGGTCGCGTACAACTTCGTATTCGACTTCTTTATAATGATGCAGGTATTGTTCGACAAGCACCTGGGGCGCAAAAGAGAATGCGTTGCTTACGATATGTTCTAGCTCGTCTCGGTTCTGTGCAATACCCGAACCTTGTCCACCGAGTGCAAAGCCGGCACGTATCATGACCGGGAAACCGATTTGCTCGCCCAGTTCCAAGGCATCTGCGAGTGTTGTGGCGCTATGGCTGCGCGGCGTAGGAATATCTATCTTATGCAAATGTTCGGCGAACTTCTGCCGGTCCTCGGTAAGTATAATGGCGGAGATTGGTGTCCCTAGAATGGCAACGTTGTGCCGGGCAAGGATGCCTTGCTCATAAAGCTCGATGCCGCAATTGAGCGCCGTCTGGCCCCCGAATGCCAGCAGGATGCCATCAGGCTTTTCGCGCTCGATGATCTTTTCGACAAAGAACGTCGTGACGGGTAGGAAGTAGACTCGGTCTGCCAACAGCTTCGAGGTCTGTATGGTAGCGATATTTGGATTGATCAGGATAGTCTGTACGCCCTCTTCTTTGAGGGCTTTGAGTGCCTGTGAACCAGAATAGTCGAATTCGCCTGCCTGCCCGATCTTGAGAGCCCCGGACCCCAGAATAAGTACTTTGCGTATGTGTTCCATCAGATCTTCTCCAGGAAGTAGTCAAAGACCCATTCAGTATCTACTGGACCTGGGGCCGCCTCAGGGTGAAATTGGACTGACATAAATGGTTGAGAACTGTGCTTGATGCCTTCATTACTGCCATCGTTGGCATTGGTGAACCAGGGCTCAAAACCTGGGGGAATTTCGCTCACCGCGAAGCCATGGTTTTGTGTCGTGATGTAGCAGCGCTGGGTGTTTTGCATGATGCATGGCTGGTTCTGACTGCGATGCCCAAATTTCATTTTGTACGTGTCGCCACCGGCTGCCAGGGTCAAGAGCTGATTACCCATGCAGATTCCGAGTGTCGGAATCTTGTTTTCCAGGGCAGTACGAATCGTCTGAATTGTCGCTGTTGCTAGTTTTGGGTTGCCAGGCCCGTTCGATATAATAATGCCATCAAAGTGAAAATCATTCTGTGCCGCAAACAGATCCCAATTCCAGGGCACGGTGACTACTTCAACATCTCGTTTAAGCAGACAGCGTAGAATATTGCGTTTTGCCCCACAGTCGAGCAGTGCAATCGTTTTCTTTCCCTGTCCCGCCCTGCTAACGTGCTGTGTTGATACCTTTTGGATCTGATTTTCCTGATCTGGATCATAAAAGGGAAGGTCACTATCAAATGTAATTTTTCCGAGCATTGCACCATTATCGCGAATATGCTGTGTAAGCAGGCGAGTATCTTTAATCTCCAGGGCCGGAATTTTTTCTTGCTTTAGCCATGTACTGAGCGTCATTTTGCTTTGCGCATGGAATGGTGTATCGATATAGTTTGAGACGATTAAGCCTGAAATGCGTATGCACTCATCTTCCCAGTAGGCTTTTTCAGGCACCCCATAGTTGCCCACGAGTGGGTAGGTAAGTACTAACAACTGACCGCTAAAAGAAGCGTCAGTAATTGCTTCTGGATAGCCAACCATACCTGTACTGAAGACGACTTCTCCGGCTTTTCCATTCTCGTAACCAAAGGACTTGCCTTCAATGCTGGTCCCATCGGCCAGAGTCAGTGTGCCGTATCCGGCACGTCCTGTGTTGAACTGAGGATTGGATATCACTTGTACTGCTTGCATGCTGTTGCCCCTCTTCTTCCTGACTATTTGCTCTCTGCTTCCTGGCTGGCCTCATACGACAAGCCATAAAGAAGCAGAAATAAAGAAAAAGTTGGAATAGTATGGAAGGAGCGAGGCAAAAAAATCTCGTCCCTCCCATTTGCAATGAAGGGACGAGAATAGTTGGCGCTGGAGTCCACGACCCCATTCGTTGCTATACCCGTGGTGCCACCCTGATTGTCACTATCTGCTCTCAAGCATCATTTGTACAACATTGTATCCGAAATGACAGTGACCACTTTTTTTCTGGTTCTGTTACTACGTGGGAACCACTCACCTGTCCTACTTGTCATCTTTTGCATTTTGTCTGCGCTGATACTACATCTGAGTAGAGCGCTCCTAACGGTTTTGTATGCAAACGATGACTTTCTTCGGCCAGCCGCTCACGAATGCGTTCTGAGTACTCATCACCATTCCGAACTCTCACTCTCTTTCGGATCGCTGTCGGTTGTCGTCCTCGTACTTTTTCGCTCAACGCGGGTCATCTTATATTTTTCTTGTCTACATTTAGACTACCACCCACCCTGTAAAAAGTCAACGCTGCTTGCCTCTAAATAAATGTGAGTCATGTACAGTATATTCATAACCATTATGGTGACTACACACACGCTTCGTAATCATAAGAGCATGCTTGCTTCCCATCACTTTCGGTGTACGCACCCGTTTCTTGATTTTTACAAGCCTTCCGCTGTGTATTATGTGCAAAGAATGATGTACAATGGAAATATTGTAAAAGCGGTTCTGAGGGCGAAGAAGTTACACAAACTCATCAAGCGAGAACGTGGGAAAGTAGGCATTAGCTTGACAAGAGAAATAGCAGTATGCTATAAAAACTTATAGCAAAATGTTATGTCTGTTGACGAAATTATTGTTGCCCTTTAATTACATTATGAGGAGTGACTTTATGGTGGTCTTCCTACTGGCCCTGATTGGATCTCTACTTGTGATGGGGATTCTTACACTGGGGCGTCTGGGGTTTGGACGCCGCGAAGCTTTTAATTCAAAGAAGTTTGGACGCTGGTTTATTGGCTTCTTTATATTCAACTACTTCTTCTGTCTCCTGATTCTCTACTTTTCAATGCCTGCCCTTACTGGCCCTTTGTGGGGTTGGCAATGGATCTTGTGGCCGCTATTCATCAGTAGTATTGCGAATCTGTTCGCGTTCTCTGGTCAGGCCTTTAGTGTTATGGAGGCAGGGCTGACCGGCAATATGCGAGGGGCTTCAACCGGGCGTAGTATTCCCGCGAATGCTTCACGTCGTTCGATTGCTGCGGGCATCTTTGGTCTGGTTGTTGTGGGCGTCCTGGGTATTGGGGCTTCATTACTGATCTCAATTTTCACAACCTGGTTTGATGGAAATGCAAAGGTATTGGCTGCTATCCCCCATGTGATAGTGGAGTCTTCTCCCAACCTACCTCCAACGGATGCAAAGAATATCGTGTTAGTAAGTCAAAGTATTGCTTCTTATAAAGGTCAACAAATATTGGGCTCGAACAGCCAAAACCTTGGTTCAGCCTATAGTCTCGATCCCAACAGCTATGCGTTACAGTCGATCAATCATCATCTCTATTACGTAGCGCAACTGAGTTATAATAATTTATTCATCAATCTTTCTAATCCAGCAACCCCTGGTTTTGTGATGGTTGATGCCGAGGACCCTCAGCAGCCGCCACAACTACATACCGAATCACAATCTAGCATTGCCTACCTGCCTGGCGCTCTACTCAATCAAGATCTGCTGCGCCATGTCTACCTGAGTGGCTATACCTATGGTCGCCTGGTTGACCCAACTCTGGAATTGGATGATAGCCTCCATCCCTACTGGACAATTTCTCTTATGCAACCTACGCGTGGTTATATTGGCGATGCGTTGACCGAAGTGCTTATTGTGGATGCGCATACAGGTGTTATTAAGCAATACCAACCACAGAACGTACCCGCCTGGGTTGACCGCGTTTTACCGGCACAGACGGTGACACAATACTTACAATGGTGGGGACTCTATAATGCTGCTCCCTGGTTTAATCCTTCTGGCCTCGGTCAGCAGGCTCCTGCCAGCGATCCAGAATTGCTCTACAATAATGTGGATCAGCCCGTCTGGCTTATCCCCATGACTTCATCTTCGCTAAATGATAATTCGAGCACGGGTGTATTCCTCTTTGATACACATAAAAATGAGGCACACTTCTATCCCAAAGCCGCTGGCCTGGGTATTGGCGATAATGTGACGAAGACGTTCCAATCCACTCGTGCCAACATCCGTAATTATACGGTGGCGACTGTGCAGCTCTATCAGATCTATAATACGCCTACCTGGGTTGCTATCTATTCTCAACAAACTGCCAGTGGTGACATCTTCCAGGCCGTTGGTATGGTGGATGCCAGGGAACTCAATGGAAATAACGTGCAGTTTGACCCTGATCTTCCTTCAGCTTTGCGCGATTATCAGCAGTGGCTTACTCAGCAAGGTAGCAACGGAAATAGCAGTACCACAACCAGCAATGTGCCTCTGTCGATAACTGGTAAAGTACAACGTATATCCGTAGTGCAGCAGGGCACCAACACTGTCTACTATTTGCAGATAGCCGGGCAACATGTTATCTTCACCGCTAACCTGTCGCTCTCACCCAAACTGCCGCTCGTTCAGCCCAACGATACCGTCACTGTGACATATAGCAGTGGCCCCAATAGTGTAGTCAATCTCAAAACCTTTGACGACACCACCATCAACCTTGGTGATGCCACTCCAACGGTTACTTCTGGTGGAACCCCCCAGGCTACTATCACTCCTAAAAAGTAGTCTCCAGGCTGTTATTAACCATAGTGCATAATACACATTATTATGCACTATGGTTAATAACAGCCTTTTCTCACAGAGAAACATACTTGTTAAGTAATAGTTGCAGTCGTTGGGGTATATGTCAGGTTAGCCTGTGTTACGTACCCCCGCCGCAATGCCGTTGATCGTTAGAAGTACAGCATAGGTAAGTTGCGCACGCTCTTGCTCCTCTGCTGTGGCCCCTTGTCGCTCATCTTTGCTGAGCGTGAGAGGGCCGCCCAGTGCACGTAACCGTCGGAGCAGAGTGACCTGGAAGTAGCTTAATGGGTCCACATAAGGATTGCGCTGCTTGATCGACTCTTGCAAGACAGGAGCATTATCTAGAAGATGTTTGCCACCCACAATGTTAATGACCATCTGCCGTGTGCGCTCATACTCTTGCTGGATCTCGCACGAGATGCGCTCACGAAGTTCTACGTCACCTACAAGCATCGCATAGTAGCGTGCAATTGGCATATCTGCCTTTGAGAGCGTCATTTGTAGATTATCTAGAAATGCACGTAAGAATGGCCATTGACGGTACATATATTGCAGTTGCAGAAGGCGCTCTGGTTGCTCATTGATATATTCTTCCAGTGCTCCCCCAACGCCATACCAGCTGGGCAAGACATAGCGGCTCTGCATCCACGAGAAGACCCAGGGGATCGCCCGTAGATCCTCAATTGCGCGGCTCATTGTACGTCGTCCTGGTCGAGAGCCTATGTTGAGCCAGCCTAATTCCAGGATAGGTGTTGCCTGCTCAAAGAAGTTTAAGAAGGATGGGTCTTCATAGATCAGTTTGCGATAGCGTGCGTGTGCGCTCTCCGAGAGCTGATTCATGCAACTGAGCCATTCCTGTGTTGCCTGTGGATGTATCTGTGTCTCGATGACGTGCTCATCTGGTATGCTCGCTTGCACGACACCGGCAACAACCAGTTCCATGTTGCGCATTGCGATATCATACTGCCCATATTTGAAGGCGAGCATCTCGCCTTGCTCGGTGATGCGCATACGCCCATTGACGGAGCGTGGGGGTTGTCCGAGTATGGCTTCATAGATCGGGCCTCCTCCACGACCAATCGCACCGCCGCGACCATGAAAGATTGTAATGCCGATTCCGCGTTGTTGGCTTACATCGGCCAGCCTGCTTTGTGCCTGGTAGAGCTCCCAGCTTGAGGTCAGGATACCCCCGTCCTTGCTGCTATCCGAATAACCAAGCATTACCTGTTGTACATCGTGGCAGCTTTCAACATAGTGACGATAGACAGGCTTGTCAAATACCTGCTGCAGAATCTCTGTACAGCCGCGTAAGTCAGCAATGGTTTCGAATAGCGGCACGATGGGAAGATCGAAGATACCCACCTCTTTACACAAAAACTGCACTTCCAGTATATCGCTCACGGTATGTGTCATGCTTATAATGTAGCAGCTGATAGCTTGAGCCCCGAAAGTTTCGCGTGCCTGCCAGATAGCATGGAAAGTATTGAGGATGTGGCTAGTTTCCTCGCTGAGCTGTAGTCCTGGCCGGCTAAGAATACGCGGGTCTTGCAAAAGGTGTTCCAGTATCGCAATGCGCTTCTCTTCGTTCATAAGCATATAATCATCGCTGCATAGGCCTGTGACACGTAACAACTCGGCCAGTGCCGCGGCGTGCCGCTCGCTATGTTGCCGCACATCGAGTGCAGCAAAGTAGAAGCCAAAGATCTCCACCTGCCGTATAAGTTTCAGGAGTGGACCGTGTGCGAGCGCACGCTCTCCATCTGCCAGTAGACTCTCTCGCACCAGATGCAGATCGGCAAGCATGTCAGCTGCATTTTGATAATCGCCAGGCCTTTTTTGCTCTTGTCTGGCCCCATGTGCTGTACGGATCACCAGAGTAGATGCTTCCAGCGGCTTTTCCCGTATCACTTCCAGTCGTTTCCACATGAACGAGAATTTTGCGCGGTAGGGTTCTAGCTTGCTTTGCTCTCCCAGTTCTTGTGCATAGTCGGGCAGGCACTCTCTATCGTATTGCAGCGATTGCTGTAGAGCGGGCGAGATGTGTGCATGATTTACCGATTGAGAACACTCGCGTGCCAGATTGGAGAGAGCGGTACGATAATGATCAATCACATAGCCGCGCTGGAGATGTAGCGCCGTGAGCATGGTCTGCGGCCCGACAAATGGGTTGCCGTCCTGGTCGCCGCCAATCCAGGAACCAATCCTCAAGAAAGGTGGGATGCTCAACTGTGGATACGTTTTGTGTAAGAGATCTTCAAATTTGCTATAAAGATCCGCCAGTGCATCGTAGAGAATCTCGTCAAGATAGGAAATACCCATCTTGATCTCGTCGATTGGTTGTAGTCGCACCTGTCGTACCGCATCGGTTCGCCATAAGAGATCGATGACGGTGTCGAGATCTTGTTGCCATTGTGCCTGTTCGTGTGGCGTCATGAGCTCTTTATGATCATTGACCGCCAGCAAGCGGGCCACATGTTGTGCTTTCGTAATCAAACTGCGCCTGGTCGCTTCGGTTGGGTGAGCAGTGAAAACTAAATCGATTGCCAGATGGTCGAGTAATGGCTGTAATATGGCTGCATCAAGCTTGTTCTTCTTGAAGAAGGTGATAAGAGCCTCAATAGAACCGTGTTGTGGTCTATTATTGGGATCGATTTCGTGAATGCGGCGGCGACGTGTACGATGATATTGTTCTGCTGTGTTGACTAAATGGAAATAGACAGTAAAAGCCCTGATGACATCGATTGCTGTATCCAGGTCGCAATTGTTGACGATATGGGCAATCTCCTGCGTAAGCGTGTCGATCTCCCCCTGGAATTGAAGTCTTTCGAGGGGTGACGCTTGCTCTAGGCGTTCGGTATAGTCACGCAGACGTTTACAGTTGCTGCGCAGTTGTTCTACAGTTTTGAAGACTCTCTCGCCGCCATACTGTTGGATTGCCCTCCCCAGGGCATTTCCTAATGTACGTATGTCGTGACGGAGTGGTGCATCTTTCTCGCGGCGGTAATCTAATTCCGACATGTTTTGTCCTTACGGTGTATAAACGTGTCTATTGGTAGAGCTGTACATTCTTGCATCCTTGCTGTACATCTTTGTCTGCTGGAGAATATATCAACTTTTTGTTTATTGCCGCCACACCCATTGTGGCTGAATCGTGTGTAGCAGTGGGAACAGTCGGAACTGTGTGCACTGTCCACATTATTCTAACACATTCTTGTTTTCTATGTGTTTATATATAGTGTGTAGTGTGCACAAGCGTGTATATGCAAAATTTATATAGTCGCGGTAGGTTAAATGAGAATTTTTAGTATTCCATTCATTTTTTTGAGCGAATATTGAGCCTATTTTTTGTGGAAACTGTGCACGTTGCACAAAAAGGGACATCCTTGCTTCTGCTAATTTGCATGTTCTTTTTTACATAGGTAATTTGTATACTTCTCATATAGGTATTTTTGACTATATCTTAAGGTGTGTGGACCTATAAACGCATATGCAGTTTTATGCATATACTCTATTGTCACGCATCTATCATCGCTCTCATCATCATTATAGAGAAGCCGCGAGCGGTGCAATGGCTGCACCTCTCTCTCTCGCCCCAGCTTCGCCGCTATGTCCTGTGGTAATGATGCCACAAATATCATGACGTAAGAGACATAGACAAGAAGGAGAACTACATGGCAGCTCAGGCAAGCGAAACCGGAATGAAGCCGACCCTTTCCCTCACCGGTGTAACTATCAATGCTATGGCGCTAATTGCGCCCGGAGCCTTCCTCTGGACCACTTTTGAATCCCAATCTGGTACTGGTGCAACAAGTATGTGGGCGTCCGTGTTTATTGCAACCGTTATTGCACTGTTGACCGCCGTCGCCTATGCATCACTTGCCAGACGTTATCCTGAGGCAGGTACTGGTAGCTCGTACTATTATGCAGAAGTTGCAGTTCTGCATAAAGAAGAGCATAGTGCTTTTAAGTTTGCTCGTTTAGCCAAATTTATTGTTGGTTGGGCCTCGCACCTCTATTATTGGGTTTATCCTGGTGTGATGGTCGCTTTCATGGGTAGCGTGCTAGCGTATCTGATCGGTTTCTTTGTGCCCGGCTTTGGCAATCCATTTCAGTTAATTGTACTTTGTGTGGTCTTTTCAGTTGTTGTTGGTGCTATCGCTTATATTGGTGTGACTGGCTCTACGGTGGCTAATATTGTCATCAACGTGCTCCAGATCATCGCTCTGCTTTCTTTCGGTATTGTCGCTATTGTTTTCCGTCTCCAACATCCCGCGCTTCCTTATGCTCATCCTAATGCTTTGAGTGTATTGCTACCACACGATTTCAACGGTTTCCTGTATCAGTCAACGATTGCTATCTTGCTTGTCGTCGGTTTCGAGTCCGCTACAGCGCTTGCTGCTGAGACGAAAAACCCACAGCGCGATATTCCACGCGGTGTAATTCTGTCGTTGATTATTCAGGCTGTTATCTTCTACTTCTTTGAGTACTTCGCTGCAAACTTCTCTATGGGTGATTACTATACTGCCAAAGATGCCACTGGTCATGTGATTAAGGGTTTTGATGCGGCTTTCGCCTCTATTGCCCCTATTGGTGATCATGGCTCAGATCTTCGGTGGTAGCTTCGGTACAGCCTTCGCAGCTATTCTGGCTGTGAGTGTGGTTATTGCTCTGGTTGGTACTGCACTTTCCTGCCTCAACACTGGTGTGCGTGTGACGTATGCAATGGGCAAAGATGCTGAGCTGCCTGCGGTCTTCGGTTTCCTTCATGGCAAGTATCGCACTCCTCATATTGGCGTTATTGTGCTTACCATTCTCTCTGCTGTGTTTGGCTCTTACGGCGTTCTTAACGCCAATAATCTGGTGCAGGTTGCTCTTATCTCGAATATTGGTACATTTATCCTTTATGGCTTGACTTGTATTGTCTGCATGGTTGCTTTCGCTGGTGTTCCTAACCGTGGCATGTTCGGTACTTTGATTGCGCCTATCCTGGGTGCAATCCTCAATATTGGCATGCTGGTCGGTGTCGTTTACTTTGCAATCACTCAGGGTGGTGCTGCACAGACAAACGTAATCATTGCTATTGGTTTCTCTCTGTTCTGGTTGATCATCGGTTTCGGCTTCCTTTATGGACGCAAGCTGGTGACTGGTACTCCCATCTTACACCCGGAGGATTATAAAGAGAAAAAAGAAGTTACTTTAAGCACAGGTAGCGGAGACTAAGTTCTTATCGCGCTTCTCTGGATTATCGATCAGGTGCCTGCTAAGCTAGATAAAAGCAGGTGCCTGATGCGTATTTTCTCCACCTGTGACAGAGGAATTTGGGCAGTTTTACCCTTGGTGTTTGCATTTCTGTATGCTATACTTTGGGCGTTACGCTACTACTGCCTGTTTTCATAGAGAAGAATGTGTAGAATTTATGACACTAGCATATACGCCAGGTGCTCAGATAGATCATTATGAGATTATCCGCATGCTTGGACATGGTGGTATGAGTCGCGTTTATCTCGCCCGAGATCTGCACAGCACGCGAACCGTTGTCTTGAAATTCCCCAATGATGATCTGATTGGCAATATTGGAGTTTACGAGCGCTATAAACGCGAAGCTGAGATTGGCAATCGCGTGAATCATCCCAACATTCAACATATGCTCAATATCGGCGAGAAGCGTAGCGATGAGTATCTGGTGATGGAGTATATTGAGGGCCACAATATACGCGAGATACTAGAAGAGCATGATGGTAACCCTCTTCCCACTTCTGAGGCTCTACGCTATGCTCTGCAGATTTGTGACGCTTTAGTCTATTGCCACGAGCATGGGATCTTCCATCGCGATATTAAGCCAGAAAATATTATGGTTGAGGATGATGGCACTGTTAAGTTGATCGATTTTGGCGTGGCCCTGCTTGAAGGGGCACGTCGCGTGACCTGGCGTGGCCTGACTGGCACGGTCGGAACTCCCGATTATATGGCCCCTGAACAGATTAAGGGTGAGCGCGGGACCGCTAGCTCGGATATTTATGCTGTTGGGGTGATGCTCTACGAGATGTTAAGTGGTCATACTCCTTTTGAGGGCGAAAATGTCTTTGCTGTGATGAATCAACATGCTACTCAGGACCCTCCTTCTATTCTGAAACTGCGCCCCGATCTGTCTCCTGAATTGGCGACGGTGATTATGAAGGCGATTCGCCGCGACCCCGAGAAACGTTATAAGTCGATGCAGGAGATGTGGGACGCTCTGCGGAATTTGGATGAGGTGGTCCCTGTTCCCTATGTCCCTGAGAAGGCGGAGCCGAGTACCTGGCGTCAGCAGCTTGTGACTGCAGCACTTGTTGTTATTGCGATTGCACTTGTTGTTATCGCTATTGGCGTTGCAGCTCAATTTATGCATCAGGCTGTTCGTTAAACTATTTATTGCACATTTTTGCACTTTGACCAATCATTGCATGTTGCGCAATGATTGGTCAAAGTGCAAAAATGTGCAATAAAACAAGAAGCTCTGGTACAAAAACTTGTGACTTTCACTCGCAGTTTTTTAGTGGTAAAATGATAATGATCTCACCTTATCATTCAAGAGATAAAAGAAGGAGGGGTTGAAAATATACTATCACTGATTGAACAGTATAGGCATTTTCCACATACACAGGACTTGTTCGAATACTGAGTTGTGTGCTATACTCTCACAACAAGATGTAATGTTACCCATTTTCTTTGGGCTATGGCGCTCAGTCATTCCATCGCTGTAAGACGGCGTGCTCCTTGTGCCTTTGTTTTTTTATCGATTAGTGTTTCCTCTCGTGAGTACCCAGACCAGTAAAAATGATTTCGACGGCCATTGACCGCTCGTCGAACCCTCTGGCTCCAGTGCCGGCGCCTCTTAGCATTCAGCAAGATAGTCATTTTTGGGAGAGCAATGCATGACGCACAAGCATGAGGCCACCACACCTGCGTGTACAATGTATCCACTTTATGATAGCCGCTGGGAACATGATGCCTGCGGTACGGGCTTCTTAGCCCAAGTCTCCGGCGAGGCAAGCCATGCGCTTGTCCAAACTGCACTCGCTGCTCTTGCTCGCCTTACGCACCGTGGTGCGCAGGATGCAGAAGCTGAGGCATACGATGGTGCCGGCATCCTGACACAAATTCCTAGAGCATTGCTTCTTGAGGAGCTTGAGAAACAGCACATTTCTGTCGCTAATCCTGCAGCTCTTGCGGTTGGTATGGTCTTTTTACCTGTTCGTGGAAGTGAGCATTCTTTACGTTGCCGTGAGATTATTGAGCTGACCCTGGCCGATGCTGGCCTGGTGTTTCTAGGTTGGCGCACTCCTCCTATTAATTATAATGTTCTTGGCACTAATGCCAGGGCAAATGCGCCAGAAATTGCGCAAGTACTTCTTTCATGCCCCACTGAGCTGCCTTCCGATCAATATACGAAGGCGTTATATTATGCCCGCCGCTTAATTGAGCATAGACTTACTGAGGCACAGATTACGGACTGCTATATCCCTTCACTTTCTAATACTATTCTGGTGCATAAGGGACTGCTGGCTCCACATGATCTTGCTCACTTTTATCTCGATCTGGCAGATCCCCGCTATGTGAGCGCACTGGCTGTTTTTCATCAGCGCTACAGCACAAATACGTTCCCTGCCTGGTCCCTTGCTCAACCTATGCGCTTACTGGCCCACAATGGAGAAATTAATACTGTACGGGGTAATGTGAATTGGATGCAAGCGCGTGAGGCCGCTTTGATTTCTCCGTTATGGGATAGTCAAATGCGGGATCTTCTCCCGGTTGTTCAGACTGCAAGCGACTCTGGTCAACTCGATAATGTGCTCGAATTTTTGGCTGCCTCCGGTCGCGATGTTCTGCATTGTATGCAAATGCTTGTTCCCCCTGCCTGGGAGCATGATACCGAGCTGAATGACGCTGAACGCGCCTGGTGTGAGTATCATGCGGGACTTATTGAACCATGGGATGGTCCGGCTGCGCTTGTCTTTAGCGATGGTCGTATGGTTGGGGCTGCCCTTGATCGCAATGGTTTGCGCCCGGCTCGTTATGTGCTGACTACACAGGGTGTGCTAATCCTCGCTTCCGAGGTCGGTGTCGTCTCTATTGATCCACAAGATGTGGTCGAGAAGGGCAGGCTTGGACCTGGCGAGATGATTGCTGTTGACCTTGAACACGGTCTGTTTATGCGTGATCGTGAGATTAAAGAAGCCCTGGCCCTGCGCCAACCCTATCAGCAATGGCTCGATACCCATCTGATTCATTTGCCAGTTCCTTCTTTTTCCTCGTCTGAAATACCTTTTGAGGCTAGTGACTTGTTCTCACGTCAACAACTCTTTGGGTATACACATGAGGATGTCGAGATGGTTCTGCGTCCCATGCTTACTGATAATAAAGAGCCAACATGGAGTATGGGCGATGATGCACCGTTAGCGGCTCTGTCTCATGAGACGCGCTCGTTTGCGGACTACTTCCGCCAGCGTTTTGCACAGGTGACCAATCCTCCTATCGATCCTCTCCGTGAGCGGGTTGTGATGTCTCTGGATACCTATATGGGCCGGCGTGAAAGCTTGTTGACTGAAACGCCCGAACATGCTCATCTGTTACATTCGAAAACTCCTCTTTTGACAGAGGCTCAACTGGTGTCGCTGCAACAATTGGATGATAAACGCTTCCGCTCACACATTCTTGCTACGACATTTGAAGTTGCGGCTGGACCTGCTGGTTTAGAGATGGCTCTGTCGCGCCTTGAACAAGAAGCTATTGCAGCTATTAATGCTGGTGCTACTCTGCTTATCTTGAGTGATCGCGATGCCTCTCCATATAAAGCTCCTATTCCTGCGGTGATTGCTGTTGGAGCTGTAAATCGTGCGCTGATTCTGCATGGCTTGCGTACCCATGCATCACTTATCTGCGAAACGGGTACTGTGTGTGATATTCATCAGATTGCTCTTGTACTGGGGTATGGAGCTGAGGCTATTGTGCCTGTGCTGGCGTTTGCAAGTGTGCGTGCATTGGCCGGTGAACGTCGTCTGGAGCATATAACAAAAGAAATGGCGGTTGAGCGCTATATCCATGTTGTCGAGGATGGTTTGTGTAAGGTGATGGCGCGTATGGGTATCTCGACCTTGCGCAATATCATTGGCGCTGGCCAGTTTGAGGTGCTTGGCCTGGCACCTGAGTTCGTTGAGCGTTGCTTTGCTGGCTCAACTTTTATTGTCGGGAACGTGTCTTTCTCCACTGTGGCGGAGCAATTAATTGCTCTTTGTACATCTCTCCAGCAAGAGCCGGTGGTCGCGGAGCAGCCTAATCGCAGGCGCAAGTTGGCCGACCTGGGACGCTATCGGTTCCGCCGCGATGCCGAATATCATGCATATAATCCTTTAATCATACGTGCGCTTCAGAAAGCTGCTCAGAGCGGCTCGTGGGAGGATTATCAGCAGTATACCTCGCTGGTCTATAATCGCCCTGCCACGGCTTTGCGCGACTTGCTCTTGTTCGTGCCCACCACTCCTATTCCTTTAGAGCAGGTGGAGTCGATGGAGTCGATCCGCGCACGCTTTGTGGTTTCTGCTATGTCTGTTGGTGCGCTGAGCCCCGAAACCCATAAAACGATTGCGGCTGCTATGAATAGTATTGGTGGGCGCAATAATACGGGCGAAGGCGGTGAAGACCCGAATTGGTACCATGAAACATTCGAGGGCTATCCTGTAAGCAGTAAAATCAAGCAGCTTGCCTCGGCTCGTTTCGGGGTGACACCCGAATACCTGGTCCGCGCTCAAGAGCTGGAGATTAAGATGGCGCAGGGTTCGAAGCCTGGTGAAGGTGGTCAGTTGCCACCATCGAAGGTTTCACCTTTTATTGCTCGGTTGCGCCTTACTGCTCCTGGTGTTTCGCTCATCTCACCGCCCCCCCATCACGACATTTATAGTATCGAAGATATTGCTCAGTTGATTTATGATCTGCATCAGATAAATCCGACCGCTCGCGTCGGGGTGAAACTAGTCTCTGCGGCTGGTGTTGGTACTATTGCGGCTGGTGTTGCCAAGGGTCATGCAAATTATGTTTTGATAAGTGGTCATGATGGTGGTACTGGTGCCTCGCCTATTCAGTCCATCAAACATGCTGGCATGCCGTGGGAACGTGGCCTGGCGGAGGCGCAGCAAGTTCTGGTGAAGAATGGCCTGCGTAAGCGTGTAAAAGTGCGTGTCGATGGTGGTTTTAAAACTGGCCGCGATGTTATTGTTGGGGCAATGCTCGGTGCCGAGGAATTTGCCTTTGGGACTGCTGCTCTGGTCTCCCTTGGCTGCGATATGGCTCGCCAGTGTCACCTTAACACTTGCCCAACTGGTATTGCGACGCAGCGCGAAGATTTGCGTGCCAAGTTTACTGGTCGTCCACAGTTCTTGATTAACTACTTGACCCTGGTTGCTGAAGAGGTACGTACCTGGTTGGCGCAGCTTGGGGTGTCGCGTTTAGAGGATGTTATCGGTCGTGGCGATATGCTCCAGGCGAAAGAAGGGAGCGAGGTGGAGGTTGCGCCTCTGCTCGTGTCGCTGCCCGTGACTTCTGTAAATGGTACGCAGACATCGGTACCGGATTCTCCCGTTGCGCTGCAACTGTTGGAAGAGGCTGTCCCTGCTCTAAATGCCGAGAGTAGTGTGATAGTGCAGCATGAGATCCATAATTATGATCGCTCGATTGGCGTGAGCTTATCTGGCGAGATTGCTCGTCGCTATGGCAATGCTGGCCTGCCCGGTGTGAGCATCACCTGTAATTTGCGCGGTTCAGCTGGACAGAGCTTTGGCGCTTTCAATGTTCATGGTGTGCGCTTGCTCTTGAGCGGCGATGCAAACGATTATGTCGGGAAGGGTATGAATGGTGGTCAAATTGTGATTGCACCTCCCGCTGTTTCAACCTTTGCCTCACAGGATAATATCATTCTTGGCAATACTGCTCTCTATGGTGCAACCGGAGGTTATCTCTTTGCAGCCGGTCGTGCTGGTGAGCGTTTCGCAGTTCGTAATAGTGGTGCGGTAGCTGTCGTGGAAGGTCTGGGTGACCATGGCTGCGAATATATGACGGGTGGTATGGTTGTTGTCCTGGGTGAAACTGGCCGTAACTTTGGGGCAGGTATGTCGGCTGGCGTGGCTTATGTGCTGGATGTCACTGGCAAATTCGCTGGTCGCTGGAATACAGAGCTGGTGGAGGCGATGCGTATCGATGATAACCACGAACTGGATACTGTGCGCAGTATCGTGGAATTACATGCTAGAAAGACACGTAGCGCTTATGCTACCAGCATCCTTGATGATTGGGCCAATATGAGCGGCAAGTTCTGGCGTGTTCTTCCCCGTGGTACGAGTACTTCGGCTAGCGATTTCGTACATACCGATTTTTACGACGATACGATGCTTAGTGCTTCTCACTAGACTATATTGATAAAAAAGTGCAAACGCCATAAATGTTTGCACTTTTTTAATATGTATCTGCACTCTTTTTCTATTTCTCCCGTGCAAAATAAGAAAAGAGTGTAAATATATATTAAAAGGAGCAAGTGCTAAAGGAGCGAACGGGCAGGAGAGGAACATCGCTTGTACTGTCTACAAGCGGTGTTCTTCTCCTGCTATAAGGGCAGCAGCACGCTTCCAGGAAAGCATTTCTTCTCCACGCTCTTCGTCTTTGAAGTGATAATCATGTTTGCGAATCAGTTCTCCCAACTGCCCATCCAGGCGTTGTAGGCTGGCTAGTTGTGCTTTGCGCAATAGGGGAAGCCATTCGCTGCTGGTGGTGTCCGTCGTTTTTAGTTCGCAGGTCAGACGGAAATGATCCAGGCATAGGCCCCGTGATGCGGTGAAGCTAAGATAAAATTCTTTATCAAGCAGAGCCTGGCGTAGTCCCTGGACATAACGTTCTTCGGCCTGTGTTTTCTGCCAGCATGCGGGACAGCTTTTTCCCTCGCTATCCTCATGCTTATTGTCGAACAAACGGCGCAATAACCCTCCCGCTACTGGTGTTGTACTTGTAGTATCTTTTTGTAGTTGTTCTATTGCATCTGATATAATTTCACGGTATGCCTGTGCCAGTTGCAGCGACGCACCCAGATTTGCCAATTGCCATGTATGTGTGTGACAAAATCCCTGTGTGCGTCGCAATTCCAGGCGTAGTGCGACATCGGTAAAGAGTTCATATTTCCAGTTGTCTAAGTAGCGATACGTGCTTTCCTGTACCAGTCGGCAAATAATGCAGCCTTCTTGTGAGCATGCATAGAATAAAGCTTGGAATTCGCGAGTCTTTGCCATCTTTACAACCTTTTGTTGCGTTATTCGTCTATCTACTAGATAATATACATGTTTTTTAGAAAACTACTAGTTGCAAAAATAACTGGTCTGGCATGCAAATTACAATTATCCAATGAACAATTTCTCTGATTACTATGCGTTACTGGGTGTTGCTACTGATGCACCGCCAGGCGCGATTAAAGCAGCGTTCAAAAAGTTAGCGCTACAGTATCATCCCGATGTATACAAAGGGTCTGATGCTCATGAGCGTATGCGCCTCCTTCTTCAGGCCTATCAAACGCTGAACGATCCGGCTGCTCGCAAGCAATATGATATCCTGTATTCTGAGCAGAGCGGCCAGCGTTCAGCCAGTACGCATGCTCAATATACTGCTCCAGTAGCCTCTTATCCCTTTAGAAAGCGTGCACAAACAGACGTTTCGCCGGGAGCACGTCGTGATCGGCAGCGCCACTATGATTTCCCTGATTTCCTGCAGGGCCAGCCTGTGGTTGTCGATTTGATCGATATAGATTATAAGCTTGCACCAGACGAAGCGCAAACATTTGCAAAACAGGGCTTGCTGCGTGGCGTTGCACCTGAAACTGATGCACACATGTACTATTGCCATCGTTGTCACCACCGCTGGCAGCAGCCTGCTGCTCATGAATCTGTCTCTGGAACTCGACTGCCGCGCTCCTGTCCAAGCTGTCATGCGACCGACTGGCCTGAATATCTTCTGCTACGTTGTATTCATTGTACAGCGGTTTTTGAGAGTGAGCAGATTCGCTATGAGATAGGTTCATATTCCTATGGCAAAGGAGCTACCAGAGAGCCCTCACGCCTCTGTCCTCCATATGAGCTGTTTCCTCTATGTCCCTACTGTGGCACGGCTCACTGGTCACCTGCCGAAGAAATACGCGTAGGCGCATTACGACAGCGTGCCCAGCAACATTCGGCCGTCTTGCGCTTTGCCTGGATCACGGTCGCCATGCTTGCAATCGTATTGCTAAGCATGGTTGTTATAAACTTTCTCCACTAAAAATTGCAGTATCTAGCTTTGCTTTCCGCTATTTTGCCGCTGTAACCGTGAAATGTGCTACTCGTGCAAGCTTTGCATCACTGAAGTTTGCTGTGGTGCTCCAGTACAATTCAACGCTACCATCGGTAGTAGGTGCGTCATAGATCATGCTGAAATAGCCATTCGGCCTGCTTGGATCATGAGAAAAATCGACCTCTTTATAGAGTTGTTTACCTTTATACCATTTAGCTTGTACATAGCCCTTCTGGTTTTTGCTATTCAGCATAAAGCTAACATAAATTATCTGCCCGCTGCTAAATGAGCTTGTGACCTGTTTGGCCTTATCGTGGTCGTCGATCTCCGTGGCCATTTGTGGCGTGCTAAAGAGAGCGGATACTGTGGGCACGCTTGTATTCCCGGATGGACCCTGTATAAGTGCCACTGTCGGAACTGGGGTAGTGGCTATCTTCGTTGCCTGTGCTATGTTCATGCCAGTGTTTGCTGTTTGCGTGAGAAAGATAGAAGCTGCCCCTATACAAATAGCAAGTAAGATAACGGCGACGCTTCCAACCAGCAATCCTCCTGCCTTCTTTTTTTGCGTTGGTGCTGCTACATACATAGGAGGCGCACCAGTTTGTGTAGGAGAATTGTATGCGGCAGGAGGCGCAAAGAAAGAAGGTGGGGCACCAGTCTGTGGAAGAGAGCCATATGTGACAGGAGGCGCAGAGAAAGAAGGATTGGTCATATGGCTTGTATTTGCCATGTTTGGTACATTTGTATATGTCGATTGTGTCCCAAATGAATTGAGTGCGGCCGATGGTGAAAGAGTAGAATAAGAGACATTGGGCATAGAGGGGAGAGAAATGGGTGTAGCACCAGGTATGGAAGAGAAAGAGCCAGGTGTAGCACCAGGTATAGAGGCAAAGGTATTATAGCTAGCTAAACTGTTTAGCTCAGGTGTAGGGGCAGGCTTGTAGTCGGATAGCTTGCCAGGCTGTGTAGGGGCGGGCTTGTAGTCGGATAGCTTGCCAGGCTGCCTGGAAGGTTGACCATAGTGAGATAGTTTTAAGCCGGGCATCGTATTGGATATCTGCGCCGACTTATAGCCAGGTATACTATTTTGTGTAGTGGTTGGGGCTAATCTGTTGCCAGATAGTCCTGCTTGTTGAGGCGTAGAGGCAGGCTTATAATCAGATAACTTGCTGGGTAATTGCGAGGCTGGATTATACCCATTAGTTGCCTGAGTTGCTTGCCTCTTGCCAGATTGTTGTATGGGCGGGAACATATTTTGCGTTCCTGATCCTTGTGATGGTGGTTGCATTGTTTGTTGATTATTATAGGCAAAACCGGAACTAGAGTAAGAATTCTGGCTTTGTGAAATTTGTTGGTATTGTTGATGGCCTCCTATTGCTTGTGCCGGTAATCCATTAAGTGATTGTTGCATAGGAGGTTGAGGTGCACCAGGGATGTACTGTGGCGCTGCCTGACCAGGCCGTTGTGCTGCATATGCTGTTGGCGATCCGCAAAAAGGGCAGCATGCAACCCCTACCTGAAAAGCTGCACCACAAAAACTGCAATTCATTTTCCTCTCCCGCATGTGTTTGTTATGTACCTACGCTAAAATCGACACGTTGAGCCAGAACCTTATCAGCACATATCGTAGAAGTTGCCCAGGAGACATTTACGTATCCTGTCCCTTTACTCATTAATGTTGCGTACGACCACGCAGTCGAATGTGGAAAACTTGGATCTGCTGCTGTAGTTGGAAATGCATAGTGTGTGACAAATACGTCCTGTACATACCAATCCAGGCAAACAGCCCCCTGGTAGCCAGCGCTATTCACATTCATTGTAATATAAATCTTTTGACCTGCCTTAAAGTCTTTTGTTATTTGCGTGATCTCTACTCAATTCATATTTATGGTCGTGCCTATTTGAATGTTATCAATGTATTTAGACCCTGGTGTGTTTGGCGTTGGTGTTATATCTAAAATTGTTGGCGAAGGGGATAGCGGTACTTTTGGGCTTACCATAGCATTCGCTTTATCCCGATTTTTTTGATTCGCGGCTTGTAGGGCTGCGCTATCTATATTATGTAGACTCTGAGTCATAATAAATACAAAAATAAGAATGATTGCTCCTACCCCCATGCAGAGGCCAGCAACGGTAAAACCCAGGCGTGTCCTTGATATACTCTTACCTGAGAGCATGCTTAGACCTCGGACTGCTTGTCGTCTCCTGGGCTCTAATGCCGATTTGTTCGTCCTTATCGGCTCAGCCTTCTGCAGAAATGAAGGTGTAAGTGTCGGCGTTGATGTCAGGGGTGGCGGAAACCACCCCTGTTGTTGTCCCTGCTCCTTTGCCTGCTGTGTGTACATTGGTAACTGAGGCTTTTCTATAGTAAAATATGGTTGAACTTGTGTACCATCACCAGGTTGTTCTTTTCGCGTTTCTTGTTGGTTAATTCCTTCCTCGTGTCCAGCAGAAGAAATTGTGCCTTGTGGAAGTAATGGCGCATCATATGTAATTTCGGTCTGCCTCTCTGATCCTCCAACTGGTGTGGCACACCTTGGACAATTTATGCGTGAAGGGGAAAGCGGCAGGCCGCATTGTGAGCATCTCATAGTTTGGGCAATACCTTTTTAATCAAACAACTACCGACCCTTACCTTAGACTATCACATCTTAGAACGAGAAAGACCCTTTGAGGGTAAAGATTTATGCATCCCATAGGAGTTTGGTCACTCTTTAATATCCAATTTCTCTTTTTATTTTTCTCTGCGGAAATTGTATATGGGAGAATGAGCACATGGACATACTTGACACTACCAATTAGCGCAACTACAATACAATACGTGGGTGATGTGATATGGTTGGTGGTAAAGAACACTATTTTAGTGTTGATAGATGTAGAGTAGGAAAAATAACGTGACAATAGGTGCTGATGTAGAGCATGTGTTGAATACACATGTTGCTCGCTTGCAGGCATGCCTGCAACGTGTTTCAGGTGCTAGCCATGGCCCTGAAGAGGGCAGCGATGCCTGGTTGCTCTTCAATGCTCTTATAGGCTCTAATGATGAGGTAACGCAGACATTTGATGCTCGTTTTGAGCAGTCGGGTCGCTGGTTGGCAGAGCAGGGGGGGAAGTTGGATGGCCGTCTGAGTGGTTTACAACTCTATGTTGATGCCCTTGCCAGTGAACTTAAACTGATCTTCTCTGAACAGCCACAGCTATCGGTTGAGGTGACTACTCGTCTCTATCAATTGCAATCAACGGGGATTATTGCACTCACTCGTGGTTACCAGAGCGTTACTGATCAGTATAAAATTGAGAGTACGCATACAACGCAACAGCTGGAACATCGTTTGATGGCTCTGCAGCGCATTAATGGGGTGAGCAACTCGGCAACTGATCTCGACCAGACTCTAGAGATCACAGCTCAGGTGGTAGCGGAAGAGTTGCATGTTGATCTGTGTTCTATCTTCTTTTATGATGAGCTGCAACGCGTGCTGACTCTGCGTGCAACCAATGGCCCTCGCCCGCTTGGTGGTATGCATTTTGCATTGCGTCTGGGCGAGGGCTATAGTGGTTGGGTGGCCAATAAGGGTCGCCCCCTGGTCGTCAATGATGCCCTGGCCGATGTAAACTTCGCTTCGGAAGCACGGGCCTATCATACGGATTTACGCGGCCTGATGGCTCTGCCTCTTATCTTCTTTGGGAATGCTGAGCGTCTTATCGGTGTTGTGAGTGTACAATCGATTGAGCCACGCGATTTTACGCGCGATGAGGTCAGTTTTGTTGAGGTTGTGGCTGGTATTGTGGCTATTAATATCGAAAATGGCCGCCTCTATGAGCAAACTGATGAGCAACTGCGCCGCAAGGTTCATGAACTTGCAACTATTCATCGTGTTTCGTCGATCATTGCTTCTACCTTGAATCTGGATGAGGTATTGCAGATTATTACTACCCAGGCTGTACATTTATCTGGTGCCGAGCGTTCTTGTATCTTTGAATTGGATGCTGAGCGTCAACGTCTTCATGTGCTGGCACATTATGGCTTTAATGGAGATATCGCTGCACGTATTCAAATTGGGGTCGGCCAGTGTTGTGCCGGACGCGCTGTTCAAACCGGTCGCTTTAGTATGGCTGTGGATTGTTTTCAGTCGGATGAGGGCTGTTTTCTGCATTGTGGTGATCCATTCGTCTCCTCTGAAATTCATTCGGTGCTCTGTGTCCCTCTAAAGGTGAAGCAGAAAATTCTTGGCTGTATCTGTATCTATAGCAGCCATCGTCACTTTCTAAGTCCTGAGCAGATGCAATTGGTGATTACTTTTGCTAATGAAGCAGCCATCGCTATCGAAAATGCTCGTCTTTACGAGGAGACCAGGCGTGGTCTGGAACTTAAATCTGTGCTCTTGCGCGAACTCCATCATCGCGTCAAGAACAATCTGGCGACCGTGGCTGGTATTCTCTCTTTGCAACGTCGCCGCACAAAGTCGCCTGAAATTCGCGCTACCCTCGCCGAGAGTGTGAACCGTGTGCAAGGTCTTGCCTCTACTCATGATCTCCTGGCTCATGAGGATGTCAGCGAGGCTCGTATTGATGATATTGCCCGCAAAATTGTTGGCGTCGCTCATACTAATTTAAGCCCCCCTGATAAACATATTACTTTTCAAGTTGAACCCAGCCCTATTGTCATCCCTTCTCGCGCTGTGACGGTGCTGGCGCTGGTTATCAACGAGATGATTTCTAATGCAATTAAACATGGTATGGCTAAACAATCTGAGGGGACGATCATCGTTCGTGGTCGTGAAGAGGAGGGGATGGTTATTGTTCAGGTATTAGATACTGGTCGTGGACCAGCCTTCAAGATTTCTTTCGATGAGTCTGCTGAGGTGAACTCTGAGGGTCTTGGTCTATCCTTGATTAGAAATTTGATTGTGGATCTGGAGGGTCGCTTCTCTCTCTATCGCGAGTTGTTGCATCAACCAAATAAAGAAAATGAGCCGCCGATAGAATATACGGTCGCGGAGGTTCGTTTCCCTCTCGTAAGACGTAGTCGTATCTGATAGCCCACTGGTACTTTTCTTTTATACTGGTGGATAGATAGTAGAGGTGATTTTCTGTGTATAAAGCATCACAAAAGAAAAGAATTCTTGTTGCTGAAGATGAGGTTGCTATACAACAGGTGTTATCTTTCTTTTTAAGGCATCGTGACTTTGAAGTGTTTGCTGCCTCTGATGGCCAGGAGGCGATTCGCGCCATTCCTGAGTTTAATCCACATCTTATTATTCTTGACCTTGGGATGTACCCGGTCTCTGGTTGGGAAGTGCTTCGCTGGTTGCAGGTAAATCGTTTAACTCCACCAGTGCCTGTGCTTGTGATGAGTGCCAGCGTCCATCTATCTGATCAGGTACGTGGTTTCGAGGCGGGGGCAATTGAGTATATTACGAAACCAACGCAGCCTAGCGTTATTGTAGAACGTGTGCGTGCTTTACTTGCTCTTACTGCCGAGCAGTGTGTTCAGCTTCAACATAAGCGCGTTGATGAGCAACGTAAAATGTTGGCTCGTGTCTGTGCCCCGCAGCCGGATGAGTTTGTCTATCAGGAAAAGGTTTAAAGCACGTTATCCTGGTATCACTGAGTATAAAAATAGATAGACGCAATGTTTTGCGTCATCTATTTATATAGCTAGCAGTTGGCCACATTTCGTACAAAAACGATTGCCAACGGGGTTACGTTCACCACAAACAGTACATTGATTCAAAAGATATCCACATCGTACACAATAGCGCATTTGTGGTTTGTTGAGGTGATGACAATTAAAGCAAGGAAAAAGCGCATTCTGACGCCCGTCCATGCTGGGTGAGCGTTGTGTTGGCGGTGCTGTAAAAGGTACTGCCGTTGGTTGTGTAGGTTGCCTGTAGTACCCATCCATCCCCATTGGCGATGGTGTGCGTATGGCCGCAAGTGCCTGTTGTAGTGCTTCTGCCATACCGTGAGCTGTTTGATAGCGCTGCTGTGGATTTTTCATCAATGCGGTCAAAATAATATGCTCAATAGCCGGGTGGATGTTTGGGTTGATGCTTCTTGGCTGTGGTGGTCGTTCGTAAATATGGCTATGGGCCAGGGCCGGATAATTGTCTCCTAGAAAAGGTGTGCGACCAGTTTGAGCCTCAAAAAGCATAATGCCAAGGGCATAAATATCTGCACGTCCATCAACTGCTCCTCCCTTACATTGTTCAGGCGACATATATTCGGGTGTGCCAACGCCAGCTCCTGGGCGAGTCAAGTTCAACTGCTTACTTGCAAGTACCTTCGCAATGCCAAAATCAGAGAGGATAGGTCGGTTTGCACGGTCCATAAGTACATTGACAGGCTTTATGTCACGATGAATGACGCCTTGTTCGTGTGCATATGTCAGAGCATCAGCCAGTTGTGTGAAAATAGAGACGGCCTCGGCTGTGTCTATCATTCTACCTTCACGCTGGAATTGATCGAGGCGCTGTTTGAGTGTGCCTCCGTCTACCAACTGCATAACAATATACAGGTGACCATTTTGTTCACTGGCATCATGAACGGTAACAATATTGGGATGCGAGAGCCGGGCAATGAGCCGAGCTTCTAGATTAAAGCGCTCTATAAAACTTCGGTCGTTAGCATACCATGGTGGCAATACCTTGACAGCGACGTCTCGCCCCAGGTTTTCTTGATGCGCTCTATATACTCGTGCCATTCCCCCCTGCCCAATTGCCTCAAGGATACGATAATTGCCGAGTGTTGTTCCTATCAGATCGTCTCGCTGCATTATGTAATAGGGCCATTCACGCCGTACTTGCCTTCTCTGCTGCCTTCTCCCCGTTTTTCAAAACAACAAAAACGAGATTTCGCTGCTACTTGTGCCAGTAAGACTGCATGGCCCTTTTCCCTCTCTAAATGGCGTTGTCGTATGAGCGTATGATAGATAGATGGATATACTGGATCTTTTCGCGTAATTCTTACTACTTTCTGCCAAAGACAAGGACTGTCTGACCAAGCTGGACTCGGTCACCTTCTTGCAGCGGATAGGTTTGGAATTTGTTTACCAGTTGACCATTGACCTTGGTTCCATTCGCACTGCCTTCGTCTTTGAGTGCGTAGTTCCCATTTCCCATATTTACAACCGAGGCGTGCAAACGGGAAACTGCCAGGTCTTCAAGAAAGATATCGCTCTCTCGGCTTCTTCCTATGCTCAAGGACTCTTTTCTTACTTCATAAATGCGCCCTGGCTCTTTTCCCTCTTCTACGCGCACATATCCTAACCCGGTTTGAGCCTGAGGTACTCCTGCTGAACGCAGCACGGTTTTGTCGCTGTCATTCACGCCATAACCTGCCTGCCCAAATCCACCTTGTTGTCCCATGTTTCCCTGTTGCCACCCTTGCCCTGATTGCGATCCACCTGGCATCTGGGGGGCTACCTGTTGGGCTGCCCAGGGGTCTACTGGCTGTTGTGATTGACCCCAGCTGGCTCCAGAGGTGTTAGCACCAAATGCATTTGGCGCTTGTGATGCCTGGTTCATTGGCGAGGAAGCGGATGGAGCTCCCCATTGTTGCTGTGCAACTCCACCTTGCGCTTGTCCCCAGGGGTCCTGTGGGGCTGGGGCGGGAGTCTGTCCCCATACATCTTGTGCTGCAGGAGCTGCTGCAGGGGCGGCATCCCAGGATGATTGTCCTCCCTGATTATTCCACTGATGGCCGGGTTGCTGAGCTTGTGCAGGAATAGCAGTGGCTCCCCATGCGTTGTTGGCTTGCTGTGGTTGTGCCTGGGCGGGGTTAGCAGCGCCCCATGGATCGGGTTGCTGTGCCTGGGCGGGATTAGCAGCGCCCCATGGATTGTTGGGTTGTTGTGCCTGAGCGGGGTTAGCCGCGCCCCATGGATCGGGTTGTTGTGCCTGAGCGGGATTGGCAGCGCCCCATGGATTGTTGGGTTGTTGTGCCTGAGCGGGATTGGCCGCGCCCCATGGATCGGGTTGTTGTGCCTGAGCGGGATTGGCTGCGCCCCATGGATTGTTGGGTTGCTGTGCCTGAGCGGAGTTAGCAGCGCCCCATGGATCGGGTTGTTGTGCCTGAGCGGGTTGGCAGCGCCCCATGGATTGTTGGGTTGCTGTGCCTGAGCGGGATTGGCCGCGCCCCATGGATTGTTGGGTTGTTGTGCCTGAGCGGGGTTAGCAGCGCCCCATGGATCGGGTTGTTGTGCTCCCCAGGTATTTGGCTGACCTCCTGTGTTGGGTGCTCCCCAATTTCCTGCTGGTTGTCCGGGTTGTCCGGGCTGTCCAGGCTGTCCCCAGGTATTTGCACCTGGCTGTTGATTCCAGGCACCGGGTGTCCCTGGCTGCTGTCGTTGCCAATCACTGGTCCCATTGGCCGGTGTGGGGTTTCCTTTTTTATTTTTACCACTACGCAAAACGAATATTGCTCCTCCAATGACGATCAAAGCTATAACTATGATCGCGATGACAATAGTTGTTGTATTGAAAAATCCTAATCCGGCTGCAAAAACTGTGAGCATCAGCTCTTTCATAACAGTTCACCCCTCTAATCGTAGGGGCGGCAATCATCTCGTTGCTCTTCTTAGTTGATCAGTGCTTGAGAACGAGTCTGCTGCCGCCCGATCTTAATCGGGCACTCTCTTTGGGTACCCCTACAACTGCGACTCAGTGCTTTTCACACCACTCGATTTATCGCAATTCAAAACGCACCTCAACACTGCCAAAGCGTAGTACATCATTATCCTTGAGTGTACGTTCTTCGCGTGGTGTTAAGGTTACTCCATTTAGACGAGTTTTGTTTAGGGAATTGAGATCTTCGACGGTATATGTTCCCTGCTTATTACGTAGGTACGCATGCTGTCTACCAACCGTTTTATCAGTCAGATTAATCTCCGGGTAGATCCCTTGAGTAGGATCTTGTCGCCCTACAATCATCAACTCTCCCTTTAAGGGAATAAGGTTTCCACTGGAAATGATGACGATGCGTGCCTCTCGGCTGGGAGCTATGCTCTGTCTGGCGATGCCATCATTGCCCTGTTTAGCTTCTCCTGGCCGCACCACTCGTTGAGGTGCGGCCGTGGGGAGGTGTTCTTGTATTTGATCGAGTGCCGCAATAAACTCCTGAGGGGTGGCGAAACGGTCCGCAGGCGACTTTGCTAGCGCTTTGTATATAAATGCGTCCATCTCTATTGGTAGCTCGGGTCTCAGGCGACAAATTGATGGTACCTTGTCATTCATATGCTTAATGACAATGTCCACAGCCGTTTCCCCTTCGAATGGTGGGCGGCCCGTAAGCATTTCAAATAAGACAGTTGCTACCGAGTAGAGGTCTGAACGTGTATCTGCTGAACGCCCACTCTCTGCCTGTTCAGGGGAGATATAGTAGGCCGTGCCCATAAATACATTTGACTGCGTCAGTGTAACAGTGTCTCGACCCCTGGCAAGACCGAAGTCGGTAATTTTTACCATGTCTTTGCTGTTTATTAGTATATTTTGCGGCTTGATATCTCTATGCACTACACCTTGCTTATATGCTGCATCCAATCCTTCGGTTATCTGACGTACATAATTGATCGAACGTAATGGCTCCAATGAGTTTTCGTTAATCATATAGTACTTCAGGCTTTGCCCATCAATGTAGTCCATTACTATATAATACATATTATTGTCGTTCCCATAATCAAATATCCTCACGATATGAGGATCGCTGAGGCTCAGGAGGATATGTGCCTCCCGCTGGAAACGTGCTAGCAGCTCTCCGTCACCCGAAAGTTCGAAATGCATGACTTTTACTGCATAGATGCGGTTGTCCTCAAGGTCACGTGCTATATAAACGGTGGCAAAGCTACCTCGTCCACGTTCGTCTATTAGTTTGTAGTGGCCTTTGATCACGCGGCCTATCATATCACCGTTCATGATGTCTAACGGCAAGATACCCACACTTGGAGGCGCGAGTGCATTGCCGCCTCTCCTTTCTTAAAAAGAGATGAACGATAGAAAATAGAAACTCCGTATGCGTTTTTCTCCTTTTCAGGAGTACGGTGCTTTTTGCCTCTGTTCAAAAGGCTTATGCTAGCGGCTACATTATACACCATCCGTTTGTTTGTGTCATGGTACTATATTGTGTTACCTGGCGTTCTTCGCGGTTTCTCCCTCTGTTTCATCTCCCCATGCCATTTTTTATCGCCCACTCTCTCAATCAAGAACGGAGTAGCTACATCTTTTCTCACAATAATAGCAATGGTGTCCTATTACTTTCCCTCCTTCCCTCTTACTCGAACATCTCGCTTATACTTTCACGAGTGTGTATGCGCTTGATTGCTTCCCCGAAAAGTGCCGCTACTGAGACAACTTCGATTTTATCTGTAAACTGTACTGGCTGGTTTTCAACGGTGTCGGTTATCAGTAATTTTTTGATTGGGCTGCGTTCGATTCTTTCGATTGTGCCTTCGGTGAGAACTCCATGGGTTACCATTGCATAAACGTCGCGCACTCCATGTTCTACAAGCTTCACTGATACACTGGCCAGTGTACCTCCCGATGTGGTGAAGTCGTCTACGATGATGGCGGTTTTGTTGCTTACATCTCCTATGATCTCCATGATCGACGCTTTTTCATCATGTCCCATGCGCTCTTTGTATGCTATAGCTAGTGGAGTACCAAGGCGTGATGCGAATAATTTGGCTTGTTTGGCAAAGCCTGTGTCTGGTGAGACTATGATCATGTTGCGCAGATTCATGGCTTTGATGCGATTGCATAGGATTGGCAGCGCATAGAGGTTGTCTACAGGCTTATGGAAAAATCCCTGGATCTGTGCTGCGTGGAGATCCATGGTGACCACGCGGTCTGCTCCTGCGGCTTCAATCGCATCGGCACAGACTCTTGCTCGAATAGAGACTCTCGGTTCGTCTTTCTTATCGCCTTTCGCATAGCTGAAGTAAGGTATGACGACCGTGACCGAGTCAACGCCTGATCTTTTGAATGCGTCGATCCAAAAAAGCAGTTCTATAAAATTATCATTGGTGGGAAATATTGTGGATTGTACTATATACACATGCTGCCCGCGTACGTTTTCTAGAATACGTACAAACGTATTCCCATCTGAAAAGTGTAATGTTTCGTTTTTGCCCTGCCGAATTTGCAGGTACTCACAGATCCGTGCAGTGAGTCGTGGGCTACCACTACCTGCAAATACCATCATCTGGTTTTCATTCATCCTAAAAATACCTCTGAAGGTGCCACCATAGAGTCTCTCGTTTAAGCATATTAGTATGCAGTTTCTAACGATTGATCTCTATTGTGGGTGACATCTGGCTGTCTTTATTCCTCATACTGTCCGTCAAGGTGACTGGCCAGGAACTTCTCGGCGGCGGCGTAGAACTTGAGGCGGTTTTCAGGCCTGGCAAAACCATGCCCTTCATCTGGGAAGAGCATATACTCATAGCTTATACCTTTGCTTTTCATCGCTGCTACGATCTGTTCTGCTTCTGCTTGCTTCACTCTTGGATCGTTTGCCCCCTGCGCGATAAGCATAGGAATTTTTATGTTCTCTACATGGAAGAGTGGAGAGCGTGATTTCAAAAAATCTTCCTCGGTGTCAGGGTTTCCTATGCGTTTATGCATTGATGCGAGCAGCGGAACCCAATACGGAGGGACGCTACGAATCAATGTGATGAGACTGCTGGGGCCGACGATGTCAACTGCGCAGCAGAAGAGGTCGGGTGTGAATGTTGCTCCTACCAGTGCTGCATAGCCTCCATAGGAGCCACCATAGATTGCGACTCGCTTTGGATCTGCAATCCCCTGTTGTACTGCCCAGTTGACCCCATCAACCAGGTCTTGATGCATCTTGCGTCCCCACTCTCTGTCACCTGCATTGGTGAAGTCTTTGCCATACCCTGTGGAACCGCGATAGTTGATCTGCAAGCAGGCATAACCTCGATTGGCAAACCACTGCGCCTCTGGATTATAGCGCCAGGTGTCACGTGCCCACGGACCACCATGGACATTGACAACGAGCGGAATATTGCTTTTTTGCTCACCGATTGGTAGTGTAAGATAGGCATGTATGGTGAGCCCATCCTGTGCCGTAAACGTGACTGGCTCCATGTGGGCGAGGGTATACTCTTTCAATTCTGGTTGGTTGTCAAAGAGGAAATCGGCGTGCTGGCTTTTGCGCTGGTATGCGTAGAAGGGTACGGGCCCATTGTCTACGTTGAATGCAACGATCCAGGTGGCATCGGCGTCGTCGCGTCCGACGATGGTGAAGTCGCCTGGATGTATCTCGCGTATACGGTCGAAGTCCAGTCGAATCGTCTCATCCAAAATTGTCCATTCCAGTCGATCTTTATTAAATGCGACTGCCTGGATCTCATGTGTGTCAGGATGAATCATCACATTTGCAACATCGTATTGTGGGTCCTGGGCGATGACTTCGATTTCGTTTGTGGCAAGATTCAGTTTGACCAGACGACCGGCATTAACACCGCGTGAATCCTGTATATAGAGTGCTTGACCATCATTTGTGAAGCCTAGTGCTCCGCTGGAGAGTGCGTCGTCCGCATCCCAACTAACAATGGTTCTCCATTCACTCTCTTCCTGGTCACGCACCAGTAGATCCATTCCGCCATCTGGTCGTGCGCCGTGTCCAGCCCGGACTTTAAATTGCGTGTCAACTATCCAGCCGACAATGTTACCGGGATTGCTGGCCGTGATGGTGAGCTCTCCTGTAGTGAGATCGAGATGATAGACATCGTGAGCCTGCGGATTCTCTTTGTTTATTGCAATCAAGAGCTCGTTGGGAAAGTGTTTGTCACTATCGAGTATTTGTACCTGGACGTCCTCAAACGGGGTCAGGTCGCGTGTCTCCTGTGTTTCTAGATTGGTGGCAAAGAGACGCCAATTCTCGTTGCCGCCTGCATCTTGAATGTACACGATATGTTTATTATCCGCAGCCCAGAAATAGAAGCGAATGCCACGCTCTTTATCTTTTGTGACTGGCTTGAATGCATCTTTGCCGATTGGTCCTACCCATACATTAAGTACATTATTGACCGGGGCTATATATGCCAGCTGTGTCCCATCAGGTGAGATGCGAGGGCTTGTCTGCACCGGGTTGCCAAATAAAATACGTCGTGGAATAAGCCCTGTTTGCGTAACTGCTGTCATCTCTCTCTCCTTTAAGTAAAAAACGTTGTACACACATCTATCTTTTGTGGGGGAATTTGATTTTTACACTCTCTTACTTTACGTTGCTACCATAGCAAAAGTTGAGTCAAATTGTAATATGTTTTGTAGGCTAAAAAGCAAGGCCATACGTATGGAACGTACATCCTTGCTACTTAATATTTTCACTCATTGAACAACCGTATCTGCTTTATTTTTTTATACAACAGGAATTTTTTGTCCCGATAGCATCTCTTTATAGACTTCGTAGGTCTGCCGCGCGATCCGCCCCTGTGTATAGTTCTCCAGTACACGCTGTCTCCCTTTGCGTGCCAGCGTTGCATAGAGTATTGGATTGTTTAACAACTCGCGTACTCGTGCGGCCAGTTCCTGTGCGTCCCCTTCTTTGAAGACGAGTCCTCCATCTCCAATAACATATGGGATTTCGCCGCATGTAGAGCCAATTACAGGTGTCTCACATGACATCGCTTCGGCCAGTACACGCCCAAACTGTTCAGTCCAGTTCGGACGCGAGACCGAAGGCAATATCAGTGCATCCAGCTGTTCTAGCTCGTGTGGCACCTGGTCCGTTGGCACACCAGGTTTAAAGATAACGCGCTCACTCAGCCCTAACCGTGTTGCCTGTTCCTCCAATGCTCCTTTCATCGGGCCATGTCCGATGAAAATTGCCTGGCAATAGTCTGGTAGATACGTCAGTGCGTCAATGATCAGATTCAAGCCTTTCTCCTCTTTGAGTCGCCCCAGGAAACCCAGGATGAAAGGATCATTGTTAGCACGTTTTGGTCGTGGTGTACTTCTACTGTAAATTTCAGTGTCGAAACCAAATTGTGGAATAATGCGGATTGCACCTTCATAGCCCTTGCGCTTTAAAACATCGGACGCATCGCGGTTGCCTGCGAGTGCAACGGCTGCATGCTTATAGTTATATAGTTCAAACTGGCGAAATGGCGGTGGATAGCTGCGATAGAGGTTTTGCCAGGTGAAGAACAATGCTTTCGCATTCTGCCTGCTTGCCAGCCGCATGGCCTGGAAGGTGGCAAAATTATAGGGTTCTTCGTCGATATGCACAACCTCTGGCTGTACCTCGCCCATGATCTGCCCCAGTTGTGGATAGTAGTGAAGATGAAAATTCCCGTTCAGAGCCATTGGTGTGACGATCATGCGATAGCCGCTGGTATAGAGATGTTCGAGTACCTGTTTGCTCCCATCGTCGCTCTGCCAATAAGGTGGTGTGACCAGCGTGAGTTCGACTCCTGGACATTTGGCAATTTCTTCCAATTTGCGCTGTGAAGTCCCTGCGACGAGAGCTTTAGAAATCATTAATACACGCATAATAGTTTTTTATTTCTTCCTTCGTGCTAGTACTTCTTCATACACGGCAATGGTTTCCGACGCAGTTTTCTGCCAGCTAAATTGTTGTGCTCGCTTCAAAGAACGTGCACGCAAGTCGGCTCGCAAATCGCTATTGGTCAAGACGCTTTTCATCGCTTCGGCCAGGGCTTGTGTGTCGGTTGGGTCTACGCTGAGGGCGGCATCTCCTACAACCTCTGGCAATGAAGTTCGATTTGAGCAGACAACTGGTGCTCCACTGTACATTGCCTCCAGTGGATCAAGCCCAAAGCCTTCGTAGAGCGATGGAAACACAAATAGGCTTGCACCACTATACATTGCAGCCTTGTCTTCCTCGGCAATAAAGTGGTAGCTGATCTGTTTTGTTATTCCTAGTTCGGCTGCCAACGGGCGTGGATCAGGGAAGAGTGCCCCCTGTTTTTTGTCAGGATTACCTGCTATGAGCAATCTTAGTTCCGGGTCGCCGATCTGCGCATAAACCTGGGCAAACGCTCGCACCAACTGTAGCACATTCTTACGCTGATCCAGGCCGCCAAGATAGAAAATATAGCGCTCACCCACGCCATAACGTGCTCGTGCTGCTGCTAGAAGCGCTGGATCTGTCACGGGCTGACATTCTTCTCCGGCAGCTTCATAGATGACGCGGATACGTTCAGGCGGTAAATGTAGAACATCGATGATATCTTGTTTGGCATGTTGCGAGACTGTAATAATCATGCTTGCCCGATGAGCTGCACGTGCGACAAGATTCATGTACGCTTTGACCTTCCCATTTGGCTGGTAGGCTGGCAAGCGCATGGGTATAACATCATGGATAGTAACTATCGTAGGTATACGTGTAATCAGCGGTGGTGCGAAATAAGGGACGTGGAAAATGTCCATTCCCGCTTGATGTGCCGCAGCTGGTCCGGTAAACTGTTCCCACATGACTTTTTCAATATTATCGTTTTTCGTCGCGAAGCCAGGAACTTTGTGGACATAATATGGATACACGCTTTTGTCGCTGTTCTTAGCCGGTTGTGGTCCAAAAATGCTGTACTCATTTTGTTGATCTATTTTTGCGATTGCATTGAGTAGATGTGATAAATATTGTCCAGTGCCCGTTGCAGGAAATTGGAAAAACATACCATTGATGCCTATTTTCATTTTACCATGACCTCTTCAGAAAAAATTGTTTGCCTCTGGTAGAGCCGCTGGTAAAGAGTAAGCATCTTATTTGCAGATACTTCCCAGCTAAATTCTTTTACTCGCTGGTATCCCTTCTGCCGCAGTTCATCTCGTAGCCCTTCGTCTTTTGTAAGGCGTGTAATTGCCTCTGCCAACTCATCCACATTATGTGGATCAACCAACAGGGCGGCATCGCCTGCAACCTCTGGTAGCGAGGAGGTGTTCGAAGTAATAACGGGCGCTCCACAAGCCATGGCTTCAATTGGAGGTATGCCGAAGCCTTCAAAAAAAGAAGGGAAGGCAAAAATATCAGCACTACTATAGAGTGTGACAAGCTCGTGATCAGTCACGCGCCCCAGGAAGCGCACCTTCTTTTCGAGGTGTAGCTCTTTCACTAGTTGTTGTGTCTCTTCGTATAGCCATCCTGTGTTGCCTGCAATAGCTAGCATTGCAGGGCCGTTCTTCTCTTTTTGTGCTTTGTAGAATGCTTTGATGAGTCCGCTATGATTTTTTCGTGGCTCTTGCGTGCCCACTGCGAGTACAAGTGGATGTTTGAGATCAAATTTATAGCGTGTGGCGTCAAGCAGAAGGGGGTCAGTCACACGCCGAAAATAACGATTTACCCCCAATGGGACGACAACAAGCTTCTCGCGTGGCGTATGGAAGTGTTCCACAAGTGTACGACTGACTTCGTTGGATACAGTTGTGACGATGTCAGCTGCCGCCACCGCTTCTGGTACAACCTTGCGCAAATAAGCGGCCAGCGACGGCACAGCATATTCAGGGTGTTCCAGAAAGGCTAGATCGTGAATAGTTACTATCTTACGTACGTGTTTCCCCAGCGGTGGTAATACAAAATCCGGGCCATGGTAAATATCTATGGCTCCTGTAAAAAGTGTAGCAGGAATAGGGGCATGCAGACGATACCAGAGGATGTTTAAGTAACGATCAGGTATAAAAATATTGCGCCCTTGTACATTCTTAGCTGTAGGAAATGAATGGTCCGGGCTGGCCCGCCCACTGGTGAGCAGGGTATACTGGTTGCTAGCGTCCTGTGCAAGGAGTGCATCTACGAGGTTGCGCACATAGACTCCGATGCCTGCTCCTTGCCTGATAGCCGCTGTATAGTCAATTGCAATACGCATGGAATTACTTTCGTATCATCTTATCCTGGAGGCCACCCGAGTGGACGTCCTCCCAGGAGATGAAAATGCAGATGAAATACTGACTGTCCGGCGTCTAAGCCAACGTTCGTTAAGAAGCGGTAACCGCTCGCCAGATTACGTTTTTGCGCCACTTCCCTGGCCTTTACATAGATCCTGGCCAGCATTGGGCCATCTTCCAGCGTCAGATCTGTCATTGATGTGATATGACGCTTAGGAATGAACAGAATGTGATGCGGTGCTTGCGGGTTGATATCGTTGAAAGCAAACACGTCATCATCCTCGTACACAATGTCACTCGGAATCTGCCTCGCTGCAATCTTACAAAACAGACAATTTTCCATTTTTTCACCCTCAACAACCAGACGAATTATCTCCTAATTTATCTGATTTGGCTAGTTATGGTTGGCTGTAGGATGACTTTTATCCTACGTTATTCGTGTTCGGCAACTTCTAGTTGTGCGACTGTTGTATCTTCATTTGCTGTGCTTACAACCGTTGTCGCAGGTTCTTCTGTGCCAGGTGCAGCTGCTGTGCTTACAACCGTTGTCGCAGGTTCTTCTGTGCCAGGTGCTGCCTCCACCTGTTGCTTACTTGCCTGCTGTTTGAGTTCTGCCTCATGTACGATTGGATCGTTATACTGTGGCAGCTCCATCTCCTGGCGTATAGTTTTAATTGCCTGGTAGACAATGCCAGGTTTGATTGATAGCGTCTCGGCAATATTTTTATGGACACCAACAGGTGGAATCGGAAGATATGGCAGGTAGACAGCCTTGATCTTTTCTAGTTCCTCGCTGCTTCCCTTATACGTCTGCAACTCCCACCAACTTGGAATATGTTGCTGGTTGCGGAAATCTTTGATGATTTTCTTTACTGCTTTTTTCGGAATATTGAATTCTTTAGCGATTTGCGTGCGAATTCCATCGAACTCCGCAGGTTGTGCCAGGATAGTGTAGCGCTCTTCAACCTGTTTGATCTGCTCTGGTGTTGGCACAAATGGTGGTGGTGGCGGCGTTTTCTCTTTTGGGTTTTGGTGGTGGGGCCACCTTAGCTTTGGGTTTCCCCTTTGGTTTTGGTCTACCCTGTGGGGGCCCACTCCCATTATTTTTCTGCCAGGGTTTAGCGGGACCTTCGCCAGAGCCGTCCATGGGTTGACGTGGTGGCTGTGGGCGTTGCCCAATGATTGGCCCTGTTACCCCATTATTGCTTCTGTAAGTTGCCGGGCCACGTGCAGGACCCGTTCCGCGTTGGTCGCCCAAACCGCCACCGTTTGAGCTCCGATTTCCTCCTGCGCCGTTTGCCGTGTCTTTTTGTACAGGAGGAGTTGATACCTTAGCTTTTGGGGCGGGTTCGTCTGGCTGTCCAATTTTGACATCCGAGATCTTATCGAGCCATTGGATTGTGCCGCTTGCTGTCGTCTTTGGCTTTGGTGGTACGGGAGGACGCACTGCCGCTGTTGGTGTGCTTGATCCTACCTGTTTCGTGACCGTCGGCGGCGCATTTTTTTGCGCCTGCTTCTCTTTTCGTGCTTTTTGTGTGCAATCTGGGCAAGTTACTTCTCTAGCATTTGCCGACTGAAACCACTTGCCACAGGTCATGCAACGCAATTTAGTTTTACTCATGCGCGAACTCCCCTGTACTATTGAATCTAAACGTTACCTTTTGCGTCGGAATGCACTTTCTATTCTATTCCCTAAAGGCTATTCTGTCTAGCCTTGGAATTCCTGAAGTATTATTAAGGAGAGATCGCTTACTATTCTGATGCGAAGAAGCGCTCAACATCACGTATGTTTGAAGTTCGTCGTGCAGGTGGCAGGGCATCGATGACTTGTTTGCCATAGCCCTTTGTATGCAGACGTGTGTCAAGAATTGCCATGACGCCTCGATCTGCACGCGTGCGCAACAAGCGTCCTATGCCTTGTTTCAGACGCAGAACAGCCTGTGGTAAGACATAAGTCCCAAACCAATTTTCGCCCGCTGCTTTCATCATAGCCACGCGTGCCTCATGCACTGGATCGTCAGGTGGATCAAAGGGCAATTTGTCGATAACAACAAGTGAGAGGGCGTCACCCGCAATATCGACTCCTTCCCAGAAGCTTTTGAGCCCGAAGAGTATCGATCCCTCTTCCTCGCGGAAGCGCCGTGTCAGCTCTAGGCGTGTCATATCGCCTTGCTTGAGCATTGGGTAGGGCAGATGTGGGAATATCAGTTCGTATGCGCGGTCAAGCATACGCTTGCTGGAGAAGAGCAGAAATGCCCGCCCACGCGAGAGTTTGACCAACCGGTACATCTCGCGTGCTATGGATATCATATAGTCATCAGAGCCAGGTCCATATACGGGTGCTGGCAGGTCGCGCGGCAGATAGAGCAAGGCATTGCTTTCGTAATCGAAAGTTAGTGGCAGGATACGTTCTAGTACGTCGCTGCGCTCCAGTGGGTCAAGCCCGACGCGCCGCCGGAAGTAGAAAAAGTTGGGACCCTTCTCCTGCGGTTTTGTTGGGTTGGGGCCAATTGTTGCGAGGGTGGCCGAGGTGCTTATGACGTTGGTTTTGTCGAAGAGTCGTTCTTTTAGCCAGGAGGTGACGTCCAGTGGCGCAGCCGATACCTGGAAGACAAATCCACGTGTTACCGAGCCTTCTACCTTCTCTATGTAATAGACAAATTTGCTGGGCTCGGCAACGGAGAAGACGGTACGTATATCTTCTGCGAGGTTCTGTGCACGCTTGACGAGCTTGTCATAGAGCTGGTCGTCTTTATCTGACAGGTCCCTGGGTCGCTGGGCTTCCATCGCGACTGCCAGATCTGCAATAGCTGTTGCGAGTTTGAGACCTTCTTCGATTGGTGTCTCCAGATTCATGCGCCCCTTAACCGCTGCTTCGGCCATCTGCTCGACCCGAAACCAGAGGATCTGTGCGGCCTGCATCGCTTTGTCTTGTAGATTCAGGCCGCTGTGTGTTTTGAGCATATGTTGTGCTAGCAATGTCTGAATCCTGTTTGGATGGATAGTAACTGTAAATGATCGCGTGGCCTCTTCTTCCAGATGGTGCGCTTCATCGAGGATGATCACATCGCGTTCAGGAAGGAGAAACCCTCCCATTGCTGCATCTAAGAGCAGTAATGTGTGATTTACGACGATGACCTGGGCGCTTGCTGCGCGGTCGCGCATCTGGTGCACATAACAATCTTCATAGAATGCGCATTTCTTCCAGGCGCACTGATCATTATCGGTGGCGATACGGCTACGTATATCGTTTGGTAGCTGGAAGCCAAGCGTCTCGAAGTCGCCGCTAAAGTTGATACCCGTCTCGGGCTCGTTGATGAAGTCATAGAGGCGCTTGAAATCCCGATTTTTTGCGAATGCCTGCATACCAATGCGCTCATTCTCTACGCGATCCAGGCAGATATAGTTACTTACGCCTTTTACCAGTGCAGCCTCGAAGTATTTGATGTGCTTTTGTACAAAGGGGATGTCTTTGTAGTAAAGCTGCTCTTGTAATGCTTTATTTGCTGTACTGACAATGGCTACCTGGCCGGAGCGCACAACGGGTACTAGATAAGCTAAAGACTTCCCGGTACCTGTGCTGGCCTCTATGATAGCTGGCTCATGCTGATTAATAGCGTGTGAAACAAGCGTTGCCATTTCGACCTGTGCTGGTCGCTCTTCATAGCCTGGCAGGCTGCGCGAGAGCACTCCACCCTGGCATAGGTCATCCGTAACTATGCGCTGTAGCCGCGATGTGCTGATTGTAGGAATATCTTCTGTTAATAGCTCGTCGTATTCATCCTCAGCTTCTGCCATCTCATCATCCGTTGTGGATGAATATGTTTTATCTACCAGATGTAGCGCTGTCTTTTTTGCATTCCTGATTGCCCCTTTATCTTCTGATGGTGTAGCATCTTCATCCCGAATTATGTCAACTGTTGGGTTATGAGCGTGCTGGTCGCTCTGCTGTAGAACGGCTAGCGCCTTTCTCTTACTTTGCTCATCCTGCTCTGGTCGTTTTATCGATTGCAGCTTTGTGCTTTGCTCTGTAGTCGTTGTGCCAGGAGATCCTATCATGATCAGTTTATGGGTGCTTTCGTCGTTGTTATGCATCGCTGATTGTGATGGTATTGGTACCACTCGTGGTGTTTCAGGGACTTTGATTGGTACACCCATGAGTGCGCTTAAATATGCGGTAGCAAAGGCTTGTGTATGTGCAAAGCGTTCTGCTGGATCGCGACTGAGTGCCTGGATGATAACGCGCTCAACTGCAACGGAGATCGCCTGATTCAAACTGCGTGGCGGTGGAAATTCCCCTTGCAATTGCTGTTCCAGTAGTTGTTCGCGCTCCGTCTCCTGATATGGACGGCGTCCGCACAGCAATTCGTAAATAATAACGGCAAGAGCGTATTGGTCACTGGCGGGGCTTGCCTGCCCCTGCAACTGTTCGGCCGCCATATAGGGGATCGCATCGCGCTCATCGTCCAGGGCGAGCGTAGAGTCTGGCGGCGTCAACGAGAATTCGGCTAGCAAAATACCCTTGTGTTCATCGACAAAAAGGTTTCCTGGCTGCACGTTTCCATGGATGATGTTATTCAAATGTGCGTAGTGCAGAGCATTTGCCACAGGGGAAAGATAGCGTTTGGCTTCGTCTGCCGCGAGGCGTTCTCCCGCCTTTATTTGTTGGTTCAGTGCTCTACCAGGAATGGCGTCCATGACGAGATAGCCATAATCGCCATCAAAGTTCGCATCGACGATATTGACAATCGTACGATCCTTAAGTTTCTTCAGTTGTTTTGCGCGGGTCAGAAAGGCCTTTTTGTCCTCGGGAGCAACAATAGGTACTGTAAGTTTCTTAATAAATATATCTTTCTTGCGCAGTTTTCCTGTGTAGATCTGGCTTGTTGCACTCTCACGCAACAAGCCAGTTATGCTATACTCACCGATCTGCTGCCCTGCCATTTTCTTCCTCTCAGAAAGTAAGAACGCTTGTCTTATTTTACACGCAGTATAGCACAGCCCTGCTCTACGAACAATTGTCCCTGGTCATTCTACCCGCTTGACAACTATACTAATCTAGGTTATATTAGTGTAAATTGTACACTAAGTAGAATAGATGCATGTAGAGAATGGCATTAAGCATTTTTGGATTTACTTGTGTTGTCATAATAACACATATCGGGTTGTTCAGGAGCGCAATAGTAGCTACAATCATCGATTGTTCTGAATACGTAAGGCTGATAGCGACCTGATATATTTTGACTGGATAGATATCTTGCCTGCATTGTATAAATAATACAACACTAAGTGAAAGGAGTCGTGGTGCACCTCCAGGGACGAACATCAGAGGTCTTTGTGCCACGGATTTAAAAGATGGAAGAGCAAAGCGAAGCCGTGCTAAATGGTGAGCATGAAGAGTTGCAGCCAACTGAGGAAGTCCACCGTCCGTTTGAGGATCACTCGTCAAGATTAGTGGCGCAGGCTCGTAGCTACGATGTCACGAAGTATGAGCGCCCATCTGTAACTGTGGATGTGCTAATGATGAGTCTGCGCCAGCGTGATCTACAGATGCTGTTGATCAAGCGTGCTTCCTGGCCTTACGAGGGGATGTGGGCGATTCCAGGGGGGTTTGTCAATATGCATGAATCTCTGGAGTCGGCTGCGAAGCGCGAATTACAGGAGGAGACCGGTGTGCAGGATGTGTATCTGGAGCAATTGTACACTTTTGGCGACCCGGGCCGCGATCCTCGTACTCGTGTAATTACGGTTGTCTATTTTGCCTTGTTGGATTCAGAACGTTTGCAGGTGAAAGCGGCAACCGATGCGGCTGACGTGAGCTGGTTTTCGGTCTACGAGCTGCCTCCTCTCGCCTTCGATCATGCCGGGATCGTAGAGTATGCCCTCAATCGTTTGCGTGGTAAACTGGATTATACGACGATAGCCTTTAATTTGTTACCGGACCAGTTTACTTTGCGCGAGTTGCAGCGTGTTTATGAGATTATCTTGCATAAAAGGCTCGATAAGCGAAATTTTCGCAAGAAAGTTTTATCAACAGGCATCCTTGAGGATACGGGCGAAAAAAAAATGGAAGGTACTCATCGCCCTGCTCGCCTTTATCGCTTCAACCCTGCCGCCGAGCACAAGTTGTAACGTTGCTAAAATCTATACCCTGCCAGTCAGTTAGATCACTCTATCAGGCTGTGTTGCTTTATCTATGTCCTCTGTTAATCGAGCTGTGCAGTAGGAGATCTGTGAAGGAGACCAGCCGACACAATCGATTCGTGTGCCATCTGGCACATCGAGCAGCGTTCCTTCTGATGGCAATGGTAGATTGCTGACCGGGTCCCATAATGCAGGTAGTCCCTCTGCCTGTGCCACTTGATCTGATGCAATATGCATAGGATAGAGCCGGCGCAAGTATGCATCAAGGAAGTAGCGGGGAAAATGGAGCACTTCACGTTTCCAGGTGATGTATTCGCGTTCATCTTGCGGCAGTTCTGGCAGATCTTCATTTGTCGTGCTGGCATGAAGAATAGAGGCAAATTGGTAAGACTCTTGTGGGCTGAGAGTGACGCGTTCAAGATAATTGTCACCAGGTTTGAGCACGGTGATGAACTGTGTACTGTGATGTAGCAGTTGGCGTAACCACTGTGGAGGATTGACTAGATACATACCCCATTCCTGCGCTACAATGGTTTCTCCTCGTTGCTCATGATAACTGTGCCAGACCTGAAAAATCGTTTGTTGCAGTTTAAAATCGCATTGACACTCATCCCACGATGGATAGCCCCGCCGTTCGATCTCGCGAAGCGCATAGTTTAGCAGGCTTATCAATGCTCCTGATGCAAATAGTGCAGCAGTAAGAATAATAGTGTTACGTGTTTTCTCACTACCTTTCACTTCTTTCAACCTCCAGTAGATCAAGTAGCTCATCTAGTGAGTGTACCAGTAGACAATCGACATTTTGTTCTGTTAGCCTATCTGCTCTATCTAGCAGGACAGGTGTTATCCCTACTGCTCGTGCCCCCAGCACATCTTGCACGTAAGAATCTCCTATATGTATACTATAATCAGGAATTGCATTTGCGCGTTGCAATGCCAGTTCATAGAGCGCTGGTGATGGTTTGGCATGCCGCGCGACTGCTGAAATAAGTAAACAGTCAAAGTATTGTGTGAGATGGTGTTCCCGCAATATTGGACCAAGAGCAATCCCCCAATCAGAGATGACGCCCAGGCTATAATTGTGTGCTCGCAGCGTATCCAGGGTGTTATAGACGTCTGGATAGATTTCCCAATTCGTATGCTTCCCAAATTCTTCGTTGATTGCGCACGCTAACTGGTAGAGGTGTGGTTCATCATGCTCAATGGTAAAAGGGCGTAGGAGGGTCATATAGTAGCCGATCCAGAAATTTGCTATCGCTTGCTCATCGCTCCAAGTCTGTCTATTTATACGTGATTGTCGCCAGTAGAAATCTTCGGCCGCTTCCATCTGGCCTTGCAGTTGATCTAATGTGATATGTAAGGAGAGTTTGTGGCAGACGCGCTGGCAGATTTCAAGTATAGATGGATATGGTCGTACAAGGGTGAAGCCCGCATCGAAAAAAATGGTACGTATCGCTTGTGGTTGCTCTATTCTCATCTGCATTACCTATCTTGTACTCTATTCTCTCTCAGAAGTAAACTCTTTCCCTTTCTTTGTACTAGTAGCTTCCCCTGGTGTAAAACCACTCCATCTGCTTGCTTTTTCTCTTCTCTGCTACCAATGGTGTGGTGGGAGCTGAATGACTCTGGTGAGCCGGCAGTAGGATACTTATATCAAGCACTACTTGAGAGAGTCTAGCATGTCAGCCAGTCGCATGTCAACGCACCCTGCTTTTTTCTTGCATTATTTACACTTTTAATGCATATTGCGCCATTGCCTCATATTGTACAATATGAGGCAATGGCGCAATATGCATTAAAAGCATTAATCAGGCTACAACCATATTTTGTAGCTTATCGGCCTGGTCAACTGCAATCAAGTTGTCCAGAAATTCGTCCAGATCGCCATTCATAACTGCGGGGAGGTTGTGCCTGCTCAAACCTATGCGGTGATCGGTGACGCGGTCCTGTGGGAAATTATAGGTGCGAATCTTTTCGCTGCGGTCACCTGTCTGCACCTGTGAGCGTCGGCTCTTGCTCAGTTCTTCCTGCCGTTTGGCCTCTTCCAGATCCCATAGTCGCGACTTCAAGACTGAGAGTGCCTTGGTCTTATTCTTTAGTTGCGATTTTTCATCCTGACAGGTAACCACGAGTCCGGTTGGTAAGTGCGTGATGCGTACTGCTGAATCGGTCGTGTTTACGCTCTGTCCGCCGTGTCCCGTTGAGCGATAGACATCGACGCGTATGTCAGTGTCTTTAATATCAATGTCGATATCATCGTCTGCTTCGGGTAAGACAATAACCTTTGCTGTGGAGGTATGAATGCGCCCATTGGATTCGGTAACGGGGACACGCTGTACACGATGCGTACCGCCTTCGTACTTCATGCGGCTATACGCGCCTTTTCCTTTGACGACGAAGGTGATATCTTTGATTCCCCCTTGCTCAGTGTCATTGACATCGAGGACTTCAATCTTCCAGCGGTGTGTATCTGCGTAGCGGCCATACATGCGATAGAGTTCGGATGCAAAAAGGGCAGCTTCATCTCCGCCAGCGCCACCCTGGATAGTGATGATCGCATTTTTGTCATCCATGATATCCTTCGGCAGTAGCGCGACTTTGACTTCTTCAAGGAGCTGGGCTTTATGTGCTTTGAGTTTCTCTAGCTCTTCATAGGCCATATCACGCATTTCGCCGTCCTCGCTCTCGTACATCTCTTGCGCATCACGAATATTTTTGTCTGTGGTAACGATTTCATTGTATTTATTGACAACATCTTCAAGTTCAGAATGCTCGCGGCCGTAGCGCTGCAATTGTGCGATGTCCTTGAGTACTTCTGGTTGTGCCATAAGGGTATTTAGTTCTTCATAACGTCTTGCCAGGCTGGCAAGTTTACCTGTCAGGTCCATGCTTTCCTCCCGCTATCTCACGATCCGCCCGACAACTATTTGCTTGTATAGTAAGATGGTGACTGATATATCGCTATCGTATTACATATATAAACAGTCGGAACGGATAAAATATTGCAATTGATCAAATTGTTGTGGTCTATCCTCTTCTGTAGAGCATGAGGCCCATCTCTATTCGGAGGTTGTATAAGGGGCGTGTTGAAGCTTCGCTACCCAGCGGTAAGGAGGTAGCGCCTGAGAGTAGCACGGCGTCTGTAATGCAACGCGCGTGTGCGATATGTTTGCCTGGTTTGTTTATCAATTGTGCAAAATACAACTTGCCTCATACCTCTATTATAGCACGTTTTTAAATACTATCAAAGCTCCGGGGATTTCGGATAGTGCGGTCAGCGGAAAAGGAATAAAAGCTCGCAGCTTTTTGTTTGAATAGGGGAGCTAGCAATCGTGTTTGAAGAGTGCTAGACAGGCAAATATTCATATGCTATAATTTAATTAGCAGTCATTTCGTTCGGTTGCCAGGATTAAGAACCAGCCCAGAAAATCACATATCTTCTATCCATAAGAGCGAGGAGCATATAGTACATGAAATGCGAACGTTGTCATAAAAATCCCGCCCGCGTACGTGTTGATCAGATGGTTGAGGATCGACGTGAGTCTCACTTTCTCTGTCAGCCATGCGTTGATGAATTGATGAATTCGATGGGCCAACTGGGTGGTGTAGATGGTCAAGGTATGCCTGGTGTTCCCTTTGGTTTTTCTGCTGGCAGTATAAACAATATAAACAATAAATCAACTTCTTCAACTGAAAATCTGGGCAATGTAAATACCGCTACGTCCGAACGGCAGACAAAACATAGTAAAACTCCTACACTGGATCAATATGGGCGCGATCTGACTGCTGAGGCGGCCGAGGGTAAGTTGGACCCGGCCTCTGGTCGTGGGCGCGAGTTGCGTCGTATGATTACTGTGCTTGGTCGCCGCCAGAAAAATAATCCTGTCTTAATCGGTGAACCTGGGGTTGGTAAGACTGCGATTGTTGAGGGCCTTGCTCGTCGTATTCAGGATGGAAGCGTCCCCTCTACTCTACGCGGTCGGCGTATTGTCTCTCTCAACATTGGTGGTATGGTTGCAGGTGCTATGTTCCGTGGTCAGTTTGAGCAGCGTATCAAGTCGATTTTAGAGGAGCTACGCCAGGCACCAGAGGTGATTGTCTTCATTGACGAGCTACATACGGTTGTTGGCGCTGGTGCAGCTGAGGGTGCGGTGGGTGCTGGTGATATGATTAAGCCTGCGCTGGCTCGTGGCGAACTGCGCTGTATTGGTGCGACTACGCGCAGTGAGTATCGCAAGCATGTGGAGAAAGATGCTGCACTGGAGCGTCGCTTTCAGCCGATTCAGGTTGATGAACCTGCGGTTGAAGAGGCGATTGAGATGTTACGCACAGTGCGCCCCAACTACGAAGCTTTCCACGGTGTGAGTATTTCTGATGAGTCAATTGAGGCTGCTGTTAAGCTCTCTGATCGCTATATTAATGATCGTTTCTTGCCTGATAAAGCGATTGATGTGATGGATGAGGCTAGCTCGGCTCTGCGTCTCGATGCTTCTGAGAAGGGTATTGTGAGCCCAACCTTGCTCTCTGATCTGGCAAAGGAGCTAGCTCATATCCAGGCCCAGAAAGAGGCTGCGGCTAATGCTGAGGATTATGAGCGTGCGGCGATGATGCGTCAGCAGGAGTTGCTGACCTTGACGCATCTGGAGCGTGCTCGTTCTCAGGAAAATAATATGATTTCGCTGATTGTGACTCCAGAACATATTGCCCAGATGGTACAGTTATGGACTGGCGTGCCTGTCAGCCAGATGTTGGAGAGTGAGCGTCAGAATCTGCGTACCCTGGAACATGATCTGCGCAAGCATGTCGTCGGTCAGGATGAGGCTATTAGCGCAGTTGCTCGTGCTATTCGTCGCTCGCGTGCTGGCCTGAAAGATCCCAAACGCCCCATCGGTTCGTTTCTGTTCCTGGGCCCGACTGGTGTGGGTAAGACCGAGCTGGCCAAGTCTCTGGCTGCTGAACTCTTCGGCGGCGAGGAGAATTTGATCCGCCTGGATATGTCTGAGTACATGGAGCCACATACGGTCTCGCGCTTGTTTGGTAGCCCTCCTGGTTATGTCGGTTATGATGAGGGTGGTCAGTTGACTGAACAGGTTCGCCGTCGCCCCTATAGTGTAATTTTGCTGGATGAGGTTGAGAAAGCCCATCCTGAAGTGTTCAATTCTCTCTTGCAGATTATGGATGATGGTCGCTTAACCGATGGCCAGGGCCGTACGGTTGACTTCAAAAATACTGTGGTGATTATGACGAGCAATGCTGGTAGCGCTGACCTCAAACGCGCTCTGAACCTGGGCTTTTCCTATAAGAAGGAGGGTGCGGCCCGCACTGAGCAGCATGAGGTGATGCGCTCAAAGGCTATGGAGAGTTTGAAAAGTACTTTCCGTCCAGAGTTCATTAATCGTATCGATCAGATTGTCGTCTTCCATTCTCTGGGGCGCGACGAACTCTATCGCATCGTTGATCTGCTACTAGAACAGGTTCATGCACGCTTGCTTGATCAGGGTATTGAACTGGTGGTGAGCGACGAGGCACGCGATCTCTTGATTAAAGAAGGTTTTGATGAGGAGTATGGCGCTCGCCCGTTGCGCCGCGCTATCCAGACGTATGTCGATGATGCGCTGGCCGATGCCCTCCTGGCCGACAAAATCTCTATTGGTCAGATTGCGGTTCTCAATGTTGAGAATGATAAGATCGTTGTCTGCGCTCAGGAAAGCCTGGAAGTAATGGAGCAATCGCAGCGATCTTAGCCACTTTTTAAATACATACATAATGAAGAGTTTTGGAAGAGCGCAATGAAGCAGCTTGCTTAAGCTGAGAAGTCACATGCGCAATGTGAATAATAAATAGTATTCTAAGGTATAGAGTTTTGCTTGTTTTAGCACTCTATACCTATTTTGTTGTCTGCTCATCGCTTCTGTTTCTTATAAGTTCTATAATTATTGTGCGGATTATAAAATAGATGCTATCATCGAAAAGTTCGTCCATCATGCTAAGAGCTAGATGCATAAATTCTTCTCTAAAAGAACACAGACACGGCGTTTATATAACGTTACCACAATTATGAGACTGAACCTCTTTGTTGCACCATTTTTAAGGAAGAGAAAGGAATAGGGTAATGAACGACTCCAACGATATCCAGCAACGTGTAGATGATTTTTTGACCATTTCTACGACACCGAAGGCTGCAATGTCCTTATTACTGTTGGCTACTCCGGTGCAAACTCCCCCCAAACGCTTTTCACCCTTTGATAGTGTTCAGTTGGGGCAGGCTCTGGACCTGGCCGCCCGTTTTATGGACATTGCGAACCGGACAAGTGGGGGTGCCCTTGATGCTGTGCTCAATGAAGCCGAGCGCGTCGCTTCACATGTCGATCCTGAGTCAGTGCGCTATGCACTGATGGTCTTTATTGTTCATCATCCAAAGGGTAATCTATTGCGTATTCGCCCATTAGAGCAGCGTGCCCCTGATGTTGTACTGCCTAGTAAGGTGGTTCGGCCTCTAATGGCTGAGCTCGCTTTTACTAGCAAGCCTCTGCCGGCAGAGAGTATGCTCAACTGGTTCCGTGAAGATCCTAAGGTCAATGAGCATCACGAACATTGGCATGTGGTCTACCCTTTTGGGGGGGTTCCCAGTCCCGATCATCCTCAGATGCGTCATACACGCGACCGGCAGGGTGAGCTATTCCTGTATATGCATGAACAAATGCTAGCACGCTATGATAGCGAACGCCTCGCCGTTGGCTTGCCATCTGTGCAGCCTTTGAATGATTACACGGCACAAATCCCTGAGGCTTATGATCCTACCCCTGATCTGTTCTTCGACTTTTCTCGTGATGCAGCTTTCTCCAAACGAGCAGCGAATGAACAATTGGGCAATTTCGATAAGCCTGGCGAGTCTGGCTACATGCCGGTGAGCGATCTTGCGCGTTGGCGTGACGCTATTATACAGGCGGTAGATAATGGTAAGTTTCAAGATGGTACGCCGATTACACCTCACCTGCTTGGTTCAACCATCGAGTCTTCGATAGATAGTAAAGGTGACCTCTACGGCAATCTGCACAATCTGGGACATGTATTCCTGGCGTATATTAATGATCCAGCCAATGCCGATGATGATCCAAACAATATTCCTGGTGTGATGATTGAGACACGTACGGCCTTGCGCGATCCCATTTTCTATCGCTGGCATAAGCATATCGACAATATCTCGTTTCGCTGGCAAGAGAAGCAGCGGCCCCATGATTTATCGGATGCGCCACCGGTCAAGATGCGTGCAAATGTACACAATAATACTTCTGCTAACCAGAGTCCAGATATTATTCTCTGCTTCAAAGATCAACTGCCGAGCAATGGCCAGGATACTGATAGCGCGTGGCAGGCTTATGGCGAACAAACTTTCGGTGGCGCAAACTGGGATAAGGACTTTGCACATGGCCCTGTCACGACCAACGAACTGCACACAACGATGCAGCAACGTACTTTTACATTTGTCGAAGACGATCAGCAAGTCGTGACAATCGAATATCTCTACCCGCAGGAGTTCTTCTACTTCTTGCGTGTCGAGAATACGGTCAATAAGGTCAGTGATGTTACCGTGCGTATATTTATCGCGCCTCAGGATGCCGCTTTTGCTGAAGATCGCCGCAAATGGATCGAGCTGGACAAGTTTAAACATACGTTGCAGCCGAAGCAGCGTGCGGTCATCTTCCGTCGTGCCGAAGAATCTTCGGTTATTCGCAAGCCAGCTGTGAAGACGCTCGGCCCGGTGGAGATTCCTGTAATCGATCCACAATCTGGGGGCCCTGACCCCAATGCATTAGAGAATTATTGCGATTGTGGCTGGCCTTATAACCTGCTCTTGCCACGTGGCACACGAACCGGTATGGGCTTCCGTCTGTTTGTAATGCTCACCGATTGGCATAAAGATCAGGTGCCCGGCGACTCAGCTTGTGGCTCCATGAGCTATTGTGGCGCGAAAGATAAATATCCTGATGTGCGTGGCATGGGTTATCCCTTCGACCGTCCTTTCACTGTCAACAAATCAATTGCACAGACAATTGCCCGGCAGCACAATATTGCCACACGTGACATCACCATTAAATGGATCGATCCACCCGTCGCCCAAGTGCAACATTGATCCTTTTAGACGATTTAGCGGAGCAAATTTCAGGAATTCAAATGAAAATTTGCTCCTATTTGAAAAGATAAGCTCATGGATTTAGAAAAGGAAAGATGAGTAATGACAACCTTCGTCTATTTCACATATAATAAAGATAGCCATAATGGATGTGTATAGAGCAGAAGGAGAAACTTTCGTGGCAAATTATTCTAAAGATGTTAAAAAAGAAACTGCCCCATTTGTTCCTGTTCCCTCCAAATCCTCGAATGAGCCGGAGAGCCGTTTAGCAAACTTTTCAGTTCGTTTACTCGATGGAGCTGATGCCCTCATTTATATTGTTGTCGGTGCTTGCTTCTTTGTTGGTGCCCTTTTTGCCCTGGTCTATAGTTTTTGGGCTTTTTATATTGCATGGATTCAGGCTAATTTTGAATCTGGTGCAGTTGGCAGTAGTATTATCCAGTTTATATCCGATCTCCTACTGGTCCTTATCATTATGGAGGTCCTTGGTACAGTTACGCATTATTTGAAAGAGCGTGCAACTTCTCTACGCCCTTTTCTTTTCATCGGTATCATTTCTGCAACGCGTGGTATTCTTTCCATTGGTGCACGACTTTCGGTTGAAGGTTCAAAGATCTCGGTGCCAGAGTTTCAAAATTCAATGATTGAGCTAGGTGTTAACGGGCTTGTCATCCTTGCGCTGGGTATTACCATCAAGCTGCTTGGCAACCTCGTTGACGAGTAAATCCGCATATTTATATTTTATGAGATAGATCCAGGTGCAAGGGAGCGCCCTTTGTAACTTGTAATGTGATGTGATAATTCCCTTTCATCCATTTCGCTAAATAATGCTTATCACAATCAGCATTTCATACACCTGCTGTATCCTGTCCACTTGTGATATATATAACCACGTGGTATCCTTAGAACATACGTTTTGTTTACAGGTGGATCGGGAGCATTAAGGTATGGTTGCAAATGCGAAGATAGACGCGGATGCCGTACGTAGACGCGACAAAAGCACGCATATCCGTACAGAGGACGAGTATCTGTTCGGCTGGAACCCTACACCCGGCATCGTTTCTGTCTGGGCTTATCGCGATGGTCGCGCTGTGATCTGGCGTCGTGAGGGTGAGCGCGTGATCTGTACGCAAGAGAGCTATCATCCGTGGCTGCTTGCAACATCTCTGGAAGACCTGGATCATCTTGGAGATGGTTTACAGGCGTTTAACCAACCTCGATCAGGGAAGACGGTTGTGCGTTATCGTGAGTTGGAGGGTCCTACCAACTCCTATCGCTATCTCCTTTTTGGTCGTAACATGCGTATTATCGAGCGGGCTATTTTAAGCGGGGCTTCGTATCGATTGAAGCGTCCTGTTTCAAAATTGGCTGAGCTTGATGAATATTATTTTGTGGGGCCGGTTGAACAATATCTGATGCAAAAAGGCAAGGTCTATTTTCGGGATCTTGCCTATGAAGATCTTCACCGCATGCAATTTGACCTGGAGACAACTGCTCTTGACCCCCATTATGGGCGCATATTTCTCGTGTCTGTACGTGATAGTCGAGGTCTGGCTACGATTTTAGAGGCTCCTCGACCGGAAGATGAAGCCAGGTTGATTACAGAGCTCTGTACTTTGATCTGTGAACGTGATCCTGATATTATCGAGAATCATAATATTTTTGGCTTTGACTTGCCATTTTTGGAGCATCGTGCACTCGTTCATGGGATCTCGCTGGAGATTGGCCGCAAAGGTGGCTCGATGCTGCTAGAAAGCTATCAGGAGACGCTTGCTATCGGCCCGGAAGCACGCAAACGGACGCGCTACAGCGTGCCTGGTCGAGAGCTGATTGATACATTAGATGCTGTACGCCGTCATGATTTCGTGGTACGTGATATGCCCAGCCATGGCCTTAAGGACGCGGCTCGCTACTTCGGCATTGCATCCTCTGCCCGCACGTATATTGAAGGCTCTGAGATTTTTGAGACCTATCGTCGCGATCCCGAGCGGGTGCGCCAATATGCACTGGACGATGTGGCGGAAGTCGATGGTCTCTCGCGGCGTTTACTGGGTGCTCCCTTTGCGTTGGCAAGCATGGCTCCACGGCGCTACGAGCGTCTCGCTTCAGCGGGGCCGGCAATGGGTATCCTGGAGCCAATTCTCGTGCGTAGTTATCTGCATGCTGGCGCGGCCCTTCCCTATCAAGCGGCCACGCGCAGCATGGAGCCGGGGCTCCACGAGGGGGGAGCTGTTCATCTCTTCGCCACCGGGGTGGCCGAACATGTGGTCAAGGCCGATGTGGCCTCGTTGTATCCATCTTTAATGCGCATCTTTAAGATAGGTCCCTCCTGTGATCGTCTGGGCGTTCTTTTGAGTATTCTGGGACGTTTAACGGATCTGCGCCTGCAACATAAAAAGGCGGCCCAGGTTGCTGTACCTGGCTCGATGGATGCTAACCATCATATGGCGACGCAGGCGGCGATGAAGATCCTGATCAATGCGGCTTATGGCTACATGGGAGCAGGCCCGATGGCTCTTTTTGCCGATGGGAGAGCCGCTGGCGAGGTGACGCGTCGTGGCCGTGCACTCCTTACAAAAGTGGTCGAGGCGCTCAAAAAAAGAGGCATGGCCTTAATTGAAGCGGATACCGATGGCGTCTATTTCGCGGTGCCTCCCGATTGGAATGAGCAGCAGGAACGTGCCCTGGTGGCTGAGATTGGTGCAGGATTGCCGAACGGGATTCGCTTAGAATATGAGGGGCGCTATCGTGCAATGTTCAGTCATGAAGTGAAGAACTATGCTCTGTTGACCTATGATAATGTATTGATTGTGCATGGGGTCGCCCTGCGTTCAAGTCGGGCGGAGCCTTTTGGTGAGCGTTTCTTGCGTGAGGTGTTGCCCTATACGATGCTCGGTCAGGTGCAAGAAGTACGGCGGGCCTATCTGGAAATGATCATCGCGCTACGTAATCGTACGTTACCGGTTGAGGATCTGGCCACCCAGGTTCGCCTCTCAAAAACGCCCGAAGCCTATAACGCCTCGCGCAAAAACCATCAAGAGGCTGCATATGAGGCGTTGCTAAAAGCTGGCCGAACTCACTGGTATCCCGGTGAAAGAGTACGCTTCTATCGCACAAACGGCAAAGGATATGTCTGGTTGCCGGCTGAGAACGAAGAGGCCCCTGTCAGTGATGATTGGCGTGCACGTGCCAGTGGCGAGAGGCCTGCAACGCTTCCCGAAATTATTACAAAACGAAGCGATGTCATAAATCGACGCGACTATGATAGCGAGTATTATATCCGCTTACTTTCTACTTCCTATGCGGCAAGGCTCAAGAAAGCTTTTCATTCAGCCGATTTTGAGCAGCTCTTTCGCCCAGATACCCAACTTAGTTTGTTTAATATGGATCAGCCAATTGAAGACATCCAGCCCCTCTGGATTCGTTGCCAACAACCTGTCGATACACAAACGTAATCTTTACCAGCAAATTGCCTCTGTTTTATGCCCGTGATATCCTCAAGAGACAGGAAGCCCTTTGGTCGAATTCGCACAAGCGTGTTATAATACGACGGGAGCCGCTTCTAGCCTCTGATTCTATTCATTCAGTATCGCTGTAAGTGGCCTTGTTGCTCATGTGTTTGTTTAAGCTAGCTGACTACAAGCCCTATCGTATTATGAAAGATCCGATCAAATTTGATCATATAATCATATAGGTGCTCCATTTATGTACGTCCCTGCATCTAGTAAGTGCGGAGCATCCGCGATGAGTACTGTGCTTTTAAATGACCAGGGGACGTATAAACTCTGCGGTGAAAAACATGGATATTTCTTCTACTGATACTGTGGTAGCTCAGGCTACCAGTGATATATGGTCTATAACATATGACCACTTATACCTACAAAATATCTTACATCTAGCCTATATACACGCCGCTCAGGCCGAACACGAAACGATTCTCAGTATCACATTGCCCGTATCATCTTGTGATCCATTACGCATATTCAATGCCTTTGCGCATCTGGAGATGGGCGACCGTTTCTATTGGGAGCGCCCTGCCGAGAAGCGAACATTAGTGGGTGTGGGCATTGCAAAAACCATTGAGACCAGTGGAACGACACATGTTGCCAGCGCGGCGGTGGCCTGGCGCGAGCTACAAGCCTGCTCATTCGTGCATATCGCGCCAGGATCGGTTCCTTTGCATACCAGTGGACCTGTACTCGTTGGTGGCTTCACATTTGATGTTCTTAATACTCATACTGCTCTCTGGCAAGATTTTCCTGCTGGCCTGTTGATTCTGCCGGCGTTGCTCTTCCACTGCGACGAGGAGTGTGCTGCACTTACTATCAACAGCATCTTGCCGTATCCTTGCGCTAGCGATGACATTGAGCAACTTTCCTCTAAGATAGAGGATACATTGCAACGTTTGCAGGGTATGATGTCATTTGCCGCTGTGCAGCAGCGAGATGACGAGGTCGGCGAACTTGTTGTGCAAGATTTGCTGCCCGCCGCTGAGTGGCAGAGGCAGGTAGCAGGGGCCGTGCAAAAGATTCGCCAGGGCGATTTTGAAAAAGTTGTGTTAGCACGTGCTGTCAGCGTCAGCCGCGCTCAACCTTTCGATATCTCAGCTACTCTGTTACGCCTGCGCCAGGGTTATCCAGGGGCGTACATCTTCGCGATCCAGCGTGGTAGTGGCTACTTTGTCGGTGCTACGCCAGAACGCTTGATATGTGGTGCGGAAGGGCAGATCAAGACTATTGCGTTGGCAGGTTCAGCGCCGCGTGGTGCCACGGAGGAGGAGGATGAGCAACTTGGCATGGAGTTATTAAATAGCCCCAAAAACCTGGGTGAGCATCATGTTGTCGTAACTACTATTCGTAATGTCCTGGCCCGACTCTGCTCAAGGGTATGGGTTGCCGATGCTCCCCACTTGCTCAGGCTTAAGAACATCCAGCATTTAGAGACGCCTATCGTGGGCGACCTGCTACCTGATCATAGTATTCTGGAGGCCATTGAGGATCTGCACCCAACTCCTGCCGTTGGTGGCTATCCACGGCAACCAGCACTAGCCGCGATCCGTTCAATGGAGCAATTGGACCGTGGTTGGTATGCCAGTCCTATTGGCTGGATCGGTAGAAGCGGCAACGGCGAGTTTGCAGTTGCGCTCCGTTCCGCGCTGGTCGATGGTGCAAACGCAACCCTTTTTGCTGGTTGCGGTATCGTTGCCGACTCGGACCCTGAGAGCGAGTATCAAGAATCGTGCCTGAAGCTACAAGTGATGTTGCGTGGGTTGGGTGGAGAAAGATAAAGGATGTCAAATACAAATACCTCTGCATCTGGGATGCAGGCGAAGAATCCAACTTATGTGTATGTTAATGCTTTTGTGGATGAGCTACAGCGTGCGGGCCTCTACAACGTTGTAATTTGTCCTGGCTCACGCTCAACGCCGCTGGCAATCTCTATTGCCTCGCATCCTGCTATCAAAACCTGGATGCATATTGATGAGCGTGCCGCAGCCTTTTTTGCTCTTGGGATGGCGAAACGGCTTGCGCAACCCGTGGCCCTGCTCTGTACCTCTGGAACGGCCGCCGCGAATTTCTTCCCTGCCATTGTCGAGGCCAGGCTTACCCATATTCCTCTGCTCATTTTGACTGCTGATAGGCCACCCGAATTGCGCGATTGTGGCGCACCACAGGCTATCGATCAGAACAGGCTATATGGCACACATGTCAAATGGTTTATGGAAGTGGCACTGCCAGAGGCGACGAATGCCGCTCTACGCTATATCCGAACTATCGCTGATCGTGCAACCGCGCTCACCCAGGCGCTGCCTGCCGGGCCCGTCCATCTCAATTTTCCATTGCGCGAACCGCTTACGCCCGGAGCTCATCCTGATCAGCCCCTTCTCCCTTTAGAGCAGCGTGACGCGCTTGCCTGGGCTGGACGCCCCGACAATCAGCCTTATATAATCGTACAGGACACGCCGCTTGCCTTGCCTCCTGCCCATAGTATCGCACGCCTGGCTCAACAAATGAGCACAAGCGAGCGTGGTCTTATCATCGCCGGTCCGTATGATAAACCGGAACTTATCGCGCCACTCGTTCGTTTAGCCGAGCAGACTGGCTATCCTATTCTCGCCGATCCGCTCTCGCAACTGCGCTCTGGCCCTCACGACCGTAGCCATATTCTTGCCAGCTACGATGCCTTCTTACGTATCCCAGCTTTCCTGGAGCAGAATAAGCCCGCGTTCGTCTTGCGCTTCGGTGCGATGCCTACGGCAAAACCGCTCTTGCTCTATCTAAAACACTACGAAGACTGTCCGCAAGTAATCGTCGATGCTCATGGTGGCTGGGATGAGCCGACTCAACTGGCCTCTGAACTTATTCATACTGATCCAGTCTCTCTATGTGAAAACCTATCGGCCGCTCTTGCTCAATACAAGACTGAGGATCGTCAAAGCAGTTTGTGGTTGCAGGCATGGCAAAGGGCGGAGAGTGCTACTCGTCACGCACTCCAGAGCAGTATTCGTGACTTTGCCGATCTCTTTGAGGGTCGCGTCTTCACCGAACTGGCACAATTGCTTCCCGATAATGCAAATCTTTTTGTGGGGAACAGTATGCCTGTGCGCGATTTAGACACTTTCTTCTGGGGTGGTGAGCGCCGTGTACATATTGTTGGCAATCGCGGAGCAAATGGTATTGATGGCGTTGTTTCCAGTGCCCTGGGCTTCAGCGCGGGCTCCCATACAGATCGTAGGGCGGAGGATGTACAGGACGATGCGCCAACTGTGTTGGTGATTGGCGACCTCTCGTTCCTCCATGATCTCAATGGACTCCTGGCTGCACGCTTGCATCAATTGAGCCTGGTCATTGTGCTTATTAATAATGATGGGGGCGGGATCTTCTCGTTTCTGCCCCAGGCTGCGCATCCAGAGCACTTTGAGCAGCTTTTTGGCACGCCAACAGGCATTGAGTTCGGTCCTGCAATCGCTATGTATGGTGGTCACTATCAACGTGCTGATACCTGGGATGTGTTTCGTATAGCCGTGATGAAAAGCATAGAATCGGGAGGGTTACACATTATTGAAGTTGTCACTGAACGTGCAAGCAATGTTCGCATGCATCGTCATCTCTGGCAGGTAGTGGGGAGCGCACTCCTCAACCAGGAGGAATACTGAAAACGACGGAGATGCATACCCCCCTATACAACAACGAATTGCCTCATCTTTTACATGTAAATGGGGTACAAATGGGCTTTGTTCGGCGTGGTGAGCCCTCTGATGATCCTAGTCTTGTCCTGTTGCACGGTTTTACAGGTAGTGCAATGGGTTGGAGCGCCTTGCTCAACGAGTTTGCTGATGCGGGGATACATGTCATCGCCCTGGATATGCTGGGTCATGGGCAATCGTCCTCTCCAGATGACCCTGAGCGCTATAGTATAGAGCATTGTCATGCGGATATACTTGCTGCTCTGCAACAGCTTGATGTGGCTCCCCAGCGAGCGATTCTGTTGGGCTATTCAATGGGTGGGCGTATAGCACTCTATACAGCCCTTACAAGCCCTTTCCTGGCGCTGATCCTGGAAAGTGCCTTGCCTGGCCTTGCTGATCCAAACGAGCGCACTCTGCGCCGTCAGAGCGACAATGCCCTTGCCGACCGTATCGAACGGGAAGGCGTGCCAGCTTTTATTGATTACTGGCAAAACATCCCGTTGTTTGCCAGCCAGCAAAGCATCTCATCTGCTCAACGAGCTACCCTGCGTATGCAGCGGCTCAACAATAGTGCCACAGGATTAGCCAACAGCCTGCGTGGCGTTGGCACCGGAGTTCAGCCTGCTCTGCACCACCGCCTGCACGAACTGCGCATGCCAACCTTGCTTATAACTGGCGCACTTGACACCAAATTCAGTATTATCGCTCAACAAATGGCTCGGCAGATTCCATTATCCAGCTTAGCCATCGTACCAGGTGCGGGCCATACCGTTCACCTCGAACAACGCGCCCACTTTGTATCTCTGATACGCGCTTTCCATAAGTCCATTGTGAGCATATAATAATGCTCATAATTAAGCATATTCAAGGAGAAATAAATATGTCAGTTGAATGGCAAAAAGTTCGTGATTATACAGACATCATCTTTGAGAAAAGCGGAGGTATGGGTAAGATCACCATCAACCGCCCGGAAGTCCGCAATGCCTTCCGTCCGCTCACCGTAAACGAGCTTGCCGACGCTTTTATCCTCTGCCGAGAAGATCCTGAGATTGGTGTTATCATCTTGACAGGTCAGGGTGATAAAGCCTTTTGTTCTGGCGGTGACCAGCGTGTCCGTGGCGAGGGTGGCTATGTCGGAGAAGATGGTGTGCCGCGCCTCAATGTCCTTGAACTACAAAAGATCATCAAGTATCTTCCCAAGCCTGTGATTGCCATGGTTGCAGGTTATGCCATTGGTGGTGGTCATGTTCTGCACCTGCTATGCGATCTTACGATAGCTGCAGACAACGCACGTTTCGGCCAGACGGGTCCCAAAGTTGGCAGCTTCGACGCTGGCTGGGGGGCAACCTATCTTGCACGCGTCGTCGGCCACAAAAAGGCCCGCGAAATCTGGTATCTTTGCCGCCAATATGATGCTCAGGAAGCCCTTGATATGGGCCTCGTCAACAAAGTTGTGCCCCTCGCGCAGCTAGAAGAGGAAACTGTCCAGTGGGCGCAGGAGATCCTTGAAAAGAGTCCCATTGCCCTCCGTTTCCTCAAGGCTGCCTTCAACGCCGACACCGATGGACTCGCCGGTATCCAACAATTGGCCGGCGATGCTACCATGCTCTACTACATGACTGAAGAAGGTAAAGAGGGCAAAAACGCCTTCCTCGAAAAACGCAAACCTGACTTCTCTAAGTTTCCCCGCTTGCCATAGGCTTATGATCATTCATTATGCTCCAGAGCCTTCTGGAGCATAATGGTCTTGAGGAAACGTTATTGGAAGCTAAAGTTCTGCTTCAGTCCCTGCGTTTATATGCTCGTACATGGGAGCAAAACGATGGGGAGAGCATGTATCAGATTATGTCTCGGCCGCAGATGCATGAGAATAGCATCGACAAAAAGCTCTGGTCCAGAGAGGATGCAAACTCATGGGTTATGTGGCATGTAGATCACCGCATAGGCTGGGAGATTGGCACCTTTAATTGTCCTCTGATTCTGCGTGCAACCAATCAGTTGATTGGGCATGTGGGGCTTAACCCTTTCTTGCAGGATGAACATATCCCGGAGATCGAGTGGCAGATAAGCCCCGAACATTGGGGAAATGGATATGCTACCGAGATTGGATATGCAATGCTCGGTTATGGCTTTCAAGAGGCTGCGTTTCCTGCCATCATGGGGTTTGCAGTGCCGCAGAACCAGGCATCAAGAACAGTGATGGAAAAGATAGGAATGAGCTTCTTGTACACTAAAGAGCATAGAGGAAAGATCTTATGCTTCTATCGGATTGAGCGGCAAGAGTTTCCTCATTCTAGTTTAGGATTGTAAGCAAAAAATGACACCTGACAAGTATAGCAGGTGTCATCGGCATAATGCCTTTTTAAAGCAATACAAGCATTATTGATGATTGCATTTAGTATATTTCTACTTATTCTAAGATCTCGCGTGTATATTTTACCTCTAAGGGTAGTTTGAGCCAATGCCTGGCGCGGTCCCCGCGAGGGGTTGAAAAAAAGAAATCTTGCCAAAGAGGCCATCGGTCTCAAAGTTCGTCCCAGCGGAGAAGTAAAGCTCGTTGCTTGCACCTGCCAGTTGGTCATTGCCGAAGGCTATGCCCCATAAGCCACTAATAGCAATAGGATGGCGGGTTGGGTCTTTCAGTGGGCCAAGGAAGCGACCTGTGGGGGTGAATGCGTTGATGTGGCCGTCGCCGAAGTTGCCGACAAGCAGGTCGCCGCTGTATGGGCCAAAGTTGTTGGGGGCCATCGCCAAACCCCAGGGGGAGTTTAGTGGGCCATGAGCTGCTAGACGGCGTAGCAATTGTCCCTCAGTGCTGAAAACGTCGATGAACCCATTGCCTACACCCTTCTGATCGTCGTGCTTGTCAGGTTTTTGCAGTGCGTAGGTGACATACAGTTTGTTGCCGATATTCTGAATGTCGAAGGGTGAGAAGCATTGGCCTGGTAAGGGGCAATTGTTCGCTACCTGGTGATCAGTAAAGCTGCGAACAAGCTTAAATTGCCCATTGAGCATCTCTACGGTTCCAAGGCGGAAGTTGGTGGCGTAGATGAATGCGTGCTTGCCACTACTGGCTATCGCCAGCCCCTTGTAGACGGCACCAGGGCCAAGCGTTGAGCGATCTGCCGCAATGATTGCATGCCTCGGATCGACATTGGGGTTCCAGCCGGAGATTGTGCCGTCTTCGCTTGCAAATAAGAATGTGCCTGGGCCTGAGTTTCCGTTTTTGCTGATGACAAAGTCATGTGGGTTTGTGCTGGCAAAGGGATTGAAGACGGTGCCGGTTGGCGCTCCACCTGGAATGCCTCCTGACTTTGGAATGCTGACGACAATCGGTGAGCCTGGTGGAAATGGGGTGCCATCTCCTCCATAGAGGGTGGACAGAGCGGTGCTGTTGTCTGCAACCCACCATGGGCCGCCGGGCGCATAGGCCAGTCCCCAGGGGTTGCGTAGATATGCATCGGTGAACTTTGCCATACCGGGGATGTTTGAGACCAGGTTCGTCTGCTGGTAGAATCCTTGTGGATAGCTGGTACCTGTTGCATGGACGATTGATGCTCTCTGTACACCACTTATCATCACCAGGAGCGCTCCCACCAGTGTGGCAAGCGTAATAAGTGGCAGGATGATGCGTGCTTTCACCTTCGCACGAGCAGAAGAGTGCATGTGATAAGACCTCCCTTTTAAAAATCGGATTTATAGAATTTGGCGAGAAAATACCGAAACAACGCTTTTAGTGCAAGATAGTCGGATTTGTCTCGTTATGATATATTTTAAGAAGCATACCAAATATGATTTTGCACTCATTTGGCCCGCTGGGACGAGCCATTGCAGCTACGCAGGGTTGTTCGGTTGAAGTTTGACAAAGCAATAATTGCTCTGTCAAACCCATGCCCATTGTAACGGCGAGGGCAACAACCACAAGGGATTGGTTGAAGCTTGACAAGACAATAATGATGAGTGAGAAAAGATACGCGTACTTTTTGGCGAGAAAAAAACTTCCATTGGCATAAACATAAAGACACATGTTAATATTAACTAGAGAACTACATGCACACAAATCGAGGAGTGGTGGAGGTTGAATTGCATCAAAAACCACAAAGTTGACGGTAGAATTGATCGTAAACCCAATGCATCAAATATCGCATGTATATAATCTATATGTTAGTGCAGCTATAAGAGCATGGCTCGTTGAGTGGCAACGTGAGCAAAGCATTGCCCATAATTAAAGAAGTGCTATGGAACCACTATCAGATACCACTCTCCGCCAGCTTCAACACTGCTCACCAGGCGCTTGCTAAGCGTGCCGGGGCGATCATCGAAATCTATACCGACACAGATATAATCGGTGTGGGCGAGGCTGCTCCCCTGCCGGAGTTCGCGGGTGGTAGTATGCAAGATGTCCTATCCTGCCTGCCACTTGTGGCAAAACGTTTACTCAACAAGCGGCTGTCAGAAGCAAAATTAATCTTACGTGATGAGCTTAACACAATGCCCAGTGCAGCCATCTATGGCATCGAGACTGCCCTGCTCGACATCCAGGGCCAGTCTGAACAGCGTAGTCTAGGTTCTATCCTTTTCCAGTCAAGTAGCTCACATTTGCCCCGTGATGCAAACCATACGCTACGCTCTGAGATAGATGTCAATACAGTCATTGGGACCATAGCGACGGAAGCAGCGGTTGCTCTGGCGCATAAAGCTGTTACAGCTGGATTTAGCTGTATCAAACTCAAGCTTGGTCATGATCTGGATGCCGAGGTTGAGCGTGTCGCGGCCATTCGTCAGGCGATTGGGCCCTCGATCCATCTGCGCCTGGATGCTAACGAGGGCTGGACACGTGAGCAGGCTCATTATATATTGAGGCGTTGTGTCGATTTTAATATCCAGTACGTCGAGCAGCCGCTGGCACGCTATGACCTGTCTGGTATGCGTATCTTGCGTCAAGCTATACCCATACCCATTGCCGCCGATGAGATCCTTTCTGATCTGGCAAGCGCCCAACGTGTTCTAGCCGCTCAGGCTGCCGATATCTTCATCATTAAGCCGCAGCTAGCTGGTGGCTTGTATGCTGCGCAACGTCTGTTGCAACTGGCGACCGAGCATAATATCAAATGTGTAATAACCAGTAGTATCGAAGCGGGTATTGGGATCGCCGCTGCGCTTCACCTGGCTGCGTCTGCGCCCGCTGTAACGCTGGCATGTGGATTAGGAACGCTGCCCATACTAGCAAATGACCTGATTTATGCTGCTCTTCCCATCTATAAAGGGCATATGTGTGTTCCCACTGGCTCTGGTCTTGGCGTTGAACTGGATAGAGGGGCACTTGAGACATTTAGTATATTTCACCAAAGAACGACATGAGGCATGTGAAGAATGGACACTACGAGAGATACGAGAGATACAAGAGATATAATACTTCCGAACTGGCTTTTACGCAGTGCCGAAAACTTTCCTGACCATTTAGCAATCAAATGTGGCGACGTGCGCTGGACTTTTGCACAGCTTGATCGGCATGCGGTATATTTAGCTCATCAATTTGCGGCTGCTGGCGTCCAGGCGCAAAGTCGGGTTGCTATCCTCGCTCGTAATGGTCTTGAATATGTTGTAACTGTTCATGCTCTGATGCGCCTGGGGGCGATCCTGGTTCCTCTCAATATCCGCCTGACGCACGAGGAGCTCTGCTGGCAAGTCGGTGATGTGCAGGCTGTCTTCCTTGTCAATGATAGCACCCACGAATCGCAGGCTCGTGCTATCGCCCAGGTACTGCCTGGCCTTCCTCAGGCCATGCTGACCGTAGAGCCTGTAACCCACAACGTCCTCTTACACACAACTTTCCAAACCGCAGGAATCTCAGATACAGACTCATTTCCACAAAACATGCCCGACCTCAAGCAAGCAGGTTCAAGGACTCTAGAGACTGATCTAGCCCTACAAAATACGATCAACTTGAGCGCGATACAGTCGATCATGTATACCTCTGGCACTACCGGGACCCCCAAGGGCGTGATCATCACCTATGGCATGCAATGGTGGAATGCGATGGGTTCGGTCCTGAATCTAGGTCATCGCCCGGACGATTGCTGGCTTGCCTGTATGCCCCTCTTTCATATTGGTGGCCTCTCCATCCTTATGCGCAGCGTTATCAATGGTATCAGCGTGATTGTGCAGGAGAAGTTCGATGCTCATGCTGTCAACAATTCTATCCACGAGGATCATGTTAGTATTATCTCGGTTGTAGCGGTTATGCTCCAGCGTATGTTAGCCGATCTGGATGCGAATCAGAGGAGCTATCCAGGCACGTTACGTTGTGTCCTGCTTGGTGGAGGGCCTGCGCCACTGCCTTTGCTGGAGGATTGTGCTGCTCGTGACATCCCGGTTGTGCAAACCTATGGCTTAACAGAGTCATGTTCGCAGGCTGTAACCCTCTCCCCGGCCGATGCTCTGAACAAGCTTGGGTCCGCTGGCCGACCGTTGTTTCCTGTCCAGATGTGCATCATGAACGATGATAACGTTGCTGTGGCGAACCAACCTGGCATCATCTGCCTCAAGGGTCCGAGCATCACCCCTGGCTACGATCATCGCCCCGAAGCTACCGAGCAGGCTATACACGATGGCTGGCTCTCCACTGGCGATATTGGCTATCTTGATACTGAAGGCTACCTCTACATTCTGGACCGTCGTAGCGACCTGATCATCTCCGGTGGCGAAAACATCTATCCTGCCGAGATTGAGGCTATGCTGCTCTCCCACTCTGCTGTCGAAGAGGCGGGTGTCTGTGGCCAGGATGATCCTCAATGGGGCCAGGTGCCCATTGCCTTTGTCCACCTCAAAGATGGTAACAATATCGACAATGTGACCTTGCTTGCTTACCTTCAGCCGCGCCTTGCCCGTTACAAGCTGCCTCGTGCTATTCACATCGTCGCCTCCCTGCCTCGCAACTCGGCTGGCAAGCTCTTGCGCCGCGAACTCCCAAAGCTCCTCTTGAATTTCTAGCTCTTGCAAAAAAAACTATTGACAGCGCGGCTTATATTTGGTATCCTTATGTCGTAGGTTGCAAAGCACCCATTGAGATGTGTTGCTGAGTAATCGTGATATGAGCTAAAAACGCATGGAGAGGTCGCATAGTGGCCTAGTGCGGCGGTTTGCTAAACCGCTGAAGGGGTAACCCTTCCGAGAGTTCGAATCTCTCCCTCTCCGCCAATTTAAAGCACCTGGACAAGCAATTGTCCAGGTGCTTTTTTGTTCTAAAATGCATGCCACGGCCGATTTCGGATTAAGATTGAGAGATCTGTGAGGTTTTTGTGAACAAATGAGGATATATTCTAGATAGGGTTAGTATACTAGATATATGGCTACAAAATTTAGATAAGAAGAATAAATGATATGGTGGAAAATACGTCACAGCAAGGTTTAATTTCACAAACTGCTGTATTGAACCGTTTAGTGCAGTTGGATTTTGAGGTGTTGTTGCCTTGGGCCAGTCATCTAGGATATGATCTGGCGTATTATGTGGTTGAGGAACATCGTAGCTTTGGATTTTTCGCTCACCTGGATGCGCGTCTTGTGCGTGTTCAGGTGAAGACGGGGTGTGTTGCGAAGGATGGGACCTGTTTCAAGTTTAACACAGTCTCTGTGACGACAAATGGTAAGGGGGCTAATCATCGTAAACGGGGCTATGCGGGGAAGGCTGAGTATTTTGGGGTATATGTGCCGAATACTGGGAAGGTTTATAGAGTTGCAGTTGAGGATGCCCCTCAAACGGGGTCGATGACGCTTCGGTTCAAGAGTGCGGGAGTGATAAGAAGTAATGGCAGACAAAGCTGGCAAGTCTCCTATGAGGAGGCTGTTGCGAGTGGCGTGAAGTACAATTGGGCGGAAGACTATGAGCTTTAGCCGGGATGTCAAATCCTGGACGTTTATGGGTCTCGACTTCTAGTTATTGCATATTTTTCACTTTTGTAAATGTGAAGAAAATATGCAATAACGCCTCATGCGCGGCGAAGCCGCGCGAAGTTGGGGCTTGACAAACCCTGCTTATTTTGTTATTATCATTTCGACCCTTAGGGGTGGTGCCCAACGGTTGAGGCGGTCGTCTCCAAAACGACTTTCAGAAGGTTCGACTCCTTTCACCCCTGCCAGGAAAGCTCTCGGACAGTTATCTGTCTAGGAGCTTTTATTTTCTTCTAATAGACGTTTTGGAGGCAGAAATCGCAAAGTGAGATGTGCCAGTTGCCATCGCCTGAAAATTCTTGAGTGCGGCAAGTGGTGGCGTCACGTTCTTTAGCCAACCCTTCACTTCCGTTACGTTACACTACTTTTTCGGCAATTCAACGCAGAACGTGCTCCCATGGCCTACCACCGACTCGCACCAGATACGCCCACCGTGTCGTTCAACGATATCTTTCGATATGGCTAGCCCTAGCCCTAGCCCTCGCTTAGAGGATGATTGTGCGTCAGGTGTGCGGTAAAAGGTCTCAAAAATGTGCTCCAGTTGATCCTTTGCGATCCCTTTTCCATGATCCTTTACACATAACTGTATGACGTTCTCTTCCGTCTTGAGTGTGACCTCGATTGGCGTTTTGTCGGGTGAATATTTTGCTGCATTGCTGATGAGATTGGTGAGGACTTGCGACATGCGGTCACCATCTATCTGCATCTTGATGGGGTCTTGCGGCTGATCTACTGTGATCTGGCGGCCAGTTAAAAGACTCTGATCATCGGCAACTTCCTGACAGAGCGAGCTCAGGTTGTACAAACGCTTATTCAAGGCTACTTTCCCGGTGCGCATACTACTCATGTCGAGCAATTCGTCGATCAGGACGGTGAGACGGCCCGTTTGATCGTTGATGCGCTCAAGGCCGACCTCTATATTGTCCGTTTCAAGGCTGGCTTTTTTCTGCTTGCTAATGTGTCGGAGCATTAGTTGCGCCTGCCCACGAATGGTTGTGACTGGCGTCTTTAACTCGTGTGATGCAATTGAGAGGAAACGGTCCTTCATCTGGTTCGCATCCTGCAACTGACGGTTGATTGCCTCCAACTCTTCAGCATAGGATTGTAGTTCCTGCTCCGTCGCTACCGCTTGCAGATGAGCATTCTCGCGCTGAGCGGTGATGAGGGCGATGATCAGGCCCGATATGACAAATGGTGCTAGCTGTGCTACCTGCTTCCAGTCATCAAAATTTAAGATGCCCGATGGCGTGATGTAAAGATAATCGAATGATATCGCACTTAGCAGGATAGCAAATAAGGATGGTCCCACTCCCCATAGTAGTGCTATAAACAAGATGGCGAGTGTAAAAACGGAGCTCGGAAATGCGAGTGGACCTAATATCCTGGCCAGGTACCAGTCACTGCACATCGCAAGAGCAATTAATGGCATGGTGGCTATGTAGCCAATGATAGGATAACGCCATCCTGGTGTATACTTTTTGCGCAGTTGCGTACGCTGCTCAAAGCTCATACGCCTGTAACGATGCCCATGCTTGTCGATGTAAATATCTCCCTGGGTTGCTCTCATTCTGTTCCCATTTCTTCAATGTAGAGTATAAAAGTCGGGTCTTCTATATTCTATCAGGTAGTGAAACCAATGTTTGATGTGCTCGCGTTCTCTTGCTCTGACAAAGTTCATTACGAGGGGCATGGCACCCCCAAGGGCCCCGCACCACCCCTTGTCGTCGTGGAACCGCCTGTAGAGCCGGGCCACCGCAACAACCACAAGGGATTGTCGCTACGAGGGAACCGGCACATGAGCTGTGCCAGAGCACTATGACAGTTGTTTGTGTGCTCTATGTCGCTCTTGCTCTACTTGCATAAATGAAGTCTGCATTTGTGCGTCATGCATCCCTATCAGCGGCACTTCTGGGTGCCGCTGCGAAAAATGATGGAGCTCGATGAGTGTCTGGCGTGCAGTTGCGTCATCGCTGGTTACAAGCGACCATAGAAATGGGTGCATGGTGGCTGGCTGCGCATAGTTATCAGCAACCCAGGCCGCGTCTCCAATCAAAAAGAGCCGTGATCCATTTGCTCTATTAATAAACGTTCCAATGTGCCCGGCGGTATGCCCTGGTAAAGGAACTATAACGATTGAACCATCTCCAAATAGATCGTAGCTTGAGCGGAAGCCTTCATACGCTGGCCCGGCAGGATTAAATAATGTCATTGGATTGTCGGATAATAGATGGCGCACAAGCTGATTATCGCGGTCGAGCAAGCCCTGATTCGCTGCATCAAACTCTAGCTCATTTATACGCAAGGGCACATTCTTCAGGTCTGGAATTCCCGCCACATGATCCCAATGCAGATGTGATAGCAGCACGAAGTCCAGGTCCTTTGGCTGCATATTCAAGCGTTGCAAGTGGGCTCCAATGGGTTGCTCCATCTTAAAATTTCCCCGTGTCTGAAAGAAAAACCACGATTGGTCCAGTAGAAAAAGTTCTATATCAGAGCAAAGGCCGCTATCATAAAGGAACGTTCCCTTAGGATGACGGATAAGCACTGCACTGTATGAAATTCTGCGTGGTGCCAGCGAAAACGCGCCGCGAACCGCCAGGAACTCTGGAATTACTACGCTGCCACAGCGCAAAAAGGTCACCTCAACATCCGGCAACTCAGCCTTCTCAGTTGCTTTCGCCGTCTCATTAACTCCAGGCTGCTGAATGGGTATATTTTTCTGGTTTATTGCATCTACACGTTCAGTCACAAATTTCTGTGGTAAAAAACTATTGAGCACAATGCCAGCACCAAGGGCACCGAGAGCTCCTCCTCCCAGAGCCAGCCAGCGACGAAGCTTCATAAGATATTCCTCACCTGATAGTTTGCTTTGTAAATTACTATTTTAAACATCCTCTATCTTCACCATCATTGCCATACATACCCACAGTCTAACACACCATCTATCAATTTCGCCAACCATGCCCCGCTCCCTCTCCATTTGAATGTACCAATTGAAATGAAGTAGCCGTACTACCCCTTGCAACTATTTTTTGCAAGAGAAATCGGTGACCCACTACCTCTTGCAACTATTTTTTGGCTGTAGAAATGATCTTTATATAATTTTAATAACTCGTCATCAACTCCCTGGTACTATTGCCTCTTTAGCCTCATGGCTCAACGCCCTTCCCAGCGGCCCTCACACCTATTGTAAGTACTTACGCTTGATGGGTGGTACTTTCTTAGTACTTATTGATGCCAAAAATGAAGGTACGAGAAAAATCTTATACCATAGCTTCTTGTGAGAACACAAAAACAGGTATAAGACAAGCGCTTAAGTGAATCCAACCGGTGGGAGGCAAATCTACTACCTGGTAGAAGACAAAGAGGTCAACTACACATAAAAAAAACATCGTAGCGATCAATACGATGCACGCGATACACAGTAATGTACGTACATGAACAACCTAAAAGACAAAACCATCGATAAAACTGTTCAGCTCAAAATCGCCAACATGCATGCATCAACGCGATCAGCGGCTGACAGGTGTACATAAAGTAAGGTCAGGTCAAGGAAAGTAACGCGCCCATCTGGCGGCGCTCGTCCCCTGCAAGATCGCGACTTTTAGGGGTCGGCACGCCGCCAGCGCAAACTAACCAGAAACCGAACTGAACGAACCAATCGGAACCAACACAACCCAGGCCGAACGAGGCCAAATAGAACCAACATAACCAGACCAATCAAATGGAACCGACATAACTGACAAAGTCGAACCGAACCATGTGGAACTGGCATTACCAAACCAAACCGAACTAAGCGAAAAAAATCGAAACAAATGAATACAAAGGCTGTGCGACGTTCATAGGGCCATTGAAGTGAACAATGCCCCTCCAGAGCAAACGCCCGCCAACGGCCAAACAAGCCAGGAACTCTTCACATATTAGCCTCGCGTTGATATGAGTGGACAACCTGCCGACTTCATACGCCCCGGACCCGCGTAACAACCCTTTGCGGTTGCCGCCCATGCCCCGCGTAGCGACAAACCTTACGGTATCGTCCTCGCCCGCATAGCGGCAAACCCTGGTGGTTATCGTAGGCGCAAAAAAAGGGCTCAAAGAACCCGCGTAGCGATAAACCTTTGTGGTTGCCGTGGGTCCGGGAAGTCGCAGGCGAAAAAACCGCCCTGAAGAGTACCACCCAAAAATATAATTATTTGCCGAGAGTGCAGGCAAGACGATCTGAGCAACCGTACGGAAGCGGCTCTACACTCTCCGCTGAGGTCAAATTGAAAGGGAAACTATCATGCGCAAACGTATCATCCTCTTCGTCATACCCGTCATCGCCCTGTTGATTATGGCGACCGCCCTCGTCTTCTCCGTTGCTACAAGCTCTTTTGCCGCTGGCGTGAGTACTACGTCACATACAACGATTAGCACGCCTGCTGCTACAAAGCCTGCTCATGGTATAACACCGAATTTTAGTTACAATTACTAGAAGTTAATATAGCAAGGAATAGCAATATTACAATTACAGTTGTAATTGTATATTGCTATTCCTTGTATATTAACTTCTAGCTTGCTAAATTGTGTTTAGCCAGTCTCTAGCCTCAGATGCTATATGATGTTTCATCGTTTCTAATGCCGTTATACTCATTAAACCCATCTGATATCCTTCTTCCTCATTTCCTTTGCTCTTGGCGATACGAGCTAATCCATATTGTGCTAAAGCTATCTGATCCAAGCTCCCTTCAGGAGCAACTGTAAGCATTTCAGAGAAGCATGTTTCTGCTTCCATTATTTTTTGTAAGATCAAGGTAAAGATCCCCATACTGATAAAGTGCATCGGAGACTTTTTGAGGTCTACCGATAGTACGTGCTAGCTCTAAGCTCTCTTGTAAATAGATTTCAGCCTGTAAGTACTTTTTCTGTTTTCGCGCTAATAGTCCTTGTTTGGTAAGTAGAGCGCTAATCCATTCAGGATTCCCGATTTGACGAGCTAGTAAGAGGCCCTCTTGAATATATAGTTCTGCTTCCGCGTAATGTCCTAGATCACCAGAAGACTTCTCCTAAATTGCCAAGTAAAACACTAATTTGTTCTTTGTCCCCGATTTGACGAGCTAGTACAAGTCCCTCTTGAAAATACTTCTTGGCTCGTGCATATTGCCCCTGCGTTCCTGACGCTGCTCCCAGATTCATCAGTAGTATACAGCTTTGTTCTCTATCACCGATTTGCTGTGCAATAGTTAATCCCTCTTGCCAATATATTTCCGATTGAGTATGATCTCCTCTACTTACGGAAACTAAACCGAGAACTTTTAGGAGCGCACAGATACGTTCAAGATCTTCAAGCTGATTTGCTAAGGCCAGACCTTCCCGTAAGTAGGTTTCTGCTTGAGTATATCTACCGAGTTTCCAGGTTACTCCTCCCAGATGTGTGAGTAGAGCGCAAATACGTTCGAGATCTTCAATCTGGCGTGCTAGGGCTAAACCTTCTTGAAAGTTAGCTTCTGCTTGTACGTTCAATCCCTGTTTTCGTGCTATTTCACCTAGATATATGAGTATTCCCGTAACTCCATATATGTCTTTCTGAAAAGTGGCTACTTCTTGAGCTTGCTTTAAATAATGTTCTGCTTGTGCGTAGAAGCCGCGTAGTATAAGAAAGGGGGCAAATGCATTTACCATGCGCACCAGTTCGGCCTCTTTCTGCAGGCTGTGCGCTACTTCGAGGGTGGCCTGGATCGTGCTACTCTCCGCTTCAAGCAGTTCGTAGTCTTTTTTATGCTCTTCTACGTAATCGACGACGTACGCAATCAGCCGTTCCTGCGCCTCGGCTAACTCTTTCTCTCTCAGGTTTATGCGTGCGTAGTCCGCGATGATCTGGTGCAGCTGGTAGCGTTCGCCGCCGTTGATCTCCAGTAGCCCCGAATCGCTCAGCGCATCCAGCTCGTCGATGGTGCATGCTGCGACCACCAGGGCCGCCTCTTCCGAGAATGTATTTGGCTTGGGCGGAAAGACTGCTAACGCGTAGAGCGTGGCCCGTGCCCGGTCGCTTAGCATTTGATCGGTTACCGCAATTACGGATTGTAGGGAGAGTGGAGTTTCGATGGTGAGGCTAGGATGGCTCTCGGCTGGTACGTGAGGCTCTTCAATTTGCAGCCGCGTCTCCGCGTTGCTGAGCCGTTCGAGTGCGGCGCTGATGCGTCGGGCGGGCCCGCTGGATGCTTGCTTGCGCAGATAGTTTCCCATCAGCGTGAGTGCCAGCGGCAAGCCTCCGACCGCATGCACGAGGGCATGAACTTTTTGGGCCTCGCGATCAACTGCCTGCGGTGCAAGCTGCCTCAGCAGCGTGATGCTCTCCTGTTCCCCCAGCTCCTGGATGATCGTTGCGCCCCCAATCGTCACATGTGCCGCGATATTGGGGAAGCGAGTCGTAACCAGGTGGGCACAGTTCTGCCCACCCACGCGTACCATCAACGCCTCTTCCAGTATCCAGGCATCGTCAAGCACCAGCAGCATGCTCCTTGTGCCGATGGCATTGCGTATAGCCTTGGCCCAGGCTTCATTATTGTTCAAGCTCGTCATCTGCGTGGACGAGATGCCGAGTAGCGTGCCCCAGCGACTCAAAAGGCCGGGCATATTTGGATTAGGGCCCAGGCCGGCCCACAGAATGCCATCTTTAAAGTGCTCGCGTATCTGCGTATCATGTGCTAAGGCGACTGAGAGGGCCGTCTTGCCTACGCCCGGCAGGCCGTTTAGAGCCGTCAGAGCCACGCTGCCTCCAGTGCATAGTCGTTGCTCTGATCTGCGCCAGTTCTCTATCGCGCCCCACCAGCGGATTTTGTGGTCGCAGCGGGATAGCCGGATCATAGATTGGTGGCAGATCCGTATTCACCGGCAAAGACTCTGAAGGCGTCGCTCTTCTTCCCGGAGACTTTTCCTCCTCTCCTCTATCCTCCTCACGAGTCGTTGTGGGAACTGGAGCGGTTGGGATCAGATCCAATTCCTCCTCTGACTTCCCAAACAACTTACTCAACTTACGCCTGAAATAAGGGCTGGGCTTTGTGATGCCTCGTTCCCATCTGCTCACATTCACATGCGTCGTCTGAATATGCTCTGCAACATCCTGCTGGGAAAAACCGCGACTTAAACGAGCCTCAGTCAAACGTAATCGTGGTTGAGGGGGTATCTCCGAGCTCTGCATCGTCTCACCATTCCTTACGTATCTATCTTCTGTTATCTACATAGCGCCAAATCAACAACAAATCGATCTCTCCACCGTACATACCCATCTCTGAAACATCATTAGTGCCTATTTAAGTACGAAAATGATAAATATGATAACAGTGTTTCTCTTAAAATTATACCTTATTTTGGGGCATAATTAGTATAGAAATAATTTGTAAAGCAGGAGTAGCAACGTTCAATATTGAATATCTCTATTCCTTACATATTAGCATTTTACATATTAATTGTGTTTAACCATTCCCTGGCCTCTGATGCCAGGTGATGTTTCATCGTTTCTAAGGTCGTTATACTTATTAAACCGATCTGACGGCCTTTTTCTTTATTCCCTTTGTTCCCGGCGATACGAGCCAATCCATACTGAGCTAAGGCAATCTGGTCTAAGCTCCCTTCAGGAGCAATGGTAAGCATTTCAGAAAAGCATTTTTCTGCTTCCGTTATTTTTTGTAGGTCGAGATAAAGATCGCCATACTGGTAAAGCGCTTCGGAGATTATTTGAGTTCTACCAATAGTACATGCCAGCTCTAAGCTCTCTTGTAAATAGATCTCAGCCTGTAAATACTTTTTCTGTTTTCGTGCTAGTAGTCCTTGATTTCTGAGTAGAAAGCTAGTCCATTCAGGATGTCCAATTTGACGAGCTAATAAGAGACCTTCTTGAACATATAGTTCTGCTTCTGCATAGTATCCCAGGTAGATAGAAACTTCTCCTAAATTGCCAAGTAAAGCACTGATGCGTTCTTTATCTCCAATTTGACGAGCTAATACAAGCCCCTCCTGAAAATACTTTTCCGCTTGAACATGTTTTCCCTGTGTGCCAGATGTTGCTCCCAGGTTCATCAGCAGGATGCAACTCTGTTCTCTATCCCCAATATGTTGTGCAATGCTTAACCCTTCTTGCAGGTATATCTCCGATTGAGTATAATCTCCTCTACTTGCGAAAACGGAACCAAGAATCTTTAGAAGTGCGCAGATACGCTCAAGATCTTCAATCTGGCGTGCCAGTTTCAAACCTTCCTGCAAATAGGCTTCAGCTTGACTATAGCCACCCAATTTCCAGGTTACTCCTCCCAGATATGTGAGTAGAGCGCAGATACGTTCAAGATCTCCAATCTGACGTGCTAAGGCCAAACCTTCTTGGAAGTTAGCTTCTGCCTGCGCGTTGAGCCCCTGTTTTTGTGCTATCTCACCTAGATAAATAAGTATTTCTGTCACTCCATGCACGTCATCCTGAGAAATGGCTGCTGCATGAGCCTGGTTGAGATAATGCTTCGCCTGTGAGTAGAAGCCGCGCAGTACCAGGAAGGGCACAAATGCATTGACTATGCGTATCAGCTCCGCCTCTTTTTTCAACTCATACGCTACTTCGAGAGTTGCCAGGATGGTGCTACTCTCCAATTCAAGCAGCTCATAGTCCTTCTCATACTCTTCTACGTAAGCGACGACATACGCAATCAAACGTTCCTGCACCTCGGCTAACTCTTTCTCGCGCAGGTTTATGCGTGCGTAGTCCGCGATGATCTGGTGTAGCTGGTAACGTTCGCCGCTGTTGATCTCCAGTAGCCCTGAATCGCTCAGTGCATCTAGCTCATCGATGGTACATGCAGCAACCAACAGGGCAGTTTCTTCCGAGAATGTATTTGGTTTGGGAGGAAAGATCCCTAACGCGTAGAGCGTCGCCCGTGCCCGTTCGCTCAGCATCTGATCAGTTACCGCGATCACCGACTGGAGAGAGAGAGGAGTTTCGATATTGAGGCCAGGATAGCTCTCGGCCAGTATGTGAGGCTCTTCAAGGTGTAGTCGCGTCTCCGAACTGCTGAGCTGTTCGAGTGCCGTACTAATGCGTCGTGCAGGTCCACAGGCAGCTTGCCGTCGCAGATAGTTTCCTATCAACGTCAGTGCCAGTGGCAATCCGCCGACCGCCTGGACGAGATCATGGACTTTTTGTGTCTCGCGATTAACCGCCTGTGGAGCAAGCTGGTGGAGCAACATAATGCTCTCCTGTTCCTCCAGCTCGCGGATAATCATAGCGTCCCCAACCATCACATGCGCCGCGATATTGGGGAAGCGGGTCGTAACCAGGTGGGCACAATTCTGCCCGCCCACGCGTACCATCAACGCCTCTTCGAGCATCCAGACATCATCAAGCACCAGCAACATACACCTTGTGCCGATGGCGTTTCTGATAGCCATTGCCCAGGCCTCATTATTGTTCAAGCTTGTCATCTGTGTGGGCGAGATGCCGAGTAGCGTGCCCCAACGACTCCAGAGGCCGGACATATTGGGATTAGGGCCCAGGCCAGCCCACAGAATACCGTCCTTAAAATGCTTGCGTATCTCTGGATCATGCGCCAGGGCAACTGAGAGGGCCGTTTTGCCCACACCTGGCAACCCATTCAGAGCTGTTAGAGCCACATTTCCCCCGGTGCGTAGTCGTTGTTTAATCTGTGCTAGCTCCCTATCGCGCCCGACCAGATGGTTTTGTGGCCGCAACGGGATGGCCGGATCATAGATTGGTGGCAGATCCGTATTCACCGGCAAAGATTCTGTCGTCGTCATTATGCTTCTTCTGCCTTGTAGCTTTCCTTCTACCTCTTCTCTCGTCACTGCATGAAATGGATCGGGTGGTATCAGATCCAGATCTTCCTCTGACCTCCCAAACAACTCACTCAACTTACGCCTGAAGGAAGGGTTGGGCTTCGTGATGCCGCGTTCCCATCGACTCACATTTACATGTGTCGTCTGAATATTCTCTGCAACATCCTGCTGGGAAAAACCGCGACTCAAACGAGCCTCAGTCAAACGTAATCGTGGTTGAGGGGGTATCTCCGAGCTCTGCATCGTCTCACCATTCCTTACGTATCTATCTTCTGTTATCTTCATAGCGCCAAAGCAACAACAAAACTTTCTTGTAAAGGGATCTTTTCACCCCTTAATCATCATCAATACCTGTTCAAATGCTGTTCAAAAGTGAAAATGATAAATATGATAAAGCTTATGATAACGTTTCCCCTTAAAATTATACCCCATTTTTGGGCATAATTAGCATAGAAATAGATTGTGAAGAGAAGTTGGGTAGATTGAAAGATTTTTCTTTTAATCAAGAAGGATAGTCGTAGTTTATAAGAAGAGAACGTGGACAACAACGATGAGACAAGATGCAATAAACGACACCATGGTCATCGTGGTAGAACCGGGCGATGAGCGATCATATGTTCTGACCGTGCTAACGCAACTGGCCGGCCGGCGTGTCATCGTTGCTCTGCCAAATGACGCTGTCTTCCGCCGCCCTGGCGATCTGCGCGAACTAAAGCAAGTTGCATCTCATGCCGAGATCGAACTCATTCTGGTCATTGCACACAACGAAAGCCTGCGCCTCTGGGCACGGCGGCAAGGCTTCACCGTCTTCTCTTCTGTAGAGACTAGCACCAGAGCCCAGCAGCCAACCCGTTTGTCGCTCGCTGCTCGCTCACTGCTAACCGAGGAACTGGTTGATATAGAAACCAACGATCATTCTGGCAGTAACGATAACGAATTGCAAATCGAAGATGTGCTGGAAGAAACATATCCTCAGCCGCCAATTGTCTTTCCTAAAGATCAATTCAAGGTACCAGGAGCGCCGCTAGTCCGGCATGCAGCTCCTGTAACTGAGCCCTTATACAGGCAGCCTACAGCGCCACTTAACGACACTTTTGCTCTCTCACAATACAATATAATGGATACGCCTGCAGATGTACAGCTCGTAGATGTACAAAAAGCTCTGTACAAACAAATAGAGGAAGAAAAGGCGCAAGATTATCTATCTCAACCGTTCTCTTTACTACCAGAAGAACAGCCGCTTACAACAGTAGACCTACCAGCGCAGCCGACTCAAGGAGCAACGCATAGCATCTGGCCCGACCGGTTCTTATTTGTCCTGGTGGCCCTCTTTGTCCTGGGTATTATGGGAGGTATAGGTTTCTCATATTTGCTCTCACTAGCGCACAGCGTACCGGCAATCATCTCACCGGCATCTTTGACGCCTGGTCTTTTCATCTATCAGGTGGTGCACTAATGACCTTATATATTTATCGTAATCAAAATAGCCATCATCTAAATCGTCCTGTAAAAACTCGTTTGCTTATCTCTGTACGCTTCGTCCCGACCGTTGCCGAAACCTGCATTCAAGAGCATATGAAAATCGTCTCTGGTATGTTTTTGAACTATGGTAGCCAGAGTGCCCAGGCAGACACCGAGACGGGTCAGCATACAGTTTTGCCCGCAGAGCCAGACGATCCCCCTGCTTTACGGCAAGGAAGTGGCAATCTGTACGGAACTATCGCCATGCGCTTACGGTTGGTAGGCCCCGACGCGTCTACTAAAAAGGAGTATCACCATGCAAAAAGTCTACTTGCGTAAACCTAAAATGACGGCGGACTCTCCCAGCCAGCAAAACGACAAAATACTACACTTTTCTTTACAGGATTCGTTGCCGCAGGGCCACACAATGGCCTTAAATACAACCTTCGGTACGCTATCCTATCTGGTGTGTGATGACAATAATATCCCTCGCCTTGTGCGACAGGAGCAATTCACTAACACCGAGATGAGCGTTTTGATGCCGCTACTCGAACTCTATCCCTACTATTGCCCTTACGAAACGCTCTATGCAAGCTTCTATAGTGGTGGCAAGGCCGACGAAGCAAGTATTATAAAAGCGCGTCAGCACCTCGAAGATGCCATGGTCGAAGGTGTCTGGGATCAGGATATGCGCCCTGTACGTTGCGCACTCTCGCGCACCCGGCTAAAGATACGTTCTTTCCATGTAGACATTTCGTCTATCCTCTCCACTGGCTACATTCTCATGGTAGCCAACGAGCGCAACGAAGACGATGTCTATGAAGAGAGCCGCAAACAACTTGTTATGCAACGCTAAACCCAATTTAATAGGTAAAGAGAGCTTTTAAGAGAGCATGGTGAAGATCCAACTGAAACTGAATATGTCATAGATAAGTATATATGAGTATAGAGGAGAGCATACTACTCCGTTTGTGAGTACTCCCTTCCTGTGGTGTCTTTCTGGCTGTGCACAACGCCCAATCGTAGCAGCAACTGCGGTTGGGCGTTGTTGCGTGCCCGGTCGTGTATGAGGGGCGAGGGCGGCAACCAGAGGGGGCATACCTCTACGGGGCACACGGCGGCAACCACAAGGATTGCCGCTACGCGGAGATATAGGGCTTAATATCAATCTCAGACAGGTGCAAGATCTGAGCCGAGATCTGCTCCACGCCGCCATTTAGCTCACCAGTAGTTGCATCTCGCTGTCCCACATAAGCCATATTAACTTCTTGCGATAAATCATTCAGCAGAGTATGTGCGTCCGGTTGTGATAATTGTGTATCATCCATGACCACAAGCTTCTTCGCATCAACGCGTGCTTGCTCCAATTCTTTCTGGACCAACTGTGTCTCCTGTGCGAGTTGATTTGCCAGCTTTTTTTGCCCATCGGTAACGCCAGGTGCCACTATAAGCCCCTGCAGATGCTTATCAACATGTGAAAGCAGGCCGGGCAAAGGCTGCTGCTGGCTAAATGTCAGTAGCCCAACCTGGCCCGCCAGTGGATCAATCAAAAATGGTGTTCCGGCTGGCACATCGACCTTGCTAAATGTTGACCCATCCAGGTAATCCAGGCTGCGAACAATCTGCCGATGCACCAGGGCTGCATTCAATTCGTCACGTGCACTCGTCGCTGACTCCAGCAATTTTTCCGTGTTGCGCCCAAACCAGAGGTTGAGTCCTCCATGCAAGCCAACTGTACCCATTATGGGGTCCTCGGATGCCAGATGGCGCATATGATCCAGTAAACTATAATGATTGATGATATCATCAGGAATGGGAATATTTGGAATCTCTCCATAGTAGCGCCATGTATCCTTTAGCCCTGGCCGTGCGGGTACCGATGAAGCATTCTCCATCGTTAAGACAAAGCGGCTATACTGAGCAAGTATATTTGAATGATTCGCATCACCATGAAATACCAGTTGCCCCTTACCATTGTTTATTTGCAACTTCCCCAACAGCATGCTTTGCTGGTTCTGTTTATTTGCATCACTCAAAAGCCATGCATAATACGCTTTACCTGCATCTGGAGCGGGCAGTGCCGTGAAATCACCTTGCACCTCATCGGTAATGCCAGCAGTTCCCTGCGGGTTGTATTGCCCTGAGTTAAGAAAATTGAGCGTACCAGAGCCGGTCTGTGCAGCGTTTGAGAAGTGTGGTAGCACCAAAAATGCTCCGCCTGCAAGGGCCGCAATCAGCAGACAAGCCAATGCGATCTGTACGGGTCTCTTCTTTTGCTTGTTTTGTGACGCGACAGGGTTGGGGATAATTGTAGGTGCAAAAGGAGCTCCAGGAGAGCCAGGTTTTGTAATTATGGTGGGCATATCAGAGGATGCGATATCATCCGGTGCAGAAGAGCCAGAGTTTGCAATCATAGTAGGCATATCAGAGGGTGCGATATCGTCAGGCGCAGAAGAGGCTCCAGGAGAGCTAGAATTTGTAATTATGGTAGGCATATCAGCGTCTGCGATATTGTCAGGCGCATCAGAGGTTTTCATAATAGGAAGAGCAGCGGGTTCTTTGATACTACCAATTATATCAGGTGTTGCAATAAAAGGAGGAATGGGAGAATTTGCAGCAACTGTAAAAGCACCGGAAACCGACGACGGTTCAGTCTCAAATGTATACAAGCTGGTTTGGGATAGACGGTTAGAAAGTGGGGTGGGCGCACCTTCATCTGCTGCATGAGTCGCGTACTCATCGTTGGTGATTACTTTTTCAATCGTACGCGCTGTTTCTGTGGGTGCGCTTGTGAGTGCTCTTGTAAGCGCAAATTGTAGAGCGGAGGCAGTGGTGAAGCGTCTATTCGGATCTTTCTCCATTCCTTGCATGATCACATCTGCCAATGCTTGACTTATACCTGGGTTGATCAAGTTTGGTGGTGTAGGGGAACCCTTAACGTGTTGCATGGCCAGCGCAATCGGCCCATCGGCCTGAAAAGGTAATGTCCCTGTGCAGATCTCATAGAGGATAATAGCCAGCGCATAGATGTCGCTACGTTCACTCGTTCGTTCTCCCTCAACTTGCTCTGGTGCGATATAAGCTGGCGTGCCCAACCAGAAACCATGCTGTGTCTGAGTCTGGTCATCGAGCATCTTAGAGATACCAAAATCCGAAATAATCGGTTCTCCGGCAGGATTATTTGCCTGGTTGCGCTTATCCAACAAAATGTTTGCAGGCTTAAGATCTCTGTGTACCATGCCCATTTTATGTGCATATTCTATGGCCTGACAGATTGGCGTAAAGAGATGCAGCAACTCAGTGGCCGGAAGAAATTTGCCCTGGTGGACTGTTTTATGTAGATATTGCGCGAGCGTTTGCCCCTCTACGTAGTCCATGATCATATATGCTGTTGGCTCTTCTCCATCTTCTGCTCCGGTAGCCTCGGTTGAAACATTATTAAAGGGCACCTGGAAATCATAGATTTGTACAATATTTGGATGGTGGAGTGCTGCGATTAAGCGGGCCTCGCGCTCAAAACGCGTGGTAAAATTGGGATCGGTCCTCAAATCGGCGTGGAGTATCTTGATTGCTACATAGCGTTGCAATTGTGTATCAAATGCTTTCCACACCTCAGCCATTCCTCCGCGTCCCAAACGCTGACGAAGTTCATATCTGCCTAGTCGGCGTGGTTCTGCCTCTGTACTCATTAGTAACCCCTGCTGTCACAAATTTCAAAACAAAACTTCTTACCTTTTCTTCTCACCACCTAAAGTCCACGATGCCAGATTATCTCTTACGAAATCCCTTTCGCATAAATTTAATTAACTGTCTGGAAACATCATTTTCACCTCATCTTGCCCACTTTCGCTTATCAGTATACATGATTATCGATAGCAAGTACAGAAAAGTACTCTTGTATCATCTCATATTAACAAGAAACGTACTATTGTTAAACGTTGATGGGCGCATTAATATAAGAGATCGATAAATGATGCACTTAGTATATATTCTGCTAAATGTGGCATTCTTCACCGATATGAAATCGAAAACCTGTATATCCGCATTAATCATCTCACCGTGGAGAATGAATCAGTAGTTTCTATTTGTCTAATGACTTTGTCATAATTACTATACGCTAGAGCAGGAAGAAATTCTCTCTCAAGTAATTGGGGCATAACATGAAAGTTACCATTTTGTCTATTGGTTGTATAATATGAGTTAAGTGAGCCTCTCAAGAAGGAGGGATGTGCATTGCAACATTGGATATTGTAAAGGATACTTGCATGTTGTAGTTTTTGAAAAGGTTGTGGAAATTGGGCTCATTATATAGTGTCGTTACACTTTACTAGTCTAAAGAGAAAACCATTTCTACCTAAGGAGACAAGGATGTCAATTACACGTTATGCTGCGTTCCTCTGTGGAATTTTGCTCGTCGGTTTTCAGTTGCTCCTCGCCCCCTCGCCATTGTTGGCGAAGGCAGCAGCCTCCTGCGCGACTGAAACATCAACGAGTATTACCGCGACCAATAGCCTTGTTACTTTTACGCTCAGTAAAAGTACAGGCAGCATCACCTCGCTGTTGCGCGGCAGCAAACAACTGCTTGGGAATGGCGGTTCGGCCTACTGGGATATGAACGATAGCGTCGCCTCTGGCGGGCTTTTCACCCTTGGAGGCAGCGACAAAGCCAACACGACGTATGCGGTCCAGTGTCTTGGAGGAAACACTATCGATGTTTCCATCACGCATAAAGGATCGAGTTCGGCACCAATGGGTATTGTCCAGCATTACATCCTGCAACCGGGTGTGGCCGGCATACACCTGTTTACTGTCATGAGCCATAGTAGTGCACAGCCAGCGGACACCATTGCCCAGTTCCGCTTTCTTATGCGTGGCGACCCAAATATCTTTACGCATGCTTCTGTTGAAGATGATGCCATAGGACCGGCATTCCGGCAGAGCGCGTCCGCATTTCCCACGCCGCAAGAACTTGCCAAGGCCCCGGCAGTGCAGGATGCAACCTATGATCTACAAGGCTTGAATTCACCATATACCCGGCGCTATTATACAAAGTATGACTGGTCGGTCTATTACCAGCATCATGTGTTGCACGGCTTTTATGGCAACGGCTACGGAGCCTGGCTCACCATGGATCACAACGAAGCCTTCAATGGTGGTCCGACCCATCAGGATCTCACAGTTCATCAGACCACGAACACGCCTGCGTTGCTGGATATGGAGCAGAGTGCACATTATGGTGGTCCGCAACCGACAATTAGCGGCAATTGGAGCAAGACATACGGGCCTTATCTCCTCTATCTCAACACTGGTACCGACGCAACAACCCTGCGTAACGATGCCCTGCAGTATGCCAATGTGAGCTGGGATCAAGCATTCTACAATTCATTGGGTATCACAGGCTATGCGACCAGCAGCCAGCGCACCACGGTGAAGGGGAAGGTCACGCTCTCCACGGGAGATTCAATGGCGGGTAGCACCGTTGTGTTATCTGACAGTGGGAGCTCGTTCCAGGACACCTGGCGAGGCTATCAATACTGGTCAACGCTGAACGCCGATGGAACCTTTAGTATTCCAAACGTCCGACCGGCCACATATCGCCTCTCCGTCTACCGCACAGGCAATTTCGACGACTTTCACATAGATAATGTCGCCGTACAAAGTGGTAGTACTTTTAATGTGCCCGCACAGGTCTGGACGCCAAAGACCTTTGGCCAGCAATTATGGCAGATCGGGACGCCTGACCGCCTCTCCACCGAATACCGTAATGGCACTAACTATCGTACCTATGGCAACCAGTTGTTATTCCCACAGCAGTTTCCCAATGGAGTAAACTTCGTCGTAGGTAAGAGCAATGCCAGTACCGATTGGAATTACGTGCAGTATCAGCAGCTCAACGGACAGCGTCAATCCGATTGGAACATCCAATTTAACCTGGCAGCTTTGCCTAAAGCTGGTACCACGGCCACACTCACAGTTGCATTGGCTAGCTGGTCACTTTCATTACCAGTGCCGCCATCGCAAACTGGTAGCATGACCGTCCTCGTGAATGGAGCCAAACTTCCTGCCTGGAGCTTTCCGGTGCAGGCAACTGATAGCGCTTCCTATCGTAGTGGTGCTTCAGGAGCTTACCACATCAACTACTTTCAATTTTCGGCAGCATCAATGCTCAAGGCCGGAACAAACACCCTCTCGTTCCGCCTCAACGATGGCTCGACAACGCGAGCCAACAATCTAGAGTACGATGCACTCCGCTTTGAAGTTGGCTAAAAGATCATAATATGTAGATTGTGCGTGTCACGCCATAGTGCTCTGTCAAACTTGATTGCACGGGTCCCGCGTAGCGACAAGGGGTGGTGCGGGGCGGTGTGGGGCCCTTGTGGTTGTCGTTGTTCCCCATCGTAATGAAGTTTGACAGAGCAATAGGCGTGACACGTTTTTTCTTGCATAGTGTGCATTGAGCAATAATTGTAGGAATGTACAAATTTCTTTTGCTGTGGCACACCTTGAAGGATACGTCTCCATACGTTACAATATTAATAAGAATCGGTTTGCTAGGGGAGCTCGGTGCAGCCGGGCTGAGATCACCACCGTAGTTCGTGGAGGACCCTGAACCTGCCTGGATAACGCCAGCGAAGGGAATGCATAGCCAGGAATGCTTGCCTCATTGTTTTGTATCTCTTTCCTGCTTGCTATACACTCGTCTCTTTCCAATCTTTCACACTGCCTACAGCCCTTATAGCGCCAATTTTCTATGTGTGTGTCATTGTGCTCATCTCACAAAGGAAAGGATGCTTCTATGATGCAAGAGCATTTTGCAACTGAAACGGGAAAAATTGTGGATACGTTAAAAATTGGCAAACGTGATTTTCACTCACGTTTGCTACTTGGTACGGGCAAATATCGTAGCTTCGAAGAGATGCGTGCGAGCCTGGAGGCCAGCGGAGCCGAAATCATCACTGTAGCTCTGCGCCGCCTGGATCTTTCGCAACCACAGCAACCCGGCCTGCTTGACTATATCGACCCCCAGCGCTACACCATTTTACCCAATACCGCTGGCTGCAGGACCGCCGAAGAGGCTGTACAGACCGCTCGCCTGGCGGCCGCGATGGGCCTGCCACGCTGGGTGAAGCTAGAGGTTATTCCCGATCCCCGTTATCTTTTGCCCGATCCGATTGCAACCCTGGAGGCAACCAAAATTTTGGTCAAAGAAGGCTTCGATGTTCTCCCTTATATTAATGCTGATCCCATTCTGGCTCGCCACTTGCAGGATGCAGGGGCCGTAACGGTAATGCCTCTTGGTTCCCCTATCGGTTCTGGTCAGGGCCTGCTCAATCTGGCGCAGATTCAGATCATCATCGAGCAGGCGCAGGTGCCCGTGGTTGTAGATGCAGGTATTGGTGCACCCTCAGATGCTGCCCTGGCGATGGAATCTGGCGCTTCAGCCTGTTTGATCAATACAGCAGTCGCGCAAGCTCAAAATGCTGTTCAGATGGCACGAGCTATGAAACAAGGCGTCGAGGCTGGCCGGGCCGCGTTTTTTGCCGGGCGTATCCCGCGTCAGCGCCACGCATCAGCCAGCAGCCCGACTAGCGGCGTTCCCGTTGTGGGCAATGTACTGGAATGAGCAAAGCACATGCCAGGTTGCAAAAACCACAACTTTGCCTGGTGACCGATCCTACTGTGCCTGGCCTTGCTCATATGGTTGAGGCGGCGTTGGATGCTGGTATAACCATGCTTCAGGTGCGAGGTCCCCAGCTTTCGGCTCACCAGTTGTATGATCTGGCGCTGGACCTTTGCCCACTCTGTCAGCATTACGGAGTGATCTGTATAATTAATGACCGTATCGATGTAGGGCTGGCGGTGCAGGCCGATGGTTTTCAGCTAGGCAAACACAGCTTGTCTATAGCCACGGCCCGCGACTTCGTCGGGCCGAACTACTTGCTTGGTGCCTCTGTCCACAATCTGGATGAGGCTCAAATAGCCCTGGCTCAGGGAGCAGACTTCCTCCTGGCAGGCACTATTTTTGCCTCTCGTTCGCATCCAGGTGAGCCTACCAGTGGTCTTTCATTGCTTAGAGCCATTAAACAGGCCCATGCCAATGCTATGCTATTTGCTATCGGTGGCATCTCGGTGGACAATGCGCACGAAGTGATGGCGGCAGGCGCGGATGGTATCGCTGTAATCTCTGCCGTTCTCAATACGCAGAATGTGTCGCGTGCAGTGAATGCTCTGCGTCGTGCTATTGGTTTGTGAAGAAAGGAAATCAGAAGAAACTATGTATGAAGCCGATGAAGCTCTTACCATGCAGGATATCACTATCACTGCCAATGGCCACAGCTATGTGGTACCCGTTGGGAGTACTATTGCAACCCTCTTGATTTCGCTCAATGTGACCGCTAAATATGTCGTTGTGCAACTGGATGGCGTTATCATCCCGCGCTCTGATTTTGATGCTGTTGTCTTGCAAGCTGACTGCAAGCTGGAGATCATCGCCATGGTTGGTGGTGGCAGGGCACTTTAACTCTTCCCCTCTTGTGGGGAACGGTCACCGATGCATACACTTATAGAATCAGTGTGACATGCGAATAACGGACAGCCTCTCTAGATCTTGTAGCATTTTTTGCATATCTTGTGGAGTACAACCTATAGTTACAGCAAGTTCACTAAGTGAACGTTGGCCGTCAATTAATAAGATAAGTTGACGGTATGCGCGTGAAAAACCAGCGCGCTCGATTATCCCTCTGGCTTTGATAATCGACATCGTCGCGCGTGGGATTGTCGTTAACGACAATCCTGAGCTTTGTTGCCGTGTCGTTATAGACATCGGCCCGGTTGTAGTTGCATGTGTCTCAAGAAGTTTCTGTCGTGGTGAGCTATCTTGTGATAATAATGGTGGCGGTGGAGTGTTTTGCGTAAAAATAAATACGCTTCTCCCCCATGTTTTCAGAATGTTGAGTGCGATTATCCCCTGATACGACCCAACATGAGCTGCAATAATTTGCCCGTTTACAAACAGAATAGAACCGATCTCCGTGCTTAATCCATCATCTTGTCGAGCACGGAGTTGTCCCGTTCCCTGGTTTTTTTGAATAGCCTGGATCACACTTGTCAGGCTATCTGTTGTTCTCTCTTGTTGCTGTGACACATATATCTCCGCTATTTATCCTCTCTTATATTATCTGCTTTTTTGCGTAGGGAGAGGTGTTTGCGGGCCAGAGGAGAGGGTTGAGCTCTTGACGCAGGGAGAGGTGTTTGCGGTCCAGAGGAGAGGGTTGAGCTCTTCCGTTTAAAGTATGGCCTACTTCCTCCTTGAAGCGATGAGAATGCCTCATTCTGGTAGCCTTGTTGCGGAAATTGTCTCTGCCCCACTGCAGGTTGTCTTACACTATCGTTGTTCTCATTGATCGCTGCAAATATGTCCTGATCTTCACTTAGCTTGAAGGCTTCTGCCGAGAGCAGGAGTTGCTCAGCCATGTGCGCAACACGTTGCATGCGCCCAACCTCTTCTCGTATACTCTGCCCATTCTGGAATGTCTCTGTGGAAACACTTTGCATCATCTGTACTACACTGCCAGATACAACCAATTGCTGCCGTGCCGTCTGGTTAATCATATCTATTTCGCGTGACTGCTTCTCAATTGCAGCGAAGATCGCTTCAAAGGCTGTGCCCGCTTCTTTTGAATATCGTGTTCCCTGATTAGCCTCCGCTTCAGTATCTCGGATAGAGATCGTTACTTCCTGAATATCTTCAACGACCCTTTTAACAATTCTTTCAATAATATTTGTTTGCGTTTTGGCAATCTCTGCAGCACGCCGAATATCATCTGCGACCGCCCTGAAAGCCTTTCCATTCTCACCTGCCATTGCAGCTTGAATTGAAGCGTCCAATGCTAAGCGATTTGTCTGATGCGCAATCCCTGAAATGATTCTGGCAATGTTATTAATTTCTTGTGAACTTTCTTCAAGCCCCTGGATTTTCGAAGCGTTGAGATGGACATTGCTATTGATCCTGCTCATTCCTTCTATCGTACGCTGTAATGCAGTGCGCCCGGATTGCGTTTTTTGATGTACTTCGTTGCCGACTTGTGAGAGCGCCTGGGCACGCTGAGCCACGCGCTGGCTTTCATTTGCCATCTCTTTTACATTTGCTGTCGCCGTTGCTATGCTCTGAACCTGTCTATCTGTGCTCTCTACAAGCTGCGTCATATCGTCGTATGTCTGCAATGTTGCTCGCTCGACTTCATTGGCTAAGGTCTTGAAGGTAATCACCAGTGAACCTAATTCCCTGATCATATGATTGATAAACGATGCTAATACTCCCAGGCTATCTGTGCTTACTTGTGCTTGTACCCGTAGGTCTCCTTCACTGGCCCCACTCACTTCACTAATCAGCCTCTCTACTTGCATCTGTAACACAGTGTGCCGCTCTTCTGCTTCTCTGATTAATTGTACAATATTATCTAGCATGCTATTCATTGAGCTGGCTACTGTCTGTATTTCATCTCTTCCACCAACGTATGCCCGCTCGCTCGTGTCCCCATTTGCTATCCGGTGTGTGAGTGCCGCGAGTTGCCTGAGCCTTTGTGAGATCGTTGTGTTGACGATGATAGCAGTTAAAGCAATGACGAGCATAATAAGGGCAATAGCTATAGTGGTCGCAAACTGTAGCGGCACGATCTCCGAATTCTTCAGATCCGTCACCGCCTGGCCGACCGTTGTTGCTGTATCCACTACAGTCTGCCAGCTTCTCTGTAAATCAAGAAACTTGAGGTTGGCTTGATAGAGAATTGCATATGTCGATTGATATTGGGGATTTACCTGGAGCAATTGTGTAAGAACTTGATCCTGTAACTGTTTATAGGCGCTCCACCCATCGTGTGTCACTTGATCAAGTGCAACCTGTTGGTCAGCAATAAGATGCTTGTTCACCTCATCGCTCTGCAAAATAGTGCGAATGGGAATCATGGGGGTAGAGGACGAAATTGTATATGTTTGATCATAGGAGGAGATAGCCTGATCAAATTCGATCTCACGAGCTACAATATCGCTTTCAATCAATCCTCCTGATGCTGCCAGAGATGGATCACCTTGCAGTGCCGCATTGTTACTCGCAAAGATTTGTGCGAAACGTGCTTGTAATAGGGCATTCATACGTTGTAAGTTGATCTGCTCGGTAGTTGCAATCTGTTGCGCATTAAAACTGGTCTTTACTGCCTGTGCATGTGTCTGCTCCGCTTGTATATAGAAGAAGCCCAGGAAAACCATTGCGGTGCTAGAAATGATGACCAGACTGGCAAATAAAATAAGCAGTCGAGGAAATATGCGTAGGTTGCTCATGGATGTAAACATGATTTTCTCTCTTTGCTCCGGCTAGAATATTATGCAGGACTATTCTTAGGATATTGTGGATTCACCTGTGCATTGTTGAATGGATACACAAGCAGAAATTTTCCTTGTCTCCATTGGAACAAATTGGGCACTCCAATGATATTCGCTCCATCTGCATTAAATTTGACCGGACCCTGGATGGTGTTGAAAACATTTGAGTGAAGAAGCTGCATGAGTTTTGCATCATCTAATGAATTAGCTTGACCAACAGCTTGTTCCAGGATCTGTGCGGCACCAAATGCTTTGGCTGTCGTCGAACTAATATCCTGCATTTCGCCACCATACTTTTCAAGATAAGCCTGTGTGAATTGACCACTTTGGTAGCCTGTAGCTCCAGGGTACCAGCCTGCATTCGGAGCAAATATCCCTTCGGCGTCGCTTGCCCCTACTGCTTTGAGAAATAGTGCTCCTTCATCCGGGCCAGAGGTTTCAACCATTGCCTTGGGATTGAAATGGAGCTTTTTAAAGGCTTTGAGAAATGAAATACTATCGTTAAGGCCACTAGTGCCTAGCACAACAACATCTGGATTTGATTGTACAATATGCTGTGCTATTGGTGTAATATCTGAATTCGATGGGTATGGTGCTGGGTTATATAAAACACGTAAGTTATCACCCAAAATGCTTTTTGCCTCCGCTACTTGCGGAGTAGTAAATGGGTTATCTACAGATACATAAGCAACCGTGCGTGGCCGTATACTCTGAGGTAAAGAGAGGATGAAATAAGAAAATGCATGCAGATATGTTACAGATGGTGGTAGAACAACGAAAACATTGTTAAAATGTTTAGTAAACATCCCAGGTGCATTTCCTGTAGGTGCAAAGAGTACTTTGTGGTTTTTGTTTGCAATAACAGCTGCTGGTATCGCCAGAAGGCTGGAGTATGGGCCAAGAAGTACATCGACATGGTCCTGGTTTATCAGCTTCTGGTAGTTGGCTTTGACTATATTTGCGTCACTCTTATCGTCTAGCCCGATAAGTTGCACTGGACGACCAAGTAGCCCGGCACCGTTGTTTACAAGGTTACGCCATAACTCGAAGCCCTGCTGCAGCGCTTTTCCGTCCGCTGACAAAGAACCCGTTAAAGATGTAGAATAGCCAATCTTTATGGGTGGCCGATCTGCCAATGGACTTGATTGTGTACAGCCACTCAAAATGGCTAGCAGCATCGCGACAAGAACAAAGCCGCACTGCGTCTTGTGTATAGCGGTATGAGGATAGTTGAACATACTACTTTATTCCTCTCCTTGAAATAGGCGTATAGACAAAAATAAAAATGAGTGGCTTTACTCGATATTATAAAAAAGCATTCAGGTTAAAATAAAAAATAAATATATTGAAAAAAATCTTTTATAGAGAAGCTTTTAGAAAAATTGATGACATATTATGAATGCAAGAAAAGGCATGTAGTGCTAACAAAGTGCACTACATGCGCCCTTTACTCATTAATTATGACTGACTCAGAGCCGCCTGTTCCTGAGTTGCAGATAGTGAGTCGTTTGCACATCTTAGTGCAACTTTCCAATATCTGTTATCGTAAAGAGAATCCTTCTTAGGCTGTGCTAATTGCTGGCTATTTACCGTCGTTGTAAAGCCACCAAACTCCTGACGTAGATTAATTGTATTGATCAGGCCATCGACATTAACTCGCTCATTCACATTTTCGCCCATCTGTGAATGTTCGGTCGAGTCGATGTAGATATCCGTAGCTACCTGAGTTGAAACGCCGTCAACGCTAGCAATATCAGCAATCACAGTGCTCTTATTCGCCTGGTTAGCTGCGAACTCACGCCCCTGGATATTGGCCGCGATGAAGTTTATAAGCGTAATGGGATTTGCTTTCGCATAGGCCTGTGTTGTTCCTATTGTGGTACCCTGGTAGGGTGCGACATACGTTGAGAATCTTCCAAGATTTTTGAGTGTCGATACAGTCTGAACTTGCTCAGAAAATGGTGTCCCTAGAATTGTGGCATAGACCGGGCTACCTGAGAATGTGCCAGCTGAAATCGCCTTAAAGCGTAGCGCTGAGCCACCAATAACTTGTAGCGAGTAGTCTTTATTTGCCAGGCTGAGGCCATTCGCCGCCAACATCTTTTCTAATGCAAATACATAACCGCTGTTAGGAGCATCAACGGCGACTGTTTTCCCTTTCAGATCTGCGATACTATTAATGCCATTTGCTGTATTCACGATCAAGCTGAGTCCGGCTCCCAGGTCAACACCTGCAACGATCTCAACCGGAATTTGTGAGTTTACATAACGATTAACTATGTTATCGGCAGTAGTACCCACGATGTTATATTGACCAGATAAAAGGCTGGTAAACTGCTGTGTGGAGCTGGTAACCTGGTTGTAACAAACAGTGAGGCCTTTTTGGGTGAAGAAACCTTGTTGTTGTGCTTCAATAAAAGCGACTGAATGTGTGAATGCTCCATACTGAACATTACAAGTAGCAGTAGCTCTTGCCGCAGTTGGCTTGCTAATAACAAGTATGCCTGTGACCGTTAATGCAACTGTTAATAGAACAAATGCGCTAATTATATAACGAAAATGCTTCTTAATGGAATTCATATGGGCCTTTCTCTCCTCTGGAATACAGAAAAGAATGTGTGGTCGTCGGGTAAAAAATATTTTATATAGATCTTTGATGTGGAATTTTCTTTTTCTTGCTCCTACTAATAAATAACAATAAAGCGACATCAGAATCTTAAAATATTTTGTTACACAAATCAATAAAAATGATTGCAGGGACCGTGTTATGTTACTAATGTGCTATTTTTTTAATAAAATTTTAAGATTAACTGGAGCTACGAATTTAGTATCTGGGGAATATAGCGTGCGTGCAGCCTTGCCAGATGTGCCGCTCAGATGGACAACACCAGCCCTGAGTGAAAGAAGTGTGTTATAGTTTATTTATATTGTCCTTTTATCGAATGAGTTTTTATATTCAGTAAAAAAATTGCCAGCAATATCGACGAGGTATTTTACGTGGGTCCTCTAGACAAAGATGAGCAACCATCTCCCGCATCTCTAGTAGATGCTCCATTAATTTCTCCGCTCCCGACTGTTATTCATGATCCTTATCGTGCGTTGCGTTTCCGTGATTTTCGTTTAGTCTTCTTTGGTACATTTATCTCGTCCATAGGGACACGTATGCTGGAGGTTGCACTTGGCTGGGAGCTCTATGAGCGGACGAACTCGGCTCTGGTGTTGGGTGGCGTTGGTCTGGTGCTCGTCATTCCAGTGATCTTACTGTCGTTACCAGCAGGGCATATTGTTGATAGGTTTAAACCAAAGTGGATCACGCTCATGGCCCTGTTTCTCCTGGCTGTTAGCTCGCTTGGTTTAGCGCTATTATCGTACTTGCATGGATCTATTTCGCTTATTTATGTTTGCCTGCTGATAATCGGTACCGCAAACGCATTCGGCCAGCCTGCACAATCAACCCTGACTGCACGGCTGGTGCCCGACAGTGTATTTGAAAATGCGGTGACCTGGGAAAGTAGCTCATGGCAACTCGCCTCAGTTATTGGCCCTGGTCTGGGAGGCATAGCTATTGTGTTCTTTCATAGCGCTATGCCAGTCTATATCATGAATGCTATCGCCTTACTTATCTTTGTTATCTTAATTGCTTTTATACATGTCGGAAAATATCAAGCGCAGCTCCCCGCCCCGAAAGAGAATGCAACCTGGCGTTCAATTATCGATGGGTTGCATTTTTTAGGCAAAACGCGAGTGATTCTGGCTGCTATTACCCTGGATATGTTCGCCGTTTTGTTAGGTGGCGCAACGACCTTATTGCCTATCTTTGCCAGGGATATCTTACATGCAGGCCCCGAAGGGCTTGGCTGGTTGCGTGCTGCACCATCTGTTGGAGCTGTTTGTGTCGCACTTATTCTGGCTCATCGGCCTCCGTTTAAGCATGCAGGCCCGCTGCTACTTTTCTCGGTAGCTGGCTTTGGTCTTGCCACAGTTGTTTTTGGCCTCTCGCACTTATTCTGGCTCTCTCTTTGTATGCTTGCCATTCTCGGTGGATTAGACAATATCAGCGTCGTGATTCGTAGTACTTTGATGTTGACCCGCACTCCTAATGAGATGCGTGGTCGTGTGGCAGCTGTAAATGCACTTTTTGTGGGAGCGTCTAACGAGCTTGGAGGCTTTGAATCTGGCTTGACTGCGCAACTCTTTGGGCCGATGTTCTCGGTGGTAGGTGGGGGGATCGGCACAATCCTGGTTGTCATCCTGGTTGCCCTGCTCTGGCCTGAAATGCGCCATCTCAGAACTCTACGTGAAGCAAAAGAGTAGATGTTACTTGCCCGCCCGTGCCTTTTTTTATTTTAGTATATATTTTCCTTCTTTTGGCACTCCACGTAAAAAGAAGGAAAATATATACTTTTAAGAAATTTGAAAAATTTGGGATGATCCATATAGTACTTTTTGTCGATTCTATTGCCGTCACAGTGTCTCGGACGGTTTGTTTACAGCATTAAAGCCAACAGTAAGCGCGAAACTATCTTCCACAATGGCTGCTACAAAGTCTGGGAGGTCAAGTCCCTGTGATAAGAGTGTGCGATATGTATAGCCTGCGATTGAGCCTGCTATGGCCCCGATTGCGCCACGAATCGCGCCTTGCAATAACGTCTGATTAAGACGCCGACTGACCAATGCGCCCGCCACCGCCCCAAAAACAATACGACCTATAAATGGTCCGCTATCCAGGCGGCCTGGTGTTATGGGGAGTTTATCTCCGATAATCTCGCCAATAGCCAGGAAACCCGTCAGCGCTTTGAGTGTTGGAGAGGGCTTCTCACTTGTCCAGACCAGGAGAGCTGCGGGGGTCATGGATCGTAGCCCTGTAACAAAGCCTAATCTTGTAGCTCGGCGGTAGGCATCCAGTACCGGGTCATTAGTCGTTGCTGGCATATACTTAATCAGGTGAGATTTACGAAGTGCCGTCATAATTGTTCTGCCTTTCTCTACTAGCGTATTTACTCTCTCTTTATCACGTAATGACAGATGAGAAAGTAGATCCTTACTTAAAAGAGTAACGCTTGATCCAGGAAGCCTTTCTTCCGTACTTATTTTAAGCAATTCTAAATGAGTTGTACAGGTTGGTAGAGAGAAAGCTATTTGCAAATGTTGACCTGTTTTTTTGGCCGCAGAAGAACAACTATATAGTTCTTTAAAATAAAATAGCTAAAAGAGCGCCAAAAAACTCTTGACAAACGGAAATTTCTGTGGCATACTACCAAAGCTGTCGAAACAAGACAATCATCCTCTTCCAAGAGTCATGCTCCTGTCTGTTCGCATCGGTTGTGCCACGATAAGGTGGCTCCTCTGGGATCGATGGTTTTCCTCCTCCCCACTGCACTGATGACCCTCACGGGTGATCGGGTTTTTGCGTCTGCAAAAAAGTGGTGGTTGGCCTCCGCAAGGATGCCAACGAGGTGAACAACGAATCTTGAGGCTCAAGCGAAAACTCAACCAGAAAGCGCTTGACAAACACCAACGAGTATGCGATACTACAGCTACGGAACGAGAGCACCGAAAACAAGACAAACGCTCTCCACACGCGAGGCACCTGTCTCGCACTGAATGGCACCTTGACAACTGAAGAGTGGAAAGCAGAACAGAGGAACAGGTACAAGGACAAAACACCAGTTCTTGTCAATTCAGGTCGTTGTCACACGACTTCCTTCACCGGAAGCACGAGGGCAGCAACCACACAGTAATCTGCGAACAACAAGCCAATGTTTGAACAACTTTGGCCATGGTCGCAACTCAATACAGCTTTTTTACAGATGCTCGACGTAGTATCTGTGCTATAAAAACTGGATGGCGAGTTTGATCCTGGCTCAGGATAAACGCTGGCGGCGTGCCTAACACATGCAAGTCGAACGCCCTATGCTTCGGTGTAGGGAGTGGCGGACGGGTGAGTAACACGTGGGACATCTACCCAGAGGTGAGGAATACCGGCGAGAAATCGCCGACAATACCGCATACGCTCTTCACAAGAGAGCAAAGCTCGCAAGAGCGCCACTGGATGATCCTGCGGTCGATTAGCTAGTTGGTGAGGTCAAGGCTCACCAAGGCGACGATCGATAGCTGGTCTGAGAGGACGATCAGCCACACTGGGATTGAGAACGGCCCAGACTCCTACGGGGGGCAGCAGTGAGGAATTTTCGTCAATGGGGGCAACCCTGAACGAGCAACGCCGCGTGCAGGAAGAAGGTTTTCGGATCGTAAACTGCTTTTCTCTGGGACGAGCAAGGACGGTACCAGAGGAATCAGCCCCGGCTAACTACGTGCCAGCAGCCGCGGTAATACGTAGGGGGCGAGCGTTGTCCGGATTTATTGGGCGTAAAGGGTCCGCAGGCGGTTTGGTAAGTTTGACGTGACAGTTCCCGGCTCAACTGGGAAAGTGCGTTGGAAACTGCCAGACTTGAGGGCTTCAGAGGGATGCGGAATTCCGGGTGGAGTGGTGAAATGCGTAGATATCCGGAGGAACACCGAAGGCGAAGGCAGCATCCTGGGAAGTCTCTGACGCTCAGGGACGAAAGCTAGGGGAGCGAACGGGATTAGATACCCCGGTAGTCCTAGCCGTAAACGATGACCACTAGACGTAAGAGGTATCGACCCCCCTTGTGTCGAAGTTAACACGATAAGTGGTCCGCCTGGGGAGTACGGTCGCAAGATTAAAACTCAAAGGAATTGACGGGGACCCGCACAAGCAGCGGAGCGTGTGGTTTAATTCGATGCAACGCGAAGAACCTTACCAAGGCTTGACATGCATTTGCACCAGCAGTAACGCGCTGTCCCTTCGGGGCGGATGCACAGGTGCTGCATGGCTGTCGTCAGCTCGTGTCGTGAGATGTTGGGTTAAGTCCCGCAACGAGCGCAACCCCTGTGGTTAGTTGAATGCTCTAGCCAGACTGCCGCGATTAACGCGGAGGAAGGCGGGGATGACGTCAAGTCAGCACGGCCCTTACGCCTTGGGCTACACACACGCTACAATGATCAGGACAAAGAGTTGCCAACCCGCGAGGGGGAGCTAATCTCGTCAAACCTGGTCTCAGTTCAGATTGGAGGCTGCAACCCGCCTCCATGAAGTTGGAGTTGCTAGTAACCGTAAGTCAGCACATTACGGTGAATACGTTCCCGGGTCTTGTACACACCGCCCGTCACACCACGAAAGTCGGCAACACCTGAAGCCGCCAGGCTAACTCAGCAAGAGAGGCAGGCGTCGAGGGTGGGGTCGGTGATTGGGGTGAAGTCGTAACAAGGTAGCCGTACCGGAAGGTGCGGCTGGATCACCTCCTTTCTAGGGAGCATTGATGCGCCCTTCTTGATCTCACGAGAGTGAGCAGACGCAGCCATCGACTTCCAGGTCGAAACAAGAAGGACGTGCAGAAGACTTGGACCAGAACCTGCCTGCTTTTCACTCTCCAGCTGTTGGGGCCACCTGACAGATGTACTTTGAACAACTGAAGATTGTATTCCTTCAATTTTGCTGAGCGAAAGAAATGCGCGAGAAGCAAGAGTTGAAGCAGAGGACAACGCAAACACACCGAAAAGATGTAGAGAACCAAAGAAGCATAACAAGCTACACAGAGTACGAGGTGGATGCCTTGGCGCACATGACCGAAGAAGGACGCGGAGACCGGCGAAACGTTTGGGGGGAGCTGCATGCAAGCGATGAACCCCAAGATTCCGAATGAGGCAACTCCTCCAGAGTGATGTCTGGAGACCGCCTGCTGAACACATAGGCAGTGACGGGGGGAAGCGGGTGAACTGAAACATCTCATTAACCCGACAAGAAGAAATCAACCGAGATTCCCGTAGTAGTGGCGAGCGAACCGGGACCAGCCCAAACCATGTATCCCTCGGGATATGCGGGGTTGTAGGACCGATATCAAACCAAACCAGATTACTCGAAGACGTTGGAAGGCGTCGCCAGAGCGGGTGAGAGCCCCGTAGAGTACAATCAGGTGCGGTGGATCGGGATCCTGAGTACCACGAGACACGTGAAATCTTGTGGGAAACTGGGGGGACCACCCTCCAAGGCTAAAGACCATGTGCGACCGATAGCGAACAAGTACCGTGAGGGAAAGGTGAAAAGTACCCCGAGAGGGGGATGAAAGAGACCCTGAAACCACGTACTCACCAGCAGTCAGAGGTCACTGTTCCGTTGCGGAACTAAGGACTGATGGCGTGCCTTTTGTAGAATGATCCGGCGAGTGCATCGTCGTTGCCAGGTTAACCAGCGCTAAAGCTGGGGAGCCAGAGGGCAACCGAGTTTGAAAAGAGCGCATGTAGCGACGATGCGACCCGAAACCACGTGAGCTATCCATGAGCAGAGTGAAGCGGATGTAACAGTCCGTCGAGGCTCGCACCCACTATTGTTGCAAAAATAGGGGATGACTTGTGGATAGGGGAGAAATTCCAATCGAACGTGGAGATAGCTGGTTCTCCCCGAAATGTATTGAGGTACAGCTGCGTATCAGGTCTTGTGGAGGTAGAGCGCTGAATGGGCTAGGGGCCAAGTGCTGGTTACCAAACCCAACCAAACTGCGAATGCCACAAGATGAGTGAACGCAAGTGAGACGGCGGGGGCTAAGCTTCGTCGTCGAAAGGGAAACAGCCCAGACCATCGGCTAAGGTCTCTAAGTAATGACTGAGTGTCAAAGGGAGTCAGTTCGCAAAAACAGCCAGGATGTTGGCTCAGAAGCAGCCACCATTGAAAGAGTGCGTAATAGCTCACTGGTCGAGTGAAGTGGCACCGACAACGTAGCGAGGCTAAAGTCATTTACCGAAGCCATGGAATATGTTGTAACAAACATATTGGTAGGGGAGCGTTCTGTGAGCGGAGAAGCCAGACTGTAAGGACTGGTGGAGCGAACAGAAGTGAGAATGCCGGAATGAGTAGCGTCATGTCTGTGAAAACCAGACACACCGAAAGCCTGAGGGTTCCTGGGCACCGTCAATCGTCCCAGGGTCAGTCGGGTCCTAAGCCGAGGACGTCATAGTCGTAGGCGATGGCAAGCAGGTAGGATATCCCTGCACCAGAGACGTTCGTTATGAACGAGGGGGGGACGCGGTAGGGAAGGTGAACCCACCAAATGGACAGGGTGGGCGTGTTATATGAAGCGTGAAGCCGAGGCAAATCCCGGTTTCCAGTGCGTGACAGTAGCACCGAGCTTGAGCAATCAGGCGGAAGTCATCGGCCCCCATGCCGCCAAGAAAAGCCTCTAGTCAGAACGATCTCTGCCCGTACCGCAAACCGACACTGGTAGGCAGGGGGACATCTCCCCAGGTGAACGAGCGACCCTCTGTTAAGGAACTCGGCAAATTAACCCCGTACCTTCGGAAGAAGGGGTGCCCTAGTAATGTGATTCTTCGGAGAGCATGAGGGGGTTGCAAGAAATTGGCTCAACCGACTGTTTACCAAAAACACAGGTCTCTGCGAACACGAAAGTGGAAGTATAGGGGCTGACTCCTGCCCAGTGCCGGAAGGTTACGAGGAGCGGTGCACGTAGCTGCGAATCTAAGCCCCGGTGAACGGCGGCCGTAACTATAACGGTCCTAAGGTAGCGAAATTCCTTGTCGGGTAAGTTCCGACCCGCACGAAAGGAGTAACGAGTTGAGCGCTGTCTCGACAGAGGACTCGGCGAAATTGAAGTACCCGTGAAGATACGGGTTACCCACGACAGGACAAAAAGACCCCGTGGAGCTTTACTACACCTTGGCCCGGATATGAGGCGGAGCATGCGTAGGATAGGTGGGAGCTGGCGAACTCATCCTTGTGGGGGTGGGGGAGGCAACAGTGAAATACCACTCTTGCTGTGTGTTGTATCTCATGCGTGACCATAAACTGGCAAGCAGACAGGACCAGGCGGGTAGTTTGACTGGGGCGGTCGCCTCCCAAAGAGTAACGGAGGCGCTCAAAGGTTCTCTCAGGGTGGATGGACATCACCCGCATAGAGTGTAAAGGCACAAGAGAGCTTGACTGCGAGGCGGACAGGCCGAGCAGGGACGAAAGTCGGACTTAGTGATCCCACATTCCCGAGTGGAAGGAGTGTGGCTCAACGGATAAAAGCTACCCCGGGGATAACAGGCTTATCTTGCCCAAGAGTTCACATCGACGGCAAGGTTTGGCACCTCGATGTCGGCTCGTCGCATCCTGGGGCTGGAGTAGGTCCCAAGGGTTGGGCTGTTCGCCCATGAAAGCGGCACGCGAGCTGGGTTCAGAACGTCGCGAGACAGTTCGGTCTCTATCCGTCGTGGGCGTAGGAAGATTGAGGGGCGTCATCTCCAGTACGAGAGGACCGAGATGGCTTGACCGCTGGTGAGCCAGTTGGCCTGCCTGGGCCAGAGCTGGATAGCTACGTCAAGAAGGGATAAGCGCTGAAGGCATCTAAGCGCGAAGCCGCACCCAAGATGAGTCTTCCCATCACTGCGTGTGATCAAGATCCCAGGAAGAAGACCTGGTAGATAGACGACAGGTGGACGTGTGGTAACGCACGAAGCTAAGTCGCCCTAATGATCGTACGGCTTGTATGAAGAAAAGTATCTTCGTCGTGGAGGTGGTTGGTTTGTGAACCACCGTTGCTTCAACGCTTGCTCGAACGCAGCAACGCGCTCGGCAAAATTGAGGGAAGAACAATCAGAAGTTGTGAAAAGAGTGCATGAGAAGCCACCTGTGTGTGCAGGTGAGCCGGTGATAAGAGCGAAGAGGGTACACCCGTTGCCATCCCGAACACGGAAGTTAAGCTCTTGAGCCCCGATGATACTGTGTGGGCAACTGCATGGGAAAATAGGAAATCGCCGTCTCACCTGCCCACACAAGTGGCTTCTTTTCTATCAAACGGCATTTTTAAACGTTACCAGCTTTTGTGCTTCGCGAAGCACAAAAGCTGGTAACGTTTAAAAATGCCGTTTGATATTGTTAGCTAAAATTTTTGAAAATAGGAAAAGCACGTTCTGGCCGTTCTATTAAATAGAACGGCCAAAACGTGCTTTTCCTATTTTCAAGTATAGAGAAGACACATGTTTTCAATTTGCCGCATATTCTTGCCCCGGATAGAATAGTTATCTGTCTGTGTAATGTGTTTAATGAGGAGGATAGAAAGAAGATGACGATGCTTAAATTAGTGTGCCTTACGTGGCTTTCCCAAGAACGTGACAAATATGTTTGGGAAGATCGGTCTAGGGATCATTGGGACGTGACTATAGGGCGTATGTACTTACTCAAGGCCCATGACGACGTTGAAGATAGGAATTATGCGACTGCCCTTACTGCTTTTGAGCAGGCGTTGCTGTCGCTCTCGAAGAATAGCACTGGTTTGCCCTACTATTATTGCGCTCTTGCTGATAAATCGCTTGTGCAGTGTTATTTAGCACAGTATGGTGCAGCACTTGCAACGCTTGATCAGGCACTTGCAACGCGTGAGCAATCTGATCGTGTTTCGATGCCCACAGATACCTCTGGGGCAACGACATACAAAAAGCATCTTACAACGCGTGAGCAATCTGATCGTGTTTCGATGCTGCATAATCGAGGAGCTATTCTTGTGTTGATTGGTGCGTTCACCGAGGCGCTAAATGTGCTTTATACACAAATAGATCAGTATCCGCAAGATAGTGATCTCCGGTTTACCCTGGCAACATGTTTACTACATCTGGAACGCTATGATGAGGCAGTTACTATCTATGAGCAAGTGATGGCTGAAGATAGATACTTATACGATGATAAAGGACTAAAAGCAGCGCAAAAACATCAGCAGCCTGATTGGATCAGCATCTGATATAAACATCCTATAGTAGAAGGAAGGATATCATGCAAACAGCTACGCCCGTTTTCCGTGAAGACGGAGTACGTCAAATGACCATTGCCACTCATATGCAGACCATTGAGCGCGTCATCCAGGCCATGCATGCACATCTTCATGAATTGCTGACCCTCGAAGATCTGGCCTCGATTGCCTGTCTGAGCCCTTATCATTTCAATCGCGTCTTCCGTCACCTGATTGGCATACCTCCCTGCGAATTTCTTTCCGCCTTGCGCTTTCAGACGGCTCGGCACTTGCTTTTGACCACTCCACTCAGCGTCACTGATATTTGCTTCGAGGTTGGTTATACGAGCACCGGCTCTTTCACAAGCCGTTTCACACAACTGGTGGGCCTATCACCACGCCTTTTACGCCAACGCGCTCATGAATTCGAGCCGCATCCGTTAGAGCATGCAGAGCTTAGCTCCACGACATCCTTTAGTATTCCGCTGAAAAGCACCCTTGAGGGCCGGATCATCGCGCCTGCCACCTTTCGAGGCACGATCTATGTGGGCCTTTTCATCGGCCCCATTCCTCAGGGAGCGCCTGTGCGCTGTACCAAACTCAGTTCGCCAGGCTTGTATCGGCTGCAGGGTATTGCTGATGGCATCTATCACCTCCGGGCGGCTGCCTTTCCTATAGCCGAAAATGTTCAAGCATGTTTGTTGCCGGGCGATAATATGTTGCTTGGGAACAATATGAGTTCGTTAGTTATATGCAATGGTCATATTTTGGGTGATCCCGATCTCGTCCTGCACCCGCCTCATCTCACTGATCCACCTCTTGTAATGGGATTGCCTTTGCTTTGAGTGGAGGAGAACGAATAGTCAAAATGGTAAGATCATGACTACGTGTTTTGTTCTCCAACAGGCGAACATATTAACCCTGGACACAATATTCTAGAGGAGTTTAAAAAGCTCTTAAAGGAGGCAGGTTCACCAAACATTCGTTTTCATGATCTATGTCATAGTGCGCAACAATGCTATTAGGAATGGGTATCCATCCAAAGATTGTACAGGAGCGGCCTGGGCATCACGATATTGGCACAACCATGAATATATACTCCCATGTTTTACCCAACATGTAAGAAGACGTTATGAAGAGACTAAATGATATAATTGGTGGTCAGGAGGAGGAGGATAATGGGGAAAACGGTGCGCTTGTACCTGTCTAAAACGTGATTGCTACATTTTGCGTAGATTTGGAAATAAAAAACGTGTCAAGCGGCTCTAGAAGCGGCTTGACACGTCATACTACAAACTATTTATGCCGAAGAGGGGACTCGAACCCCTATGCCAGTTAAGGCACAACGCCCTGAACGTTGCGTGTCTACCAGTTTCACCACTTCGGCTTATCTTTCTCAGATGGCAATATAATACAGTATCTCCCGCTATATGTCAAGTGTTTTTTGCCGTGTAGCCGCGTAGGAAAGGCCTGAAGTGTGGAAAAGCCGGGGCACGTAAGAAGTTGAGGACGAAGGCATCAAACCCTCTCCAGGAGACAAATTGATGGGAGCTCACTCATTTAATGATAAATAAATTCGACTAAGTTAAAGAATCAGTTATCCAATTCATGTTATAATATGATTAACATTTCATTAAGAAATATATTTGTGGGCTGTCTTATTCACTAATGTGTCGTTAGAAATTGTCGAGATATCGACGCTATATGCTAAGTAGTCTGGAGTGTTGTATGCGAAAGCGGAGTTCGCCTCTGTGTGCGGCTATCGATATTGGTAGCAATACTGTTCGGGTCGTTGTAGCAAGGTGTGCACCTGATGGTTTAGATATTCTTGAGGCCGATGAGAAGCTTGTGCGCATTGGCGAGAGTGTGAACGCTACAGGAAGTATCTCTCCGCAAAAACGTGATGAAACTATCTCTGTACTCCAGCAATATAAAGCCCTGGCAGAAAAGCATTCTGCCCATCCCATTCTGGCAGTTGCAACGGAAGCTATACGCAAAGCCGACAATAATGATGAGTTCCTGGCCGCTATAAAACGCGAAACAGAGCTGTCTGTTGATATTATTAGTGGAGATGTAGAAGCTATTCTGACATTTTATGGAGCAACATACGAGATGGCCCAGGAAGAGAGTTCAGCAAATCGTATCGGCGTGATCGATCTGGGGGGTGGTAGTACCGAGCTTGTTCTCGCGAAACAAATGCAGATTAACTGGCATACCTCTCTTCCCATTGGTTCTGGCTGGCTCCACGACCGCTATCTTGAGCAAGATCCCCCTACTGTGGCAGATATTGCTACTGCCCGTGTCTTTTTGCAAACCTATTTGACACGCTTAAATATCAAACGCATCCCCCCGGTTCTCATTGCAACTGGAGGCAGTGCTAATTCGCTGTTGCTTTTGGCACAACGTGCTTTCCGTTTGGATGTTGCGCAATCGGAACTAACCGTAGATGACTTGCTGCGTTGTGAGGGGCTGCTCTATGCTCTCCCAGCAGAAGAGATCGCTCAGCGTTATCATCTGGAGGCGAAACGAGCTCGTATCCTTCTGGCTGGCGTATTAATAATTCGCGCAGTAATGGATCGTTTTCAATTGCATGAGATCCGTATTAGCCCTCATGGTATACGAGAAGGCGTCCTGCTGGCGTATAGCCGTCATGGTGAGCAATGGTTAGAGCAACTACAAAAACAAAGTCAGTCTGCTGACCAGATAGGCCCGGAGAAGAAGAACACATCATCTTACGATGAAGAGTTTGTCCAGTCTGGGCGGCATTTGCTGCAGGATCGTGCAAAGAAGATGTTGGCATGGCGTGCGGATGTGTTAAAGCACGAGGATATCGAGGCGGTTCATAAAATGCGTGTTGCTTCGCGGCGTCTGCGGGCGGTGTTGGATGCATACGAATCCATCTGTAACCCGAAACAGTTCAAAAAAGTCTATCGGCACATCAAAGATATAGCCGATATGCTAGGGGTAGCACGTGATACAGATGTAATGATTGAGCATCTGCGTGAGCAGCTTGAGGATAGTGCCGATATTGAAAAGATCAGTATACAGTGGCTTATAAAACGTCTTGAAGATTATCGCATTCAACACCAGACAAAGTTAGAGACCAGTTTGCAAAAACTTGATGAGGATGCATTGCTGCGACGGATCGATGCTTGTCTGCCCGAAGGAGGTTCCCATAGTGGCAAAAGCTAAATCTATTACAAACATTGATGCTCACGCTCCAACTGGCAGGAATGCTCGTATCATCGCCAAAGCACGTCTCGAAGAGATGTATGTATGGGTTATATATATAGATGATCCTGCCAATGTGTTGGCATTACATAATCTGCGTATCGCTGCAAAACGTTTGCGTTATACACTTGAGATTTTCGAAGAGACATTCCCACAACAGTGTGAGTCAATTATCCAGGAAGTTACAAAAATCCAGGAAGAACTCGGCTCTATCCACGATAGTGATGTGATGACTGCACTTTTACAACTCTGCTTGAATGGTTACGATAGTGATGTGGGCTATGAATATACTTTAAAAGATAACGTGGTAGAGCAGCAAGAACAGAGAAAATCTATGGTTGATTCTGCCATGCTTGCATCCCTATTAGATCAGCGTACTATACCTACGGCTGAGGAACGTGAAGGATTGCAACTACTGCTGCCAAGAATACAAAAACAGCGAGAAGAGCAATATGCCTCATTCTATCAACATTGGCAGCAACTCAGTGAGCAGGATTTTTACCATAAAGTTATAACCTTGTTAGATAGTTGATCGAAATTACATATGTGGAGATGAAAATAAAGAATTGTTTCTTCTCTTCATCATATAATGAGGAGATGGCAGTTGATTTTTCGGTATGTTTTTCTCAATAGAATATATTGGTAAGGTTGTCGGGATGGGGAGGATGGATGTGTTAATGTAAAAGGCATTTGAGGCCGGGTGTACTGTACAGCAGGAGGAGCATTGATATGATGACGCGGAATTCAGTTGGGGAGTTAAGTTGGAGTGACTATGATCGACCAACAGATGAAGAAATCCGTTTGACCGGAGGTTTGCTTGTAGAAGATTGGCCTCATGCACGTTGCGTAATGCGTCTCTCCACCCAGCTGTTTGAAGCGACATATCCTTTACACCAGTGCGGTAAGAAAGCTCTGCGCTTACTTGAAAGGGCAGCTTTCCTGCATAATGCAGGTATGATGATTGACACGCGCCGTCATCATAAGCATTCTTTTCGTTTGATTAAAGAGACCCCATTGCCGGACTTCACAGAGAAAGAGCGTTATGAAATTGCTTGTATTGCTCGCTATCACCGTCGAGCATTGCCCAGTCTGGGGCATGAAGAGTATGTAGCTCTCTCCACAGCGGCCCGTAAGCGAGTTTCCATCCTCGCTGCCCTCTTACGCGTCTCGGATGCCCTTGATTATAATCACGATGGACGCGTCCTGAGCCTGGATGCAGACCTGGCCGCTTGCGACGACACTATATGGACCATTCGTTTGTGGATGCGTCCCCTGGCCGATTTGGATGAAGAGTTGGAGCACGCACAGGATAAGGCTGATTTATTTGAGAAGGTCTTTAATCGCAAATTGCGCTTCGTCATCCAAAAGTAGGATAGAACGAAGCGCAATTTGCACTTAAAGCTAGCCTCCTGGCTCTCTAGCCGCGAGCACGAACGAGCTCGCGTGCTTCTCGCTCACGCCTGAGCGGTGTTTGATCGTGTTTACCACTCAAACGTCCCAGGCCCAGTTCGCCATTCTCCCAGATGACCAATAGCATACTGGCATTGAAGATAGACGAGTAGGTACCACTGAAGATACCAATCAGCAAGGTTAGTGTGAATGAGAAGATACTTGTGCCGACGCCAGTAAAAAGCGTCAGGGCCAGCAATGTCAGAAGAACCGTAAATGACGTATTTAGCGAACGCGCCATTGTTTGAACGAGACTGGCGTTGACGACCTCCTCGAATGTCTCAAGTGTGCGTCGCTGCATATTTTCGCGGATGCGGTCAAATACTACGATGGTGTCATGTACCGAGAAACCGATGACCGTCAGCAAACCTGTAATGAACAATGCATCAACCTGAATGCTAAATAGTACACCCAGAATTGAGAAAACGCCCAGCACTACCAGTACATCATGTAAGAGGGCAATGATGGCGCATGTTCCATAGCGCCATGCCTTTGGCACTTTGCGGAACGAGAACCAGACGTACAGCAAGATGAAGATCGATGCTGCTACCACGGCCAGAAACGCCATGAGTGTCGTCTCGCCTGCTACCGAAGGACCAACCAGCGAGTTGCTGATCACCTGAAAGTATGGACCCTCGTTTTTTAAGAAGGCTGCCTGGACCGCCGGTAAACTTACTTGATTGTTAACCCCACTTACACTGTTCGCTTTACCCACAGTAGTGAGCGTAAGAATATTGATAGTCTGGTTAGTGGTACCCTGGCTGACATCCTGCACTGTCACTGGAATAGTTGTGGCGGTGTTTTGCTGCGTCGTAGACTTTATAACCGGGCTTACAGTAGCCGTTGCATTGGCCTTTGGTGTTGCATTGGCCGTTGTAGTAGCCTTAGACGTTATTGTTGCATTTGCTGTTGCTGCTACGGTTGGTGTTGCAGCCGTGCTGGCTGGGGCCGACGTCGCATTGGGATCACCCGTGGCAGGCAGTTTCGCAAGCGCTGCCTGGATATCGCTGGTCAGCGGTTTATTCGGGAAACCAGTGATGGCGACAAGGGTATATGGCTTTCCCCCGCTCTGTGGAACGGTTGTAAAGTCGTAGTTTAGCTCTTTGTTGTATTTTGTGTTGAGCGTCGTTTTAAATGTGTTTTGCACATTATCATCGATCTGGGTATTTAGACGCACCCAGATATTCTTTGTGCCATCGATCTGGTTGTTGGTACCAAGGATAACCTGCGGGCTGCGCAGATTAAATGGTTTCAACAAATTATAGACCTCTACATCGGTCATCTGGTGCTGCGGTCGCAGCTCGATGCTAGAACCACCAGCGAAGTCGATACCAACATTGAGATGAAAGATCGCCAATGATATCAGGCCTGGCACAATGACAATGAGCGAGAGAAGCAGAAAATGGTAGCGATATTTAACTAAATTGAACACTGCTGTCTCCTCTATACCGCGCTGCTACGTCGTGCCAGCGAAGTAGGTGCAGGGATGGAACCAGCTGGCAGTCCAAACAAGGCAGGATGATTAATAACGCCGGTCGGCACAAGCAAGTTAAGAAATGTGCGCGTGACGACGATGGCTGTGAACATACTTACTACAACACCCAGGAACAGGGTGGTCGCGAATCCAACGATGATCGTTGCACCGAAGTTACTGCCGAATGAATAGAGCACTGCACAGGTGATGAGCGTGGAACTATTAGAATCGCGAATCGAGGGCCACGCGCGTTTCCATCCAATATCAATTGCTGATGCTAGTAGTCTGCCGGCTCGTAACTCTTCTTTCACACGTTCGAAGATGAGCACGTTTGCGTCTACCGCCATACCAATCGAGAGGATGAAACCTGCGATACCTGCCAGGCTCAGTGTAACGCCTATCATTTTGAAGATGGCTAATGTGGTGAGTGCATAGAGGATCAGAGCCACGTCGGCCAGGAATCCCGGCAAACGGTAATAAAGCAACATGAATAAGATGACCATGCCCAATCCAATACCACCAGCCAGCAGACTTTTGGTAATGGCCTCCTGACCAAGCGTGCCACCAATCGTCTCTTCGCTAACTTTGTCAAGGGCGATTGGGAGTGCACCATATTTGAGCAGGTTTACTGTCTGTGTCGCGGTCGTGAGGGTGAATTGGCCTGTAATCTGTCCATTTGTCGTGATCGCACCTTAATTTGAGGTGAGGTGACGACTTTTTTGTCTAATGTGACTGTCAGGTAGTGGCCGACATTGCTAGCTGTATACTGACCAAACCTTGCTGCTGCGTCACCTTTCATTACAAAGTTGATCAGATATGCACCAGTTGTTGTGTCTTGTCCAACACTCAGGCCACTTGGGTCCAGGTCATTGCCGGTGAAAAGCGGTTTGCCACCTGGATTATATTGCGTGAATTGTTTGGGGTCAAAAGCGCTATTGTCTTGTAGACCTTGTGTACCAGTATCCCAAAAAGCCAGGTCGCCAGTCTTGAGCAGGGTATCTACTGCATCTTGCTGGTTGCCACTAAAGTTTGGTAGTTCAACAACGATGCTACTTGTGACGCCGTTTTGAATGCGCACGCTGGGCTCTTTAACGCCCAGGCCACTATTAACACGTTGCTCCAGCAGGGTGCGAGTGGTTGCCAACTCATCCTGGGTTGGGTTTCCTCTTGGTTGAAGCTGGATACGTACACCACCCTGTAAATCCAAACCTTCTACAAAGGTAAATGGATTGTTCACGTTGTAAAGGGGCTTACCACTGGTCGTATGGGGCCAGAAGACGACAAATGATGCGCCCGCCGCTAATAGAATGATGATGAAGAGGAGTGTGAGTGTTCCTCGCCGCATAAATGTATTCCCTCTCACTCGATAGTTCAATCCATAGGAGCGCACCGAGACGCCCCCATTTTCCCATTGGACGCATGTGAAATTAGCATTTCTGGAAGAGAAGAAATGCGCAATGCACCACGTTATTTCTGTGCAGTATAGCATAGTTAGCCTACTGTTGCATATCCTCTGTCTCTGCTTTCTAGTGGTTGCTTTTTTGCTCTCTACATGTGCTGGATAGCGGAATATGAATACTTTACAAATGTGAGACTTGCTTCTATGATATCTGTGGCTAATCGCCTGTTTGTACTCTGTTATTAGGTATCAATGGTCAGAAGATTGCGGTTTCTATTGGGTGGATGAGCTATTGCGTTCATATCCGTCCCGTCCTGATGGTGTCATTGATATGTTTGCTGGGAGAAGTATAACGTGAAAGCTTCGATGTATTTTAACTATACCTGGCGCTCACTTGTGCGTGGTGGTCAGCGCACAATCCTGGCAATTTTCTGTGTTGCTGTTGGCGTGATGGCAATTGTTTCTTTGCAACTTGTCGGCTTTATGATCAATAATGCTTTTAATGGCAATGTACGTGATGCGAATGGTGGCGATATTGCTGTGCGCTCACAGAATCAGCCATTCAAGCAAGGTGACCTCGACTACTTTGCTGCGCTTAAAAAAGCTGGCACGATTATAGCTTATACGCCCGTAATCAATTCTCAGGGTTATACCTCCTCAAAAGTCTCTTTGCGTGAAACTTTTAGCCTGCGCGTTGTGGACCCTGCTAATTATCCTGTTGTGACTCCTCCCACTTTTACTACTCCTCAGAATGGAAAGCTAGTAGATCTGTTGCGCAATGATCAGGTAATTGTAACACAGCCATTTATTGATCAATATAAAAAGAAGATAGGCGATACGTTTGATCTGCACACCAGCTCACGAACTCAGAGTGCGCGTACTATGCACGTGAAAATTGTGGGTATTGTAACGGAGACAGGTGTGCTGGCACAGGCGGGAAGCGTGGTGATGCTGTCTAACAGTGACTATACTGCCTCTGCGCCCAAACTCTCAACCCTCTACGATACGATAGATGTCACAACTCAGCCTGCACATATTAATGAGGCTGTGAAAAGTATCCAGGCGCACTTCCCGGTTGCTTCGACTCAAACGGCGGCGGATGTCTTGAGGCAGCAACAGCGCACAATCGATAATGTACAGAAATTTCTGGAGATTGCTGGTCTTATGGCACTGCTCATCGGTGGTGTTGGGATTGTCAATACCATGCAGGTCCTGCTCTCGCGCCGTAAGACGGAGATTGCAATGCTCAAGACTACCGGATATCAGAGCTTTGATCTCTACTTGCTCTTCGGGTTAGAGGCTGCCTGGCTCGGCCTCATTGGCGGTGTGATTGGTGCTATTGCTGCAACCGGGGTGAGCTACGTTGTGCGTAACCTGGTTGAGCAGACCTTTAATCTCAACATTCCTTTCTTATTCGACTGGTTTACGATTATTGGTGGTGTCTTGATTGGTCTGATTACTGCGCTGATCTTTGGTTTGTTGCCAATTGTGCAGGCCGCTAATATTCGTCCATTAAATGTCATTCGTGATATTCCTCAGGAGCGTGGGGTTACCAGCGTCTCCTTGACTATCGGTCTGTTGGCAGTGCTCTCGGTTTTATTTTGCGTGCTAGCTATTGTGATTTTGAATGGTGATATCCTGCTGGGGCTCTATGCGGTTTACGGAACTTTCATATTTCTAGCCCTCTTAAGCGTGTTCTTTGGATTGGTTATTTATATAATCAGTGTGCTACCTGTACCTGAACATTTTAGTATTGGCTATGTAGTTTCAATTGTTGCGTTGCTTGCACTGTCTGCGCTTATCTACCGCTTTCAGCTAATCGTTGCTATTGTAATGTTTGTACTCGCCCTGCTTGGTTTCGGCATTGTTTTAGTGCCGCGTACCTGGAGGGCAACGACGAAGATGGCCCTGCGCAACCTGGGTCGTCAGCGGGTGCGTACGACGACGACCATGCTGGCGCTATTCGTGGGTATCTTCACTATTGGCTTAATTTTTGTGTTAGGACAGGATTTGCGCGAGCAGGTTAACAATGCTATTTCCAATACCCTTAGCTATAATGTCTTTTCAATTACATCCAATGATGATACAACGAAGCTGCGTAGTAAGCTGAGTGAGGTACCTGGTCTTACCTCGTTCCAGCAACATGCCTTTGCTGTGACCGCCCCTGAGGCTATCAATGGTACCCCAATCCAAAAACTCTTACCGAATGGGAAGAATGCTCCGTCCGGTTCACAGGGACGTGGGGGCACGCTGTTCTTGCTGAGTGGCGTTGAAGGCTATGATGTAGGTAACAATCAGATACCGCATATCCAGGCATCAATGCGTATCCGAGGGGGGCGCAATCTTACGCTTGATGATGCCGGGACCGATAATGTTGTTGTTTCCTATAGCCTGAAAGAATCTGGCCCCTTGCACCTGAAACTTGGTGATAAGATAACTCTTGCGTCGGTTGATCGCTTGAATGAGAAGACTGTGAGCATTGTAGGTTTCTATAGCTCCAGCGGCTTCGGTTCGAATCTCTATCCCATTCTTGGTACAAGCGATACTGCCAGGAGCTTGTCGCCGGTTGGCATACAGCAAGCGATCTTTTACCTGAAGATTGATACTGAGAAGTTGAATGCTGCTATTGATGTCATTGGGAATACTGTGCCTGATGCGTTCATCTTGAATCTGGCAAATATTAGTGATTTTGTCAATCAATTGCTCAATGATATTTTATTGACTCTAAGCACTATTGCCTCGCTCTCTCTGCTTGCCGGCGTGATCATTATTGCGAATGCTGTGGCGTTGTCTATGCTGGAGCGGCGGCGTGAACTGGGTATTCTCAAGTCAGTTGGCTATACCAGCATGGCAATTCTAAGCGAGGTGTTGCTGGAGAATGGCCTTGTGGGTGGTACTGCGGCCGTTTTATCGATGCTGCTCGTTGTACTGGCCACCTGGTTTCTGGGTATATTCTACTTCAAGACCAATTTGGAGGTGAGTGGCTCCATCGCCCTGTTTATGATTGTCGGAGCTGTGCTATTGGCAATGATTACGGCTGCGCTGGTGGCCTGGAGCGCAGTACGAGTTCGTCCATTGGAAGTGTTGCGTTACGAGTAGACATTGTTTTCCTGTATTTTTATATATCTTGCACTTCTACAAAATTTGTAAAAGTGCAAGATATATAAAAATACAGTCTGCGCGAGATGGGACCCTGGCACATTTTATAGTGGTAGCAACAGGAGTGGAATCTCCATCTCCTCTGGTGTTAACCCACCATGATGGCCCTGGAAATGCATATCGAATTTACCTATTTCGTACCACCAGACGGTTTCATTTTTGTAGGGCAGGATAACAACATTGCCAACACGATCCCGAAATATTTGTGCTGGCGCTTGCGTGCCAAAAAAGTTCTGTTTGAGTAGCTCTTGTGTGTTATAGACCTCAGCTTTGCCTTGCAGACGCTGCCGTAGTTCTGTTATAACGCTGTCTACATGTTCTTCTTTGATATGTAGAAACATGTCGCGTGCCGAGCCTGCGGGAGCAAGAATGTGCCCTTTCTTATTCACTTTGAGAAAGTTGCTGATCGCAGGCATTCTCTGATTCAGATAGTAGACCTGTTGCGGGTTAACCTCTACCTGACCATGATCGGCGGTCATGATTAGCAGAGTGTCGTTTGTCTTACCGTGTACGCCCTTATAAAAAACTTTTTCCATTAGTGTCAGGAATGCATCAATAGCATCGTCAAAGCTCTTCGAATTGGGACCGTGATTGTGGCAAGTGGTATCAATGCGATCAAAATAGAAAAAATAGTAAGCAGGCGTTGTGGCTGGGGTGGTAACTAATTCAATTAGATGGGTAAGGGCATCGAGTAGTGTACGGTATGGGTAGGTTTTTGCGCCGCGAAAAACAGTATCCGAATAAGTGGATGGTGTGTAGGCCTGGTATTGCAGAATATGCGATTCTACACCTTGCGCTTGAAGTGTCTGATAAAACGTTTGAGTGGGGAAAAAAGAGCTGGCAGGGATGCCTGACTTTTTGAGAGTGTCGCGTTGCAGCTTGTCTCCTGCGTAGGAGAAAGTGAGGGGTGAGATAATTTCATCGACAAGCGGTTCATAGTAGTTCCATTCATAGATACCGCTCTGCCCAACGTTTAAGCCTGTGTGCATGCAAGTGACATGTGCGGCCGTAGTTGAGGGAAATTGTGAGGTGAGTTTTGAAACGGCTCCTTGTGCGAGAATAGTTTTGAGGAAGCTATACTTTTCAGCGTAACGTTCAAAGAAGCGCCAGCCAAAAGCATCAATAAAAAAGAAAACGACTTTATTGTACCTGTTGGGTAGGTTGCCGAAAACATTGAGCGGAAGTGTTATCTGCCCTGAGCCCGTGAGTAAAAATTCGATTGTTGAAGGTAAGTTAGAGAAGCAATACGAGTCGTAACATGGTTGTATAAAGTATTGGGAGAACTTTGAGTCGTTGACTACCTGAAGTGACGCTGAATTGAGCATACTTGTTTGTTCCTGCTTCCTAAAGTAGGTGAGGTTGTTTATCTATAACTTCGTTGGTTGTCTATACAACAGTATACCACGAACCTTTTTTTGTTGAGATGTTGATGCTCAAGATGGAAGTGTAAATACCCATTGTTGATCGTTTCGCAACATTGTGAGGTTGTATTCGTAATCTTTATAGAGGATGATTGGGAATTATGGTGAACGTTCAAACTATCTGTAAAGGCTGCGGACAGCCTATCTGGGGAAGCTATTTGCAGGCGCTGGGAGCAGTCTGGCACCCTGAGCATTTTGTTTGTTTTGCTTGTGCTCGACCGATTGGAAATACAAAATTCCAGCTTCATCAAGGTGCCCCTTATCATGTGAATTGTTACCGTGAACAGTTCTCTCTACGCTGTGTATATTGTGATAAGCCATTAATCAGCGAGTATCTTATTGATCACTGGGATCAGCACTATTGCAAAGAGCACCAGAACCAATATCCGGCTTGTGATCATTGTGGACGCCTTATCCCGCCTGAACAAATAGAACGAGGAGCGGAGACGGTGCGGTGCCCTGTCTGCCGTTCTAGTGCGGTGGAATCTGCCATCGAGGCGCGACCTTTATTCTCGCAGGCCATTCAATGGGTGAGTCGTCAGGGGCTAATCTACAATAATTTGCGTCTGGGCCTTGAATTGTGTGATCGTAAGAAGTTAGGGCAGTTTTTACATAGCCGTAGTCAGGCTCATGCGCTTGGTGCAACGACCAGCAGATCGTATACCCAAAATGGACAGGTTACGCGCAGAGAGATAAGTGGTATTGCAGTTCTACAAGGTTTGCCGGCAACACTTTTTCAAGGGGTAACGGTACACGAACTGGGCCATGTCTGGCTTCTTGTGCAAGGTATTCACGCCCTGCCGCCCTGGGCTGAAGAGGGTTTTTGTGAGTTGCTTTCCTATCGTTACTATAACGACCTGCACACTGCAGAGAGCATGTTTCATAGTATGAACATCGAACAAAATCCTGATCCTATCTATGGAGATGGTTTCAGGCGCATGTGTGCATTCTCTGATGCGCTCACTTTTCCTCGTTTCATCGAAGTTTTGCAGAGAACAAAACATTTGCCGGCCAGCCCATAATCTGACACACCTCTGCTAACGGGAAGTGTCATTGCCTTAAAATCTGAACTATGATATCGGTGGCTGAGGTACGATCTGGTCTTTGCTGTAGAATATTGGTCCCCAGGAGACAATACGCAGTGGAGTGATCATTATCACTCTATTCTGTTCTAATGCCATCATCCTATATTGCACATAGCGTTCGCGTAGCAAGACCAGTGTTTGAGCATGCAGAGTATGTTCCGGCCCAATTAACTCAGCATGCCCATATATCTGCACATAGCCCAGCTGCGACCAGTCATCACTATATTGATCGATGAGCAGGGTTGCTTCATGGCGTGCTTCGATGTTACGGACACGACGCAGCCGTTTGCCTTCAACGCGTTTTGGCTTTTGATCCAGAGGTGTATAAAAATGAGTACCATCATAGGCGTAGCAGACGGGAATGAGCGTAGGGCTCCCGTTCTCGTCTGCTGTCGCAAGCCGTGCGACACGCTGCCTATGTACAAAATCGTTTTCGGCTGTAGTGAGCTCCGTGCGATTTGCCATATTAAGCCTTATGCTGGTCTAGCGGCCTGCTACTTTGATTTTCTCGACCTCTGGAACGACTCTCGTAGCTAGAAGATCGAAAGCTTCGAGATCCGCTACATTATGCAGGCTGAAGATTGCCTGGTCGATACCCTGCTCCGCCAGCGCGGCAAACATATCGATAGCCGCATTAGGTGAGAGCGAATTGTCCCGGCCATCGCTCGTCAGTCGGAAGTTATCGAGAGTCGTCTTCTCAATCTCTTCGTAGGGACGTCCAAGTGCCTGGCAGTGGTCGCGCAGAACATCCAGCTTGCGCTTGAGCTCATCTTTCCCTATGCGTGCAAAAAGGTTGCAAGCGTCGCCGTATTGTGCCACCATTCGCAGTGTTTTACGTTCTCCTGTTCCGCCAATGAGGATTGGCGGGTGCGGCCTTTGGACAGATTGCGGCGAATTGAGTGGCCGCTCAAGGGTGTAGTGTTTGCCCTCGAAGGCTTTTTCGTTGCCCGACCACATCTGGTGCGCTATTTGCAGCGTCTCTTCTAAGCGCTCAAAGCGCTCTGCCAGTGGTGGGAAAGGAACACCCAGCCCTTTATGCTCCTGCTCGTTCCACGCTGCACCGATCCCAAAGTAGGCTCGTCCATGTGAAAGTACATCTAATGTGGTGGCGGTCTTCACTAAAATACCTGGATGACGATAGGTTATGCCAGTGACCATTGTGCCCAGCTTGATACGATTGGTACGGCCGGCTGCAAAAGCCAGGGCGCTCCAGCCTTCAAGCATTTCGCTTTCGGCTGGTCCAACCATCTGGATCTGGAAAAAATGATCCATAACCCATAAGCTGTATAAGCCTGCGCGCTCTGCACGTTCTGCGATAACCGCGAATGTATCACCAAGCTGTCCCTGATCGCTTGACCATGTAAAACTAGGAACTTGTAATCCCAGACGCATTTGTCGATACCTCTCTAGCTGTCAGCCCTTGTTGTATACTTGCCAGGCCGATCAACTTTGCATGTTAATATTTTAAGGTCGCCAATATTAGTATACTAACATTTGTCATAATATCTCAAGGAAATTTGTTATATATCGGCCCTATGTCATTTGTAGTGTCTCATATGTATCTGCGGGTAAAGAAAGCTTCCTAAATAGGTAAAAAAACTATGGCTTAGACGTGTATAGAGCGAGTAGCTCCTTTGTGAAATGAAAGAAAGAAATTTAAGCTATGTCAACAGGACAACTAGTGCGCCCTTTATATACAACTACTAACTCTACCAGGCACTGGCAGGTATGGCGTTTTGCTCTGCTTTGCCTGCTGCTGCTCTTCTCTCTTGCTTTAACTGTTTTCTTGCGCGTTACTGCTCCTGTTATTGATAAGCCGTTACAGTCTTTTATTACGCTGTGGCTTATAAGTTATATACCTTATCTCATTGCATGTTTACTGGTGCTAACAATGCGGCCTTTAGCTGGTCGCTGGCGTTGGATTGAACTGGGCCTTATTTTCCTTGGTGCTATGATGCTGCGTGTGGTTCTGCTTCCCTTGCCACCTAATCTCTCTCACGATTCCTGGCGTTATCTGTGGGATGCGCGTGTCACCCTTCATGGCTATAGTCCCTATATATATGCGCCGAGTGATCCTATATTACAGCATTTGCGTAACATTCTTTATACAAATAGCCGCTTTCGCAATGTTCCGACGCTCTATCCTCCTGGCGCACAATCGATGTATCTGTTGAGTTATCTGTTCGCTCCAGATAACCTCTTTGCCTTCAAAGGTATGCTGCTTGGATTGGAATTGGTGGCAACAGGTGCTATCGCCTGGCTATTGCATCGCAAAGGACTCGATCCCGCTCGTTGTCTGATCTATGCCTGGTCTCCATTACCAATAGTTGAGTTTGCTCTGCAAGGTCACCAGGAAGCCATTACAATTGTTTTTACGATGTTAGCTCTTGCTTGTGCTTATGGGCAGTGGCGTGGTAGCCGTGCCCTGACGGGCTTTTTTATTGCTATGGCTGCTCTGACAAATATTTATCCTATCCTCTTCTTGCTCGTTATGTTGCGTCGTCGTGACTGGGTATTATTGGGTACCTGTTGTGTAACCATTATCCTTGCGTACATACCCTACTTACTGTTAGGTCATGGTATGGTCCTGGGCTTTTTCTCAACCTATGCAAGTGAGCAGACTCCAAATGAGAGTATTGTGCCTCTCGTGGTGCATTATATCTCTGCTCTGTTTGGCATGGCTAAGACACCGACTCTCATAGCCGGCTATACTACTGATTTACTCATTGTTGGTGGAGTATCTGTGCTATTATGGCGACTTCGTAGGTGTGAGTGTATAAGTATGGAACTGGGTATCCTGGCACTGACAGGCACTGTTTTTGCTGTTTCTTCGCATATTTATCCCTGGTATACGACTGAACTCTTACCATGGGTAGCTCTGTTGATCGGGCCTGTGTGGGTGCGCAGGAAAGGTCTGGGTGTGCAGGGGTTTGCTGTTGTTGTGGTCTGGTATGGTGCGCTTGCCTCGATAATTCAGTACTATTTTGTGGATGTAGCCGATTGGCGTACCTACTATCTTGTAGTATATGCTACCGTAGCGGCTGGTCTGGCTATTGCCGCCTTTGTTTTTCTATTGCGCTCCTATAATGCGAAACGTAAGCACAAAATAGTTGTTTAGATTTCTCTATGGATTGTGAAAAATTGAACTGCTTATAGTGTATTAGTGGACAGAATGTAAAAATTGTATGTAATAATAAATTTAGGAAGAGTTGGGGTATATTGAGGGATATAGTTTATGCAAAAAGATAAACAGGGATCTCTGACACCGGAACCCTCTATCATAGAAGAGGCCGGGCAACCAGATGTGCCCGTTGCCTATTCGAGAGTTCGTACGCTGTTATTGTCAACGCTTTTTGCCCTTGGAGCTGGCTTGCTGGCCAGTCTGGTGGCTATTATTGTGATGGGAATCTTGCGCGTTGCTGCTGGGGTTCCAACGCCGGTCGAGCTGTTTGGATCTTATGTGCTGAAGCATATTGATGTTGGTACCTTTATTAATCTCTTAAATACGTTCAAATCTGATGGCAAGACGGGTCCGTTGGGTCTGGCTCTGTTGTCTATGTTTGGTCTGGGCATTCTGTTGGGTTTGCCCTATGCTGCTGTGGTGCGTGTGAAACTTCCAGTTCAGGGCTATGGGCCAGGCGCACGCGAGCGTTGGACCGCACTTGGATTTGCCCTCGCGATGACGCTACTGGGTTGTGCATTATTCAGGGATGAGCTACCTCAGAACTTCGCTGGCTTGCCGTTTGTGTGGTCCATAGTTGTCTCTGCTCTTGGCCTCCTTGCTGATTTTGCTCTTTATGCGCTTGTGCTCTGTCTGGCTTATCGGGCGCTCTTGCCTAAACAAGTGGTGCCAGATGTTTCACAACCAGTACAGGCACGAAGACTCTTGCTCTCACGTGTGGGTGTGGCTGCGTTAAGTGTCGGTGGAGCTGGCGCGGCTTATGGTCTGGTTAATAAGTACCTCGACGGATTTACGGTCTATGATGGTATGAAAACTGCCGTCCATGGGGAAAAGACATCCCCGATTACGCCAAATAGCGAACATTATGTTGTCACACAAAATGCCGTTGATCCTAATCCGAACGTGGCCCTATGGCGCTTGGAATTGACGGGCCTGATACAGAATCCTGCGACATATACATATGAGGAAGTGCAGATGTTGCCCTCTACCTCGCGTCCGATTACGCTTGAGTGTATTGCAAATGCGGTTGGCAACCACTTGATTGGTACTGCTATATGGCAGGGTGTATCGCTACAGACGCTTCTGGAACGGCACGGGGGAGCGCTCCCCAATGCGACTCATGTCGCTTTTTATAGTGTGGATGGCTACAACGTGAGCCTGCCCTTGAAAGAGGTGTTGGAGGCAGAGGCGCTATTGGCCTGGCGCATGAATGGTGCTGAGATTCCGGTGCGTCACGGTTACCCCATGCGTGTGCTAATCCCTGGTCGCTATGGAGAGGAAAACCCAAAGTGGCTTACTCGTATTGAGCTGACTGATCATTTTGTTGGTGGTCTCTATGCGGATCAAGGCTGGTATAATGGTCAATTGCATACGATGAGCCGTATAGATCGCCCTGAAGATCAGGATAAGGTTCAACGTGGGCAAACGATAGAGATGGGCGGTATTGCCTATGCGGGCCATCGTGGTATCCAGGCTGTTGAGCTAAGCGCCGATGGCGGACAGACGTGGCAGCAGGCTCAATTGCAAACTCGGCTGTCGCAGGATGCCTGGGTATTGTGGACCTGGAGATGGACCCCAATTTCAACTGGTCAATATACTCTGGTGTGTCGTGCCACCGATGGCACGGGAACAGTGCAGGAAGACAAAATACAAGGTACTGTCCCCAACGGTGCAAAAGGTTACCATAAAGTGATTGTAGAGGTTGTGTAGTTACAGTAAAATTTCATACATTTATTTTCCATTTTTGCGCTCAGCGCAAAAATGGAAAATAAATGTATGAAAGAAAAAAGAGGTGTGAGCGCCGAAGGCGCGAACACGCCCAGGAAAGCCACATACCCATGGTGATGGGAGGCTGACACTTTCTCTATATGTTGGCAGATGTGCTTATAAGTGCCTTTTCCATGCTCTGTGCTGTATGTCCGTAGAGATGAGACCGAATTGCTAGTGCCGCTGCTGCCCCCTCGCCTGCTGCACTTACCAGTTGTTTTGTGCTGCCCGCGCGTACATCGCCGGCTGCAAAGATACCTTCGGTACTTGTTTGAAAATCAATGCCGGTCATGATGAAGCCGCGCTCATCTGTCTTTGCCACTGTTTTAAAGGGTTCGCTATTTGGCTGTAATCCGATAAAAACAAAGGCGGCTGCTGGATGTAGCTCTTCGCTTGTGCCGCTTTGTGTGTCTTTGACGATGACTGTATCTAATCGGTTATTCTTTCCTTGAAATGCCTGTGTCTCGGTGTGCAGGCGTACTTCAATAGCTGGCGAGGACATTGCTTTATCAATTGCAATCTTGCTGGCAGAGAGCTGGTTGCTACGCGTCAGTATAGTAACTTTGGGGCTGAAGCGCGTCAGAAATGCGGCCTCTTCGACTGCGCTGTTACCTCCGCCAATGACTACAACCTCTTTCCCTTTGTAAAAAGGGCCATCGCAGGTTGCGCAAAAATGTACTCCTGCTCCAATAAAATCATCCTCACCTTGAATACCCAACCGTTTGTAGGTCGAGCCTGTGGCGATCAAGACCGCGTTGCAGCGATAGAGCTTACCATCTTCAGTTTCGACAAAATGGGCATCGGCGTCATTGCCTATGCGTACAACGTTTTGTGCTGAAAGCAATTCGACGCCGAAGCGTCTCGCCTGGTCAATAACGCGTTGTGCAAATTCGGCCCCCGTCACACCTTCTGGGAAACCTGGATAGTTATCGAGTCGCTCCGTAATGCCTGCCTGGCCTCCTAACCCGCTACGTTCAATGACCAGGACATCAAAACCATCTCTAGCAATATATATTGCTGTAGTTAGGGCGGTGGGACCTCCTCCTACTACAATCAGATCGTAGAAGTCGCATTTGGCACTGGTGTCCAGGCCCAGCTTAGCCGCCAGCTCGGCGTTTGAAGGTTCAATGAGGACAGATCCGTTATCAAAGGTGATCGTTGGAATCGATAATCCGCCATGCTGGATTTCTCGTACGTAGTTCTGTCCCTCGCTGTCCTCTTCGATATTAATGTATTCATATTGTACACGTTGTTCGCCAAGAAACTTCTTGCTGCGCTTACAATCGCTGCACCAATCTGTGCCATAAAGTTTGATAGAAGCCATCACAATTCCTTCTTGCTCTTTTGCAGTTTGCTATTTCAATGAAAGTAAAGCCTATGTTTAGGAACATTTTACATATTTCAACTATTCCAGCAACTATCTTAGTAACGAAATTTATTGTAAATGCTCTTTTCTATAAATGCATGCAAAAAGAAAGGTTAGCCTGATTAATTGACGTCAATGTGGTTTTTTGATACCAGCTTTTGTCATGCTTAAATGAAAGATAGTTTTATTATGTAATGTAAATGTACCATAGAGGCTGTTTCGCTTTTTACTAATATTCTTAGAGAAGCCTTAGAAAAACATTTATTATGATGCAAATAGTACGTAAATGGTGGATTTAACACGTAGTTAACATATCCATAAAGCAAAGTTAATCCGCAGGTGATACCGTATGAATACGAAGTCCGCTAGATATATCTTCTTGTGGTAAGAAAGCTACAGCAGACAGGTGGCTAGCAGATTGATAGAGGCTTATATTATTAGGAGGGTTAGGAGACTGTATGTCTAAACAGTTACGTATCGCAATTATTCTTTGTGCCTTTGCAATGCTCAGTGTGCTTATTTCGGCTTGTGGTGGTGATACTGGAGGTCAAGCGCCGACCAGTGCAGGTTCCTCTGCTACGAAAGCCCCGGCCAGTTCTGGTGGTAGCACCGCTACCTGTGCTACAGGAACCATTCAGGCGACTGGTTCTACCGCATTGCAGCCACTTGTAAAAGCCGTTGCAACCGATTATCAGAAAAAATGTAGCAATGCAAATATCACTATCGGTGGTGGTGGTAGTAGCACTGGCCTGAAGAATGCCCAGGATGGTAGCTCTGCCATCGGCGATTCAGACATTTTTGCCGATAAGGCCAAATACCCGGATATCGTGGATAACCAGGTTGCGGTCGTTGTCTTCTCCATTGTTATCAATAGCAAAGTTACGGGCGTGACCAACCTCACATCGGCTCAGATGAAGGATATTTATACCGGTAAAACAAAAAATTGGAGCGCTCTCGGTGGACCAAACCTGCCTATCGTTGCTGTGAGCCGCCCGGCTGGCTCTGGTACTCGTGTAACCTTCGAAACATTTGTTCTGGGTGCAAAAGAGAGCATAACCGGTAATCCTGTTGCCAGTTCTTCTGGTGAAGTTGCTAACACCGTCAACCAGACCGATGGCGCTGTTTCTTATGTCGCTTCAGATTTTGCCAAGAAAAACAACCTGACAGTTGTCAAACTGGATGGTAACGATGATTCTGACGCCAATGTAATGAACAATACCTACAAGTTCTGGAATATTGAGCATATGTATACCAAAGGCGCGGCCTCCGGTCTTGCCATGTCGTTCATCGACTTTGTAAAGGGCCCGGATGAGGCTGCCAATCGCTTGCAGCAAGGCTTCCTGGATATCTCTAAAATGAGCGCGGATGCAATCACTGCTAAAACACCAACTAAGTAGCCTGTTCGTACAGTGTGGTGCAAGAATGTGAACTTGGAGGGGACATTTACAATGCCCCCTTTCATGGTGAAATCAACTTCATGACAGCTAGTCAGGCAAGGAAGAGTGTCTTGTGGCGAATACTACAATTACGCAGGATCAACTAGATGTGTTAGCCCGGAAAACCCGGCAGTCACAGCTGACTGACCGGATTGTACGTGGCGTTTTTTTGATCTGTGCTATTTTGATTATTGTTATCATCTTTGCTGTCTTCATCTTTGTGGGTTTCAATGGTGTTCAAATGTTTCGGGCTGACCCACATACCGTCAATTTCCTCACAAGTGTAAACTGGGACCCCAATGGCAATAATGGTAATACAAGTTATGGCATGCTTGGCTTTGTTCTGGGATCGGTGGTGACAACGCTCCTTTCAGTGGTCATTTCTGCACCCCTGGCTTTCGGTATGGCTTTGTTTATGACAGAGGCCTGCCCCAAATGGTTGGAAAACCTTTTGCGTCCATTGCTCGAAATCTTTACTGGTATGCCTTCGGTCGTGATTGGTTTTCTGGCATTAATCGTTCTGGTCCCTGTGGTCAGACAGATTGCTGGCCCGCATTACCGCTATTCCGGCTGAGGCTGGCTATGGTTGGGCAACTGCAACGCTTGTGCTGATCGTTATGATCCTGCCTACAATTATTAGTATCTCTATCGACTCGTTACGTGCTGTTCCAGCTAGTGTGCGTGAGGCTAGCCTGGCCCTTGGTTCGACTCGTTGGCAGATGATGAAAGATGCGCTTCTACCAGCTGCTTCGAGTGGCCTGGCAACTGCTGTTGTACTTGGTATGTCACGTGCTATCGGTGAGGCTCTGGCCGTTAGTCTGGTGCTCAAAGGGACAACCCTGCCGACAAATGTCTTTACCCCTGCAATCTTTTTTGAGCCAAATGTCAATATGACACAGCCCATTGTGATTGGTTTCCCTGAGGCAACTGGTGCTGAGCATTACGCATATTTTATGCTTGGCTTTGTGTTGCTGGTTATCTCGTTCCTCTTCATCTGTATTAGCCGCTATCTCGCTAGTAGGAGTGTCTATAAATGAGTGTTCAACAGGCGACCTCTGACGATGATACGCAGCGTGTTGCGACACTGGAGCGCATCGTTCGCAGGTTGCATACAAGTAACAATATTGCCGTTGGGGTTCTATGGGTTGTTACTGCGGTCGTGACGGCCATTTTTGTGGCTATCATTCTCCATTTGCTTATTCAAGGCCTTCCATATCTACTGAATCCTGCATTTTACGGGATATCGGCAGACTTTTCAGTTGGTCAACAAATCTTTAATACGTTTTATATCCTGATCCTGTCTGAGATCATTCTGGTGCCGATCTCTCTGGCGGCGGCTATTTATCTGATTGAATATTCGCGTCAGGGGCCGCTCGTGACAGTTATCCATTTTGCAGCGGAGACACTGTCGGGCGTGCCTTCTATCGTGCTAGGTCTCTTCGGCTACCTGGTTTTTGCGACCATCTTTGGTCTCCATTTGAGTCGTATATCGGGTGCGCTTACCTTGCTCTGTCTCAATTTTCCTATCGCTTTGCGCCTCTTTGAGGATGCTTTGACCTCTGTCCCGCGTGAGATGCGTGAAGGGGGGCTCGCTCTGGGTTCGACCCGGTGGCATACGATCCGTACTGTGGTGTTGCCTTCTGCTCTGCCTGGTATTGTGACTGGTATTATCTTAACTGCTGGCAAGATTGTTGGCGAGGCCGCTGCTCTGATCTTTACGATGGGGTCCAGCAACCCCGCTAATGTGTTTACGCTTAATCCTTTTATCAGTAGCGATAATTTGACCATTAATATCTATAATGTGCAAAGTACTGGAAACGGGCTTACAAAAGCAGTCGGTGATGCAGTTTCATCGGGTTCTGCGGCTCTACTTATCGTTATCTTACTCGTGATTAATCTCGGTGCACGCGCTGTTGCACGTGTTATCGAGCGACGAGTAACAGCGGCATAATTAGTAGTGTAGTTCCACTAATGGTCGTGTTCATAAGGATTGTTGTGAACAGATCCAAGAGAAACGAGGACAATACGATGCTGAATATTTCAGTAAATACCCCTGCAGAGCATATGACACTTCCTGAGGGTGCAAACATTTATTCGCGTAAAGTGGCACGAAGCGGTCATATCTCGTATGAGGGGCGACCTTACTTCATCAGTAAAGCCCTCGCTGGACGCTATATCCGGCTTATTGTGCTTGGTGATCGGTTGATTGTCGATGCATCAATCCCATTGCATAAAGAATATCCTCTCGTCTAAGCTTTAGAATGTGATAGAGAACTACAGAAAGGTTTGCAGGGAGATCTATGGAGCAGAATCGTCTGACTAACCCCCAGCCCGGGCAGATTCAATTGCATGGGGCTGAGTTGACCCCGCAGCGGAACGAATCAGTAAATACGACTGCAGTTTCTGATGAAGCGGAGCATATGGGTCACTTCGATCCTACACGCACTCTGAACCCTGATGCTAAACTGAAGATCGATGTTTCAGAGACTAACTTTTGGTATGGTTCCAAGCAAGCTTTATATAATGTTACAATACCCATACGTGATCGCCAGGTTACCGCGCTGATCGGTCCTTCTGGCTGCGGCAAATCGACATTTTTACGCACACTTAATCGTATGAATGATCTTATCCCTGGGACGCGTACACAGGGGAAGGCGCTTTTCGCTGGCATGAACATTTATGACCCCAAGACTGATGTGGTGCTTTTGCGCCAGCGCATCGGGATGGTGTTCCAGCGCCCGAATCCGTTCCCGAAATCTATTTTCGAGAATGTTGCTTATGGCTTGCGTGTACAGGGCAAACCTGCGAAATATATTCAGGAGCGGGTCGAGCGGAGCTTGCGTGGTGCGGCTATCTGGGATGAGGTGAAGGATCGTCTCAATACTTCTGCTCTTAGCCTCTCTGGTGGTCAGCAGCAGCGCTTATGCATCGCTCGTGCCCTGGCCGTTGAGCCTGAGGTGCTGTTGATGGATGAGCCCGCCTCTGCGCTGGACCCAATCGCAACCCTTAAGATTGAGGAGCTGATTACGGAGCTGGTGAAAGATTTTACTATCGTTATTGTGACGCATAATATGCAGCAGGCATCGCGTGTCTCTCACTACACTGGTTTCTTCCTAAGCGGCAAACTTATTGAGTGTGCGCCTACTGTCCAACTCTTTGAGCGACCGGAACATAAAGAGACGGAAGACTATATTAGTGGACGTTTCGGTTAGGATACGCTGTTATCCAGCGTTTAGAGGGGGCTACTGTGGTGCGAAAAATATTGGTGGTTGATGATGAGGAAGTTCTGGTTGAGACTATCGCTTATAATCTGGAGCAATCAGGTTATCAGGTCGAGACGGCCGTTGATGGTGTGAGTGCTCTGGAAGCAGCCCATAGAGAGTCTTTCGATCTGATTGTGCTGGATATTATGCTTCCAGGCATGGATGGGCTTGAGGTGTGCCGACAGTTGCGCCGCGAGGATCGTACGGCAACGGTTCCGATTATTATGCTTACGGCTAAAGGTGAGGAGATTGATAAGGTGGTGGGTCTTGAGGTCGGTGCAGATGATTATGTGACCAAGCCCTTCGGCCGCCGCGAACTGCTGGCTCGCATTCGGGCATTATTGCGTCGTGCAGACTACCCTATCGGGGAAGAGCGTTCGCTACAAGATTCTTCTTCCGATAGCCCTTCCCCTCCTCGCACTGACCTGGTGGCCGGTCCACTACGCATCGATCAAGCTGGTCGGCGTGTGAATTGTCGTGGACAGGATTTAGAATTGCAGCCCAAGCAGTTTGATCTACTGACTTACCTCGTACGTAATCGAGGCACGGTTCTCACTCGTGATCAATTGCTACATAATGTATGGGGCTACGATTATGCTGGCGATACTCGTACCGTCGATGTCCATGTTCGCTGGTTGCGCGAAAAATTGGAAGAGGACCCAGCAACTCCCAAGCTCATTCAAACGGTGCGTGGAGTCGGCTATGTGTTTCGCTCTTGACGAAAGGAATTCTGCCTCTTCTTCCTAAAGAAAATACAGAATGCGCTTCTGTGATCGTTTTGAGCGTTTGTTTAGTGATAATATGTGTATTTATAGTGTAACGCGAGCCTTTAACCATGGTATATCCACGGTTTTCTTCTTCAGACTACGAAACAAGGATCGCATGCAAGGAACGAGCGATGCAGCGGACAATATTGGTTGTAGAGCAGGATGAAGATCTAAGGGAGAGTATCGTTTCCCTGTTAGAAGGAGATGGCTATACTACCCTCGCATTGGCTGATAGTACTGCAACTTTTAACATGGCTCAAACTCATCGACCTGCTCTCATTATCTTTGATGGATTGTCTCTTCAACCGGCCGAACTAGATGCCTGCCGTCAATTGCGTACTCATTATGAAACTGGATCTATTCCTATTTTGCTCTTGATCCCCGGTGGAGGCGAGATTCCCTGGCTTGAACGATCTGGTATCCGGGTCAATGATTATATTATCAAACCTCTCTTATGGCCCGAATTACAGGCTTGTGTGCACACGCTTCTTCGTAGTGGTCGCCATAGGACGAAGCCCAGATTTGCCCATAAGACTCTTGTCAGCCATGCAAGAGAGCACGATACAGGGCAAATTCTCAATGTGGATAATTTACATATTGATGTGGACCTGCGTCAGGTCGTGCGTGACAATCAGCCAATTGAGTTGCAGCAACCTTTACTCTTCAATCTTCTCCTCTATCTGGTTCGCCATCGGGGTGTCGTTCTCACTCGCGATGATTTGTTAAAGCAGGTATGGGGCTACGAGCAAACATACGATTCTCGTACTGTTGATGTGCATATACGCTTGCTGCGTAAGAAACTTGAGAATGATCCGGCTAACCCACAACTTATTCAAACGGTGCGTGGCGTAGGTTACCGCTTTCAAGATTAGTGGCGCGTGAGTTCGTGCGGCAAAGCCGCAGGTTGGCTTTTATTACATTTTTTACGCTTTTACACAATATTGCGCATTGTCCAATATTGTGTAAAAGTGAGCCCTTGAGCCTTAATGGAATGAAAGGTTATTTCTCCAATGTTCTCGTCAGCATGGCACGAAGCTCAACAACTTCTGATTTCGAAATTCTTGGGCACATCCATGCGATGAAACCATCTGGGCGGACCAGGACCGCTACGTTTTCCAGTCCGCCATAGATAGCATCCCACTTCCTTTCCTCATCGATAAGGTTACCAAGAGGTGCAATCCCGTAGCATGTGAGTGGAACAGGACCCTCAGCTGCGATTTGTCGGCCTGCTTCTAGCCACTTGGAGCCGTCGGGGCCAGCCAGAAGCACATAGCTATCATGGAATATATCGAGCGCAGATTGCCTTTGGCCTTTTTGGCGAAGCCACAGATGAGGGGCGCGGTAGCCAACATGAGCTCGCTCAAGCGCTTCAGTAGATAGGGAGGTAGCATGACGCGTCTGTACCCCCCCGATGGTAGACGAAGTATAGCCGTAACTAAGGATGATGGCCAGATTTTTACTTGATTGACTCTCTTCTGTGGAAGCAGCCCTATCCACAGACGGTGTATTTGCCGATGGTGTGGGTTGTGTAAAACCGGCGATCTCCATGTCATCCATACGATTGAATGCCTGAGTCAGTGTGGCTTGAGCTACTGGCTTCCGCTCGGCTTCATAACTCTCGAGCAGGCTGTGATGTGCCCAGCCTGAAAGGACAGCTGCTAACTTCCAGGTCAGATTATGAATATCTTGGATGCCTGTATTCATACCGAAGGCACCCGATGGTGGCATGAGATGAGCAGCATCGCCAACCAGGAATGTACGCCCCTGCTGATATTGCTTGGCTATCCCTGCTGCCAGAGTGAAGATCTGGGTGCTCAGGATGCTCACATCTAATTGCTCGATTCCTACTGCTTGACGGACAAGATTCACATAATGGTCCATCGTTTCTGCCTGGGGTTGCGCACCGGGTTCAAGTCTGATATTGAAGAGCCAACGATTGGTATTATTGACTGGCAGCAGTATACCACTCACCATATCATTGTGAATGATACACCAGATAAGCTTGCGTTCCGCCATAATCTGGGTCAGATCGGCATGAAAGTCAATGTTGAGAATGCGAGCAAGTTCACCGGGCCCATGCATGGGGATGTGTAAGAGGCGTCGGACGGAGCTGTGAGCACCATCTGCGGCCACGACATATTGGGCAAGAATGACACGCTGCTCCCCGCTGGTACTATCGCGTAGTGTTGCCCGAATGCCTGTCTCCTCTTGTTCAATTGCTATCAATTCGGTGCTGAACCGAATATCAACTGAAGGGAACTGTCTGGCGGCAGCCAGGATGATTGGCTCAAAGTCTTCCTGCATACAGAGGCACGAGGAGGTGGGACTTATAGAAGACATGAAGCTCGACGCGTTCCTCTCTTGCTGTAGATCTTCGACGCGTCGGGTCTCTTTGCCTGTCAAAGACTCGGCCCAAAGACGGAGAGAGTTCCCCGCAAGTTGTTGACCGGCAGCTCGTACCTGCTCTTCAAGGCCCCAGGTGCGTAGCAGTTCCATCGTTCGCACATTGATTCCTCGTGCCTTTGGCTGAATGGCAGTGCCAGGGTGACGTTCCACTAAGAGGGAGCGTATTCCCAGACGAGCGAGCAGTAATGAGCCACAGAGACCAACTGGTCCTCCACCAACAATGAGGACAGGGACGGTGTTAACACCATCCATAGAGGCTGAGTGTGCCGATAGGTGAAATTGGTTCATAATATGTTTCCTTATCTCTTTATCTCTTTTCAGAACGCTGAGGAAGCAAGAAGGTCAGAGCAAGAACGATGAGCCAGAGTGCCCACCCAATGTGACTCACGATTAAACTGATCAAGAGAATTGATCCAACGTTCAGGTCAAAGGGTTCTAGGCAACTGATGAACAGACTACCAGCAACGAAAATGCCGAGCCACCCAACCCATGGTTGGAATAAGGGAGAGCGCAGGAGTCTGAATGCGAGTAGAAGACTCCAGATGCCGATGAACAAAGAACTTAGATGTTCTCCAATCGCAATCCCCAGGTACTGATCCACAACCTGGTAGACAACCGTGATAGCGGCACGGGTTGCTTCACTGGCATGGGGGTCAAGGTAAGTATTTGCTAAGTAGGGTAGCAGGAAGGGCCAGCGAATCTCCCCAAAGGCCAGCATCACTCCAGCTAGGATGCCACATGTAGTCGCGATAGTGATACTGATAGTTGTCGGACGTGCAAGAATGATATGTAACAAGAGTGCCAGGGGGATCAAGAGGATTCCACCCCATACAAGACTATAATAGGCAAGAATCACGGTTGTGCTCTCTTGACGAAAAAGTGGAAGCGCAACACTAGCAGGGATGTCGATGATCCCTATGGCATTCAAGATTCCATAAGGTGTGGCGGTGACAATGACAACCAGGAGGAGGAAGACGCCTGTTACCCTATAAAGGGTCGTGCCCGATGGTGCCAATTTCTTGTGTTCGCTGACAGGAGACTCAACGTGTTGCTGAGCGAGGGAGAGCCGCTTCGTTTCTCTATGAATATTCATGCTCCTCATTTCTCTTTCCTTATGTAATGAGTGATTATGCTACAAAGATGTATAAATCTCTCATTCTCCTTTATATTATATAGTCATCAGTCGCTTGGTAGCAGTAGAGTGACTCCCTCCATTCTATTATCCAAGCAATTTTTGCAAAGTAAAACATGCCGTCAGGTCAACCGGCTGTCGGTATGACAAGAGGTGAGAGGAATCCAGCATATATGCGTTATTGATAAAGATGGTTAGAACGTGTTATTGCATAACTTACAATCCCCCCTCCCCGTTGGCGATCTGGTTGGCAATCCAATGTAGTTCACCTAGTACGCTACTCTGGCGGAAGTTGATAGTGCGCAGAATGTGTGCTCGCTGATTATCTGGGATGCCTGGATGAGTAGAGAGGCGTTGTTGACCTTCCTGCAGGTAGAGGTCTTCGATCTGCAGATAGTCCTGGTAGTGCTGAAGGAGGGCGAGTTGTTGTTTCCGTGAGAGATGATCAAAGTTGTTCAGTTTAATGGTAAAGAGTTCGCGATAGTCAGCACTATAGTCATCTTGCCCCAACATAAGAGTGTAAAAGCGTTCCTGTCCAGTTGGAGTGATCGAATATTGTTTGCGTTGCCGATTGCTGGCTGTTTCACGATCACCTTTTTCAGAAGCACCTTCAGTATTGGAGACAAGAAGTTCCTCGTTTTCAAGTTGGCGGATAAGAGGATAGAGCACGCCCCAACTGATCTGACGAAATGGTCCAAGGAGAGTGCTCAGGATTTTGTGGAGTTGATACCCATGATGGGGCTCGTCCATAAGTTCCCCAAGGACAAACAGTTCGTAGATACTGCTCTTACGAGCGCGGTTGGTCTCTAACACGTTCTGATTAGAAAGAGAGAGATTCTCGCTCTCTTTTGAAGCGCCAGTATACTCATAAGACATAGGTCTTTCTCCAATTTTTTTATATCTTTACGATATATTGATCATATAGCGAAAAGATATAAATGTCAAGAGTCAAAAGAGAACTGTGCAGTACTTCTAGGTCAAAAAATAGGGCGGGCGCGATAGAAGTGAAGCCGCGACAAGCCAACTTGTTACATTATTTACACTTCTACAAGAAAAGCACGTTCAAAAAGAGAGAAGGTCAGGGTAGCACAAGTCTTCTCTCTGCATGAGTTTGCGCGGTGAAGTCGCGCCTCAAACATAAAAGATCGGATGTGATGGAATCCGAGATTCTCTTATGTATGTGTTTCTGCGGGAAGAGTGCTTTTCTGACGCGACCGGGTGATTTCTTTGTTCAAGCTGGCAAGTGTGATATAGCCTAGATGGCGTTGATCTTGCTGTGGGGCTTTGATGGCGAGGGCGGAGGCGTTGGTTTCAAGGAGTTTTAAGAGGGCATCAAGTAACGTGGATTCAGCTTCAATCTCTGGCACATCTCCCCAGTGCGCTGATGATACTGCTTCAGGCTCCTGATTTATCGCATCTATAACTGGCAGATATTGGAGCTGGCGTAAGATGCTGTCTGCTCCCACCAGTCTGCGTACAAAATCGTTGGCTGGCCGGGCTAATAGCTCTACAGGCGTGCCCAATTGGACAAGTTTTCCCTCGGTCAGTACTGCTATCTGGTCGCCCAGCTTGAAGGCCTCTTCGATGTCGTGTGATACAAAGAGTATAGTCTTATGGACATCTTTCTGGATACGTAATAGTTCGTCCTGCATGCGCTCACGTGTGATAGCGTCAAGTGCTCCAAACGGCTCGTCCATAAGCAGGATCGCTGGATCGGTTGCTAACGCGCGGGCTAACCCCACACGCTGCTGCTGACCTCCTGAAAGCTGACGGGGAAACCTTTTGCGATAATCGCTGGGTGATAGCCCTACAAGGTCTAAAAGCTCGTCGGTCCTGGCCATAAGGCGCTCTTTGCTCCATCCGCCCGCAATTTCCGCTGTCACTTGAATGTTCTCTGCTATCGTCATATGAGGAAAAAGCCCCACCTGTTGAATGACATAACCAATGCGCCGCCGCAGTTGAATAGGGTCCTCTTGCAGGATGTTCTTGCCATCAATGAGTATCTTGCCCGATGTTGGTTCGATCAGTCGGTTAACCATGCGCAATAGCGTTGTCTTGCCAGAACCCGAGGTTCCCACAAGCATACATGTGCTACCTTCTGGTACTTCAAATGTTACCGCATCAACAGCAGGTTTGCTCGTACCCGCAAATTGCTTGCTGATCTTGTTAAACGCGATTGTTGCCATGCTGTGGTGGTCCTTTTCTTATAAATAAACTAAAGTAAAGAGTCCTCTAAGCGTTCCTGGATATATTTTGCTCTTCTCAGCATACTCGATTTTAAACATTTTTTCCATATTTCTCCTGGCGTGCTTGTCCTTTTGATGCCTTTGTTGGGACACAACAACATAGGGATATACGTGCCCATTTGTACCCCTTTGCCTAAAATCCTCTAAGCTGTCCGACACTGGCGTTTATTTTTTTATGAGTTGAGTATCACTTTTGCATCGTGCCTGGATGGTTGTTTCGCTCGCTTTCTCTGTTTATGTGCAAAACAGGTGGAAGTTTGGAAAACTATATGCAGAGTGGGGTCTCGCTTCTCTCTACAAGAAATCTATATTGTTGTAGTATGTTAGTAGTGTATTGGAGAACTACATGCGTCGTAGCTTTATACAACATGCAGTATTTGCCTTAGTAATGGTCGTTGTGATCGGTAGTAGTATCTTTGGAATCTCCGTCATGGCAAGAGCTAAGTTGGATTCACGTGTGCCCATTAAAGGGCAAAATGTTCCTCTTCTCAAGGCTGCTCATGTGCTTGGGGCGGCAAGTGCACAGAATCAGGTCGATTTATCTATCGGATTGCAGATGCGCAATCAGCAAGCTCTAGCGGGTCTGTTAACCGCTCTCTACAATCCTCTCTCTCCTCAGTATCATCACTTTCTTACGCCACAGCAATTCGCTGCTGAATTTGGCCCTACAGCTGCTCAGCAGCAGCAAGTCGTTGATTATTTGCATGGAGCTGGTATTACTGTGAGTAAGGTCTCTTCCAATGGCTTGCTTATTAATGCCCATGCTACCATTGCACAGGCCGAGTCGGCTTTCCAGGTACAAATTAATAATTATCAGCTTGGGGCACGCCAATTTTATGCAAATACCAATATACCTACGCTACCGTCCCCTGTATCACCACTCATCCTTTCGGTTGGAGGTCTGGACAACAGCGTGCACTTACGACCTTTAGCGCATCGTGCGTTGAAGAAGCCGTTGGTCGGCTATAAACAGACCGATCTTGTCGGTGCTTATGACATGACTCCGTTGCATCAGGCAGGTATCCTGGGCAATAATCAGACGGTGGCTGTCTTTGAGTTGGATGGTTATCAGCAAAGTGATATAAACCAGTTTTTAACACAAAATAATCTGGGTAAGCCTAACATTACCAATACGCTCGTTGATGGTGCAGACGGCTCAGCAGGGGCAGGGGCAATTGAAGTTGAACTGGACATTGACGTTGTGGCTGAGATTGCACCCAAAGCTTCACAGATTATCTATGAAGGTCCTAATACAACTCAGGGCGTGAACGATACCTATAATCAGATTGTGACCGACAATAAAGCGCAAATAACAACTATTAGCTGGGGCGAATGTGAATCTCAGTCAGGTGATGCTGAGTTGCAAACGCTGGATAGTATCTTCAAGCAAGGTGCCGCTCAGGGGATCTCATTCTTCTCAGCTTCCGGCGATTCCGGGGCCTATGATTGTAATGATACTAATCTGGCCGTCGATTCTCCCGCCGGTGACCCTTATGTTACTGGCGTTGGCGGCACAAATTTGCAAGAGACGAATGGTGTGTATACAAGCGAGTCTGTATGGAGTGATCCTACAAGTACTCAGCGTGGTACAAATGGCTCAGGTGGCGGTGGTGGCCTCAGCAGCACTTTTGATCAGCCCAGCTGGCAGGTTGCCCCAGGCGTCAACAGCCAGTACAGCAATGGTAAGCGTGAAGTGCCTGATGTCTCTGCCGATGCCGATCCTAAAACTGGTTATGCGGTCTATTGTACAGTAAGTGCCGCAGGTTGTCCGACAACCGGCAATATTGTGGTAGGTGGAACAAGCGCTGCGGCACCTCTATGGGCTGCCAGTACCGCTCTCCTCAACGAGTACTTGCAGCAGCAGAGCAAATCTCGTATCGGCTTCGCTAATCCCACGCTTTATAAGCTGGCGAATGAAAAGCAGCCAAACCCTCCGTTTCACGATGTAACCACCGGCGATAATCTCTATTATCCGGCAACGGTTGGTTATGACCTGGCAAGCGGCCTTGGCTCGCCCGATCTTTACAATATCGCTCGTGATATTGCTGGTGGGAGCGTATCGGCCTTACCCACAGGCAGCCGTCCCACTGGCTCTTACTAATCATTTTGCTTCTATACAATGAGGTGTGATTAGGAATGTAGTGCTATTGTAGAAGAGTAATGTAGGTATTGAACGCGCTCACGGCCTTTTATAAAGGGCCGTGAGTGCGTTCAATATCGGATTCTATGGCTGTTAACATATACTCCTTGCTTTTTGTGGATATAATTGCATTTTACCCATTATTTGGCATTGCCAAATAATGGGTAAAATGCAATTATATCCACAAAAAGATTAGATGCGCGGCGAAGCTGCGCGAACTCAGCAGGCAAAAGAGAAGCCACTATTTTACAATAACCGTTAATTTCATATCTGGGTGTACGGTGCAGTAGAATTTGAAGGTACCAGCTGTATTAAATGGACCAATTGTGGTACCACCGTTACCAGCTATCTGTGTATCAATAGTCGGGGCTCCTGGCTCTATTGCGGGCCTCTGGGTGCCATTGTCCCAGGTGCCGTTCGTTATATAGTGTACTGCAGCCGAGTCGTTTATTAAGGTGACGCTCTGACCCTTTTTGATGGTGATCGATGGCTGCAAAAAGTCAATTTCATTCATATGGATAGGGTTGGGACCATGGACAGACGAGCCGCCACATGCTCCAAGCGATACTATTACGATAAGGCTTAAAAGTATAAATATACCTGTTAATTTCTTCATTGTATGATGTGATGCTCCCTGTATCTCCTACGTTATTGTGCCGTTTTAAACTGATGTATACTGAGGCAAAAATATTTATATCATTAAACTATTGCTACGATCTTTTCTGTCCCAGATACAATCATTTCTCGCGACATATTATAAGCTCAGGGAAGCTAAAATACTACCTGACATTCTATCGGATCGTACCCGATATTGTGCCAGGGATAGTACTGGTTTACTCACTATTCAGGTAGGCGTGATTATGCTCAGTTAAATACACCCATCGCTTGCCAACTCGATCATTGTACTTGAACACAATGTATTGATTAAAGATTATGGGTTGCATCCGTAGCGCTCTGCTGTAGTGCGTTTATGGGCTCAAGATTGACGATAATTGGCTCTTGCGCATTGCGCACAATAATCCACTGTGATGGCTGATCGCCCGGATTGATCTCCTGATGTGGGACAAAGGGTGGCACATAAATAAAATCGCCTGGGTCAACGTCAGTAGATAGTAAGACAATGAGATTATGCTTGACACGCTTCTTGTAATGGTGTATGCTTCCCTCAATCAATATTAACACTGGAAATGCGCTGATCAGAATTAGTAGATGATGGCTTTATCAAGCAGCGAGCCGCGTAGGTGAAAGGCGGTAGATCAAACCTCATTGAACCCACCTGAGAGCGTCAGCGAGAAGTTGACCGGGAGCCCTTCGCCGTTATCTGAAGGCGCGGTTATCTGTTGCTAGTCTTATACTATCATATACTGACCGCAGAAGTGGAATCTATACTTTCTGTATGATTCAAACAAGGTGGTACCACGGGTGATTTGCTCGTCCTTATAGAGGGCGAGTTTTTTTATGCTCATTTACGAATAAGATAATAAGAAAGGGAATTATATGCCCAAGGAAGAAGAGAAATTTGTTGAGGATATCGTCGATCAGGATGACAATTTTTCTATGTGGTACAACCAGGTTGTACGCAAGGCCGAGCTAGCCGACTATGCTCCTGTACGCGGTTGTATGATTATTCGTCCCTACGGCTATGCTATCTGGGAGAATCTGCAGCGCCTCCTGGATGCACGCTTCAAAGAGACTGATGTGCAAAATGCATACTTTCCTCTGCTCATCCCGCAGAGCTTCTTGCAAAAAGAGGCGGATCATATTGAAGGTTTTGCCCCTGAAGTTGCCTGGGTGACGCGTGGCGGCGGCGAAGAATTGGAAGAGCCTCTGGCCATTCGCCCAACCAGCGAGACGATCATCGGCCATAGCTTCTCGAAATGGATTCAGAGCTACCGCGACTTACCGATGCTGCTGAACCAGTGGAACAATGTGATGCGCTGGGAGAAGCGCACAACCCTGTTCTTGCGTACCTCCGAGTTCTTATGGCAGGAGGGCCACACCGCCCACCGCACCCTCGATGAGGCTGAAGAGCGCACGCGTATGATGCTTGAGGTCTATCGTTCATTTGCCGAAGAGGATGCAGCCATCCCGGTGATTGCGGGCCGTAAAAGCGAGAACGAGAAATTTGCAGGTGCGTTGCGTACCTATTCTATTGAGGCCATGATGGGTGATGGCAAAGCGTTACAGTCCGGCACCAGCCACAATCTGGGTAACAATTTCGCAAAGAGTTTCGATATTCAGTTTCTCGACGCCGATGGGCAGCGTAAGTACTGTGCAACCACCAGTTGGGGCATGAGTACGCGCATGATCGGCGGCATTATCATGGTACATGGCGATAAGTCGGGCCTGATCATACCTCCTCACCTGGCCCCTTACCAGGTCGTGATTGTGCCTATCTGGCGCAAAGAAAAAGAGCGCGAGGCGGTCGATGAACTGGTGACACGCGTCGAGAAGATGCTCAAAGGGAAAGTGCGTGTAAAAGTTGATCGCAGCGATAATACACCGGGTTGGAAGTATAACGAATGGGAGATGCGCGGCGTACCTGTACGTATGGAGATTGGGCCGCGCGACGTGCAGAACAATAGCGTGATGCTTGTGCGCCGCGATAATCGCGCCAAAGAACCTGTCTCGCTCGATGTTCTTGAGGCACGCTTGCCTGCTCTCCTGGAAGAGCTACAGCAGGCCCTCTACCAGCGTGCACTCGCATTCAGAGAGAGCAATACGTATAGCACCGATAGCTATGACGAGTTCAAGCAGATTATCGCTGAGAAGCGTGGTTTTGTACGTGTGAAATGGGCCGAAGACAGTGCTGCTGAACTGGCAATCAAAGAAGAGACAAAGGCCACCTTGCGTGTCATTCCTCTTGAGCAGCCGGAGGGTGGAGTGCAGGGCAAATGTATCTATACAGGCAAACCCGCAACCTGTGAGGCCATTTTTGCACGTGCCTATTAGGCTATCGGGTTAGTGGGTTATTAAAGGTCTTATCAGGTCCATAATAATGTCGTATCAGGGGCTTTAGGGGATTACTATGCGCGTTTCTCAATTATTAACAACGACTCTGCGTGAGGCTCCTCGCGAATCAGAGGGCATTAATCAAGAACTGCTGCTGCGTGCTGGCTTTATACGCCAGCTTACCTCCGGCGTGTATAGCTTCTTGCCCCTTGGCACGCGAGTTGTCCACAAGATCACACAGATTGTGCGCGAGGAGATCAATCGTGCAGGCGCACAAGAGGTGATCATGCCAGTCATTCAACCAAAAGATATCTGGGACAAACGTCCGGCAAATGGTGCTCCGACACGCGTTGAAAGCTATGGCCCGGTCCTGTTCACTCTGCAGGATCGTAAAGAGCGCGATATGGTGCTTGGCCCTACTCACGAGGAAGTGGTGACTCTGCTGGCAAAAGAGTTTGTGCGCAGCTATCGAGATCTGCCACAACTGCTCTATCAGATACAGGTAAAATTACGCGACGAACCGCGTCCACGCGGTGGCTTGCTGCGCACACGCGAGTTTCTCATGAAAGATCTGTATAGCTTTGACGCTGATCAGGCTGGCCTCGATAGTAGCTATAACAAAATGAATGCAGCCTATCATGCAATCTTCACGCGTTGCGGTCTGCGCTTCATTGCCATTCAAGCTGATAGCGGGGCTATCGGTGGGAAGGATTCGCAGGAGTTCATCGCACTCACCGAGGCGGGCGAGGACGATGCTATGCTCTGCGATACCTGTGGCTATGCCGCCAACCGCGAGAAAGCTGAATTCGTGCGCTCCGAACTTGCCGCAGAGGCCGAGGCAGCGTTAGAAGAGGTATATACTCCCGATTGCATGACAATTAGTGACCTGGCTAGCTTCTTGTCGGTGCCGGCATCGAAAACGATGAAGGCCGTCTGCTATGTTGCGAACGGCAAGTTTGTGCTGGTCTCGATCCGTGGTGATCTAGAAGTTAATGAGATCAAGCTCATTAATGCCTTGCAAAGAAATGGCTTAAGTGCCAGCGATCTCCATATGGCAACACCTGAAGAACTGGCGCAGGCCGGCATTGTAGCTGGCTTTACCTCACCGATTAATAAGAGCAAAGATATTCTGATCGTAGCTGATCTCTCGCTCAAGACGGGCCACAATTTTGTCGCTGGCGCTAATCGCGTTGATTATCACTTCATACATGCGAACTATCCGCGTGATTTTCGTGTGGATAGCTGGGACGATATCGCTTCGGCCTTTGATGGTGCAACCTGTATTCGCTGTGGTGGCATTCTGCATGCGCTACGAGGAAGTGAGTTGGGCCACATTTTCAAGCTTGGTAGTCGTTACAGCGAGCTGTTTGACGCAACATTTCTAGATGCCGCCGGCGTAGAACATCCTATCTTGATGGGATGTTATGGCATTGGTATCTATCGCTTACTAGCAATTGCCGTCGAGCAAAGTCACGACGAAAAAGGCATCATCTGGCCCTTCAATATTGCACCCTATCATGTCTCACTTGTTGGGCTTGATGCGGACAAAGGCGAGACAGGCCATCTTGCCGAGCAAATTTATACAGATCTGCAAGCGGCAGGCGTGGAAGTCCTTTTTGATGATCGCACAGAGACCGCTGGCGTGAAGTTTAATGATGCTGATCTTATCGGTCTGCCTTTGCGCGTTGTTGTAAGCAAGCGTTCTTTGAAACAAGGCGGTGTAGAGCTCAAATGGCGTGCGCAAAAAGAGAGCCGTATTGTGCCGCTGGCAGAAGCGGTTGCCGCCATTCAACACGAAATCAGCAATGCTGTAGCTGCATTATCGTCGGAATCCTGACTTTTACCTTTTTAAGCGAGGGATATTTGTATAGATGGATACTACCATTCGTGAAGTGCGCCTGGAGGATAGTCGTGCTATTGCCGCTATCCTTCGTGCATTAGGTTGGTCCGAACAAATAAAGCAAGAGTCATTTCTAGATACACAGTCCCATATTGCCACGCACCTGGAACGCTGCCAGCGCGAGAAGACACATTCTATACTGGTCGCAGAGAGTAAGCTGGAGCACAATGTGAGCGAGGTGGTTGGCTACGTCTCTGTTCACTGGTATCCACACCTCATGCGTGGTGATGATGGGTATGTCTCCGAGTTGTTCGTACATCCCAACAGAACTGGTCATGGCATTGGGGGGCAACTCCTGGACACGATCAAGGTTTATGCCCTGGCACGCAATTGTAGCCGTTTGTTCCTGATGAATCGCCGTGTGCGCGAGTCATATGCACGACAATTTTATGCAAAACACGGCTGGGTGGAATTGAGCGATGCGGCCTTCTTCTCACTCTCCCTACCAACTGTACAAGATGCCAGAGGCGTCGGTTGACTTTGTCGCGCAGTCGTCAGAGGTATCGATTGCGAACCAGCAAATTTGATGCATTGTCATTTTCAGTTTTTTGTATGAAATAAAACATGAGACAAATAAAGAAGGATTGAGTATGCAATCATTACCGTTTCATCCACAAGGCTTTCGTTCCTGTGCCAAAAGTGTAGGCATCAGAGACGACTCGCTCGACCTTACAGTCATTGCGTCGGATGTGCCTGCATCGGCGGCGGCCATGTTTACGCAGAGTCGCTTCTGTGGTGCAGCAATCATTGTAGGCAAAGAGCATGTTGCTAATGGCCAACTACAAGCCTTTGTCATTAATAGCAAAAATGCAAATGTCGCGACCGGTGAGCAGGGTCTGGCCAATATTCGAGCAGTTGTACACGAGCTGGCCGACGAGCTGAATATCGCTCCTGAGGATATACTGCCATCCTCAACAGGTGTCATTGGCTGGCAGTTGCCTGTTGAGAAGATACTTGCAGGCATACACGGGGTACGCAGCGAATTACAGCCGGAGCAATTGGCACTCTCTGCCCATGCAATCATGACGACGGATACGCGCCCAAAGATACATGCCCGTAGGATCGGAGATGCGGTCCTTGTTGGAATGGCGAAGGGCGTGGGGATGATCGAGCCAAATATGGCAACTATGCTCAGCTACTTTGTAACTGACGCGCGCATTGCTCCAGCTCAGCTCAAAGAGTGCCTGAAAGAAGCTGTTGATCTCTCATTTAATATGGTGAGCATAGATACTGATACCAGCACAAGCGATACTGTCGCCATCATGGCTAATGGCCTGGCTGGTGATGTGCCACTTGACGAGTTTCGCCAGGCGCTTCAAGAGATGGCGATTGAACTGGCCCAGGATATAGCCCGCGACGGAGAAGGTGCAACCAAACTGCTAGAAGTCACGGTAGAGCACGCCACATCATTTGCCCAGGCCAAACGGGTTGCCAAGTCAATTGTCAATTCGCCACTGCTCAAGGCCGCTATCTTTGGATGTGATCCAAACTGGGGCCGTGTCGCCATGGCCATCGGCAAGTGCGATGAGCAGAAAGATATTACCCCGGAAAAGGTCTCTATTGCCTTTGGCGACCTGCTCGTTTACCAGGGCCGCGCTATGGGCCAGGAGAATCTACCCCAACTGCAAGCCTACTTGAAGCAATCGGATATAGTTATTCGTGTCTCCCTTGGTTTGGGCAAGGCCAGTGCAACCGTCTGGGGCTGCGATCTCTCTTACGAGTACGTCAAAATCAATGGGGAGTACACAACCTAAGATTTTATCTTTATGTACAGCATTCTGTTATAAAGACTACTCTAAAGTAGTTTTATAACAGAATGCTGTTTTTGTTTGAAAAAGCTTATCCCGAAAAAGCTTGTTTAAACGTACGTTTTGGTGTACACTTACTTGTACAGATGATAAAAGAAAGGAATATAGACATGCCTGCGCGTGATCTTCAAACCCTCTCAATAGTTGAAGCGAGAGAACGTTTGACACAGCTACCAGAAGAATTTGAACAGATTGTACGCGACGGTGAAGGCACACCTGCAGTCAAGGTAACTCGTTGGAATAAACCTGTGCTTGCGATTTTGCCCTGGGAACTTTATGAGGCTATTATGGAAACATTGGAGGTGCTCAGTGATGATGAGCAAATGCTTTCGTTGCGTCAGGCTTTTCAAGAGGTAGCAGAAAGTCAGGGAAAGCCGTGGAAGACCGTTAAAAAAGAGTTGGGGTGGGATGAGTCTCGTGTGTCTTCGGGTAGCTAAGTATAGCTATTGAGATACAGTTGGGGATAATGCTCTGCAGCTGTATTGGTTAGACAGAAGTGCATGATGAGAGTAAATCGAGGGGGATGGTGTTTTCCCGATGGGATGGCAAATTATTATAAGTCCTGTAGCTCAAAAGCAGCTAGGAACAATCAAGGATAAGCGTGCCCAGCAGGCGCTTGAGTTTGCTATTGATGGTTTGGAGACAGAGCCTGACAAGAGAGGCAAGCCGCTTACGGGGAAGTTAGCGGGCTGTTTCTCTCTACGCGTATTTGCTCAAAGGTATCGGATCATTTACAAGCTGTATGTGCCATCAAAAGAGGTGGTAGTGTTGGCGCTTGGTTTACGTAAAGAAGGAGATAGAGCAGATATTTATAGTTTAGTAGAGCGACTTATCAATAAAGGTTTGTTATTGCTGCTCGCTTTTGGCATTATAAGCACCTCTTGAAATTCGCTATTGATAAAATTATGTTATCGAGTATACTTTAAGGGATGCACTATTTGTATTGCATCGGATAATTGCTACCAAAGAGTGGTGTCCTGATGAAGGAAACAGAAATTCCCGGTAAAAGGCGAGGTCGTTACATCCCGAAATTCTATGTGTTTCGTGGCTTCCATCTGTCAACTTGCTACCCCTGAATTCCCCACTTCACTTTTTCTCGTCCTGGGCCCACACGAACCAGGTCTTCATCTCTCTGTTACTCACGACCTGGCACTTTCTCGTAAAGCTTGCTTCCTAAAGGTCTTTCATACCCTGAACAAAGCTTTTGATGTTTTCCTTTGTATTCCTATGTCTATCTCACAAGATAGCTCTAATCATGTCCACAGGCATACCGGTTCAGCTCGACGAGAAAAGGGCAGAGCAGGCAATGCTGCCCGGTATATGCGGACCGGCGGTGGAACGATTCTTTTGCTCCCGCATTAACGAAAAGGATTTTTATGAGTACCGATGGCCTACTAAAGGCCCTTAACGACTCTCAGCGTTACCTTGATATCGTACACAAACCGCGTCTGACCAGTGGCGAAGCCGAATGGCTCGTCGAAGAAACCCTCGAAAATTTTGCGCAATATTATAACAGTGGCTTCATTGAGTATCGGAAATCGGTTGCCGAAGCCGGCGACTTCGCATCGGTCGAGTGGACTGGCCGTGGTGCGACTTTCCAGGATGTCTCAGGCCGTGAGTATATTGACTGCCTGGGTGGCTTTGGCCTTTTCAACCTGGGCTGGGCCCATCCAAAAGTCGTGGCAGCCGTACAGGCGCAACTCCAAAAAAGCCCCTTGCCAACCCAGGAATTATTAGATCCCTTGCGTGGTATGCTCGCACACTTATTAGCGGAGATTACCCCCGGCGATATTCAATACAGTTTTTTTGTAGGTAGTGGAACTGAGGCCGTTGAAGGCGCTATGAAACTGGCCAAGCTCTATACACGCAAGAGCGGCTTTATCGCAGCCGTTCGAGGCTTCCATGGTAAAACGACTGGCTCCCTCGCACTCACCGGCAAAGCCATCTTTCGCCGTCCCGCTATGCCCTTGCATGACAACATCTATCACGTGCCTTTTGGTGATGCCGATGCCGTTGAGCAGCAATTGAGCATTGCCCGCGAGGTGGGCAATGACATTGCCGCCGTCGTTATGGAACCTGTCCAGGGCGAGGCCGGCGCGATTGTGCCGCCAGATAATTTCTGGCCTCGTCTACGTCAACTCTGTGACGAATATGAAGTCTTACTGATCGCCGATGAGGTGCAGACAGGCATGGGACGCACGGGCAAGCTCTGGGGCGTCGATCATTGGGGTGTGGTGCCCGATATCATCACCTCGGCCAAAGCCCTGGGTGGTGGCGTGATGCCCATTGGTGCTTTTATGTCCACTCCCAAAATTTGGAGTGTGCTCAACAGTAACCCATTTATTCATACTTCGACGACTGGTGGTAATCCCCTGGCCTGTGCTGCCGCTATTGCAGCCGTTAACGTCACGCTGGAAGAAGGTATTGTTGAGCAGGCGGCCGAAAAAGGTGCCTACTTTATGCAGCAGCTGCAGACCATTGCCGCTCGCCATCCTGATATCTACACTGCCGTGACCGGCAAAGGATTGTTGATCGGGCAGCACTTCGTCAACGACGATATTGGCTACGAGATCGCTTCTGGTTTGTTTAAGCGTGGTGTCCTCATCTCTGGCACACTAAATAACTCACGTGTCATCCGTGTCGAGCCTCCACTGATCATCTCGCATGCCGAGATCGATACCGTCTTGAATCGTTTGGAAGATACCATCGCATCTCTGCATTCGGCTGTCTCTTTTCCTTGCCCCTCTGTAAGCGGGCAGGCAAGTGTCAGATCTTTTTCACCTGCTATCACTAATGCTGTTGTTGCCTGATGAGCTCGTGTGGATTTGCAGATCTTATTGAGATCTTTGCATAAATTTTGCACTTTTACTAACCACTGCGCAAAACGCAGTGGTTAGTAAAAGTGCAAAATTTATGTTTTCTATTGATCTTTCTCAATGATTATTGGTTGAGGTGAGAGGGGTGTTAGCCCTTGCTCATAACGAACCTTGTCGTAATCGAACTGTTCTTGTCCACGCTCGGTCCGCGCTTTGTCGTACCAATTTGCCAGTAACATCCCAATAAGTGCACCACCTGTTAGTAACACAATCCGAGCTAATGCTGGTCCTACTGTATTCATAATTGCCATGTCCCTTTCGTTATAATAGTTATACTATTAAGCAGGCTTCACTGTGAGTTATATACCATATGCTATATAGTATACGACATGGTTATTTTTTAGGATGAGATGAGCTTGAAGGTTGTGTATGTGTTGTTATTAATCATTTTATAGTTCTTTGGAGAGGTTGAGGAGACCCATAATGGTTACCAGGGTAGCAGAAATTTAGGAAATATAGCCTGGTGTGTTAAAATTTGCAACTAAGTTGAATAATATTTACAGCTATTACGAGAAGGTTTTAAAGTTACGATTTTCTGTCTCTGACCTATCTGCTAGCTCTGAATGTATTGTCTAAGCATGTGTGTAGCGCTATTATTTTTCATGATGGTGAGGGTACTGATGGATCAACTGCAAAGGCGTATTCAGGTTGCGCGTGGTGAAGCATCGGCTGATCTTCTACTACGAAATGCTCAACTGGTAAATGTCTGTAGCGGAGAATGTTATTTTGCGGACGTTGCTATTGTCGATGGCATCGTTGTGGGTGTATATCCTCATGATGCATTGAAGATCTATCACGCACGTGAAGAGCGCGATCTGCAGGGTCGCTGGCTAGCTCCCGGCTTAATAGATGGGCATATGCATATCGAGAGTACGATGCTGAGTCTCGCCGAGTTTGCACGCCTCGTGGTTCCACGCGGTGTGGTGGCCGTTGTGCTTGACCCTCATGAATTCGCGAATGTCATGGGTGTTGCTGGTATTCGCTATGTGTTGGAGTCCGGGGTGGGCCTGCCGTTGACGTCCTATGTAACGCTTTCGTCCTGTGTGCCCGCCTCATCATTTGAGAGTCCTTATCAAGTCTTGCTTGCCGAGGATCTTATACCGTTATTGCAGGATGAGCGTGTTCTGGGATTGGCTGAGATGATGAATATCCCTGGTGTGCTTCAGGCCGATGCGCAGGTGCTTGCAAAGATACAAGCGACCCTGCAACATGGACTGGTCGTAGATGGTCATGCTCCAGGAGTACGGGGTGCTGATCTCTCTGCATATGCTGCCGCTGGTATTATGTCTGATCACGAGTGTACAACAGTGGAAGAGGCACGTGAGCGTATTCGTCTGGGTATGTGGCTGATGATCCGTGAGGGGTCAGCGGCACAAAATCTTGCTGCTTTGCTTCCAATCGTGCAAGAATTACATCCGCCACGCGTCTTTTTTGTCACGGACGACCGAGATCCACTGGATTTGACGAGCCGTGGACATATGGATTCGATTGTACGGCAGGCAATTTTGTTAGGCCTGGACCCGGTTGAGGCTATACGTCTCGCTTCTTATAATACAGCGCAGTATTTTAGATTATATAATCGAGGCGCTATCGCGCCCGGATTTGTGGCGGATATGGTCGTGCTTGATGACCTACGTACATTCCAGGTAGAATCGGTCTATAAAGATGGCATTTTAGTTGCACGTAATGGTAATCTGGTACGGGATCAAAACTCTTTTTCTGTTCGTGAACTGCCAGATGCAACGAGTACTATTCATATAGGTACTATAACCGAATCCGATTTGCGTATAGCTGGAAAGTCTGGTTCTGTGAATGTAATAGGGATTGAACCAGGACAAATTGCTACGCGCTATCTTGAGGAGGAAGCCCTGGTAAAAGACGGCGCTCTTGTGGCAGACCCGGCTCGTGATGTGCTCAAGTTAGTGGTCATTGAGCGCCATCACGCCAGCCAACGTGTCGGTCTTGGCTTTGTAAAGGGCTTTGGCCTGAAGCAAGGGGCTATTGCTTCGAGTGTTGCCCATGATGCTCACAATATAGTTATTGTAGGTGCCAATGATGCTGATATTCTATGTGCGGCCTATATGTTGCAGGAGATGGGGGGAGGCTTTGCCTGTGTGGTTGATGGTGAGAGGCGTGCAAGTGTGCCTCTGCCGATTGCGGGCCTGGTCTCTCCTCTTCCTGCCGCTGAAGTCGCGCAGCAGTTGCGTGTGTTGGACGCTGTTGCCGCTTCTCTTGGTTGCACACTGGAGCATCCTTGCATGACCTTGAGTTTTCTCTCGCTCTCCGTAATTCCGTCGCTTAAGTTGACGGATCAAGGTCTGATTGATGTCAATACATTTACGCGCATCCCTTTGCAAAGGTAATACATATGCTACATGAACTCATTGAATATCATTGGGCGGAGGATATCGGCGATGTCCTTCTTTTATTGGGTCGTCTCGATGTGAAGACCGTGCCATTAGCGGGTGGAACATATTTATTAAGTAGGCGTGATGATAGCATTGAGGCCATTGTCGATCTGCGTGATCTTGATCTAGCATATATTTCAGAGGATGCACGTGGTATCCATATTGGTTCAATGACGACCCTGCAAACCATGGCAGATTCGCCTGTCTTGAAAGATCTGGCGACTGGCATGCTTTCACGCGCAGCTTTCTTTTCTACCCCCTCTCGTTTGATTCGTAATAGCGCAACCATTGGAGGGACGATTGGTGCAGGTGTTGCTTCGCAGGCTGATTTGCTTACAGCTCTCGTTGCGATGGATGCAGAGGTAGTGTTGCGTTCAGGTTCGAAGACGCAGGTCGATTTAAGTGGAGGGACTTTTGAGCGTCCAGGCCGTGCTCTTGCAGGCGTTGTTTACAAGGGGAAGCAGGAGCGTCGTATCCCTAGTCATGAGTATGATGTAGAACATCGCCCAGGTGAACTAATTATTGAGGTGTGTTTCTCGCGTCCTTTTGCGCATTGTGGAGCCTCTCTGATGCGTATAAGCCGCACTCCTGCCGATGTAGCGCTCCTGAATGCAGCTGCAGTGGTAGAGATTGTCGATGGCAACTATAAAGATGTTCGGCTGGTGCTTGGGGGCGTCAATATGGAGCCCGTTCGTTTATATTCTGTCGAGAAGCAGCTCGAAGGTCGTGCTGTTATGCATCCTGTGAATAGCCAGGTCCTTTTGTCTGTTTTACAGGCTGGCATGACATCTTTTCGTCCTCCAACAGATATACGTGCAAGTAGTGGGTATCGTCGTGTAAGTGGAATGGGTCTGGCCTATCGTACTCTGGAGGAAGCGATGAACGTAGCCTATTGGCGTAGCATGGTTTCGTCAGAAGAAGGATCTTAACTTAATGGAACTCGAATTAAGTATTAATGGGATGGTTGCTGGCCAGGATGTAGTGCCAAATGAGCCTTTACTTTCGCTATTGCATCGCAAGGGTTATACCAGTGTGAAACACGGTTGCGAAACAGGGGAATGTGGCGCGTGTACTGTCCTGGTGGATGGGGTGCCACGTCCCAGTTGTGTGATGCTGGCCGCTCAGGTTGGTGGCTGTACTTTGACGACTGTAGAGAGTTTGGGTTCAGGCGATAATCTCCATGCCCTGCAAGTTGCCTTCATTGAGATAGGTGCCGTTCAATGCGGTTTTTGTATTCCTGGTATGCTGCTCTCTGCTTATGCACTGCTTACTAATAATCCTTCGCCGACAGAAGAGGAAGTGTGTGATGCACTCTCTGGTAATTTGTGCCGTTGCTCTAGCTATGCCAGGCCAGTACAGGCTGTACTACGAGCGGCTGCTCGTTTGCGCGGTGAAGAAGTGCCTGCTCTGACATATAATACAATGAAGGCAGAAGACGAATATAGACAAAATATAGGTCGTATTGGTATGTTAGGGGCAAGTGAAAAGCTGCGAGCAATGGTATCAAACGTTTCTTCACCGGCGGCTAGCGTCACAACGAAAATTCCTGTTGTCTCTACTCTGATGACGCCAGCTTCAGATGCTGACCCGGCTGTTTCGTCTCTATCCCTTGATACTCAACTTCAGGTCGTCGGTATTTCAATGCCTGCCTTGAATGCTGTGAAAATGGCTACAGGGCGAGCCGCATTTGCCGCTGATGTCCAGCGCCAGGGGATGTTATACGGTCGTATTCTTACAAGCCCACATGCTCATGCCGTCATTCGTGATATTAATATCACGCGGGCTAAGGCTCTCGCTGGCGTTCATGCTGTCTTAACATATCGAGATGTGCCGCGTGTCCCCCACTCTGGTGTTGAGCGCTCGTTGCATACGAAAGATGTGCAAGATCAGTATTGTCTGGATTATATGGTACGCTACGTGGGAGACCGCGTTGCTGCCGTCGTTGCTGAAACTGCTGAGATTGCAGAGCAGGCTTTACAACTCATCGATGTAGAATATCAAGTTCTGCCGCCTATACTTGATCTACGTCATGCTCCTGGTCCTAAGGCTCCTCGCGTTCATCCCGAAGGAGAGTCGCTGGGCATTCTTGATGCCTCGCGTAATATTGCTGCACGTGTTCGTTCTGAAATTGGCGATGTAGAGCAGGGTTTTGCAGCCTCGGATCATGTGTTGGAGGCTGAGTATGTTGTGCCCGCTACGCAGCAGTTTCCTCTTGAGAGGCATACTGCTATTACTTATTTTGATGAAGATGATACCCTCGTTGTTCACACAAATAGTATGATTCCCCATCATGTTCGTCGCACTTTGGCGCGAACACTTGGTATACCGATGCGTCGTATTCGTGTGGTGATGTCAGATATAGGGGGCAGCTTTGGGGCACGCCAGGAAATAGTGTTGGAAGATATTTGTGCCCTTTTAACAATGGCTACGCGTCGTCCGGTCAAATTAGAGTATTCACGCGCTGAGGAGTTTCGTAGTAGCTCGGTGCGCCAACACACAATTTTGCGCTTGAAGATGGGGGTGAGGCAAGATGGTACGATCCTGGCGAGTCAGATGGTGTTGCTCATTGATACGGGCGCATATGCTACACATACGCTGGTTGCGTCTCAAAATATAGTGAATGCGCTGTCTTTGTATCCTTGCCCCAATATGCGTTTCGTTGCTGAGGTGCTCTATACAAACCATCCGCCTGCCAGCGCTGCTCAAGGCTATGAGCTTGCTCCAGCCTTCTTTGCTCTCGAATCCCATATTGATGATGTTGCCAGGCAGATTGGTATGGATGCTTTGACGCTACGTCGCAAAAACTGGATCAGGGCTGGTGATATTTATCCTGTTCCACATGATACTGATAATGGTAGAGATGCAGGTACGGCTGTTGAGAGTTGTGGCTTACCTACCTGTTTGCAAATTGTGGAGGAGAAGTTGGGCTGGGCGGGGAAGCGGGGACGCGCTAATCATGATCGTTTCCGTCGTGGCGTTGGTGTGGCGCTCTCTTTCCAGGGTAATCCTGATGCCCCTGTGAGTTCAAGTGGGGCGATTATCAAGTTGAATGAGGATGGCTCTTTCGATGTGTTTGCAGGCCGGAGTGAAAGTGGCACGGGTACTGTAACTCTTGTGGCTCAGATTGCCGCTGAGGTACTTGGCGTTTCAATCAATGATGTATTTATGCATACTGCTGATACCAGTTCTGTCCCGTTCGAAACAAATGTCAATGATTTCTCAGCATTCTATAGTAATGGTGGTGCGGTAAAAAAGGCTGCAGAACAGATTCGTCGCCAGGTTCTTTCGGTTGCAGGCCGTATGCTCAATGCTATGCCTGAGACATTGAAGATAAGTAATGGTGTAATTAAGACTGCTCAGGGACAGCAGGTGACTATTGCTCAGGTTGCTTCACACTCGCTCTATGTCGAAAATCGTCAGGTTATGACTACTTCTTCCTGGAAAACGGCGTCTATGCCGATGACGTTTGCTGCTCAGGGGGTTGAAGTTGAGGTCGATTTCGAGACTGGCGTGGTGCGTGTTATTAAAGCTATTAGCGCTGTCGATGTGGGCAATCCACTCAATCCTATGCTGCTGGAAGGCCAGATTCAAGGAAGTGCAACGCAGTCTTTAAGCATGGGTTTGTGTGAAGAGCTGTCTTATGATCAGCATGGCGTTCTTCTCACGACTAATCCGCAGGACTATCACGTTTTTTCGACTACGGACGTTCCTGAAATGCAGACCTATCTGGTTGAGACGAGCGATCCATCTGAATTATTTGGTGCAAAATCTGTATCGACTATCCCTTTCTATGGCATGGCCCCTGCTATTGCTAACGCTGTGCTGGACGCCGCTGACATTCGTGTCCGCCAACTGCCGCTGACACCTGAGCGTGTCTTACGTGCTTTACATAGCCATATGGCCCGTCGTTGATAATCACGAGAGCGTATTCTACTTATCTATTTTTACTACGCTCTCGCCTTTCTTCTTTTCCCCATGGTGCTTGTCTCTCTACTGACTTGTCGCTATTGCTCTGACAAACTTGATTGCACGGGTCCCGCGTAGCGACAATCCCTTGTGGTTGCCGTGCCCCTTTGGGGTTGCCGTCCAACCAGGTGAGAGGCGGTTCCACGACGACAAGGACCCCATAGGGGCACGGCAAGCCGTTGTCGCTACGCGGCCAGCCGTTAAATGAAGTTTGACAGAGCACTATTCGCAGCACTAATGCAAAATTTTGCTAAAATAGCTTGCTATTCCCGTCTATAAAATAGAAGTGAGAGCGTTTATTTGTACGTGAGAGCAAATGATAAGCAACTGTTCTGTAGCTAAATAAGAAGTGATTACCATTTTAAGGGATAAGGATGGGTAGGTGTGTGCAATATATACCTATCGATTAATTATTGCTCAGATAATTTGTGTGTTTGTATTTAACAGTAGTTTGCTTCACGATAACATATGTTTAATGCAAATATGCTATAGTATAGCAGTATATGCGAAATATTTGGAAAAGATAAAGTGAAACATGGTATTGCTGTGAATATGATAATATCAAGAGATAAAAAACCCTATAGTAAATGGAGCATGAAAAAGTGGTTATCTACGGGGCAGGCATATCTGTACTTATTGCCTGCTTTTATTGTTCTGGCCATGTTCTCTTACGGGCCTTCCATCTTCGTATTTTACATGAGTTTGTTTAACTGGAGCTTCCTGAATCAAGGTACTCAACCCTTTGTAGGCCTGGCGAATTATCGCTTTCTCTGGCAGAGTCCAGATTTCTGGCAGGCGTTACGTGTAACTCTTCTCTATGTTGTTATTTCTGTACCATTGCATCTGTTGCTGGCTCTACTGCTGGCACTGTGTTTGATGTCGGGTATTCGGGCTATGGCTTTCTGGCGTCTGGCGATCTTCGCACCCTTCATCACGCCGATAGTGGCAACAACAACGGTCTGGGGCCTGATTTTTGATAATTACCACGGTCTCCTTAATGATATGTTGCATTTATTTCACCTGCGTTCTATTGATTGGTTGGGCGATCCACACTGGATACTGTTTAGCATTATTATCTACACAACCTGGAAGTCGCTTGGTTTTAGTGTGGTGATCTTTCTATCTGGTCTGGGCAATATTTCTCCCTCTCTCTCGGATGCGGCACGTATCGATGGGGCGAACCCCTGGCAGATCTTGCGCTATATTATCTGGCCCTTGCTGATGCCGATAACGCTGGTCGTTTTGCTCTTGAGTACGATAGATGCTTTTAAGATGTTTCAGCCTGCCTTTCTTTTGACCGGCCCTGCAGGTGGTACAGGCAACTCAGCGCGTACACTGGGGCTTTATTTGTTCTCGGAGGGTTTCTCTAACAATCCGCACGATGGCAGAGGTGCTGCGATCTCTGTCATTCTTTTCTTGCTTGTGTTTACAATTTCGGTTGCGCAACTTGGACTGACACAGCGCCGCGCTAATCCGTTGTATTGATGCTCTGTCGATGGTTATGGTACTTTAGTTCTACTAACAAGGGAATACTATATGTCGATTCTTCCTGCTGTGCGACAGGCTGACAATCGCCAACGCCGCGTGCGCTGGCGTTCCAAACAGACACAATTGGTGGTACGTTACGTTTTTGTCGGTGTTGCTGCTCTGATAGCTCTTTTTCCGCTGTACTGGGTTGTTGTTTTTTCTTTGCTTACTGATCACAATGCCGCTGATGTTGTGCCGCATTTTCTGCCGGACTGGCAATGGTCAAACTATACCCAGGTCTGGCAAATGGCACCCTGGCTGCAATATTTTCTCAATAGCATTTTTGTGACAAGCTGTACGGTTGTACTTGCTGTATTGACCTCCCTCCTTGCTGGCTATGCGTTTGGCATGATGAAGTTTCCTGGTCGCCAGCTACTCTTCCTGTTGATCCTGGGACTGATTATGATTCCTGGCGAGGCAACTCTGATCCCTGGCTATTTGATTACCTCTTTACTGGGTTGGGTTGATACTTATCAGGCGCAAATTATTCCATTTGCAGTAAGTATTTCCGGTATGTTTTTATTGCGGCAATTTTTTCTTTCGCTGCCCCCGTCGCTGTGGGAGGCGGCTCAGCTTGATGGTTGCACACGCTTCAAATTTCTCTGGCTTGTGGCGGCTCCGCTGGCGCGACCTGCTCTGGCGGTTGTGGCGTTGCAAGTCTTTATTGGCAGTTGGAATGCGTTCTTGTGGCCCTATCTTGTGACGAGCTCAGATGCATTTCGCCCGCTTGAGGTGGGCTTGCAAGCATTTGTAAATGGTGAGGGTGGCAATGATCCAAATGGCCTGGCCGCTGCTGCTACCTTTACAACCCTGCCTGTGCTTGTTGTGTTTCTTATTGCTCAGCGCCAATTCATCGAGGGAATCTCGGCGGGTGCTTCCAAAGATTAGTCACAGGAGGACCGATCTTGCTGGTTTTGCCAGTTCTCACTGGTGGATGGCTGGGAGCTCTTTGCCCACCATCCAAAGGTGTTCTATCTATCACTTTGTCTAACATGATCAAATTTTGTATTTGTTACCAAACAAAAGGGGAAGGTTATTATCATGTATCGTAGATGGTATCGCATGATGTTTGTCCTTGCTGTGATAACTGTGGTCTTGTTGACTGCCTGTGGCGGATCACAGAGTACTCCTACCTCCGGCACAAATGCCTCTGGTGATGTTACTCAGCTCGATCCTAATAAAAAATATACGGTGGATTTCTGGGAAGTTTTTGCTACTGGTGCGAACAAAACAGCTATGGAAGCATTGACCAAACAATATATGCAGCAGCATTCTAATATTACGGTTAATCTGCAGGCTTTTGATTCATATGCTACTCTGCAGACAAAACTAAATGCAGCTATTGCGGCTCATAAGTCGCCTGCTTTATCACAGGTCTATGAGACCTGGGCGGTGCAGTATAAGCAGCACGACAATATTGCGTCTTTGCAGCCATATATTCAGGGCAAAAATGGTTTGAGCCAGGGTGACCTTGCGGATTTTTATCCTTCGCTACTCAAAGATGGGCAGATTGCTGGCGAACAGTATATGTTGCCGTTCAATAAAAGCGATGAGGTTTTATACTACAATGCCGATGCACTGCAAAAGTATAATATTACACCACCCACAAATATGAATGATCTTATCGCCGATCTGCCCAGGATTACAAAGCCTGATGGCTCACAATGGGGCCTTTCGCTTACTCCGACCGTTGATGAGTGGGAAATTTTGTATAAATCGCTGGGTGGCAAAGATTTTGTATCCCAGGATGGTCAGAAGTCTACTTTTGCGCAAGATCCCAATAAGCAATATGCGAAGGCGGCCCTGGATGCGTTGGTTCCGTTGGCGAAACAAAATATTGTCCATGTGACCCAGCAGTTTGCCTGGCAGAATGATTTTGCGGCGCAGAAGTCTGTCTTCGCTGTTAGCACGATTGCTAGCTATCCTTTCCTGGTAAAGTCGATCAATGGTGCTTTCAAGTTTAATGAAGTGCCTATTCCTGCCGGTCCTGCTGGTCAGTATACTCCTCTCTTTGGCTCAAATCTGGTGCTTTATAAAGGGGTGAGTGATGATACACGTGCAGCGGCCTGGGACTACCTGAAGTTTCTTACGGGCACAGATGCAGATGTCTCTTTTGTGAAACAGACGGGTTATATGCCGATCCGCCAATCCGCCTATAATAGCAAGGATTTGCAGGATTATTATGTGAAGTTTCCGGCTCGCAAAGTTGGTCCTCAACAGTTGAATAACGCTTTTGTGGATTCAATTGTGCCTAACTGGCAGAAGTGTCGCGATGATATCTCGAATAACTATGCCAGTGTCCTTAAAGGGCAAACCTCGTCCGATGCAGCTCTCACCAAAATGGAGCAGCAGTGTAATGACGACCTGGCCGCATAATCTATGCTAGCATGAACATCTATCTATAGCTTGTTACTGCAGGCCATGCATGGTAACCATTAAAAATGGAGGAGCCCCTGACTTCAGGGCTCCTCTTTTCTGACTTTCTGTCCTCATTTCAATCAAAGGATACTATTGTAAAGCAGTCATACATACGAATAAAAGATAGTATGCCGAAGTTAGCTTTATGCTATATAATAACAGAAATTGCTGTGTAAAAAAGATAAATAGTGAGCCCCTATAAAGAAATAACACGCTTTGTATCAGTTTAAATAAATAGGGCTGTTAGTATTTTGTTAATAGTTATTTCGCACATGATAGTAAAGAATGTGCTTAGTGCAAAAACACTTGACCTTTTCGGCTTTCCCATATATGATCCTTCGGGGCGTGAGCGGTCTGGCTGAGATGTAATCTCGATCCGCTTGAGGGATACTGAAATGAGGGATACTGAATTAGGATAAGATAAGTTAAGATTGGAGTTGGCGATGGCTCGTCAGTTTCGCCCAAGAAGCACCTCAAAAGACAATTTACGTATTATTGCACGGTCTATTCCCTGGAAATTGCTTGTTTTGTTACCTGTATTAATCGGTGTAGCGATCCCTGCTTATCTATATTCTGCACGTGCAGGCAACACTGTATTGCCAGCCATTACTGGTTGGTTCTATACACTTTCTAACGCTGCTCCTCCGCAGCCTTCACCAACGCCGCTGCCCCCTCTTCCATCGATCTTGCCTCAAGTTGGTTCTATCTCTTATACAGTCGGTGGAGGCGATTCTTGCGATTCTATTCTTGCGTACCATATGCATATGTATAGTGCTGGCGAAGTATTTAGTGATGTAAAGCCTGAAACCGTGCGGGCGCTCGATCAGACTATAGGGCAAAATTGCCATCGCCTCCAGCCCGGTATGCAGCTTTCGCTCTCACCTCAATATCCGCTGGTCGCCCTGGGAGGTGAGCTTCTCAAAATAGAGGGCGCAACGCCCCAGCAGGTCTTGCCAACGCCTCTTATCAAGGTCTCTCATCAAGCGGAAGATTATTCCCCCGACTGCTCCAGCGGTTGTATGTTGACTGTGCTTATTGCTCGTGGCGTGCAGGTTCATTTAAGTGTCGAAACAACGCTTGCGCTCCATACTGGTTCCTGGATCTGGACACAAGCTATGCTGTCGCGCAAAGCTGTCCCCGGCTTTGCTAATTATCCTTATGCCGATCCTACAGCAAGTTTAAATAATATGTTGCTACGTGCGTGCGATTTTCAGATAAATTCGACACATGATGATGGTTCAATTTCTTGTAGTCAACTTGATCCGAATACAATTAAGACGGATAATGGGGCCTGGCTTGTGGGCGTAACGGGTTCGAGCGCTCTCGATCATTGGCACTATCCTATTCATGCCCCAACTGGTACACGTGTCCTGGTATGGCTTTCCTATGATAATGGTAGCTTGAAATTTCAGCCGGGTAATAGCGTGTATCGTTATGATGATGGTTCGCGTATGTTTGTGAAGTTGTAGGCGTCCGGCTTTTATACTTTTCGTAATTATTCAGAAGGGTAATGCTCTGTTGGAGTGGTAGCATGAACAAGGAAGAAGAACAGCAATAGAAGTTTCTATTAATCTCCACTTTCGCATTTAGAATTTGGGGTGTTGACGCTTTAGAAACTTTGGATAGATAGCATTCGTGAGAAGCAATACAATTCCACTCCCAATACAACCAATCGAGATTGCAATGGTAAAAACAGCAAGTAACGAATGTGTTGGTGACACGAAAGTACCAAAAATTCCGATGAGAATCAAAACAATAGCGCCTGTTGTTTTCAATCTAAAATCTCTTTTTCTTACTATTAGAAACAAACACGATAAAGAGCCAGCCTCTGTATTAGCTTGCTAAGCAGTATACTTGTTTCTTTAACGTAAATCAATCTTCTTAATCATGAATTCTCGGATGCATACAACGTGAAGAGGACGAGTAAAATGTTTGTAGAAAATCTTTTGTGACTGGTCAGATTGTCTGGAGGGAGGGAAACAGAGGTTAGCCCTGCAAAGTAGCCGTCAGGGCTGATGAGAAGAACAGATCTTAACGTTACTCTTGCTCTCTCACGTTAACTAGTATACAGTAGTAATAGAGAGTGCCAAAACGTTTCTTGAATCGTTATAGAACTTGTGAGTATCGTAAGATAAGGGCGGTATCAGGAACCAGCCGGTTTAAAAATCCGGGCTTGTAGAGATGAGGGGCTTTCTGCCCACGTTTATGTGAAGAGTCGTATCTCTGTTCACTCTTCGGTTTGGAGTAACACATGGCAGATCTTGAGGGCTCTACCCTCGGTCGATATGAGTTGTTGCACTCAATAGGACGGGGCGGAATGGCGGATGTCTATCTGGCCAATGATCCCCGCTTTGAGCGCGAGGTCGCTATTAAAATTTTTAAACGCGAAGATGAGGAGATGTTGCGTCGTTTCGAACGCGAAGCAAGGGTAATGGCTTCTTTGCAAAACTCTCATCTTGTCCCTGTCTACGATTCTGGATCGAGTTTACTTGATGGCGGCTATATTTATTATATTGTGATGCCTTATATGGATGGGGGCACACTACGTAGCCGTATTCGTAATTCGCCTATCTCTTTAAAAACTGCCTGCCAGTATCTGCGTGAAATTGCTGATGCTCTTGATTATATGCACCAGCAGGGTATTATTCACCGCGATATTAAATCTTCCAATATATTGCTTGATACCGATGGACGCTGTTATCTGGCGGACTTTGGTATCGCACGTGCATCGGCGGAATCGACTCAGTTGACCACAGCCGGAAGTGTATTGGGGACGGTGGATTATCTTGCGCCCGAACTGTTTGTGTCGAATAGCCCTGCTGACCGCTATAGCGATTATTATTCGCTTGGTGTTCTGCTCTACGAGATGGTGACGGGCAAGTTGCCTTTTACGGCAGAGAACCAGATTGCAGTGGTTGCGATGCATGTAAACAAGCTTCCGCCTTCCCCGCTTACTTATATCCCTAATCTTCCCCCAGCAGTTGAGAGTGTGATGCTACGCGCTTTGGAGAAACAACCTGCACTGCGCTATGGAAGCGCAAAAGAGTTAGCGGACGCGTTTTGCCGTGCTGTAACATCAGGACAGACAGGGATTATGCCTGCCACCAGGACACAAAGTCCGGTTTTACCGACACGAGGTGCTACGCAGACACAACTAGCCCCGCCTCCTTCTATGCGTCCCCAGTCAACACCTCCACCTGTGTCTAATAATAATACTATCTATCCTGGGCAAACAGGGTATGCTAGAGCTTCTGAGTCGGGTCTTTATTTTGCTCAACCTCCTGTCTATCAGCCTCAGCAATTTTATGCACCCCCTCCTAAGCCACGTTCTCGGACAGGCCTTGTTACCTTTCTGGTCCTACTTGCCCTGGTAGTGGTTATTAGCCCCATCGTATATTTTCTGGCTCGTGGTGTTGCGGCCACAGGAGCAAGTTCGCTTGCCGCCGCTGCGACGGCCCATGTGCTTGCAACCTCTCAGGCCAATGCTCCTGCCGCGACACAGCAGGCGCAAAACGTTGTTGCCACTACTGCTGCCCAATCGACTGCATCTGCTCAGACTACATCAGCTACAGCAACCCAACAGGCGCAAAATGTGGCCGCTACGGCTGCTGCTGGTGCAACTGCAACTGCGCAAAATCAGGCTTCGGCCACCCCTGGTGTCATTCAGACCGCAGTTGCAAGTAACCCTACATATAGCGATGCACTGAATAATAAGAATGATCCAAATACACAGACAGCGCAGTGGGACCAAAACACAAATTGTTCGTTTCAGAATGATGGCTATCGTGTACGCACAAACCTTATTGGAGCGCTCAATGGTTGTCGTGAATCGGCTTTGCAATTCCAGAATTTTGCTGCTCAAGTTGATGTCACAATAAAGAAAGGTACTTCCGGGGGACTCTTCTTTCGCATGAATAGCAATGCATTGGGAGCCTATAAGGGATATCTTTTTGAGATCAATGCCAATGGGCAATACCGAATTTCACTATCAAAAAACTTTAGCACAGGCAATACTACGATCTTACGTGATTGGACGGATACTTCTGCGCTGAAGGCTGGAACAAAAAATACTTTGCAAGTGATTGCACGCAATACCACTTTATTGTTCTATATCAATGGTGTATTTCTTGATCCGGCAATTCAGGATCAAACGTTCACGACTGGCAGCGTCGCTTTTCTAGCAACGTCGGACAATGGTGATCGAGCCAATGTGGTGTATAGCAACCTTAGTATTTATCCCCAGAGCTAGCCTGCCTGATGTATGGGGATGAATCGTATCAACAACGTTTTGGTTGGCACACTCTACTATGGGAGTAAGCCATATTGCTAGCCGTCCCATATTGTATTTGATGGTGCCTGTTATTGGCACTGTTATTGTCGCGGTGGTATAAGTTTGTGTTCAACTGCAAATGCTGCTGCCTCGCTACGTCTGGAGAAGCCGAGCTTTTCTAGTATATGGCTGACGTGGTTGCGGGCCGTCTTCTCGCTGAGATAGAGTGACTCCGCTATCTGCTTATTTGTATAGCCGCGAGCAACGAGAGCCAGTACTTCTCGTTCTCGCTCGGTGAGGTCTGCTCCTGGCATGTGTGGATCTCCATTTGCCAGCGTTGTCATATGTGCAATCGCCTTTTTAGTTGCCTCCGGTTGAAGCAACGATTGTCCTGCCGCTATCTGTCGTACTGCTTTAAGCAATTCTACGCGGCTTACATTCTTGAGTAGATAGCCGCTAGCTCCTGCAAGAATAGACGCCGTTACGGCTGCGTCATCGGGATAAGAAGTGAGCATGAGTACAGCAATGCCGGGGTGCGTACTCTTGATTTCGCGGCAGGCTTCTATCCCTCCCATCTTTTCCATACGCACATCCATTAAGATGACTTCTGGGGCAAGTACAGTGATTTTTGCCAGAGCTTCTGCGCCATTGCTGGCTTCCCCGACGACTGCTATGTCTGTTTCCAATTCAAATGCTGCACGCATACCTAGACGTACTACTTCGTGATCGTCAACTATCATGAGACGTATTTTGGCCACTGTCATTCTCCTTCTTCTTTTCAACAGGTATGCATGCACGTACGATGACTCCACCAGTTTCTCTGCTTAGAATAGCAAGGCTCCCTCCCACTTCTGTCGCACGCTCTCTCATCCCTCCCATGCCATGTCCAGAGTAGATGCGCTGGTCTTCTTCGTTTATGTGTAAACCTTGTCCATTGTCGCACACATCGACTTCAATCGTATCTTGTTTGCAGCGCAAATGAACATCTATCTGTGTTGCTTCAGCATGCTTGTATGCATTGGTAAGTGCTTCCTGTACAATGCCAAAGAAAGCAGTGCCGATCTGTGCATGACGGCGAGTATAACGTGTGTCGATCTTTTCCTCATCGCCCTCGACTATGAGTCGTGTTGGTAGGTCACTGATCGCCTCGAACTCGCGAATCTGGTTGCTAAGCATTTGTGTAAGCGTGGTATGGCCGTTTATTGATGGTTTAAGCGAGAACATGGAGTTGCGTGTCTCCCAGAGTGCTTGCTTAGAAATCTTTACGAGCTTGCCCAGTCGCTCGGCCAGGGGCGTAATGAGTTTGAAGCCTGTTTCGGATTCATCTGCGATGCGCTGGGCTTGAGCCTGGCAGGTCTCAGCTTGCAGGCTTAACATGTAGGTAAGTTGAGCAATGCCATCGTGCATTTCACGCGCTATTCGTCCCCGTTCCGCAGCTGCTACAAGCAGAGCGCTTTGTTCAGCCAGACGAACATTATCTAGTGCAACCAGGAGTTGTGCCCCCGCAATCAACAGGAAGCTTTCGTGCTTTTCGGTAAATGGCGTGCTCCTTTTATTTTCAGCTCCGATGATAATCTGTATGCGCCCACTTTTGCGTAGCGGCAAATAGAGCCGAGCTATACCATCGTTAGTATCCCCATTCTCTGCATTCTTTTCAATTGCCTCGAAAGTAAGGAGTTTTTGCTCTGATTGCAGTACTTGTTCAACGAACTGTTTGCTTTTATCTGGTAAGACTTCGCCGGGTAAGGTAGTTTCGATAAATGCTTTTATGTCCGGCTTTTCATCCCCTGGATCATCTTCGTCGCCCGGATTGCTGATGTACGCTATGGAGAGTCGCTGGAAATGCCCTCCGTTTTGTATGGGCTCGAGACTGCGCTGTAAAAGCTCATGGCGATCATTTGTACTCTTTAAGAGGGTTTCGCCAACACGAACCAGATAGTTTTGCGTGCGAGCATTTTCCTGGATAATTTTTTTGCTCTGAGCGTAACTCTCAAGGAGAGAAGCGATATAAGCAGAGAGAATGGCTATGATGGGAGCATCAAAGAGCGATCCAGCAATGTCTACGGCGTTGATGCCGTAATAGTGCCAGCCAGGTGCATGAACGACGAGGCCGAGAATGGAGAAGAAATCGAAACCCAGGGCTGCCAGCAATCCTCCCCGATAACGATATGCGAATGCTGCGGCGAAGATGGTTGATAATCCATAGCGGTAGAACGGCGATCCTATGCCAAAGGGTGGGTCCAGAAATGGGCCGCTGTAATACACAATCAGTCCGCAGATGATCGTATCCATGCCATAGATAGTGGCGTCCCAAAAGTGGTTTCTTGTCTGGACAAAAGGAAGTATAATCTCTGCTTTCCTCTTGCTTGTGGGCAAAGAACGAGACTGTTTCCATGTTATGTCTGCTTGTGACCTGCGCCTTAAATAAGGTAAAAGGATCTGGATGACAGGAGCATAGAGTGTTACCAGGAGTGTTTCTGCAAATGTGATTACAAGTAACAATGTTGCCATATTCTGGAAGCTCATAGTAGTGGAAGAGCTTATATAGCGTGGTCTTGACCATACAATAACTATTAAAGCATATATCCACATGCTCCAACGCCAGATGAGGAAAAAATAGCTTGGTAGTATACGGAGCCGTCGCAGTGTGGTTTGTGGAACTGTACGCGCTCTGAATATTCTCTTTTGCATCACGTCTCATCCTTCAGCAGGGAATAGCAATTTTTTCCTCACGACAACTAAACAATAAATAGTATGCACAGTATTCAGAATATTGTCAATAATATAGTTCACAAACATTCCCTTATATATTTAATAGTATACATAATATATGTCATAGTGTACATGAGGTATGTTATAGGGGCATCATAGTACACATGGGATAGGTTATAGTGAACAAAGAAGTGGACATTATAGTGCATATGCTATATTTGCCAGTCTTCTCTATTGGCATGTCACATCGTTTATGTGGTATCGTATGAAGTGTACACTGGTTTCCGGCTGTAGAGCCCTGAAAAAGAATAAGATAGTGTGAGTGCATCTTATTTAACAGTCTGAACAGACGTAATTGTCGAGAGTGTCTTATGAAAGAAGGGACGGTTTATCATCGTGAAAAAAGCCGAACGCAAGCCACCTTCGTTGTTGGCTAACCTGGGCGATCTCAACCGACCTTTGCGTGTCCGTCCAGTACGCTATTTGAGTCGTGAATGGTGGGCAATCTACCCTGAAGATACGTGGCCTGGTATGGTCATGGATCTGCGACGCCTGGGCTTTGAGTCGGTTGCTATAGAAGATGAAGTTCTCGTTCGCGAGGGTTCTCCTATGTATGAGCCAAAAATGGATGGCCCGGCGCAACTCAGCGGGTTAAAGCCCTTTCCTCTTATTCATCCAACTATTCAGATTCGTAAAAAATCATATCAGGCTGATTATGAAGATTTAGATCGCTACGACGAGGACGAGGATGGTGTTGATGATGATGATGATGAGCAGTTTGAAGACCTGGATAATGATAAGTAATTCATACTCCAAGTCTTTTCAATAAAAAGACGTTTCTATATACTTATAATTCAGTATGAGTTTTGTATATCATTCCCTTCCAGGCATTAGCCTGGAAGGTTTTTGTTTTCCTTTCCATATATTTTGCATGTTCTGCATATTTTCATCTGGCCCAATTTTCTTTGCCCCTCAACACATTGCTATCTTCTGCTATAATGAAAACTATGGGGAGAGCGCTTGAATCATTAGTGGTCATCATCCAGTAGTAGAACGCTAAAAAGAGAGAGCTGTATCTTTTTCGTCTGGACGTCAGGAGCTGTCAGTGTCTGGCTGGTGCTGGTCTGACAAACCAAAAGTCAAGGAGTTTAATAAAAATGCACAAGGATGTTGAGCAGGAAAAGCAACCTGAGTCGATGATAAACAATGAGGATGCTGCCTTACAATCAAACCTCTTTGGGACTCCAAAAGTAATTATAGAATCGTCAGAGGTATCTGATGCTACTGCAATACCTCATGCCCTCATGGACCAGTCCAGTCTTTCTGAGTGTGTCATCCCTTATAGGCAAGAGCTGATGGTAAGGGGCAAATCAAATTACACGATCACTTGCTTTGTGTCAGATTTAAAGATGTTTAGCGATTTTGTGGGTCGAGATACTCCTGTTGGTCGTATTACAAAAGAGCAGGTTACGGATTGGCTGATGAAGCTGAAGTTTGGCTCTTCGGGTCAGCATAGTCAGGCACCCGCGCCTAAGACGATGGCTCGTCGTGTGACTTTCCTCAAAAATTTCTTTTCCTGGCTGGAGCGCGAAGGGATTGTCCATGAAAATCCTGCCGCTAGTCTGACTCTGGAACGCCCTCTGCCCCCATTACCAGAGCTATTGTCGGATGATGAGGTGCAGCGCTTACTTGATGTTGCTTCTGAGGATGAGCGTTGTCTCTGCCTCATCTATCTTGTTCTGCGGGCTGGTCTGAAGAAAGAGGAGGTGATGGGGTTGCGCGAGCAGCATATCGATCTGGTCGATCCCCAGACGCCAATGGTGACTGTGCGCTTTGCAGTTTCTATGGGAAAACAGCATCGTGAGCGCCGTCTGGTTTTGCCGGCTGAGTTTACGGATTTCTTTAAGCGCTATAAAGAGCGCTATCATGTCACCGATACTGTTTTTGCCTGTACAGACCGCAATTTGAACTATATTCTTGCACGGGCAGTGAAAGCCGCCGGTATTCAAAAGCGAGTGACACTCCAACTCTTGCGTGACACCTTCGCTGTGCAACAACTTCAGGCAGGCATATCGTTTGATGCTCTGCGTGAAAAATTGGGGCTCTCCGATGAGGCCTGGTTGGAGTCTAAAGAAAAATATCGCCGGCTCGCCTTCCCCAGGTAGCCCTCTTTCCGACGCATGTTCGTGCTTTCGGTGCTTATGCCCTTTCTTACATGTTTTGCGTATCATATAAAAATATAAAAAGCAAATATATGTAGGAGAGGATAGAAGCACGGCATAGCCACGTGAACTCATCAAGTTGCTCTGTTGTTTTGTGATAGTTCACTGGCGAGGTGGCATGCGCATATGTATAGGCTGTGATGTGATGACGTACTGGGTTGACTGGCGATCCAGGCCTTTGTTGAGCAAAAGAATGTTGAGAATGATAGCCCCAATAGCAAGCGGTCCCAGGCAAATCAAACCAAGCCCAAATGTGAAAATGGTGCCCAGGATGACAATAGGCCAGTAGATAAAAATGCTACCAATAAGTAGGATAGTGCCAATCGTAGTTTCCCCAGCTATGAGCCAGCCTACTCCAAACAACCCGAAGAGCGAGAGAATAATTTCTACAATCAGAGCATTGTTGTTCTTTGTGGATATCCTGATAACGTTAAAACCTGGGTTTGCTGTCGATCCTGCGTAGCTTGTTGGCGTTAGTGTAGAAGGAGAGGGCGGTATATGTTGATTGTAGTATGGAAATTTCCGTGCATCTCTATACTGAAGGGGCGTTTCAGGTACTGTGTAACCATGTTGATAGGAAGATGCCTCCCCTGCTCCTGGGTATTGTCCATAATGCGTAATTGGCTGCTGTTGTACATTACTATTGGACTTCCTGACTGTGTTTGTGCCACATATCGGGCATACCCTGATCGTGTCTGCAATCTCGAATCCGCAACGTTCACAATACATAATCTATCACGTCCCTCTGCATCGGTCATTGCTCTATATAAATGCTGTGTACTTTTTTGGTGCCTCTTATGAGGTAGCTATATTCCATCCTGTAGCAGAGCTTATGATTTCGATAGAGCCTTCCTGTTCTGTCTTTACCACTTGTATGCCTGCTAATACAGGTTGTTGTTCTGCCTGATTAGTCGCCAGTGTTTTTTTCTGTGCCGCGCTTAATGCTGCAGGCGTAATAACGGCTAATGCAGGCTGTGCTTTTTTCAGTACTTCTCCCAATTCAGGCGCAAGCTCTTTGTCGTGCTCTTCTACAATCTGTACGATATCGGATTGTAATATGTTTGATGGTGGCCCATCTGTCAGTCTGGTCAGAGCATAGCTGCTCTGTGCCGCTGCCCCTAAAAAGAGTATATGGAGTGCAGGGGCTATTAGTCGCAAGATGAGACCATTATCGCGCACTTCATTGCTCCCCTTATGCAAATCTGTTCCTGGCCAGAGGACTTGCAAGGTAACATCTGCCCCTATAGGAATAGTTTCTCCACTGCTAACGGGAACATAAAGCAGATTGCGCTCACTTATAGTACGTCGCCAGCGAGTGTAGGTTGTATTGGGGTGCAACATACCAGCGTCGTAGATTGAGCCAATCTGATATCGTGTTACTATATCTTGTAGACCTATCAGGTCATCGCTACTGGGAGTGGTTAGAATAACTATGTCTAGTGAGCGCTGCCAGTAGGGCAGGCGACTATCCAGGGCCTGTCCGAGCGAAGTTGCGTCCATGCCTCCATCGATCAGAACGGTCTTGTTGTCTGCTGTTCGTATGAATATGGCTTCTCCTTGCGCTGGCTGACCAGCTGGACCTACATCAAAAAACGTAATCGAGAGTGGTTGTACTGATTGTGGTGATAAAACTGCAATTTCTGTTGCTCCGATAAATAAAGATGCCGCAACCCATTGCACAATATGCCAGATATGTTTTCTGCTGGTTTCTACGCGACGATGCTGTTGGGACTCTTTCCGAACTATGAGTTGTTGGCGTAGAATGATACTTGTAACAAAAGCGAAGAGTAGATAGTATGCCCAGGCTAACTTATCACTTACATTTTCGACTTTGATGTATGCTCCTGGTATACTTGCACACCAGAGAATACAATTGCTGACATAGGTGAGGATGGGCCACGCTATCCAGCTACAGATTTGTGCCAGTGGTATAGAGACGAGGCCCACACTACATATCAGCATGCCTGTTGCAATTAAGATGCCTAACAATGGTACGGTCAGCAAGTTTGCAACTGGTGCAATAAAAGAAATTTGCTGAAAGGTGATCGCAAAGATAGGTAATGTCGCGAGTTGAGCGGCTAAGGTGACTGCAATCATCTCGCAGCCAACCTGCCCCAGTGGCAATGCTTTGAATACACTCAGTAGTGATTGGAAGTATGGAGTAAGCAGAACTATACCCAGAGTACCAAGAAAAGAAAGCAGGAAGCCAGTATCCCAGAGTATAAATGGATCAATGCCGCTCATAATGATGCTACTTAACGCAAGAGCTGTATACAGGTTGTAATTGCGCCCAATGCGTGGAGCCAGTATAAGCAGACTACCCATGGCCCCTGCTCGAAGCGCAGCTGGTCCTGCTCCGCTAAGGACTGTGTAAGCCCCAATACATCCTATGATGAGTGTAGTTGCAACCCAGTTCTGCCAGCGCTTGCTTTCCACCGCTTGACCAGGAATGCGTATCCAGTATAGCCAGCGGGTACCGCTAGCGACAAGACCCGCCAGTATTGTGACTTTGAAGCCGCTGGGGACGATGAGATGGGCTGTACCAGTAACATTAAAGGCGAGTTTGAGCGGCGTGAGTGCTGGTGTGCGTAAACCCAGTACTATTGCTGTGAGGAGCGCCGCAGCAGGCTGTGGTAAGACCTGTTGGATAATAGTTGCGCAGCTGTTTCGCAGATGATACAAAAAACCGATGATGGGGTTGCCGCCGCTAGCGGTGACTTGTATGTGTGGGAAAGCCATACTGGCGAATACACCCACCGGTCCGTGAGGTAACGCCGCCTGCAATTTTCCTTGCAATGTAACGCTATCGCCATAATTTGCCCCATACCTATCTTCTATGCTTGTATCCAGTGCCTGTACTTCGATTTTCCCGTGTACATCTATCGCATGGGCGTTGTGGCTCAGTGTGGATGCATCTACAATGAGTACGCGACTGCGTCCTTGCAATGTTGGTTCATCCTCAACTGTCCCTGTTATACTCACTACAGTTGAACTGATAAACGTTGAGATCGCCTGGGGATCGTTGTCCGGTCGTGCACTGCTATAGCGCCACGCACCTATAAGCAAGCACAAGATGAGAAGCATGACCATGCGTACCTGCTGGTCGTGAAAGAATAACACTATACAGAGTACTGTTACTCCTATGCTCTCTACGAGCATGATGAGAGGTACATGCAAGAGTGAGCTAAGAAAGATACCCGTCTGCCATGCTATTGCCAACCCTACAAGTAGAAAACTCTGCAGCTTACAAAGCTTGCTCCGCCACATATCCACCATCTTCTCCCCTTTTTCTGTTCCACCTTGCACACATTCCCTGTTGTTTAAAAGCGAACTGTTTACTATTCTAGCGCGGTGTATTGTGCATGATCAAAGTGACAAATTGCATCGCGCCATAGATGCCTAATCCAATCCCTCCACAAGCACCCAAAATCGCGCCTATTTGTTTCCCGCTACGTCCGCCTTGTCGGATATTCATGTCTAGTGAGTTGGCAATCATCCAACCGAGAAATGTCCCTACGAATCTTCCTACTGCGATACCAATTCCTAAACCCATGAGGATGCCTGCAGTCCAGATGATGACAGTAATAAGCCCCTGAAATTCATTAGGAATAGCCATTAGACAGTTACCTTGTCCTTTATTTTGTCATAGATTGTCTTACTTACTACTTGTGCTAATGCATCTACGGATGAAAATGGGCCATGTTGTAGGCGATAGTTGACAATCGCTTGTGCCGATTTACTGCTAAGACTTAAGCTCTGTCGTAATTGATCAGCGCTGGCTGTGTTTATATTTACTAATGCAGCCCCGTTACTGCTACTGTTACTCGTTGTCCCGCTCATCGCGGCAATGGGCGTTTCACCCACATGTGGCAGATAGATCTCTTGCCCATCGCTCAAGCGTGCCGCCATATTAATAGCAGCAAGATTGGCGTTTGAGAGTGTTCCTCCTGCAGCTTGTAAGAGCTGATAGACGCGTGCATTATTTTCCAATGTATATACACCTGGATGTTGCACTGCACCGATGATATATACCTGAATAGTGCCTCCGGTGCTGTTGAGCGTATTTGTGGGGCTGGGCATGAGAATTTTGGGGCCGGGCGTATATTGTGTGTTCACTGTCGCGGGTGTTACCGGTGTCGTAGGCTGCCAGACAAAGTAGAGGACGAGGGCGATAAGTCCAACGGCTATTGTAGCTATGACACGTGGACTGTTCTTTTTCTTCTGCTCATTTATTTCTGCTTGCTCTTGACTGTCCCCTGCTATCGTGGTTGGCATCGTTAGTAGCATATGTGGTGTTGATGAGACAGATGGATAGGGATGAGTTTGCTGCTGTGCGATCTCTTGTTTGAATGTGTCACGGGCGCTATTGATCTGTAACCGATTTGAGAACATTTCCTTCACCTCTTACTAGCTAAACATAGGCTTATGAATGCAGGATAACACCGTAATTAGCGTATTTCCATACGTAAAATTGATGATTGCAAATAGTTTAATGTTTTTATTGAGCTATGCTGCACCTATGTATTAGAAGGCTGTACCTGGTCGTCATATATGTTAATGAATATATAGGATCAATAAAAGAGGTTTGGTTCATTGTAGTACTTTGTCTCTGCTTATGTATTCCATTATTTTTCCACATTACACAGCAAAAAATGGAAAATGTAAAAATAGATACTAAAGAAGGGGGCGAACTTATCAAACGAGATAGGAATCAAGCCTTCACTTAGAAAAAGAGGAGATTATATGTATAGCCAGGTAAGTAGCCGTCGTGGTGACAGTGGCGGGGATCGAACCCGCAACCTTACGTTCCGGAGACGTACGCTCTATCCATTGAGCTACACTGTCATGTTTCTAGTATAGCAGGTGAATAAACTGATGACAAGGCCTCAAAAACACAAAAATGTTTTTATAGACGGCCTCTCCTTGCTACTGGCGATAGGTCTAATCAAAAGTCCTTCGAATAAGTACTCTTGGGTAAGCATGAAACCATTGTTTTCTTGTTTGCATTCTATCAAGTGAAAGGTCGAAAAAAGTTGTCTGATGATGTTATTTATATATCTCTCAACTGAGAAAAGTCTTCAAGTGTAATATTTTCCATTTGAGGACAGAGCGTGCTTTTCTCATCGTATATATTGAATTATGCGGTGAAATAGATGCGGTATAAGGGCACTTTTCACGCAGCAGCCATTATGTAGTATACCTATATATACCAGATGGCAGCATAGTAGCTTTCCTCATGCAATGTTGCATTGAAAATTTATTCCAGGTTGTAAACGGTCCTGTTCCAGGAACTGGCTATTCTCTCTCAGGAAATGATACAGAGATTGTACTGGTTTTTGTCTTTTAAGATGGTAACAGTCAGGATAGTGATAGCAGAAGTATCCCTATAGTAAGGTGCTTCATCGTTTATTTGACCTGAGTAGTGATATTTAGGATCTCCATTTTGGGTGTTTTTTCCTGTATCATAGCGGCTGAAGAAGTGCGAAGCCAGTATATATCCGCTATAAAGGCTCAAAAAGTACTGGTTTTCTGTACAAAAATATATCTATTAGCTATTATCAGAATTGATATTAGGAACTTTTGGGTTTACTAATGTAAAGGGATTGTAAGGAGCACCTCTTATGAAAAGGTCAAAATATCTTTCGGTCATAATTCCCGTGTATAATGAAGAGGAAAATATTCCCCTTCTTCACGAGCGTATACATCGTGTCCTTTCACAACAAGACTTTACCTACGAAATTATTTTCGTGGACGATGGAAGCGCTGATGGGACTTTTCCGCAGCTTAGCAAACTCATCGAACATGACCTACATGTCCATGTTATTCGTTTACGACGCAATTTTGGTCAGACGGCCGCTATGGCGGCTGGTGTTGCGCAGAGCTCAGGCGAAGTATTGGTATTTATGGATGGTGATCTGCAAAATGATCCTATCGATATCCCACGCTTGCTGGCTAAACTCGATGAAGGCTACGATGTGGTGAGTGGCTGGCGTAAAAATCGTCAGGATGCGAGCATAAGCCGCAAGCTTCCTTCAATGATCGCGAATAAACTGATTTCCAAAGTAACTGGCGTTTACCTTCACGATTATGGTTGTACGTTGAAAGCCTATCGACGTTCTGTCTTTCAACATGTTCGCCTCTATGGTGAAATGCATCGCTTTATGCCCGCTTATACGGCGCTGGCTGGAGCGGCTATCGCTGAGTTGGAAGTTTCACATCATGCCAGGCAATTTGGGAAATCGAAATATGGCATTTCTCGCACATTCCGCGTCATTTTAGATCTCATGACTCTGAAATTCCTGGGGAGCTATGGTACCAAGCCTCTCTATGCTTTTGGCTTGCCTGGCTTGTTTTCGTTTAGCATTGGTGGAATTCTATCTGTCTTCTTGCTGGGTCGTAAGGTTCTTCCACCTCATGTTCGCGTTCATCGTAACCCCGTCTTACCCTTGTCTATTCTTTTCACTGGCTTTGGGATGCAGTGTATTATGGTAGGGTTGCTCGCAGAATTGTTGATGCGTACTTATCACGAGTCACAGGGCAAGTCTATCTATGTGGTGAAAGAAGTCCTTTCTTCTCCTGAGCATCCATCTCTTGAAGTAGAAAACAGGACCGAAACTCCTTTTCTTTAAGTTTCCTTCTCTATGGTAGATGTGGCATAGTCATTGTAGATCTGGCTATCTTACAGTATTATGCCTTATCTATTGCTTATAAAGAAAAACCGCAAATGACTAAAATGTGCTGTCATGCTACTCTAAGTCTTGTGTAGAGATTACATTTAAAATTGAGAAGAAGTGGATATAGATAACATATGCGTATTTTAATGATTTCGCCGCAACCATTTTTTGAGCCGCGTGGCGCTCCTTTTTGTGTCTATCAACATGTTAAAGCTCTTATTGAATTGGGGTATGAGGTTGATCTTGTTACCTATCATATTGGTAAAGATGTAAAGATGCCAGGTCTGCGCATCTTTCGAGCTCCCGCGATCCCATTTCTGAGTTCAGTGAAACCTGGCCCTTCCCTGGCAAAGCTTCCTCTGGACCTGTTCGTGTTTCTTACAGCTGCCTGGCGTCTCAGCTTGAAAAAGTATAACTTCTTGCATGCTCATGAAGAGGCGGCTTTTATGGGGGTTTTCCTTTCGGCTATATTCCATACAAAGCATCTCTATTATATGCATTGCGATCTTCCTGATTTGATTGCGGGTTCAGGTTTTACTAAAAGCAAGCTCTTGCTTCGCTTCGCAGATTTTGCGCAGAAGCTCATGGTGCAACGAGCTAATGCAGTCATTACGTTCTATCCCGAATTGGAGGCAACGGCGCGCAAGTTAGCACCTGAGACTCCTATCCACACGATTTTACCTCCCGCCGTTGACGAAGGTTTGCCTTTAGCCAGCCGTGAGGAGGCTAATCAACTGCGCCGCAAATTGAAACTGGGCGCAGGCCCTGTGCTGGTCTATACGGGCACGCTTGAAAATTATCAGGGTCTGGATATTCTATTGCAAAGTATTAAGACTGTTGCAGTATCTTTCCCCGCAGCACGCTATGTGATTGTTGGCGGTAAGCCTGAACAAGTGGCGGAACTACGAGCGCAGGCGCAAGGGCTGGGTGTGGCTGATAAGGTTATTTTTGAAGGACAGCGACCTCTCGAAGAGATGCCTGCTTATATGGCAATGGCCGATGTCTTGCTGAGCCCGCGTAGTAAGGGGACGCATACGCCTCTGAAGTTGTATACCTACTTGCGTGCTGGCAAGCCCCTTCTTGCTACATCTATACGCTCGCATACTCAGATTCTCACGTCTGATGTGGCTCTTTTGGTCGAGCCGACTCCAGAAGGGTTGGCTGAGGGAGCCTTGACCCTGTTACGCGATAATGCAATGGCGCAAGAACTCGCGTCGTGTGCAAAGAAAACAGCAGAGCAGCGTTATAGCTGGGATGCGTTTTTGGAGAAAAATGATATGGTCTACAGCGAGTTTCACACGATGACTGTCTAGCATTTTGTGTTCCATGGAGGATGTTTCTATGCGTTGTCTTGTAACTGGGGTAGCTGGTTTTGTCGGCTCTCATCTGGCGGAGCGTTTGCTCGCTGACGGACATGAAGTCTGTGGAGTTGATGCTTTTATCGATTATTACCCGCGAAGTTTGAAGGAACAAAATTTAGCGGCTTTACGCAATCAAGAGCGTTTCACCTTCATTGAAGGTAATCTGCTTGACATTGAGTTAACATCTCTCGTTGAAAGCGTTGACTGGATCTTTCACCAGGCTGCCCAGGCAGGCGTACGCGCGAGTTGGGGCAAAGAGTTCTCGCTCTATGCCGACTGTAATGTTCTTGCTACACAGCGCTTGTTAGAAGCTGTGCTGACCACTGGTAACCGTATACAACGCCTGGTCTATGCATCTTCTTCCTCTGTGTATGGGGATGTTATGACTTTGCCTGTTGCGGAAACAGCTACGCCGCACCCAATCTCTCCTTATGGAGTGACAAAACTTGCAGCGGAACATTTGTGTTCTCTCTATCATCACAATTTTGGTGTTCCAACTGTCTCTCTTCGCTACTTTACGGTTTATGGACCGCGTCAGAGACCAGATATGGCCTTCCATCGTTTTTGTAAAGCTGTCGTTGAAGGGCAGCCCATTCATGTGTTTGGGGATGGCGATCAGACACGCGATTTTACTTATGTCTCCGATATCGTCGAGGCAAATATTAGCTCGGCTGCCATTGGTACTCCTGGCTCAGTAATGAACATTGCTGGTGGATCGCGTGTTACTGTACGTTATGTAATTGAAATGTTACGCGAGATTAGTGGCTTGCCCGTTCAGGTGACTTTTGAGCAAAAGCAGCATGGTGATGTGCGTGATACTTTTGCGGATATCAGCGATGCTATGAAGTTGATTGGCTATCAGCCTCGCGTGCCTCTCCGTGAAGGTTTGGCTCATGAGTTTGAGTCAATTGCAGCTTTGTATGGCTATAAACAACGCAGCATTGCCTGAGGGATATTAGGCTTGCACTCTGCATGGATGGATAAGGAATGACTATTCAAAAAATCGCGCTAGCGCCAATAAAGAATGAGCAAGCTTCTGAGCCTAAAGCATATGAGCTTGATGAGGATTTAGTTGCTCATATCCAACTAGAACCTCTTGCGTCGGATGAGGAAAAAGTGCCGTATAAGGGCATGTCTCCAACTCCAAAACAATTGCGGAGAAAAGCACTTGCTGCTGATGTTGCCCACGTGCAGAAAGAGACTGCTGACTCTTCTGTAGATCCTTTGCATGATGAGGGCTTTACAACGGATGTGTTGCAGATGCGCAAGCAAGCATTCTCTGCACTTGCGACTCATGTGCATCGCGCTATTCCTGCTGATCTTGTGCTTCCTGTTCAGCAAGCCGTTGCGCCTGTTGAGCAAAAGAAGAAAAAGAAGGGCTGGTTGATGACGGTCCTTCGCTTCGCTGGGACTATTTTGCTTTTTGCCCTGCTCTTCAAAAATCTTGATGTGGCGAAATTAGGATCTGCGTTCCTGCAAATAAATCCTTCAATTGCTCTTGTTGGTCTAGTTGTGGGGGTCTACACACTGGTTGTGAGTGCCTATCAATGGCAGTGTTTGCTAAATGCTGAAAAGATCCCTCTAGATTTGACGAAGTTAATTAACCTGTATATGGTCGGTATCGCTTTTAATCACTTTTTGCCCACCAGTATGGGTGGCGACGCTGTAAAAATCTATTATGTTGGGCGTGAATCTCGGAATATGCCTGGCTCCGCGAGTGCTGCTGTGATGAGCCGTATCACTGGCTTTTTTGGTATGCTCCTGGTAGCTTATCCTGCTTTGCTCATATTTCATGAGGAATTCACCCCGCAGGTTGTTTTCTTGCTGTTGTTGCTTAGCCTGGTTGTGCTTGCTATGGTCATAGGCACGTTCGTCTTTGCGGCTCTCTTCTCTCGCTTTGTGGTTTTGAAGAAAATTCAAGTTGCCATCGATTCTTTTTTGCCTGCCTTTATTCGCAAAAAGTTGAATCTGGGTGGCATTTTTGAGAAGGCTATCGACATTGGTAATACGTTGATTCTCAGCGCAAAAAAGCCTCGTTCAATGATTATGGCGACTTTGTTCGGAGTGATGTTTCATATTGTGGCTTGCCTGAACTATTATAGCTATGGGCTTGCTTTTCATATAAATGTTCCGCTCTACTTTTACTTTGTCGCTATACCATTAGTGTCGTTGATCGGCTTCTTGCCCGTCTCCATTGGTGGTTTCGGTTTGCGGGAAGGTGCTCTGGTCTTAGTCTTTGGAACTGTGCATGTAGCTGCGGCTACTACTTTGACTCTGGCTTTCATTATGGATGTACAGATGCTGTTTTTCGCAGCTATTGGTGGTGTGATGTACCTGTTTATGAGCAATTTGCTTGGTATTAAGAAAAAGCAATCGCCGACATAAGAGCATAGGTGTTGAGAGGGATATTTGTACGGGGTGCCGCTGATTCTGTGACAGCGGCATTTCCCATGCGTTTATGCTATAGAGAGCAGCTTGATTGGCATCCAAAGAAAACAATCACTGATATGAGGACGCGGGTTTGTTGGGTGGGATATTGATATGGGGTGCTACTGATCTTATTGAGAGTGGCATGTTCCATGTGTTTAATGTAGGAGATGTATGACTCAATTTCGGAGACTAATGGCAGGTGATCCTGGGATTGATGCTTCGGAGTCTGAGAAGCCAAAAACGAGTGATCCTGGATTCGAAATTTCTGAGTTTCGAGAACTCGAAACAAATAACCCTGAAATGCCTGCTCAACAAGATGGAGGATTAACTATGGGAGGCCCTGGTATGCCACCTCAAAAATTTAATGGACCAATGCCGGGAGGCCCTGGTATGCCTTCCCAAAAATATACTGGACCGATGATGCCGCCGGGTGGGCCGAATACGCCACTGCAGCAGTTTAATGGACCGATGATGCCGGGTGGGTCGGGTGGCTCTAATACGCCGCAGCAGTTTAATGGACCGATGATGCCAGGTGGGCCGAATATGCCATCGCAGCAGTTTGGTCGGCCACCTCTGAATAATCGTATGACGGATACCCCTCCTCCGGCTCCTGTAATGAACGGTGGTGGTGGGCAACCTCCTAATAATTATCCATATGGCTCATCGTCCAACTTTTCGCCCACACGTGAGCGACCTCGTAATCGCAGTATGGTTATTCTTGCTGGAGTATGTATCGCTGCTGTAGTGTTCGCGGGCTTGTTTTTTGCCTATAATAACTTGAAGACTCCTAGTGTGACTTTATATCAGGCTAAACAGCAGACAGTTAATCGTTCTGTGGGTGGGAGCGGTGTTATCTATCCGATTACTCAGCTGGCGATCTCCTTTCCAAATGTGGCACGTGTGAGTGATGTGGTCGTAAAGCCCGGTGATACTGTCAAGAAAAATGATAAGTTGATTACCATCGATCTTACTCAGCTGGATACAACGATTAATCAGGCTCAAGCTAATGTAACGGCCACTCAAACTTTAGCCAATAGTCTTGCTGGTACTGCACAGGGACCGGCTGCACAGGAGCGAGCTACCGAGGCTAATAATGCATACCAGGCGCTGATCGCCGAGAAAAATTCGCCCATCTTGCAAAATGGCTCCCTGGTAGCTCCCTACGATGCAGTTGTGACGCAGGTGAACATCAATCCTGGTGAAGTGGCCGCCGCTAATGCCCCTTTGGTGACGCTGCAGGTGCAGTCAACAGTTATTGCGCGTGTGCAAATTCCGCTCGCTTATGCTCGGGATGTCACTGTAAATCAAGCGGCAGTTGTGACGCCATCTGCATTTCCTGACATAAATCTCACCGGGAAAGTAATTTCTGTTATCCCTCAAGCTTCCCAAAATTCGGATACGTTTGAGGTTTGGATCTCTCTGCCAAATGATAATCTGAAGAATAATCAACAGAAGCTTTTGCCAGGCATGAGTACTTTTGCTCGTCTGCAAGCACCAGTGACTGCTATTGTGATACCACGTCTTGCTGTGCTCAATCCTGATCAAAATTCTGCAGTTTTTGTGGTGCGCAATAGTCATGCGTACGAGAAACCTGTGCAGATTGTTGGCTATGTCGATAATAATGTTATCCTTCAGTCCGGCGGTGTAGCCGATGGCGATGAGGTTGTGCTGACGGGGGTGGATACTTTGCACGATGGACAGGCGGTTAAGGTGACTTCTGTTGAACAGCCCAAGCCGTAAGAGAGGAAAGGCTTATTATGCTTGCTTTGAAACGGTTCTCGCAGTTTGATATCAGTTTGCTTCCTCTGCGATATATCGTTCCAACATTTGCGGGTTTTACGCTGGTATGCACTAGCTTTTTACCATGGCTGAGGGACCCCCTCATGGGGCCCTCCTCTGCCTGGAAAATTCCTGTTTACATCGGTTGGCCTTTGCGCACATCGTTTATTAATTATGGTGTGCTTTGTTTATGGTGTGCCTTCTATATGTTTTTTCTAGCCTGGACGAGTCAATCTCCAGATGAAATTTCCGTGGAAGGGTCATCCTCTCGATCTTTGTTTGTGCAATCGGTTAAGGCTCAATATACTCGTGCAGCATTGATCTGCCTGGTGCCTTTACTTTTGTTTTGCCTGCAATATCTCATTTTTGATGTGCAAAGTATCAATCAGTTAGCTCAACATAAGCTACAAGCGCTTTTGATTGCGCAGCACCTGGAGTACAGGCTTGCCCCGCAACGTATCCCTGTGCGGCCTTTTTCTATCGATATCTCTTTGTTGCCAGTCCGTCTGCTGCTATTGGTAGATCAAATATCATTAGGTTCTTTCTTACCTGTGTTTGGTTCTCTGGCTTTGCTGGCTTATCGGTTACTACAGCGACCAGCGAGTATGCTTCCATTCAGAGTAAAACAAAACAATCGGGCACGCTGGATTGCACTCTCCCTGGCAGTTCTTTTGGGGGGTGGCCTATTTGGGCGGGTGCCTCTCTCTCTCTTTTGTGAGTATCAGGCTAACCTGGCCCTATCGTCTGGCAATTATGATGCGGCCTCTCAGTGGTTGGGTGATGCGGTCTTTTTAGACCCTGGACTGAATCAGGTCGCTTATTATCATATCCAGCTTGGCCAGATCCGTTTTTTTATTGAGCATGATAATCAGGGTGATGATAGCCTTGCCTACCTTGCATTTAGCTATTATCAAGGTGGTGATTATATAAATGCCTATCAACATCTATTTGGTGCCTGGACACGAAATCGTAACACGACCTGGATCATTGATCAGATGAGTTTCATTTTGATGCAGGAAATTGAGGTAAATCGCCCCATTAGTCTCTCTAATGCTGGTGATGATAATCCTGATCTGTTGCTTGTGTCTGCACAAGAAAATGATAAATCGTTGCCTTTGTTAGAATCTCTTCTTCAGGTGAACCCTAACAATGTATATGCTCGTTATGTCTCTGGACGTGTCAATTACGATTTGCATGAGTATGTGGATTGTACGACGCAGATGCAGTTTGTAAACCAATTAAGCCAGAATAGAGATTTTCAATCGGCCGCTTTTACCTCTATTGGTTTAAGCGAAGAAGGACAGGGAGATCTCCCTACTTCACGTGTATTTTTGGAAAAAGCGGTGTCTCTCGATCCAAATTACTTCAATAACGTTGCACGTGAGGAGCTTTCGGGGCTACATTAAGCTGCTTTCCTGTTCTCTCTCGTGTGACTCATTATATAACTAGACAGAAGGATATTACTTATGGCTCTGACCGATGTGTCAACGAGTACAAAAGAGATAACAAGCGGCGCAGCTATTTTGCCTGTGTCTGTCTATAGGCGTTTGACTCTCAATGCCAAAAAGAACACTTCGTGGCTGATGGTGTTTTCTTGCCTCTTTCTCGCTTGTATTGGGGCGAGCTGGTTCTCATACCAGTATTTCTTGTTGTCACAGCCTCAAAGCTTCGCACCTTCCTGGGGAACGGCTCAATGGATACAGGCAAGTGATGGTTCTGCGCCTGTGGTCTATTTTCGCTCTAGCCCGTATCTTGAGTCTGTTCCCAGTGTGGCTTCTGTTACTATTGGGGCTAACGCCGCCTATCGTCTCTTTGTGAATTCGACGTTGATTGGTAGTAATGAGGCCGACTATGTGGGTGGTGATTCAAGGCGTACATATACTTTTGATATCACTTCTGCTTTACAGCCAGGCCCTAATGGGATTGTGATTCGTGCTACTGATCCTGATAGCCATATTCCTGTTATAAAGGCAAATGTTCATTTTGCTGTAGGTTCTTCGAGCTACGAGATTGGTACGAGCAACACCTGGAAGGCTACCAGTAATAGTTCATTGGTCTTCCCACGTTTTTCAAGAACGTCTATAACGAAAGCAACGCAGACCATATCTTCAACCACTGGGCCGGCAACTGGTGCATCACAAGCATCGACGACAAATTCAGCTCCAATGCCGATTGCAACCCCAACATCAACTTCAGCATCGACGACAAATTTAGCACCAGCTTCCCCAACATCCTCGACGTCGTCGGCCTCGTCGGCATCGACTTCAACCACGTCATCAACTCAGAATACTCCCTTAACCCCTTGGAGCGCTGCTGATTTTGACGTAAGTCTCTGGCCTACTGCTACGTTGGCTTTAAATGGGCCACAATTGTATAATATACCTGTTACACCTTTACTTTATAGCTATCCTCTTCCTGCCCATTGGATGAGTTCTGGTGCGATGAGCCAGGGCTACTTTGTACGCCAAATTTCAATAAATGGATCTGTAAAAAATTATTGGCTTCGCTTCAGAGCTGATGGCCCCTCCAGTATTTTTGTCAATGGTAATTTGTTGACTTACTGGACTGGTCAACCCCCCAACTCTTTACAAAGTGTCTTTGGCTCATTTAGCTATGTTAGTACAGATGTGAAAACGCATTCCAGGTTCTCGGCCGGTGTTTATGATATTGCGCCTTATTTGCATCCAGGGACCAATACCCTTGCGGTGTATGTCTCCGCTCCAAATGTTGATGGCTTTGTGGGTAATATTGGTGCCGCAATGTCTATTGATATGCTTATCTGCGATAATGCTGGTAATACGGTTCAAAATGAAGATGATCAGGCCTGGCGTGCTTCATCTGATTTTGTATCTGGTTGGGAGCAAGGAAGTGTAACAACGTCGGCATGGCCCGCACCTTCCCAGGTTCCTGGTACGATTGGCTATCAACAGTTTTCTGTGCCTGGCAGTAATACGATTTTACAGGGTTCAGCCTCGCAGCTTAGCACGATAATGGTTCCCTGGCTCCTTAGCTTCGAGGTAATTGGCGGAAGTGTGCTGGCTGTGCTAGGGCTCTGGCTGCTGATGGCGTTGACGCTTGGGAAACGCTACTATGCTCCCTGGTCTAGAGCGTGTGCAGTTATGAGTACAGCGTTTTTACCCGCTCTGGCTGGTGAGGCTTTGCTCGTGACGCTATCGCGCGAACCACATATAACTCAACCATTTCCTTATAATCCGATCTGTGGTCTCATTTTGATTGGTCTAGTGCTGGTTGGCTACTTTTTGCTCTGGCTCAATGCTGCGCGAAAGCGTGATAATGCTCAGGTGCAGGTGAGTCTGTCTGGACATGGTCTACTTTCCGCGCATAGAAATGCAGGGGCTACACTTGCTCATTCTCGTTTCTCTTTTCTGTCATGGCTTCGTTCGTATTGGTGTGTACTGCTACTGATGGTTGTTGGTAGTGTGCTCATCTTGCCGACGCTTTCCTACGAGCCACTGTGGCAGGATGAACTTGTAAGTTTCTATGTTGCGAAGCAAAGTATCGCGCGTGGTTTTCCAATGATGCCTTCTGGCTTCATTTATCCCAAGGCAGAGCTTTTCCATTATATGTTGGGTCTGATTATGCTCATCTTTGGTGATCAGTTGCCGGTGCCGCGTTCTCTGAGTGCTGTAGAGTATATTGCAAGTATCCCTCTTCTCTATTACATTGGCAATTACTTTTTCGGTCGTCGTATCGCCTTGTTTGCGGCTGCGATCTTGACTCTCTCTCCTTTTGCACTGATGTGGGGTGCTCAGTTACGAATGTATGAGCAGGCTCAAGTTTGTGTGCTACTTATGCTCTATGTCTTTCATCGAGCAGCCCTTGCTCCTGAAAGTAAACGCTGGCCCTATATCGCGATTGCGACCCTGGTAGCGACTTATTTGAGCCATGAAGAGACTTTTATTGTCTTGCCTGCGCTTGCACTGTGTGTTTGTGTACTTACGAAAGATAAACGGCGTTTCCTTCCTTCGGTGTTTTATCAGAAACATTGGTGGTATGCCTCTTTGGCTGGGATTGCTATTATTTCTATACAGTTGTTGATTGTGAAGTTTAGCCATCCGCCTGTGCTTGGTACTGATCAATCGATGCGCCCGAATGTGCAGTTTCATGAAGATGGTCTGCCCTTTTATATGGGAATTCTCTTCTTCCCCAAAAACACATCCCCCTGGCTGACTTTGAATTCGATCCTGGCCGCTATTGCGTGCTTCTGGGCTATACGTAGTAAGGATGCGCATCTGCGTTATTGTGCCCTTTTCTTTGTTGTTTCATTGGCTACCCTGATTGCAATCTTTACGATGCAGGCAGATCGTTACTTCTATCCGCTCTTGTCAATTTATTATCTCCTTGGGTCGTATGTGGTGTGGAAGACATTGGAATATATGTGGGTCTTTGTCTCTGCACAACTTGTGTTGATCACAATACGTCCCGATGGGGTCAAAATTGGCACAAGGTACTTTATCCTTGCCCATCAAGATCACGTCCATTGCGATAGCTTTTCTCACATGCACCTGCATCCTGCTCTCACCTATGCTTCCTATCAGTAGCTATAACCTTGTTGTGAGCCGGGTTTTTGGCCTGACGTATCTCCACCACTTTTCAGATTATGATGCTGCTGGTGCATATGTAAAGAACCACTGGCACGATGGTGATGTTGTCATTTCAATGAGCCCTGATATCGAAATGTATTACTATTTGGGGCGGTCGGATTACTTCTTCTCGGTTGATCGTGCTCTCTTCCTTATTGAACGCAATGGTCAAGCTATCAATACAGCAACTGCGTCAGTGGCCATGCTGAGTCAATCTGATTTTCGTACGATGTTGTCAAAATATCCACGTGTTTGGATTGTTACTGACCATAGTTCCTATCAAAATGAAATTACGCGACACTTTACTGTTCCAGCAGAATTTCATATAGTCTTTGAGGGTGCGCGCAATGCCGTATATCTGCGCGGAAGTTGAGAAGGGGTATCAATAATACCCTCTTCTTGATAGCTTAGAACTTGCCAGATAGGAGAAAAAAGAGAGAATGCGTTGTTCACAATTTCGATATAGCTTTGTTTTGTTTACATTGATTTATATGTTGTTGTTCACTGGTTGCTCTTTGTTCGGCGACAATTCTTCAACTGGTAGTGTTGCTACGCCTTCAAATAATACGTCTCCTGTTGCGCTATCAACAGTCACAACAGCGGTTATAAATCCTGCTGTCAATGCTGTCGAACTTGACATGTTAAATAATATAAAAACATATGGGTTTAATGCTGATCCCACTATTAATGGTGGATTGGGTGGCCTTTGGGTGAATTGGCGTTATGGAACGAGCCCTTTACAAACAAATGTGAATGGCACTGGTGAGACGGATGAGATGAGTGGCAATTCTGTACGCCATGATCCTCTAACGGATTTGCGCTATCTGCATGATCTATGGTTGTATAAAGCACAAAATCCTACCGATAACCGTTTCGAGAGTGAGATAACGCGCTATACTCCTATCGTGAAGTATGAGTATAAGAACTCTCATGACACACGTGGTTGGTTATATGATGAGTTCGTTGGTCTCTATAGCCTCTCGCATGATTCGTTTTATAAGGATACTGCCGCCAGTTTAGCAACCGGTTTTGCGAAGGCGTTTAATCCAACGGTGGGTTCGATCTTTAAGCCGAATTCTTCTGGTCATGATCAAGGATCATATCGCGTTGATCTTACCCTGGAAGCTGGCTGCGCTCTGGTGCAGGCTGGAACTCTTTTCGATAATCCACAATGGACTCAAGAAGGGTTGAGTACAATCAAGTTTATCTACGATCATGCCTATATCTCTCAATATCATATATTTCCAGATCAAATGGATAATGTATTGAATGGGGATGGGTCGGTTAACGCTCAAGAGCAGTTCTTCTCTGGCCAGTCCAATTCCAATGGCAGCAGCTATGCAGTTAAAGGGGGTCAAACTCAGTTGGGGAACATTAGTCAGATTGTTACCTCTTTGCTTGATACTTATCAGATGACCCATACCCAGGATTTCCTCGCTAAAGCTACTGATTTGTTGGACGCGCTTTCACTGCCCAATAACTCTTTAGCCTTTGGGATAGTACCAACGGTGGTTACTACTTTGCTGCAGTCTTCTCTGGTGATTCACCTGCCCAACCGGGTTCAATCTCGGTCGTTCGGTCGAAGAAAGAGGCTGGCCGTCAGGCAATTATGCTGCAGGCATTCCATATGGCTAATAAATTTACGAATAATAAGTATAAGGATATGGAAAATCGTATGCTGGATGTGGCGCTCAATCACATCTACTCCGCTCCTGTACATGGAGTTCTTTATCTTACTAATCCCGATTGGACCCCACAAAAGTTCCATAATGGGACCTTGAATAATATGGTGACCACTGAAGCAATGGGTGCTGAACTTGAGAGCCTGTTTTCCCTGAAAAGTTGAAACTCAAGCCACTTTTTAAAGCTAGTAGCTAGTATACATATGTGAACAATCGTGACTTGTCTGCTTAGCTCGGCTATTTATGAAAGAATAGCCGATGTCGCAGTATGTCTTTGCTATAATTGTTGTACAAGACAGGTGGTATTGATGTTTCACGAGCAAAATAATGATGCTCAGATGGCCACAGATACTTTAATCTATGATGACGAACATAATTGTTTGATATTATATGGGCAGAAGCTATCGAGTGGTGACAATATAGAGATTCAGGTCTTTGGTACCTGGGTGCCTGGGGTGGTGGCCTTCGACTCTGCGGGTTGGTATCTGTTAACGCTTGATCAGGTTGGCATTCGCCTCCATGGTGGCTTGTTGGCCCGCTCAGGCGAGTTTCGTTTCGTGGATCAAGCTGCACCGCAACCACGACCGCAGAACTCTGCACCGCGTATTTTGATTGTCGATGATGATCAGGCTTTGCTTCAAGCGTTGCCGAAGACCATCCAGCTGCGCATTCCAGCTTCTCAGGTCGATACCGCCAGTTCTGGTGATGAGGCCCTGGCATACTTGCAGGCGCAACAGTACGATGCTATTATCAGCGATATTCAGATGCCTGGGATAGATGGCTTCGCTCTATTAGCAAAAATTCAAGAATTGCAGCCTGACTCCCCTACTCTATTTGTCACAGGTCATGAAGAGTATAGTCAGGCTGTTCAGGCTTTGCGGAGAGGTGCTTATGATTATATCCAGAAACCGGTTGAACGTGATGATTTTATAGCGGCCCTTTTAAGGGCCATTCAGACATGCCAATTGCGTCGTCAGGTGAAAGAGCAGCAGAGTTCATTAGCACTCTATGCTTACTCCCTCGAAAGGTTGGTGCAGCAACGCTCACAAGAGTTGGCCGAGGCCCATACAACGAAAGATAAAGTTATTAGCCTTGTATCGCACAAGTTAAACGAACCCATTGCTCGCCTCAAAAGCATTACCCACCTCTTAAGGCAAAAACTTGAGAGTGTGGGGCTCTCTGAGATTGTGGTGCAGAGCTTTATTGATATTGAGTTCTCTCTTACTCGTACGGAAGAGCTTGTGCAGGAACTCCTGAGTACTTCTAATATCGAGACTCATCGCTTCATTTTACATCGTCGTCTCAACGACCTTTTTGCTTTATGCCATTCTTTTTGGAGGAAGAGTTAGTCAACGTACCTGTAGAACTGACCTACCAGCATTTGTTAGATGGGCCAATCAACGTTGAGGTTGATGGAGATCAAATCCGTCAGGTGCTTGCTATGCTTGTAACCAATGCGTGTGCATCGGCTACCAAAGAAGAACCGGCCACTATCACACTGCAGCAATCTGGCCATGAAGCTATTATTACTGTACGCGATCAAAGCACAAGTGCTGGCCTGGGTGTAGAATTTTATGTCTCGCGCAAAATTATTGAGCGTCATGGTGGCTACCTTAAGATTCAGCATTTTCCAGGCAAGAGAAGAACTCTTTTCCTTACCTTACCAGTCTATTACCGTTCAACCCCTATAGCGGAAGATAGATCTTTTCACACAGTACGCACATTTATTGTATGGACGATTACACCCAAAGAAGTGATTACTCCATAGCTTGCTATGATCCATATTGTGTTAAAATGTATCATGTCCTGTCATCATCAAATGATAAATACAAGCTTATGTAATGGCACTGTTAAAGATTAAAATAAATGGTGCTAGAAAATATTAATATTTTATGTGATAAACAGCTTACGAATTGCGTAGTATATATGTAGCTACATTTACCCGTGTAAAGTAAATAGGGAACTTGCAGGTCAATACATTGGTGCCATGTATTTATGGCTTGTTCTTTCTATTAACTGGCGCATTGCTATTCGCTATCTGAACGCCAATAGTAATCGAATTTTTCAGCTATTAACTAACTCCTGAACGTGTATGTTATTTATACTGGAGGACACGATGCTCAAGGGGAAAAAAGCTCGCTGGTTCTTATCGAGCCTGTCTCTCGTGGCGACGCTTGCCTTATTTTTCAGTGCTTGTGGTGCGCAAGGTACACCAACCAGCCAAACCCCGTCTGGCTCTCAGCCGGTCAAGGGGGGAACCTGGATTGATGATATTCCTAATGAACCTGGTTCTTTGATTCCAAATGGTGATGCGCAAACCTTCTCCGTTCTTGTGCAAAACGCTTTGTATGCTCCCCCCTTCTATGGTGATACAAAAGGTAATATCACACCTGGTATCGTTCCTGTGATCCCAACCGTACAAAACGGTGGCATCAGCGCAGACTACAAAACCTGGAAATTTACCCTGCTTCCTAACCTCAAGTGGTCAGATGGCCAGCCACTTAACGCTGATGACTGGGATTTCACCTGGAAACTGTGGGTTAACCCCAAGTTCGCTGCTTATAGCACTGATGGATATAATAAGATTACCAGTGCTGACGTCTCTGCTGACAAGCTCAGTATCACTTTCCACCTCAGTCAAGCTTATGCTCCATTCTTATCTATCTGGACGGACGGCGGTGGCGCTTTTATGCCCAAGCATGTCTTTCAGAGTATGGCCCCTGACCAGATTCTTAAATCCAAAGAGAATCTCAATCCTAGCGTGGTGAGTGGCGCTTTCAAGATGAGTGAGAGCGTGCCTGGTAACCACTATACTGTGGTGCGTAACGATAATTACTTCCTTGCTTCACAGGGCCTGCCTTATCTGGATAAGGTCATCTTCCGTCCAGTCTCTGACCAGAATACTATCTTGAAAGACTTGCAGGCTAATAATGCAACTTCTACCTGGTTCATTGATGTAAGTAAGACAAAAGCTTATCAGGCTCTGTCCAACTATAACTTTGTGATCAATCCAGCTGCCTCTAATTTCGAGACTATCGCTATCAATTTCAAAAATCCTATTCTGGGTAACAATGTGGAAGTTCGTCAGGCGATGGCGATGGCGATTGATCATGAGGCTTTGATCAAAACTGCACGTGTTGGGCAAGGATCGCTTCTATGTACGGATCATGGTGCTGGTGTACATCCTGGCTATCAGCCAGATGCCCCCTGTCCGAAATTTGATCCCGCAGCAGCCAATAAGTTGCTTGATGATCATGGTTGGGTCAAAGGCGCGGATGGCGTGCGTGCCAAAGATGGTAAACGCCTGGAGTTTAAGTACTCGACAACCAGTGGCAAACCGTGGCGTCAGTCTGATGAAGAGATCATTCAGCAGAATTTCAAGGACATTGGCATCAAAATTAATATCACGAACGTTCCTGCCAGTACTTTCTTTGGCCCCTTCCTAAATAATGGCCAGCATGATCTCGCCGAGTTCGAGAACTCTTTCACTTACGACCCGAATGATTCTAGCCTGCTCGCTTGTGATCAAATTCCTCCTCCTGGTGGTCAAGGTGGTAACTGGACATTCCACTGTGATCCAACGATGGAAAAATTGCTCAAACAGGAGCAGCAGACTGCTGATCCTGTTGCTCGTCAGGCGATTTTCAATCAGGAGCACCAGATCCTTCTGACCCAGTATCCTTATATTATCCTTTATAGCCCAACCGACCCCGGTATCGCACGCAAAACCACGCACAATTACCTCCCAGGACCAGAGGGTGCGCAGGAGAGCGTCAATATCTGGAAGTGGTGGTGTGATGGCGGGAAATGCTAATCTTTCTGATTTAGCATTCCCTCGCTTTCCACTCGTTATCCGTATATGGTGATGAAAGCTCTGGTTGAGAGGGTCATATCCTCTTTACCAGAGCTTTCTTGCTAGATGAATAACAAAGTGATAGAATTGGCTAACTTTGCACTTTGGTCACTTTGGTCCTTGATGTACTGTTTTTTGCTTCCTTATTCTGGAGGTATACCATGGGGCGTTATATCATCAGGAGATTGTTACAAGCGATACCCTTGCTGATCTTGATTTCAATCTTTATGTTCACCCTCATCCATTTGCTGCCAGGCGGAGCGGACGCGGTTATCTTTAATCCTCGCCTGGATGCTGCTGGCCGTGCCGCCATTCGTGCTAGCTTCGGCCTGGATCAGCCTATCTATATTCAATATCTGAAATGGGTGGGAAACTCGCTTATAGGCAATTTCGGCTTCTCCTTTTCAAACCACTTGCCGGTCTCTAGTATCTTTGCAGTGCGTTTTCCTGCTACTGTTGAGTTGTTCTTTTTCTCTCTGCTTTTCGCGTTGGTATGTGCGATTGTGTTAGGCGTTGTCTCTGCAGTGCGACAAAATACTGCCACTGACTATACTCTGACTGTTATCTCTTACTTCGGGATCGCTATGCCAGCTTTCATCCTGGGGCTCTTTTTACAGGATATTTTTGCCGTACAGTTGCACGTTTTACCTGTTTCAGGGATGGAGACTCTCGGCTATACATTCGATCCTTTTAATGCTCTACTTGATCATGCGACACATCTCATCTTGCCCGTTATCACTCTTGCTTTTCTTTTTATCGCTGCTTGGAGCCGCTTTATGCGCTCCAGTATGATTGATGTTATCAAGCAAGATTATATGCGGACTGCTCGTGCAAAAGGAGTCTCTCCCTTCAACGTGCTGACTCAACATGCTTTACGCAACGCTTTGATTCCTCTCATTACTGTGGTCGCAATTGATTTTGGTGGTGTGGCAGGTGGTGCTCTGATTACAGAAGGCATTTATGCCTGGCCTGGAATGGGCTCTTTGTTCTTTGATGCGCTTGGAGAACGAGATTATCCTATATTGCTGGCTATGCTGATGTTGAGCGCTATCTTTGTGCTCTCTTTTAACCTGATCGCTGATATTCTCTATGGGGTTATGGACCCGCGTATCCGCTATAACTAGTGTGCTGAGCAAGGCAACTTCTTACAAGAGAAGAAGGAGGTTTCAATGGATGTACCGAAACAACTTGATGAACTGCAAGAAGACATTGAGCCTGTTATGGATCTCACGCCTGCTTTGACGCAAAAGCGGCGGAGCCAGGGCCGCATCATCTTTGATCGCTTTATTCGTAATAAGGCGGCTCTTGTTGGTGCCATCTGGATTGGTGTGCTCGTGATCTTCTGTTTTCTTGGCCCATATGTTACGGGCCACAACCAGCCTGATTTTGTGCGTGCAAATTTAGCTTCACTCCCACCTTCTTTAGCTAACCCCCTGGGAACAGATAATGTGGGGCGCGATGAGTTTGCTCGCGCTATGTCGGGAGGACGTGTTTCTCTCCTGATCGGTATTGCTTCGATGTTGATGGCGCTTACCTTTGGTGTTGGGATTGGTTCTTTTGCAGGCTTCTATGGTGGCATTGTCGATAACCTTTTGATGCGCTTGACTGATGTGGCGCTTGCCATACCCATATATCTGCTACTCTTTGTGCTCTCGATTGCTTTCTCTGATGGTTCTCCTGGCTCTATTGTGTTCTTGATTGCAATTTTGAGTTGGGCACAGACTTCACGCCTGGTCCGTGGTGAGTTCCTGTCTTTGAGGGAACGCGAGTTTGTGCTTGCTGCTCGTACAGTTGGCGCTCGTGGCTTGCGCTTGATGTTCCGTCACATTTTACCTAATGCGGCCGGCCCTATTATTGTGAGTGCTACTCTTCTGATTGGTAACAATATTATCCTCGAATCTATTCTGAGCTACTTTGGTTTCGGCTTACATATCCCTTTCGCTAGTTGGGGTAATATGGTGGCCGATGGTCAGGAACTCTATGATGTGGCTCCCTGGCTGGTATTCGCTCCCGCTTTGCTTATTGTGACGGTGGTGTTGAGTTTCAATCTGGTTGGCGATGGTCTACGCGATGCTCTCGATCCTTATATGACGGAGCGTTAATTATAATGCTCATCCCTTTCTGGTATGTGAATCTGGGATCGTGACCATTTTACAAAAATACAAGCTGTTTGAAGCAAAAGGAGAAGAAATTGGGAGAATATCTGCTAGATGTACAGGATTTAAAGACTTACTTTAAAATAAAAGGTGGCTATGTGCATGCGGTCGAGGGTGTGAGTTTCTCGATCAAGCCAGGTGAAAAGGTGGCAATTGTGGGTGAGAGTGGTTGTGGGAAGAGTGTAACTGCGTTGTCTATTATGCGCCTGGTCGCACAACCTCCTGGTGAGTATGTGGGGGGAAGTATCATTTTTAATGATCAGGATCTACTTGAGTTGCCTGAGAGTGGGATGCGCCACATCCGTGGTGGTCAGGTCGGTATGATCTTTCAGGACCCTATGGCTTGCCTGAATCCTACTATGACGGTCGGCAAGCAGATTGCTGAGAGCCTGCGTATTCATCTAAAATTGAGTGCCGCTGAGGCTCGCAAACGCGCTCTATCTCTGCTAGAGCAGGTCGGTATCCCCGCTGCTTCTGAGCGAATTGACGCTTTTCCCCACCAGTTCAGTGGTGGTATGCGTCAACGTGTGATGATTGCGATTGCTCTGGCCTGTAACCCAAAACTCTTGATCGCCGACGAGCCGACAACGGCGTTGGATGTGACGGTACAGGCGCAGATATTGGAGCTGATTAGCGCGGTGTGTAATGAGTTTGGGACCTCTCTGATTCTTATTACCCATGATCTGGGCGTGGTCGCTGGTGTGGCGGACCGCGTGCTTGTAATGTATGCTGGTAAGGTTATCGAGGAAGCTGCAACCGATGAGTTGTTTGCCAATCCTCGCCATCCATATACTATTGGCTTGCTCAATTCTGTCCCTCGCCTCGACGAAGGTCGCCATTCAGAGTTACGTACCATTGAGGGTGCTCCACCCGACCTGTCTAATCCTCCTACGGGTTGCCCTTTTATGCCGCGCTGCTTCTTTGCTCGCAGCGTTTGCCGCACAATGCCCTCTTTCGATCCTGTTGCTGGCAATATGTCGCACCATAAAGCCTGTTGGGTTGATGTGACTGATCCTAAGAATAAGGCATACGCGGAACGTCGTATTCAGGCCCGTCGTGAAGCTCAACAAGCTGCTCTGAAGGCTGCTAGTAGTGCTATGGTGCAAACGTCTTAAGGAGATGTCGTCGATGGTAGAACAAGTGGTTGCTAGCAAGACATTGCTAGATGTGCGTGATCTCAAAATGCATTTCCCTTTGACCCAGGGCATCATTATGCAGCGGGTTGTTGGCTATGTCCGTGCGGTCGATGGTGTGAGTTTTACGATTGAGCGTGGGCAAACTCTAGGGTTGGTGGGTGAGAGTGGTTCAGGCAAGACGACTATTGGTCGCACGCTGATTCGCCTTTATAAGCCTACTGCTGGTCAGATTCTTTTCAATGATCAGGACCTTGTTATAGCGAAAGGAGAGGAACTGCGCCAGGTGCGCAAACACGCTCAGATGGTTTTCCAGGACCCTTTTGCCTCGCTTAATCCCCGCTATACGGTTGGTTCTCTGATCGCCGAACCTATGCAGATCTTTAAAACTGGTTCGAAGAAAGAAATTCAGGAGCGAACCATAGAACTGATGCGTGTGGTGGGTTTGCGTGCTGAATATGCGGATCGTTACCCGCACGAGTTTAGTGGTGGTCAGCGTCAGCGTATCGCGATTGCTCGTGCTCTGTCCATCAATCCTGAGTTTGTTATCGCAGACGAGCCCGTTTCGGCCCTGGATGTCTCTGTTCGTGCTCAGGTACTCAATCTGATGCAGCGCTTGCAACATCAATTTAATCTAACTTATCTTTTTGTGTCGCACGATCTGAGCGTTGTGCGCCACGTGGCTGACCGCGTGGCTGTGATGTATCTGGGCAAAATCGTTGAGCTGTCCGACCGCGATGAACTTTATAACTCCCCTAAGCATCCCTATACTAAAGCCTTACTCTCTGCTGTGCCGATTCCCGATCCAAAAATCGAGAAGAAGCGCCAGCGTATCATTCTTTCCGGTGATCTGCCCAGCCCGATCAATATCCCCTCCGGTTGCCGTTTTCACACTCGTTGCCCGATGGCTCAGAGTATCTGTCGTGAAGTAGAGCCTGCCTTCGAAGCAAAAGAGGGACACGAGCACTATGCTGCCTGCCACTTCTCCGAGAAGGTTACCCCGCTCGTCGAAGCCAGATAATTTTACAACAAACGCTTTTGTATAGCGTAAATATGAATGTGCGTATAAATATACCCATAGGCGCTATTGCCTATGGGTATACTGACAGTGTGCAACTGTCGCGCTATCCTACATGTTGATATGCATTGATATCATGCCCGCGTAGCGGTGTTAGTAGCTTAAAGCGAGGTATTATATTATGGCATACTTTCGACGTAATGGTGGTCAGATCGCATTACTTGCTTTATCGATAATTGGTGTGATCATCTCTATTTATCTTACGATTACCCATTATGACAAACAAACTCTCGTCTGTTCTACCAGTGGGCTGATAAATTGTGAACGTGTCCTCTCCAGCTCGTATTCGGTTGTGCCTGGTACCGACCTGCCTATCTCTATCCCTGGCCTGCTCTGGTTTTGTGTCCTGGGCGTACTGGCTGTGTTTGCCTGGCGCGTCTGGCCCAATCGTCGCTCTCTGCTCATTGCAGAAGTGGCCTGGTCTACGCTGGGCCTGCTGACCGCCCTTTACCTGGTCTATGCAGAGATCGTGCGCCTGGATGCCATCTGTGCCTGGTGTACCTCGCTGCACGTGATTATCCTTGTTACCTTAATCATCTCGGCCTTTCTGCTCCAGCAAGCTAGTATGGATGAAGAAGAATTCGATGAGGAAGAGGAGACTCCCAGGGTCGCTGCTAAACAGCGTTAATCTCTACTCCCACTTGAATGTACGTACCGCAACTGCGAGTACAATGATCGTCCATATCGCCAGTATCAACAGGGCAGAGCCTGGGAATGTTCCCTTGGCGCTCATTGTCTGCTGCAGGGCCTGGGTCAATGCGGCAGCTGGTAGAAGTTGCGCGATTGCAGCCAGGGCCGCAGGCAAGTGATCAAGTGGGAGGATGCCGCCTCCCAGTAAGATAAAGATCAGGAAGAGCGCATTAGCACCAGCCAGGGTCATTTCTGCTCGTAGCGTCCCGGCCATCGCTAGCCCTAGTGCCGCAAACGTGATGGTTCCCAATACAATCGCTAGCAGCGTTAGACCTATCGATCCAGCTGGTCGCCAGCCGTAAAGCGCGGCCGCAACTCCGACGAGCAGGAGTACCTGCACTATTTCCAGTAGCAGAATCGAGATGACTTTAGCGCTTATCAGCCCGCTCCTTGATAATGGCGAGCTTCCGAGCCTCTTCAAGACACCATAATAGCGTTCGTATGCGGTCGCGATCCCCAGGTTGACCATCCCTGCGGCGATAATAGCGATAGCGAGAATGCCTGGCAAGAGAAAGTCGGCTGGGCTCCCACTTTTGCTGGGGACGATGTTGAGCGATGCGAAGAAGATGAGGAGCATGACCGGTATGATTAATGTAACCAGGACGTTTTCGCCTCGCCTGCTTGTGAGTAGTAGTTCGAAGCGTGTCTGCTGCAATATCTGATGCATAGCGCTTGCGGCTTTACCGCTATGTGGCATGTGCGTATTGTTGTCTTTGTAGTTTGTGCCTGTCTGTGTTGCCATATTATTCTCGTATCTCCGATCCTGTGAGGCGTAGAAACAGGTCTTCAAGCGAACCGTGCCCGACGCGTAGCTCAGAAAGCGTGATGTTTTTGTCGCGTAGCCATGCTGTAAGTTCTGCCAGGAAGATTGGTACTGCATTGGGCACGGCATCGATTTCGATGATATAACTGCCTGCACGTACCTCTTCAGCTTTGCGGACCGTTGCGAGTGCCGCGATCTGCTGGCAGTCCAGCCCTTGCGGGGCGACGAAGCGTACGACGTTCGCGTTCTGTGTGCCAGTCATATTTGCTGGTGTGTCCAGCGCGATAAGTCGACCGTGATCAATGATCGCCACGCGGTCGGCGAGTCGCTCGGCCTCGTCCATCAGGTGCGTTGTGAGTATGATTGTAACGCCATCGCGTTTGAGTTCGCGCACAATCTCCCAGGTTGTCTGTCGTGCCTGTGGGTCCATTCCGGCGGTCGGCTCGTCCAGAAAAACCACTTCCGGTTTACCGATCAGGGCAACGGCTAGTGCTAGGCGGCGTTTCTGTCCACCGGAGAGCCGCCGACAGCGTGTTTTGGCCGCTGTGGTCAGTCCTACGCGCTCTAACAATGTTTTGGGGTCCAGTGGATTCTGGTAATAGCCTGCGAAGAGCTGTAGTACCTCGTATGCGGTCAGCGCTGGATACAGACCATCCTGCTGTAGCATAACCCCTATACGCGGCTTAAGTTCCCGCGCTTGCCGTATGGGATCAAGCCCCAGCACACGCACGCGTCCCTCGTCCGCAGTTCGATACCCTTCCAGCGTCTCCACCGTAGTTGTCTTGCCAGCTCCATTTGGCCCCAGGAGGGCAAATAGCTCGCCGCGCTGCACCGTGAAGTGCAAGTGTTCCACGACCTGTAGCGAGCCGTAACGTTTGCTGAAATTATCAACGACAATGGCCTCTTGCCCGCTTGCTTGCGCTTGTGCCACCTGTGTCGTTGTCTGCGTATCTGCAGACATATATCTAACTCCTTCATGCATGAGATAATAAATTGTTGATGATTCCTCTTTATAAAGTACAGCAGTTTTCTTGTGCTGACAAGTTTTCTTAACGCAAGTGTGAGAGTGGGCGAGCTATAGACAAGAAGTAAGTAACATTATAAGATGTATTTATAGCTTAATTTGTGTTTGGCATAAGGAGAGGATTTTCTCATGAAATTTATGGTAAATATACAGTTTCGCCCGGAGGATCGGGCGGCGATTATGTCCCTTATCCCTCAAGAGCAGGCTCACCTCAGAGCTTTGCATGAGCAAGGTGTTGAAGAGGCTATTTATATTAGCGCAGATGCTTCGCGTGTCTGGCTTGTAATGCACAGCGAGTCACGTGAGCAGTTGCAAACGTATCTGGAATCTTTTCCGCTCTATCGTTACATGCAATTGGAAGTGAGCCTTTTGTCAGGCGTATAGGCGTGTAGGTGCAAAAGAGATATCAGAATCACCTGAATTGACGGAGCAAGCTATGTGCCAAATTCTGCTTATCTGTCTGTTTACGCGTTTGCTCGATGCTCACATACCTTTTTGGCGAAGACGAAACGTGCGGCAAATCGTTTCAACATTCGTCATCAACGCATACCCGGCGAATTTCAAGACTGGCAATAGAACGGCTAGCAGCCTGCTCATTACCGGCCCCACATGCGTCGGTCACGACCACTGGAATGTAGCCCAGGTCAGAAGCATGACGTACAGTCGGCTCGATGCCAATCTCCATTGCAACTCCAACAATGGCAATGGCATTGATACCACAATCTCGCAAAGCTATTTCCAGCAGGGTACCTTCAAACGCCGACATGGTAATCTTGTCAAAAATGGCTTCGCGTGGTAGCGGTGACAGTTCAGGAGTCAACTGAAACGATGGTGAATCACGTAAAAACCTGGGTTGCACTTGCTCGACTGAGTCCACTTGTTGCCATTGCATTGCGATTCGCAATTGAGAAATGCCCATGAGTTCTTTCGGCAATCCCATATGACGCGAGAAGAAGACGCGGATTCCTGCTGCACGTGCCGCTTGCAGTACTTGTAAGACGTGAGCGATGATTTGCTCACTATTTTTGATTTGACTCAAGACACCAACTTGCATGTCGTAGACCACAAGTGCTAGTTGCTCAGGATTGCAAACTTCTTCAAGCGTTTTAGGAATACCACGTCCGAAAGTATGTGCCATAAGCTATTCCTCCATTGTCTCGACTTCTGTATCAGAAAATGAATAATATCTCACTCATAGAGATTTTTTTGCGCAGAGCTAAACAAACTTTCAAGTGGGAGGGGTGCGGTAACAGGAATATAGAACCATTCAAGATAGCCAGCTTTTGTGAGGGGAAAGTCGCTGACGATTTGCTTACATTCCTCAACAGAGGCACACTCGAATACAATAACTACTCCAGGTTCGTCTGCGCGAGCATAGTTCTCACGAACAATATTAGCTTTCCAGAGTTTCCATACATTGCCAACTTCCTCAGCTAGCAGCGGGGTAATGGTGTCCATGGTAACACCGGGCTTGAAGCGGTCATATGCGATAATTTTCATGAACATCCTCTTCTCTTGCTCATAAATTGCAGAGATAGGCTATAGCGGACATGGTAGAGCTAAAACATGTATAGTGATGAAACCACTATCATCTTATATAAATATAAAAGAAAATGTACAAAGATACTATATTTAGATAACGCTAATGAAGTATAGAGCCAAAAAGATGAATAACCTGTATATTTCTATTTTTTGTAACTTCCTGTATTATCGAACAAAGGGAAAAACATCTAATATATGCATCAATCAGCATTATATAGTTCTAAGGAGTGAGCCGCACTCTCAAACCAACCTCGAAACATGTTCCATAAATCTATTTTGCTCAATCTTACGTATATATTGCAGAACGTACTTAATTTTAACTAGGGAAGTAGTGACAATTAAGTAGAAATTATTAAATGTTTTGATGCAGAAAAGAGGAGTTTGAAAAATGGTTAGTTTGCTTTGGGCTGTTGCCGTCGTGCTGTTTGTTCTCTGGTTACTTGGTTTTGTTGTTTTTCATGTTGCTGGTGGTCTAATCCACATTTTGCTTGTCATTGCTGTAATTGTGCTGGTTTATAATCTGGTTATAGGTAGCCGCCGCAGGATCTAAACATCGAAAAACTTCGATGTGATATTGTACTAAAAACATCGTTATTGTACGTATTGTGTAATATTGTGGAACTGATATGCAGGGACAATGAGAGCGGAGAGAAGATAAAATGTGCACCTGCTCTCATTGCCTTCTGTTCAAGTATTTTATTCATACGCATCCGAAGATGAAGAGTACCGCCGGCAATTGGAGAAACACCTTAGCCTTTTGCGTCGGCAAGGGGCTATCTCTGAATGGCACAATCGCAAGATTACTCCTGGCGATGATAGTGCGCAAACCGTCGCTATCTACTTAAATATGTCCTCTATCTTTTTTTTCTTATCGGTGCAGTCTGTATCGCCGCTCTCAATCAACATCGCCAGCAGATTGACACATACCTATCAAATGCTGGTTCACAACTATCCGCCGTACATAGCGTATTACAGGATGATGCCAGCCTGCGCAAGATGACCGAGACCCCATTGATGCTCAACATTGCCCTCAAATTGTAGCGAAAAGGCCTTGCATATGACGTAACGTCATGCCTTATACTGCAAACGAAAGGAGGAAGCACGTGGATCGCCAGCATTATACAACCAGTCAATTTGCGCGGAAGGCATCGGTGACCGCGCGGACCTTGCGTTTTTACGACAAGGTGGGTCTCTTCTCGCCTTCTGAATATACAGAGGCGGGACATCGACTCTACTCAGACGAGGATCTGTGGAGTTTGCAACAGATCCTGGCCCTGAAATTTCTGGGTCTTTCACTCGAAGAGATCAAAGTTTGTCTGCAGACAGATCCGAAGCGTTTGCAGGAGACGTTGACGATACAGAAGGCGATGATGCACGAGAAGCGCCGCCAACTGGACGTGGTGATTCAGGCCCTTGAGAATGCTGAAGCATTGCTGCAGAGCGACCAGAGAGACTGGGAAGCGTTTATCATTGTGATCCAGGTGATGCAAATGGAACAGAGTAAAGAGTGGGTGAACAAGTACCTGACGCCGGAACAACAACAGAAGATGGCGGAAATCTCCAGTACATCGTACAGCCCTGAAGCGGCACAGAAGCTGACAGAATGGGGAAAGAATTGGAGCGAAGAGGATCAGAAACATGCGAGCCAGCAGTGGGACGCCGTTTTCGCAGCACTGAGGCGGTTGGTCAGGGAGGGAAAAGATCCGATTGGTGTGGAGGGCCAGGCGCTAGCAAAGCAGCACAGTGAGCTGATCGGGCAGTTCACCCGAGGCGATGCGGATATAACGGTTGGCCTGAAGCAATGGTGGAAGAACCACAACGAGTTACCTGTAGGAGAGAAGCCGTTATCAATGTATAGCTACAGCGAGGAGGAAGCAACGTTCCTACAGAAAGCACTGGAGCACTATCAGCAGGGCGAGAAGTAGGAAATATAGAAAGGGTACTGAGCTCATATCTCAGTACCCTTTCTTAGGGCCGGAACAAGGTTGCTTTTGTTATGCTGCTGTAAAGTTTCGTGCAGCTGGAATAGGTGCGTTGTCGGCTTCTGCTTCCCTTCTGTGAAATGAGTTTGTGACAAGCGACTATGGCATCGCATCTCCTCTGTGTTTGAGATTGCTGAATAATGTTAGCGGCGTTTGACACGTAGCAGGACCTTGCCGCCAGGACACAGGGTAAGTTTTTTGGTGAGGTCAGGTTTGATATTCTGGCCAGGAAGGAGTTCAAAGGTGACACGTTGTGACAGGGTCGCTAGCAGCAGATGTAGCTCCATCATCGCTAGATGATTGCCGATGCAGACACGTGGTCCAGTGCCAAAGGGAAAATACACATTGCGTGGGATCTGTTTTTCTTGTTCGGGCAAGAAGCGATCAGGATGAAAACTATCGGGTTCGGGGAAGTATTTCGGAGTGCGGTGCATATGGTAGTGAGAGACCCAGACCTGATGGGCTTTAGGAACTTTCACACCACAGATCTCGACTTCTTGTGTGCTCTCACGACCAGTAACATAGGCAGGTGGATAGAGTCGTAGCGTCTCTTTTACAACCTGCAGACAATAAGGTAGGCGGGCAATATCGGCGTAGGTGGGAGTATTGCCTTGCAGCACAGAATCAACCTCTCGCTGTACGAGCTCATAGATCTTAGGATTATTGCAGAGTGAATACCACATCCAGGTTGCAACCGAGGCAGTCGTAACGTGACCAGCGGCAAAGAGCGTCTTACATTCATCCAGCATTTGCTGATCATCCATAGTATTGCCATCATCATCCTGAGCTTGCAGTAGACGTGAGAGCAGATCATTGCGTTCGCTCGGATTGTTGCGCCTCTCAACAATCATCTGTAGGAGACGATCTTCAATAATCCGCAGTGCTTTTCTAACCTTATTATTATAGGGGGTGGGCCAGTTTAGAGGAGGATAGATGGGATTGGCTAATAGTGTACTATGATGATTCGTGATCAGAGACATGGCTTCTGCCAGCGTATCCGTCTCGGTAAACACATCGGCATCAAAGAGCAACTTACCGATAATGCTCATTGTAAGCGCACTCATCTGGTAACCAGCTTTTATAATGTCTCCATCTTTCCATTGTTGCTGTATAAGTTCGCTGTAATGGATCATACTTTCGGCGTAGCTGATAATATGTTTGGGTTGAAAGTAGGGGGCCATCACTTTGCGGTTGCGTCGATGCTCTGTTCCTTCGCTAATAAGCAGACCATTCCCAAGTGTGGGACGAAAGACAGTATAAGCGAAGTGTCCTTTATTGAAACAATGCTCTTTGTTCACAAGAATTTCCTGCACTGCTTCTGGTGTGTGAAAAAGAATTACTGGAACTGGACCTACGTGAAAGCCTACTGCATCCTCCTGTTTACGCGATATATCTCCTAAAAATTGTAGCCGGTCGCGATTAAAGGGAAGAATATTGCCGAGTATAGGTAATGCTTTAACAAAGCGTGCTTCCCGAACCTGACCATGTGTTACCGGTGAGGTTACCATGTTTTTTTCTCCTGGATGCTATTAATCGCTGGTCCACGGCCCATACACGTATATAATATCTGATATTCCAACGTTTGTGTAGTAGGTAGGCGAGCGTTTTGTCATCACGTGCATGAGAAATGTCTAAGGTAGATGGGTAAATAATTGTTGATGGTTGACGGTGTTAATTTGACGTTCATAAGCGCAGGTGCTACACTATCAGGAACTTATTCTGATACTAATGTCGCTCATACATATGCTGCGCAGGCAGTGCCCTGCATTCCCTTTGCGCGGGCCAGCACTCACTTCAGTGATGCTGGCGTTTTTTTAAGGAGGATACCCTCAATTATGTCTCTGGTACAGAACTCAGATCCCTTTACGTCTCTGATGCAGAACCAAGACTCCTTTGACGACAAGTTTGCTAAGGAAGGTCTTACATTTGACGATGTGTTGATTATTCCCGCCGCCTCTTCAGTGCTGCCTCGTGATGTGTCCACACAGACCCGTTTTACGCGTACGATAAGCCTGAATATCCCTATCTTAAGTGCAGCGATGGATACGGTGACTGAGGCGCGTATGGCGATTGGTCTGGCGCGTGAGGGCGGAATTGGGGTGGTCCATAATAATTTGTCTATCGAAGATCAGGCGCAGGAAGTTGATAAAGTAAAGCGTTCTGAGTCAGGAATGATTACTGATCCGATTACATTAGAGCCGGATGCGTTGTTGAGTGAGGCCCTGAGTGTAATGGAACGCTTCCACATTTCTGGTATTCCTATTGCTGAGCATGGGAAACTCGTCGGTATTCTGACCAATCGTGACATCCGTTTCGAGACGAATCCCCTGCGCCCAATCACTGAACTGATGACGCGCGATAATCTGGTGACGGTCCCCGTTGGTACAACTCTTGAACAGGCGCGGGATATCTTGCATCGCCATAAGATCGAGAAGCTGCCAGTCGTGGATGATCATGGTATGCTCAAGGGTCTGATTACGATGAAGGATATTCAGAAGAAGATTCTTTATCCGAATGCGGCCAAAGATGAGTTTGGGCGCTTGCGTGTGGCCGCCGCCGTTGGGGTGGGTCCCGATGCGCTGGATCGTTGCGCAGCTCTGATCGAGGAGGGCGTGGATGCCCTGGTGGTTGATACCTCGCACGGCCATTCTCGCATGGTCATCGAGCGCGTCGCAGAGATTAGCGATGCCTTTGGTAAGCGTGTGCAGATTGTTGCGGGCAATGTGGTAACGGCTAATGCCACCGAGGCTCTGATCCAGGCCGGTGTAGACGCCGTGAAGGTTGGTATTGGCGCTGGTTCGATCTGTACCACTCGTATTATCTCAGGTATTGGTATGGCGCAAATTACGGCCATTTATGATTGTGCTCTTGTTGCTCGTCGCTATGGTGTCCCGATTATTGGCGATGGTGGCATCCAGTACTCTGGCGATATCGCCAAAGCTATTGCCGCTGGCTCTGATACTGTGATGCTCGGTAGCCTGCTGGCAGGTGCGGATGAGAGTCCCGGCGATCTGATCATCTCCCATGGTGAGCGTTTCAAAGATTATCGTGGCATGGGTTCAATTGGTGCTATGAAGCAAAGAAGCTATAGCAAGCACCGCTACTTCCAGGGCGAGGTGGACGAGTCAAAGCTCATTGCCGAGGGTATTGAGGCTCGCGTTCCCTATAAAGGTCTTGTTGGCCCGCTGGTCTATCAGATGGTTGGCGGCCTGCGTCAGGCCATGGGGTATGCAGGTGCCGCCAACATCGAAGAAATGCAAACAAAAACCCGCTTCACCCGCATTACCAATGCTGGGTTGCGCGAGAGCCATCCACACGATGTTATCATCACGAGGTCACAACCCAACTATCCCGGTCGTATACCTTTAATGGACTACTAGAGCCAGTTGATTGGCATAAGCCCATCTATTCTACCTAATGGGAAAGGAGATAAAATAGATGGGCTTTTTGTTGTATTATTTCCTTCTCTGTTGCCTACTGTGTATTCAACAATGACAAGAATTTGTTATCTATCATTCTGCTACTGCACATAGTCCTATCCTTGGCTGTGTTGTCTCCTGTATGGTATTATGGTCTGGTATGTTCTCGCCTTTTCACAAAAAATAAACCATAAAGACATCGAAGAAAGACATAAGTACTATGCAAGAATCACCGCAATATTACACAGTTGAACAGGTCGCCCGTATTTTAGGAGTAAATGAAGAAACAGTACGGCGTTGGTGTCGGGATGGAAAAATACCAGGAGTTAAACGGTTTGGCCGTGAATTTCGTATTCCACGAAGTTATATTGACACAGAACAACAACAACCAGAAGAAAAATAATAGTTATCGTTGTATCCGTTTTGTGTTTGCAATGGTCATTGTTCTGATAGAAAAGCCTGTTACCATGCCTCTTGTTTTTGTCTCACATCTGCTAATGCCTCTTGTAGCGTATTGAGTCGAAGATCTTTCCCTACAGGAAGAACACGCAAGCGGTTATAGGTTTTTTCCACCCAACCAATATGACGCTTTGATCTGTATTCAGTGGCAAGTTCAATCCCTTTTAAGGAAAGTCTTACACCTTCATCGAGCTCGCCCATTCTGAGAAACACTTCGCCTTTATCTATCGTATAGGCTCCCAGCTCTCGAAGCGGTCGGAATGGTTTTAGCTTATCGGTTTCTTTATATACGTCTAATGCTTTTTCTGGCTGCCACAACTCACATAATCCTCCTGCGTGTGCCCATAACACATCATCTAAACTAAAATCATTTGCCAGTCCTGTGATGCTTTCTTTACTATCCTTCGCCAGTTCAATAGCAGTATCAATAGCCTGTGAGAATTCTTTTTCTCTTCCGCTATCTGCGTACACTGTTGATAGGTTGACGTAGTAAATGCCCTTAGTTGCATCCTGCGAGGCGGTTACATACGGCTTTGTTGCATCAAAACATCTAATAGAAGTTTCAAATCTCCCCCGTTTTCTGAGTAAGCTTCCCTGATAGACCATGCCCATTGTGATAATATCCATATCATTGAGTTCATGGCCTAAGTCAATCATTTCAGAGAAATGTCCCGATGCTGCGGCAAAGTCTAAGCGATCAAACGCTATTCTCCCTCGCATCTGATGTGTATATGCAAGTAACTGTTGTGCTGGTTTTAAAAATTCTCCGTGATATGAGATAAGCGCCTGATCAAGCGTGATGGTTAATTCCTGTAGTTTTTCCTCTAAGATCGGGGCTTGATCTGTAATCCACAACATATAGGAAAGTTGTACCATATCCCTTCCAGGTGCTAAGAGCATTTGCAAAATGGCACTATCAGCCTGCTCTGGTTTTTGTACTTTTATATGCCGTTTGGGGATACCTCTCCCGATTTCATCTAAATTCTCTTGGGGAATATCCAGAATATCAGCAAGTCGCATGATTTTTGTCATGTTATCGAGCTTACGTTTCCCGCTTTCTATCTGAGAAACATAGGCTCGTGCATGTCACCATCTTTGTCCTAATTCTTCTTGTGTCCAGCCTCTTTGTTCTCTATATGACCGTACCAACTCTCCAAACAGATTTTCATTGAGTCGCATCTCTCAACCCTCCAGCTAGGAAATGTAGCATATTGCTACGTTAGGGTAACACTGTGCTGCACTATTTTAACTCATAGTAGATTACTATTCAAGCATACCACACTTATCACAAGCGAGGTAAAAATATGTACAGGGAGGTAGCAATGACGTGGTCGTAAGTGAGGTGACTCGGTTACGGGAAACTATTCAAGCTGAATATATCGCTGCACAAAGGGCGCTTCACGATCCCGCAATGGTTGGCAAACATGCATTTATCACAAAACACATGGAAAATATGCAAAATGCCCATACAGAGTTACAAGCTATTGTAGGGGTTAAGGCAGCAATCAAGCTTCTTTCGGAATCATTAGACAACCTCCCAGAGATGGGAGGATCAGATGAGCCATTACGATGAAACAATTTCGCAGTAATCTACACACGCAACCGATACCAGCTATTTCGATTAAAAAGGAAACACAACAGGAACGCATGGCACGGCTCAAGCGAACTGCTGATGCAACAGGCAGACATTTTATTCATGTGTATCTCGAAGATGAGAAACAAAGGAATCAGCGTTAATTCCCTATTAGTTAGATGGAAGAAGACGATATGAGGAAAAGGAAGAATCAATACCGACAAAAACATACTGCACAGCCGCATATCCCCATACCAAATAAACTACTCTTTACGATCCCACAAGTACGTATTATGAAAGACTCCCTCCGGTATTTTGAAATCATGGTCAATGCGCATGAACATAAACCGCTTCCTAATATTGCACTAGCAGAGCTGACATTTACAACGCTCAAACAAAAACTAATTGATATGCTTGAGCGTGAAGAATGGGAGAAAGAACAGCCGTTTGATTACAATGAAATCTGGATCTTATATTGCTGTGTCGCAATGTATGTAGTCGATCTGCAACTACATAAAGAGCTGGATCAAGCAGCTATTCCTGTGTGTTTATCACTCTGCAATCAGTTTAGAGCAACCATAGAGTCTCACAAGTAACATCTGTTTCTGTTTTCTACTCAATTCCCACGATACATATTGTTACTGAGACATAGTAACGCAGGAGTATAGACGCACTGGTGGAGCATGGAAAAACAATCCTTCACCCGAAGGGTGCAAAGAGATTTTGTTCTAAAATGGAACGAATGGTCTGTACTGCAAAAGAAGAAAAAGATATAATAGATATGAAAAACGGTAAAATACACTGTTTCCCTCTATGGTGCTATGTATTAAATTCATATCTATTGTTGTCTTATACTTGCAAAAGTAAGGCTATAGTATTTTATGTGGTTTTATGGTATGATATGTAGTATAGAGTCGTGATGACGTGGACACAATGATCGTAGTACTGTTTTGTAGGGTAACACATCTGTAGTTCTCACTTTTTCCGTCCAAAGGAGTGACCCATGCAAGATACACAAGCTGCAATGACCCAAATAGTGTTTGAAGATATGCAACATCAAAGTATTGGTATTGTTGTAGACATTTACGCAAGAGTCAGTACAGATATTCAGGAAGAAGATGGAACCAGCCTTGAAACACAGGTTGAAAATTGTCTTGCGTTGGCTACTGAGAAAGGATATATTGTTGGGAAGATTTTCCGTGAAGTGTTTACGGGCGCGTTGTATAGGGAACGGCCTTTGCTTTCAGAAGCACGTATGAGATACAGAAACGAAGACTCACAAGGATTACTCTTTAATACCTTTGACCGACTTTCCCGCAATCAAACTCATTTGGGCGTATTCATAGATGAAATGCAGCATTACAATGTATTTATTGAGTGCGTCAAAGAAAAATTTGATACCTCTGCTGCTGGTCAATTCATGCGCAATGCGTTAGCGTTTGTTGCGGAAGTGGAACGAGAAAAAATCCTTGCCCGTACTGATGATGGCAGACGCAAACGGGCAAGAGATGGGAAAATGCTCGGTTGGCACTCGCCACGCTACGGCTACGCTTGGAACGAAGAAAGAACAGCGTATGTTATTAACGAGGAAGAAGCAAAAATAGTCAAGCGTATCTACGCTATGGTGCTTCAAGGTATCAGCATTCATAGCATCGCTTCTATACTTACTGCGGAAAAAGTACCCACACGGGGCAATCCTTGCATGAAGAACAACAGAGGGGTATGGCTGCACTCAACGGTACACCGTATCCTTTCCAGTGAATGTTATATCGGCGTTGCAGTGGTGTATCGCACTCGGCAAGAAAAAATCAATGGACACAGACACACAACCTTTCGAAGTGATGAGGACGTGATAACGCTTCCTGATGGCGTCATTCCTCCCCTTGTGGACAAAGCAACATTTGACAAGGTACAGGAGCAATTACAAAAGAATAAAGAACGTTCAGCGAGAAATAACCAACAACCGGAAGATACACTCCTTCGATGTGGGCTTGTGGTCTGCGGGTATTGTGGCCGTAACGGGGTTGTTACCAGAAAAGGAAACGGAAAGATTGACTACCGTTGTAAATCATCTGGTGATCCTGAACGGGGCGTCTGTGAGGGATTTATTGTGCTTGCCCGTAGTGTTGATGCTGCTGCCTGGGCAGGAGCTATAAAAATAATCACAAATCCTGCTCAATTTGAAGAAAAAATGCAAGTGCATAAACAGCAAAATCAAACAGAGGGGGAACACGCACCGATCAACAGACGGTTGAAAGACATTGAAAAAGAAGTGCAAAATCTCATGACAATGGGGCAATACTCACAAGACGCTGACTCACTCAAGACGCTTGGGAGGCTGCTCATTGGGTTGGAGAAAGAAAAAGCAGGGTTGTTACTAGAGCAAAAGAAATTACAAAATATCGATATATTGTATAAAGAAAAACAAGAAAAAATTGCAGCATTTGAAAAACGCTGTAGTCTGTATCGGGAAAAATTGGAAGGCACAACAACAGAGTTTTCCTATCAGGAGAAACGTGAAGCATTGGAGTACTTTGGTATCAAGGCGCTTGTGTGGCGGGCTAACCATAGACCACACTATCAAATTGTTTCAGATGGTACGTGTCTTTGTGTTTATGTAAACATCATTACGAAAGAAGCTCCCAACTACGGCACCAAGCGTTAACTAACTGTACGCCAGAAACGCAAATAAGTCATCCCACGGATATGGGCCCGGACAGAAGCTGCGATACACCGGGTCCATCGAATAATGTCCTGTAATACCGCCATCTGCATCCGCCCATCGTCCAGGGATTGCATGCCGCCCGCAAATGCGTTTCACCAGTTGAAAGCTTACCTCTCTTTGTACCTCTGTTAGCTCATCGGAGTTATCTCGCGCCGGTTTTACATGCTCAATCGAAATCGTCACATTATTTGGATTGATCGCACTCGTCCACCACTCATCATGGCCATCGGTTACCCCTCCATTGCCCCATGCCCCATCGTTCTCCTCCACACACTGCACGATTACTCCATCGCGCCCGATAATATAATGTGTTGCCACCTCCGCTTGTTGAAAATAATAGCCCACCTCCTCTGCGCTGCCAAAACCTGCCGTACCATGAATAATAATCCAGCGAGGGCTATATCCAGCCCGCCCCGGAAAATAATTATGCGATGGTATCCATAGCGCCTGTTGCTCATGCATTTCTGTTCCCTCTCATTGTGATATTACGTCAGGTAAGGGATTGTTTCTCACCCCAATCAATGGACTTTTGCTTTCTCGTGTGTGAGCACGCAGGGAAAGTCATAGCTGAATATCCTGTTTTTTTTCTCAACACACGCTTATTAGCCAAGATGTCCCATACTGTTTGCACCCAAACCACATATAGTTTAGAATGATAATAGTTTCACACTCACTCAATATAAATTGAGAGGGTTGCCTACCAGTGCGGAGGATAGAATGGTTGATCTCAAACAAATGCTGAACCGCTTCCTGGCGATCCCTGGTGTCCGTCAAGCTCTGCTAGTGGGGCGCGACGGTTTGTTGATCGAAGGCATGACACGCGATGGAAAAGAGGATATGGAGGCAGTGGGTGCAATTACCACAACGAGCTTTAGTACCGCTATTGCATTGGGGCAAGAAATTGTGCGCGGGAATCTGATAGGACTGCTCCTGGAATATGAAAATGGCCTTGTGAGCGTTGATCCTCTGGGAGATTTTGCATTGATGGTGACCCTTTTTGATAATGCCTCGAATATTGGTCGCGTGCGCCATCTGGTTAAGACGAGTCGTAATGAGATTCTTGAGGCCCTGGATATAGCGTAGAGTACTGCTTGCTTTGTATTCCTGGCTCAGAAACACTTGACCTTTTCGGCTTTCCTGTGTACAATCCAATTCCTCAGGGCATGAGCGATCTGGCTGAGATGGAAAGTCGATCTGCTTCAGGATACTGAAATTAATGAATAACTTATAACTTAACGCAACAGATAAATGCTGTATTTTACCTTTTGCCAGACGTGTACACGGAGGGCGGCGCGTCCATGGAACAATTAACAAATCTGATTATTTCAGATCGTGAACTCGCTACAATTTCAAGTGTGTTATCGAAATTGATGAACGATACAAATGCAACTTCTGCCATGCTTATTGACAAAAGTGGCCAGGTTGTGGCTGTGCAAGGCTCGGAAATGCGTCGGAATGCTACTACTCTCGGGGCTTTACTTGCTGGTGTCTTTTCTTCGTCGCGGGAAGTGGCTCGGCTGCTGAATGAAAAGGATTTTCGTAGTATTTTTCAACAGGGAGTGCAGGAAAATATCTATACATCCATGGTTGAAGAACAGTGGCTTCTGGTGATTATTTTTGATAAATTGACTCATATTGGCCTGGTCAAGGTTCTTTCGAAAAAGGCTTCTGAGGAACTTGGGCGCACCCTGGAGCGTGTACGTAGCGATACGTCGCGTACCAAGTCTTCTGTGCTCAATGTCCAGTTTCGCTCTTCCGTCGAGGATACCATCGATCTGCTTTTCCGCGATTAGAGGACCTATTATTTATGGCTCTCATCAATATTGCTGCCCATGAGATCCATTGCAAAATTGTCTATTATGGCATTGGGTATTGTGGGAAAACAACAAATCTTCAGCATGTCCATAGGAGCATCCAACCCAGCGCACGGGGGGAGATGCTCTCTATTGCTACTGAAACGGAACGTACTCTGTTCTTTGATTTTTTGCCTTTGGATCTCGGAACCGTTCATGGCTTCCATACCCGTTTTCACCTTTATACTGTGCCCGGCCAGATTCTCTATGAACGTACTCGGCTTGCTGTTCTCAATGGTGCAGATGGTATTGTGTTTGTGGCAGATTCTCAGGCTGAGAAGTTTGAGGAGAATATTCAGAGCCTTGCTGAACTTGAGATGAATATGCGGCGTATTGGGAAGGATCTGATGTCTTTCCCTCTGGTGATGCAATGGAATAAACGTGATATGGCCAATGCGCTGCCTGTGAATGTGCTTGAGCGTTATCTAAATCGTCGTCGGGTGCCCAGTATTGAAGCAGTGGCTTTTAGCGGGCGCGGCGTTTTTGCGACTCTACGCACGATTAGTAAAAGCGTAATGGCTCAACTCTAAGCGAAGCCTGATCTCTACCTTTTATTGATATTACGATTTTTCCTCTCTGAGGGCCTTAGACTCCTATTGTATCCACATTCTTACCAGGTAAATTTGCGCGGCTTTGCCGCGCCTCTAATTCTTTCTCCTATAAATAAAAGAAATAAAAAAGAGATTCCCATAATGATGAATGCCAGACACTCTTTCGTTGGCTAGCCACGTAGTGTTGCAATTAATCTATTTGGCTTCAAGAGCAGATCCAGTGCATTTGTTGCTCCATACACTATAATGTCCGCCCCTTGCCAGGCTTTTGTTGCCACTCCTTCAGGGGTTAAGACGGCTATGCCAATTGTGGCCAGACGTAGCATATGGCTATCATTGATGCCATTGCCGAAAGCAATGACATTGGTTGCACCCAGTTGCTGCACATAACGCATCTTCTCCTCACCTTTGAGAATAATATGCAGCGGAAAACCGAGCGTCCGCTCCAACTCTGGTATATTGCCATGGGTTCCTGTGGTGAGCAGGTGAATCGAGAGGTGAGAGGATATGGTCTTTAAGCGTTCCGCTATTCCAGGAATAGCAACACCATCAACAGCCAGTGTGCCATTAACATCAAGTACTGCGTGTTGCAGCTCTACTATTCCTCGCTGGGGAATATCAATTTTTATAGCCAAGTTGTTTCTCCCTCAATCTTATTTCTACTCTAGAGAATATAACTTAACCATATCTTATTATGCAAGGGCCGTTGGTATTGCTGCTTCGATACCTTTTCTTTTTGTATTAGATTGCCTTTATTTGTGACTTTGTGTCTGCACTCACAGTATAATATTCTGCTGTAACGCCCATACCTGCCAGGGCCAATGCTGCTGAGAGTCGTATTGCTCGTGATTGCCCTTCTTGCTGCGTAAGTTTTTTTAATAAAGGGATGGTATCATGCTCATCAAGTTGTACGAGCAGCCACACAATTGCCTCTCGTTCAAATTCATCCTCGCTTTGCAGCGCATGAACAAGCTGCCTGAAAAAAATCTTACCAAAGTGTCTTTTGCAAAGATCTAACTGCTCCCGTAAAGCATTAGTGCTAAGGGTGCTACTATTTGTCAAATTGATTAACTCGGAAATCTTATCCCGAAGCTGTCTACGAGACTCAAGCTCTAATACATTCCAACCATCTATATAGGTATCACTTTCTTGTTGAAACGGCCTGGCGTCCCATTTTTCCATCAAGGTCTATCCTTCCTGGCTGCTCATAGGCAACCAAACGATCACTACTCAATAATCTTATCAAACGGACTTTGCCGCATTTGCAGCCAATGCAGCAAAGCTTGTAATCCTGTCAATGCCCCTGATCGCTGTTTCTTGCTCATACTCGTTGCCACTGCAAATTCGTCCTCATCCAGCACAAGGTACTTTCCTTGTACATCGATCCACACATCCAGGAACAGATCGACCTGCTCAATACGCTCATCATAGATGTGTGCGGGCTCTGTAATATTGCAATACCAACCTTTACGCAACCCCTTCGCGCTCACAATCTCAAAAATATTGAACCAGTGATCCTCATAATAATACTCAGTAAAGAGGTCGCCGGGTTCAAATTGCACATAGCCTAGATCTTTTACGCCCAGCGTCCAGGTTGCACTGATCACAACCCTTCCCCCCGCTTGTTCCAGCACTTCTCCCGTATAGCGAATTTTTTCATTGCCCCGTGGATCTAGTTTGATGATTGTAATCATGTGCTCTCGCTGCAACTCAAACAACACTAGAGACTGTCGTAGTAAACAGTCTCTAGTGTAACTTAAATCTACCTAATATACAATGGAGGAGGGAGTTATTTGTACCTGGTACTTCTCTCCTCTAAAGACCTGGTAGCATTTGGTATTTTCCTGATATTGCTCGTCTATTATATTGTATGCGTCCTTTGTTGTCAGGCGCAAACTGTTAACTGTATTTTGTCCTGCTTATCGTCTACTATGCTCTGTGCTATACTGATTTATATGTTAAGTCTCGACTTTATTTGTCAAAATCCCGATATTGTGAGCGCCGCCCTAAAAAAGCGCCACGAAATACGTAACATAGATGAGATCCTGCGCCTGGCTGAACAGCGGCGTGGCTTGAATGCTCGCAGCGATGGCCTGTATGCCGCTCTGAAGAAGCTGAAGGAAACTGTACGTTCTCTATCTGCTAACGAGCGAGCACCACTAAATTTACAGATAAAGGCTCTTACAGCTGATATTCGACAGACCGAAATTCAAATTGCGGATGTTGATACGTATTTACAGTTGCAATTGCTGAACTTGCCGAACCTGCCTCATGAAAGTGTGTCGCATGGTGATGGTTCTGATAAAGAGATGCATCGTTGGGGGCAGCCATTTCAGTTTTTCTTTGAACCCATTGCTCATTGGGACCTTGGCGAACGTCTGGGCATTTTCAATACGGCACAAGCCACAAAAGTAGCTGGCAGTCGCTTTATGTTGCTTAAAGGCGCTGGTGCTCGCCTGGAGCGGGCATTGATCTCTTTTATGCTTGATGTGCATACACAGGAACATGGCTATACAGAAGTAATGCCGCCTCTACTGGCTCGTCGTTCTGCGATGCTGGGTGCAGGGCAGTTTCCAAAATTTGAGGATCAGGTCTACGCTTGTGAAGATGAGCTTTATTTGAATCCTACCGCAGAAGTTCCTTTGCTGGGCATGCATATCGATTCTATCTTCGCTCTGGATGAGTTGCCTTTGCGCTACGTGGCCTGGACAACTGCGTTTCGTCGCGAGGCTGGCTCGGCTGCACGCCAGAATCGTGGCCTCTTACGCCTGCATCAATTTAATAAAATTGAGTTGTTTCAGTATACTGTTGCAGAGGATTCGTATTCTGCTCTGGATCACATGCTGCAACACGCTGAAAGTATTCTGCGGCGTCTGGAGTTGCCTTATCGCGTGCTTGCTCTTAATGCGGTAAATCTCCCGTTTGCCGCTGCAAAAACTTTTGATGTTGAAGTATGGATGCCCAGCCTACGTGAATATGTTGAAGTTTCTTCTCTTAGTAATTGTGAGACGTTTCAAGCTCGACGCGCAAATATTAAGTATCGATCTACTAATGCGGCACGGACGACTCTAGTCCATACTCTCAATGGATCAGGTTTGGCGGTCGGTCGTACCATGGCTGCCATTCTCGAAACCCATCAACAGGCTGATGGTTCTGTTGTCGTCCCAAAAGTGTTGCGTCCATACATGACAACTTCTTTGCTCTCTCCTCCTTAGATGCAGTTCTATACTTTCCTTTGCCATGGCAACGACTTTTATCCTAGTTCGGCCTGAAAACCTTCACAATTGATCCCTGCTGTGGTATATTATTCATGGAAGGATGGCAGAGTGGTCTATTGCGGCTGTCTTGAAAACAGCTGGGTGAGAGCCCCGGGGGTTCGAATCCCTCTCCTTCCGTCTTGGAGTACTACGGCTCCAGTTATTATCGGCTCGTCTGCACGTGGTTCCCTATTCTTTTGCGAGTGAAATCGTCGCCTTTTTTTGATCACAGTGTTGAGAGTGTTATCATTATAGGGTGTCTTATTAAGAAACTGCGTGATGCATCTGGCCGGGTTGTACATGACATTTTGTTATAGTGGACTCTTGCGTACATACATGATCCTGACCAAAGTATTTGTGAGGATGTGTATATTGACGTGAGAGCCGTTCTTCTGGACGGACGGTGAAGAATAGTGTCGCTTATAGGGACTTTAGAGCAGTTTAGTCTGTCAACTGTTTTGCAGCGCATTGAGAGACATGAGAAGACCGGTTTGCTTGTCTTGAAAAACCAAGATTCTCAATGGATTGAGTTCTACTTGCATGAAGGCCGGTTGCTGTGCATCGGTCCTGTGCGCACGCACGCATCGCTGGGTGTACGCTTATTACAAGACGGTGTAATCTCTTCTGTGGTTTTGCGTGAAACTGCACTTGTCCTTGGTAATACGGATGCAAACGAAGCTCTTATGGCGCGTACTCTAATGGAATTGAACTATGTGAGTCGCGAGGAGCTACGTTCATGGGTTATCCAGAAGGTTGTCGATGTTCTAAACGTGGTTCTAGCGTGGCCTACTGGCGAGATGTATTTTGAGGAGAATACTCTTCCTCCCATTGACCGTTTGCTGGTCTCTATGTCGGTGTCGTCTCTGCTTGCTAGTTCCTCTCCTGTTGCTACTAGTGATTCTGCAGCTAGCTTGACGCCGCGCTCTACACGCGTGCTTGAGCCTCTTGACCCTCCTGCATCGCCTGTTTCGCAACCGTTGGTGACGGTGTATCCTGATCGTGAATCTATGGCTCCTTCTACACCTGCCCCCGACCTCTCGCATATACCGACTTTGATGGATGCTGCGCAGTTTGCTGATAATTCTTCTTTTTCTGCATCTTCTCTGCTAAGTCCTTTACCCGTTGCCGAGCCGTTTGTTCCGACGACTGAGTCTCTCGTGCCAACTGCCGAACCTTTTACTCCGATGTTTGCTGATGCTCATTCTGCCTCTCCTGTAAGTCCTTTCGCAAATATGCAGGATGACGCCAGTTTTTTCCCTTCCCTTTTTTCTGATGCCGACGCTGCTGGTTCATCGCCTTTACCTGTATCGCCACGTCCAGTCCCTGTGATGCAGCCAGTGCCTCCAAAACGTATCGATATTTCTTTTATGCAACCTGATATGCAACTTGTCCCTGCTGATCTCTCTGCGTTCCGCGATCAAAATCCTCAGGTACAATTGACTCCTGATCAATGGCGGCTCCTGACTCTTATTGATGGCCGGAATTCTCTGCAAATGATCTGTCAGTTGTTAGGTGCTCCTGCTGAGATTGTTTGTAATGTTGCTGGTGAGTTGATTGCTGAAGGTTTAGTTCATGTTACAATGCCTGGCTCACATCAGGTGCTGGAAATGTCGCCTATAGTCCGCGAATTGAATGCTTCGGGTATGGGCAATGGTTATGTGGCTCCTGGCTATACGTCGGCAGCCGCTTCGCCATGGTCAGCCTCTCTCCCATCGGTTAATGCTCCTCCCGATGTCCCTCAATCTCTTTCTCCGATGAGCCCTATCTCAACTGAATCGCAATGGGGAAATGGTGAGAATGGTGCTACTTTCATACCAGGCCATGGCTGGGTTATGAATCCATCCCCCGTACAACCATTTCAGCCAAATAGCTCCCAGGTCGGCGGTGTCTATGCACCCTCTGCTAGTTACTAAAATATTTAATGTCTAAAGATCCATTAAATGCTGTTGTTATCGGTAATAGTCCTGCCATGCGCGATGTGATGTATACTGTGCGCCAGGTAGCCCTTTATTCTGGTACAACGGTTCTTTTGCAGGGGGAGAGTGGTACCGGCAAAGATGTTATCGCTAATGCTATCCATAGTCTGAGCAGCCGCGCAACTTTCCCTTTTGTGCCTTTGAACTGCGCGGCTATACCCGAAACATTACTGGAAACTGAGCTGTTTGGTGTAGAGGCTGGGGCGTTTACGGATGCGAAGGTCTCTCGTCCAGGGCTCATCGCTCGCGCTGACAAGGGTACATTGTTTCTCGATGAGATTGGTTCGATGCCTTTTAGCTTGCAAGCAAAGTTGTTGCGCTTTCTAGAAACGCGCACTTTTCTGCCAGTTGGTAGCACGAAAGAGATGCATGTAGACCTGCGCGTCATTTCAGCTACAAACGTAGATTTACGATTGGCGGTGTCCCATAATACCTTTCGCGAAGACCTCTTTTACCGGCTCAAGGTTGTGCCTATTTTTATCCCGCCTCTACGAGATCGTAGCGAAGATGTAGTGCCCCTTGTCTCCTTTTTTCTACAGCAAGTAAATGGTCAGCGCCGTGAACTTTTGCGGATGAGCGAGGATGCTCTGGAGGTATTGCGCCACTACCCCTGGCCTGGTAATGTTCGTGAATTGCGTAGTGTCATCGAATATGTCAGTATTATCTGTGATACGAATCTTGTTCTTCCTAAGGACCTTCCCGCTAGTGTCAGGCAGTCTCCTACAAACATTGCTCATCACCTCCAAGAGATACAGCAGGAGATGCATCTCCCCCCTGAAGGCATCGACCTCCCCAACTTTTTACAGACCATCGAATGTACTTTCATTCTGGAAGCCCTTGCCTATTGTAATGGCAATCAGGTACGAGCTGCCGCTCTCCTAAACATCTCCCGTGACCAACTGCGCTACCGGCTGCAAAACATGAAAATTATATAAGATTTTACTTGAAATTCAAGGAACGGAAAGTGAAGTTATGCATTCTCCGGCCAATCGAGCATTATTGCCTGTGCTTTATCTCCGGCATTGATTTTAACGCCACCTTCAGGCACGATAAGCAGCGCATTCGCGTGCAGGAGCGAGGTCATCATATGCGATCCCTGGTTGCCTGTTGTGTGTGCCACAAAATGACCGTCCCGCCACTCCACCCAGGCGCGTACATAATGCCGCCTCATGGCCTGATCTTGTACCCCATCGCTAACTATAACCTCGACTTGAGGCTTGGATAGCTGGCTATGTCCTTGTAGCTTACGAAGCACCGGTCTCCCAAATAGTTCGAATGTGACGGCGCTAGAAACTGGATTGCCGGGCAAACCCAGGAGGGGCACTCCACCAATATGCCCAAAGGCCACAGGTTTTCCCGGTCGCATATTGATACGCCAGAAGCTGACCTGCCCTTGTTCGGCCATGATGTCTTTTACCAGATCAAAGTCACCAACCGATACACCCCCAGAGGTAAGTATCAGATCGTAGTGTGTCGCTTCAGCAAACTTCTCACGTAAACTTGCTGTTGTGTCGCGTGCAATACCTAACCGATGTGCCTCTGCCCCGGCACTGCGGACTGCAGCCTCCAAAAGATAGCTATTACTGTTCCGAATTTTGCCTGGCTGTAGCGGTTGATCTATATCAACGATCTCATCGCCGGTGCCCAGGATTGCAACGCGTGCCCGTCGAATCACCGGAACATATGCAACTCCAAGCGTAGCAAGTATGCCTATCTCCCATGGTCCTATCTCTGTGCCGCGTATCATGATTGTCTGCCCGCGTCGCATATCATCCCCGGCGGGCCGAATATTATTGCCTGCTTCAACCGTCTGTAATATTTCAACCCAATCGCTATCAGGGCCTGCATTGCGTGTGAGTTCTACCTGAATAACGCTATCTGCCCCTTTTGGGACAGGTGCGCCTGTCATAATGCGCATCGCGGTACCCTCTTCAACCTCCTGCTCTGCGACGTAGCCAGCTGCAACCTCGCCGACAACTCGTAGTCGTGTAGATCCTCCATCTGGTCGTTTGCTATCATAACTACGTAGTGCGAATCCATCCATCGCCGAGTTATCAAAGGGCGGAATATCTTCCTGTGCTATGATATCCTCGCCTAACACCATCCCTCTGGTCTCAGAGAGTGGTACCTTGATTGTGTCCAATACTTTGATATTGGCAAGGATGCGAGTAAGCGCATCTTCAACACTAAGCATGTCAATCCTCCCGAAAAAAGATATCGTCCACCTGGAAAAATCCCAGTAGAAAGGGAATATTTGCCAACCAATAAAGAGAAGCCTGGCACACTTAAATATACAGCGTTGCCAGGCTTCTCAAAAATAGTACCTCGTACGGGATTCGAACCCGTGATCCCCGCCTTGAAAGGGCGATGTCCTAGGCCGCTAGACGAACGAGGCTCGTTTAATACTCTACGTATCAACTGCTGGAAGCATACTCCATCAAGAAGTTTTTGTCAAGCATTTTGACAGCTATAATATGTTTTGGGTGATGGGTATGGGACTCGTTCTACAGCGGCCTTCGCACTTCTTCGAAGTACTAGTGCTTATCCGAGATAATTGCCCTCAATGGTAGTGAACTCCAACCGATTCCCAAACGGGTCGCGGCAGAAGAAACGGGGACGATTCAGGATAGGGGTGGCCTCGATAATCTCATAACCGGCCTCTCGGATTATGTGCCGGTACTGTTCTATATCCGCAACCTCCAGGCAAATATGTCGCCCCTCTTGCGGGTTTGCTAAATGTTTGTCATCAGGGACGAGATGCAGTTCCATCTCATTATCCCCTACCGCGAACCAGATGACGCCCAGCGGTGCTAGCGAAGGGGGTATGGGCTTTTCTTGCAACCCAAGCACACCGCCATAGAACTCGCGTACTTTTGCGTGCCCACTAGCTGTAACAGGTAACGAGGTGTGTTGCAAACGAGGTAATTTTAGCCCTTCCCGTTCGTACATTGATGTCATGACTTTGTTATCCTCCATCCAGGTAAACTATTTTTAACATGAGCTTCTTTCTGGCCTTTATTATATCCGGTTTTTAGCTTCGCTCATGTATACGTTTTTGGTCGCAATCTATTCTATAAGTATGCCATAGAATTTCTGGTTATACTGTGCTTCTCAATGAGGCTGCTGGTGATACTGGTTAAAGGTCCTATAAACTTTAATATAGTGTCAGATGTATTCAAAAAGACAGGGGCGAGGTTGTGAGGGTGTTTAGTAAGAGTGTACAGTATACTGCTTCTATGTTACAATATTTGGTGAACTAGTGAATCTATCCCATTCAGAAGGTGGAGCTAATGGCGAAAGCAAAAAATCGTCCTGCATCTGCTGCCCAGAGACGTGAGCAAGAACGTCAGCAGCGCCAGCAGAGCACAAATGCAAATCAAAATGCACGCTCAGCCCAGACTCGTGGGCGCAGATATCGTGCGAAAAAGTCAAGGTCATGGCTATTTGTTGGCGGTATCGTGCTAGGTGTTCTGGTTGTGGTTGGCATCTTTGTCTATCTAGCCGGCCAACAAAAGCCTGCAACGTCTACTGCAACGTCGGGAGTCTTCAATACTATCACACACGTTGATCCGACTTTGCTTTCAAACGTCAATACAGGAGGCCTGGATAGTACTGTTAAGTCGCTCCTCCTCCCGGTCAAAAATACTCCCCTACTCAAAAGCCCAACGGGTAAGCCCGAATTTTTCTATATGGGTGCTGAATATTGCCCATACTGTGCGGCTCAACGCTGGCCTATGATTATCGCGCTCAGCCGTTTCGGCCAGTTTGATAAGCCTCTGACGCCTATCATTTCGTCGGAAAGCAGTGTGCCAACTTATTCGTTCTACAAAAGTACTTATACAAGCCAGTACCTCGATTTTGTGTATGCAGAGGTCCAGGATAATCAAGCACAGCCCCAGGCTTTACAGCCGCTTACCTCGGATGAGCAGCAGCTGGTGACTACATATGATGCCCCGCCCTATTCGCAAAGCTCCGGGTCTTTCCCATTTATGGATATGGGCAATCAGCTGGTCTCATCCGGTGCTTTCTACGCCCCTGATCTTCTGATTGGCAATAGCTATCAACAGATTATTGACCAGATGAAAGATTCCAATAGCAAGATCTCGCAGAGTATGCTTGGTTCGGCTAACTATATCACTGCCTCCATCTGTAGCATTACTCAGAACCAGCCAGCCAGTGTCTGTACTTCTGGTGCCATTCCACAGATTGAGCAGAGTTTAGAAAAAACGACCGCCTTCTCTTCTGGCAATACGCTGCTTGGAGCTATCGATGTTCCGTCAGCTATCGCACCACGCAGACCTGATTAGTACCTGGCATTTCAATAAAAAGCGCTACGATCAATAATCGTAGCGCTTTTTTTCAGCTTGCCGATTGTAACTTATCCATACATGCCATATATATGCGTCACTTCTTGAGGATGTTCGGGTATGTTTCGTTTGACCTTCAACCCCTGCGCTGATACAATGAGATACATTAGTTGACTCGGCTGTAAAATTATATACTGGTTAGCTCAGATAAACTCTGTAAGGTGCTAAGAGCAAAATCAGGCATGGCGTCCGACAATCACCACAAACACCTTGCGAGTGGAGATTACCTGCGCATGAAGCACCCGCAAGACTACCTGGCGTTAAGAATTGTATATGGATGGATACATATCCTGTGTATCTATCTCAGCGTTGGCGTTCTTTTTTTGTGCTGGCGTATACGCTTCTTGCTTCATCCAAAACAAAACATAGGAAATGTACAAAATCGTATGAAACAAACTCTGCTCTTTGTTCGACACGGGCAAACAACCTGGAATCTTGAACACCGTCTACCTGGACAACTTCCAGGTGTAGCTCTTAATGAGGTTGGTCATCAACAGGCAGCTCGCCTGGCGACAGCACTCAAGGTTTTGCCAATTAGCGCAGTCGTAAGTAGCCCCCTGGAGCGTGCGCTCGCTACTGCTGCTTATCTGGCGGCTGAACGCAATCTAACAGTGCTACACGAGCCAGATCTTATGGATACGAATGTGGGTCCCTGGGCTGGGAAGACGGTTGATGAGGTGTCAAAAAGCGATCCAGCATGGAAAGCATATGTAAGAGATCCAATGATTGCCCCCGATGGCGTTGAGACCTTTGGACAGGTTCAGCAGAGAGCTGTAGCAGCAGTGGAGCGTTGGCGCTCTAGCGAAAATATCGGTTCTTACCTTGTGTTTGTGGCCCACGCCGATGTGGTGAAATTACTCGTTGCACATTATACAGGTCTGGATACTGCTCGTGCTGGCTCTATCCACATTGACAATGCTTCAGTAAGTATGGTGGAGATCGATCAAGAAGAGCATCCACATGTTGTTTCTATTGGTTGGAACCCGCAGCCAGGTTGGCTAAAGCCCCGCGCTCCCGAACCTCCAAAATCTGAGGCAACACAATCTGAAGCGCCAAAACGCGAAGAAGCATCCCTGTCAGAGCAGTCAGCACTAGCCTCGGAAGCAGGAAGACAAAAATTGTAGTCTTGTATGCAGTCAAAATAGCATCGCTCTGATTGCTCTTGGAAGGGAAGCACAGCATGTTTGATCCTCGTGACCCATACGAACGTTACTACTGGCACTATGAGTCGCGCCGGCCTCTTTCACTGGCCCAGATTATTGCGCTTGACAGCGTAGATGCTGAAACTGTTGCTCTGATCTGGTTGCTCCTTGAACATGGTGCCTCACTGACTGTGGCCGGCCCAACCGACCCCCAACCAGGGGTAGGGAAGACAACAACACTTAATGCACTCTTACAGTTCTTGCCGGAGGGGACTGCACTGGCCTATATGTCTGGTATGTATGAGAAATTTTCTTTTACGCACTTGCCCGATATTAATCCATCTACAACCTATGCGCTGTGCAATGAGGTGAGTGATCATTTGCCTATTTATATGTGGGGTCGTATTGCTCGCCGTTATCTACAACTTCCTGCTCAGGGGTATCATATCGCTACAAGTGTGCACGCTGATACTATCGATGATGTGCTTTCTATGTATCAACATGATCTTCGCCTCAGTGCTAATGATATCCGACGGCTAGGTTTGGTAGTAAATATTGGGTTGGTCGGCAATTCTTACCCCGCCCGACGTCGCTGGTTTACAACCCATTTTATTCAGCCTGATGCCGATCCTATGCGCCCGGATGTTGCTGTGCCTATTCCTCTCTCTCTCTGGAATTCGTTCGATGATAGCTTTGAGCATGCTGATCAGCCTATCCTCGATGAGCTGGCGGTGGGGGTAGGGCTCTCATCGCAAGACTTTATGGCGGCATTTACCAGGCGCATCAATTGCTTACGCGAAATTTCACAGCATTCTGGCATCGATACACGTGATATGTTTGATGCAATTAATGAACTTCGTGCTAGGGAGCAGTAACTACTGGCTGTTACTAATAAACCATTTTTGCTTCCTATGAAATAGATATATCGCTCTATATTGTTCTTCTATAAGAGAAATAGAAGGGAGGAATTCTTATGCCCACACTCTGGCGCTTTGCCTGCGAGGGTCGCTGGCCGCGCATCTGTAACCTATAATCCATCACAATCGAAGAAAGAGGAGCTGACTCTCTATGTCGCATGCTATTGCCATGCTCAGTATCCACACGTCGCCGCTGGATAGCCCTGGACGTACAAAGGATGCAGGAGGCATGAATGTCTATATTCGCGAATTATGTCGAGAACTTTCCTACCAGAATATTAAAGTTGATATCTTTACCCGCTGGACAAATGCGGATCTCCCAAAAGTAGTTTCACTTTTTCCCAACGTTCGAGTCATTCACGTGAAGGCTGGACCTGTTGCTCCGATCCATAAAAAAGATCTTTATCAGTACACCCCAACATTTGCCCGGCATGTCGATGAGTTCCGTCGTCGTGAATACATCCAGTACGATGTGATACATAGCCACTACTGGCTCTCAGGCGTTGCTGCTATGCGTCTGGCTTGCTACTGGAATGTTCCCCATATTACGATGTTTCATACCCTGGGTGGTTTAAAACAAGCGGCAAATCCTGATGCACCTGAGCCGGCCGTTCGTCTCGAAATGGAGCAGCGCTTGATACATGATGTGGATCGCATCATCGCTGCGACTGCCGACGAACGCACTCAAATGATGCGCTATTGCGGCGCGAATACGAGCCAGGTGCAAATAATTCCTTGTGGTGTGGATTTTGCTCTTTTTACCCCTCACGGTCGGCAGGAGGCCCGTGCTCAACTCGGCCTCGATCAATCACGTCCAATGTTGTTGTTTGCTGGTCGCCTCGATCCCTTTAAAGGCCCGGATCTGCTTTTGCATGCGGGTGCTTTGATGGCAGAAAAAAACGCTCAGATCGTCATTGCAGGTGGTAGCCTGACAGGTGATAGTGACCTCCAGAAGCTTCGAGCTCTGGCTCAGGATTTATGCCTTAGTGATCGTGTGCACTTTCTGGGGGCTCGACCCCGCGAAGAAATGCCCCTGCTTTATAGCGCGGCAGATGTTACTGTCGTGCCATCTTATCACGAGAGCTTTGGCCTTGCAGCCGTAGAATCGCTTGCGTGTGGGACCCCCGTTGTGGCGACACGCGCCGGGGGTCTTACAACTGTGGTTTGCCATAATGAGACGGGCTTTCTGGTTCCTCGTTGCTCTGGCTTTTTTGCTGAACATATCGATATGCTTCTACGCGATGCTACTTTGCATGCCAGGATGAGTGCTGCTGCTCGCCCTTCTGTTTTACAATTCAGTTGGAAAAATGTCGCTTACTGTATGTTAGCTGTCTACGATGAGCTTGTAAGCGAGGGGCGCTGTCTTGTCGCTCTCTAGATTGCACACAATTGTTTACTGCTATAGAGTAAGGCACTGCGATGATATGTAGTAGCATAATGTGAAACCTTGCGAGACATCACAAAAAGCTATCACGAAGAAGATCTCTTTGTAAAGGGTGGACTTTCACCTATCTCTATGGTATAATTGGCTGCAAGAGTAAGAGACATTCACGATTTAAAATTCAGCCTATATCCCACTGGCTGGCTCATAGTTATAGTGGATGTATAGGCATTGGTACTTGGCTTATTTCTACGTGAGGTAAAATGCTTATGTGTATAGTCTCGATAGAAGCGTCAGATAAACCACTACTTTCGGCGACTGCAGATGAGACTGACCCCGCGATTAAGATCAATAACAATACGTAGATGCGCACTAGGGTAGAAGTGTCCCTGGTGCTTTTTCATTTCTTACAGCTTTTTTTATTATACTCTTTCTTCTCGGGCTCATCGATTTTTCTTCATTGGTTGAGCCACTACTCTACTAAAGCGCATTATGCGATTTAGGAGTGTTATTTGCGCTAACGAAAGGAGGGGAAAAGCCTTTTCCATTCTATCAATGCATACAATGCTGTAGGCTACGCCGTTTTGGCGGATACGATAAACGATAAACGACAAGTGGATACGAAGTGGTTGTTAGATTTGAAGGAGAGTGCGATCATGAATTCAAGTATGATCAACAAGATTGCAAAGGCGAAACGCTACGCGGAAGAACCCGAGCGTATACAGTTCACTCGCTTCGAAGCAAATTTCCAGGGTGAGAACGATACGCATACTACCACCTACAATGATGGCGACTGGCAATGTACCTGTCGATTCTTCCATGATTGGGGCGATTGCTGCCATACAATGGCTATGCAGCGCGTTTTAGGTGTGACGATCCCTGCTGCTCATCGTCATGGAATACTCAGCGGCTTAGGCACTGGCCCACTTACACACTAGTTTCAATTCGTATAAGGCTTGCTTTGCCGTAGTGCGCAAACCTTTGCTAAAGATGAGAGGCACTGAAACACTTTTGTCAGTGCCTCATCTTTCTATCTTTTTCTGCGCAATCTCACTCACAATTACTGTGTTCATTTTTCTTTTCTTATTTATTAAGTGAAGAGATTCAACCATGGTATAAAAACTATTGTGCATTGCGCAATAGTTTTTATACCATGGTTGAATCTCCTCACTGTTTTTTTAAGCGCCACGACCGAAGACGAAGTAGAGCACAATAATAGCCGTGAACATCAGAATTGCTAGCGTAGCAATAATCATCAGGTCGCGACGTACGTAGGCGAAATGCTCGGCTGTTATCAGTGTTGTAGAACTGCGCTGCTGGACCTTTTGCGTTGTTTGCCGACGTGCCACACGTGTAGAGGCACTGGTCTTTACGACTGGTGCAGCTGTACTCTCGCTTTTCGTTTTCGTTTCAGGAACCGCTTCCTGGGTCGCTACGGCCGTAGCGCCGCTTTTGGCTTGCCGTTCTGGCTCTGGTTGTGTACGATCTTGCGGTTGAGGAGTGGCTGGTACGGTAGATATACTGTTTGCCGTCGCTGCCGCTCTTAGTGGGGCTTCACTTTCTTGCTCCTCCGCGTCTGGACGGACAAGCTCAAAAGATTTCTGACTTCTCGGTTTCTGACGCTGCATTCCATTGCGTGCAGCTACTGACTTCTTTGGCATCTTTGCTTGCTCCTTGCCCACTAGCCTCTCGAAAAATATCGGCCAGCCGAGCTTGATCGTCGTTTGTGTTCTTCACAATAGGCCCACCCTACCATTAAGACATGCTTCAAAGTGGGTTCAAGGCGCTATGGCACTCGTAACATTTTGCCTATTGTAGCCATTATACACGAAACCTTGTTTGCCGTCGAGTGTAATAGAAGCGGTAGAGAGTAGAGACCTCCTATAGCTGTTCAGCCTGGTAACCTGCCATACTTGACAATTGACAAGCACGCCCGGCTATGTTACTCTTAACGTTGGTAACAAAGGGCACCATATATTAATTACTGTATTGTTGCCATTCGGAAGGCTAGCCCACAGTCGGCTAGTCTTTTTCTATAGACAATGTAAACAACTACCATACTTTACTTTCTAGTGCAAAAACACTTGACCTTTTCGGTTTTCCCTTATATGATCCTTCAAGGCGTGAGCGGTCTGGCTGAGACGTAATGTCGATCCGCTGAGGGATACTGAAAGTAGGGATACTGAAATAGTAACAACAAGCAGGAACTTTTAACATGGCACGAATAGTCGTCGCAATGAGCGGCGGCGTAGACAGCTCAGTCGCCGCTGCACTCCTCAAAGAACAGGGCCATGAGGTAATCGGTATTATGCTCCGTCTCTGGTCCGAGTCGGGCGTTATTGAAGATGAAGATGATGGAGTTGAGCGCGTCGTGCAAAATAAATGCTGCTCGCTGGAATCTGTCGATGATGCCAGACGCGTTGCGCGTATGCTCGATATGCCTTTCTATCTGGTGAATGTAGAGCAAGAGTTTAAAGAGCAGATTGTTGACTCCTTCTACGAAGATTATGTAGCAGGACGTACTCCCAACCCTTGTCTGAACTGTAATCGCCATATCCGTTTTACTGTGTTGCTCAAGCGTGCTCTGGCTCTCAATGCTGATTATCTGGCGACCGGTCATTATGTACGCGTTGATGATGACCCTCTCACGGGAAAGCGTCGTTTGCGGCGTGGCGTTGATCCTGAAAAGGATCAGTCATATGTTCTGCATGTCTTGAATCAGTTCCAGTTGGCACACGCTTGTTTCCCTTTAGGCATCTATACAAAGCCACAGGTCCGCGCAATGGCAGCTGAGCGTGGTATGACGGTTGCGACAAAGGCGGAGAGCCAGGAAATTTGCTTTGTCGCCAAGAACGATTATCGCGGCTTTATAGATCGCTATGCCGCATCGAGAGAAATGGAAATGGCGTTGCCCGTTGGTGCTACAGGCACCTCTGGCACATCGTCGGCCGGGGCATTAATCTCGATACCCAGACCCGGACCTATCTATGATCAACAGGGTAATACGCTGGGCCGCCACCGTGGCTTAGCCTATTATACTATTGGGCAGCGCAAGGGGCTTGGGCTAACCTCCCTTGAACCTTTGCATGTCCTCAAAATTGATGCACAGCATAACGCGCTTGTTGTTGGTGCGGCCTCTGCGCTGGAGCAGAGCGAGTTTTTTGTCGGCACAATGCATTATCTGAGTGGCGAAACGCCTGGCAGTCCATTTGAAGCTCTGGTACGCGTTCGCTATAAAGCTCCTGAGCAGCCTGCGCTGGTAACTCCACTTGCGGGAAATCGCGTGCAAGTAACATTGGTACACCCACAGCGTGCCATCACGCCAGGACAGGCCGCCGTGTTTTATGGCGGCAAGGATGGTGATGAGGTGTTGTGTGGAGGAATAATAGAATGACCGATCTGGCACATATTAGAAATTTTTGTATTATCGCCCATATCGACCATGGCAAGTCTACACTCGCCGACCGCCTATTAGAATACACAGGAACGGTTTCCAAACGTGAGTTGCTCGAACAGACGCTCGATCAGATGGATCTTGAGCGTGAAAAGGGTATTACGATTAAAGCACAGGCCGTGCGTATGCGCTATAATGCCCTCAATGGCGAAGAATTCGAATTAAATCTTATTGATACTCCTGGTCATGTCGATTTTACCTACGAGGTCTCTCGTAGTCTCGCAGCCTGTGAAGGGGCTTTACTGGTAATTGATGCCACCCAGGGCATCGAGGCGCAGACACTGGCCAATCTTTATCTTGCGGTTGAGGCTGATCTCGCCATTATTCCTGTTATCAATAAAATTGATCTGCCAAGCGCTGACCCTGATAAGGTCAAGCAAGAAGTAGAAGATGTCATTGGTATCCCACAAGAGGAAAGCATCCTGGCCTCTGCGAAAGAGGGCATTGGTACCCAGGACATCCTGGAGGCGATTGTAAAGAACGTCCCCCCTCCTGGCGGCGCGATTGATAATCCATTACGTGCCCTGGTCTTTGACTCTCACTATGATGCATACAAAGGCGTTATCGCCTATGTGCGTATCATCGATGGCCGCTTGCGTCAGGGGGAACGCCTGGCAATGGTGGCCTCTGGAAGTACCGCTGAGATTCTAGAGGCTGGCTATTTTCAACCTCGTCTGATCTCGACCGGGTTATTGACAACCGGCGAGGTTGGATATGTTGCAACCGGCTTCAAGAATGTGAAGGACTGTCGCGTTGGTGATACGATGACGGTTCCGGGTGCACTTGGTCATATCGAACCCTTGCCCGGTTATCGACCCGCTAAACCGATGGTTTTTGCTGGCCTCTATCCCGTCGATAGTAGCGACTATCCAGAGTTACGTGACGCGCTGGATCGTTTGAAGTTGAACGATGCATCCCTTTTCTATGAGCCTGAAACGTCAAATGCGCTGGGTTTTGGTTTTCGTTGTGGCTTCCTGGGCCTGCTTCATATGGAGATCGTTCAGGAGCGTCTGGAGCGCGAATATGACCTGGAAATTCTCGCTACCGCACCCAGTGTGGAGTATCACGTCACGAAGATGGGCGGAGAGGTGATTGAGGTCGCAAATCCTTCTGATATGCCTTCATTTGGAGAGATCGAGAAGATTGAAGAACCATGGATGGATATCTCGATCTTTACACCATCGCGCTATATTGGCACTATTATGGACCTGGTTACCTCACGGCGTGGTAACTATAAAGATCTAAAGTATATTGAGGCCGAGCGTGTCTTGTTGACTTATAATATGCCACTCGCAGAACTTATCATAGACTTTTATGATCAGCTGAAGTCGCGTACACAGGGTTATGCATCGCTTGATTATAGCTTCGCGGGTTACCAGGCGTCTGATCTTGTTAAGCTCGATATTCTTGTAAATGCAGTGCCGGTCGATGCGCTCTCATTGATTTTGCACCGTGAAAATGCCTATCACCAGGGCCGGGCTCTGGTCGAAAAGCTACGTAGCCTTATCCCGCGCCAGCTTTTTGAAGTACCAATTCAAGCTGCCATCGGTTCGCGTGTTGTGGCACGTGAGACCGTGAAGGCTGTACGGAAAGACGTGCTTGCCAAGTGTTATGGTGGAGATATCTCGCGTAAGCGAAAATTGTTGGAGAAGCAAAAAGAAGGGAAGAAACGTATGAAGATGGTAGGCAACGTCGAAATCCCACAAGAAGCTTTTATGGCGGTGCTTTCCCTTGGAGAAGACTGAAGAAAAGAGGCAAAAAACGGGGCTGGATCACTGCAGTAATCCAGCCCCGTTGTGTCTTTTTTTCTTCACAACTCCCGTGTTACGTCAACCGAGTCCTATATTGACACTATTGATAGGTAACTGCGTTATGGGCAATTACATCTCCTGTTTACCTCTGCCACCCTGGACGCATATAGGCGTCTAAAACTATGCAAAACCCATAAAAGTTTTGAGGTTGGTACAGAAAGTGGCGTGACGCTCAGGGGATTCGGCCAACCCGCATTTACGGGCACTCCTGGTCAATTTGAAATACAACTCCGAGCAGGCGAATTGGTTTCTTCATTATAATCATAAGTAAAATCTCCTTTCGGGGGTACTTATGCAAGGCTTTAGCCAAGTGCCAAGGTCTCTTTGTTTCCCTGGTAAATTCCTTTGAAGGAATATCAGTATTATACCCTATCTCTAGAGAAAAGTCAAGGTTTGTTTCTTTATGGAAGCATAATTGTGTGTTGAGGATGTGTAGCATGTAAAGAGGTACTCATTTGTTGTATTGTCTGGTAAACCCTGCTATGATGATTATAGCAACATTATTAAGTAGATGACGATAGCCTGGCTGGCCGGTAGAGTTTAGTAGTCTGTGTGCGAGACCGGACCCATTCATAAAGGGATTATGGTTTTTTCCGTTGCCTACAGCCATAGGGTATCGGATAGGCAAAAAGGACGATTGTGATAGTGTTGTGAGGATATTACTAGCCTCAATTGAGTTGCTGTTTGCGTGTAGTGTAATATGAACGTAAGTACAGGTGACAAATAGGAAGTTGTGTTGCTGATTGTAACCAATGAGCATGGGTTTACGTAGTAGAAGTTAAGCGGAGTGTGTATTTGTTACTGGTAAAGCACTGTCTATATAGATCGTCCCATTGGTAGTATTCCGAGTTCTAAGCTTTGAGAGGTAGCAAACTATGTCAATTGGAGCCTTGGAAAACAATTTGAACCGTGCCCTTGAGCTGTTGGGTGGTTCTATTGATCCCGAGATCGCCGAAACATACCCCTCACTAGAGGCACGTATTTTAGCCCAGGCATTAGAAAATGTTGAGATTGCTGAACAACGCCTCCGTGAAATTCAAAAATTAGTTGGCGAAATCGAAGGAGTGCTGGTCTAGTGATGTGAGGGACGCCTGTTCTTGTCTATCTGCACAACGTCAGTGCTAGTGACTGGACCTTTTGTCAATTTGGGGATGAACAAAGCATGATGCTTTCTTCTCTCTATTTTTCTTCCTCTGCTAGTTATTCTGCATTCTACTATGGGCTACTTTGTAGCGCTTATTTTGGTAAAGAAATACCTGCTACAAGATTTTCCAGAACAAAAGGGGCTCTTCTGATGAAGAGCCCCTTTTGTTCTGGAAAATCTTGTAGCATCTCAAGAAGAAAAAGCATGTAAGAATGAGTTCACTAGCTGTTTTGTTTCTTCAGGACTTTGTGTTTCCATCAGTTGTACTCGTAGATCCTGTGCGCCTGGGAAGCCGTTGGCGTAGACTTTAAAAAATTTACGTAGCGTTGGGAAATGCTTTGCGTCTCCCCAGGTATCTTGCCAGAGCTGCAAGTGGTCTAGTAGCAGGTGCATTTTTTCTTCAGCTGTTTTATCGCTCAGGGTGATATGTTCTGAGAAGAGGTAGGGGTTCTCAAAGATGCCTCTGCCTATCATTGCTCCATCTGCTCCGGCTTCAGCAACTTTTTGTCTTGCGTCGCTGAGTGATTTGATATCACCGTTCCCTATAATCAGCGTCGTGCTGCTGATCGTATTTCTCGCTTCAACAACTGTTTTGAGCTTATCCCAATGTGCCGGAACTTTAGACATTTCGGAAACGGTCCGTGCATGAACTGTGAGTACAGCAGGCTTTTGTTCAAGGACAAACGTAATCCAATCAAAATCAATGGCACGAAAGCCCAGTCGTGTTTTGATGCTAACAGGGATAATGCCGGCTGCCCCTTCTTTTGTCGCATCGATAATCTCTTTAGCGAGTGGCCTGTTATTAATAAGCCCCGAACAAGCCCCCTTTTGCATCACGCCAGATGCGGGACAGCCCATATTTAAGTCAACCCCGTCAAAACCCATCTCAATCAGTTTTTTGGCCGCTTTGAAAAAATTCTCAGGGCGCGTTCCCCATATTTGTGCCACAAGGGGTCGTTCTTCTTCAGTATAACGAAGCCGTTGATTAACAAAGCGTTCTCCTTTTGAGAACATCCCTTCAACATTGGTAAACTCAGTAAAAAAAACAGCCGGTTTCCCGCAGCGAGCAATAACTTGTCTGAGTACAGTATCTGTCACATCTTCCATTGGTGCCAGGATAAAGATGGGCCTTTCTAAGGTTTGCCAAAAATTTTTCATCGGGTACTAATGCTCTCCAAACTAGTTGTCATGATTATCTTCTATCTATATTTGGTATATGGCTATGTTAGTCAACGGACACATTGAGATCTTCTCTACAGTTTTTTTCTTTGTATTGTTTTTTATCATACATGCTTTGCAGGGTTTTGGTCAATCTAGTTGCTCATGAATTCTGTTTTGTCACACAATTCTAACTGCATTAGTCAAAAATCCTGGAAAGGCATGCACACAAGAAGCGAGGGAGAGCGATTTGCCCAAAGCAGGATAGAGATAAAATATGCAAAATCTGCTATGCTATGCATATATAAATTTTTAATATAGATATGTGCATATTTGTTTTTTAGTGTAATTAATACTATAATACATGTGAAAGTGAAAAATGCAATAGAGGAGTTGATATGTTTACAAAATATTTCATCAGGCAAAAAAGGGTCCATTTTATTTTACTTTTAGGTGCTATAATGTTACTTCTGGCTGCTTGTGACACAAGCAATTCTTCGCCTGGAGGAAATGTTGCAGTTCCTACTAGCTCAACAGTAAATAGTGCAAATGCGATTATCAGACACACGCCATCAGGTACTGTCGAACTTACATGGGATCATTCTTCCCATGTTTTAACCGTGCGGATTGCCCTGACGGGGTTATATCCTAAGAGTACGCACCCGGCATTCATCAATAGTGGGAGTTGTAAGAGTTCTGGAAATAGTATCTACCCGTTGTCAAACGTCGTAGCAGATACTATTGGTTTTGCGAACACAATTACAAAGATCAAAGGCGTGACTAACGGAATCCCGGCCACTGGTTGGTATGTAGATGTTCGTAATGGTCCTGGTATAAGTACATCCGCGCAAGGGCTGGCGGTGTCTTGTGCCGATATATTCAACTCATCGGCTGCTGCAAGCTCAACTGCAACCCTGAACGAGACATCGGTGCCTAATCAGGCCGCGAGCGGGCTAGCAGAGCTAACAGTTACGAATAACCAGCTGGCAGTAACGGTCACAATAAAAGGTCTCGCGCCTAATTCGAAGCATGCGGCACATATTCATGTTGGGAGTTGTGTAAGCCAGGGTAAGATCGTCTATACGCTGAACCCGATTGTAGTCAATGCAACGGGTGATGGCAATTCCACAACAACTATTGATAATGTTGCTGCGATTCCTCGTAGTGGTTGGTACATTAATATTCATCAGGGGAGTCATGTAGCAGATACGACATCACAATCTGATATGGACCCTCTGGCCTGCGGAGATTTCACTCCCCGAATTTAAGCGTTTTGAGTGTTAAAGTTAGGCCAGGATAAATTGCTTGCGAATTATCCTGGCCTATTTTTTATGAACTGGTTATTTGCTACAAGCAGGAGCATGTTGTCCTGGCCCTAAACTGTTGCCATAATCGATGATCTCCCATCTTGAGTCACCGGGCTGTGAACTTTGTTGCAGTTTAATATGCAATTGATATGTCTGGGACAGTTTGCTACGTGTAATTGTATATGTATAACTCTGAATATTATTCTCATTGGTAGCGCTATCCATGACTGAAGAATAGTTTTTGATCGGGCCATAGCAGCGATCCAGTGTTTCTGCTTGTGTTGTGAATTGTTGTGGTGTCAAAGAAATAGTAATTGCAGGGCCAAGATCTGTATAAGCTTTCTTGTAATCTGTATTTGAAAGAGCCGTAAGGAAATCAACGGCTGTTGCTCCGGGAGCGGAACTATTCGTCAATCCGAGGCCGATAAGATAACCGATAATACCAGCGATCACGGCTGCAATTGCAAGTATAGTGCAAAGGACAAACATGCGCCTATGCACCTTCCCTGGTTGAGGTTGTTCACGTTGTGGTCGTGGCACACGTGGTATTTCGGGAGCGGTCTCAAGCCGTGTCATGCCGGGAGGACGCTGTGGGATTGCCCTGAGCTTACTAGTCCCATTCAGAGAGGGAAGTCGTGGTTCTGAAGGTCTATCCATAGGTCCCTCTCCTGAGCCTGATCGTCCTTGCATTCTATGTCCTCCTCATAAATTGCGCTATTGGTTTTGCCATGTAGAATGAGTTTCTCTATCAGGCATCCAACATAATGAGCCCTGCTACTTTTGCGTGGGCACGCTCTAGCAGTTCTCGCGCTTTTTTTGCTTGTGCTCGTGTGGTCTGTCCAGATGCGATGAGCAGAAATGTCTGATCTACAAAAGCGCTAATAAGTGCTGTATCGATACTTGAGAGTGTTGGTGGGCTGTTGAAGATAATCAAGCCTTGTCGGCTCTCATCCCCTTCAAGCAACTGCCGTAGCCCATCAATGATACTTTTTAATTTAAATGAAAGCTGTCGGCTTATATCTTGAGGTTGTTGTATTTTCGATCCTGCACTTAAGAATGTCAGATCGGAAATAGGCGTTTTCTGCAGGCAAGAACCTAGCTTCTGCAGGGTAATTGCACTTTCCATGAGCAGCAAATCGCTCAAGCCAGGATGTTCACCCAGGCCAAAGTACTGTTGTAGACCGGAGGCATGTACATCAACGTCGATCAAAACAGTGGGTGTGCCATTTTGGGCGGCCGCGATTGCGATATTTGCCAGTGTAATATTTTTATTTGCATAGGTAGCTGGTGTTGTAAATAAAACAGTATGGAACTGTCCCGGTGTATTATCCCAGCTAAAACGAACATTTGCAAAGAGTGTCTGATAGGCTAAATTATATGCTGATCCTGTATCATAGTCTGTAAGTAATTTGGCCTGCTCTTGTGATGGCGTGCCCACAAAATTGCTCCTTTGTCTTATCAGGCATAGAAAGAAGCGGAGAGGATGTTTTGGGTTCTCCGCCTTACTTCCTTGTGGCCTGTTTTAAACCATTCTAAATATAGCCGCTCTTTTTTCCTCTGTCAATATAACAGGCCTGGTAAGAGCTATCGTACTAAAAGCCGGTGGCGTTCAGGATGTTGAGATGTGGGTGGACGAGGCACTTCACCATAAACTGGTAATTGAAGCAATTGCACTACATCATCGGTAGTACGGATACGATCATCAAGATATTCAACCAGCAAGGCCAGTGCAAGAGCAATAATGAATCCGACAACGAGTAATGCTAATAATAGGATTGTCTTGCCGCCTCCTGCAGAGTTATCTAATTTGGGTGTAGTTGCATCACTAACAATTTCAGCGGCTGCTAGTGGATGATTTGTCTCGCTACCGACAATTTGTCCACGCACTTCATAATCGAGGTAGTGTGGTACGCTAGTCTGGCTGACCTCGCCGACTGCATGTGCGATTGCCCAGGCACCAGCTTGGGTATTCCAGAGCACATCTATCGTCACCAGGGCATGAGAGCGCGTAGGTTTGAGAGCGGCCGTAATAGCAGTTGGATCTTGCAATGAGCCAAGGTCCGCTTTCGTGCCAAAACGTTGTGTAATTACATTTGTATCACTTTGAAGTTGCTGTGTCACCTTTACCGCAAAGTCATCTGAGGTAAGTAATGGTCCCGTAACAAATTCGTCGGCGAGAGTTTCAGAGGTTGCCACATAATCGGCATAGCTCTGATTCGCGTTGCGATTATTATCCTGAAGAGCAATTCTCATCGTAATACTGGATGAATACATTTTGGATGCATTGGGTGTTATATGGGTTGTATAATACTGATAGCCCACATAAAGCACGACCACTCCTACCACGAGTGCAATAATCCAGAAACGCCTCCTGATAATTGCCCAATACGCACGTAGTTCCACTGTCTTGAACCCTTTCTTGGGATATTGCTGGTATTTAGCGAATGATGTCATTCGTCGGTAACATTGTTTCTGCCTTTCCTTCGCTCAGTTTCGCCTCAATAAACTGCAAAATACGGCGTCGAAAAAGGGGTGTATCGAATTCGAGGGCATGATTATGAATGACATGAGGATCAAATACACATTCACTAAATGAGCTGAGCGCTGCGGCCAGGCTCTCTACGGTCTGTTCCTGGAAGAACACACCGGTGATGCCATCGACAATCGATGCTAATGCTCCACCGGCACCATAAGCGATAACCGGGCGTCCGCAAGCTTGTGCTTCTAGAGGTGTAATACCAAAGTCCTCTTCGCCCGGGAACAAAAACGCACGGCAGTGCGTGATATAGTAGATCACCTCTTCATCCGAGAGTCTCCCCATAAAGCGAATCGTTGGACCTGCCATTTGTTTTAAACGGTCCAGATCGCGTCCTCCGCCGATAATTACCAGAGGTAATTGTAGTTGATTACAGGCCTGGATGGCAAGGTCGATGCGTTTATAGGGTACCAGTCGGCTAAGAACAAGAAAATAGTCTTCAGGGACGCTAGCGGGATCGAAAGAGAAACGGCTTGCATCAACGGGTGGTGGAATATAGGCTGCTTCACGTCGATAATACTTTTTGATACGTTCCGCAACAACAGGAGAGTTAGCGATAAAATGATCGACGCGCATCGCACTTGTCTGATCCCAGACGCGCAACCCTGTGATCATAAAAGGGAGTATACTACGCGCGATCTTGCCCAGGTGCTCACGTTCCACATACTCATCGTAGTTCCAGCACCAGCGCATAGGTGTATGGCAGTAACAAATATGCATAGTCTCTGGCCTGGTAATCACACCCTTGCCGAAGGCGCTCGAACTACTTAAAACCAGGTCATAACCACGAAGATCGAGATTTTCCATCGCGAATGGATAAAAGGGTAAATAAGGTTGGTGATGCTTTGTCACCAATGGTAATTTTTGCATGAACGATGTGCGGATATCCATTTTTTGAAATGCCGGATCGACACGCTGAGGATCGTAGATCGAAGTATAAACAGGGGCGTCAGGGAAAATGTCATGAAAAGCCATTACAACCCGCTCTGCCCCTCCCATTTGATTTAGATAGTCATGCACCAATGCAACTTTCATGCGCTTAATATGCTCCTCGACTGAATAAAACTGCTGGAATTGTGCGCAATAAAATCTGTATATAAAGGCGCAAAGACCAGTTTTCAATATAATAGAGATCCATTAGCACGCCCTCATCGAAGCTAATATCGCTGCGGCCACGTACCTGCCAGAGGCCGGTCAGGCCAGGTTTGATAGCCAGGCGGCCCTTTTGCCATTCTTCATATTGTGCGACCTCGCGTGGTAGCGGTGGACGAGGCCCCACAAGGCTCATATCACCTTTCAATATATTGACAAGTTGCATTACCTCATCCAGACTTGTGCGGCGAAGGAATTTTCCTACTGGTGTAATACGCGGGTCCGCTTTCATTTTGAATAAGGGACCCTTTGCCTCATTTTGAGCCTGTAATTGAGCTACGCGTTGGTCTGCATCCTTATACATCGAACGGAATTTGTACATGGAAAAGTGCTCTCCCTGTAAGCCGACGCGTGTCTGTTTGAATATGACTGGCCCTTCTGATGTAAGGCGTACTGCCAGCGCAACGCAAAGCCAGAGAGGTAGTCCTATGAGTAAGGCGCTTGCTGAGACGCATATATCTATGAGACGTGTAATAAACCGCTGCGTTTTGTTCAATGAAACTTGTTTAATACCGATCAGTGGAATACCCTCGATGGTATCCATGTCAATTCGCGAAAGATTCATTTCATATAAATCAGGGATAAGTTTGAAGGAAGCGCCGAGGCGTTCACACAGTTTCACGCTGCGAATTGCATGCTGGTGCATATTTGCGGGTAGCGCGATAATGACCTCATCTACATGCATAGAGCGTATGACCGTCCCGATATCGTTGATAGTGCCCAGCATCCTGAAGCGACCGAAGTCACCAGGAGTCTCATTGAGGTCATGGAGGAAACCAACAACCAGGTATCCTAAATCGGGACTTGCGGCCATACACTGCATAACCATCTTCCCAAGGCGACCCGAACCTACGACGAGCACACGCGTCTCGCCCAGACCCATGCGATGGAGCATGCTCATTGTCCCTGAAACGATCAGGCGACCTATGCTTAGCACTAAAATTGTAGCCACCCAGATGAAAGGAACGAGAATGCGGGAGTTTGGCGAGTTGATGGCGATGGGGGCTATCTGGTTAGGGTTTTGAAAAAAGAAAAAGTAGGTAATCAAAATGCCCATACCAATGGTGGTTGCAACTATAATAGCCCATACCTGGCGCAGCCAACTGCCAGTTAAGCGGAAGTTGTAGAGTCGGCGTGTTACAAAAATGAGCAGTAGGCCGACTATCACACATATTTCTAGTGGCGCAAACTGCACATCAATTGCTTTTCTCGCTTGTGGAATTGCATCTCGGCCACCAATAAAGTTGCTTCTCAATACATCTATAATATGCCTTATAGGGGTGTATGGAATAATATCATAGCGTAATTTATAGGCAAGATGGAACGCTATGTACAGGAGAGCAGCATCCAGGATAAGCATAATAATGTATTCTGCAATACGCCACTGACGACGATTTGATCGTCGCTCGGAGATAACCTTTGTGATAGGTCCTGTTGCCCCACCAATCATCTCCTGGGTCGTGCCTGTATTTATTCTTGGTACTGATGATACTTCACCGCTATTCACAATTCAAGCCATTTCTTCTGAACTATCTCTATAATACTATTGATCGAACGTGATACTTTGTTGTGAACGAAACGAAGCCGCCCGTTCATAGGCTGCAATAGTTTTTTCGACCATTGCCTGAGCTGAAAATCGTTGTGCAATGGTTGGTGCTAGCATCTGACACTTTTGACGAAGAGTTTCGTCGCTTAATGCTTGATAAAGTGCTTCAGTCAACGCGGCTACATCGTAGGGATTGACACAGAGCGCCAGGTTTGCACCGGCCTCTGGCAGGCTGGATACATTTGAAGTGACGACAGGAGTGCCGCACGCTAATGCCTCTGCAACCGGGATGCCAAAGCCTTCATAGAGCGATGGGTAGGCAAAGGCCGCGGCTGCTTGATACCAGAGCACCTGGTCGCTGTCTGTAACAAAACCAGGAAAAATAACTTCTGTTTCCAGTCCTAGCTGTTTCACTTTTTCAAATATTGCGTCGTAGAGCCATCCTTTACCGCCAGCCAGTACAAGCTTCTTTTGTACTCCGTGGATCTGACGTAGACGCGCGTAAGCATCAATCAGCGTATCAATATTCTTACGTGGCTCAAGGGTTCCAAGATACAGGATAAAACCTTCTGTAAGTTTCTGTTGCTCTTTAAATAAGTGTATCTTTTCTTCTGTAAAAATGTTTGAGAAACGCTCATCTATACATGTATAGACGGTTTGCATGCGCTCAAAAGGAATATCCACGAGTTCATGTGCATCTTGTTTCGTGCTATCGGAAACAGTAATAATCATTGTTGCTCGACGCAAGCTACGAATAGTAAATGTGCGATGATAGATACGTTTTACTCGCGTCAAAACGGTAGGAAAGCGCAAAAATGCCAGATCATGAAGTGTTACAATGCTTGCGCAATTCCCAGGAATACGCTCTGGTAGTACATTAACTGGCGAATGTAAAACATCGATATGCTTCTGACGTAGTAGTGTAGGAAGCGTAAGTTGTTCCCAGGCAACCCTTACTGCAGGCCGTGACTCAGGCCATGGCGCGGAAATATAGGTGATCTGGGGGTGGCGGGCCAGACGCTCGATAATATCTTGCTCCATTTACGAAAATGGTGTATGTGTGCTCCCCAGGCTGTTTTGCGAGTTGGGTTAATAGATAACGGATATAACGGCTGACTCCACCATTACGATAGTTCTGACCGTAGGATAACAACTGAGCGTTAATACCTATATGCATACTTGTTGTTTTTTCCTCATCAGGCTTCCAACGTAAATGTTGTTAGGATAGGCAAAGTATCTTCCGCGTTTTTTGCTGCACGTTTTGCTCATTACCTGCTTGTTTCTTCTGCATAATGACTATAAAATGCTCATAGCTTGTAACGTCTCTGATTTTTTTGTGGTAACAAGGATAAGTGTCACATTCTCCATCCTAACTGCTTTTATCTACACTGGAAGAGAGCTAAAAATTACTGCGAATAAAGCCTGTAGCGCTCAATTATGTTGCCGCCGACTGTGCTCAATTCCATTTTGACTATCTCGACTACCTATAAATGCGGTTGTATAGTTGTAGTTATGCTGGAGTGTGCACATATGGCCCATCATCGTCTATATAAGGGGGCCCCATACTTGTATTGTGCGCTATGCACACCCATCAGTATACTCTGGAAACTATAAATGGTATAGGTAAATGGCACTATTGGCCTGAGAGACTGCTTTCTCTATCTCTTGAAAACAGCTAGCTACATGTTTGAACTCTTTATATTCTATTTTTTAGTGCATCTTGTATCGCGGTCCTTTTGCACCTAATTTTGACGAGGAGATACAATATCAAATTGAGGTAATTATTGTGTTGCTTCATCTGTAAATAATGCACTTGCGCTGATTAATTTTTCTGCTAAAGTTAGGTATAGAGATCTAGCCAATTATTGGTAGAAGACAAAGAATGCTCATCTCTATAGTCAAGGAGTTTTTGCTGAATGGTTGATATCATATCTGCTATACATCTCCTAAATGGGTATGCTAGTACCGCAGGCTAAATATCTTGCATGCTGAGAGCTGAAAGAGTATACTCAAGGGCATCAGTATGATGAGTAAGCGAGTGAGAAGAGCGCAGCAAACAGAAACGTCTAGTTTAATACGTTGCGTTTTTCTCTGCATCGGTGTATTATAGCCTAAAGTTCCCGCAACTGCCTAGTAGGCAGTGCGCACAGATCGAGAGCTACTGAAGTACGGGAGAAAGCGCGTTGTCCAAACAACTCCGGCTCGATGTTGCACAGCTAACGGATGTTGGCCGTAAACGTCCCCATAATGAAGACAACATGGCTTATGTCATTCCTAAAGACGGTCAGGTAATGGCGAAAAAGGGAGCGCTCTTTATTGTGGCCGACGGTATGGGAGGACATGCGGCAGGGGAAGTAGCGAGCGAGATCGCAGTAGATACCGTAAGCAGTATCTACTACCTGGATGAAAATGAAGATCTTGCTCTCTCATTGATGAATGCGATTAAAAGAGCGAATGCGTTGATTCACCAACGTGCAGCAGAGAATATGTTGCGCAGTGGTATGGGGACGACATGTGTTGCTGCTGTATTGCGTGGCAATATGGCGTATGTTGCGAATGTAGGTGATAGCAGGGCTTACCTGGTACGTCATGGTGAGGCCAGGCAGGTTTCGCAGGACCACTCCTGGGTTGAAGAGCAGGTACGTGCTGGTTTATTAACCAAAGACCAGGCTCGCTCTCATGCACAACGCAATGTAATAACTCGCAGTTTAGGGACGCAGTCTGAGGTAGAGGTGGATGTTTTCTCAGAGGTATTAGAAGAGGGGGATACTTTTATCCTCTGCTCTGATGGCCTCTCTGGATCTATTGGCGAAGAAGACCTGCGTGCGATTGTTAACCAATATATGCCACAGGAAAGCGTCTATCATCTTGTAGAGCGTGCCAATGAGAATGGTGGGCCAGATAATATCACCGCCATAGTAGTGCGCGTGCAAGAGGTTGGCGAAGAGTTTCCCGGTACACGTTACCCTGTGCAGGTTGGTGGCGGTCATATTGTAGATGAGAATACTGCGGTTTTAGGGCGTGTGCCAAGTTCATCGTTAAGTATGCCAATGCGTGTCGAGAGCGCTCGTGTGCCAAGTTCTCCTTTACCCGCTCCGAATAGTCCGCTCTTTTCACCTGGCAGTGTAGCCCCGATGCAGGCAACGATAACAGCCCCTCATCGTAGACGCAGGCCTTTGCTTTTACCCTCGTTAGCACTGCTTGCACTTTTAATAATTACTCTTGTCGGAGCAGGGGGATACTACTTCTTTTTCCGTCCAGCTAATGCTCAGGCATCGCTAGACCATGTGAATACTTTGATTGCACAGGCAAATAGTGGTGTTGTCGCTGACCCTGGTGGGGCCTTGCAAAATCTGGCAAAGGCTCAGGAAGAGCTAAGCAGTATCAAGAAACTCGTCACTGAATGAGCAACAGGTTAATCAGCGTACAGCCTTACAAAATAGTATCGTGGCGGAATCTAAAACAGCTCTTACCAATTACAATAAGGCTGCATTGATTACTAGCTTGCCGTGTCAGGGTGCAAGCCCAACTGCAATCAATGGGGGAACAAGTAATGCTATGCCGTCAACGGTTGTCGTGGTAAAAGATGAGAAAAAAACCGTTTTTTCGTACGTCCATACAGCCGATAGTAGCCTGTATCTGCTAGATAACCAGCAACATACCTTGATCAACAAATATCCCGATGCGGTTGCCTTGTTGACGAATGACGCGCAGCATGTATTTATACTCACGACGCCGAGTGGTCAAGCTACTCCAAGTTATGATCTGCACATATTGAAACCGAACCAGAATGGTGTATTAAGTGAGTCCGGCAATCCGGCGAAGACGACAATTTCATCTGATCTGATCAAGCAGGGTTTTAAACCGCAGTTGATGACGGCATGGGATGGCGATATCTATGTTGTTCTCACATCAATTCAGTCGGCACAGTCCAACTCCAATCAAGCTGTTATTCTCGACTATAAAGTGGATAAGCTGGGTGATGCTCCACAAAAGGCAACGATCTCTATCTCGACGGGGCTGGCTGGTATTGCAGCGTTTCCTGGTAGACAATTATTTTTGCTGCATACTGATGGAAGTGTGAAGGTTCTTCAATCCTGGTCTGCTACTCCGACCGAGACTGATATTGAGTCTTTACAACCTATCGCGACCCCCTGGCCGCTGGATATCCAACATTTCACGATTGCAACACCGCTTGTGGCTCCAATTGCACCCGTGAAGAGTAAGGTATTATCAATTCCGGTGCCAGTAATCACAACACCTCCTCAAATGCTTCTGGCTGCCGGTCTGGTTGATAACATTGCACACCTCTACATTGCCGATAATGCCAATCACCGTGTCCTCGATTTTACGCTAACGTTAGTAGCTGGCGGGCTAACAAATCAGGTGACGCCTGTGCCAACGCCGGTATCAACATCTAATGGAACTCCTGCGGCTGGTGGGGGAATGGTGCCAGGAAATGAGGTGGGAGTGGCTAGCGTGCACCTGGTGCGGCAGTATGCCTCACTAACAGTGCTTCCTGCGATCAGGAGCCTGTCTGTCGATCCAGGAGGGACACAACTGGATATTATGACAATGGACGGGAATAAGTACGCAAGTGTAGATATAGGGGTTTCGCAGAAAAGCGTTTGTTCTTCTCCCGCATAGAGGATTGACGACTCATGCCACAATAGAGAAAGATGTTCAACAATATTCTTTCACTGCTGACTCCAAAGAGCAGCAGTGATTTTTAATGATAGCGGATAGTAAAAAGGAGTGATATGCACGTGAGTTTTGAGGTGCAGTATCGCACGCATACGTGCGGCGAATTAAATGTAGATGCCGTTGGTCAGCAAGTGACCCTGGCGGGTTGGGTGAATCGTCGTCGTGATCATGGTGGCTTGATCTTTTTGGATATTCGTGATCGTTATGGTATGACCCAGGTGATCTGTGACCCTGAGCGTTCACCTGAAGCGCACCGCGTTGCCAGCGAATTGCGTTCCGAGTATGTTATTCAGGTAAGTGGCAAGGTGGCGCATCGTTTACCTGGAACCGAGAATTCCCAATTAAGTACTGGTCAGATTGAACTGATTGCCGAAAATATTCAGATTCTCAATCCATCGCGGACAACGCCTTTTCCTGTTAGCGATAATACGCAGGTGGATGAAGCTCTGAGGCTGAAATATCGCTATCTGGACTTGCGGCGGACTACGTTGCGCGACAATATGATATTGCGCCATCGTGTGGTGAAGGCAATGCGTGACTATTTGGATGAACGTGGTTTCATCGAGGTCGAGACGCCGATCCTCATGAAAAGTACCCCTGAAGGGGCTCGTGACTATCTGGTACCAAGCCGTTTGTATCCGGGTGAGTTCTATGCATTACCGCAGTCGCCTCAGCAACTCAAGCAGTTGTTGATGGTAGGAGGGCTGGATCGCTATTTCCAGATTGCGCGTTGCTTCCGTGATGAAGATCAGCGTGCAGATCGTCAACCGGAGTTTACCCAGCTCGATTTAGAAATGTCGTTTGTGAACGAAAACGATGTCATGTCGCTAATCGAAGATCTCTTGATTCGTTTGGTTGGGATGACTTCGAAGCGCATCAAAGAGAAACCTTTTCCACGCCTGAGCTTTAAACATGTCATGGATCGCTATGGGACGGATCATCCCGATCTGCGTTTTGATCTCCCGCTGGTTGAAATAACAGATCTGGCCGCTGCCGGCAATTTTGGGGTATTCCACAGTGCTCTCGCGGCACAAGGGATGGTGAAGGGGATTCGTGTTCCGGGGGCTGGGGGATATAGCCGAAAAGAGCTTGATGCACTCACTGAGTTTGCTCGTACGCTGGGTGCGAAAGGGCTGGTCTCTCTTGCCTTACAGTCCTCGGGTGAAATCAAATCACCATTAACTAGATTCATGTCGCCTGAAGAAGTGCAGGCCATTATTGCACGCCTGGAGGGTAAAGCGGGAGATCTACTGCTCTTTGTGGCTGATAGCGCCAAAGTATGCAATGATGTACTCTTCCGCCTGCGCAACAAATTGGCTGAACGCCTGAATTTAATAGATCCCAACGAGGTGGCATTGTGTTGGGTGGTAGATTTTCCACTCTTCCATTATGATGAAGCCTTGCAGCGCTATGATGCAGAGCATAATCCCTTCTCAGGTATGGATGAAGCGCATATAGGCCGCCTTGACACTGATCCATTGAATATTCGTGCCAAACAGTATGATATTATCTGCAATGGCTTTGAAATTGGCGGTGGGAGCGTACGAATTAACGTAGCGCAATTGCAGCATAAGGTTTTCTCATTGATGAAGCTAAGCGATGAGCAGATTCAAGAGCAATTTGGTCATATGTTAGAGGCCTTTGAATATGGCGCACCACCCCACGGAGGTATTGCCCTGGGCATTGATCGTTTGATCATGTTGTTAGCAGACGCCGAAAGTATTCGAGAAGTGATTGCATTCCCGAAAACCCAGAGCGCTATGGATCTCCTGCTAGGGGCACCAGCGGTAGTTGAGGAGAAACAACTCCAGGAGTTGCATTTGCGCTTACGGTTAGAGGAGAGGCGCTAGAAGTAGTATCGTAAATATTGCCAGGAAAGAGGGTGTGACATCACTGTAAATGTGATGCCACACCCTCTTTCTTGCTTAATTATTCAGATAGGGAATTTGCAATTTTTTTATTATATTTATAGGGAGAAAGAGCAAGTTTTGCATTCTTTCCGCTTTAAAATAAAGAGCATATGTATTTGCGGCTAATAATTTGGATAGAGTTCTATAATAATTGTAGGTATACACATACGATAAACCACAGATCCTATTGTAGGTTTTACATCCGGTTGGGAGGATGGAAGGAGAAGAAAATGACATCGATGAATCAGGGAAATAGCAATCGAGCGAATCCAGTTTCGACAGGGACAGCACATTCGGTAGGGATGCTCAATCGCCAGAATACTTCCCTTAATACAGCAGGAGTGGGTCTTGCCCCTAAGTTTGTGCCAACATTGACAGAAGAAGATGCTGTAGTACAGGCTCGTTTACTGAAAGCGCTGGCAGATCCCACGCGTTTGCGTATCTTGAGCTTGTTGAGTAGACATGAAGGGGAGGTGTGCGTCTTCGAGATTGTAGAGAGCTTCACGCTGGAGCAGCCTACGATCTCGCATCATTTACGTATCTTACGTGATGCTGGATTGGTAGATTGTCGGAAGAAGGGCTTGTGGGCCTATTACTATGTGCGTAGAGATGCATTAAATCGCGCACGCGATGTTATCGAGGGGCTTGCGTAGTTTTGCTTTGAAGCAATGTGAGTGATAGGTCAGGTAGAATGTCCATCTAGTAGCTTTAGTAACAGGTTTTCTGTAGATGTACGCCTGAGTGTTTTGCGTGAGCACTCAATTCTATACGAACATTTTTCCCGGTATATTTCCCACTTATTAGTGTTATAGTAGTAGTGGCAGTAAATAAGATCTTGTGAGAGAGGTTTCAGGTAAAATGAAGCCTCTTCTCCTGGTCGTCTGCTGGATAAGTACATTTGAGTTGGGAAAGTTAAGCAGACCGGGATTTCCCTTTCTAATTGTAAGTTTTGTGTCAATTGGGGCAAAATTTAAAAAGGCTCATAAATATATTGACAACCCTGGGATGTTCTGATATTATGTAGCCATATCGAACATGAATGTTAATCATGTTACTAAAGTTTGTACCCGTAGCTCAGTGGATAGAGCGACAGATTGCGGATCTGTAGGTCGGAGGTTCAATCCCTCTCGGGTACGCCAAAAAAGAACCGGGTGAAAATGTGTTTCACTGCCCGGTTCTTTTTTGTTACCAGGACTTCTTTCTCTTTTTTCCTGACTATCTGTCCTTGCCTCTCCTGAAAACGTGTATCTTCCCGATTTCTAACTCTTAGATAGAGGCCACTAATAATGTCTAAGGGGAGCAATAATGGGGAAATATGACAAATATAGTCCCGATGTGCGCTTGGCAATCTCGTGTGCTCGTGAAGAAGCACGGCGTTTGAGACATCGGTTGATCACTTCAGAGCACCTTCTTTTGGGTATACTGAAACTACAAGATACTCTTATTGAGGGGTTATTTGCATCTTTGCACGTTAGTACTGCTAGTATTTCCCAGGCGCTAGATTTTGTTGTTGGGCGGAGTAACAGAGCCATTTTAAGTGAACCTGTGCTAAATATGGCCGCACGTGCCATTCTGACGCGTGCCGAGGAGTTTGTGGCTGCTAGACGTTTAGGTCTGGTGGGTCTGGATCACTTATTCCTGGCCCTTCTTGAAGAGCAAGATAGTGTAACTCTCGGCGTACTGGAGAGCTTCGGGATACAACTGGATGTTGCACGTGAACAAATATCTCTGCTGATGAATGGTGGCTATGAGCGTTTGCAACTATCGACCCAATATAATAGACGCTATGAGGCAACTCCACAACTCAACCTGGTGAGCCGTGATCTAACACTTGTAGCTCTCAATGGCATGATCGATCCTCTAATTGGCCGTGAAGTTGAGCTGGAACGAACCATGCAAATTTTATTGCGTCGTACAAAAAATAATCCGGTGCTTATAGGCCCTGCTGGCGTTGGCAAGACTGCTATTGCTGAAGGGTTGGCTCTGCGCATTATTCAGAGGCAGGTACCTGAAAAGTTATTGCATTGCCGTCTTGTTATGCTTGATGTTAGCATGCTTACCGTTGGTACAAGGTTTCGTGGCGATCTTGAGGAGCGCTTAAAACGCATATTACATGAAGTTGCGAATAATCCTGATATTATCATTATTATTGATGAGCTACATATACTGACTCAGACAGGGGTGGCTGAGGGATCGCTGGATGTTGCAAGCCTTTTTAAACCTATGCTGGCCCGTGGCGAGTTTCGCTGTATTGGTGCAACAACGTTGGATGAGTATCGTAAAACTATCGAGGTTGATGCTGCGCTTGAACGCCGCTTTCAACCAGTATTTGTCTCGGAAACAACGGTTGAGCAGACATTGCAAATTCTAGAAGGTTTGCGAGCACAGTACGAAATATATCATCAACTTACTATTAGTGACGATGCGTTGCAAGCGGCAATAAAAATGTCGATACGCTATATTCAAGGCCGATACCTACCCGATAAGGCGCTGGATTTGCTTGATGAAGCTGCGGCACGTGTGCGCGTACAACGTTCAATCTATCCTGATACTATACAGCAGTTGCGTGATCATATGGTTTCGGTGCAGCACGAAAAAGAGTATGCAATTAGTCGGCGCGAATTTCCTCATGCTGCTCGTTTGTTTGTGCGCGAGAGAGCGATGCAGCAAGAGCTATGGCAGGCCGAACAAACCTGGCGGCTTGCTCAGCAGCAGCAGAAGGCGACGGTGAATAGAGAGGATATCGCAGAAGTTGTTGCTATGTGGACTGGTATCCCTGTTGTGCAAATTGCAGGCGAAGAGCGTTTCCGTCTCCTCAAGCTTGAGCATGAGCTACATCAACGCGTTATTGGGCAGCAGGAGGCTGTACAGGCTGTGGCAAGGGCTGTACGGCGTTCGCGTGTCGATATATGTGATGGCCGGCGTCCTATCGGGTCGTTTGTCTTTGTGGGGCCAACTGGTGTGGGGAAGACAGAGCTAGCTCGGGCTCTCGCGGCTGCTTTATTTGGCGATGAGGATGCAATGCTCAAGTTTGATATGTCGGAGTTTATGGAAAGTCATCAAATATCACGTCTGGTGAGCGCACCTGCTGGCTATGTTGGCTATGATCAGGCGGGTCAGTTAACTGAAGCTGTGCGTAGACGCCCATATTGCGTCGTACTCTTTGATGAAGTGGAGAAGGCTCACCCGAAAGTGTTTGATCTTTTGCTGCAAATTCTCGAAGATGGTTGCTTGACTGATGCGCATGGACAGATGGTGGATTTTAAGCATACACTCGTCATTCTGACATCAAATATTGGTACCTCTCATAGCTCTTTTGGGCCGATGACTTTTACAACTCAACGCGATGAGCAAACGCGTTTGTGCGAAACATATCAGCATATGCGTGATCGAGTGCTTGTTGCGGTAAAAGGTGTATTCCGGCCTGAATTATTAAATCGTATTGATGAGGTGGTGGTCTTTCATCCCCTTGAGTTGGAACATTTACGTATGATTGTCAATCTTATGATTACTCAGGCCCAGTTGCGTATGTCGGCGCTGGGATTTGAGCTTCAGGTAACGGAAGCTGCCTGTACGTATCTGATTTCATATAGATACAATGCAGACTATGGGGCACGCCCTCTTCGTCGTGCTGTACAGTGTCAACTTGAGGATCTGTTAGCGGAAGAAATTTTGCGCGGACACTTTGCGGTTGGGGATAAAGTGGTCGTTGATTTGCATAACGACGCGCTTTTTATAGATCGACAGGTGTGTGTTGGTAGTACGATCTGTATCAATGCTGGCATATCTGGGCATGCGGCCGCGTGATCTCTTCTAATGTTTAGTACCTATTGACTTGACCCTTTTTCCCATAATCTTTATACTAGAGTAGAAATTTTATGGCATGAGTTTGTTGATAGTATTTTACTATTTTGCAATCCAATAGAGAAAGGGTCTGTTTGTGAAATTTGTTGTGCATGGGTTGCGTGGGTTACGTGGGTGGTATCTAGCTTTATGGGGGTTAGCTCTTCTCGGCCTTGGGTTACGCTTATATAACGTGAATTGGGATCAGGGCAATAACTTTCATCCCGATGAGCGAGAGATTCTTTTCGTCGTGACCGCATTGAAATGGCCTTCGAGCTGGGCGCAGTTTTTGGACCCGGTACATTCTCCGCTCAATCCACACTTTTTCGCTTATGGTTCTTTCCCGCTCTACTTACTGGCTCTGGTTGCACATTTCATGGGGTATAAGCTTTCTGATCCCGCTAATTTCGTGAAGATTACGCTTGTTGGTCGCGTAATCTCAGCCCTTTTTGATAGTGGGACAATCTTGCTTACTGGCTGGCTTACATTGCTCCTGGCAAAAGAGACCAGGCCCAGTTTATCTTCTGCATGGTATGTAGCTTTGTTTGCATCTGCGCTGGTTGTCTTTACTCCCTTGCAATTGCAACTTTCACACTTTTATGCTGTTGATACCATGCTAGTCTTTTTTGTGATGCTTACCCTTGTTGCTTGTATTGCATTGGTGCAGACTGAGAAAATTATGCGTTGGGCTGTTGTCGCTGGTCTGGCCTATGGGTTGGCTCTCGCTACAAAGTTCAGCGCGGCTCCTCTGGCGGTTCCCCTTTGTATGGGATTATGCCTTCATTGGTATCGCCGGCGAGATATCTTTTTATCGTGCCTCGCGTTGTGTCTCTCCTTTGCCCTGGCTGGCCTGGTTTTTTTCGTCGTCCAGCCGTATGCGCTGTTGGATATGCCAAACTTTATTCAGCAAGTTACCGAACAAAGTACTGTTGCACGTGGCACTTTTGATCTGCCTTTTATCCGGCAATTTGCGGGTACGATCCCCTACGTCTATCAAGCGCAGAATATAGTTTTCTGGGGTATGGGTCTCTTTGCTGGCACGGCTGCGTTGTTTGGAGGTTTATGGGTAATCTGGCAGTGTAGACGACCGGAGAATCGTTTATGGCTGGTTGTGCTCTCCTGGATTATTGTGTATGGTGCGATTACTGGTAGCTTTTTCACCAAGTTCATGCGCTATATGCTCCCTTTGTATCCCCTGCTCTCTATGATTGCAGCTGTCGCTTTATTTGCTCTTGTAGAAAGATTAGGATGGGGTGACCAACATAATTTCGCACGCTTTAATCGCTTTATGCCTTTCTTACGTACAGGGATACTCGCGCTCGTACTGTCGGGGACGGTATTTCAAGGTCTGGCTCTGCTCAATGTCTATAGTGCCCCCAATACACGCGTCGAGGCATCGCGCTGGATATATGCGCATCTTGCACGTGGTAGTGTAATAACATATGAGCAATGGGATGATGCTTTGCCCGTTACTGTAGATGGACATGATCCTTCCGAATTTACGCAAGCAACGTACCCCAATGCGAATGGGCAGGCGACTACGGGTCTGGATCTCTACGGAGATGATACGCTGCAAAAAGCACAATTTCTTGCCAAATTGCTCCCAACGCTAAATGCTATCACGATGGCCTCAGATCGTTTAGACAAGTCTATTCCACGCCTTCCAAACCGTTATCCCTTGACCATTCACTATTATCATTTGCTCTATAGTGGTGAGCTTGGATTTCATCTGGTGAAGCAGTTTGATAATCGTCCCCACTTGTTCGGTATAACATTGGATGATAGCAATGCTGATGAGAGCTATTCTGTATTTGATCATCCGACGGTACGTATTTTTGAGCGTGTTACTCCATATCCATATACAACACAACAACTTCTGCAGAAGCTATTAGATGGGGTAAATTTCAATACTATTAGTGCTCAATAGTGCAGTCAATAGGGCTAATATTCTATTAATCTTTAAAAATTAAGTATTTCGCTATTTATAGCACTTTTCGCTTTTTATTGTCGTTATTATGATTAAACAATTTAAGTTATACGAGATTGTCAAATCCATCTCACACATAAAAATAGAGATTTGTACAATCATCTACTGATTTAAGGAAAATAGAGAGATATATTTTATTTGCCAGAAGGTGTATTATATAACTATTAAAGCTGTTTATTGAGCATTGGTCGGCAGATGTTTAAATGAGTAAATTCTTGATATCTGTCCGTCCAGGTAGTTTTTACGATGTTTGAGGGCGCTTATGGTTGAATTGCTTCAGATGTGGGCCCTGGTTGAAGTATTGGGAATACTCTGCCTGCCATTGGCTTTCACTGTATTTCGTAATATGCCCGACCGAGGTTGGGCTTTTAGCAAAGCACTTAGCATCATAGTAACAGCTTTTGCTGTCTGGCTCCCTTTGATGTCTTTGCATTTTTTGCCATTTAGCCAACTATTTATTGTTGGTATTGTCCTCATGCTGGTTGCCTGTAGTGGTTTTGGGTTTATATACATGCGCCATGCTATTATAGAAGTCTGGCGACGTAATCGATTGTATGTGATTGCGACCGAAATTGTCTTTACTGGCATGCTTCTACTGCTTGGATGGTTACGCACGTTTAAACCTGACATACGGAGCTTTGAAATGTTTATGGATGAGGGATTTGTTGCTAGCATTATGCGTAGTACGCATTTTCCTCCCAATGACATGTGGTTTTCCGGGCACAGCATCAATTATTATTATTATGCCCACTATACAATTGCTCTGCTGGCCAAATTGCTGGGGCAGTCACCTGCCGTTGCTTTTAATACGGGCATCGCTCTTTTCTTCGGCTTGACTGCTCTGAATTTGTTTGGTGTGACGTGTAATATTGTTTTTCAGCATTCTCAAGCAGATCGTGCAAAGAACAGAGCTTCCGCTGCTCCTTTGGAGGGCAGCATACAGCAAGAAATCCGAAGTGGCTCTGAAACTGAGCTGGCAGGATCGCATAGTATTGCCTCTACCTTGTCGTCTACAATACCATATGGTCTGGCAAGCATGTTCATGGGGCTGGTGCTAGGGAATCTGGCGGCTACGCAACAGTGGTGGCAGAATCATGGTGTTCCTGCCCATTTTGATTGGTTTGCGCCTTCGCGGGTCATTGATAATACTATTAATGAGTTTCCGGCGTTTAGTTTTCTTCTCTCCTGTTTTCATGCGCACGTCTTGACACTTGCTTTTACGATCTTATGTATCGGGCTGGCTTTTAATCTCTTTCTGGAGCCAGAGGGGAAAGGGTTGAAGGTATTCGGCAATGGTTGGCAACTGACGCTGAATATATGTGTGACTGCTATCATATTGGGTGGTCTGTTTGTAATGAATGGCTGGGATTACCCGACCTATATGGGGTTGACATGTGTCTGTATTGCTATACAACAGTTTTTTGCTCATCGGCCACATTTGCGTCTGGCGTTGCTGTCTGATATTATTCTTGTAACGGGAAGTCTGATTGTTCTTTCATTTATCTTTTATCTGCCATTCTACACTTCCTTCGTTTCTCCTTCGCAAGGTATTGGTATTGTCAGTCCAATTTATCATTCTCGACTTACGGATGAGCTGTTAATCTATGGACTTTTCATTTTCATATTTTTATCATTCTTGATAGTCAGTGCGCTAAAAAAACCACTTACTGAACCTGTGCAGGCCGTGCAGGCTGCTCCCGTTCTTGTCGCTGTTGGGGCTCACACTCTAGATAGCGATGATATCCATGCTGACTTTGCATTTGATGTCGAAGAGGCACTTGAGCCTGCTAATAGTAGTGAGCAAGTCTCTGAAGCTTCTATGGAAGAGAACTTGTTGCCGGTGGATAGCGCATTGGTTGAAAAAGGGAAGATTGCTAAACGTACTGAGATCGCAACGCGTGTGATGCCGTTATGTATCGGAGTGTATCTGCTCGCGAGCCTGATTGCTCTGGCCTTGACTCCTAGTAGTGCCTCCTTGATTATAGGATGGTGTCTGGCCGCTACGGGTGCCACCTTGATGCTGTATCATATCCGTGATCGTTCGCAAGCATTTACGTTGCTATTGGGTGCTTCTGCCTTTACAATCATAGCGGGCTGCGAGATATTTTTTCTTAAAGACGTTTTTTCTGGCGGTCCAGCATTGCGTATGAATACCGTCTTTAAGTTTTATTTTCAGGCATGGGCGCTCCTCTCAATTGCTTCTGGTGCGGGACTTTTCTTCATTCTGGAAAGTTTGCGTCCAAAGAAGACGGTGCGCGTAAACATGCCTTGGGTACAACGAGGTATTGCAGGTATCTGGAGTTTTCTTTTGCTTGCTCTGGTTCTGGCAAGTATGGTCTATCCGGTACTAGCTCCCTATGCGCGTTACTCTCGTGTTGATGCAAGCCATCCACAGCCTTATATGGCCACGGACCTGAGCCTGGATGGATCAGCATATCTGGCAACATGTCGTCCACCTGATTGTGATTTTGCGACTGTCGGGGACTATAAAGCTATTCACTGGCTCAATGAGCATATACAGGGCGACCCTGTTATTGTAGAGGCATCTGGTAACGACTATAGCTACAGCTCGCGTATCTCGACTTTTACTGGTTTGCCCACACTCATGGGATGGGTTGGTCATGAGGTGCAATGGCGTGTCAATTGGGTGAAACAGAGTCAGGCTGAGCAAGCGGACTTTGACAGCCGTGGAGCCAGTCTTGATACGATTTATACCAACCCAAATCCTTCGGTAGTGCTAGCAGCAATGGCTCACTATAATGCACAATATCTCTATGTTGGAGATTTTGAACGGAGTAAATATCCTAAAGCCGATTTAAAACGTTTTGGAACTTTTATGCGTTCAATATACAACGTGGATGGAGTCACTATTTTTCAGAGCAATTAGAAGATATATGGTGGGGTCTGATTTAGATGGAGGAGGAGAGAACTTTTGAAGAATGGGAAGAATAGAGTCTCTAGGAAATCGACGGTAGCAACTGTACAAGTAAAAGAGGTGCCAGATAAAAAGATCAAACAATATAACAAGCAGCCTCAACGACGGAAAAGGTTCTTGCCGACGCGTGTGCAACTCTGGCAATTGGCTCCGTTTTTGGGCGTTATCCTGCTCGGTGTGATGCTGCGCTTTTGGGGGCTGGGCGACAAACCTTTACATCATGATGAGAGCCTGCACGCTTATTTCTCTTTGCAGTTAATGCACAATTTAGAAAACTGGCAGGCTTGTTTTAACCGGACAATTAGTTGCTATAAATATGATCCACTTTTACACGGTCCTTTCCAGTTTCATGCTATTGCGCTTATGTACAAGATAAGCCAATTATTGGGTGTGCCTGATAACGGTGTGAATGCCACAACGGTACGCCTCGCAGCTGCGATATCAGGTTCAGCGATTGTTGCCCTACCGTATTTATTACGCGATTACCTGGGCCGCTCTGGTGCCTGGTTTGCTTGTCTGCTTCTGGCAGTCTCGCCGAGTCTCGTCTATTATTCTCGTTTTGCACGCGAGGATATCTACATGGCATGCTTTACGTTGTTGCTCGTTGTTGCTATCGGCAGATATATCCGTTATCGTAAAGGGGCCTGGCTTGTCGTTGCGGCTCTTGCTTTTGCCCTTTCGTATGCGACAAAAGAAGCCACGTTTTTGAGCATTGCCGTCTTTGGTAGCTTTTTTGTGGCTCTACTTGTCTGGGAATTGGGAGTAAGAATACCTGTGCGTTCGCGACTCCATGCTGATGCGGCATATGCCCGTTATCTACCAAAGACGGGTGCTCCGCTGATGCTTGTTGGGTTCGCTTTGCTCTGTGTCCCGCTTGCGAAGTGGTTCTTTGGATGGATGAAGAACCTATCTGTGTATGTCACAAATAATACTGCTGTCTCTGATGTGTTTGTACGGAATTTGAAGAATCAGACCCTGGCTATTTTGCCCTGGGTATATGCAGCACTTGCTGTTGTAGTACTGTTTATCATTATGTCTAAAAAGTTGCGCAAGCGGTCTGGTTCCAGGCGTTATGGTCTGGCTGCGCATATTAATCCTGTGCGTCAGCCTATGCTAGACACATTTGTTACAATGCCCTGGATACACTGGTTTTTGCTATACTTGTTGGGTCGATGGCTTTTATACTTCTGTACTCTGTGCTCTTTACCAATTTTCCTGCTGGTATAGGCGATGGTATCTGGCAGGGTTTGTATTATTGGTTACAGCAGCAGTTGGTGGCGCGTGGTGGGCAACCCTGGTTTTATTATCTCATGCTGCTTCCTCTCTATGAGCAGATTGGTCTGGTATTTGCGTTTGTTGGTATTGTGCGTTGTCTCTGGAAACCTTCGCGTTTCCGACTTTTTATGGTCTATTGGTTCCTGGGCAACCTGTTTATCTATTCATGGGCTGGAGAAAAGATGCCCTGGCTGAGCATTCATATCACGATGCCGATGATGTTGCTGGCGGCACTGGGCCTTGATCCGGTGGTAATGAGAGTCGTAAATCGGGTTAAAAAACGGCGCATTGCTACGCGAAGTTCTGGTTATCAAGTCCAGGCAGTGAAGAAAAGGGATGACTGGGTCACTGGGAGTGCGATTTTTGGTGTGCTTGTTGCGATAGTACTAATGACACTGACATTGCAGAACATGTTTCAGCTTACTTACGTACATTATGCAGATGCACCTCACGAAATGATGATTTATGTTCAGTCAACAACGGATGTTAATATTGTAATGAACAAGGTAGAGGCACTCGATCAACAGCTCTATGGAGGAAAACATCTGTTAAATATAGGTGTTGTGCCCGATGTATCCTGGCCTTTCTACTGGTACTTGCGCGATTACACCAATGTCTGTTATGGTTTTCCAACAAGCTGTGCTAAAACGAGCCCGGAGGTGATCATTTCGAGCGGAGGTGATATTGCAAAATATCAGTCGCAATATGCATCAAATACGGTGAAAGGGAGCGCACCAGCTTATCAATTTCATCAATATCATCTACGGACCTGGTGGGATGAGGGCTATAAGCCACCAGCCTGCATAAAAAGTGCGACGAATTCATGTGAGGGTCAGCCAACATGGGGTGGTGTTGGACCACTACTGTGGCTGAGTTATGGAGATAATCCCCCTGCTCATGCGCAGTTTGACCCTGGCCTGGCTCTGATGCATGTCTGGCAATGGTGGTGGGAGCGTCGAGCGGTTGGAAGCACTACGGTACAACTGATATGGGGCTGTTTATTCGCAGTGATTTGGGGATGAAGCCATAGTTCAGTATCCCTTAATTTAGGGTTCCTCAAAGCGGATCGACATTCCGTCTCAACCAGACCACTCACGCCATTGGGGTTCCCTGAGGGTTATATAGAAAAGCCAAACAGGTCAAGTGTTTTTGCAATACTATTATATATTAGGAGGAGCATGCTTTATTCTTTTCGTGATCAGAGGGAAGAAGCTGGCGGAAGTGACTCCACTCAAATTAGTCCGAGTAGCGCGTCCTGGCCGGGATCGGATGATCATTCGATAGTTGGTCCTGGCCAGGAGTAGAAAGGAGAGCTGGCGCTTTCTCCTTCACCCTTCAGGTGGGGAGCTGCGCTGCCTTATCATGGATCTGATAGATATGACTTCCCAAGAAGAAGAGAAACCAGGGAATGACGATGCACCAATTGCAATAGCCGAAGAAGAAGAGAACCAATGGAATGATGATGCATCGGCCGCAATAGCCGAAGAAGAAGAAACCAGGGAATGAGGATGAACCGGTTGCAATAGCAGAAGAAGAGAAACCAGGGAATGATGAATGTGAGCGGTTGACAATAGCAGAAGAAGAGAAACCAGGGAATGATGCAACTGTGGCCATCAGTGATGAAGACGCACGTATGACCAGCACTGATGATGGAGTTGTGAGAGTTTCTCAGGAGCCTGATGAGCCTGTTACTCCATCCATCGATGACTATCCTGAATCTGATGTTGCTTCATCTCAGCGGTGGCGGTTTGTCCCGCCCACGCGTGAGCAAGTATGGACGGCAGTAGCTTTTTGGGGTATCGTCTTTGTGGGGGCTCTCTTGCGCTTTTGGGGACTTGGCGATAAACCTTTGCATCACGATGAAAGTTTACATGCGTATTTTTCGTTGCTGTTGATGCATAATAATATAGAGAACTGGCGGGCTTGTATCGGTACAACTAACTGTTATCGTTATGATCCGCTGACACATGGCCCTTTTCAGTTCCATATCATTGCACTTGTCTATAAAGTGAGCCAGCTGTTAGGTGTGTATGATCACGGGGTCAATACCGTAACGGTAAGGATTGCTGCTGCTACTCTGGGTACAGTGATTGTCGGGCTGCCCTATTTTCTGCGTGATTATATTGGGAAGATAGGGGCCTGGCTGGCCTGCTTCTTGCTTGCGATCTCACCGAGTATGGTCTACTACTCCCGTTTTGCACGCGAAGATATCTATATGGCCTGTTTTACGCTGCTCCTGGTCGTTGCTGTTGCTCGCTACGTGCATACACGTCGTGCTCTCTGGTTGATAATCGCGGCTCTGGCTTTCGTCCTCTCTTATGCCACAAAAGAGGCAACATTCCTGACCATTGTGATCTTTGGAAGTTTCTGCGGGGCATTATTGTGTTGGGAGCTTGGAACAGCCTGGTCTTTAAAACGTAAAGATGCTTTACCTCCTCCCTCTACAGGCGGTCTGGCGCGTTTCATCCCACGTACTGGTGCTTCTCTTGTCGTCCTGGCATATTTTATTGTGCTTGGTGTCATTGGCAAATGGTTCTTTGGCTTTTTGAAATCTCTGTCCATTATTATCACTGCCAATCTAGCCAGCACTCAGCGTGCTGATCTTTATGTTCAACAATTGAAATCTACGACTCAGACAGTTGTTCTGCCCCTGTTGTCCATACTGTTTGCCGGGATAGTGCTTGTTATACTGATTCGTGAGTACTATGGAGAGCCGCAGGAGGCTCCTGGGCGACGTGGCATTGCACGCCGAATTAATGCAGCGCAACAGCCGCTCCTGGATACGATTTTTACAATGCCCTGGACACAGTGGTTTTTTGCGGTGGTTATTGGCGGGTTTTTCTTTGCTCTCCTGTTTACGGCACTTTTCACGTATATGCCGGGCATCGGGGATGGTATCTGGCAGGGCTTGTATTATTGGTTGCAGCAGCAGCAGCAGGCACGGGGTGGACAGCCCTGGTATTACTACTTGATGTTGATACCTTTGTATGAGCAGATTGGGCTTGTCTTTGCTATAGTGGGAATTGTGCGCAGTCTGTTGCGTCCTTCATATATTCGTCTGTTCCTGGTTTACTGGTTTATCGGCAATATTTGCATTTATTCGTGGGCCGGTGAGAAGATGCCCTGGTTGATGATCCATCTCACGATGCCGATGATGTTGTTGGCGGCGCTCGGTCTGGAACCTGCGGTAACGCTGCTATGGAATGTTGTGAAGGCACGGGTAGCAGAAAAAAAGGTCTCTGTAAATCAAGTGGCACTCCCTCTTACACCGGTCGTACAACTGCAGAAACCATACAGTCGGTTCGCTATTGCTGGTGCAATAACAACAGTAGTGCTTGCAGGATTGTTGTTATTGCCAACACTACAGAATATGTATCAGGTTACGTATGTGCACTATGCGGATGCACCTCACGAAATGATGATTTATGTGCAGACAAGCACTGATATCAACATTGTCATGAACAAAATTGAGCTGCTCGATAAACAACACTATGGTGGTAGCCATACTATTCCTATTGGCATTACCGATTTTGCGACCTGGCCATTTGCCTGGTATATGCGCGATTATACAAGTGTCTGCTATAGATTTCCCACTGGTTGTCCTGACACTGCAAAAAATGTGGCTGTGATTATTGGAGGGGAAGAAGATTTGCCGAACTTGCAGAATCAGTATAGCAGCGCTTATGCCTTTCACCAGTATCATCTGCGGACACAATGGGATCAAGGATATATGCTGCCTCCGTGTGTTCGCTCAAAGACGAATCTTTGTACAGATCCACAACCTTATACAGGTGTCGGCGTCTGGCTCTGGCTAAGCTATGGTGATAATCCACCGGCGCATGCTCAATTTGACCTGAGACGAGCTGTCACTAATATCTGGCAGTGGTGGTGGCAGCGCAAGGCTTTTGGCAATACCGATGGTACGTATGATATGGGGCTATTCATTCGCAATGATATGGGGGTAAAACCATAATGTTGACTCTTTATGGAGTAAGAAAGTAGCTCTGGTAACATCATGCTAAAAGAGGCTGAATACAAATGTTCAGCCTCTTGCTTTGAAAACATGCTTTACTTAGCGATAAGCGTTGCCAATCGTCTCACACCCTCTTCAATCTGATCGGGCGTCAGAGCACAAAATGGAAGGCGCACAAAACGCTCCCCTTGATTGTTGTCCTCGGTTTCAGAGAGAGCATCTGCAAAGAAATCGCGTCCATCGGTTAACACAAGGCCAACCTCTTTTGCACGTGCAAGTAAGTTTGCCTGTTGTTTCTGTTTGGGCAAGGTAATACTCACAAAGAAGCCGCCCTGTGGCTCAGCAAAGGGTACATCTGGCAGGTACTTTTTAAGTGCTGTGACAATTGTTTGCAGTCGTGGTGCATACAACTGCTTCAAACTTTCCAGATTCGAGTTGAAGTAGCCGCGTTTATGAAACTCGACGACGGCTGCCTGCGTTGGGAGTACAGGAGCCAGAATAGTATCCTCAGCCACCCTTGTAAGTGGTTTGACCAGGTCTGTAGGGCCGATAAGATATCCAACGCGTAGCCCAGGACTGATCAATTTACTGTAAGAGCTGATGGTGATAACACGCTCTGAGTTGAGATCGCGCAAAAGTGGGAGTGATGCTCCTGCATAACGTAGCGTGCGATACGGCACATCCTCGATAAGCCAGAAGCCATCACGTTCTGCCAGGTCTACCAGTGCCTGACGCTTCTCTGCGGAGGTTGTGACACCTGCTGGATTCTGGAAGTCAGGCACGACATACATGAATACAGGCTTGTGTTGTGCGCTTGCTTTTTCGAGTACTGCCAGGTTGATCCCATCATGTTCTAGCGGAATGCCAATCACCTTTGCTCCACGGCGGCGAAAAATTTTGATCGCACGATCATAGCTCGGCTGTTCAACAAAAACTACGTCGCCTGGTTTGACAATCATGCCAGTGAGAATATCTTGTAAGTGGAGTGAGCCATTGCCCACCAGCACTTGCTCTGTCGCTACACCGTATTGTTCACTTAACAAATTCCCGCAAGGGCAGATAGCCGCCGTTATGCCCGTATTGGAGCACGGTTTTGCCATCTGGGCCTTCCAGCACAGCTTGCAGACATTCGCTCAGTAGCTTGTTTGGAAGCGCTTCTATAGCAGGCACGCCGCGTGTAAATAGAATTTGCTCACTGCCAACCTGGCTTTGCATAATCAATATATCTCCTTGTCTTTTTTTGTTTGTGTGCTAACCTGGACTTTTTGTAGAGAGGCCGGGATTAGCTTAAGATGGGTGTGTCAGCACGATTTTGCCCTGGGGTTCTCTTTTTGCCAGCATGCGATGTGCCTCTGCCGCTTGCTCTACAGGCAAGGTATATGCGATCAGTGGAGTGATGGCCTTTTCAGCAATCAGTTTAAGAAACTTTTCTTCATTTTTTACTGACGTATGGAGGGCACCACCACCGAGTACATTGACGCGTTTGAGACGCCAGGCTTGTGTATCTATAGTTGCCTCTTGCCCGCCCAGGTTCCCGATCAGAATAATTCTACCATCAGGGGCACATGCGTTGAGGCTGGTCTGCAATGTTGTGCTAACAAGCTCGATGACCAGGTTAACTCCACCCTGCTCTTGTAATATTTTACCTGCATCTTCCTGCTGATGGTTAATAACTAGATCTGCGCCTAATTTGTAGAGTGTATCCCTACGTGCATCAGAGCTGGCGGTTGTGGCAACCCATGCACCAGCCTGTTTTGCTATCTGAATGGCGATTGAACCTACGCCACTGGAGCCAGCCCATATCAAGACACGCTCACCAGCCTGCAATTTGCCCAGGTCAAATAAACTGCCCCAGGCAGTAGAGGCGGTCAGGCCAGATGCGACGGCTTGCTCAAATGTTACCTCCTGAGGGATGCGAGCCAGGTCCGAGGCGGGAGCTGCAATTTTGCTTGCATAACCGCCGCCTCCTCTGGCGGAAATAGCACGTGTCGTTAAGACATGCTCTCCAGTATGAAAGCCATTACTCTCTTGAAGAACTACCCCGGCCGCTTCCAGCCCAGGAGTGAAAGGGAGTTGGGGCACCGGCCGGCTTCCAGCGCGTTGAAAGAGATCGAGCCGGTTGACCGTCGTCGCTCTTACCTCTATTAAGACATCGTGTGGTCCGGCTACGGGATCTGTGACCTCTTGCACTTGCAAAACATCCGGCTCACCATGGTGAGAAAACTGTACAACTTTCATTACTGTTGCTTCCTTCCTACAAGATATGATGATTACCAGGACATATTTAATTTCCATTGTATGCCTATTACTATTCAATTGCAAAGTGTGGAATATCCATATTCACATTGCTAAACACGGTATTACCTGTGCATCTCTGCGCGAGAAGGTGAGGATGATGGTGATCAAAACTCTCTAAGCAAAAAGACTTGAAATTAGAACAAATGTTTTATATAATGTGATGGTGCCAGAAAGAATAAACATAGAAATATACTTTGTACTCCAGGCGAACTTCTAGCATTGATAGTAAAGGGTAACCATGAAGCTCATTTCACAACATGCCATCATCTCCATCCTGGTGCAAGATCAAGAGGAAGCGCTACGCTTTTATACCCAGAAAATCGGTTTGGAAAAGCGTTGCGACATAACCTATGGACCCGGTATGCGTCTTCTTACTGTCGCTCTAAAAGGTCAGGATAAGCCAGAGCTTGCGCTTGCTAAGCCTGACACCTTGCTGTCTAGTGAAGAGCGCGTAAAAGAATTACTGGAGCATATCGGGCAGAAGATATCATCAATATTTGTGACGGATAATTGTCGCCAGGAGTACGAGAGGTTGAGGGCGCGTGGTGTACCGTTTGTTTGTGCCCCTACGGAGCAGCTCTATGGAATAGAAGCAGTCTTTCAAGATCCTTACGGTAACACCTTTTCATTACTTGAAGCAGCTCCGAGCATGCGTGCACAACTAGAGCACAAGGACTTTGGTACAGCTGCTTAGCAAATTATCCCCCTGATACGTTTCTTCTTATAGAGAGGGAGGAATGGTTATGCCTATAATTAATACTAGGCTAAAAATTGCATAAGGATCATTAGAATCGTCAGGACTCTTATCTATTTTAGTTGTTTTTTGTTACATTCAATTATTAGAGTTCGTCTGGCAAATATAAGTAATAACTTCCACTGAACAATTTATGAAGAAAGCGGAGAATGACAAGAATTCATGGATCAAACTTTAATAAACAGTAATGTAGATGAAATTCTTACACCTTCCAGTGATTTTGGGGAATTAGTTGAAGAGAGGATAGCGCAAAGTGTCCCTGCCTATCGCCTACCAAGTTATCGTCCCACCCAATGGGCAATTGTCAATCGTATACTTGATCTCGTAGATAGGGTGACAAAGGGACGTGCGGACTGGGCGGTACGCTTCTTTAGTTACATTTTTTTTGGTGGTGCTGCTGCCGTTGTAAACCTCGTCGTCTTCTACATTGCGCTACACTATATTCCTTTGCATATAAAAATTCCCTGGCACAAAACGTCTTCGCCTCAGTATTAGCCAACGAGATATCGCTTATAGCAAATTTTATCCCTAACGACTACTTCACTTTTCGTTATATGCCTGGTCGGGCGCGTTCCTGGGGTGTGCGTTGTGCACGTTTCCATGTCACGTCGTTGGTGGGTAGTGGGCTTACGATTCTCATTCAATTATTCTTTAGCCATATCGTGCATATAGACCCATTTTTCGGAGAGGCTTTTGCCCTTATAATTGTGCTGTTTTATAATTTTTCTTTCCATCATCTATTTACCTATCGTCATGTTAAACCTATAACCACCGTTGCACACTAAAGTGCTTTTAAACTACTTTTCATATATTTTGCATTTTTACTAGCTATGCATGCAATGCGTGATGTAGTAAAAATGCAAAATAGAAGTTAGGCCCAGCGAATCAGTCCTAGCTCATATTTTCCTGTCAATGCGGGATGTGAAGGGACGACGCGTATGCTATAAGCGATGCTGCCGCTCTCGTCAGGTCGCAGGCGGAGTTCGTAGCGATAGGAGCCATCATTTTCACGTTTGACGTAATTCATAGGCAAAATGTGTTGTGGAATGACAATCTCATCTTTCGTCTTGCCGTAAACCATCTCCACGCAGAGATCCTCCGGGCTCAAACCTCCGGCACGCACCCAGGCATAGATATCAATACTCTCGCCCAGGCTAAGTTGTCCTTCTCGGTGCCCATCAACATAGAGTTCTAGCCCATGCCAGGCGGCACGTACGCGCTCTTTCCATGCGGCTAGTTGACGCTCTCGCTCATAATGGGTAGCCTCTACACGTGTCCCTTGTTGAATTTCAGGTACGTAGTAGCGTGTTGTATACTCCTTAACCATACGGCGCATACTAAATTTGGGTGTGCACGAGCGGATCGCGTCTTTCATATAGTCGGTCCAGCGCCGTGGTATACCCTGAGAATTGTGCTCAAAGAAGGCCGGAATGACCTCTTCTTCGAGAATCTGGTACAATGAATTACTATCGTCCTCAGCCTGTACCTCTTGATCGTGATAGTCGCGCTCTTCACCAATTGCCCAGCCATTTGATCCTTCGTAGCCTTCGGCCCACCAGCCATCAAGAATGCTACAGTTAGGTTGCCCATTCAAAGCCGCTTTTTGGCCACTGGTACCGCTGGCCTCATAGGGGCGAATTGGATTGTTTAGCCAGACGTCTGTGCCAGACACGAGGTAGCGTGCCATATCTATGTCGTAGTTTTCCAGGAAAATTATCTTCCCTTTAAACTCCTCGCTACGTGAGATACGATAAATGTTCTCAATTAAACTTTTCCCAGGATCATCGGCGGGGTGGGCCTTCCCGGCAAAAATAATTTGCACGGGGCGTTCTGGATTGTTCAAGATTCGACGCAGACGATCTAGATTACGGAAGATAAGAGTAGCCCTTTTATACGTTGCAAAGCGCCGGGCAAAGCCAATAATCAACGCCTGTGGATTAAGCATCTGGCCAAATTCTTCTATTTGCTGATCACCTTCGCCCAGGCGTAAATGCTGCTGTTTCAGGCGCTTGCGGGCATAGGTAATGAGCGCCTCTTTGCGCTGTATGTGAGTTTTCCATAATTCAGCATCAGGAATATTCTGAACACGCTTGTCCCAGAAATCCTGTTCATCGACATATTTGCCCCAATCTTTATCCAGGTAGCGCCCAAAAAGCTCATTGAGTTCAGGCGCAATCCAGGAAAAGGTATGAACTCCATTAGTGATTGAGCCAATGGGTACTTCATCGACATCGAGACCAGGCCAGAGAAACTGCCACATTTTGCGTGATACAGAGCCATGCAATGCGCTCACACCGTTATGGTGACCAGTGAGCTTGAGGGCAAGTATTGTCATCCCGTACGTTGCTCCCCAACCCTGATCTTCACGTGCAACCTCTAAAAACTGATCTCTGTTGAGGCCAAGCTGTCCCCAGTAAGAGCCAAAATACTTGTCTATGAGCTCGTAGCTAAACGAATCGTTGCCAGCTGGGACAGGAGTATGTGTTGTAAAAAGAGAATTCGTCGTAACGACTTCGCGTGCTTCATTAAAGGTAAGGCCGGCTGCTACCAACTCACGGCAGCGCTCAAGGTTAAGAAATGCAGCGTGCCCTTCATTCAAGTGCCATGCCGAGGGTGAGATACCCAGGGCACGTAACGCACGTACGCCACCGATGCCTAGCACGATCTCTTGTGAAATACGTATATCGCGATCACCTCCATAGAGGCGTGCCGAGAGTTCGCGATCTGCTGGCGCATTGGGAGCGATATCTGTATCCATCAAATAAAGCGGAACGCGCCCAACCATCAACTTCCAGACCTTAGCATAAATACGGCGTCCGGGCAGGTCAACGCTAACGACAACTTCATTTCCATCAGGTCCAACCGCTGGCACCGCTGGCACCTCTGAAAAATGTAGCTTATCGTATGAAGCTTCCTGTACACCGGAACGATTGACGTGCTGATTGAAATAACCTTGTGGATAGAGAAACCCCACACCAACAAAAGGGAGTCCAAGATCACTTGCCTCTTTACAGTGATCGCCAGAAAGGATACCCAGACCGCCAGAGTAGATCGGAACCGATTCATGTAGCCCAAACTCTGCAGAAAAGTAAGCAATAGTCTTGTTTGCTAATTCTGGATACGTGCGAGAGAACCAGGTTTCATCGGATTTTGGATGTATATAGTGATCAAAGTCATTGATAACGCTCGTATACTGCTGTAAGTACTCAGCATCTGCAGCAGCTTTTTCCAGCTTCTGAGGTTGTACTGAGCTGAGAAAATGGACAGGGTTATGTCCAACCTGCTCCCATAGGTCAAGATCTAGAGAACTATAGAGGGCACGAGCTTCAGGATGCCAACTCCACCATAGGTTATATGCGAGTTCGTACAGGCGGTTAATGTGAGCTGGCATAATGGGAAAAACTGTTATGCGACCATAAACTTTCACCGGGTTAGGTTTCCTTTCTTCTCGTACGAGGATTCAGCGTCGTATCCTTGCGGTAACATATATGTTTCAATCGATTCGTAATTCCCTACTATCAGTATATCTTTTTTAAGAAAACCGGGCAACGTATTGAATTATTGTGTTGAGCAATAGGTTAGCCCTTTCTTCTGATAGAAGGATAGCCGATAATGCATGTATTTTCTTCCGGCTGAATGCTTGTAGAGACGAAGAATACTCCCCTATATTTAGATAGAAAGAGGCCGATACAGCATCGACGCTGCTAAAGCTATCGACGCTGTATCAGCCAAACAACAATGCATTATGTGATGCCTCTGCTTGTGAGTGATCGAAACAGGGGAAGTGACGTGTTATTTCCGCTCCCTGCTAGACAATTTTTGCGGGTGCCCATAGAGCTCGTTCGCTTCTGTTCCAGGTATTGATCAAGATAGGTAAGTCCGAGAAGTTGTTTTTCGCGGATTATCGTATCTTTTTCTACAAGATAGAGAAGCCTATTTAACAAGTACTACTCATCATGCATTTTAATCCAGCCATGTTTTAGCGCGTGGACGACTGCTGCAGTACGATCATTAACGGAAAGCTTCTTTAATATTGAAGTAATATGATTTTTGACAGTCTGATCGCTAATTTTTAAAGACTTAGCAATCTCCTTATTACTATTACCTCGTGCAATGTAGTCCAGGATTTCAACTTCGCGGCTGGAAAGCGGTGAGTAGAAATCTTTTGCTTCTCCTTCTTCCTCTTCTACCGTTAATTCACGGAAAGATTTAAGGACACGACTTGCCAGCTGCGGTTTTGAGAGCACGTCATCTCTGATAAGGTATTCGCCGTGGCTCACCTTGCGTACAGTCTCTACAAGTTCTTCTGGCGTAATATTGCGTGTAGAGTATGCAGCTGCGCCAACTTTGATTGATTGAAATAGGCGCTCTTCATCTTCTGAAGGAGTAAGGATGATAATAGCCATGCGAGGTGCTACGTGGCGCATTTGCCGTGCTATTTCAAGAGGATCAGATGAGGTAAGCCCTGCGTCGATGAGGGCTACATCGGGGTTGCACGTACGTGCAATTTCGAGTACATCAGCGGCGTCAGTTGACTCTCCAACAATTAGACAGTCTCCCATTCGCTCTAGAGTTGCGCGGACACCCTCGCGAAAGAGAGGCTGCTCATCAATAATGATGACACGTATCGTTTCCATGTAATCCCTTCATTATGAAGAGTGGACAGCGTAAAGCCCACCACAACACTGCCTACACTCTTTTTATAGAATTTGGCGAGAAAACCACGAAGTCTTTCGCTTCATGGAGGAATCGCCTGGCCTCCTTTTGCCCAATTAGGGAAAGAGACTGTTAGACTTTATGACTGTGCCCTATTATACACATAAAATGAGTTGTGGACAATTGGTAGCGAGAGGAAATTACCATGGCGTTTGCTACGTAAATACCTCGCAATAGCGTAATTATGTTACTATCTCTTACTATTACGGCTTATTACAGTACGTAGCATAGCTCATGTTTCCATAAATTGAAGTATATCGATATGAGATGCATCTGATACGTCATAACATGTCAGGGACGGACGTTGCACGTTTCTCCTTGACGTCTTTGTATCTGAAGATTAGATGCGCTCTAGTTTCCGTAGCGTCGAGTTAATACCAACGCGCAGGCTTTCAATAACTCCTTTGCCTGTTACCGCAACTGCTTCAAAGCTTGGTACACGATAGGGGTTCAAGTATTTTTCCAGGACTGAGACTGGCAATGTATCTTGTAAGTCGCGTTTATTCCACTGCATCACGAGTGGGAAATTTGCAGCATCTTTGTTCATGCGACGTAACTGCTCTTGTAACTCATTCCAGCACTCAATATTCTCTTGCAGTTTACTGGCCTGAGAGTCGGCGACGAATATCACGCAGTCTGCACCTTTCAGAACAGAGATGCGTGTTTGTTGGTAAAGAATCTGGCCAGGCACTGTGTAGAGTTGAAAGCGAATATTGAACCCATGTACCTTCCCTAACTCTAGTGGGAGCAGGTCAAAGTAGAGCGTGCGCTCTGTTTCTGTATCTATCGAGACCATCTCGCCTACGTCTTGTGGGTTTACTGCCTGGTGAATGTAGTGAAGATTGGTAGTCTTGCCACACAGACCGATACCATAATAGACAATCTTACAATTAATCTCACGTTTTGCCATATTGATTAGAGACATATGTAAATGCTCTCCTGCCCGCTCATTTAAGCGTGCTGCTACCTGCACGCTCTTCTTTTGTAAATTTTATGCCACTACTTCTGGGAAGTATACATTATTCTGATGACCCTGGCAATCGCGCTTTTCGAGATTGTTTTCAGGGTTTTGACTCAGCAATTCAGAGCTTATACTCTCCCTCAACAGCAGAAAATGGCTGTTGCTTCTGTTAAAAGAACGAGGCGTGCGTATCTTATTTGCTGCCGTTGCTCATGGTAGTTTATTTTTGACAGATTTGAGAATAAGTAAATCCCTCAGTGACTGTTATATCTCAAGTATGCTAATGTTGAAACATTAAGAGCCGAAATAGCCCATATTTCCTAGTTTTAGTCACCTGATGAGAGTTTTAGTCGTAACCACTTTTCGTGCCTGCTCTCCCTTTCCCATTGACGGATAGCAGAGAAAAGACTAGACTTACGACCATACAAGGCACTAGAACGTAGTTGCAAGATAGGAATAGGGTGAAAATTAAAAAATGACTACAACTACAGATACGGATTTTGAGATTGTTATTGGCCTGGAGGTGCATTCTCAACTCCTTACGAGCAGTAAAATGTTTTGTACGTGTAGTACAAGCTATGCAAATGCTGCTCCAAATACACATGTTTGTCCAACATGTATGGGAATGCCCGGCGTTTTGCCTGTTATTAATCAAGAGGCGGTAGCTTTTACTATTATGACCGCTCTGGCTCTCCATTGTACTATACCTGAATACTCAAAGTTTGATCGTAAGAGCTATCATTATCCCGATTTAATGAAGGGTTATCAGATTTCTCAATATGATATTCCGCTCAGCAGCGATGGCTATCTCGCGATTACTTATCAGGGACAAGAGCGCCGTATTGGTATTACACGCGTGCATCTTGAAGAGGATACTGCTCGCTCTTTACACCATGATGGCTATAGCTTGATTGACATCAATCGTGCAGGCACACCATTGATGGAGATTGTAAGCGAACCTGATATGCGCTCGCCTGAAGAGGCTCGGCTCTATATGCAAAAGTTGCGCGAGATTCTGGTCTATATTGGTGTATCATCTGGTCGTATGGAAGAGGGCAGTCTGCGCTGTGATGCGAATGTCTCAGTACGTCCGCGTGGTCAAGAGAAGTTAGGCGTGAAGACCGAAATTAAGAATATGAATAGTTTTCGTTCGGTTGAGCGTGCTCTGGAATATGAGGCGCGACGCCAGATTGAGGTGATTCGTCAGGGTGGTGTGATCCATCAGGAGACGCGTGGCTGGGTTGAGGCAAAAGGTATTACGGTCTTACAACGCAGCAAGGAAAAGGCCGACGACTATCGCTACTTCCCAGAACCGGATTTACCGCCTCTGGTGATTAGCGCGAGGAGTGTGGAGGAGATTCGTGCGCGTTTACCGGAACTGCCCGATGCACGCCGGTCTCGTCTCCAGTCAGACTATGGGCTCAACGAGCAAGATGCAAATGTCATGACCGAAGATAAGGCGGTGGGTGATTACTTCGAGCAAGTTGTGGCCTCCTCGCCCGTGAAGGATCGCAATGCCCGTGCCAAACTGGCCAGTAACTGGGTGCTGAGCGAAGTTGTTCGCTTGCTCAAGGCGAGCTCCACGCCGATTCAAGACTCTCCTCTCCCTCCGAAAGCCGTTGCTAATTTGCTAGACCTGCTCGATAAAGAGCGTATTACTGGTAAACAGGCAAAAGATATCCTGGATGAGGCTTTTAGCAGTGGTGAGATGCCAGAGGCTATCGTTGAGAAGAAAGGCATCAAGCCTCCAATCAGTGATACTGCGACATTGGAGCGTATCATTGCAGAGGTGGTTGAGAAGAATCCGAAAGCGGTGAGTGATTATCGCAATGGCAAGACCAATGCCGCACAGGCACTTATCGGCCAGGTTATGAAGCAAACGCGCGGTCAGGCCAAGGCCGATCTTGTTCAAACACTTATACGTAAAAAGCTGGATGAGATCCAGGGCTGATTGTGGACGCGTTAGCAGAAATAAATAGCTAGAAACAAAGGTGACAGGTATAATTTGTCATCCTTTGTTTCATCTCATGAATAAAAGTTAGTAACCGCGACGTGGTTCACGCTTGCCAGGTTTCTTTATTGGAGGTTTGATCGGACGCGTTGGTTTATTTTTCTTGCGACCGCGACCCCAGTTCATGTCGTCATCCTCCTCTTCCTCCTCCTCGAAAAATTCCTCTTCCTCCTCCTCTTCATCGGTTGGTGTGAGGTCCATATCGGGGATGTCGGCGTCTTCTAATGGTGCTTCCTGATATTCGAGATCGTCCTGATCATCATCAATTTTCAGAGTATCTGCGTCAGGTTCAATGAACTCTTCAGGAGCTGCGATTGGTTCGGCGACGGGATGAATAATACTCTCGCTGCGAACATCTGCCTCAATCGGGCGTGTGCGGCGTTGTAGCATTGGCTCTGGTATCTCGGTTTCCACGAGTTCACCATCTTCATTTGGCTTAGGGGCCCCAATCACACGTCTTCCCGCAGCCACGTCGAGCCAGAACTGTGAATAGTAACGTGGTCGTTCTGATTCTTTCTCGCTATCTTTTCTTGTCATAAGATACGCGGCTTCTCTCTACCCATAGAGCGAAGTACCGCTCCTGCCTTCCTTTGTCGTTCAAATGTAGCTTTAAAACGTTCGTAGCGTAACTTTTATGCCCTTGAAAGCCGTGCGACAAGAGCATATTGCCTCTTTTCAGTTTAAGAAGTACCACTGATTTTCAGTTGGTACTGTATATGGATCATAATAAGTAGAAAGTGAAATGCTGTCAAGGGACCATTGAGGGTATCTGAACCCGCCTGGCAGAAGGGATAAAGGCTTGTCAAGCCCTCAGGTGCATGAATTTCCAGGGCCGAAGTGTTTGCCTGTAGGCAATAACACCTCTATAATATTGAAGATGGTACCAATAAGTGCACCCTTTATTCTATTTCCCTGCATCATCATTATAATGGTGTAAGCCACTGTCGTTGAATATCTACTGGTCGCTTGTTGCCGACGTATAAAAAGGGGAAGCTGGTGCCTAGTAATTTGGAGGAAACCATTGACAAGGATTCTTGATACTATTGATGGTCCAGAGCAGTTGCGGGCTCTGACGGTTCCACAGATGGAAATTTTGGCGAAAGAGATTCGGCGCGAGATTATTGAGAAGGTATCTGTGCGTGGAGGCCATCTGGCTCCTAATCTCGGTGTAGTAGAGCTGACGATGGTTCTTCACTATATCTTTGATACACCCAGGGATATGCTGGTCTGGGATATTGGTCATCAGGCGTATGTACATAAACTGCTCACCGGTCGTCGAGATCGTTTCCATACTATTCGTCAGTTCGGTGGTCTTTCTGGCTATCTGCGCCGCGATGAGAGTCCTTACGATGTGTTTGGTGCCAGTCATGCCAGTACATCTATCTCCGCTGCGCTTGGTGTTGCGGTTGCCCGAGATATACAGGGAAAAGATTTCAAGGTGGTGGCTGTTATTGGAGACGGAGCATTGACCGGGGGTATGGCCCTGGAAGCTATTAATAATGCTGGTAGCCTGAAAAAGAATCTAATAATAGTTATTAATGACAATGATAAGTCAATATCGGATAACGTTGGTGCTCTCTCGCAGCATCTCGGTCAGGTGCGCCGTATGCAAACATCGCCGAGCTATCAACGGCTGCGTGAGATAGCCAAGGGTTCCATAGAACGCCTGCCGGTTGTGGGCGATAAAGCACGCGAGGCTGCGGGCCGTGCCGAAATGGGTCTGAAGCAATTCGTGATGCATAGCAAAAGTGGAGCGATCTTCGAGGAACTGGGGCTAAAGTTCTTCGGCCCGTTCGACGGCCATAATATTCCGCTTATGCTTGATGTATTTGAGAATGTGAAACATGTTGATGGCCCGGTAATCGTCCAGATGGTGACGAAGAAGGGGAAAGGCTGGGAGGTTGCTGAAGGTGATTCAACCAAGTGGCATGGCCCTGGCGCATATGACTACACAACTGGCATCATAAAAAAGAATGCGAGCGATCCGCTTTCATATACAGAAGTTTTTGCGAATACGCTTGTTTCAATTGCGGAAAAAGATGCATCAGTGGTTGGTATTACTGCTGCAATGGAGGAAGGTACCGGACTCAAAAAGCTTCATCAGCGTTTCCCAGAGCGGTATTTTGATGTTGGTATCGCTGAACAACATGCAGTGACTTTTGCGGGCGGCCTTGCGGTTGGTGGTTTGCGCCCGGTTATTGCCATCTATTCTACTTTTATGCAGCGGGCTTATGATCAGATTATTCATGACATTTGTGTGCAGGATTTACATGTCGTCTTTGCGATGGATCGTGCAGGGCTCGTTGGAGAGGACGGCCAGACTCAGCATGGTGTCTTTGATACGGCCTTTATGCGCATGATTCCCAATATGAAGGTGATGGCTCCAAAGGATGAGGAAGAACTGCGCCACATGCTCTATACTGCTATCTACATGGATGGTCCGGTCGCCCTACGTTATCCTCGTGGTAAGGGGCTTGGCGTTCCTCTAAGCAATGAATTACATGCATTAGAAGTGGGGAAGGCCGAACTCTTGAGTCCGGCTTCTATTGAGTTGGCTGAACGACAGGATGTGGCTATCCTTGCATATGGGTCAACCGTAGTACAGGCCGAACTGGCTGCAAAAGAATTGCAAGAAGAGGGTATTCATGTCGCAGTCGTGAATGCGCGTTGGGCCAAACCGCTCGACGAAGAGTTGATTTTGCGTCTGGCAAAGGGTACGAGACGTTTGATCACTGTCGAAGATCATGTCGTGATGGGCGGCTTTGGTAGTGCGGTATTAGAACTGCTTGAGCAGCATAGATTAAATGATGTAGACGTGCGCCTGATTGGTTTACCTGATACTTTTGTTGAGCATGGTGCACTTACCATTTTAAAAGAATTATATGGTATCTCTTCATCACATCTGAAAGAGGTTGCTCGCTTATTAGTTGGTTCAGAATTAAGTTCAGAAGAACGTACATTAGCGAAATAGCAGAAGCCAGAGCTCTCCTACATGCAGGAGAGCTCTGGCTTCTGTTCTGTTTTCGGTTCAACACGGTAGGCCCCAAATGTAAGGATGAACGCTGTTCTTAAGCGACTATTGACTATTCTGCTACTATGCGTCCATCGCGCATACGAATAATGCGGTTAGCTATTTTTCCAATTTCAGAGGCGTGGGTGACGAGAATAAAGGTTTGCTGTTGCTCCCGATTTAGGCGCAAGAGCAGATCCATGATCTCCAATGCTGTTTCACTATCTAAATTGCCGGTTGGTTCGTCTGCCCAGACCAGAGCAGGATTGTTGGTTAATGCGCGGGCAATAGTAACTCTTTGACGCTGACCACCTGAGAGCTCCGCCGGTCGGTGCCATGCTCGTGCGCTAAGACCGACGATATCGAGCATCTCTAAGGCTCGTTTGCGTGCTTTGCGTGCAGGAACTTTAGAGATAAGCAGCGGTAATTCGATGTTTTCGATAGCCGTGAGGACAGGTAAAAGATTGAAGTCTTGAAAAATAAAGCCCATGTGTTGTGCGCGATACGTTGTTCGTTCATTATCGCTCAAATCGCGCAAGTTGTTTTCTCGAATGAAAATGTCGCCTTCATCAATAGTATCGAGTCCTGAGAGGCAATTGAGCAATGTTGTTTTGCCGCAGCCACTAGGACCCATGATTGCTACCATCTCTCCCTTAGCAACCTCCATATTAATATCAACAAGTGCTTCAACGCGCAGTTGCCCACTGCGATAAATTTTCTTTACATTTGTTGCTTTGATGATCATCAATACTCTCTTGTGTGTGATCTTATTGTTTCATTGCCAGCTCTTTGAGCAGTTTTGGATTATTGATCTTGATGCGCTTACGTCCTGGTTCAATGGCTCCTGTATCTTTCAACTCGCGTAGTGTCGCGCTGACGGTCTCACGATAGACGCCCAGGCGATCTGCCAGTTCTTCGTGGCTGAAGCCCATCACAACCAGCATATGTGTGTCATTTTCCATGTATGCAAGTTTAAGTAAAAGATCAGCCAGGCGAGAGGATGTACTCTTAAAAGTGCTGTCGATCAGTTGAGCTTCAAGTTGCAGGGTGTGCAGTCCCATCATTTGCAGAAATGCATAGGTAATAGCAGATTTTTGCGCAAAGAGCTGTTCAATGTCGTGTTTATTGATAACATAAACGTGTGTTTCATCAATAGCCTCTGCGAAGCTTGTATATGTCTCTTGTTCAAGCAAGGAGGTCTCCCCAAAGAGCGCTTCAGCTTCTAGAGTAGCTACAATAAGCTTACGTCCGTCAGTTGAGATATGATATGTCTGCACATGTCCAGATTTTAGGAGGAAAAGTGCGGAACATGCTTCACCCGGACGATAGAAGATGCGTCCAGGTGCGCATGTCATAGCCGTCATAATACAATTCAGCTCGTAAATTTCTTCTGTATTCAGGTGGCGAAAAATGTTAGCCTGGGCCAGGAAAGATGATTTCTCCTCTAGCGTATGCTGGCTAGCGGTCGTATTTGTTTTCTGGCTCAATCGTTTCTCGCGCACGCTCTTTATATCCTATACAATCATAGCTTCTGCGAACATAAACCATTGTATCATATTACTAATAAAGGCATTAATTTTCTATACTGGTGAGATAAATGGCTTCTGTACGATTGCGTGCATGCAATTTTTCAAAAATATTTTGGACATGTTTATGTACTGTAGACTCGGCGATACAGAGTTCGCCGGCGATTTCGCGATTTTTTCGCCCTCGGCGCATTAAGTCCAGGATCTGTCTTTCACGCTCAGTGAGAGGGCGAGAAATGACAGCCGTAGATTGGCTTTGATCGGTAGTGTGTGCACGTCGAGGTGTACGGTAAGAAATAGGTGCTGTAAGCATATTGGCATACGGGGTCTGTGAGCGCCAGTATGAGCGTAAGTATGTAAGCATCTGCGTGGCAAATGCGCCAGGGATGCATAGATCGTTGCGTGCTGCACAACGAATTGCATGTATAAGCGCATCTGGCTCTATATCCTTGGTAATATAGCCCATTGCTCCTGCCTGAATTGCCTGAATAACATGTTGATCATGGTGAGCAGCGGTAAAAATAATAACGCGCGAGAGAGGTGAACAAATAAGGACACGCTCCGTGGCCTCAAATCCGTTGCAATCTGGCATATCTACGTCCATTAATATCACGTCAGGTTGTGTTTCTGCTGCTTGCTGTTCTGCCTCTTGGCCGCTACTGGCTTCAGCTACTACTACCATATCACTTTCCTTTTCAATAACTTCTCTGACTGCTCGCCGCATCAATGAATGATCATCAACAACTAGAATATTTACCATATGTATTCAATCCCTTTCTACTTCAACAACCCCCCCAACTTATCATAAGCTACTATGAGTAAGTATTAACTATAAATGTGTACACTTTATACTATACGCACCTACTCAAGAAGCGGACGGTTTTCCGGTATTTTTGCCTGCAAAACTCTTTAGCGTAATTGTTTATTCTGCAGCGTGCAGGAAGAATTTTTTCTTCCCGATTTCTACATATATTTATCACTTTCAGCCATTCTTGTCCAAAACGCAAGAATGGCTGAAAGTGATAAAGTGAATTGATTTCTTGCGTCTTCTGCATCTCTGTGTTATACTTCACAGTCGGAATAGGCAGGTTTTCTAGCTTGTTCTATGGAGTAGGAATTATAAGAATAAGTACACACGCTCTCTCCTGGCAAGTGCCAACCCTGGGGTCCATTCAAAATAGTGAAAGTTCAGACAGTCGCAATACCTTAGGGGACCCTGACACCTTGTATGAGAGCGGAGGATCAAGGGAGGTCCGTTTTTTGGCAAATATTATCTCAATGAAACAGTTATTGGAAGCTGGTGTGCATTTTGGTCACCAGACGCGCCGCTGGAATCCGAAGATGCAACAGTTTATCTTCATGGACCGTAACGGCATTCATATTATTGATCTCCAGCAGACAGTAACGCGTCTCAACGAAGCTTATAAGTTCGTTGAGCAACTCGTCGCTGATGGTGGCACCCTGCTTTTCGTCGGAACGAAGAAACAGGCTCAGGAAGCTGTGGCGGAAGAGGCCAAGCGTTGCGGTATGTTCTACGTCAACCAGCGTTGGCTTGGTGGTATGCTCACAAATTTCAAAACCATTCAATCGCGTATCACATATCTTCGTGACCTGGAGATGCGCCGCGACCGGGGCGATTTTGAGCGCCTACCGAAAAAAGAAGTATTGAATATGCAGGACGAGATTGCGCGTCTGGAGCGCATTCTGGGCGGTATCAAAGATATGCGTCGCTTGCCCACCGCCGTCTTCATCATTGATACGCGTAAAGAGCGCACTGCTGTTATGGAAGCACGTCGCCTGGAAATTCCCATTATCGCTCTTGCTGATACCAACTGTGATCCCGATGAGATGGATTTTCCCATTCCTGCGAATGACGATGCGATTCGCGCCGTTCGTCTTCTCTGTGCAAAAATTGCCGACGCAGCCGTTGAAGGCCGCCGTGAATTAGAGGCACAGCAAAAGGATGCAGATCCAACAGAGAGCGAAGCGCCAGTTGCACTTCCAGTCTCTGAAGAGCCTGCCGCTCCTGCTGCGCCAGTAGCTGAAGAGCCTGCCGCTCCTGCTGCGCCAGTAGCTGAAGAGCCTGCCGCTCCTGCTGCGCCAGTAGCTGTTGAGCCCACACCTGAAACTCCAACCGTAGTAGAGACGCCCGCAGCGGAGGAAGCACCAGCCGAGCCGGTGCTTGTTGCGAAAGAGGCTTTCTAGGCAAGTAAAAAAAGATTTATTCGGTGGGAGAAAAGGAGTATCGTACTCCTGACTCCCGCCTTTTTGTGTAATATACTGTTTTGTTTTTGTGCTGAAGAGGCATAAAATTACTAACTTGCACATTTGTCAAGCACTCAGGGACCAAAAAAGATGGACAGCGGTTGTTGTACTGTTAGTGGGATCTGAGTATCATACACGAGAGATTGAGGAGAAACCATAATTATGGACTATGCTGCTACCGATGTAAAAAAGTTGCGTGAAGAGACGGGGGCGACTTTCGCCGATTGTAAAAGTGCATTGACCCAGGCAAACAAATGGGACGATGCAGTGAAGTATCTTGAGGCGAGAAGAGATAAAAAGGCAGAAAAGATGGTTATCGCTGGCCGTGAAACGAAAGAGGGTGGTATCTTCTCTTATGTTCATCATAATCACCGCGTGGGTGTATTGATTGAACTTAATTGCTCCACCGACTTCGTTTCGCGTAGCGAGAGCTTCCATCATCTGGCTAATGATCTTGCTCTACAAATAGTGGGTGCTGCTCCCGATTATGTGAGCTATGAGGATGTTCCAACCGAAGTAATCGCGGCAGCTCGTCAGAAGATAGAGGAAGATCCTTCAATCGCGGCAATGTCCGAGGCAGATAAAGAAGAGGAGATCACAAAGAGGCTCAAAAAGCATTTTAGTGAGCGGGTTTTGCTGACACAGCCCTGGGTCAAAGATGGATCTGTGGTGATTGGGGACCTTGTGCGCAAAGTAATCGCTAGCACTGGCGAGAATATTGTGGTGCGACGTTTTAGCCGTTTTGCTTTGGGTGAGTAGAGAATATCTACTTGCTCTCAGGTAGTGCAACGGTCATGATATCCCTCTGATCATACCTCAATGGGGTAGGAGGGGAGGGGTATCATGAGTGAGCAGAGAGATTTGCCACGAAAAACAACGTAGAGGCGTCCTTCATGGTCGCGCACAAGGAGAAGGTATAAGATGTCAGTCGAGCTAAAGTATCAGCGTATTCTACTGAAATTGAGTGGTGAAGCACTCGGTCCGAAAGGCGGCAGCGGTATCGATGCCGAGACCGTGCAGCGTATTGCGAACGAGGTCAAGCGCGTACACGATCTGGGTATTCAGGTTGCGATGGTTATAGGTGGTGGAAATATGTGGCGTGGTGCTGATGCTGCTGCAACAGGTATTGATCGAGGCACTGCAGACTATGTAGGAATGCTGGCGACTGTGATGAACTCGTTAGTTATGCAGGATGCAATGGAAAAACTGGGCATGGCGACACGAGTACAGACTGCTATCGAAATGCCACCAGTCGCAGAACCTTTTATCCGCCGTCGCGCCGTGCGCCACCTGGAGAAGGGGCGCGTGGTTATTCTGGCGGCGGGTAGCGGCAATCCGTTTTTTACAACGGATACTGCGGCTGCGTTACGTGCTGTCGAGTTAAATGCACAGGTATTGCTCAAGGCGACTAAAGTGGATGGCATCTACGACGAAGATCCTATGCACAATGCTCATGCCCGTAAGTTTTCTGAACTGAGCTATATGCAAGCATTGAACATGGGATTAAAGGTGATGGATAGTACCGCGCTTTCGCTGTGTAAAGACAATAACATGCCAATTGTGGTGTTTAGTTTGCATCAGCCTGGTGTGTTAGAAGCCATTATGCACGGCGAAAAGTATGGTACACTTGTCTCTACTGATAGGAGAGAGCCTGTCTAGTAGTGCGTACTGTTTCATGATCACGTCCCACTTTTGAGGTGCATTCAGTGCCTAACGAACAAGGGAGTATGCAATGGCAGCAGATTTATTTGAGGATGCAGAGCGACGAATGCAGAAGGCAATCGACGCATTAAAACAAGATCTCAACGCTATTCGCGCCGGTCGGGCCAGTTCTTCCCTGGTTGAGCGCATTACCGTTGAATACTATGGTGCTCCAACGCCAATTAACCAGGTTGCCTCAGTCTCAACGCCAGAGGCTCGCCTGCTGGTGATCCAGCCCTGGGATAGGAAATTGTTGGTTGATATCGAGAAGGCTATTCAAAAATCTGATCTCGGTATTAATCCAAATAATGATGGGCAAGTCATTCGCTTGAATATTCCTCCGATGAGCGAAGATCGCCGTCGTGACCTTGTCAAGACTCTGCATAAGAAGCTTGATGAACACAAAGTGGCGATTCGTAATGTCCGACGTGATATTCAGGATAAATTGCGAGATCGTGAGAAGAAAAAAGAAGTTTCTGAAGATGAGCTAAAACGTAGTACTGAGCGCCTACAGAAGCTCACCGACCGCTACATCGATGAGATGGATAAAGTCGGCAAAGCAAAGGAACTGGAGATCCTGGAGGTCTAGCTTTGACCAAAATGCAAAATCTCTTTTCGTCTACTCGTAAAGAGAAAACTTCTGCGCAGACAAATAGTGTTGCACCTGAGCAAAAGACACCAGTTCGCCACATTGCCATCATTATGGATGGCAATGGGCGTTGGGCTACAAAACGTCACCTGCCTCGTCTGGCTGGACATAAAGCAGGGGTGAATGCACTTCGGCGCGTTGTGGAGTGTGCCCTTGATGAACATATTGAGATGATTAGCGTGTATGCCTTCTCGACTGAGAATTGGCATCGACCACGTGTTGAAGTTGAAGGTTTAATGCGCCTTTTCTGGGAGACGATACGCTCGGATGTGGGGAAACTCCATCGCGAAGGTGTGCGCATGCGCCATTTTGGTCGTTTATATGACCTTCCCCCTGATCTTCAAAAGGCAATACAAGAGTCAGTCGATCTGATGAAGGATAATACTCGTATTGGCCTGAATGTTTGCTTCAACTATGGAGGGCGTGCTGAACTTGTGGATGCGGTGCGTCAGATTGTTGCGGATGGTCGTTGTCCCGATTCTATCAATGAGGAGTTGATTAGCTCTTATTTGTATACACGTGATCTCCCTGACCCCGATCTTGTTATTCGCACGGCAGGAGAGATGCGAGTGAGCAATTTCTTGCTCTGGCAATCAGCTTATAGCGAGTATTATGCAACACCAACTCTGTGGCCTGATTTCGGGCGTGACGATTTACTTGAGGCCCTTGATAGTTACCAGCAACGAAAACGGCGCTTCGGGCGTGTAGATGTACCTACTGTCTAGCTTTTTGCCTTATGCATATTATAGGAAATGCATAAGGCAATAAGAGGCCTTGCTCTTTCAGCGCAAGCATGAGTGGAAAAAGGGGTTGCACATCGTGATGGGGGTCAAACAGTCTTTAATTGTGTTACAATGATGCTTATCTTGAACTGAGGTATGATTGTTTGCAAGGCGCAAGTCGTGAACAAAATGTAAAGGCGGGTTCGTCCGAACCTGCGCAGACAAAGAAAAGCAGATCATCTGTTGGTTTGCGCTGGCTGAGTGCTGCCATCGCAATGCCTATTGTCCTGCTATTCGTCTGGCTTGGTGGCTGGGCCGCGTTTGCAGCTACGCTGCTCGTGGTTGCATTTGGAATCTTCGAACTTCATACGATGCTGGTGCATGCTGGATATCGTCCCTTAATATGGATTAGCCTTGGTCTCTGTGTGCTTTTTTTGTCTTCTGCTATGTTTCCTTCGCAGCGCCTGTCAATTCTGGATATAGGGCTGGGAACTTTTTTGCCGCTCTCATTTGTCTGGATGTTTTTCCGACGCCGCAAACTAGAGGGCGCACTTGTGGATTGGGCTCTTACATTTGCCATTGCTCTTTATCTTGGCTGGCCTATGAGCTATTTCCTTGTGATACGTGGTTATGAATCAGGGATAATACATCTTACCGGTTATATAGGGGTATTTCTGCCTCCTGGAGCGTGGTGGTTGCTGCTTACATTGCTTGGTGTCTGGGGCTTTGATGCCTCGGCTTTTTTTGTTGGGCGCTACTTTGGACGTCACAAATTGGCTCCAACTATAAGTCCTGCCAAAACGTGGGAAGGGGTGTTGGGTGGCATGATCCTTTCGATTACTGCTAGCCTTGTGTTGACGGTTGTGCCACTGGGTGTACCGTGGTATCTGGCAGTCGTGTTAGGTATATTGATTGGGGCTGCTGGCACTATGGGTGATCTTGCCGAGTCATTAATCAAGCGCCAGACACATGTAAAGGATAGTGGCCAGATTATTCCTGGTCATGGAGGGATACTTGATCGCGTCGATAGTTTGCTGTTCGCAGTCATTGTGGTGTATCTCTTCTCACTATTCTTTACGAGATAAGTCTTCAACTTTCCTCTCTGAGAAGAATAAAGTCACCTTTTCTTACGCTATAGTTTATACATGCTATAATCTGGATGGAATGCTAAAACGGTTTGTTGCCATGTGTAGCATGGCAATGTATACATAGTATATAGAGGCAAATATTCTTTTGCAGGTTAGATTTCATGACGACGTTTCCAAAACGCATTGCTTTACTTGGTAGTACAGGTTCCGTTGGTCAGCAAACGCTGGATGTGGTGCGGCGTTTCCCCGATCATTTTCGTATAGTCGCGCTGGCTGCGCGTAGCAATGTATCTCTTCTTGCTCAGCAGGTGCGCGAATTTCGGCCGAGCCTTGTGACTTGTTTTGCTGATACACCTGAAGTGGAGGAGAAAGCACGTCAGCTTTTGCCCGAAGCTGTCCTTGGTGAGCAGGGGCTGCTCGCAGTGGCGACTCACGTAGACGCCGATGTTATTGTTGCCGCGACGTCCGGGCTGGTGGGACTCAAGCCAACTCTTGCTGCGATTGGAGCCGGGAAGGCAATTGCGCTGGCGAATAAAGAAACTCTGGTAATGGCCGGTCACCTTGTAATACAGGCTGCCCAACATGCAGGGGTAGCTATCTATCCTATTGATAGTGAGCATAGTGCGATCTGGCAGTGTCTGCGTGGTGAGGAGAAACGGACGATTCATCGTTTGTTGCTTACTGCCTCTGGTGGTCCGTTTCGGTCAACTCCTCTCGCGGATTTGCAGGCCGTGACGGTCAGTCAGGCTCTGGCACATCCTACCTGGCATATGGGGCCAAAAATTACGATTGATAGTGCTACCCTGATGAATAAAGCTTTGGAAGTCATCGAATCGCGCTGGCTCTTCGATGTTCCCTATGAGCGTATCGATATCGTTGTGCATCCAGAAAGTATTGTCCATTCTATGGTGGAGTTTATTGATGGCTCTGTCAAAATGCAAGCTAGCTTACCAAGTATGCATCTCCCTATTATGAATGCTCTGTCTTATCCTACACGCTTAGATGCGACTGGAACAGATTTTATTCGCGAGTTACGCTGGGCCGATGTGGCTTCTCTGCATTTTGAGGCACTCGATATTGAACGTTTCCCCTGTTTTCGTCTGGCGATAGAAGCAGGTAAGCGCGGTGGAACGTATCCCTCGGTCCTGGTGGGTGCGGATGAGGAGGCGGTAGAACTGTTTTTAGCGGGTAAAATCAGGTTTCTAGAAATTGCGGAGCTTATCGAAGAGGCATTAGAGCGCCACCAATCTATCGAGCAGCCTGGGGTTGCAGCAACCCTGGATGCATGCGCCTGGGCAAGAAGAACGGTACGCGAGTTATGGAAGAAGCGTCTATGATACGTTGTTATCAAAGGTGAAATAGAGGCAGCATTTTTAATGAAAAATTTGATGAGTAAAGGAAAAGGGGATGAACTGGTATATCCTGGCTATTATTCCTGTCTTTAGCCTGCTTGTGTTTGTGCATGAGCTGGGACACTTTCTCACTGCAAAGTGGGCTGGTATCCGTGTCGAAGAGTTTGCCCTGGGTTTCCCTCCCAATGTTGTGAGTGTACGCAAGCGAGATAGTGGTGGCTGGGAAGTGATGTGGTTTGGTCGCAGCCGTGAAATAGACACTAGTAGTAGCCAGAATCCTTTTAGCGCTACCAGTGGGGGTATAAGTGATCGTAGCGCAGTTGCCGCTCAACATACCATTTATTCACTAAACTTGTTGCCTATTGGTGGTTTTGTACGTATGCCAGGTGAGAATGGTGATGCCCTCGATGAGGAAGGCAACTATGATCCGCAGAGCTTTGCCGCAAAATCGGCGGGAAAACGCATTGCTGTTTTGTGTGCTGGCGTCGCAATGAATTTCCTGCTTGGTATCCTGCTTTTCACGATTGCTTATAGCGTTGGAGAGCCTGTCGCGACTAATGATCCGATTGTTGGGACTGTTCAATCTGGTTCTCCTGCCGAGGTTGCGGGTTTACGTCCAGACGATCATATCCTCTCAGTCAATGGTCAGGCGGTGACAAGTTTTAGTCAGATGCATGATATCATTGATAAAGAAGTGAAAGCTGATACAAAGCATCTTGCGGCGGTCCCTGTCACTTTGCTTGTGCGTCATAGTAACTCTTCTGTACCTGTTACTCTTATGGTGAATGCACGCACCCATCCAGCGCCAGGCTCTGGAGCTATGGGGGTCGGAGGCAAGGTAACCCTGGTGACGTATCCAATTTGGGAAGCTCCAATTCGAGGCGTTCAGAAAACATTTGATTTTATACAGACCTATCTTGGACTCATCGGGCAGATGATTCAAGGGGCAATCCCACTACAATTCTCTGGCCCAGTTGGTATGGCGCAAGTTACTGGTGATGTGGCACAAACGGTGCCTTACTATGGCTGGTGGCCTATTCTTAGCCTGACTGCCATCTTAAGCTTGAATCTGGCTATCTTTAACATTTTGCCTTTCCCCGCTCTTGATGGCGGACGCGTCTTCTTGATATTAATCGAGATTTTGCGCGGTGGTAAACGCCTGAAACCGGAGCGCGAAGGTCTTATAAACTTTATTGGCTTAGCTGTTTTACTTCTCTTGATGGTTGTAGTTACAGTACATGATGTTCTACACCCAGGAATCTAAAGGAAGTCTTGTAGTATTATGCGAAAAAAAACACGTCAAATACAGGTTGGAAATGTTGCTATCGGTGGCGATGCACCAATAGCTGTACAGTCTATGACAACGACATATACGCGTGACGTTGCAAGTACGGTGGCACAGATTCATCGTCTACAGGATGTGGGTTGCGAGATTGTACGCGTGGCTGTGCCTGAGATGGATGATGCCTATGTGCTGGCGGAGATCAAGAAACAAATCTCGATCCCGCTAGTTGCCGATATTCACTATAATCCAGAGCTTGCCTTCGAAGCTATCCGCCAGGGGATCGATAAAGTGCGCATTAATCCAGGCAACTTGCTCCTGGGGCGCAAGTCTATGGAGCAAATTGTGAAGGCCGCTAAAGAGCGCAATGTTGCGATGCGTATCGGCGTCAATTCGGGCTCTATTGATGCGCTTGATAAAGCGGCACAGATGCAACGTATTCAGGTGCGCCTGCGCGATGATGGGACGTTGGAGCGCTCTGATCCCGCTGAGGCACGTCGCCGGGAACGTGAGCATACGGCGGAGCGTATGGTTGTCAGGGCATTAGAATATATCGGTTGGTGCGAAGAGCTGGATTACCATAATCTCGATGTTTCTCTGAAGTCTTCGAATGTGCTTACTGCTATTGAGGCCTATCGTCGCTTCTCGCAGCGTTCGGATTATCCTCTCCATCTAGGGATTACGGAAGCTGGGACGCTGGTCACTGGTTCGGTAAAATCTTCGGTCGGGTTGGGTATCTTGCTCGCTGATGGCATTGGCGACACGATTCGTGTCAGTTTAAGTGCTGAGCCAGAGGAAGAGATTCCGGTGGCCTATGAGATCTTGCGTTCGTTGGAGCTGCGCAATCGCGGCGTGACCTTTGTCTCATGCCCATCATGTGGACGCGTTGAGATCGATGTGATTGGTGTTGCTAATGAGGTGGAGAAGCGTCTGGCTAAGATCCAGACTCCCATCCATGTTGCCGTTATGGGTTGCGTTGTCAATGGCCCTGGTGAGTCGCGTGATGCTGATGTTGGGTTGGCTGGCGGCAAGGGCAAAGGCGTGATCTTCCGTAAAGGCGAAGTGGTGAAGACTGTTCCTGAAGATCAGTTTCTTGACGCTGTGCTCAAAGAAGTAGCCAAACTCTTGCCCGAACATGAGGCAAAGTTGATCTATCCCGAAGGTGGCATCAAAGATGTCGCTGGCACCCACCGCACTCGCGACGAAGGGATGAATATTCCTATCTTGCCGAGGGCATAAAAATCAGCGTGCATGAGTTTGCGTGGCGAAGCTGAGCTTCTTATTTCTCATTATATTTATTGTCATGTTTATATATTTTGCGCCCGGCGCAAAATATATAAACATGACAATAAATATAATGAGATGCGTGAGCGGCGAAGCCGCAAAAAGTCAGCCGAACAGAAATAGATATGTGTAAATAAAAAGAGATATGTGTAAATAAAAAGAAGAGAGGTCTCTTTCCAGGAGACCTCTCTTCAAAAATGGGCGATACAGAACTCGAATCTGTGACCTCCACGATGTCAACGTGGCGCTCTAACCAACTGAGCTAATCGCCCTCGATGTGGACTATATTACCATTGTACTTCCCTCTTGTCAAGGATTTTCTAATGCGATTTTTTGGTGCTTTATAAAGCCAGGAATCGTGGTACAATAGCGGCTATGCGACATGTATTTTTAGTAGGACTCTCTGGAAGTGGGAAGAGCACCGTTGGCCGTATTCTGGCGCAGCGTCTGGGCCGACCATTGCTCGATATTGATGCGCTTATTGAAGAAGAGTACGGTGGCCGTATCCCGATAATTATCAGTCGGCACGGCGAAGACTACTTTCGCACTCTAGAGAGGCGTATATTAACACGAACTGCTCAACAGACAGATGCAGCCATTATTGCTACTGGTGGTGGCATCATTATACGACCAGAGAACCGTGCGTTGATGGCTGAACTTGGTATGCGTGTCTTTATGCAGATAGAGCCTCAAGAGGCCCTTAAGCGTCTTCATGCCCAGCATGAGAGGGAGATAGCGCTAGGATTAACTCCTGAATTGCGTCCGATGATCTCTGGTCCAGATCCCCTTGCACGTTTACAGGCCCTGTTGGCCGACCGTGAAGCATGGTACAAAGAGGCGGAGTTGACCTGTTCTACCCTGGGGAAGAGTGCTGAGCAGGTAGCCCAGGAGATCATTGTTATGCTTACAAGTTCCGAAAATCAGGATGCTATGAGCCCAATCGTACGACGAGTCCATATTGGCACAGGCTACGATGCTATAGTGGATTGGGGAGGCCTCAGGCGTCTGGCCACATATCTCACTGACTTACAACTGCCCCCTCGTATTTTTCTGGTGACTGACAAGAATATTCACACTCTCTATGCAGATGCGGTGACGCAGAATCTACTATCTGCCGGTTTTGAACCCCATATATACACTATTCCGGCTGGTGAAGAAAGCAAGTCGCAGCAGCAAGTGAATGCGATCTATGAGTGGTTGCTCGAAAACCGGGCTGAGCGACGTGAGGCGATTATTGCGCTCGGCGGGGGGGTGGTCGGTGATATGGTAGGTTTTGTTGCCGCAACGTATTTACGTGGTGTCCCCCTTATTCAAGTGCCGACATCGTTGCTTGCCCAGGTCGATGCAGCAATTGGTGGAAAAACAGGCATCAATCATGTCAAGGGTAAAAATCTAATTGGCGCTTTTTATCATCCACGCCTTGTGCTTGTTGATCCTGCGACCCTCCTGACGTTACCAGAACGTTCACGCACGGAGGGATGGGCAGAAATTGTGAAATATGGTATTATACTTGACGCTGAACTGTTTGCTTTGCTTGAAACACACGCCGATGTACTGCGTGCTTTCTCCCCAGCACCGGTTTCATTACTTTGCCAAATCATCGCACGCTGCATCGATCTAAAAGTGGCAATCATAGAGGAGGATGAGCGGGAGCAGGGACGCCGGGCTATTCTAAATTATGGTCATACCGTGGGCCATGCGCTTGAGAATGCGTCTGGATACGGCGAGTGGTTACATGGGGAAGCGGTCTCTCTGGGTATGGTTGTTGCCGCTACTATGGCGCAGGAAGCGGGTATGTTTGCTGCCGGCGATGCTATGCGACAAAACCAGCTACTGGCTGCGTTAGGGCTCCCAATCGCATATAGCGGCTTTGTACAAGCCCATAGTATCCTCTCCACAATGCAATTGGATAAAAAAGTTGTTGGAAAGCGTGTGCGTTGGATTATGCCTACACATATCGGCAATGTGATTGTCACCCAGATGCCCGATGATCTGGTCGTGCGCGTCGTCTCAGCATTTTTTGCAGGAGAGGAACGATAACGTATGCTCAACTTCCTCATTCTGAGTGGACCAAATTTGAATATGTTGGGCACACGTGAGCCTGCTATCTATGGAAGTATGACTCTGGAGCAAATCCATGACGCTTTACGACAACGTGCCGACTCACTTGGCGTTACTGTTAGCTGCTTCCAATCGAATTATGAGGGGGCTTTAATCGACTATATCCAGCAACATACGCAAGAGGCAGCTGGCATGGTTATTAATCCAGGAGCGTTTACCCATTATTCAATCGCTTTACGCGATGCTATTGCGGGAAGTAAACTTCCTACGCTAGAAGTACATCTGAGCAATGTTTATGCACGTGAAGAGTTTCGGCATCATTCGGTCATCGCAGCTATCTGCCGTGGTCAGATAGCCGGACTTGGCTGGCGAGGTTACCTACTGGCTTTAGAAGCGTTGGCTACATTGGTTCTTGAGTAATAGAGAGGAAGAATTATTATGAGCCAGGAACGTTTACATCAATTTCGTTCATGGATTGTAAAGCAAGGATTAGACGCTTTTCTCATCACCCAACCACAAAATTGTACCTATCTTACCGGCTGGTTGAACGATGAAGAGGATGTTGCTGTGCTATTGGTAGGGGCACAGCAGCAAATTCTGTTGACCAATCCGCTCTACGCAGAAGTGGCGGCCCATGACGCCGCAGGTTGGGAAGTTATCATTCCCCCTGCTCGTGAGTATAGTAGCGCACTTGCCTCTTTAGCTCAAGAACATGGCTGGAAAATGATTGGCTTTGAGTCCAGGGTTATGAGCTATAGTACTTATGCAAAGCTCAGCAAAGCGGGCGAAGGCATCTTTGTTCTACAGCCGTTTGAAGACAATATCATCGATACACAGCGCCTGGTCAAACAACCGCAAGAGATCGAGCTATTGCGTCGTGCTATTGCTATTACAGATGAAACATTTGCACATATTCGTAATTGGATTCAGCCCGGTATGACTGAAAAAGCCGTAGAGTGGGAGATTTCTCGCAAGATGGTCGAGTTAGGGGCGGATGGTACCTCTTTCAATACTATTGTTGCATCGGGCCCGCATGGCTCAATGCCTCACGCAGTTCCGGGTCAGCGGCAGATCCAGCGTGGCGAACTTATTACAATTGATATGGGCGCTCGTTACAAAGGATACTGTGCTGATATGACCCGCACAATCTGCCTGGGCGAACCTGCGGAGCCACGGATGCGTCTCGTGTACGAGACTGTCCTGCAAGCAATGAAAACCTGCGAGCACGGACTACATGCCGGTATGTCAGGCGTCGAGGGCGATGCTCTTGCCCGAAATGTGCTGGCAGAAGCAGGATTAGCAGAGTATTATATTCACAGCACTGGTCATGGAGTTGGTTTGCAAATCCATGAAAGCCCTTCGCTTTCACAGCGTGCCTCTGAAGAGGTAAAATTGCCAGCTGGATGTGTTGTGACTGTCGAGCCTGGAGTCTATATTCCTGGCTGGACTGGCACACGTGTAGAAGACTGTGTGCTTGTGAAAGAAGATGGTGTCGAAGTATTAACGCAGTCGCCAACGGATCTGGTGATTGAGCGCTAGAGGAGAACGACAAATGATTTCTACAGGTGATCTGAAAAAAGGTGTAAGCATTGAATTTGAAGGGCAACTCTGTAGCATTATAGAGTGGCAACATGTCAAAATAGGACGTGGTGGGGCGATTGTGCGCATGAAATTACGCAATCTGCGTAGTGGAGCAATTTTTGACCGCACCTGTGATTCCGGTGATAAGTTCAAGCGCGTGTATCTGGACCGCTCAACAGTAACTTACCAGTATGAGGACGGTAATCAGTATCATTTTATGGATACCAGCACTTATGACGATATTGTCTTGACTGAAGAGCAGCTTGGAGATGCGAAAGATTATCTCATTGATAATTTGGAGCTGGATATCGTGCGCTTCGAAGAGGAGCCACTCTCGGTTGAACTTCCCGAAAAAGTCGTCTTGCGTGTAACTTATACCGAGCCAGGCTACAAAGGCGATACCGCAACAGGCGGCACAAAGCCTGCAAAGATGGAGACCGGACTCGTCGTACAGGTGCCGTTATTTGTTGCAACCGATGATCTCATTCGTATCAATACAAGTACTGGAGCATATGTAGAGCGTGTATAAAGCGTGTGGAAAGGGTATACACTGTATGCTCATTTCCCTTACTTAGTACATGTGATAGCATACTTCCTCTGCTAAGCATTAATAATAGTATATTTATCGGAGAGTTTTATGGATGGTAACAGACATTACCCCTATGAAATGGAGCCACTTTCTAATTCTAATAATGAGCACACGGCTAGCCAGCATATCAGTATGGTACAACTAAAGCATCTGGTACACTTGCTTGACGGGAGTGATGTTTCAGAGATAGAAGTGAAACGTGCTGGAGAGGGAATTCATCTAGTCTTACGCAAAGCGAAAGTGCAGACAAATGAAGGCCCGGATATATATCATGTACAACCAACATTCACTGAAAATACAGTGATACCAGCAGTAGAGACGCGATATACCATCACGTCATCCCTGGTTGGTATTTTTCATCCCTGGTCCAGAGCCAACGGAACCCAGCGTGTTGTTGTTGGTGAGCGTGTGAAGGTCGGTCAAATTGTGGGCATGATTCAATCATTGAATGTGATCAACGAGGTCGAAACGCCGTTTGCCGGTCGCATTACCGAAATTCTAGTACAGGATGGACAGGCAGTAGAATATGGGCAACAACTAGTAATTATTGATAGTTTGGAGGAGGCATAGTTTAGATGCAACTGCTGGACTCCTTCGGCGTACCATCAGCGATCAGTGTCTCTGTCTTATCGCTCTACTTAAAAGAACTGCTGGAGACGAACGATATCTTACAAAATGTCTGGGTACATGGCGAAGTTTCTAATTGTAAAACGTATCCATCGGGACACTGCTATTTTACCCTCAAAGAAGGGGAAGCCCAGCTTTCATGTGTATTTTTTAAACATGCCCGCCAACGGACATCTGCACCTGAGTTGCGCAATGGTCTTGCCCTGGTCGTAAATGGTCGTGTCTCGTTTTATGAGCGTGACGGAAAAATGCAGTTGTATGTTGACTCTGTTATGCCACTGGGCGAGGGAGCACTCTTCCAACGTTTTGAGCGCTTGAAGGCAAGCTTAGAGGCAGAAGGGCTTTTTGCGGCAGAGCGAAAACGTCCTCTTCCGTTAGCGCCCTTGGTGATCGGCATTGTTACCTCTCTGCAGGCTGCTGCCTTGCGTGATATGCTGCGTGTGTTCCGTAATCGCTATCCTTTGGCGCAGGTTATCGTATCTCCCGCCCTTGTTCAAGGCGCGGAAGCACCCGCTTCTATTGCGAACGCCCTTGATTTATTAAATGAGCACAGCGAGGCTGATGTTATAATTGTTGGCCGTGGTGGTGGGTCCATAGAAGAGTTGTGGGCCTTTAACGAAGAAGTGGTTGCGCGTGCTATTGCGCGTTCGCGTATTCCTATTATTTCTGGTGTCGGTCATGAAACGGATTTCACTATAGCCGACTTTGTTGCCGATTATCGTGCTTCTACCCCGACCGCAGCCGCCACCGCTGCTGTACCGGACATTAGTGACTGGCGCACTGATATACTGGCAAAGCAGCAGCAATTGACCTCTCTCATACAAGATCAACTCTCAGATTTAAATGAGCGCCTTGCGCGAGCTGCCTATGATATACAACGGGTGAGTCCGCAAAATATCATTGTTCAACGCAGGCTGCAACTCGATGACTATACCGAACGCTTGCAAACAAATATGCAACACATCATTTCTTTGCGAACAGAACGCCTGCGAGGAGTCGCATTACAGCTACATTCTTTGAGCCCTCTCCTTACTATTGCGCGTGGTTATGCCGTTGTAAGACGGAATACAGATCAAAAAATCATAACCAGCGTACAGCAGATACAAGCAGGTGAAGAACTTACTATCCTGGTTCAGGATGGGCATATACCAGTCCAGGTTCAACCAACATAAGAAACGTAAAGGGGAAAAAGATGGATACCTTATCATTCGAGGAAGCTTTTGAGCGACTCGAAGCGTCTATTACCGCCTTACAAGATGGCAAGATGCCTCTCGATCAGGCTTTAAAATATTATCAAGAAGGTATGCAATTAGCTCAACATTGCAATGGTTTGTTGCAAAAAGCCGAGCTTTCTGTGCAGCAACTGAGCGTTGATGATGGACATGACACGTTGTCCGTTTTACCTCTAAACCTATAAAAAGGGAATAATTTAAAACATGCAAACCATAAACAATTCCCTTTTTGGAAATCATGCTCTTCTTGCAGCTCTGTTGTCATGGGCGATTGCTCAGGTAAGTAAGACAATTCTCGAAGTTGTGAAACAGCGCAAACTCGTTGTGAGCCGCCTTGTCTCTTCTGGCGGAATGCCAAGTTCCCACTCTGCCCTGGTAACTGGTCTAGCGGCTGCCACTGGCCGTCAAGTAGGCGTTAGTTCTCCTCTTTTTGCTATAACTGTTGTCTTAGCAAGCATTGTCATGTATGATGCTGCAGGGGTACGGCGAGCGGTAAGCATCCAGGCACGTATTCTCAATCAGATGATCGAAGAAGCCTTTCAGGGTAGCCCCATGGGAGAAAAACGCCTGCGTGAACTCATAGGACATACACCTATCCAGGTGATAGTAGGGGGCATCCTGGGCATCTGTGTAGGATTATTGATTACCCTCTAAATACGCCTTTTGCGCCGGAAAATTGGCAAATTTTTGCTGTTTTGAACTCCTTTTCGGTAATGAAGCCTGTTCTTGAGGGGAAACTCTCTCAGCTATTAGGAAATTAGGATAGCTATAGATTGCAATTTATATGTAGAACGAAAGGATAAAAAATGATACTAAGTGAAAAAAAAATTGAACGCGATGAAAAATACTCCCATTTATCAGTCACTATTGAGTTGTTGCCCTATTCAGAAGAGGCTGAAGCTGCTCACAGATGGCAAGAACTGGAACAGCGTACAAATAATACAGGCCTAACCAATTCCTGGATCTGGATTAAAACGTGGCTTGAGTATCATGGTGACATAGTGCGGCCAATTTTCGTCTTTGGGAAACATGGTGATCAGACGATTGGAGCTGCATTAGTTGTTACAGCCATCTATAGGAGAAAGAGTTTTCCCCTTCTTCCCATTGCAAGAATCCATATAGGTGCAGGTAAATATACAAAATATAATCGGCTGCTGGTCGTTCCAGAGTATCTGGATAGCTTTGCGCTGGCGCTGGTAAAAACTGCTCAGAGCCAACTTCGCTGGTCAGAATTCCATCTCGATGGGTTTGTCCCTGAGCACGCAGAAGTAATGCTTCAGGCAGGAAAAAAGGCTGGTCTTTTATTTCAGGTCGAAGAGCCAAAAGCTCCCGCTTTTGATTTTTGCAAGGCAGTTGATGATGGTTATCAGGATATCATCTCGGCGTTAGGAAAGAACACACGCTATAATCTTCGTCGTAGTGGGCGCTTGTTCAATGATCTGTATGGCCAGCAGACTATCGAGTGGGCCGAAACTACGGAGCAAGCAAAAGATATTCTAAAAGAACTAATCGAGCTGAATCAAAAACGCTGGACCCATCTGCAACGTTCAGGAGCTTTTGACAAACCGCATCTCAGAGCCTATTATGTGGGCTTGATTGAAGCACTCAAGCTCTGGCCGCAAGGTTCCGTGATCGTATGCCGCGTCAAAGCTGGTGAGATGACCCTGGGTTGTGTTTTTCACTACGTCGAAAATGGGCACCTCATGTTTACGAAAAGTGGTGTCACCCAATTCGAGGATGCAAAGTTGAAGCCGGGTCTCATTACCCACCTTGTCTGTATGGAGGAATGCAAGCGACGTAGCCTTATCGAAGAGCAGAATGGGAGGCAGGGCCTCTTGAAATACGACTTTTTAACAGGAGAAGGATCGCTTCAATATAAAGATTCTTTATCAAATGTAGAGGGCTATTTAGTCTCAGCAACGGCAGAACGAGGCATTCTCATGTGGCTAATGAAGAGTGCGAGCAAATTAAGAGATACACTGAAAAAGAAGATATCGAAATCAAGCACCTTAAAAAAAGAGCCAGCAGTCTCTTCTAGTGAGTCAAAAGCCGTGTCTGACTGAGGGAGACGGTAAAAATATCTATATATTTCCTTAAAAATTTCTATGCACTTTCTTCTCACAAAATCTGCGTAGTTAGATTAATGTGCTAAAGTTGGTCGATAAAGCGCAACCTAAATTGAGTTTGAGGCATTCTAATGATTATGGGTACAATTAATATTATCAATGATGACATACCGAGAAGCATCATTCCCTGCTGACTAGCATGTATAAAAAAGGCATTTGACTCCGTAGCAAGTAATACAATCGAGTATCGCATTCTATATGAAGATGATATGTGATTTATAGGCAATAAAGAAGTAGGGAGAAGCCATAGTGAAAATACTGATTGTTGATAGTGACCGTGATCTGGTCGAAATGCTCACGAGCTGGCTGAAGACGCTTGGCTATGAGGTCTATCGTGCATATACAGCGGATCGTGCGGAGATAGCGTGGTTAGAGCATCGACCAGATCTTGTTATATTAGATACTGCCCTCAAAAACGTAGATATGTTGTCGTTGTGTCGTGATTTACGTATACAACATGACGCTCTTGTGTTGGTTGTAACGGATGCAAGGGATGTGCAGGATGAGGTACATTGTCTGGAAGCAGGTGCTGATGACTACTTACGCAAACCTTTTTTCCCTTCTCAATTGTTAGCACGTATTCATGCGGTAAGCCGTAGATCACGAGTTACGATAGAGCGCCGCCCTTCGTCATTAGTGACAGTAGGACCAATTTCAGTTGATTCTTTGCATAATGAAGTAACCATCGGTGGAAAAACGTCTCGGTTAACTCCTATCGAGAGTAAAATACTGCATTTACTTGCTGTAAATGCAAATGACGTCTGTACTGCAGACCAGATGGTTTCCCATGTATGGGGCTATGATGGTGAGGGTGATGCCAGCTTGATTAAAGCACATATACGGCATTTACGACAAAAGATTGAGCCTAGTCCGAGTCATCCTCACTATATTCTGACGGTACCTGGTGTAGGTTATAGCTTGATTCGTCGTACCGATGAGCGTTTAGAAGCAAAAGAGTCGGCGCGTTCTCTGCGAGTTGTGTCCATCTAACGTATCGATAAAGCTTGATACAGATGAGAGATACTTACAGCTCTCCAGCCGGCTGAATTATTGCTTATCAATGTATTATACGCATTGTCTTAAATAAAGAACAGCATCTTCAAACATAGAGGAAGATGCTGTTCTTTACGATTATGAATAAGCGCAGATAGATACGTTTATTTAAGCGCCACCGCGTGCAAAGATCATAACAGGGACAGTCAGAAAGATAAGCTTTACATCAGTCAAAATCGATTGGTGTTCCAGGTATTCAATATCCATTTCAACCATATTCTGGAAGCTTACCCGTGAGCGTCCATAAACCTGCCAGGTGCCTGTCAAGCCAGGTTTGCCGACCAGGCGTAAATGTTCATAAGGAGAATAAAGCTCCACTTCATAAGGTAAAGGTGGGCGTGGTCCAACCAGAGACATCTTACCGCATAAAACATTCCAGAATTGTGGTATCTCATCAAGGCTAGTTTTACGGATAAAGCGGCCGACGCGCGTGATGCGAGGGTCATGAACATCTTTATAAGACATCGCGCCCGTCGTATCATTATTCAATTTTTGACCATTCATGTATTTAATAATTTTTTCACGATGAGCTTTTTGGTCACTATTGACATACATAGAGCGAAATTTAAGCATCTGGAATTCGGCACCATCTTGTCCGATCCGTTTTTGTCGGAAGAATATAGGGCCTTTTGAATCAATTTTAATGCATATAGCAACGACAATACCCACCAATAAAACGAAAGGTGCGATAATGAGTGTAAAGGTAATGTCGAGCAACCGCTTGGCTCGAAGATAGCCCGTATGAATACTGATCGTTCGGACGGGCGCCGATTGAACAACCATTGTGTCCTCCCCCAAGTTAAGGCATGAGGCTAAATGTTCCATAGTGTTGCCTCTCTTTATTCATTCTGTGTTTATTTTAGCTGGCTCAGGTGTATAATTGGTGAGGATTTCTATGGAGATATGGTAAAGAGTTGGAAAATCGGTGGTAAAAAGCGCAGGGCCTCTCTCTTATGTTGGAGCATTGAAAAAAACGCAAGAGACAAGAGAAAGAAGTAGGGTTGTGTATTCTTTACTAATTATCCATAGCTTAACCTATCTTACACCTTAATAATCATCTGACTATCACACATATCTGATAGGATGCCCTTATAAGTTCGTATCGTAGGCGTTATTTCGAGTATATTATTATTAATAGTAAGGAGTGGTGAGGAGTAGTGCCAGCTTTACGCGTACCTCTAGTCGATCTGCATGCGCAGTATCTTGCGCTGAAACCCGAGATCATGAATGCTTTTGAGGAAGTCCTTGACACTATGCATTTGATACTCGGACCGAGACAAAAAGCATTTGAGCATGACTTTGCGGCTTTTTGCGGTTGCCAATTCGGCGTTAGTGTTTCTAATGGCACTGATGCCTTGACTCTAGCTCTTCGCGCTTGTGAATATGGCCCCGGTGATGAAATCATCACTGTTTCAAATACGTTTATTGCAACTGTTGAGGCCATTGCAGCCGTGGGAGCAACCCCTGTCTTCGTTGATATCGATCCTGAGACGTATCTCATGGATTGGCGTCAGCTGGAGCAGGTTCTTACTCCTCATACACGAGCAATCCTCCCGGTCCATCTCTATGGTCAGGCTGTTGAGATGCAACCTGTTATAGATTTTGCGCATAAGCATGGTTTGCGTGTGATTGAAGATGCTTCGCAGGCTCATGGAGCAACCTATCAGGGTCAGCGAGTTGGCTCTTTCGGGGACATTGCTTGTTTTAGCCTGTATTTCAGCAAAAACCTGGGCGCTTTTGGTGAAGCGGGCATTTGTACGACCAATGATCCTGCACTTGCCGAAAAGATGCGCATGATACGCGATCATGGCTCACGGGTGAAGTACTTGCATGAGGTTATGGGTGTTAATTGCCGTATGGACGAATTGCAAGCGGCGGTTTTACTCGTGAAATTACCTCATCTGGAGCAATGGAATGCCGCTCGTCGTGCACATGCTCATGCCTATACTGAGCAGTTGCGTGGCGTTGTCTCTGCCGTCCCTGTAGAGCGTTCCTGGGGAGAACATGTCTACTGCTACTATGTTGTGCAGGTTCCTGAGCGAGATCAGTTTTGTAAGGTGTTAGCAGCAGAGGGAATTGGAACGACGATCCATTACCCAACTCCAATTCATCTTCAACCTGCCTGTGCACAGTATGGTTTTAAGTCGGGGATGTTACCGGTCACTGAGGCTCTTGCTTCACGCATCGTCTCATTGCCCATGTATCCTGAACTCTCCGATGAGCAAATACAGCTGGTTATTGATGTGGTTAAGAAATACGCGGTTTCTCACATTTCACCGCACTAGTGATCAGTAATAAGACCAGACTGTTTTGATGTTTACTATCTATCTATAAGGAATATATACATGAGAACTGATCTACGTTTTGGGGTAATCGGGTGGGGATATTGGGGACCAAAAATTGCACGTAATCTGGATGGTCTTGCCAATGCGACGGTGGCTATGGTGGCTGATTTAGATGCCCGCCGCTTGACTTCAATTGCGGTTAATCAGCCGTGGACGAAGACGACAACCAATATACAGGATGTGTTTGATTCGGATGTAGATGGTGTTGTGATTGCTACTCCCGTTCGTACTCACTATCGTCTGGCTAAAGAGGCTCTTTTGCATGGCAAACATGTGCTGGTTGAGAAGCCTTTAACTGCCAGTGTCGCTGAAGCAGAAGAGTTGGTTGCTCTGGCTAAAGAATTGAATCTGGTTCTAATGGTGGGTCATACTTTCGAGTATAGCCCGGCTGTTAATGAGTTGCGTAAGCTTGTGCAAAGCGGTGATCTGGGGAAGATCTACTGTGTTGAGGCTGAGCGTGTAAATCTTGGGCTGTTTCGTAGCGACATTAATGTGATCTGGGATCTTGCCCCACATGATGTATCGATATTGCTCTACCTTTTCGGTAAAACTCCAGCGCGTATAAAGGTACAGGCACACGCACATCTGCAATCCCACATCTGTGATATTGCACACCTCGATCTAGAGTTTGCGGATGGGATGACGGCCCATATCCATGTGAGCTGGCTCCATCCATGTAAAATTCGCCGTGTGACGGTGATTGGTGATGCCAGGATGGTTGTATATGATGATACCAATCCTGCTGAGATGATTAAAGTCTATAACAAGGGCGCTGATGTCCATGCTGATCCTGTCGTTTCCTATCGCTATGGCGCTATTACTGTCCCTCACATCGATTGGATTGAGCCATTGCGCCTGGAGTGCGAGGATTTTGCTAATTCTATCAGCACTGGTACGAAACCACGGGCGAACGGCGAAGTTGGTTTAGCGGTGGTGCGTGTCCTTGAAGCTGCCCAGGAGGCTCTCTCTAAGCAAGAGAGCAATAGCACGACGGTGGATGTAAAGTAGGGGTGTTTCTCTTTCGCGTGTGTCAGGTTCGGACTGCGTCCTGATGAGTTCGCATGGTTTCGTTACGCTCCTAATTCATTAGAAAATAGAATCTGCACCTATACACATTTGCGCATTGTGCAATTGTGTATAGGTGCAGATTCTATTTGACGCGATAAATCTGGTTGCTATATTAGGATGTACGTACAGGTTTTTCCGTTAAGGGTAAATGTTGTTGGGGAGGAGTTGCTACCAGTCCAGGAGCCGTTGAAGCCCAGGGAGATTGAAGTACCCGCCGGGATCGAGCCGTTGTAGCTTAAATTCTGGATGGTTACCGCTTCTCCTTGCATTGACTCGCTCGCGTTCCATATCTGGGTGATGCTTTGAGTATTTGGGAAAGTGAATTTGAGGGTCCAACTGCTGATAGCAGTTGTGCTGGTGTTTGTGATCGTTGTGCTATTGGTGAACCCACCTGGCCACTGGTTCTGTACCACGTAACTTACTTTACAGGCATTGCCTGACGTAGGTGTAGGTGTTACTGGAGGCGTCGGATCTACAACAGGTGTTGGAGTGGGTGTTGTTTGTGAGCTGAGAAGACCATAGATCGAGAGACTGGTCAATGTACCGACGAAGACTTTGCCATTGGCAATCGTTGGTAGTGAAAACTTCGTATAGCTATCGAGTTGGTCGCGGGAAGAGTTTTGCCCACTATTATAGAGTTCACTGCCGATATTAGTAGCATCATATGCATGTAAGGTGCCAGAGCCACTGGGATTGCACCCATTATTTGTACAGGCATTAGGCGGTCCGACGACCCAGACAATCCCTGTACCACTGGTATTTCCGTTGCTGCTAATTGAAGGTGTGACGCCTGGGTAGGCAAAAGATTCAGGTGTTTTGGAGGTTGGCGAGGATGAGAGTGTATCATTCGTGATTTGGTACGCCTTTAGTGCGTCATTAATGCCACTAATGTAGACCCATGAGCTGCTAGAGGAGGCCCAGTAGGCGGGAGTCGAGTACAGGCCACCAAATGTATGCGGAGCAGTCTCTTGCACTACTTTATCGCTTGTCGTCTGGTTTGTTTCAGACGTGCTACAGTTCAGATTGGGATCTTGCGTGAAGTGTCCCATATTGTCCCGATCAACAACATAGATGCGTCCTTCTTTGCCGCCCCCAATCGCCAGATGAGGATGTGCAGTATTGGTCTGGTCAGGAAGGAGCATGACGCCACCTGAACCTAAATCTTCATCAACTGCGGATAGGCAACTCTGGTTAAATGGGGTGAAGTAGTCATTGACGGTTGAGCCGTTCAGCTTGAGAAAGGTATCACCAGAGTCGGGTCCGCCTGTATTCAAATCATAGGTTCCATTTCCGCTTATCAGGTAGACATTCCCGCTACTATCGGCTGCTGGTCCTGCTCCGCTCATCCAGATGCCACCTTCGTTCCCGTTGGCGCTATCATTGTAGACCGAAACCTGGTGCAATGCAGAACTCGTATAGTTATATCCGATAACCCAGCCATGGTAAGGGTCGGTATCCCCAAAACTGGACCAGGAGATATAGACAACCCCGTTGACCAGTAGTAATGCCGTGCGTTGATTCTCCGTCTTAGAATTAAAGGTGATCGTGCCACCCGAATTGTCATAGCCAGTCCCCTTTACGGATGCCTGAATGACAATTGGGCTGCCCGGCTTTTCTGAACCTGTCGTTGTGTCGAGAGCATGCAGGCGCTGGACGTATTGGCTGCCATTTTCTTTTGTCATCGCAACAACATAGAGAGTATTCGTGCCTGTGTCGATGACAGGAGTACCTGTTATACCAATCTGTGGATCGATATCGTGGTTTGTATAGCGTGTAAAAACGTCGCCGGCAGGGACCGTAGTCACACTCGAAGAAGTGAGAAAACTGGTTTTCCACAATGGCGCAACCGCGCTTGTCTGATCTGCATCGAAGGCATAGACACTGTCATTTTCGGTAGCAACATAGACGATGTTATGGCTGCTCCCATTAGTTGTGATGTTTGGGAGAAAAAGGGGCTGGGCATAGACCTGTCCATCGACGGGATAGGTGACACGTTTACCGAATTGACTACTATTTACATTGCTGGTCGTGAGAATAGTTTCATTAGGATTCTGGCCGGTGCGAAGATTATCATTATGAAATGTCGTAACGGCAGTGTTGGCTGGTGCGGCTGCAGCGCCGAGATTGTTTGCAAAGGTTGTGCTTCTCTCGCCTAAAAAAAATATGTTTGCAAGGGAGAGAATTATTACGCCGATAAAGAAAAGATGTTTCGGAGAACGAAAATGGGTGGAATCTTCGACCGAGGTATTGTTCTGCATATTAAGTTCCTTCTTTTCATCAGAGATGCCCGTCCTAAGGAATCTCACTTGTAATCACCGATGATTAAGCGATGAGTATGTGAAACTTGTGAATATAAACCTACTTAAGCTTAAACGAAAATTCAATGCTCTGTCAAGCTCAAATTGGTCTTGGGATATGTATCATTTAACTACTTTTTTTCTCTTCCGTTAGGGTATACAGCTTGTATATCGTTTCATCAATCAAATGATCAGTCAGTTTCAATGGCTATTTTAATACTTCGAGGGCCTCGATACTTATTGATTGTCGCTCTTGTTGCACAGAATGCTCAAAGCCCCGATCTCATTCGTTCCCTAAGCGTGTTTTAGCTCACCTTTGAGATGGTTATGAGTTATGATCTAACAAAGAAAAAGGAGGAGCCAGAAAAAATTTTCCGGCCCCTCTTTTTTATGAGAAAAGTAGTGTGTTCTAACGAGAATCAGGCGATGCCGGCACGCAAGGCGTCCAATGTATAACCTAAGCCTTCTTTGAATTTGATAGTTGGGTTGTATTTGAGCAAACGTTGCGCTTTGCTGATATCGGCCAGGCTATCGCGCACGTCTCCTGCACGAGGATCGCGATATTCGGTGTTGACTTCTACACCGAGCAGCTCTCCGGCTACATGCAAGACTTCATTGAGCGAGATGCGTTCTCCGCAACCTATATTCATGAACTCTCCGACTGCATCGGGTGCGGTCGCGGCTAGCAGGTTGGCTTGCACGACATTATCGATGTAGGTGAAGTCGCGTGTCTGCTCGCCATCGCCAAAGACGATAGGGCGCTCGTGGTTCAGGAGCGCGGTAAGAAAACGTGGAATAACGGCTGCATATTCCGATTTGGGATCTTGCCGTGGTCCAAACACATTGAAATAACGTAACGCGACGGTCTCAAGCCCGTAGATGCGCGTGAAGACTCCACACAGCAGCTCGCCGGTCAGCTTATGGATGGCATAGGGCGACATTGGAGCGGTGGGCATGCCTTCGTGCTTTGGTAATGTGGGTGTGTTGCCATAGACGGAAGATGAGCAGGCAAAGACAACGCGTCTTACCTTTGCATCGCGTGCGGCAACCAGTACATTATGGGTCCCGTTGACATTGACCTCAAGCGCTTTTGTCGGTTCTGCAATAGAGCGTGGAACCGATGCCAGTGCGCCCTGGTGAAAGACCACTTCGACGCCTTCCACAGCGGCCGTTACCGCAGCTATATCACGTAGATCACCCGGAATAACTTCGACTTTTCCTGGTAGACCTTTAAATGCTTCCAGATTGCTCTGACGTCCCGTTGCATAGTTATCAAAAACGCGTACAGACTCCCCTTGTTTGAGAAGCGTCGCGGCAATATGAGAGCCAATGAAACCCGCGCCACCTGTCACCAGATATCTTGCTGAACTCATGTTTTTATTGGATGCACTAGTACTTTTGGAAGTATTAAGAACGTAGTGCATATCCCCTTTCTGTGAATAAATTAAGCTTACGACCAGCCTCAATTATACCAAAACTACCAAATATATATAGCCCTGGCCGTTTATTACCTATGCTATACTTAATTTTAAGTTTAAGAGGCCGGCGTGTTTTTGTATGTTTTTATTCTTGTGTATAGAGGTTGATTGGCATGTTGATTTGCCTATTATCTAAACGATCCTGGTATGTATTTATGATGTTGCTAGTACTTGTGCTGGCTAGTGGATGCTCCCTGAATCAGAATACAAATACTCCCACCCCAACCGTAATCTTTAATGACCAACCAGTTGGACCTACGCCAACCCCTGTTGGTGTTACGGTTCCAGTCTGCCACCTCCCGATCTGTACAAATTTAAATCCGTGTCGCAGGTACTCGGCCTTTCGTCGATACCTGGTCGAATATCCATAGCTTTCTCGCTTTTGATTATAAAGTGCAGAATCCCTATGCTATCGCCAAGAAGTATGATTTTATCTGGTATGCTGATCCTCAGAATGTTGCTGCTTATCGCGCTGCCAATCCAAAGATCGTATTAAGTTACTATATGACGATGCATCGCAACGACGGTGAATTTATTAATACTGATATTGGAAAGCAGCAAGGGATAGCATACTGGAAGGCTATCCATCCCGATTGGATCTTGTATCAATGTGATCGGGTGACTCCTGCCTTCGAAAATAGCGATCCAAATATGCCTTTTACACTTACCAATCCAGCTGTTTTAGATTGGATGGTGCAGAGGTATGTGCAGCCTGCTGTTGCATATGGCTATGATGCTATTGCGGTGGATAATGTGAGCCCTGAGAATCTGTTTAAAGCTTGTGGCTCTTATGATAAAAACGGGCAATGGGTACAGCGCTACACGGGCGAGAATGTTGATCCACAATGGGAAAATGATGTGGCCGATTGGATGACGAAGATGCAAGCTGCTCTTCATAAACAAGCAAGGCCAATGTTACTCATTGCGAATTTCAGTAGTACTACCCCTATACCCCTGAATGCGCCAAGCACACAAAGAACATTGGCACATGTCGATGGTGTATTGGATGAGAGCAGCTTCACGCATTATGGCGAGAACAATCTATCTGCTAGCCAATGGTTGCAGATGGTCCAGTATATCAATACTATACAGCAACAAAATAAGCCATTTTTTGAGATAAATGAGTTCCAAAGTCCTGTTGCACAGTCGCAGTCGGGTGAGGAATGGGCACTGGCTTCGTATCTGATGTGCAAGCAGCGCCTTGCGATGGTCTACTTTGCGCAAATTCAGCGTTATGGGGATGATATGCAGATTCCCGAGCTGCAGTCAAAAATTGGGGACCCGCTAGTTGATATGTACAATACACAGGGGGCGTATTGGCGAGATTATACTGGGGGTGAAGTGGTTGTGAATCCGAGTAACAATCCGGCTAACATCACTCTCAAAGGATCTAAATCCTATGTAGATCTCTTTGGTCAGCCTGTGAGCCGGACGTTTCTGCTGCAACCCCATACAGGGAAAGTGCTGCTGGCGAAAAACTAATCAGCAGTTACAGATATAATTTCTTTGTCTGCTTCTGATATCCCCGCTTCTCCCTGTTCAGCAGGTGTAGTGGGGATTTCTTTATACGCCATGTGGTATGTTGGGAAGAGTTTCTGGTAGGCGCGGAGAAGATGTTTCTGTGTCTGGTGCCAACTCAGCTCCTCTTCGATGCGTTTGCGTCCGAATGCCCCCATTTTGAGCCTGAGAGCCTCGTCACTGAGCAGTAGCTCAATCTTGTCGGCAAAGTCTTCTATGCGGTTAGATGTGGCGTAGAGTGCGGCCTCCTGTGCAGAATAGCGTGTTTCTGGTAGATCAAAGGCAACCACAGGGCGTCCCATTGCCATATATTCCATCGTTTTAAGCATTGTGCTGCGGTCGTTGAGGCTATTGCTCGGATCGGGCGAGAGGCCAATGTCTGTAACGCTTAAATAGCGCAACAAGTCTGGCTTGCTGACCCAACCAGCGAAGTGAACGTATGCCTCCAGATGCAGCTCTTTTGCCAGCTCTTTAAGCATTGGGAGCTGATCGCCATCCCCCATTAAGACAAGGCCAACATCCTGGCGGCCGCGCTTGTTGATTAACTCATTGAGCGCATAAAGCACATTATCCACGCCATCCTGCACCCCCATGACCCCGATATAAGCCAGCAGATACTTATGGCCTCGTTTCAGTTCAGGTTCGGGTGGAACGGTATGGAAGCGCGTATCATCCGGCCCATTGCGTACTACGAACACTTTCTCCGCCTTGCAACCGCTCTCTATTGCATTGCGTTTCTGCGATTCGTTCGTGGTAATCACAACATTCGCGATACGATATGAGCAACGTTCGCAGAACTGAAGGAGTTGGTACAAAGGCTTCATGCGACCTTGAAACTTTATATGGAACATCTCTGGTGCCAGATCATGCTGGTCGAACACAAACTTTTTGCCAAGAAGTTGGTAGAGCAGACCAATCGCAAAGAATGTATCGGGAGGATTGGCTGCGTGGACGACATCGAAGCCATGCAACCGTTTTACTTTAAAGCTGAGCCTTAGCGTATTGAGCATTGCAGCCGCATACTCTTTAATATAATCGGTCGATCTCTCGATGGTTGTATTGAGATAATAACGGTAAATATGAATACCGTCGATAAAAGCATAAGCTTCCTGGTCGCGTGTCTCGCCCCGAGGACAAATAATACTGACTTGATACCCATTTTGATGCAAGGTCTGAGCCTCGCGCCAGACACGAGGATCGGCTGGCACCGAGAGATTTTCGACGAGCATCAACACTTTTTTATTTTTCGGCATACATTTTATCCTTTATATCGGGCTCTTTTGTTGGCTCGCTAGCTATCTTCCGGCCAGTTATTTGTTCATAAACTGCAATAACGCGTTGTGCGATGACAGAGCTATACAGATGTTTGATATCATCGCGTCCGGTAGTGCGTTCAGTGTGGGCCAGCGCTTTTTCGAGACCTTGTGCCAGCTCCTCTGCACTTTGTGCGCACACAGCACAACCTGCTGTATGCCCGATGACATCCTCAACATCGCCAACATTGGTGGCAACAACCGGAACATTACAGGCCATAGCTTCTTTCACCACATTGGGCGAGCCTTCGGCAATGGATGAGAGGATGAGAGCATTACTGGCATTCATATACTCGACCACCTTCTCATGTGGCAGACCGCTGGCAACTATCAGTTCAACGTCTTTGTTTTCGGCGCGTATATGTTCTACAGCTGCTTTAGCCAGTGCAAAATTCTTAACCGGAATCTGGGGATTATTGGCGAAAAGCACATAGTAACGGTCCTGTGCCCAGCCTAATGCTGTCCTTGCTTCGCTGCGGGGAATGGGACGGCATTGCGCGAAGTTGACGCCATTAGGAATAACAAAGATTTTCCGTTGTGGGCCTTGAGCGGCTTTTTTCATTTGCGCTGATTTGACAATGACAGCGTCTACCCAATAGCAAAGTTTGCGGCTAATAGATACCACAAAGCTCCCTTTAGAGCTGTAGCCACCATCACCAGTCACTGTACCCAGGATATCGTCGCCAAGGTAGGATGCAACAACAGGCGTAGTCCATTGGAGGCGGGAAATCAGGCACCAGAGTCCATAGTGTCCATGAATGACATCATAGCGCCCTGTCAGTGATTTAAGAAACACTTCAGCGGCTGCTATTGCATAGCGCACTGGAGAAGGTCCTGCCATTGGATGGAGGACCTCCACTTCTAAACCTGCGGCAATCAGCGAATCGACCTGGCTTTTAATGAATGTGCCTGCATGCGGTTGCCGGGCCGTTGGATAGACTCCCGTGACCATCAAGACACGGAAAGGTTTCGCTTGGTTTCTGGTCATAGCAGACATATTGCTCTCTATCTTTTCACTTATTTAAATGAACTTAGCTTTAGCGGCGAGAAATCACTGGCTCTTCCTCGTTTAATACATCCTCGATAGAGCCCTGAGGTATCTCTAGCGTTGGTGAGTCGATGAAGACGCGGAACCAGAGCTCCAGGCTTGCGAGCGTAAAAATTTGTGCCTGGTAGTTTGTTTTTCCTGACAGGTGATCGCCCACCATATGTTCTATATAGGCATCATTGAAGTAGCCCCGACTGCGTATACGGTCAGACAACAGCAATTTTGTAATAATGTCGCGCTGACCGCCCCGGAACCATTCTCCCGTAGGAACGTTAAAGCCCATCTTCTTGCGTGTCAAAATCGTCTCTGGCAAGAAATCCTGGAATGCACGTTTGAGTAAGTATTTGGTTTTAAAGTTTTTAATCTTGTAGCTGGATGGGATACTTGCGGCGTATTCAATTAGCTTATAGTCGAGCAAAGGGATACGTGATTCCAGGGATGCAGCCATCGTCATCTTATCGCCCTTCATAAGCAGATTATCGGGCAACCAGATTTTTGTATCCAGGTAGAGCATAGATGAGAGACTGTCGCGTTGTGGATTTTTCGCCAGCCAGTGACGGAACTCGCGGCTGGAATCGAGGTCAATCGCGTTCTGCGTATCGGCTGTGAGCAAGTCTTTCTTAAGCTGTCCATTGAAAATGCCGAACCAATTCATCCAGCGCTGTGGTGCTGGCTGAGATATATTGCGTGCCGCCGTCTTGAGCTTACGCATGCTATATGGTAAGCGGTCAAGTGCAGGCTGAATAAGCTGGTTGCGCACAACAGGTGGTAGGACATGATAATAGCGAGCCATCCAATCGACAACATACTTGGGATAGCCTGCGAAGAGTTCATCTGCACCCTCGCCAGAAAGCACCACTTTTACGTGCTGGCTTGCTAGCTTGGATATCAGGTAGACGCCCAGATCCGACGGTTCGCTGACTGGCTCGTCGCGATGCCAGGTGAGTAGCGGCCAATGTTGAGTAAGATCAGAGGCACTGACCACTAATTCATGGTGATCTGTGCCGAAGTGATCGGCTACCAACCTGGCATAAGGTAACTCGCTGTAGTCACGATGATCGAAGCCAACCGAGAATGTCTTGACTTTATGGTTGGTCAACTGGCTCATGATACCAGAGATAATGCTTGAATCGACGCCACCACTTAGCATTGCTCCGACGGGCACATCGGCCATCATACGTTCTTCAACCGCGCGATGAACGTGCTGCTTAATGCCCTCGACGTATTCTTCGATAGGTCGGTGTTCAACTTTTTTAAAGGTAAAGTCCCAGTAGCATTCATTGCGCACCGTGCCGCCCTCAAAGAGCATCCAATGCCCTGGCAGGACTTTGTAGACATTCTTGAAGAGCGTTGCCGGAGCTGGTACATAGCGTACGCTGAGAAAATCAGCCATAGCCTGTACATCTGCTTCGCGTTTCACCTGTGGATGGCCCAGGAGAGCTTTAATCTCAGAGCCAAAGACGATGTCGCCACCATTGATGCGTGTATAATACAATGGCTTTTTGCCTGCTTTATCGCGTGCTAGCAAAAGGCGTTTACGTGGTCCATCCCAGATAGCAAGCCCGAACATACCATGCAGGCGAGCTATACAGTCTACCCCATACTCCTCGTAAGCATGCACAATTGTCTCAGTATCGCAATTGGTGCGAAATTGATGTCCTTTTTCGATCAATATTTTGCGCAGCTCTTTGTAGTTCCAGATCTCGCCATTGAAGACGATCCAGATATCGCCCGTCTCATTGCACATTGGTTGATGGCCACCGCTCAGGTCGATGATGCTAAGACGCCTGAATCCCAGGCCAAGGGGGCCATCGAGGTGGGAGCCACTATCATCCGGTCCACGATGTACGATCAGGTCTGACATGTGTTCGATCAACTGTGGAGAGACCGGCTCGCCGCTATTCGCATTGTATATGCCGCAAATACCGCACATAAACTTCTCCCTTTCCTCTAGTGATTGTGTACAGTTTGTATGTTTTGTGGACTATGCTCTACATGAAGTGCGGGAGTATCCATATAAATCTGAAACCACAGTTCCAGGCAAAGCATTGTCCATATAGCTGAACTGTGATTCACCAATTTATTGTTTTGATGTGTTTTCAGAAGATTCCCAATGAAGTCGGGGTTAAAGATGCCGCGCTCCCGTGCACGAGGTGATTCCAATGTTTCATGGGCGTAACCAGACAGTTCGCCTCGGAACCAGTGATCCATAGGCATCGAGAAGCCCTGTTTTTTGCGCGTCAAAATATCTGGTGGCAGGATATCTGCGGTCGCCTTTTTGAGTAGATACTTCAATGTGCCATCTTTGGGCATACGGAGAGCGGGAGAAAGCGATGAGACATACTCGACAAGATGTTGATCAAGCAAGGGAGCGCGTGTCTCCAGCGAGTTAAACATGCTGGCTTTATCGACCTTGACCATGATATCGTCAACCAGATAATTGCGGGCGTCCGCGTATTGCATCTGGGTAACGACGTCCAGGTGAGACACGTTTTTAAACGCACTGGTCTGACGGTCATAGGGATTATGCCCATGTAGCCCCGCAAAGTACTCAGGGCTATACATGGATGCACGTGATCCTACCGGGAAGACCATCGTGCCCTGTACATAGCGTAACGAGAGATCGTTATTGATGTTACGCAGACGCCTTTTACCACGCATACCATCAGGCATAAAACGACTGCCTACGCCAAGTATTGAACGTAGTGGACCAGGAATATGGCTGATAGCTTGTTCGCGTGCATAGTGCTTGTAGCCAGCGAAGATTTCATCGCCACCGTCGCCGGTGAGCGCAACCGTAACATGCTCGCGTGCCAGTTTCGACACATAATAAGTTGGCACCATAGACGAGTCGCCGAAGGGTTCATCGTAGTCCCAGACCAACTGTGGCAAGACTGAGATGAGGTCTGGACGGACAAAGAATTCATGATGCTCGGTCCCAAAATGTTCGGCAACCTGTTTTGCGTAAGGTAACTCGCTATAGTCGTCTTCTTCAAAGCCAATCGAAAAGGTTTTGACGGGCTGAGACATCATCTGGCTCATGTAGCCAACGACAACGCTAGAATCGATACCACCGCTCAGGAATGCCCCCAGTGGTACTTCACTCATCAGGCGAACTTGAACAGCATCTTTGATCAGTGCTCGAATGCGCTCAAGAGCTGTTGCTTCATCATCGTTACAACTTGGAGTAAAGGGAAGATCCCAGTAGCGTTGTATTTTGATCTGGCCCTGCTCATAGATCAGCGTATGAGCAGCGGGCAGCTTCATAACCCCTTTGAAGAGCGTATTAGGTGTCGGCACATAGCGATAAACCAGGTATTCATCAAGGGCCTCATGGTTAACTTCGCGTGGAATACCCGCCTCTAGAATCGACTTGATTTCTGAGCCAAAGATAAGGCGTTGTCCATCCCAGTAGTAGTTGAGTGGCTTTTTGCCAAAACGGTCGCGTGTTATGAGTAGACGCTGGCGTTTACGGTCCCAGATAGCCAGCGCAAACATACCGCGCAAGCGCTTCACAAAGTCATCGCCATATTCTTCATAGGCATGGACAATAGTTTCTGTGTCGCTATTCGTCTCAAAGTGATGTCCACGCGCTTGCAAATCTTCCTGCAAATCACGGTAGTTATAAATTTCGCCATTGAAAACAATAAGAATACTTTTATCTTCATTAAAGATGGGTTGATGACCGCCTGTAACATCTATAATTGAGAGTCGGCGCATGCCCAGCGCAATGCCTTCGCCTGCCCATGTGCCCTGGTCATCAGGCCCGCGATGGCGAATGATCTGGCACATGCTATCGATCAGCTGTTCTGCGCTGGCGTCTGTACGGTCGAAATCTATAAACCCAGCAATTCCGCACATACTTTACATCCTTTTAGTACAAGAAGAGAACATACATATGATATTCCCTGAATATTTAGCGATTGTTGATTACATGTATAGGTTGATGCTCAGCTTGTGTTGTTGGCTCGTCCATATAGGTTTGAAACCATAATTCCAGGCAGAGGAGCGACCACAAGGCCTGGCTGTGGTTCTGAACCTTACTTGTGCCATCCGTCTTGAGCAACTCTTGCAGAAATTTGGGGTCGAAGATGCCTCTGGACTGAGACTTTACTGAACTCAACTGATCGTGGGCGTAACTTGTCGCATTCTTGTTGAACCAACGCGAGATTGGAACTTCAAAGCCTCGTTTTGGACGTTCAAGAATAGATGCGGGCAAAAGTTCAGCGGCCACTTTTTGCAGCAAATATTTCCCGCTTCCCTCATAGATACGGCCATTATTGATGCGTAGCGATGGTTTGACAGACGCCACATACTCAGCGAGGCAATGATCAAGTAAAGGAGCGCGTGTCTCCAGCGAATTGAGCATGCTGGCCTTATCAACTTTAACCATAATATCGTCAATGAGGTACGTATTTGCATCAACATATTGCATGCGTGCTGTCTTATCAAGGCCCTGGACGGATTTATAGATCTCTAGATGGCGATTATAGGGTTTATGGTCGCGCACTTTATCAAAGAAATCCTCGCTATAGATTGTAGATCGCGTATAGTCGGGGAATAGCATGTTAGATTCGATGTTACGTGTGCCATAATCTTTTAACCAGGTCCTGAAGCGTTTCTTGCCACGAATACCATCTGGCATCAGATAACTTGCGCCCCCTAGCAGGGCACGCACAGGGCCGGGGATGCGGTAGATAAGAAACTCGCGCCGATATTGTTCATAGCCACCAAAGATCTCGTCGCCGCCATCGCCAGTGAGTGCGACAGTGACATGTTCGCGTGCCATTTTGGACACATAGTACGTAGGGAGCATAGATGAATCGGAGAAGGGTTCGTCATAATCCCATGCGAGTTGTGGCAAGACTGAGACGAGATCATACTTGACAAGAAACTCGCGATGATCTGTACCAAAATGATCGGCTATTTGCCGTGCATAAGGCAACTCGTTAAAATCATTTTCTTCAAAGCCAATCGAAAAAGTTTTGACGGGCTGAGACATCAATTTGCTCATGATACCAACGACAACGCTGGAGTCCAGTCCCCCACTCAAGAATGCACCCAGGGGCACTTCACTCATCAGGCGTATCTTGACAGCCTCTTCGAGCAGTGCTCTGGTTCGTTCGATTGCTGTTGCCTCATCATCATTACTATTTGAGGCAAACGAGAGATCCCAGTAGCGTTGTGTTCTGACCTGCCCATTTTCATAGACCAGGAAGTGGGCTGCTGGCACTTTCGAAATATTCTTAAAGATCGTGAGCGGTGTGGGGACATAGCGATAGACCAGAAACTCATCGAGCGCAATGGGATTAATCTCCCGAGGGATATCTGCTTCTAGAATTGATTTAATCTCGGAACCAAAGATGAGGCGTTGACCATCCCAATAGTAATTAAGTGGCTTTTTACCGAAGCGGTCGCGGGCTGCAAATAAGCGCTGACGTTTGCTATCCCAGATAGCAAAGCTAAACATGCCGCGTAGATGTTTCACACAATCATCACCATATTCTTCATAAGCGTGCAAAATTGTTTCGGTATCGCTATTGGTCCCAAAGTGATGGCCGCGTGCTTCGAGTTCTTCTTGTAGTCCTTTATAGTTATAGATCTCACCGTTGAAAACGATGAGCATGCTTTTATCTTCGTTAAAGATCGGCTGATGGCCACCCGCAAGGTCAATAATAGCCAGGCGGCGCATGCCAAGAGCTGCGGTTCCCGTCACGCCATCGCCTACCCATGTTCCTTGATCATCGGGACCACGGTGACGAATGACTTTGCACATGTGATCTATAAGTTGTTCTGCATTTTCATAACCACACCCCAAATTCACAAATCCTGCTATTCCACACATTTAGAATATTATCCTTTCATATAGAACCCTGACGGGCTAAATAGTAGTTTTTAGAAGCTCAGCAGTGGTTGAGGCCCGCTCTTGACCCACTGGTGAGACGTTTATAAATAGTTGTATACATATTGAGAACATGTTCCAATGTGTAGCTTTGTTCAACGGTGGAACGTGCGGCTACCCCATATTTTTGTGCGAGGGCTGTATCTTCTAACAATGTAACCAGAGCATCAGCCATCTCCTCATAATTTTCTGGTTCGACCAGCAGACCATTGACGCCATGTTGGATCAAATCTTCGCTGCCACTCACGCGTGTTGCGATACAGGCCTGACCACTAGCCATGGCTTCTAACAATGCATTGGGCATACCTTCCCAACGTGAAGGCAGAATACCGATCAAGCCGCGATGAAGTTGTCCTGGGACATCGCTCTGCAAGCCGGCAAACTCAACGCTTTGGGCGATTCCCAGTGCACTTGCCATTTGCTCAAGTTGTGTTTGAATAGGTCCGCTGCCTACAATAACCAGTTTTGCCTCTGGTTGCTGTTTTTGTACCAGGTGCCATGCTTGCAGCAGCACATCTAACCCTTTTTCATAGCGAGCTTTCGACACACACACAACGACTCGTGCTCGCTGTTCGCTATCTTCATCTGGTGGTAAGGGTTGAAAGCGGGTGATATCGACACCGTTTGGAATAAGCTGTGTGCCAGGTAAATCAAAGTCATTTTCTTTTAAGTAGCGCAGCATGCGTGAGCTAAGCACGATAACCACAGCACCAATCTGTGTGAGCAATGTGCGTGTGTAACGTACCACGCGTTCCCCTGCACTTTTTAATCCATAGAGATCTCCATCGATCCATGTTTTCCCATCGACCTGCAACCAGGGTGAATTTGGATCGAGTGGTCCGGCGATGAGTTTAGCAGCTCCACTTGTTTTGGTTGCCTTATCGGCTCCTGCGCTGATCACCACAATGGTCATTGGTTTTTTTGCCAGGCGACAAACAATGGCCAGTGGTAAAGCGAGCAAGCTAAATTGGCACACTTGTAAAACATCAAACTTTTTGCGGTGTTGCCATATAGTCCAACTCATAATGAGCAGAGAGATCAGATAAAGAAATTGTTGTATTGGCCGTGGTAGCTTATCGCGGCGACCCAGTAAGAGGCCAGCAAGTCGTATAACCGGGACCCCTTTGACCATTTCGCGTGGAGCCCAGGTATGTTTATGGCGGAATGTAACAATTTGAACTTTATGACCCGCTTCCAATAAACGCTGACTTTGGGCTAATGTCTGAGTCTCTGCACCCCCAACATAAGGGTAAAAAGTTGTAATTGCAATATAAATTCGTGGTTTTTGAGTCATATCTATTTTTCTCCCACGCCTTCAAGAACCCTGGACGTGACGGGATTTTCTTTTTCCAATGCTTTATAATAGAGATCCAACATCTGTTCCGTAATGTGTATAAGTTGGTAATTGCATACCACAGTTTCAAGACCTTTTTGAGCCATACTTTGAGCAAGATCTGTATTTTCTATCAGACTGCGCAATGCTTGTGCCAGTTCCACAGGTTGTTGAGGTTCGATCAATAAGCCATTTACGCCATGCACGACAATATCTTCGCTGCCGCTTACGCGTGTTGAGATACAGGGAACTTCGCATGCCATGGCTTCAAGAAGAGCATTGGGCATACCTTCCCAGCGTGAAGGCAGAACAAACCCCCATGCCGCTTGCAAAAGAGGAATAACATTTTTAATTAAACCGAGAAAAACGATGCTATCCTCTATCTCTAATTCTTTGGCAATACGTTTTATTTGAGCCTGCAATTCGCCGGAGCCCGCAATGAGAAGTCTGGGTTTCAAACCAGATCTCCACTCGTCTGGCTCTCTCATCATGCGGTACCAGGCATGCAAGAGAACATCGATCCCCTTTGGGAAGGACAAGCGTGCAACACATAAAATATCTCTCTCTGGTTTATTTGGGTCCGGGCGTTTTTCTAAATTTGGATGAAATTTATCAATATCTATTCCATTAGGTATGCGGACAATTTTGTCAGCGCGAAAGCCATTAGATGTTAAATAGCCACGGCTTCGACTGCTGAGAATATGATAAAAGGCCTCTGACTTTTTCAGAAAGTGTAAGATAGAGCCACCGCCAAGGGCCGTGTGTTTCATATAGCCTATATCGCCAACGACAATGTCATCATAGGGAACTTTTAAAAAACTAAGGTCACCGAGTTTATTTGTAAGGGTATCGGCCATCAGTTGTGCATCTTCTTCCGCTTGTTTTTTACCTGGGCCGGTACTGGGAATACTGATAATGACAGGTTTCCCTAGTAGTTTACCAATGAGAGTTGCTACACCAGCCAGAGGTGAGAGTTGCAACGAATGAAGGACATCATAGTGGTGACGAAGGCTCCAGAGTTTTATAAACAGAAGCAAATCGATTGGAAAATGTCCAAGTCTCCCGATGCGCAGAGTACCATTCTGGCTATAGCACCCTCCGATGCGTGTGACTGGCAAGCCATCCATGTTTTCTTGTTTTTTCCAGTCTTTTCGGTACCTTAGCGTAATTATCATGACTTCATGGCCGAGATCTTGCAATTGACGTGCTTGCTTTTCTGCTCGTGTTTCTGCTCCTCCAACCATAGGAGAAAACAAGAATGCAATCATACAGATACGAAGCCGATTTTCCACAAAAAAAACTCCTTAATAAGCCGTTGCGTAGGGGGGAAGGGTAATCCTTCCTTCCCCTTTTGCCCTTTGCTATGCATTTGCAAGGGGGAGGGTAAATTCTTTCTTCCCCTTTTGTCCTTGTTATGCACTTGCAAATTGTCCTTTTTCTGTATCTGGTATTACCCCCACTTCTTGTGTCTCTATGTCGTCAATCTTCGTTCCATCTGTTACAGGTTCTGGCTGCTGATCCCAATAAAGCACGAATGGTAGCGCCATAAACATGAAGAAGTAGATGCCAACGGACTGATTCCAGATGTCGTTTGATTCATAACACTGTAAAACGACGCTTGCATAACATCCTAGTACTATTGAAATCAACAGGCGTTGATCATAGTTTCCCTTAAACCATTTCATGATCAGGGTCACACCAAGTACCAACAACATGATTATGAGCAATGTGAGACCAATGATGCCATGTTCGAACATAGCCTCTAAGAAGATGTTGTGTGCAGCCGTCGCAATGACATTGCCTGCAAAGCCCACCTTCAGCTCCTGAAGTAGAACATCGGATGATTTATGCCCATAGCCCATAAGTTGAGCCGGGTCAAAATGATCAAGAAGCGCCTGCCAGAGAGCCGCACGACCATTCAATGATCCAATGTCGCTGTTGCTAAAGCGAGCAAAGATTGGGATATTTGCAGCCGCGGCCACGAGCACGACCAGGCCACCAATTGCTAAGCTTGAGCTTAGCATTATTCCCTTGATTTTATTCGAAGGCATGAATACTATTATGACCGCAAACATCAAGCCTAAAGCAATGTATGTACCACGGTTAAGCGTTAAAGCGACGGCGACTACTAACGTAATGAGCACCAGTATGCCACCCGTAAGCTTCCAGAAGCCCTTCAAGGTAAATAGCCGATAGATCGTTACGGGAATGAGCACAGAGAGGTATAAGCCAAGCGTTGGCGGGGTATCGCCAAAGATTGAGCTGATACGGAACAGACCTGTTGTCGGATCTACTACACCATTCTGATGAATTACGAAGCCATAAAAGCCGTAGAAGGCGATAAAGATTGCAGGCGCTATCATTAGATCGATGATGTTCATCAATTTCTCGCGTGAGTTGATGAGCAAGACCATCAGGACCGCTGCGCCAACAAAATCCATAAGTGTGGACCAGACCACCGTAAATTCGTAGCCCGTCATAGGTGAGAAGCCAGCGCTTAATAAGATCCAGATGAAGTAGAGGAACAAGAACCCTATCCCTGGCATGCGCTTAAAGGCAAGCTTCGTTGGCAAGTAGAACAGAAGAAGAAGTGTGGGTAATGTCAGGCCAGATAACAGATTGGCCCCGTTGAATAGAGGCAGATTTGACCCGATAAAGACATTGATACAAGCCCAACCAATCAAGAGTATATATGGATAACGTATGAGCGCAAAGACAACTACGATGCCAAATGTATAGCGCCAGAAATTGGGAACATACACAGCGCCTGCAACTCCACCTGCGAACATGATGAGTGCGAAAAGCACCTGGAAGATCTGCTTGCGAAATTCGTGTGTCAGGCCCAATGGCAGGTTGTCTTCTTTCCAGATTACAAAACTTTCAATATAGGTGCCCATACCGAACTTCCACAGCACATCCAATAATTCTTTGGGCGGTGTTAACAGATCAAGTTTGCCGATGGATCTTCTTAACACGAGAGCCAGAATAATCATTGTACATACGTAGTAGAGCGATGTTGCAAAGGCTATACCGAAGCCTCCCCAGAAATAGCCAAAGAGAGCATCAAAGCCAGCATTGGCAAAGACACTAAAGATGCTAACTCCCATCAAGACAGTAGGTTTTCCCAGGGCACTGAAACCCTTTGAGAGAATATAGCCAACAGCCGTTGGGACTAAGCCAAGCGCAAGACCTATAAGCAGAATTGCTGTCTCTCTCACCTGGTTTGCGTCGGTTGACCCATAGCGAACATGGAGAGAAATAGCGACGTAACACAGTAAAATCATAACCATCGTTACGATAAATGTTACAATACTTATTACCCATATATAAAGACGCAAAGTGCCTTTGAAGGCTTTCATGTCTTTAATTGCAGCCTGACTAGCCAGGTATGGTAAAGCAGCACGCCCTACAGCTGCGAAAATGACACCAGTTGGTACGCCATTGAATTTGAGGGCCACGTTCAGGGCTGAAATGGTTCCCGCATGCTGGAAAGAACCAAAAAACTGGTCAAAAATCGGTGATATCATGCTGATAAGTGCACCGAAGAGAGACGGACTTGCTAATTTCAGAATCGGTTTGAGTTCTGGCATTTTCAAGTCCAGTACGGGACGGTACACAATACCGCTCTTATGGGCGCGGTAGAGGATGACGGTGAGTTGCAACATATTGCCAACTAATGTGCCAATGGCATACATAAGAATGCCATGCTGGCTATCTGCTGAGAATATGAAGATAACCGTTGTAAGAGGCACTAAGAGCCCTGCATATGCTGGCCAACCAAACGTTCCATCTGCATTGAGGAGACACTCCATAAAGCTATTGAGTGTCATGAATGCAAGCACTGGAAAGGTATATATTGCTAGATCTGCAGCCAGTGTTATGGTTGATGCAGGCGATCCTGCTGCTGATACCGAAAGCAACTGCTTTTTAAATGTCAGAGCGAGCACGGTAACTATAATAGAAAGAATGACCAGCATGTTTAACAGAGTGCTAAAAAGCTTTGATGACTGTTCTTTAGCCCCCTTAGTGCGTAAACGTGAGTAAATGGGGATAACGGAGGACTCAAGGGAGCCTGCCAGTATGGTTGCTATGGTAACGGGCAAAAGAACTGAAACGTTATATGCATCCATCTTTGAGCTGATGCCAATTTTATAGGTTACAACAGCAAGATTGGCCAGCCCAAAGACGCGTTGCAATAAGTTTGCTGAAGCCAGGCTTAGCAATGCCCGAAAGATGTTTTTGTTGGCGGATTTTAATTTAACAGCAACCAGCCGAGCACTTGTAGTGCTAAGCGGCTGGCTGTTGGTTCTATCGTAGTCCAAAGATTGAGACATTTTTAGTTACCATTCTACTGTAGTAGTAATCATAAATTAAAGTCTAAATATCTTTGTGTCCTCAAGACCCTTAGTCATGTTACGTGTATCGACGATAGACCTCGCTTCACTTACGATCCAGGGGGTATCATAATAATTATGATCAGTAACTAATGCCACACAATCAGCGGCTTGTAGCAGCCCACTGCTGAGAGGTTGCGATTTTAAGACACGACCACCCTGTAAATTAAGCGTTGGTACATAGTCATCGTTGTAAAGGACCACTGCTTTGCGATCCAGCAGACCTTGAATGATGTCCAGGGCAGGTGACTCACGTACGTCGCTGACGTTGCGCTTGTATGCCACACCAAGGACAAGAACGGTTGCACCATTCAGGCTGCGTCGCTGATCATTTAAAGCTGTCGTGATCTTATTGACAACATAATGGGGCATACTGCTATTGATATCTGCAGCCAACTCGATAAAGCGGGCATTGTAATCGAGAGTTTTGAGTTTCCATGAGAGATAATGTGGATCGACAGGAATGCAGTGTCCACCCAGACCAGGGCCAGGTTGGAAACGCATGAAGCCAAATGGCTTTGTGGCAGCCGCATCGATAACTTCCCACGCATTGATATTGAGCTTCTCACACATAATGGCAATCTCATTGACCATGCCAATATTGACAGCGCGAAATGTGTTCTCAAGCAATTTTGTCATTTCGGCCACTCGTGCTGACGAAACTGGCACAATAGTACCGATTGCAGCGCCATAATAGGCTTGAGCTAGCTCAGTGCATAGAGGGGTGATCCCGCCAACCACTTTGGGTGTATTTTTAGTGCCGAAATTAGGATTGCCTGGATCAATGCGCTCTGGCGAGAAGGCCAGGAAAAAGTCAACGCCAGCTTTAAGCCCGGTCTCCTCCAGCTCAGGAAGCAGAACCTCATCGGTTGTACCAGGATAGGTGGTACTTTCGAGAATAATGAGCTGACCGATATGCAGGTGTTCTCGTACTCGTTTGGTTGCTGCGATAATGTAGGATACATCTGGCTCACGAGTTTTGCGTAGAGGGGTCGGAACACAGATGCTAACAGCGTCGATATCTTTCAGGGCCGCGAAATTCGTGGTGAAAGTTAACTTTCCTGCATCAATATATTTCTGGAGCTGTTCACTGGGAACATCAGAGATATAACTCTTTCCTTCGTTTGCCAGATCAACTTTATTCTGATCAATGTCGATGCCTGTGACATGGAAGCCGGCTTCTGCGAACGTAGTTGCCAGTGGAAGCCCCACATAGCCAAGACCTATAACGGCGACACGCAGTGAGCGCGAGGAAATTTTCTCCATTAACTGGTGTTTCATTAGTTACTCCTAAGAACTATATTCTATCTCGTGTAGCCCGTGCGTATGGGCTACACGAGATAGAAAGTTTTGCTTTGTTTACCCCACCGCATGCATATTCTGCACAGCCGTACGAAAAGTACGGCTGTCCCTACTTGTTAGCGTTTGTTATTTGCGGAAGGATAAGGATAGATAGCATTATTTGGGGCATCTATGCGGTTAATTGGTGGTGTGTTTGGGGGCATGGACATTGTAATATCAGCACGTGGTCTTTGCTGAACATTGTTCAAGTAATCATGCACTTTGCCGTATTCAGGCCAGCGGCTTTTATTGAGCGCGACTCCCAAGATGCGTATTCCTGTTCTACTGAGTATTTGTTTTGCTCGTACCATTGCTTTACGTGCGGTACCTGATGCATCTATGACTAGAATACAAACTTGAATGTAAGAAGCCATAATTTGCGCGTCTGCGACTGGCAGCAAAGGAGGTGCGTCGAAGATCACATAATCAAACTTCTGAGTATTACGGAAGTGATTGAAGAGCTGCCCGGCTAACTGTGACTGTAGCAATTCTGAAGGATTAGAAGGCAGTACTCCTGCTGTTAAAACGCGTAACGAGGGAATTTCTGTTGGTTGACCATCCAACTCCAACTCGACCTTCGCCCACATTTCGAGGAATACATTCGAGAGCCCTTTCTGATTGTTCAGTTGAAAATGTTGGTCGAGTACAGGGTGACGCAGGTCTGCATCAACCAGCAAGACTCGTTTGCCCGACATTGCCAGGAAAGAAGCGACATTTGCCGCAATTGTGCTTTTCCCTTCGTTTGCCATTGCGCTGGTGATCATAACCAGTTTAAACGGACGAACCATCTGTGCCATATTCAAGCTTGCACAGAGGACGCGGCAACCTTCCGCTAGCTCTGGCGTGTCTTCTGCATTTTTCGTACGTTGTTTGGAGGATAACTCAGGAATGACAGTCAGGGTCTCAAGCCCAAGCAACGTCTCGACTTCCTCTGGCGAAGAGAGTCGATCATCGATCCATTCGAAGATGATGATGATTGCCAGTGCCAGACCTAGCCCGGTTAGTGCTCCGAGCTCTGCATCTTGCGTTGGGCGAGGTTTCGATGGATCGACGGGAACAGTGGGCTTAATAATATTGAGTTGAGCTGCCCCTCCAATCTGGCCCTGTTCATAGGATTGAAATGCGTTTGTTACTTCATACGAAAGTTGAGCCGCTAACTCCGGGTTGTTATTATCAACGTCGATCAGAATTATTGGTGTATTCGATTGTGGTTTTGTTGTAATCATGTTGGTTAACTGTGTTATCGTCAAGCCATGTTTGGCTGCAACTGGCTGGAGCACAGTTGGGCTCTTGATGAGCTGATTGAACGTTGGTTGCATCATAAGCGCTGCTTGCGAACCTTCATAGGGTGCTGTACCCCCTACGGTGATAAGAAGTGTTGTTTCTGCCGTATACATTTTGGGCATCAACTTTGTGACGACGAAAGTCATGCCGCCACAAATAACCACGCCCAGGATGATTACCCATGCCCAACGCTTTGCAAGTATTATATAGCGACTCAGCGAACTTCGCATGTAGATACCGTCCTTACCAAGAATTTAACAATGTCGAAACGAACTCTGCAAATCTTCATTAAAAAATGCCAATTTTATTATGTACTTTATTTAAAAGCCTATGTTACAGTAACAACATGGAAGCGTTTGGCCTCGGCCTCGCTCGCACTCTCTGAAAAGATACACTCTTTGGGCTAGGAATCAGGTTGTTACTTATGTTGAGAAGGCGTTGAGAATAGTGGTCCTATGTTTAGATAGAAACTCCAATCTATATCATTGCCATCCCCCATTTCTAGACACTCCTGAATTTGCCTGATTATTAATGATTTGCATCTACACTTTTACAATAATATTTTCTAAAAACTCATAGAGCCAAGATGAGCTTCAGCATTATCTTTGATTTTTTTATCCCTTGTATCAATATACAACGATTCATCTTTCCTTTTGTTGGCTTTAGCTTTTTTTACCTCCCAATCTATCTCCACTGTGCACAGTATAGTGGATAAAGCGATGAAAATGTGAATAAAAGGAAAATTTTCCTACCGTACTTGTCTCTCTGGTATAGCTACATTCTAACATTTTCGTCATATCTGTGAATATCTCTACACCATTTATTGGGCTTTCACTCATTCTCTACCGCCATAAACATCTGCTCGCTACAAGGTTATGATATTTTTGTGAGGTGATCGCATAATGTTCGCTCTATACTAGCATTTTTACTGTCACGAACATCTGTTCTTTGCTGCGCTATGGTATTTTTGTGGGGGTGATCGTGTTAATGTTTGCCCTATGCTGTTGCAATACTATAGTATTAAAACATATGTGTGTATGCATATTATTATGTAGATCGATAGATACATTATTAACTGTATGGATTAGCATGGAGGTTCCTGCATGAATTTTAAAGTGGGTGTAACTATTGTTACTGTGTTTGTCGTGGCAGGAGTTCTTCTGGGTTTTCTCTTCCTGGGCCCATCCCTGTTTTCTGGCTCTAGTGGTTCTTCTGGGACGGTTAGCCCTGGCGGTTCTTCTGATATCTCTAGCTCTGGCTCTGGCTCTACTGGTTCGCCAAACGATAATGCTATTGTGCGAGAGAATGACCAGCCTGGAACATCGGCCTGGAAAATTCCTGATGGATATGCTGCTTACACAGAGATTTCGGCTTTTGCTGGGGCAACATCGGTGGCTCCTGGGAAGTCTATCACCTTTTATGTAAGTACGAAAGAGCAAGGTACTCCCTACACGATCAACATTTACCGTCTGGGATGGTATGGAGGCACAGGTGGTCGCTTGATGAATTCATCTCCCGATCATGTTGGGCAGGCGCAAGGCTACTATGACCAGAAAAACTATCAACTTGTCAATTGTACCTCTTGTACTGTAAACCCGGTAGAAACAAACTGGAAGCCGTCCTACACTCTTACTATTCCCAATGATTGGGTGTCAGGCATCTATCTGGCCAAGTTCATTGATAAAAACAATATGCAGACGTATGCGCCCTTTGATGTGTTGGGTAGTGCGAATTCGGCATACATTGCGGTGACTCCCGATACGACCTATGCGGCGTATAACTATTGGGGAAAGTTTAGTCTGTATGTGGAAGATGGCCCTACCTCAAGTAGTGCCAATAGGGACGTGTCAGTCTCTTTTAATAAGCCGTATCAGGATCATTTTGGGGCGAGTCAGATACTCTCCTTCATTGTCCAGGATGTGCGTTGGATGGAGATGCGCGGCTACGATGTCTCATATATGAGCGATATTGATATGCACGTAAATCCTGCTAGTTTGCTTACTCATAAAGCGTTTCTTTCTCTCGGCCATGATGAGTATTGGACGAAACAGATGCGTCAGGGCGTCGAGGCGGCACGCGATAAAGGTATTGGTGTGGCTTTCATGGGGGCAAATGCTGTCTATTGGCAGATGCGCTTTGCACCAGATCGCGCGGGCGTTCCCAATCGTACAATTATCTGTTATAAGGTCGAGATTGCACATAATGACTATACACGCGATCCCATGTATAATGTAGACAATACGGTGGTGACTTCCTATTTCCGTGATCCAGTGGTAAATAACCCGGAGAATACTTTGATGGGGGAAATGTGGAATGGCCTGACCCACGCGCAGAGCGGTTTCCCATGGACCGTTGATCCATCGGCTGCGAATTCGCCGCTTCTGAAAAATACAGGTTTGAAGCCCGGCCAGACGTATGGCTGTGGTATTGTCGGGTACGAATGGGATAAAGTATGGCCGACTATAACTGCTGCTCAGAATCAAGGGATGGTGTCTGTCCCTGTCAAGAATGTGCATATACTGAGCACGTCCCATGTGAAAAGCAGTGAGCCTACAGTGCAGGATGATGTGAGCAATTCGACATATTATATCGCTCCATCTGGTGCTATGGTCTTCGATTCTGGGAGCATCCGCTGGTCCGCAGCTCTGGATAACTATCGTCCTGATCCTGATTCGCTGTGCGATGCCAGTCACAACAATACGTCCGTTCCTGAGATACAAGCCTTAATGGGCAATATCATGAGTGCGTTGGTTGTGAAGCATGACCCAAATAGTTTTTAATAGTTCTATTTTCTTGCCAGGTATGGCCCAAAAGTCAGGCCATACTGGCAAGAAAAAACGGAAGCTTGCAAAATGGATTTTAGATATTATAGGTCTTTTATTGTTACCTATGCTTGTTTTATTCTGAGTCTAAGAATTTGCACCTCTCAAAATACTCTGGTGCGCAATAGAAACTTTGAAAACAATATTCTTGCACCCTACGGTTTTTTTTATGTCTGTGGCATTTAGTTGTGGTCCATTGTATCGTGTTTGTTGTAGGTACGGATGCCAAATAGCAAGCTGTAGCTTAACAAGTTATATAGATACATGTTGGGAGAAATAGCAATGCGAAAAAATGTACGTGTTTGGGTTGCGGCATTCCTCTACTACAGCGGTTTGGTAGCTTTATTTCGCTGGCTAATGAGACGTGCTGGACCGCGTCTCATCATTCTTAATTATCATCGGAGTAAAGGTGATCTACGTCAACATCTGCTTTATCTCCGTCGTCATTATCGTATGCTCCATCTCGATGAGGCATTAGAAGAGCTTTATACAGGTCAACGAAAACCTCAGTACAAACTGGATCGGCGTACCCCCCTGGTCCTTACTTTTGATGATGGATATCATGATAATTATACATACGCATTTAAATTCGCAAACGAATTACAGGTTCCAATTACGATCTTTCTCATTCCAGGATATATGGACAGTGGTGATTTTTTCTGGTGGGGGGAAGGTGTGCGCCTGGTGGAGAATGCGGGAGTGGATCAGGTAACGCTAGCTGGTCGTGTTTATCAACTAGGACAATCTGATGATAAGGCCGTATTGACAAAGTTGATTGATAACCGTCTCCGTTTTGCCAGCTCCGTAGTGGAGCGTGAGACATTTTTGAAGACGATCCGCGAGTTGTTGCTTGTGCCACCTTCAAATGGTTCGATGGGCTATGAGGGTGAAGCAGATCTTCCTTTGTCGTGGGCCGAGGCGATGAAGATGCAGGAAAGTGGCTGGGTCTCTTTTGGTGGACATACGATGCATCATCCTGTGTTAGCTTACCTTGCCGATCCAGCTGAGGTGCGATCCGAGATTTTGTCTTGCCGTGAAACCCTGGAGCAGCGTTTGGGGCGGCCTGTTCGTACTTTTGCGTACCCCATTGGAAGAACCGAGCATATTAGCAATGATGCAGTAAATGCTGTGAAAGAGGCTGGTTACCAATGGGCGGTCACAACCATGCGTGGTGTCGCAACTCCTGCTAGCGATCCATATCGTATTGAGCGCGTCCTTGGCGAAGCGAGCCGACACTGGTTGCTTATGGCAGCTGAAACCTCTGGTCTCTGGCATAAGCTTTCGCCATTGTGGAAATCTTTTATTAAGGACGACGAGTAAGATCAAACTCACTAAAATAATAGAAGATTGATTTAGAACGAGGTATTACGTGGCAAGTCATTCATCAGATCTAGAAGCAAAAGGCTCTACCAGTCGTAGTGTATCTACTCCTCTAGAGGGTATGATACGTGCAGATCCACCAAAAACATACGATGCGTTGGTTCTCGATGCCGCATTGCGACAATCATTGGTTACAGTTCGTTCTCTTGGTAAAAAGGGATTGTCAGTAGCCGCTGCCGAGACTTCGCATGATGTCCCTGCATTCTCTTCACGCTGGTGTCAAAAAGCTTTAGTCAGTCCACCAATTGATAGCACAGATGCGCTGTTGATATATCTAGAAAAGTTATTAGTGCAGAGCGGAGCTCGCGTGCTGATAACTTCTTCTGATAGCACAGTGGCATTTGTACGTCAGCATCGTGAGCGTCTGGAGAAACACGTTGGGATTGCGCTGGCAAAGGAGCCAGCGATGTCGATTGCAATTAATAAAGAGCAAACTCTGGCAATTGCACAGCAGCTAGGCTTGAGCGTACCACGGGGCCTTACGGTCTCGTCGGTGCAGGAGGTCTCTGCCGCTTTAAAAGAGATAGGCTTGCCTGCTGTGGTAAAGCCTGTTGAGTCCTGGCTCTGGGGTGATGAACAGGAAGCAGGGGCACGTTTTGCATCGCAACTTGTAACAACCCCTGATGAAGCAAAGCGTGCTGTGGAGGAGTTGACGCGCCTGGGCGGTACGACACTGTTTCAGCAGTTTCTTACAGGTAGACGCGAGGCCATAAGTTTTTTATATGCAAATGGTGAGGTGTATGCACGCTTTGCACAATGGGCGAAGCGTACTGAGCCTCCCCTGGGTGGTGCCTCTGTGTTACGCCAGAGTATTGCGGTTCCGCCTGATAGCGGTGAGCAGGCAGAGCGTTTGATCCGTGAGATTGATCTTGATGGCTACTCTGAGGTGGAGTTCCGTCGCGATAGTGCTGGCGTTCCTTATCTTATGGAAATTAACCCGCGCCTCTCGGCTTCGGTTGAGATGGCAGTTCATTCCGGCGTTGATTTCCCCTATTTGCTTTATCAATGGGCCAATGGTGACCCAATTGATAAGATTCAATCTTATAGTACTGGTGGCTGGATGCGCTATTTAAAAGGCGATATAATGACGACTATCGAGGCGGTAAAGCAGCGTGGTCGCCCTGGTGTGCCACCACCTTCTCAAGCTGTTCTTGGTTTTTGCCTTTCTTTTCTTACGCCTATGCATTATGACTATGTTGATTGGAATGATCTTACCCCTGCAGTGAGGGAGACATTGAATTTTACTCGTGATTGGGTTGGAGGGGCTATTATGAAAAGATATTCACAATTTAAAAGGAGGATTTCATGACTGTCGTCTCAAATGCGGAAAAGTCACAACAACTTGCTTCTGCAACACAATATGATGTAGTGGTGGTAGGTGCAGGTCCTTATGGTTTAGCTACTGCATCTCAACTTCTTGGGAAAGGTTTAAAAGTTGCAATTTTTGGGAAACCAATGGAACTTTGGCGTGATCATATGCCAGAGGGGATGAATTTGCGTTCCCACTGGTGGGCAAGTAGCCTTTCTGATCCTCAGAAAAAATATACTTTTGAGCGCTTTCTAAAACAAAAAAATTATGAAAAAGTTTATCCTGTGCCTGCATCGTGTTTTATTGAATATACTTTATGGTTCCAAAAAAATGCGGTTCCTAATGTTGATGAAACATATGTCTCTTCTATTGAGCGTAAAGATGGGCGTTTTGTCCTGACACTTGAGGACGGTCGTGTCGTACAGGCACCGGCAGTTGTGATGGCTATTGGTGTCTATTACTATTCTCATCGTCCAGCTGAGTATGAGGTTTTACCTGCTGAGTTCCTTTCTCACTCTTTTGATGACACAAACTTTAGCCAATTCAAGGACAAGACTTTGCTGATAATTGGTGGCGGTCAAAGTGCAACGGAGAATGCGGCGCTGGCCAATGAAGCTGGTGCTACTGTGCACGTGGTCTCACCAAGGCCAATTCACTGGCTTTCAAAGGACACTCTAAACGATGAGCGCCCTTTGCTTGAAAAAATCAAGGCTCCCGATGCAGGTATAGCGGCTGGCTGGAAAAGCTGGGCGATTGAGCATATGCCCTATCTATTTTATCGCTTTCCCCAGGCGAAAAAAGATCGCTTTGTGCGCAATAATTATGGCCCTGCCGCCGCAGATTGGTTACGAGATCGCCTTATAGGTAAAGTTCATTTGCATGAGAGCCAGAGAGTCACAAGCATGGAAGTACAGGATGGCCGTGTAAATGTCACGTTAGACAATGGCGAAACGCTTCATGTTGATCATGTGTCCCTGGCAACCGGCTATAAAGTGTCCCTGAAGAAGTTGCCAATGTTGCATCCTTCGCTTGCTGCACAAATTCAGTCGAGTAATGATATTCCAGTTCTGAATCATTGGTTTGAGAGTAGTGTGCCTGGTTTGTATTTTACTGGTTTAAGTTCAGTACGTGCATTTGGGCCATTATACCGTTTTGTCTTGGGTGCGAATTCGGCTGCACGGCGCGTGACGAGTGCCGTTACTCGCTATGTGCGTAAATAGTAGAAATATAATGGAAATGACCTTCAAAACCACCATATGTTTAAGTGTAGAAGGGTAATATCATGCGTGAACGTTTGCGTGTGTTAATTGCCGCATGTTTCTACTATAGTGGCCTGGTCAGGCTTGCGTTATGGTGGAGCGCACGCACTGAGGGACAGTTAATTATTCTTAACTACCATCGTGCTGAGGGAAATTTGCAGGCTCAGATGCAATATCTGAGCCGCCACTATCGCATTTTACATCTGGAAGAGGCCCTGGAAGAACTTTATGCGACACCGTCAGAAGCTCACGCGGGTGAAAACAAGCGTGATCGCCGCATTCCACTGGTTTTGACATTTGATGATGGGTATTTGGATAACTATACGCATGCTCTGCCGCTGGCTCAAAAGTTACGGATTCCCATAACGATCTTTATCATACCAGGCTATGTGGAAAGTGGGCACTACTTCTGGTGGTTAGCTACACAGTATCTGCTCAAGCAGGTAGACGGCGAAAAAGTGAAGTTTGATGGACAAACCTATCAGCTCGCGAATCCCGTTGAGAGAAAAGCGCTTGTTCGTCTTATTGACAAGCATGTGCGTTATGCTTCGTCAATAGCTGAGCGAGAAACTTTCCTCACAAAATTGCAGCAGGATCTGGGTGTCTCATTACCCACGCGTGGCATTGAAACAGATGATAAAGATGCTCTGCCTATGACATGGGAACAGATACGCGCGATGGAAGAGACGGGTTTCGTCTCTTTCGGAGCGCACACTGTGAATCATCCCGTATTGTCAGCTCTATCGGATAAAGAAGAACTGCTCTACGAAATAGGCGAGTCACGCCGCTTGCTTGAACAGAATCTGGGCCATGCAGTGCGTACGTTTGCCTATCCAATTGGTAAACCAGAACATTTTGGTGACCAGGGCGTGCAAGCAGTCAAATCTTCCGGGTTTTCATGGGCTCTCACAACCATCGAGGATGTAAATACAGGGAAGACAGATCCATATCTGCTGCGGCGCTTGCCTGGAGATGTAGATTTGCACTGGATGGTTATGGCCGCTGAACTCACTGGTTTATTGGGCATTATGTCTCGATTTAGGAAAAAGTATGCAGAACTCTTTGGAAAATGATGCATCTTCCTCAAATGATGCGAGGACGGGTGATCAGCATGTGAACCGTACTCAATTTGAGCAGCACAAAGAGACATATGATGCTCTTGTACTCGATGCGAATTTACGTCAGTCTCTTGTCTCTATACGTTCGTTAGGACGTAGAGGTATGCATGTTGCTGCATTAGAGACAAAGCGATTTTTTAAAAAATCGAAATACGTACCTGCCTTTTCTTCTCGTTGGTGTGAACATGCTTATGTTGCACCCGGCTATGACCAGGAGACAGAATCGTTTTTGACGTATCTTTTGCAATTGCTTGCGCATACAGGCGCACGGGTGCTGATCACTTCTTCGGATGGTACACTGGCACTTGTGCGCAAGCATCGTGTAGATATTGAGAAATATGTACATATCGCTTTAGCCAAAGAAGCCGCTTTAGAAGCAGCAATTAATAAGGATCAAACACTAGAGATCGCCGAGCGTCTTGGACTTGGTGTTCCTAGAGGGGTGATCGTAAAGTCAGTTGCCGAAGTTTCTGAAGCTATACGCGATATTGGCCTACCTGCGGTCGTCAAGCCTATTGAGTCATGGTTGTGGGGAGAACAGCAAGGTGTGAGGCTTATCTCTGCCCTTGTGACCACGCCAGATGAGGCTCGCGCTGCGGTAGAAAATTTGACGCAATATGGGGGGACGACGGTCTTTCAGCAGTTTCTAACTGGAAGGCGCGAAGCGATAAGCCTCTTGTATGCAAACGGTGAGGTGCATGCGCGTTTTGCACAATGGGCCAAACGTACTCAGCCGCCTTTAGGGGGTACATCGGTATTGCGTCAGAGCATAGCGGTTCCTGATGATATTGGCGATGAGGCCGAACGTCTGGTGCGCGAAATTGAACTGGAAGGATATTCCGAAGTAGAGTTTCGCCGTGATCATCTGGGGAAACCTTATCTAATGGAGATTAATCCACGCCTATCAGCCTCTATCGAGATAGCAGTGCGTTCCGGGGTTGATTTTCCATATCTATTATACCAATGGGCTATGGGAGAGCGTATTAATCGCGTTGAGAGTTATAAAACGGGTGGCTGGATGCGCTATCTTGAAGGCGATATTATGACGACTGCGCAAGCGATTGCGGAGCGTGGCCGACCCGGTATTGATGCACCATCTCAAGTGATCTTAGACTTTTTAGCAAGTTTTTTTATTCCAACTGGATATGATTATGCCGATTGGCGAGACCCTCTTCCCGCATTGACTGCTACGCGCGATTTTGTCTATCGCGTGGGTCAAAAAGCGGGAGGGAAATCTTTAAGGAGAAAATAACAATGAGCACAGCCTTAAATAAAAGGAATACACAAGAAATTACTCCATCTGCGAAATATGATGTAGTTGTGGTAGGAGCGGGCCCTTACGGTCTCTCGATCTCTTCTCATTTGCTTGGAAAAGGTTTGACGGTTGCTACCTTTGGCAAGACACTTTACTTCTGGAGCAATCATATGCCCCATGGCATGCTGTTACGCTCATTATGGTGGGCCACAAGCCTGTCTGATCCAGAAGGAAAATATTCAATCTCTCAGTATTTTAAGGAAAAAGGGATAACCCCTGTTGATCCTATGCCAGGGGCGACAATCGTTGATTATGGAAAATGGTTCCAGAAACGCGCAGTGCCTAATGTGGACGAGACATATGTCGCTGATATCACCCATAAAAATGAGCGCTACCTGGTGACATTGGAGGATGGTCGAGTTGTCGAGAGCAAGGCCGTTGTTGTTGCGCCCGGTCTCCACTATTATGTTTACTCTCCTGAAGAGTATGCACATCTGCCTGCCTCGCTTGTTTCTCACTCCTCTGATCACTCTGATCTGAGCAAATTTAAGGGTCAGAAAGTTGCCGTCATTGGGGGAGGCCAGGGAGCTTTAGAGAATGCAGCTCTGCTGAATGAAACCGGGGAAGTGGACGTGCAGGTAATCATGCGTGGTTCTCTGCGCTGGTTACGTTCTTCTAACCCAAAAATTCCGGTCTGGATTCGTCAGATCCGCGCTCCTCAAGCAGGTATGGGGAATGGTTGGTCGAACTTCTTGCTCGAAAAATTTCCCTATGTTCTACATAGTATGTCACGTGCGCGAAAAGACACCATGTTTGATACGACGCATGGCCCGGCTGGTGCAGAATGGCTCAAGCCCCGCATCTTGGGCAAGATCACAGTGAAAGAGCAAGTGCGTGTCGAAAAGGTCGAGGCAGTCAATGATAAAGCCCGTTTGACGCTCTCAAATGGTGAGGTATTGGACTTCGATCATGTCATGCTGGGTACGGGTTATCGCACGGATGTCAAAGGGCTGCCGATGCTGGATCAAGACCTGAAAGATTCTCTACAGAGCTATCGTGGTTCTCCCGTCCTTAATAGTTGGTTTGAGAGCAATGTGCCAGGACTCTACTTTGCAGGCTATACCTCAGGCCGTAGCTTTGGCCCGTTCTATCGTTTTGTTGTAGGTACAGATGCAGCTGCTCGTCGTATCGCAGCTTCAATGGCTAAAAAACTCGCAAACGCTCGTTAAATCAAATATTGGTAGCATTGTGATAGATAATACAGATTTCGTGGGGATAAGTTGAAGTTGCGGATAAAGAAAGGGATGTTATGCAGAGGCGTATATTGGTAGTGATAGCTGGAATCTTCTATTACAGTGGCCTTGTAGCTCTAGCACGCTGGTTAACCCGGCGTGCTGGACCGAGTGTAGTAATTCTCAATTATCATAGCGCAACGGGCGGAAATTTTCTGTCACAGATGCGTTATTTACGTCGCCATTATCGGATTATGCATGTGGAAGCAGCTCTAGAAGAGTTATATGCAAAGCATAAAGATCCGACTCATAAAAATAGTAATCGTACTGCATTAGTTGTAACGCTGGACGATGGTTACCTTGATAATTTTACGTATGCAAAGGAGGTCGCACACGATCTCTGTGTGCCAATTTCAATTTATTTGATTCCTGGCTACATAGAAAGTGGAGCTCGTTTCTGGTGGTTGGAAGGGAAGAGCATGGCACGACGAGCTCAGGTATCAAAAGCGACTATCGCTGATCGCACATTTTCGAATCTCGATGACCCGGAAGAGCGTGGCTCTCTGGCCCAGTTTATAGATGATCATGCTCGCTTTGTGCCTTCTGTAGCGGTGCGGGAGGAGTTTTTAGCCTCTGCACGAGCGGTGCTTAACTTGTCTCCTGTCCCTCATGAGAAGGATCGGGATGATGCAATGTTGCCCGTCAACTGGGAGCAGGTCAGGATAATGGATGAGGGTGGTTGGGTCTCATTTGGTGCACATACCATGCACCATCCTATCCTGGCTTATCTCACCGATCCCGCCGAAATGCGTCGGGAAGTCGCGGAATGCCGTCAGGTGCTTGAGCAGAAACTTGGGCATGCTGTGCGTACCTTTGCTTACCCGGTTGGACAAGCACAACATATTAGCCAGGAGGTCGTGCAGGCTGTACGAGATGCTGGTTACGATTGGGCCTTAACAACAAGCTATGGGATTAATACCCCACAGACTGATCCCCTGCTGTTAAAACGTATAGAGGCCGATGTTGATCAGCACTGGCTGGTTGTTGCGGCTGAGGCTGCTGGTTTGTGGGGGTTCATCTCGCGCCTGCGCTGGCTACCTTTTATTAGGAAAAACTTTACGAACGCAAGTCGTCAAAAGGGCATGTGATGCAAGATATACCATTTTATGTTCATCCATCCGCAGAGGTTGAGCCAGGAGCTGAGATAGGGGCAGGAACACGTATATGGCGTCAGGCTCATATACGTGCTCATGCCCATATTGGCGAGATGTGCAACATAGGTAAGGGCGTTTATGTGGAGACGCATGTACATATTGGCTCACGTGTGAAGATCCAGAATAATGCCTCTCTTTTTGAGGGTGTGACAGTGGAAGATGGCGTCTTTATTGGTCCCCATGTATGTTTTACCAATGATATGTTTCCACGTGCTATTACCCCCGATGGTCAATTAAAGGGTGCTGATGACTTGGAGTATTACACCTACTCTGGTAAAATATGGAGCCTCAATCGGTGCTGGCGCAGTGATTGTCTGTGGCGTCACTATTGGAGAGTTTGCGCTTATTGGTGCTGGTTCAGTCGTGACAAAGGATGTTGTGCCCTATACGCTTGTCTTTGGCAATCCAGCGCGTTTCCAGGGCTATGTATGCAGTTGCGCCCATCGCTTATCTGAAGTTCGGGAATATGACGGGAAGCTGGCCGGCTGGTGTGAGTCATGTGAACAATTGCGCATACTATAATAGTACCCGAAGATCTGTAGACATTTTACATTGCTTGTGTTGCTCTGTGTTGCTCTGTGTTGCTCTTGACATAAAAGGTGCTTCCTCTGTATGATGGAGTTAATAGTGATTTTCTTTTTTCTCTGTATCTATGGGTATCTCTCTTAGAGGTGCTTTTGATAAGAAAGTGGTAGTATTGTGTCGCAAGCTAGTCTCTCTGGCATCGCATGGCAAGGCTCGCTGAACGATCTGGCAACTATCGTACAACATATCAAGCGCTCTCACGCGTTTGGTCGTCTATCCTTACGAAATTTGGAGCACCTTAGTATTGCTCATCTTTATTTTCGTGCAGGAAAGCTGATCCATGTTGTTGGTCACCGAGGCGATGCACGTACTATTTTGATCGAATTGCAAAATTGGAAACGCGCCGTGGTTCGTTTTGAACGTGGAGTAGCTACCGCTGATACAACACTGAATGACGAGCATGAACAGTTGTTGATGGATGTGCTGGCCTATTTACAACAGCGTGGGTTGGTGATAATTCCTCAGGTGTCGCTGCCAGCCGCCTCTCGTGTTATTGAGAGCGAGTTAATCGCAACGTCTGATGTAAAGCAGTTAATTGCACCCTGGGAATGGCATGTGCTTGTTGAAGGTACACGTCGTGTCTCGCTCGCCGTGGCTCATCTTGTCGGACCTAGAGAGGCATTAACCGTCTTACAAGATGTTCTTGAAGATTGTTCATCTTCTTTTCCTGCTTTTGCTAGCTTAAAAATTGCCCCGACCGGTTACCTCCATATTGTAGATCGATCTCAATTAGATCATATGTCACGTGAGGATCTCCTGGAGGGTTTTGCAGCTCTCATCGCTATTTGTCAATATTTTTGTAGCCCGATTGTTGGAGAGAAAGATGCGCATAAGCTTTTGTTGCAATCATTACAAGAGCTTGGCCCTCCGCTTGTCAGCCTGGGTGTATTTCGTGTTGACAATCGGTTGCTCTTTAGCAATAATGGCATGTAATTTTTTTCTCTTTTCCCATTGCGATTTCGCGCCTGTGCCATTCCCTAGTTTTCATACAACTTGCAAAATCTGCAAGTTGTATGAAAACTAGAGAAAGAGCCTTGCCTTATTTATAGGCGTTCAGGATGGCGCTTTTGCCAATCATGCACATCTCCTGCAACCATTTGATCAAGACTTAGAGGGGCCTGGTATGATCTCATACCAGAATACTACTGGATCGTCTTCCATAGATATACAAGCAGAAAATTCAGCACTAGCAAACACTTCCTGTCCCTCAAAATTTCTTGTATTGCCATTAAACCAAGTTAATGGACAAGTAACAACAGAGGTGCAACGGCTAAAGGTTCTCATTGGAAACAATGCGGGAATTACTTATTATAAACTTGTTGATACGAATGTCACAAGGAGTTACTCATGATGTCACTACTCTAAATTGCCTGTATACGCATGAAGGAAAGATAAGCAAATAAAATACTGTAGATTTTCTCTCATTTGTTTTCTTGCAAACCAGTTTTGACGAAATAACGAGTAGAACTGTGTAAGCATGGCTAAAGACAATGTGTAATAATCCTGTTTAACAAATTAGTTTGGCAATAATAAACAGGTTTATTCCCAGATTTAATAGTTAAACAGGGTTATTATGCTATCTTGCTTACTCGTTATCTGTAAAAACCATGTCAGGATCAATATATACACCAGTGAATCTTTCCTGGTGTTGTTTGTTTGGTATCTCTGCTAATTTCGGCAATTGCTGAGTTCATTGGGTATACTTTGGAGTAAGACATTGGGATTCCTCAAGAGTAGGAACTGTTACGAGTTGTACGACATTACCGTACAACTCACTTCCCAACACATGTCAAAGGAGCTGTCAACGCCTCATGTTGACGCTAGGACTCCTTTTCCTCAAACACATGTGTGAACAGTTTCTACAGGGAGATAATCAATGTCTGGCTCCATGTATACCCGATCATAGGAGTTTTACCACATGGAACACCAACTCGTGATCGCAGGTTATGTCAGGAATTCCGATCCTTCTAAGAAGGACAGTGAAGTATTAAACGCCCAAAAAGAAGCGTTACGAACCCATGCAAGAGAACAGTATGGAATCGATATTCCTTCATATCTTATGTACAAAGATGCAATCTCCGCTTTGAAGTATCCGTATTGGGAACGAGAAGGACTTATGAAAGCATGGGACGACGCAGAAAATAAACGATTTGACATCCTTCTTTGTACCGAGTTTTTAGGATTGCTCGTAAAGGAAATGAACAAGCAGCAGTTATCCAATACTTTAAGCGCTTTGATGTTGAAGTTGTTTCCATTACTGAGAAATTTGAAGATACCGCTGAAGGTAGGCTTTTACATGCGGTTCAGGGTTTTTTAGGTGAGATCGAAGCTGAAAAGACAAGGATCAGAACGAGCAGGGGGAGGCGTCACCGGGCAAGTATGGTGCTGACTGGACAAGGCAACCGTATGTATGGAATGAAATTTGTTGATACGAAGGACTATACACGTGCCTACTACGTTCCTAACACTGATGTTATTGCTGTTATTGACGGCAAGGAATGGACTGAGATTGATGTCCTGGAAATCGAGAGAAAGCTTTGTCTGGAAGGTATGAGTACCCGACAAATTGCTATGAAACTAACGCACATAGGTATTCCAACACAGCAAGGTCATACTGTCTGGAATCGAATAGTTGTCCTGCAGCATTTGACAAACGGTAACTATCGCGGCTATCCCTACGCTGTCAACTACCGCAAAACGAAAGAAGGATCTACCTCCTACAGGAAGACAACGGAAGATGAACAAATCCCACTGCCAGAAGGTATCATTCCTCGACTTATAGAGCCTGAGGAGTTTGACGCAATTCAAGCACAGCTTGCGAGGAATAGCGAGATGTCATCACGAAATAACAAACATCCGAATGATAGTTTGCTACGCGGGCTTGCCTATTATGGTATTTGCGGACGGAAATTGCAGATTGCCCACTACAGCACCCGCCCTAACTATATTGACTATCGGTGTAAACGCAACGAGGGCTGTGATACATCTATTATCTATCATCACTACACAGGAATTAGTGTTGCGGCGCTTGATGATGGCGCATGGGAATTTTGCCTTCCTTATCTGAATCAGCCGACGCTTGTACGGGAGTATATTACTGCTATGAGGGAACAGGTTGACGGTAAGGATCGAAGCCAAGCATTAGAGTTCCGAATTGAGGAAACAAAGGAGAAAATTATTAATTTACTGTCTGTTGCCGAAGTCGCAAGAGACGACACAACAAGGCAATTGTACCGTGAACGACTGGCGAAACTTGAACATGATATACGGGAAACAGAGACACTTTTGGCAAGGTTATCCAATAGCACTGAACGAAACCAAAAGCTTCTCGTCGCGCTTGATAAATTTGAGCAGTGGGCGCTGTCTCAGCAGAAGTTTCTTTCTGATCCAGACTACCAAATCACCAGGGAAGATAAGCGAGCAGTGTTCTTAGTCCTTGGCCTCAAAGCAACCGCGTGGCCTTCGGAGGGTTATCCGAAACGCAAAGACTTTGAACTCTGCCCGCCTGATGTTCAGAGATTTTGTGACTTTAGTTTCCAGTAGCGCATATACCCTTGAACGGTCATCTCATAATTTGTAGCGAGATCATAACGTTTAAGTGCATTTGCATCATCGGTTTTACGCAGCAATTCTGGTTCTGTATACTTGCGCAACAGTTGTACGATTTCAGCCTCACTTTTATTATCACGCATTGCACCCAGTACCACATCTCCCCAGGCGAAGAGATTCACACGTAAGCTCTCTAAAATCTGGGTAGGATTGCGTTTGGGGCCAAAATGCCCCAGGTAAAGTGCATCGGGCCGCAGCTTTTTGAGCAGGTCGATACTACTCGACCAGGCTTCAATATCCAGATCAGGAGGAGGCGTTGGTGGCCGTACATATTCAGTATTTGCCAGACACACCCCTGCCGCATCACCTGCAAACAGCTCTCCTGAATGAACATCAAAAAAAATAACGTGATGTATTGCATGACCAGGGGTGTAGTGAACCTCTAAGCGGCGACCTGCGATATTTAATATTTCGCCACCCTCTATTATCTTGACACGATCCTGAGGCACTGATTCAATTTTGCCCCAGAGATCATGTATACGCTCTCCGTAAATGCGTGTTGCACTTGCGACAAGCTTACTGGTATCGATTAAATGCGGGGCACCTTTACTATGAACCGTGACTGTTGCTTTGGGCATCGAATGAAGGATCGTACCCGTTGCTCCCGCGTGATCCAGATGAATATGTGTCAGGAGGATATGCGTAACTTCTTGTGGCTCAAATCCGGCTTCGCGTATCGAGGTAAGTAAGGCCTGCGCCGTACTGCCTGGTCCAGGATCGATAAGAGCAAGCTGATCTTTCCCGGAGAGCAAGTAGGAGCCTACAACTCCTTGCTCACCCTGAAAGGGCAGCGAAATTTGCCATAAACCAGGGTTTATGTTGCTAACTGTAGTCAAGTGTCGCTCCTTCGCGTTATTTTTTCGCAGAGATTGTTTTTGCCTGAGTAAATAACAATAGGTAGTCACGGCCACCCGCTTTTGAATCGGTACCGGACATGTTGAACCCCCCAAATGGGTGTACTCCTACTAGAGCGCCAGTGCTTTTACGATTGAAGTACAGATTGCCAACATGAAATTCTTCTTTTGCCCGTTCGATCCGCTGGTTATCTTTTGTGTAAAGAGAGCCGGTCAAACCGTACTCTGTATTGTTGGCGATAGCTAATGCGTCATCGAAGTCTTTGGCTTTGATGACTGCGAGGACGGGCCCGAAGATTTCTTCCTGCGCAATGCGTGCGTCGGGGGCTACATCGGCAACAATGGTCGGTTCAATAAAGTAACCTGGTCCCTGATGCTTACCGCCGAGTAGAAGATGACCCTCTGTTTTGCCGATCTCAATATACTCTAGAATTTTCTTCATCGCGCTTTCATCAACGACAGGACCTAGCGCGGTGCCTGGTTGTGTGACATCGCCCATTACTAGTTGTTTGGCCTTTTCGTTGACCTTTTGTAGTACCTGGTCATAGACCTGTTCCACAATAATAGCACGCGAACCAGCCGAACATTTTTGCCCCTGGAAACCAAAGGCTGATGCGACAATGCCTGTCGCTGCAGCTTCCAGATCAGCTGTCTCGTCAACAACTACTGCATCTTTGCCCCCCATCTCTAAGATGGTACGTTTCAGCCAGATCTGGCCCTTTGGGGTTTGGGAGGCTTGTTCGAAGATGTGTAAGCCAACTTCTCGTGAGCCTGTGAATGCAATAAAGCGTACTTTAGGGCTGCCAACGAGAATATCGCCAATCACCGCGCCTGAGCCTGGAAGGAAATTAACCACACCGTGCGGTAGCCCTACATCTTCTAATATGCGCATAAACTGGTATGCAATAGCGGGTGCTGTACTTGCCGGTTTAAGTATAACAGTGTTGCCTGCAACGAACGCTGCACTTGTCATACCAGCCATAATGGCGCAAGGGAAATTCCAGGGTGGAATAACGGCTGCCACGCCCAGTGGAATGTAGACAAGCTGGTTATCTTCGCCCTCAAAGGGCGTTATTGGTTGCTGTTCAGAGAGGCGTATCATTTCGCGGGCATAGAATTCCAGAAAGTCGATAGCTTCAGCTGTGTCGGCATCGGCTTCCACCCAACTCTTGCCCACTTCATAGATCATCCAAGCATTGATGATGAAGCGGCGTTTTCTCATGAGATCGGCGGCCGCGAATAGATAGCCAGCACGTTCGCTGGCCGGCACTCGTTTCCAGGTCTCGAATGTCGTTGCCGCAGCCTGGATTGCAGTTTGTGTCTGTTCAATAGTTGCGGCCGCAAAATAGCCAATAACCTGGTCAGGTTGAGATGGATTGAGCGAGGCAAATGTTTTCTCGCCATTGATCTTCTGACCGCCGATGACAAGGGGATAGGTTTGCCCCAGTTCACTTTTCACGTGTGCCAGTGCTTCTGCCTGTGCACGTTTCTGTGCTTCTTGCGAGAAATCGATCAAAGCCTCATTTATAAATGGTGTTTGCGCACGAGACATCACGTTTGCGGATACTGTTGTCATAAAAATACTCCTGAGCAACACTCTATTGTCGATGTGAATGATTGTTTGTTCCATTGTATCTCATAATGTCGTGCAGGTGAAAGCATCTATAATTTTTTGGAAAACATGATTTTTTGAAACGCGTTATTGTTTGACTGCGTGATGAATAGAGAGGTATATCTAGTATAGCAACCTGCTGATTATCAGTAGAAAAATTCATCGAAAAGGTAACGCTGATGTTTACTTTGAGTGCTGTTACAGCTCATGTCACTGCAAATGCTAACTGGGTAGATTACCTTATCATCGGAATCTACTTTCTGACTACATTAGGCATTGGGTTCGTCCTGAGAACACGTATGCGTTCCTCGGAAGATTTCTTTCTTTCGGGTCGTTCGTTGCCAAGCTGGGTAACGGGTCTGGCTTTTGTTGGCGCGAACCTTGGTGCACTTGAAATTCTAGGAATGGGTGCGAATGCTGCACAATATGGTTTTATGCAGGCTCATTTCTACTGGATCGGTGCGATTCCTGCTATGATTTTCGTTGCAATCTTTATGATGCCGTTTTACTATGGGAGTAAGGCACATTCTGTACCTGGTTTTCTAAAGTTGCGCTATAATGAAGCAACCCGAGGTTTTAATGCTGTCTCATTTGCAATTCTCACATTGCTAACTTCAGGAATAAACATGTATGCGGCAGCACTTGTGTTTAATGTACTGCTCGGATGGGATCTCAACGCCTGTATATGGTTGGCCGCGGTGTTTATTATGGCCTATATTCTACTTGGAGGTCTAACATCATCCATATACAACGAAACTCTGCAATTCTTTTTGATCGTTGCTGGTCTTCTACCCCTTACGATCATTGGTTTGATTAATGTTGGTGGTTGGTCTGGCCTACAAGCGAAGGTGCATAATCCTGCTTTTTTCCATCTCTGGGCTAATACCGCGACCAATAATAATCCATTTGGTGTGAACTTTATTGGTATCGCTCTGGGCCTGGGGTTTGTGTTGAGCTTTGGTTATTGGTGCACTGACTTTCTTGTTGTACAACGGGCTCTGGCTGCGGAGGATGAAGCCGCGGCAGAACGGACGCCACTTATCGCGACATTCCCCAAGTTGTTCTTCCCCTTCCTGGCGATTGTGCCTGGCTTGATTATCCTCTCCGTGCTCCCTGGTCTAGGTCATGGTGGCGGCTTTGAGAATTCGTATAATATGGCGATCCCATTTGCGATGGCTCACTACTTCCCTAATGGTATTCTGGGCCTTGGCCTGACTGCGCTTCTTGCGTCTTTTATGTCTGGAATGGCTGGGAACGTTACTGCTTTTAATACGGTGTGGACATATGATATCTACCGTTCATATATTAAGCGTGAGGCACCTGATAACCACTATCTATGGATGGGACGTATCATTACTGTGGTAGGTATCATTCTCAGCATTGGTACCGCTTATATAGCGGCAGGTTTTGCCAGTATTATGGACTATGTCCAGGCGCTTTTCTCTATATTCAATGCTCCACTGTTGGCGACGTTCTTGCTTGGGGATGTTCTGGCGGCGTACAACGCCCTGGGGTGGCTTCTGGGGGCTGCTTGTTGGCACTATAGTCTCTATTACGCTTTGGGTCATGGAACAGCTCTTACATCTCTTCTCATTAGGAAGTTGTAACTATCTTTCCACTAGAAGGCGTGTAACCCACTCATGTTGCCATTTAAAAACTTTCATTGTTGTTTGTCCTGCATGGGTTGTCATTTCCAGTGTCAAGGCAAAAAAGAAAAGCAGGCATTCTATTGACCACTTGCTTATGAGGCTCTATACTGGTTTGCAGTAAATCGTAATCAAGGCAGGAGAATAACTGATGGCAACAACACGGCAGGAATTTCCGTTAGAGCAGCAGTTGCGCAAAGATATACAGGATGCGCAGCGTAACCGTGACCAGACCCGGTTGGACACTTTGCGTATGGTCCTGGGGGCTATTCACAATCTCGAAGTGGCACGTACTGATCGTAAAAATGCCGAGTTTGGCCAACCGCTCACCGAAGACGATACGATAAGGGTACTTGAGCAAGAGGTAAAGAAGCGTGACCAGGCTATCCCTCTGTACAAGCAGGGTGGGCGTAATGATTTAGCAGAGAAAGAGCAACGCGAGCTGGAGATATTGCAGACCTACCTGCAGGCATCCCAGATCAGCGATGATGATCTACGTGCGATTATTGCCCGCCTGATCGAGGGAAATGGGAAAGAATTTAAACGAGTCATGCCCCTGGCCGCTAAAGAGACAAAAGGGAAAGCAAGCGGTAAAAAAGTACAGGAACTTGTACGCGAGATGACAAATTAGAGTTTTTATAGCGTTTCGTTCGATAGAGTTTGCCCATTTACAGAATGTGTAAATTCTATCGAAATGCTATTCCCTCTAAGGCGTGAAATTCCATTTATGCGTCAGTTGCTTTTCAAGAAGATGGATGATAATCGAACGATGCTAAACTAAATATAAAATATATTATTGTAATGTATGCTATGGTAAGGAAAATACTGTAATGATTGTAAATTTATAATTAAATATTATATACTTTTTCCCTGCGAAAAAGCTAAAAGATTGCTGTTGTCTAAACGGAATAAATATGTTATAGTTTTTTAAAAGTGCTTAGTATAGGGATGCAAGAGCAAGCTAAATGACAGCCACACCGAAGAAAATGTACTTGCCGCTTCAGGCAGAAGAAATACCATCGCAATATGATCGCCCTATCCAAAATAGCGTGGATATCATTTTGCTCCTTAATGCAGATGCTGTAATTACTTACGCGAGTCCTTCAATCACGCATATTTTGGGCTACGCTTCTGAAGAGCTTGTGGGTTCACAAGTATTTAGCCTTATTCATCCCAGTCATTGTCAGACGATGCAGATGCTGTTAAGTGAAATAAAGCAAATACCTGGCAAGGGCTTGAGCGCTGAATGTCGTCTGCGCTGCAAAGATGGCTCATGGTGCTGGTTTGAGGGAAGTGGAACGAATTTACTCCACATGCCAGGTTCAGGAGCCATTATCGCCAACTTTCGCGCTATGGGCAGCCAGAATCAGGCGCACCACGCGCATTTGCACGAGGGAAATGATGAACACATTGTCCAGTTCTATGAGACGGACGATTTCCTTCTGGATGCTGTGAGTAGCTTCATTGGTGCGGGGCTTGATACAGGGGATGCCTGTATTGTTGTGATCACGCGATATCATCGTGCTGGCCTTGAGGAACGGTTGAAAGCAAAGGGATATGATATTTCTGCTGCCCGTTTGCGCGGTGAGTATATCTTGCTGGATTCGGCTGAGACTTTGTCAAAGTTCATGATTGATGGTATGCCAGAGCCAGAGTGCTTTGCTAAGGTTATTGGAAGCGTTATAAAACAAATGACAAAGGGCCAGCGCCATGTGCGAATCTTTGGGAACATGGTGGCACAGCTTTGGACAGAAGGAAACGCGGCGGCTGCCATCCGCTCTGGAAGAGCTCTGGAACGACCTGTACAATACAACCTCTCCCTTTTTACTCTTCTGCGCCTATTCGATGGACAACTTTTCTGGGGACGCTTATAGAACACAATTCATCGAAATTTGCAAACAGCATTCCTCTGTTATACCTGATGAGAACTATATGGTATTAAAAAGTTCAAGTGAGCGCCTGCGTGCCGTTGCTTTGTTACAACAAAAGGCTGCTTCGCTTGAGGCTGAAATCGCAGAGCGTAAACTTGTCGAGGAGAAGATGCTTTACTTGTTTAACTCCAATCTCATTGGCGTCTTTATCTCGGATTTTGCTGGTACGTTCCTGGAGGCCAATGATGCCTTTCTTGATATGGTGGGTTATACACGAGAGGAACTGCTGGCCGGAGCCATACAGCGCGATACCCTGAGCCCTGCTGAGTATCATTCTTTGAACCAGCGTGCAGTACAGGCACTACATGAGACAGGCTCATCGCAGATATATGAGAAAGAATATTTACATAAAAGTGGGAAACGTCATCCCTATCATCATTGCGGTAACACGTATCGGGCAAAGCGAGACCTGCATTGGTTTTGCCCTGGATATCAGCGAACGCAAAGAGTTTGATAAGCGTAAAGATGAGTTTATTAGTATGGCAAGCCATGAACTCAAGACGCCTGTGACCAGCCTTAAAGGCTTTCTCAGTCTATTGCAGCGGCGCTTGAGCCCACAAGCGCAGGAAAAAGAGCTTTATTATCTTACCCGTATGGATTCCCAGATTAATAAGTTAATCAAACTTATTAACGATCTACTGGATCTTTCTAAAATGCAAACAGGCAAACTTGCCTATCGAGAAGAAAGGTTTGCATTGCATAGCTTGCTTCAAGAGATCATGGAGAATGTGCAGGAGACGACACAGACTCATCGTCTACAACTTGAAGGAGAAGCACAGGTAGAGGTGTTTGGCGATTGTGATCGTATCGGGCAGGTTCTGATTAACCTGTTTAATAATGCGATCAAGTATTCTCCGCATGCGGACACTGTGTTGGTGCATGTTGCCAAAGACGAGAAGCATGTGCACATAAGTGTGCAAGATTTTGGCATCGGGATTGCGCAAGAACATCAAAACAAGATCTTTGAGCGCTTCTACCAGGTCACTGATCCCGAAGAAAAAACGTATCCTGGATTAGGTATCGGTCTCTATATTTCTCATGAGATTGTGAAGCGACACAACGGACAGATGTGGGTAGAGAGTGAGAAAGGCAAGGGGACAACGTTTCATGTTACTCTGCCCCTTATCTCAAAAAGAGCCTAGAGGTTCTCTAAGCTCTTTTGTGCTTCAGTCCTCTTCTTTTATGCTATACATGCCAGGTTCAAGCACTTTCGGCGTATAAATTTCAATTTCTTCACTCTCTGGCTTGACGAGTCCTACCGTATAAGTTTCAGAAAGATAGGTCTGTCTGGCAAGGCCAGAAAGTGCAATAGAAGCGATAGCGAGTGCTTGCTTGAATTGTTCCATATCGGTGCCACTCAATTCCATACCAATTTCAGGCCCAGCTTCCATCGTTTTCGGTGTATAGATGTCAACGCTACAGGTGTATTGTCTATCTCCTGCATTATCAACAATAATCTTTGGACTAAAGGATATGTTACCACTCTTCACACCTTTTTTAACCATAGTAGGGCCTGCCATAGCGTTGAGTTGCTGGACAAGCTTGAAGGTTTCATTAAACATTATCTCCCCCGCAGCAGCGTCAGGGATAGATTTTTTTGAGGGTGCCATTGATCGCTTTTCCTTTCTTCTGGCTATTACAATTAATCAGGTAATCAATAATATCTCTATAGCAGTCATGAATAAACTCTGCATTTACAATCTGTAACCAGATTATACCTTGTTCACTTATCCGTCAATGCTTTGATTGCTATCAATATTACGGTAACGTATAATAGGCACAAACACAAGCTATTCTTAGCCCTATCTATGGGCAAGGAACACCATTCGCTCATCTTCCCTCATCAAATATTCCTGTATAGTTGTAGGTATTGTGTTACACTTTGAGCATTAGTAAAATAGTTGTTTGGAGGAAGAAACACAATGAGTGAGACTCTCACCTGGGGCATTATTGGCACTGGCAGGATTGCAGGTGTCTTCGCCAACGGCCTTGCAAAATCGAAGACTGGCACATTGATTGCGGTTGCCAGTCGTACGCAGGCGGCGGCTGATCGCTTTGGCGAGTCTTGGAACGTGCCTCGTCGCTATGATAGCTACGAACAGTTACTTGCTGATAAAAACGTGCAGGCTGTGTATATCTCGACTCCCCATCCTCTCCATGCTGAGTGGGCGATCAAAGCGGCCGAAGCTGGCAAACATATTTTATGCGAAAAGCCGCTCGCATTGAATCATGCAGATGCAATGACGGTTATAGAGGCTGCCAGGCGCAATGACGTTTTTTTGATGGAAGCCTTTATGTATCGCTGCCATCCGCAGATAGCGAAACTGGTCGAGTTGATACGCTCGAATGCTATTGGAAAAGTTCGTGTGATACAGGCATCGTTCGCTTTTAATGCACGCTTTAATGCTGAAAGTCGCCTTTTTAATAATGTGCTTGGCGGTGGTGGCATTCTGGATGTCGGTTGTTATACTACATCTGTGGCTCGACTTATTGCCGGTGCGGCGACTGGTAAAAATTTTGCTGATCCCATCAAAGTGACTGCGGTTGGCCAGATCGGCGAGAGCCATATTGATGAATATAGCATTGCTTCGTTGGCATTTCCCGCTGGCATTCTTGCTCAGCTTTTCACCGGTGTGCAGGTGAATGCTGAGAATGTTGTGCGCATCTTTGGCTCAGAGGGCTCAATCCTGGTGCCTTCCCCCTGGCTACCAGTAGAGGGGCAGCCGACGATGCTGATTGTGAAGCGCGACGATGAGCAAGAGGCACGCACGGTGATTGTGGAATCCGATCAGAATTTGTATGCGATGGAAGCTGATACGGTTGCACGGTATATTGATGCACGGCAAGCTGCCGCTCCGGCTGTGAGTTGGGAGGATACCCTGGGTAATATGAGCACGCTTGATCAGTGGCGGGCTGCGCTTGGTTTGACATATGAGACAGAACGTGCGGATGGGCCAGGGCAAACGTTGCCAGCACACAAACGTCCTCTTGCTATACGTCCGGCCAGTATAATGAAGTATGGGCGTGTAACGGGGGTGGAAAAGCCTATCTCGCGTCTGGTAATGGGTGTCGATAATCAGATAACCTGGCCACATGCTGCCGCTATGTTCGATGATTTTTTCGAGCAAGGGGGCAATTGCTTTGATAGTGCGTATATTTATGCTAGTGGGCTCTGTGAGAAGTTGCTTGGTCAGTGGATAAAGAACCGTGGGGTACGCGAGCAGGTGGTCCTTCTTGATAAAGGTGCTCATACGCCGTATTGTGATCCTGCATCGATTAATCGGCAACTGCCGGAGAGCCTGGATCGTCTACAGACTGACTATGTGGATATCTATATGCTGCATCGCGATAATCCAGCGATTCCGGCTGGCGAGTTTATAAGTGTGCTCAACGAGCATAAAAATGCCGGGCGTATTCGCGCTTTTGGAGGTTCGAACTGGTCCATTGAACGTATTCAGGAAGCGAATGCGTGGGCTGCTGCGCATGGCATGACTGGTTTTGCCGCAATAAGCAATAATTTCAGTCTGGCACGGATGGTCGATCCTGTGTGGGTCGGGTGTATCTCGGCTTCGGATGCAAAATCTCGTGCCTGGCTGCAAGAGACACAGATGTCGATTATGCCGTGGTCGAGTCAGGCACGCGGCTTCTTCACCGGGCGTGCTCGTCCTGATGACTTCTCGGATGCAGAATTAGTGCGCTGTTGGTATAGCGAAGATAATTTCCAGCGGCTGGAGCGTGTTAATGTGTTGGCTAAAGAGCGCGGTGTTCTGCCTATCAATATCGCGCTGGCCTATGTATTAAATCAGCCATTCCCAACCTTCCCGCTTATCGGGCCGCGCCAGCTTTCGGAGACGCGAACGTCATTGCCGGCGCTCACTGTCGAATTGACGCCACAAGAAGTACGCTGGCTCAACCTGGAAGACTAAGTAAGTGTCAGCTTGCTTATGGCATACTGAATGATATCTAGCACGACAAAAGGAGAAAATCGCGAATGGTACGCCCTGTTGATCTAAGTAACGTGCGCATCCTGGACCTCTCTCAGGATTGGGATCATCATACACCTGGCTTCGCAACGTATGAGGGTCCAACTATCAAATGGATTAAACGTGTTGCGTTCGATAAAGTGGGCGGTCAGCATATAGCCTCGACGCTGCATGTTGGCACACATCTCGATGCACCACTTCACTTCATTACAAATGGTCAGGATATCAGCAGCATTCCCGTCAATAAACTCTTTGGGCCGGCAGTGATTGTTGACCTCGCAAAGGCGGGCATTGGTGACTATGGCATTTATACGCCCCAACATTTTGAGGATTGGGAGCGCCGGACCGGTATTCATATCGAGCGTGGCGATATTCTCTTTGTAAATACTGGTTATCACAAGTATTATCCTAGCAATTGGTCGGGTGAGTGTGAGCCTGACGAGACGCGTTATTTTATCAAGCATCCAGGCCCGACCCGTGAGTTTGCTACCTGGGTGCTGGATCGTGGTATCTCCTGGCTAGGTGTAGATGCAGGTTCAATGGATCATCCCATGAATACGGTCATCCGTACTGTCCGTCCCGATCTGGCTTTAGAAGCAGAAGCAGTATTAGGTAAACCCCTGAGCGAGATTTTCCCGACCAAAGATCTCCAGGTGATGCATTATCATCTCTTTCCACACCTCGTCTTCCACGCCGAAAATGTTGGTGGGGAGATTGACAAGATCCTTGATCAGCGTGTATGGATTGGTTGTTACCCCTGGCGCTTCAAGGGCGGTGAAGCCGCATTCTGCCGCATTGTTGCCTATGTCGAGGAATAGTAGTGATCCTATTTTCCAGTATTTACATTTTCTGCACATACTGGAAAATAGGTGTAAGTATGCCGGGAAAAGAGAGGAGCAATGGCATGAAACCACCGCGCTTTGCCTATCATGATCCCATAACGCGTGGCGAGGTGTTGTCTTTGCTAGAAGCCTATGGAGATGAGGCCAAGGTGCTTGCCGGCGGCCAGAGCCTGGTTCCGCTGCTTAATATGCGTCTGGCTCAGCCAGCGCACCTGGTAGATATTAACCGTTTGCCCGATCTTTCTTATATTCGCGAAGTTGATAACGGGCTGGCTATAGGTGCCCTTACCCGTCAACGTGATGTAGAGCGTTCATCATTAGTGAAACAACTTTGTCCTCTTCTGGCGAAAGCGATATCTTTTATCGGCCATGCTCCCATTCGCTCTCGTGGTACCATTGGCGGCTCACTGGTTCATGCCGACCCGGCAGCCGAACTGCCAGCTGTGTTGCAAGCTCTCGGCGGCTCTGTTCGCGTGGAAGCACTGGGCGGGAGCCGTGAAATTCCCGCGCAAGAGTTCTTCGTTGGTCCGCTACAGACCTCACTTACAAGCCAGGAACTGCTCACTGAAATCTGGTTTCCTGCTGCTCCATCGTTTTCTGGTGCCGCATTTGTTGAGGTCAGCAGACGACATGGCGATTATGCTCTGGTGGGCGTCGCTGTGCAACTTACGATGGAGAAGAACGACACTATCCTGGCAGCACACATTGCATTGATGGGAGTTGCCGAAACGCCTCTACGCTTAGACGAGGCAGAAGCGATGCTCGTGGGTAAGCAACCGAACGAGCGACTCTTTAATACGGTCGCTGCATTGAGCATGACTGCCCTTGACCCGGCGGCAGATCTTCATGCTTCCGGGGAGTATCGCCGCTCTGTGGCTGGCGTGGTAGTCAACCGTGCACTGCATATGGCTGTAAATCATGTAAATCAGCGAGGTAATGCATGAGTGAAATGAGTTTACCAGCGCAAGAAAAACGCGTCATACAGATGCGCGTTAATGGTAATGTGCATACGGCTGAGGTCGAGACACGCTGGCTGTTGAGCGACTTCCTGCGTCATGTGCTGCATTTAACGGGGACGCATGTTGGTTGCGAACATGGAGTATGTGGTGCTTGCACTGTGATCTTCAATGGTGTCCCGATTCGCTCGTGCCTGATGTTCGCGGTGCAGGCTAATGGCGGTGAACTGGTTACAGTGGAAGGGTTGGCAGCCCCCGATGGTACACTACACCCATTACAACAGGCTTTCCGGCAATATCATGGTTTACAGTGTGGCTTCTGCACTCCTGGTTTCTTGCTGGCAACCTATGCCCTCTTGCAGGATAATCCTGATCCCGACTTGAGCGATGACGAGATCCGCGAGGCTATTTCCGGTAACCTCTGCCGCTGCACCGGTTATCAAGGGATCGTCGCTGCCGTGCGTCATGTGCTTGCGCAAGCGAGGCCAGAGGTAACAATGAGAGGGGAACCTGCATGACCACACAAATCTTTGGTGCGCCAATTCCCCGTCAGGAGGATCAACGTTTCCTGACCGGTGCTGGTAGATATGTGGACGATATCGACCTGCCCGATATGCTGCATGCCGCGATTCTGCGTAGTCCTTATGCTCATGCGCGTATCAATTCTATTGATGTCAGTCGCGCAGCTGAGCTTGATGGAGTGGTAAGGGTACTTACCTACAATGATCTTGGGGTGGCGTCTGGACCTCTGCCTCTGCTCATCCCTCACCCGGCGTTGACCCACCCACATACACAGTACGCGCTTGCCAAAGATACAGTACGCTATGTTGGTGAAGCGGTCGCGATGGTTGTTGCCAGTGATCGCTACATCGCTGAAGATGCACTCGCTCTCATCGATGTTGATTATGAACCATTGCCAGTTGTCAGCCCCGCCAGGTTAGAGCACGCGATAACCCCAGATGCTCCGCTTATCCACGCTGACGCGCCTACGAACATTGCTGCGCATCTTGTCCAACGGGTCGGTGATATAGATGCCGCCTTTAAAGATGCAACATACGTGTTCCAGAGGCATGTACAACTTGATCGCAGTGCCAGCCAACCGATGGAGACACGCGGCGTCGTCGCCCGTTTTGACACATTCGAGCAAGCTTTAATGGTCTGGGATAGCACTCAAGGACCAATCTCTATCCGCAATGGACTTGCAGTTCTTTTCGGCCTGCCAGCCGATAAAGTGCGTGTGACTCCACCAGACGTTGGAGGAGGTTTTGGCGTTAAGATTATGCTTTTCTATCCCGAAGAGGTGCTTGTGCCGTTGATGGCGATGCGCCTGGGCCGCCCGGTAAAATGGATCGAGGATCGTGTCGAGCATATGTTAGGTTCCAACCATGAGCGTACTCAGGTGCATGATATCTCTATTGCTCTGAATGCAGATGGGCGTATTCTAGGGGTGCGTGACTCTTTTCTACACGACACTGGTGCGTATTGTCCCTATGGCATCATCGTTCCGGTCATCACCGCATGCCAGCTACCTGGTCCCTATAAGCTGCCCACCTACTTCTCAGATGCAACCGTTGTCTATACAAATCGTACGCCGGTCAGCCCATATCGTGGTGCGGGGCGACCGCAAGGCGTCTTTGCAATGGAACGTATCCTTGACTATGCAGCTGATAAGCTAGGCATGGATCGGGCGGAGATTCGCCGCCGCAATTTCATTCAGCCAGAAGAGTTTCCTTATGATGTTGGCCTGGTTTTCCAGGATGGCTTACCCACACGTTACGATAGTGGCAACTATCCTGCAGGGCTAGAGCGAGCGCTGGAGATGATTGGCTACGCTGATTTTCGTGAGGAGCAGCGTCAAGCTCGCATCGAAGGTCGCTGGCTGGGCATCGGCATTGGCTGTTATGTAGAAGGGACCGGCATCGGACCGTACGAGGGTGCACACATCTCCGTTGATAGTCAAGGCGAGGTACACGTAGCTACCGGAGTTTCCACACAGGGCCAGGGCCATGAGACCTCGTTTGCTCAGATCGTTGCAGAAGAATTGAGTGTGGCCGTAGAGAAGGTGCATATTACAACGGGCGATACAAATCGTTTCCATTGGGGCACTGGTACATATGCCAGTCGAGCCATGGTCGTGGCTGGTAATGCCATTGGCCTGGCTGCTGTGGCTGTCAAAGAGAAAGCGCTAAAAGTGGCGTCCTATGTATTAGAAGCTGCTCCTGAGGATCTGGAGCTAGTGGATGGTCGCGTACGCGTCAAAGGTTCTCCTGCGCGAGGCATCTCGTTGGCGGCTCTCTCCATTGCCTCTAACCCTATTCGCTATGCCTACGGTGCACAGGCCGCCGACTTGCCTGCGCAATTGCCGATCCGTCAGGGACCACTCCTGCCACCAGGAGAGGAGCCAGGACTGGAGGCCATACGCTACTTTAGCCCCCAGCACGCCACATTCGCCAGTGGTGTGCACGTGGCCATTATCGAGGTTGATATTCACACCGGCATAATCAAGATCCGCAAGTACGTTGTTATGCACGATTGTGGCAAGCTGGTCAACCCGCTGATCGTTGAGGGGCAGATCTACGGCGGTGTGGCGCAGGGCATTGGCGGTTCATTCTACGAGCGTATGGATTATGATGACAATGGTCAATTGCTCAACGCTAATTTCATGGATTTTCTCATACCCTACGCAACAGAAGTGCCGCATATAGAGGTTGATCATATCGAAACGCCATCACCGATCAATCCGCTCGGTGTCAAAGGAGCGGGCGAGGCTGGCTGTATACCCGTTCCCGCCCTGATGGCCGCTGCGCTCGAAGATGCCCTGGCACCCTTTGGCATCGAAGTCAACCGGATGCCCTTAACCCCGGACGATATTCGTAAGCTAGTTCTTAACGGAAACACCAACGCTCTAAGAAGCCAGATAAAAATATACTGAGGAGGAATTTTCTATGACAACTGCTGAAAAAAGATAGCTCTCTCAGCATCGAGAGAGCTTGTCCTTCTCTTGGAAACCTACGTTTGTGCAGGAGGAAACGATTCTTTGAAAAACTTCTGTAGTGCCTGGCAGTAGGTAATGGTATCATCTCTATTTTTCGATTGCGGTACACTTTTTTCTAGCTGGCTAATAAACAAAGTAAACCCCGTATCAATGATCTTCACGTCTGTATCCATAAGCATAAGAGCACCTCCATCTTGCATTCGGAGCAATTGCAGATGCAATTCTTCAATCCGAATAATGGACTTCGTTCTTTCTCTGGAAGGTGCGACAGTCCCCTTAATTGCTTTAATGTATAGCTCCAAAATAGACACGACAGTTTGTGCATCGTCAAGAGATATCTTTTGAATCTGCATCCCCAGCTCCCTTACTCATAATGAAGTAACATCCATTAGGTTCCTCTCTATCACTTGGCAGGGAGGCCATACAGAAGGCGTTTCAATAATTTTTCTGGTAATCTCTTGTCCGAAATGCGCAAGAAGCATGGCTCGTGTTTCCCAGAGATCTTCAAGTCGTTCAAGAAGCTGCTCTGTCTCTTCTGTCGTGCCAAGTTCACCTCGTAAGAGAGTCAGAACAGTATGCTGTGTTGGTGTTTCCGGTAGATGTGCCAGCGTTTCAGCAACAACCTGCATAGCCTGATCCACTCCAACTATCGTTTGCAGTTCTTCATGCAAGTGACCAATCCGCTCTGTTTTTGTTGTCATCACTGCATGGCGCGAAACACCAGAGGCTAAACCGGATAATCCGAGTCTTCCTGAGAAGTATGCGGTTTCAATTTCTCCTTTTATACGTGCCACTTCACTAACAACCATAAATAAAACTCCTTTGCTGCTTGGTTGACAATAAATTGCAGGTAATGGCTTACTATGCAAGAGAGCAGTGTACGCATCGTGTCTACTGCCAACAACGAGCATAACACCTTTCGTATCAGGAAAAGCCCTTGTTTCTTGCCTCTGAACTTGGTTGTTCACCCTACAGAGAAAGATGCAGCAAAATATGACTCTTGCTTTATACTAGGGAAAAAAGAAGTTGGAAGTGTTTCTCTAGTCGCATTCAGGGAGGAAGTCATGGGAGAGTTAATTTTTTGGGGTGATAAGGGTGAATATGGACCATTTACGATGCAGGAAGATGGATGGCCCAATGCTGGAGAAGTGATACGGCTGTATCGCAGAAAAGGAGGTATGAGTGCTGAAATACTTGCCAAGCAGTATGGCGAAGCGATTGGTACACAGGTAACAGCTAGGTGGATACTCAAGATGGAACAGCAAAATAAAATACCAACAGATATACAGAGGCGACGTGTACTCGTAAAATTGTTAGAGATTCCCCCGCTCCTGCTTGGTCTTGCGTCATTGGAACAAGCAGTCAATACACTAACGAAGCACGTCCATGCTCCTTCCACGCTCAAGTACGCTTCATTTGATTTAGAACACTCCACAGAGGACATTCATCTTTTTTGGAAATTGCACTACGCGCAGACAGCTCAGGACGCATTAGGCAACATTCTCACCGATATTGAGACACTGCTTCCATTGCAAAAGCAGGCGAAAGGGAGCCTCCTTCGATATCTGAATGAGCTGCTCACCAGTTATTACCGATTAGCTGCGACGATTCAGCGTGATCGGGGAAACTTCAGTGCTGCATATACTCTGGCAAATGAGAGTGTGCGGATGGCGAAAGCGATGGGAAATGACCCGTATGCGTTACACGTTACTGCTGCTTCTCTGTATACGCGTGGCGTCGTGAACTTAGCATGGGGAGCCTTTGGTACGCAGGTGAAACAAGGGACGGTTCTTCTCGAAAAAGACAAACTGGTAGCTGCATTCTCCGATTTTGAACGGGCCTTGCATCACGCAAGTCCACAACTGAAAGGGATACTATATTCAGAAATGGCACGTACGAAAGCACTTACGATGCAGTCACTAAGTGATGTGACGATAGCATTGACACTGATTGAGCATGCAGAGGATTTTGTTGATGTAGACAGCAACGATGATTTCTATACCCAGATTCTTGTAAATGGTGATCTGAAAGGGCTTGATAAAAGACGCTTAATTTTAAGCAGAGCAAAAACATTTTTAGCGATTCGTCGGCCAGCAAAAGCGCGTGAAGAACTCACGGAACTAGAGATACTCAACGATGGAACAAGTCATACGAGAAGAAGAGGATGGACGCATATTCTTTTCGCGCAAGCATCGCTGGATCTTGGTGATGATGCAACAGCCCTACAGGAAACGATGAGCGCCTTTACTGATTGTATGGAAGCACATTCTGTGACGCATCTTGCCCGTATCAATGAACTCCATACACGACTTCTTACAACCTCTCAAAAAGACACAAGTGATGTAAAACGGCTAGGACGGCTTTTGCAGAAAGAGTTTCCGCTGAGTGGTCGAGGGGAGCCTGACTAACAGACTTTCCCCCATTTTTCAAGCGCCACACGCTTCTAACGAAGGCTTTGTGCTAATAGGTGCAACGACTCTCCTGTAGCAATGCCATGCAGTATGATAATAACTTCTTGCACCCCTTGTTGTTCGATCTCTTGCAATCGCTGTCGAATGGTTTCAGGAGATCCCAGCAGTCCCCGGAGTCGCATTTGTTCAGGAGAAAACTTTGTAGGAACGCTTGTGACCTGGGTAATGGCTTGCGCGTCTGTTTCTCCAACAAAACAATTTACATAGATTGTTCGGCTGATCTCTCTATCATCGCGGCCAATAGCTTCACAGTAGTGTTTGATGAGGGCAAACTTGTGTGCCATCTCTTCTGGACTTGGATGAGTGAGGTTGCAAGCATCTGCATAGTGAGCCACAAGTTTGAGGGTAACTTGTTCCCCTTTGCCGCCAACCAAAATCGGGATATGTGGCTGTTGTACTCCCTTCGGTTGGTTAATAGCACCTCGAATCTGATACAGTTTTCCCTCAACATATGCTTCTTCTTCAGTCCACATTGTAGTAATAATCTGAAGCGCTTCACGCAATTGACGCAGCCGTGTTGCCCTATCAGGAAAAGCATATCCATAGGCACGATATTCTTGTTCGTACCACCCCGCGCCAATACCAAGAGTAAGTCTTCCATGACTTAATACATCCACGGTACTTGCCATTTTTGCCAGGAGCGCGGGGTTGCGAAAGCCGTTGCACGTCACCAGTTGCCCAATACGGATACGTGTTGTATCGCGGGCGATTGCTGCTGTACTCATCCAACATTCAAAAATCATTTGCTCAGTGAACTGAGGAGATGTTGTAGAGAGTGTATGGTCAAACAGCCACACAGCATCGAAACCTAACGTTTCAGCTTCTTGCGCAACGTGAGTCATGGTTTCGTAGGCATCTATTGGATGAATAGTATTTCTCTTCCATTCCTGAGGGAGCATGATGCCAATTTTCACTATGCACTTTTCTCCTTATCTTCTTCTCTATTCGATGAAACGTTCACTAGTGAAGCCAATATGACGAAAACACTCTCTGTGTAGTTCGGAGCATACAGATAACAATACGACGGTAAACCGGCAGTTTCGCCTCTTTTGTATTATACAAGAAAATCTCTTGCTTCCATCGGATTTCGACAGGCAAAGACTTTTGTGGAAAGATATGAATGGCTCTTGTTACGTCGGAGAATGGCCGATTTGCGTCGGAAAGAAATCTTGTGCGACACTTAGAAAGTTTTATGCACAAATATCCAGATCCGAATGTAAAAGTAGAGCAGAATGTAAAGCTATCCCCTATACACAGAAAGAATGGCAGAAAAAGGGAGATTGATGTCCTGCTTACCGGGAATGTTGCAGGGCGTTCTGTGATGAAACCTATAACCTCCAAATGGTGATTGCACCGAATATTAAAGCTGCTAATTCTTTCTTACTAAGTTTACTAGAAGATATCTTATCTTACTCCTCGCTATTTTTCTGCTGCTCCATCCATTTATCGAAGTCTACCTTTGCAATGCGGTATTCCTTGCCAAGTTTGTAGGCTGGTAATTTGTTCTTTTTGCGGTTAATATAGTTTCTAACTGTATCAATACTGACACGCAGGATTTCAGCCACTTCCTCGACTGTGTAGTATGGATTCTCCACCGTGACACCTCGTTTTCTTGCTATTATACCCCAGGCACAATTTAACCGTCTATAGCTCTCCTATCACCAACTATGGGCTTGATTTTACCACTATTGTCATGTATACTATACATAGCACCTGTTTTAACAGCAAAATAGGGCTATGAGGGAGAAGTTCTGAGTGACTCCATGTTTGCATCTCCCTTACTCAATCGCACATCAGCACGAAAGGATGACTACATATATGACATAAGTTTCCCTTGTGGTGTGTTCATTTCCTGTTTATCATGAATTTCTTCTTTTGCTGCTATTTCTTCAAACACCGCTACATCAGACCATTAGAGGAGCGTGTTGCATGGCTTGAAGCGTATAGGTCGCAGCCAGTAACCACGCACGCTGTTGTGAAGAAGCCTGTTGTGTATGGGAGGAACGTGCAGACTCGTTACGTGACCGTTGAGCGTGATCTTAATCCCGCGTATGAAGTGGAAGAGTAGGACACATGGACTTAGTAAGACAGTATGTTGAGGGGCTAAATCACGCTATTCGGGCAGGTTCAGATGTACGAACCTTTATCAACGGAGCATCAGTTCCCGTTATCGAGACTGCCATTGACGAAGAGGAAGGAGATTTACTTATCACTTTCCTTTAACTCAGCTAGTAGCATTGGAGTTAGACAATGCCAATGTCCCCCAGGTTTGCCCATGCTTTCCGTTGTCAGATCCATAGACAACACAGACCATTCTCGTATCACCCCGTTTCGCTCAGGCAGCAATGAGTAGGACACACAAGCAAGTTGTAAAGTTTTTCATTGGATTTCAATCTCTTGGGGGAACAACGAAAACAACGATACATTGAGTATATGTTGTCCCTCCAGAGAAAAAATACTGAGATGAAAAACAATCCCATAGAGAAAGAAGGAAAGCAATGGTAAGGATCATTAGTGGCCTTGAAAAGCGCATGAATTTTTATACAGACGTGCAGCTTGATACCACCCGTGATACAGCAATACTCATCCGGCAGTCAGGCAGAGGAGCAAATATTAAACACTACGAATCACGACTTCTGCAAGAATCGCTTATTCCGTTTGTGATGCAAAAAAGGAAAGAAAGTGACCTCACGCATACTCGTATCTATGATGAAGGTGCAGGAGTATCAGGAAGAAAAGGTATCGACAAGCGTAGTATTCTTCGACAGCTCCATTATGATATTGCTGATGGTCTTGTCGGTGATATCGTCCTAGCACGAGCTGATAGGTTGTTCCGCGATAAGCACTTTGATAAGGTCAGCACCTTTACCATACTGGCTGAAAAAATGGGAATAAGAGTCATCGTTCCTGCAAGTCAGGGCGTTATCGTCTATGACTTCAGAGTTACCAAAGATTTGCAAACCTTCCAGCAAGATATGCAGGTAGCGTACAACTATATTGAAAACCAAATAGGGTATATGAACAGGGCAAGAAACGCCAAAAAAGCACGAGGATTATATGGTGGTGGATTTTTACCATTGCCCCTTGTTCTTTTACGAGATGGAGAAAAGGACGACCAAAAACCAGTGGTTTATCCAGAATGGCAATCATGCACGGTTGACTTGTTTACCAAGTTTCGTGACTTTGGGTATGAACTTCCCCGATTCTATCGGTATGTAGAGGGTCTCCCTTGCATTTTTCCGTTTATGTCTGGAGAAGATATGGAGCTGTACATTCCTCTTACGAATTTGAGTAAGGTTGCAAGTGGATACACATTTACCAGCCCTCACCGACTCCGGTCCTACATGAAAAACCTAGCCTTAGCTGGCTATGCACCTGGGGGAAGAGATGAAAACGGAGACACTTTTTATATTGAAGGCGCATGGGAGGCAGCGATCTCTCGTGAACTGTTTGAGCCTGCCTATGCTTCAATAGAAGGAGAATACATAGATGGTACACCAGATGCTACAACAAATCGCCCTCGCCAATTTCGGCGCAACACCTATGAAACAGACGCAATCTTACATGGGCTTGTTACGAGTGATAATGGAACAGTAAATGTATTTGCTCAAATTGAAGATGAGTATCCCATTTATGCGTGTTTTAAAGGTGGTTACTTTGGACAGTCTTCACGAGTAGGACTAAATAAGCAACTGAAAGCCTGGACACTCCCATGCAGCGAAATTGATAGAATTATCCTTGAACGCCTCATCGCATTAGTAGAGTATGATCCAACCTGGATAGAGCGCCTCAAGGTATATTTTGCAGAAGCAGGCAAACAAGGAGAAAGTAAGCTTTCTGTGCTGGATATCGCCATACAAAAAACACAAATAGCTCTCAAGAGATTGAGTAAGGCAATCGTGCTCTTGTCAGAAGGTAATGAAGACGAAGAGTTAGACCCTGATGACCCGATTGTGAAAGAACATCGAAAGCTATCAAGTACTCTTCGTAGTTTGCTCAAGCAGCGTCAGGAAGCGGCGATAGAGACTCAGGAAGATCCGGCAAAGAATATTGAGAACTTTTATCATGTCCTTGCTCATTTACGGAGTGAATTTACTAACAAACCACCTCAGACAAAAAAGGATATCATCAAGAAATTAGTGTCCGAGGTAAAGATACATGTCATTGCTCCACATCTGTATACGTTGCATATTACATGGGTACAGCCAATGGCAGCAGATAGAGATGATGTTGCCCTTATCTGGAGGAGTGACCCAACGAGAACGGAAATAACAACGGAGTGGATGAAGGAAGAAGAAGATGCTGTACGAGAACTGTATCCCACAAGCGAACAAATTGTCTTAATGCAACGGATACCAAACAAAACCCCTGGTCAGATTCGCAAGAAGGCGAGAGAGCTAAAAGTAGCGTGGCGCAAGATTGGGATCGAAAGACATTTCTGGTGGACAATCACGTATACTGACCTCGAAGTTGCTGCACAGTTTACCACGACGCAAGAACAAAAGGAATTACTGTGGCAGGAGATAAATAGAATGGCAGAAAATACGAGGAGGGGGAAGCTTACCGAATCCTGGTTTCTTCCTATAGACATGCTAAGTTTTTCTCATGTCCTTGAAGATACCGCCGTGAATGATGACGGATTGTCGATATTATCCTGTACCAACTGCTCCGCGAACGGGTACCAGAAGAGGAGACCATCGTCGTAGCCGATAGCGCAGTGGAACCCGCGGAACAGATATCTCCTGAACCCGGCCTGGAGGCATAAATATCTTATGAATAAATAAAAGACATGGGTCCACTTCAGCTAAGTTTGTGCGCAAAGAAGTGCTTCTTTGCGCACAAAGAAACGAAAATGTCCATCACAATGGGCATCAAACCGTCTCCAGATAATATGTCTCTTGTGTGTGCCATTTGGTAAGCTCTCTTGCAAATGGGGTTATTCCTTGCCAGGCAAGAGCATACAAACTATAATCCCTTATCGCCATGCCTTTCTCAATAGCTTTTGCCTCTTTAGGGCCAATAAGCGGTTGAAACGCGCTGCATGCTGAAGCGAGATTATAGAGTTTTGTATTATTATCCAGATAATAGGTAGGGAGTGTATAGTCCGGTTCCTCTGGAACAAGACAGAAGGGTTGCACATGATGCAGATGCTCGTGAACAAAGGCACTATCAAAAGTAACTATAGAGGGTTCATGATAGCTTTTTTTCAGAGGGATAGCATATGTGGGTAGGAAGGAGGGGCAGTAGCCGGGGAAGTGTATCTCCGGTGTCACTGTACGTACTGAGTATATAAGTGGTCGGTACCCTTCTTTCGCATAAGGTAACAAGAAATCATATGTTGATTCCAGTACATGCTTGAAATTCTTGAGAGACAGAGCTGTAAAAGCCTGTTTTTTTTCCTGGAGACTAAGTTCCCAGAGTACATCGAATTCTAATAAGCTCATATCAATATGCACAATATTAATAGCGCAAGAATATTTTTTGCTGCCATCGGGGTAGATGATCAACTGTGGTTCACAGCGTATATCTTTATGTTCATCCTTCCCAAGGGCCGCATGTTTTTTCTGATCCCATCGTCCATGCAAGACAGATATGATACGAAATACCTCTTTGTAGAGTAGTTGTTCCTGTTCTTCTTCTTTCTTTGCTAGTTCTGCTACCAGCGTTCGATTGCTCTTAAAGCCCCCGTAGCGTGCTTCAACTTTGGCCACATAATTATCAATAAGTCTGAGCCTCTTCGTCATCATCTCCACTTTCCAAATAGATTACTTCTACCATCAACACCTGGATACCTCTATACATACGCTCTACGAAAACGAGCGTATCAGGTTATAATATACCATCATACTTGATCAATGAGAAGGGATTTGATGGTGCAGCAGAAAAATTTTATATTTTTTTAATCATGTCTATATCGCGATCTTTGTAGCCGAGCTTCTTGTAGAGGCTATGAGCATTTATATTTGGCACAAAAACCTCAATGCGTATGACATCACATCCTTTTGCCTGAAGATACTTCTCGGCGGCTCTCACCAGTCTAGTACCAATGCCTTGACCTCTGTAAGAGGTAGCAACATAAAGCTCGGTTATTCTCCCTCTGAGTGACGGGATAGCTCCTATTTGATCTTCGAATGATGGTTGTAATAGCAATGCTACAGTAAAGCCAGCAACCTTCTCATTCTGTATAGCAACATAAAATATTCCATCGTTGGTTTGAATTTCCTGGATAGTCTTGTTAAAGATGGCTTCCCCGTATCCAGGCGCATTTTGTAAGCGTTTAAGCGGATCAAGCTCTACGAGATAGTCTTGAAAGTCCTCAAACATGGCAATGATAGTCTGTTTATCGTTTTCAGTGTAAGGGCGTATTGTTATATCCATGAGGCTATCCTAGCATAAAAGGGATAAGATTATACATTACTGAAAATGTAAGTACTCTAAGTGCTTGCAAGAAGGCAGATGAGAATATATTTCTCGCCTGTTCCTGCTTTATAAAGATCAGATATAAGTGTTATCCTATGGTGCAGTACTGGAAATGAGAAATGTTTAGAATGACGGATAAGCGTTTTGGACTAAGACCTCGAATCCTGCCTCGAACCAGTGGCCAGAGAGCGGAGCATTGGGCATGGCCTCGGTCAGATTTCCGCCATTTGCCTGCTGGGTGCCATGGAACGTAGGATCGCACATTCCATCGAAGCCTTTACCCTCATTGTTGGCGATTGCCTGGCTTGAACCGTCAGATGTGCCTGGCGGTTTGATCCACACGTACGCGTCGAAGCCGGCAGCTGGACTTGCCGTGGGCCGTGCGCCGATTCCACCGTACTGGTTGCACCAATTACCACGATGCACACGTCGGTCAATTTTGGAAGCGTTGACGAACGTATTGAGGTCCGTTGAAGTGCTGGCAGCTGTTGGTCGAGAGCCCTGCGGACCCGATCCGCCCCAACCGTTGCGTGACGTATCGATCAGCATACCGATACTACTTGGGAAGCCAGCAGTAATAAATGCGGTACGCATGTCGGTATCGTAAGATGCCTCATCGATATACTGGTTCCACTGATAGAAGTTGGCAGATCGCACCGGATTTCCGCTAATTTGCTGGTTAGCGGTCATAAATGGTTCGGTAGTCGGTACATAGTTTGCCGTATTGCTAATGAAACCATCCACGCTCTGTACCCCGGCAGTCGTACCCTTCACCGTACTCGTGATCAGGTTCACCGCTGGCTGGAAGTTGCTAGACCAGCCAAGCCAACCGGAGTGACCAAGATCGAGGAAGTTGTATACATTCGAGATTGCGTGCAGCTTGTTCAGTGCATACTGGATACCCTGCACATATGCGCCGCTGGAGTTAGCCTCAGCACATTTGGCTATACTCAGGTTAGTGACCAGGTTGGGTAGTGAATCGGGTTCAACGATTGCGGCGATGCGCAGCTTGCTATATTTTGCCTGGCTTAGTATTGCCACAATTGGGTCGATATACTGCGACTTATAGGTAGCTAGTCCATTATTAGCTACCGTCAGTTCGCCATTGGATGCGAGGGCTGCGCAGTCGCGGTCAGGAAGGTCGTAGACGACAATGGTAATCACGATTGGCTGACTGCTAGTGCTGGCTTGTGATACCGCTGCATCCATATATCCTGTTAGCGTTCTGGTGACGCCAGTACCGCCAGTGACCGCTGCGATCCGATCCAGCCAGATCCCTGTCGAGTTGTTGGCAACCTTCGCCATCTGCGCTCCAAGTGTGCCTCCCTTGGCTGTTGCAGCTGATTGAACTTGTGCAGACCAGTCAGGGTCGATGAACCCTTTAGCGCCAGCGTATGGGTTGGCGACGTGTGTACCGGGCTGTGGTGTGGGAGTGACACCAGGTGTAGAAACAGCAGTAGGAGTGACGCCAGGCGTAGAAACAGCAGTAGGAGTGACGCCAGGCGTAGAAACAGCAGTAGGAGTGACACCGGGTGTAGAAACAGCAGTAGGCGTAGCTGTTACGGAGCCATTACAGGCATTACCATTCACGGTAAAACTTGTTGGTATGGGATTGCTTGTAGTCCATGCGCCATTAAATCCGGGATTGACGGATGCGTTAGCTGCGACGCTGCTATTCCAGCTCAAGTTTGTCACAGTTACATTCTGGCCAGATTGTGTAAACGTGCCATTCCAACCCTGCGTCACGGTCTGCCCGTTTGCTGGGAAGGCGAATCCCAGGTTCCAGCTTGTCCATGCTGAGGAACCTGTATTCTGGACCGTAATATTTGCTCCAAAGCCGCCGGTCCATTGATTTGTTACTGTATAGGTCACCTGACAGTATGAAGCTGCATGTGTGACTGGGCTACCTACGAAAAAACTACTTACGATGAAGATTGACGTGCCAGCGAGTAAAAACAGGCTAAAGAGCCTGCTTCTCAAGAGGAACCTTCGCGGTTTGCTCTCTGAGTTATGGTGCATTATCCCCTCCTTTGGGTCGCACTTAAAGGATAACGATAAGAAGCATTATCCTTCCAGGTGGTACATTCGACATGCCGATCACGTTTCCCTTCACGTTTGAGGAACAACATGATGTAACTTCTCTCGTCACGGCAGCGTGAAACGAGTAGAAACTGAGCTATTTGATAAGTAAGTATCATGGGCATATCTCACCTGTTGGACAGAAAAATCCATTTTACTGCCATATTTAGTATAGAAGATGAAAGGCAAAAAAGCAATAACAGCCATACATCGATTATTGATCGATGATATGTTATTAAGCGTTCAATAAAAGATCTTTACGGCTTGGATCAATAATTGACTAAAGGCGATAAAATGGAGACTATCTCTATCTGGACGAAATTCATTTTCCGATTCAATCCAGATCAATGAGGAGCATTTCGATGGTTTACGAGGAAAACCTTGCATTTCATATCTCTCAAGGGATGAGCCTATATTAGCAGGTTCTTGCCAGGTGGTATTGGCGCTGTTAGATGGTTCTTTTCTCAGTTATCAATTTCCTGCAATGGTCGTCTGACTTGCCAGCAGTTTCGCCATCGGAGCCGTCCATGCCAGAACATCCTCATCGGCCATGGCAGCGCCAACGCATTGCAAACCGAGCGGCAGCTTATTGCTAGCCAGCCCGGCAGGGAAAGTAATGGCCGGTAGACCAGCATAGGTCCAGGGGAGATTCATGATCGGGCTGCCAGTAGAATCTAATCCTTCAGGGGCAGGTTCGGTTGTTGCCGGGCAGACCCATAGATCAACCCTCGCCTGTGCCATGAGTGCCTCTAAATCGGCACGTAGCAGGGCTCGTCCAGCGCGTGCCTGTGTCAGCTCCTCTTCGCCTACCGTCTGTCCTTCGCGCAGTGCGGCCGCTGTGCGGGGCCGATAGAGCGATTCGTATTGTGCAAACCACGAGCTATGTCCCTTCGCCATTTCAGCGAACACCATTCGCATGTGCCGACGATTGATCCCCTCGACATCCTGAAAAGCTTGCACATGACGTATCGTATAGCCGGCCTCTTCGAGAATGGTCAACTGTTTTTCGAATGCTACAAGGGCCTCGGCAGAAGCCTGAGCGAGGTAAGGACCTTTGGGTATACCAAGTACTGGTAAGGTCTTAGAGGTCTTAGAGGTCTCAGAGGAAGCTGTATGGTTAGTGTGCCAGTTACTACATAGTAGTGGAGCAACAAATGCGCAACCAGAAATATCCTGCGTAAAATAGCCAACATGCTCAACTGAGTCAGCACACTTCACCAAACCATCAGTAGGAATACGGCCATAGGTCGGCTTGAAGCCAACAATGCCACAATAGGCGGCGGGGCGAATTGTAGAGCCGATGACCTGGGTACCCAGCGCGAGAGGATAAAAACCGGCAGCTACGCCAGCGACCGAGCCGCTGCTGGAGCCACCGGGTGTATGATTGAGATTGTGAGGATTGCGCGTTGGGCCAGGCTCAAAATAGGCAAACTCGGTGGTGATGGTCTTCCCAACGATAAGCACGCCCGCAGCCCGCAGCATGGTCACACATCTGGCTTCGGGACCGGCAAATAACTCTGGTGGCAACTGTGATCCGACCCTTGTAGGAAAGCCATCAACACGAAATGTATCTTTGACGCCAATTGGGAGACCATAGAGAAGCGGGCGGCTACTCGGATCGGGAAAACGTGCTTGTAGGGCGGCGGCTTCGGTTTTTAAGCGGCCTCGGCGATCCGTTTCAGGAACGAGTGCGTGTATATGCGGCTCTACTGTATCTATACGATCACATATTTCATCGATATAGGTAAGCAGGTCAAGCCGGCCACTACGAAGTGCTTCGGCAGTCGCCACAAGTGGTGCTGAAAGAATCAAGAGGTCACCTCCTCTCCGCTATCTGGAGTTTGAGTATGAAAACACAAAGGCAGATAACACTATTCTACCACTGCCTGGCATGATTATGCTTCACTGCCTGGGCATGTTTACTCACCACTATCGCTGTAAGCTTTTTGTCTTTCATACATGCTCTGCACTTTCACAAATTATTGCGCAATAATTTGTGAAAGTGCAGAGCATGTATGAAATTCTAGAGAGCGGCGAAGCCGCGACAAGTCAAATCAAGCCAAAGACTATTTTTCTCCTTCATGTTTTTTATGGTGGGTGACAAGCTCTTGTTGTATGTTGGGGGGAACCTCGGCATACTGCGAGAACTCCATAGAGAAGGTACCGCGTCCCTGGGTGATTGAGCGCAGGTCTGTGGCATAGTGTAGCATCTCGGCCTGTGGGACTGCTGCTGTGACGCGCTGCATGCCATTCTCCAGCGATTCCATGCCCAGGACGTGGCCACGTTTTGTATTAATGTCGCTCATAACATCACCCATATTTTGTTCAGGAATCTCAATAGTGACATTCATGATTGGTTCCAAAAGAACCGGATTTGCCAGGGGAACCGCTTCTTGCATGCCAAGTGAGGCGGCAATCTCAAATGATTGAGCCGACGAATCGACAGGATGATATTTGCCGTCAACCAGCGCGACCTTGACATAGACCATGCGGTTGCCCGATAAAAAGCCGCGCCGTAGCGATTCTTTTACGCCCTTTTCAACGCCAGGGATAAACTGGCCGGGCACGACACCGCCGACGATCTTGTCCTCGAACACAAACGTTTCCGTACTATCTCTGGGTAGCGGCTCGATCTCCAGCCAGACATCGCCGAACTGTCCATGACCACCGCTCTGCCGCTTGTGACGACCATTGGCCCTCGCCTTCTTGCGTATAGTCTCACGGTACGAAATGCGCTGGTCATGGGTGAGTAGTTCGACGCCGTATTTACGTTTGATGCCCTCGACAACAATTTGCAGATGAGCCTCGCCTATACCTGAGAGGAGCACTTCGGCGGTTTCGGGGTCGCGACCAACGCGTATTGTGCGATCTTCTTCAACAATGCGGGTGAGAGCGTTGCCCATTTTATCCAGATCGGCCTGGCTCTTCGCCACAACAGCCATGGTATAACAAGGAGCGGGAAATTGAATAGTTTCTAGGGGCATAGTGATATCTTTGTCTATGGTAAGTGTATCGCCGGTATGTGTATTTGAGAGCTTGGTGACTGCGGCGATATCGCCCGTTGGAATCTCGGTTGCGGGCTCCTGTGTTTTTCCGTGCGGGATAAGAATCTGGCCCAGGCGTTCATCGGCTTTTGTTTGCACATTATAGAGGTGAGTATCTGGTTTGAGCGTACCTGCATAGACACGAAATGTAGAGATTGTCCCGACCTGAGCCGCAAAAGTTTTAAAGATAAAGGCGGTCGTATTATTTTTGAATGGTTCAACCTCTGCTGACTGTGCATCCAGGGGGCTGGGCAGGTAATCTACGATGGTATCGAGCAGGGTTTGCACGCCGATATTTTTACTGGCCGAGCCACAGAGAACGGGAATGAGCATACCAGTGCAGATGCCCTTTCTCACAACCATTAAGATCTCCTCGTCGCTCAGCTCGATGCCATCAAGAAATTTCTCCATGATTGTATCATCGTTCTCCACGGCTGACTCGATGAGTTGTTCACGGTATGTGCCAAGGTTACTTTTGAGATCGGCAGGGACTGTGACTTCCTGTACCTTATTGCCTTCGAAGGTATAGCCTTTTTGTGTGACGAGATCGATAACTCCCTTAAAGCCGGCTTGTTCGCCGATGGGGATCTGCAAGGGGACAACGCGCGTGCCAAATTTATTGCGTAGCGACTCAAGGGCTTGATCGAAAGAGGTATTTTCGCGATCTAGTTTGTTGACGAGAACGATGCGGGGCAGATGGCGCTCATCTGCGAATTGCCAGGTAAGTTCTGTACCGACCTCAACCCCTTTTTCCGCTGTTACAACAATCAGGGCTGCATCCGCCACGCGCAGACCTGCTTTCACTTCACCAACAAAGTCGGCATAGCCGGGAGTGTCGATGAAATTGATTTTGCGATCTTTCCATTCAACCGGTAGCACCTTCACATGTAAAGACATACGACGCTTGAGTTCATCAGGATCGTAGTCAGCAACTGAAGTGCCTTCATCTACTTTACCCTGGCGTGTAACTGCGCCACTATCGAAGAGGGCTGCATCAATGAGAGATGTTTTGCCAGCTCCGACATGAGAAATTAACGCCACATTGCGAATTTGTTCCGTCCGATAAACCTTCATAAAACTCAAATCCTCCTGAGTTTCTACGCAGTAGTGGATACGGCAGACAATGTGTGGGGATCTGTCATAGACCACCGATGCGACGTGACCACTCGAATGGCTGTTTCGGTACAGAGAAAGAGCTTGTGATATCTTATCTCTTTTGATAGGTGTCAAACTTAGTATAACAGTATTTGGTAACATGTTCAACCACGTGCCAACGCGTGTATTAATGAATATCGGCACTTCATCTTATTTTTGGTAGAGGTAGAAAAAGTGGGAAAGTTCCGCTAAGTCTTTGGCTCAGCGGTTTGGCTTTTCTAAAGAAGTAATGGTCTGGAAATCTATGCTATACTGGATGGCATATTTGTTGAGCACTGATTATGAACAGGAGAAAATAAATGCCTATAGATATTCATGATATTGAAAATATTTTGCAGCAGCAAGATACATGGCGTCAGACGCAAGCGATCAATCTGATTGCCAGCGAGAATACGCCAAGCGTGGCTGTACGACGTGTACAGAACTCTGACTTTATGGGCCGCTATGCTGAGGGGCACCCCAATGAGGGTGAGCATGTGAACCGTTACTATCAGGGAACATATTTTATCGATCAGATCGAGAGTATTGCGGAGCGCGAAATAAAAGAGCTATTTGGGGCAAAGCAGGCAGATGTGCGTCCTATCAGTGGGAATGCGGCTAATACGGCAATCGCGCTCAGCGTGTTGCGCGGCGGCGACACTGTAATTGCGAACTCTACGGATGCTGGAGGACACATCAGCCACGGGGCCGTTGGCGTATTTGGACGACGTATCCAGAATCGTGGACAGGTGCTTAAGACTGGCGGGGCAAACTCGATCAACCTGCATTTCCTGCCATTAACAGAAGATCACTATCATGTGGATGCGCAGAAAACGATTGAGCTGGTTGATGCCGTAACACCGCAACTGGTTATTCTGGGCAAGAGTCTGTTTCTCTTTCCTGAGCCACTGACAGAGATTGCCGCATTTTGTCAGACGAAGGGGATTCCCGTTCTGTATGATGCCGCGCATGTGCTTGGTCTGATTGCAGGAGGGCAGTTTCAGTCGCCTTTACAAGAGGGTGCGACGTGGATGACTGGTAGCACACACAAGACCTTTCCTGGTCCGCAACGCGGTGTTATTCTGGGCAACCTTAGCACGCCAGAGGCGATCAAGAAGTATTGGCAGCCAGCGGATCGCGGTGTTTTTCCAGGTTCCTCCAGCAATCACCACCTGCATTCGCTGCCAGCACTGGTTGTAGCAACGCGTGAGATGAAACAGTATGGCCGTGAATATGCAGAGCAGATCGTGCGTAACGCACAGGCGCTTGGGCATAGCCTCGATGAACTGGGCACGCCCGTAGAGGCACGTGCATTTGGTTATACGCGCAGCCATATGATCGCCGTCAATGTTGCCGAATGGGGTGGTGGGGTCGAGGTTGCCAAACGCTTGGAAGACAACGACATCATCGTCAACTACAACATGCTACCCGGCGATGCCGATCCGCGCCAACCATCCGGGCTGCGTATTGGCGTACCGGAAATGACGCGCTTCGGGATGGACGAGCGAGCGATGGGCGAACTGGCTCAACTCATCCACGATGCTGTACGCAGCAAGAATGTGAAGGATCAGGTCCATGCTTTACGTGCACGCTACACTGAAATGAAGTATTTGTAGTCTATATTATTGTTTTACACATTTTACATTTTACATAATTTTTTGCGCACAGCGCAAAAAATTATGTAAAATGTAAAATGTGTAAAACAATCTAACGTGTGGAGAAGCTGCGCAAACTTAGCAGGCAAGGCAGTGAGTTAATGGAAAACAAACACTGTCAAAAGGATTATATAGCCTCATGCTCTGTGAGCAACTCGACCAGCCATTGCTCGTCATGAATGGGCACGTTAGCTTTTTGTGCTTTGACTAGCTTTGAGCCTGGATCTTCCCCAACGATGAGGTGGCTCAGATTCTTGCTTACACCGGTTGCGATCTTGCCCCCCAGGCTCGTAATAGCCTCTTCGGCAGTGGTACGTGACATCGTTGTGAGGCGGCCGGTAAGCAAGAAAGATTGGCCTGTCAAGGGACCTGTATGATCAGATTGTACTTCTTCCAGCGTAAGCCCGGCCTGGCGCAATCGTGCAATTAATGCCAGATTGTCGGCATCCTGGAACCAACTGTAAAGGCTCTGACCAATTTCTGGGCCAATGCCGGGTACCTTTATAATCTCTTCCGCGCTAGCCTCTATAATCTTATCCATACTACCGAAGGCCCCCGCGATAAGCTGAGCAGACTTTTCGCCCATGTAACGGATATTAAGCCCGAAGAGTAAACGCCAGAGAGGTCGATGTTTGCTGGCTTCGATTGCCTTAAGCATATTATCTGCGCTTCTCTGCTTCACGCCATCAAGTGCAAGTAATTGTTCCTCAGTAAGGTGGTAGAAATCGGCGACACTCTTGATATAACCGACCTTGACTAATTGTTCACACATCTTCTCGCCAATAGAATCTATATCCATCGCGCCTTTAGACACAAAATGAATGACACCCTGCAGAATGCGTTCTGGACATTGTTTATTGGGGCAATAGGCCATCGCTTGCTCAGGGACGCGTTCAATGGGTGTAGCGCAGAAGGGGCAGTGTTCAGGAAGTTGATAGACCTGTTCTGCTCCTGTGCGGCGTTCAACGACAGGTTTCACTACCTGTGGAATGACCTCACCGGCACGCTGCACGAGCACCCAGTCACCAATACGCAGGTCCTTACGTTGAATATCGCCTTCGTTATGAAGTGCTGCTCGCGACACAACCACACCACGAATATTCACCGGATCGAGAACCGCCCAGGGATTGACCGAACCGGTGCGCCCGATATTCACGCGGATATCAAGCAGCTGAGTAGCTACCTGAGTCGGGGGATATTTGAATGCAATGGCCCAGCGTGGGTCGCGTGCTACGGTGCCCAGCTCTTCTTGTTGTGCAAAGTCACTAATCTTAATGACCACACCATCGATCTCATAGGGAAGATTAAAGCGTTCTTTTTCCCACTTATTGCAATATTCAAGGACCTCATCCAGATTATGTGCCAGTTGAGCATGAGGATTGACCGGGAAGCCCCAGTCGCGTATTAATTGTAGGGCTTCCCAGTGACTTGTAATATGCAGGCCCTGGATATAACCAATCTGGTAACCAAAAAAATTAAGATTGCGTGTTGCAGTATTGCGAGGATCTTTCTGGCGGAGTGAGCCCGCCGCAGCGTTGCGGGGATTGGCGAAGAGACGTGAGGCAGACATTTCCTCATTGAGTTGTTCAAAGCTTTTGATTGGCATATAAATTTCGCCACGCACTTCAACTTTGGAGGGGATATTATCGCCGCGCAATTTTTGCGGAATCGAGTGAATAGTGCGTATATTTGCGGTCCAATCTTCTCCGATCAAGCCGTCGCCACGGCTAGCGCCAATAGTAAGTCGTCCCTGCTCATATGTGAGAGCCATAGCCAGTCCGTCGATCTTTAATTCACAAACATAGGTAAATGTTGCGTTCGGCAGGATATTCTGTGCGCGTTTGTGCCATGCTTGCAATTCTTGCTCATTACGTGCGTTTGCCAGGCTCAGCATAGGGAGAGGATGGCGATGTTGTGCAACGTCCTGGGCTGGCGCTCCTACACGCTGTGTTGGTGAATCTGGCGTTTGTAGCTCTGGATGTTCACTCTCAATGCGCTGGAGTTCGAGCATCAATTGATCATACTCGGCATCAGTCAGTACTGGATTATCATTGACATAGTATTGATAATTTGCCTCCTCGATTTGATGTCGCAGCGCTGCAACATGAACTTCGAGTTCTTCCTCCTCGCTGCCCCCTATCTGTGCCAGTGCTGAAAATGTGCTGGTTTCTGAATCTTGACCCTCGCCTTGCTCCTCGTGAACACCTGACATACTTTACTCTCCTACCAAAGAAATCTTTTTTTACCGTACTAACTTCTTCTTTTTAGTACGCTTCATAGTGGAAAACCTCAGTGTTGTTTTCCGTTAATCCATTGATATGGCTACGCCATTGTACGAAGAGTGGGCTATTGCGGAAGTTTTTCATGTGTGCATCCAGCGAAGTCCAGTTCACTGTCAGCATATAGCGACCTTGTTTCTCAATACATCGTGTCGAATTTGCAGAGACGCACTCTGGATGTTGACGAATGGTCTCGATCCCCTGGATCATAGCCTGGCCCAAAGCATTTTCCTTGCCAGGAAGGGCTGTAAAGATAGCGACCTCTGTAACCATAGAAAAAAACTCCTTCCGTACCCAGCCAGGGCTGCAACCTTTTGTGCAATGTAAAATCCCCATATAGTGTTGTTGTAGTCCTGGCTGGAGCTATAAATTGCCTTCATAGATTATCGTACCATGCCTGATAAGACAATGTCCATCACAGGTGGGTAGAATTGAATACAGGTAGAGAAAAAACGCACTTTTTGCTTTACTTTGTATAATTCGCAAAAAAGCAACACTCAGCTAATAGAGATAATGCATTGATTATGCATTATGGGAATCGCCCCAATCTTGTTGAAATGTCTGTTGCAACGTCGCAAGAACACCTGGATCAGAGACCACAATACCAAGCTCGCGATTTTTATTGAGCGAAGCTGTAGAGATATTCTCCGACCCGACAAAAGCTTTTTGTCCATCAACAATAATAATCTTGGCATGCATATAGAGGCGTGGATCTTCTTTAACCTGTATTGTGCCCTGATGAATGGTCGTAATCCCCTCACTATTTGTATCGCTGGAGCCATTGCTGGGAACTGGCAGAATCACCTGAACTTGTACACCATGCCTGGCCGCGTTTACCAGTGCTTGTTCAACCTCGCTATCCTGCATCTCTTCCGCCTCAATAATTAGAGTTTTGTGGGCAGTATTGATCAACGTTAGAAACACACTACGAGAGTTAAGCGGGCTGACAACGAGGTTAGGATCATCGATTTGTTGAATAGAAGCGTGATTCCAATCGGCATTGAAGATATCAGTAACCGTTTGTACATCTTGTAGATTGGAATCAATAATGCCGTACTCGCGGTTCAATATTGTTTTGCTCACGCCCAGAGCGGATAGCGTGAAGTTGCTCGTCATAATATAAGCAGTACTGGCATCTATGACCATCCCTTTTTCATGTGTCAGCGAAAAATTGGGGCTAGCCGCCTGGGCCTGAACGCCGGCAGCCTTTAACTTATCCAGAGTCTCGGTGGGTGAGATACTACCACTACCATAGGGGTGTGTCTCCAGCATAACGCGCACCGTAACACCACGGCGAGCAACCTCTTCGAGAGCACGAATGATCTTTGTATCGGTGAGCAGGTACATCTCCAGTAAGACCGACTTTTTCGCACCACTGATGGCATCGACAATAACGGCATCGCCGGCAGCGGGCTCAACAAAAACCTGAACATTTTGAGCGCCACCGATTGAAGTAATGCCAACAGCATTGTTTGGTGCATTGGAAGCTGTAGGTGTCGGAGTGCCTGTGGTGCTGCATGCCGTAAGAAGCAAGCAGAAGACCATCGTCACAAAGATGGGTTTCAGTGTTGAACGAAAAGTATAGTTCATGTCAACCTGTCCTTCCCTTATTGATGTAATAGTACCCAAAAAATGTTGCATTGCAAATAAGAATTTGCATACATATGGCAAGTATGAAGTGATATGTAAAAATGTAGATTTGAGGAGAAGCGTGTTATATACCTACCAGATTTACCATTCCGCAATCATCTCTCTACTAAGATAACGCAGGAAGTGTTTGTTCAGGGTTAAAAAAGGGAGTGTACGAAAAAAAGACTCCTAATTCTGAGTAGAATCAGGAGTCATGGTATCTAAAATGAGTAGGAAAAGCAGCAGAAAGAACTACCTATGCTAGGGATGTAAGAAAACATAAAGAGGGGCAAGCACCAGCGTAATGGTACTAAGCAATTTAATGAGCACATGGAGCGAAGGGCCAGCGGTATCCTTAAAGGGATCGCCGACCGTATCACCGACCACGCTGGCCTTATGTGCTTCGCTCTTCTTCCCCAGTACCGTACCAGTCAAATCCAGGCGATCCACCATCTCGCCGGCTGCATTGACGCGTAGGTAGCCAGCCTCGATATATTTCTTCGCGTTATCCCATGCGCCACCGCCATTATTAAGCACGAGTGCAAGCACAATGCCGCCCATCGTCGCGACCATAAGGAAACCGGCCTCTGCTTGTGGTCCCAGCACCACACCCACAACAATAGGAGTCAAAACAGCGACAGTACCAGGAAGGATCATCGCTTTCAGAGCGCCGCGTGTACTGATATCAACGCAACGAGCATAATCGGGATCGACACGATCCTCAACGCGTTCAGCCATAATCTTAGGATTGTCACGGAACTGACGGCGCACCTCTTCGATCATCCGTTTAGCTGCATCTCCTACCGCGCGGATAGCCAGCGAACTGAAAAAGAAGATCAGGGTCAGGCCAATCAGAGCGGCGATAAACACCAGGATATTAGCCAGGTCCACCGTATAAACGCTGGCCTGATGCTTATAACTATAGAGTACATCCAGGTAAGCGCTAAAGAGCAAGAAAGCCGCCAGGGCCGCCGAGCCGATGCCATAGCCCTTCGTCAAAGCTTTTGTTGTATTGCCAACCCCATCGAGCGCATCCGTAATGTCGCGTACAGCCTCCGCTCCGCCGCCCATTTCAGTGATACCACCAGCATTATCCGTAATCGGGCCGAAGGTATCCATCGCGAGAATATATGCGCAGCTCATCAGCATCCCCATCGTCGCCACTGCCGTCCCAAAGATGCCGCCCACATTAATCACGCCCGGATTGATAGCCTTATCTATAGGAATGGAAACCTGACTACCGAGCAGAAACGAAAGGCCCAACGCCACACAAATGACCAGAACAGGCAGAGCAGTACATTCAAAGGCAACCGCCATACCGGTAATGATAGTTGTAGCCGGACCTGTGAGTGTCGCATTTGCGATCTCGCGTACAGGACGCCAGGTACCTGCCGTATAGTATTGCGTGATATAGACAAAGGCAATACTTAAGAGAATGCCAACCGTGCCAGCCAGTCCAAACCACACCCAGGCTGGAAGTCCATTGGATGAAGTCAGGTTATTTCCATTTAAGAGAAGGAAGCTAGCAAGGAAAACACCAATAATCGAGAGTCCACAGGTGATGAAGTAGCCAATATTTAACTGAGCCATAGCTATTTCACCAGGATCGCGCCCTGCCGCCTTATCTGGTTCAATAACCACAGAAGGGCGGATATAGAGCAGGCCGATGGCCGATGCGAGCAAACCAAAGGCACGCACAACCAGTGGGAAGAGAATCCAGCCAGGATTTTTCGTCGCCAGGTACAGCGACACACCAAGGATCATTGCACCGATATTCTCAGCGGCTGTAGACTCAAAGAGGTCAGCGCCACGGCCAGCACAGTCACCAACATTGTCGCCAACCAGATCAGCAATAACTGCAGGATTGCGAGGATCATCTTCAGGAATATTTGCCTCGACCTTACCAACCAGGTCAGCGCCCACATCGGCGGCCTTCGTGAAGATACCGCCACCTAACTGGGCAAAGAGTGCTACGAAGCTAGCACCAAAGCCAAAGCCAACGATAAGAGAAGGAACTCTTTCGATACTGTTGCCAACGCTATAGGTGAGGAAGATCAACGAGACACCTAGCAGCGAAAGAGCGACCACCAGGAAGCCAGAAACAGCTCCACCACGTAGCGAGACCATCAGAGCCTCACCCAGACTGCGTGTAGCTGCGCTTGCTGTACGGCTATTAGACTTGACTGCTACATACATACCGATATAGCCAGAAACGCCGGAGCATAAAGCACCAATCAAGAACGCCACTGCTGTCCGCCAGGCCAGATCGAGCTTTGTCGCATCATCTCCGTTACTGAGCAGATAAAGGACGCCCGCAACAACGACTGCGGCAAAAACAGCGAGGGTAGCGATAGTACGATACTGACGATTGAGGAATGCCATTGCACCTGCAAAGATGGCGTTGGCGACTTTTTGCATTGCAGGGGTACCAGTATCTTTGCGAAGGACATAGTTTGCGAGGTACGCAGCAAAAAGTATAGCGAGAAGGCCCGCAACAATCGGAACCCAAATATAGTTGCTCACGATAAAAATTCCTCCTTAAGTTACCAGGCACTAAGAAGATTTAATGCGCTCCACCATTGGTCGCATGGGAATCGTGATCGAACTGAGGTAGGTCTATTGACGGGATAGTAATACAGAGTCAAAATACAACAAGCCACGCTACACTGAAGAGGGGTCATTAAAGTTTTGCCTGCAGGCAGTTCTAGACTACAGAGAAAACCTAAGTCACTATAGAGTGTAACATAGCGATTCTTCTATGACAAGAGCAGGGAACGTCAACGGCCATTCTATACTTGCTTAATAGTTTTACCGCACGCCTGTCGTTTCAGCAATAATAGCCTGGATGCGTGGAAGCAATGGCACCACCTGTTTTTTGCGCGAAACCAGACCTTCAACCGTTACAGAATAGCCATCAGGCTCAAGGGGAACCCCAAATGCCTCCGCAACGGCTAACTCTGCGCCACAAATAAGCAAGTGACAACGGAGATTGAGGATATCAACGATCATAAATAAGAAAGAAGCGTAATTACGTGTTTGTGCCATTGCATGCATGTTTTCCAGTAATTCATGTACCCGTTTCTCAATCATTGTAGGACTTGCTGTCTCAACAGTCCCAACGGCAAACTTTGTATCGCGAACAGTAAACTCTTTGAAATCTGAAGTAATAAGAGCCTCTGCAGGTTTTTCAGCCAGATCGCGAGCTGCCTCAGTGAAGATCGCCTGTCCGTACTCTTCGATATCTTCGCCAGCAATGGCGGCCAGTTCAGCCGCCACACGCTCATCTTTGGGGGTACATGTTGGTGAACGGAGAATCAGCGTATCATAAAGCAGGCCGGCTAGCAGTAGCCCAGCAACATCGCGTGGAATAGGGACCTCGGACTCATGGTAAAGTCCGGCAATAATTGTCCCGGTACAGCCGACAGGATCGGCGCGAAACATAATTGGTTTACTGGTATGAACATCGGCGATACGGTGATGATCGAGGATGCCCAATAACTCAGCCTCATCGATACCATCAACGGCCTGCGACTGTTCATTATGATCGACAAGGAACACGCGTTTGGGGTGTGCCTTAATCAAATCGGTACGTGAAATATAGCCAACGAGCTTTCCCTCATTGTCAACAACTGGCATAGAGCGCAAGCGACCCAGCGTAGGTTGTACATCACTCATATGATCTTCGGGATGACAGAAAGCAAACTCGCGATTCATAATATCCTGCGTATTAATACTCAGGTTAATCAAGCGAACGGCAGTGAAAGTATGATGACCTGTACTGATCACCATCACACCCTGTGCTTTAGCGGCCGCTAAAGTGCGTTCAGAGATCAATAAATCGCCTGTGATAACAAGAGCCGCTGCCCCTCTCTCCATCGCCGTCAATTGTGCATCTTCACGGTCGCCCAGCACGACCAGGCAGCCGGGCTCAATATAGTCAGCCATCGTCTCGGCTTCCATCGCACCGACCAGGACACGATTACCGAGAGTACGTCGCCCTTCAATCAGGACACGCCCCTTAAGCACACGTACCAGATTATCGCGATTTAAGGGGATACGATTAACCGCCTGAGGATCAAGGTCCATAAAGAAGAGTTTAGCAAAATCAGCATGTGTAATCATACCATGAACTCTGTTCTCGCGGTCAATCACAGGCATAGAGCCACGATTGTGTTCCTGAAGCAATTGCCCGGCTTCGAGCAGGGGTTGATCGATGTAAGCAGAAATCACGCCTCGTCTCATCACATCGCGAACTTGTAGATAAACATCTTCGATGGCATCGGGAGCTTCCACCTTATAGCGATCAAGGACAAAACGTATCTCTGGCTTTAACTCACCATGGCGGGCGGCGATAGCCTGTTCCTCTCCCTTGATTTGCAATAAGCGTGCATATGCGTAAGCAGAAGCAACCGAATCCATATCAGAATTTTTGTGCCCGAGTACATAGATGGGTCGTGTCATAATTTAGTATCTCCAATTGAGATCAATAAGCGGTCCTTTTCTGTATTCTTTATAATGAATAGAGTCGTCAACCTACGTCTATTATGAAGAGCACAGTCAAGCTTTTTGTGTTTATTTAAAGGTAGGAAAGGAAAGTGCTTAGCTACGTATTTTTACTGGCAATAGAGTGATAGATGTATAGATAGAATCGCGTAATCAGATTTGTGTATCGCAAATGTATAAAAAACCTCTGATTGAATATACTGAACGATATCTTATCTTTATTCTACCACAGAAAATATTGGTGCGTATAGAGAAGTGCATTCATTCGTCTTAAGTTTCAGGCCAGATACTAGCCTTTTTTACTTATGTATGCAAAAAAAAGAACTTTACCATGATACACTATATTTGGTAGTGAGTGTATACAGAGGAAAATAATGCAAAAACTCAAAGTACTGATAGCAGGAAATGTGCTGGATTCTGTTCGCCTGGTGGAAGTGGTGGTTACAGTCCCACTAGCCGTTCTTATGCCTGCACTGATAGAGGCAATGCAATTGCCACAGACGGATCTATTTGGTAAAGAAATTGGCTATGCGTTACGCTTTGCCAAGGATGGCCGGGCTATTGCGCCGACAAGTACACTTGCAGAAGCAGGAGTAATGCTAGGGGCACGTCTGATCTTAGATTCGTATGTAAATGAGGCTGTTGCCATTCCACCACCTGCTATTCAGAGGCAGTTTGAGCAATTCGTGTCAGATGCAGGACAATATGCGCCTGGTGCAGAACAAATGCTGCCGAGCTCAGGACAATATGCGTCTGGTGCAGAACAAATGCTGCCGAGCTCAGGACAATATGCGCCTGGTGCAGAACAAATGCTGCCGAGCTCAGGACAATATGCGCCCTATATGGAACCGTCGTCAGGTGGGGATGTGACTGTCTACTCAAACATTCCTCTGACAGGTTCGAAGCAATTTTCAGAGCAATTTTCAGATCCTCAATACATGCCAGATCTACAGACTCGAAACGCATCTGATTGGTATGGTTCATCTGGCTGGCAGGGGCCAGGCACAATTCAGAGGAGAAAGTCTGGCCCATCGCGGCGAACTCTTCTAGTGGCTGCGGCTGCCATTTTGGGTGTGGGGGGGCTGAGCTATGGAGCATACCGCACATTTATGAATGCAGGATCAGCAGGCCAGGGGGCAGAAAAGCCACCGGTTCCTTCACAGGCGAACAAGGTTACGAAGGTACAAAATCAAAACAATCCGCCTAAGCTGCCCACGACAGCCACGGTGCGGTTTACATTTACAAAGCATCGCGATAATGTACGTTCGGTCGCCTGGTCACCAGATGGAAAATTGCTGGCGAGTGGTGCCGATGACAAGCATGCCTTTGTATGGGGCATAAACGGTGCAGCACAACTGGATATTGTGCATCCTGGCGGAGTACGAGCTCTGGCCTGGTCACCGGATGGCAAACGCATGGTCACGGCAGCAAATAACCAGATAATCTTTTTCAATGCTCAAACAGGTGCTATACTTGCTAATGCCGCTCAGCACACACAGGTCGTAACAAGTGTTGCATGGGTTGCGCGAGACCAGATGCAGGTAGTTTCCGGTAGTGCAGACAAGCGGGCTATAGTATGGGACACAAAAACGTATCGTGCGCAGACTGTGTATGCACAACATAATACCAGTGTAGATGTAGTGTCATGTTCAGCTAATGGGCAGACAGTAGCTAGTTCGTCTGACGACGGGTTTGTATGGATCTGGAATGTAGCGGATGGAAAGAATGTACATGGCTATTACCAGGATGTAGCAAGACCTTTGCGAGGTATGGCCTTTGCTCCCAATGGAATACAGCTTGCCGTGGGGGGAGATGATGGGATTGTGCGTATATGGAGTGCGCTTATATGTGAAAAAGATGGTCAACGCTGTATGGACGAGCCACAAAGGTTACATGTAACGCAAATGCCTATACGTACAGTTGCGTGGTCACCCGATGGGCGTTTGCTGGCCGTTGGTGGGAATGATGGCATTTTATCTATCTGGAGCCCTGGACAGATGCAGAATCAGCAAGCATTATTTTCTGTCAAGCGAAATAATATTGTACGTAGCCTTGCCTGGTCGCCAGATGGCAAACAATTAGCCTGTGCATCAGGAAACAATGTGGATATCATGGACCTGATATAAAGTGCTGCTTGTCAGACTTTATACAGGTCCATGATATATTTAATGTGTAGCTTCTTCAATAAATTGGATAAGGGTAAACATATCATCAAGGGCGTGAACCGAAATGGGATGCATGTTACGTGGTACACTCGCCAGAGCTGTGTGAGCAAGTTGGCACTGTTGCTTTAAAAACTCACGGCAGTATGCCAGGGTTTGAGTACGCTCAAAAATAGCCATGACCTGTTCCACCTGATCATCTGTAATTGAAGTAGCTGGTAGCGAAGGAGTATAAATATCCTGCAATATCTGTGCATCTTGTTTACATGCGTGTTCCAAGGCATGAAGAATTGGGAGACTCTTTTTGCGTCGATAGACATCCCCTGTTTGTGTCTTGCCCAATTCAGCTGTTGTCGCCCACACGCCAAGCACATCATCACGAACCTGAAAGGCAATACCCAGCGCCTTACCAAAACTTTTCAGGCGCTCTATCGTCTCAGCATTATGCGTACCCAGGCGTGCGCCAATCTCTGTTGCACCACTCATTAATGCCGCAGTCTTACGGCTAATCATATCGATATACATCGCAACAGAAATGTCCAATCGTGCCTCGAAGCTAATGTCCAGGTATTGACCTTCTGCTACCGTCATGATAGTGCGATCCAGAACTTTTGCCAACTGTGCAGCGGTTGTACCATCCACCCCGGCATCCAGCACATCCCAGAGAGCATGGCGGGCTAATGCAAACATACCATCGCCAGTATTAATAGCTTGTGGAATGCCCCAAAGTTTCCAGAGCGTCGGGCGATGGCGGCGTTCGGTATCGCCATCCTCGATATCATCGTGGATTAAAGTGAAGTTGTGTATTAACTCAATAGCCACAGCCGCCGGAAGGGCAGGTTGTAGATAATGGTCTGGGGCCGTGGTATCAGTGTCCGTCATATCCCATGCACCAGCGGCCTCGTAAGCAATCAGGAGCAGCGTAGGGCGAAGGAGTTTGCCAGGATTATTTTTTGTTGGCTGTAAGTTTGCATCCACCCATCCCAGGTGATATTGCATTTGTCCATAGAAATCATTAAGAGCTGGTATGCCGGAATCTTCAGCTATCCTGTTCACTGCCGATTTCAATGCTCCATCGATCAAACATTGATGACGCATTAAAGTAGCTTGTATAGATGATGATGTGATCATGAATATAACGATGAGAGGTAGTATAGGCTATGTTTGCTAACTACCTCGTCTCCCTTCTTTCCGCAAAATATTTAGTAGTAGTTGTTACTGGCTGCCCAAAGAAATGATGTGTTTGTTGTGTATATGTGTATGTACTTTTATGGGTGGAGGTAGAAAAAGATGCTTGCCGCCACTGTTCCAAGCGCTGTAGCCACATATGCCATTCTTTTGATACCACCAATACGCCCAAAAGGAGCACAGAGATCGCAGTAGCGAATAATGTACTGATAACGATGACCGCGTAGCCCCTCGCGTGAGATAATAACGTCCTCTGTTTTGCGCTGGGTATGTAGCTCATCACAGATATAGTGGCCACAGCCATTGCAAGTATATTCATCAACGAAGTGTGATGTTTTTGAAACTGACCATTGATCGGGGTAGACTTGAGCGCCACAGATATAACATATCTGAGTTTGCGCAATCTTCATTTGTTTTTCGGCACAAGGCGAGTGCTGTTGCTTAGGAAAATGTTGCTCACAAAAGCTCAAATGACAGTCAGGGCAACGTCCGAGAGCCTCCTCGCTACACTCATGACAACGAGATATGGCCATTATATCGTTTGGATTTTTCGCAGTTGTATTCCTAATTTTCATAGCAGGCCCTTTATCCTTAATAGAGCGTTTAATCACGTTGGAATTTAATCTTCCTTAAGCGTAAAGATGTTTTAGACTGTCTTTACATGTAAGTATAACAGTATAAAAAATCTCTGACAACAACGACAGAAGTTTCTAAGCCTCTCTTAAGCTTCGCGTCGCAAAGCCGTGCAAACTCATCCATTTTTGTGACCATTTCATTTGATCATCATAGAAAGAAAAGATATGATAAAGCCAGTTACTTTGTTGCGAAGCAGAGGAACGTATTATTTAGAGCGCAGGGAGTTTTGCTCATGGTATCATCTTTAGCAGCCACCGTGTGGGCTAAGCAGCAACTGGAATGGGGTCAGCGCACATATGTAATGGGTATTGTAAATGTCACGCCGGATTCATTTTCGGGCGATGGTCTGGGGGCCGGTGCAGCAACCGAGACGGCACTAGTGCAGCGAGCGATTACGCAGGCGCAACGTTTCGTCGCTGAAGGCGCAACGTTTATCGATATAGGGGGAGAATCGACGCGTCCACATGCACCCAGTGTTCCGGTTGAATTGGAGCTAGCGAGAGTGGTGCCAGTAATCAAAGCGCTACGAGAAGTGCTTCCGGCGCAGATCATTCTCTCGATTGACACCTATAAAGCCGAAGTTGCGCGGCAAGCCCTTGAGTTAGGGGCTGATATGATTAACGATATCTGGGCACTACGCCACGATCCAGCAATGGCAGAGATAGCGCACAAGTATGGTGTACCAGTAGTCTTAATGGCAAATATGCTTGGCTATCACAAACGTGAAATTGTCAGCGATGTCATACGTTATCTAAGTAGCGCCATTGATCATGCCCTGAGCGCAGGTATAGCCTGGGAACATATTATCGTTGATCCTGGCATTGGCTTTGGCACGACGCCGGAAGAAAACTTGATCTTGCTACGTCGCCTGGGAGAATTGCGCGTGCTGGGGCGTCCTATCTTGCTAGGAAACTCTGCGGAAATCAACGATTGGGCGTGTGCTAGGGGGATTACCAGCCTCGGAACGCCTTGAAGGTACGGCCGCGAGCGTTGCACTTGGTATTGCGCAGGGAGTGGATATTGTGCGTGTTCATGATGTGCATGCAATGATGCGCGTGGTCAAAATGAGCGATGCCATCGTACGAGGCACATTTGAACTATCGCCGCTATAAACGGGAAGGTAATAGCGTGAATTATAAAGAAGCCCTGGATTATATTTATAGCTTCACTGACTACGAGCGTGGTGGGAAGTACAAACGGGATCGTGATGAAAATCTACTACGCGAAGCTGCACTGTTGAGTTTGCTAGGAAATCCGCATGAAAAATATACCAGCACGCTTATTGCAGGCACAAAAGGAAAGGGATCAACGGCTGCCTATATAGAGCGCATCCTGCGCGAAGCCACTATCCGCACCGGACTTTATACCCAACCAGATCTCCATACATTTCGTGAACGAACACGTGTGAATGGGCAACTCATCAGTGAATCTCAGGTAGGAGAACTTATAACCGAGATACGGCCTGCCGTAGAGCAGATTCAAGAGCGTGGTCAATTTGGTCCTTTTATTACCTACGAAATTGGAACCGCCCTGGCGCTCCTCCATTTTTATCGCCAACAGGTGCAGCATGCGGTCCTTGAAGTAGGCCTGGGTGGTCGCCTGGACGCAACCAATGTCACACACCCACTCGTATCTGTCATCACCTCAATCAGTTATGACCATATGAGTATTCTCGGTAACACATTAGCAAAAATTGCCACAGAAAAGGCAGGCATAATTAAAGCAGATGGTATCGTTGTCACTTCAGCGCAAGCCCCAGAGGCTCTGCTTGCAATTGCCGCTATCGCGCAACAACGTCACGCTTCGATGATACGCATAGGGCCGGCTGGAAGCGATCCTGCGCAAGCAGAAGTAGATAGCGGGCACTTGCCAGCAGTAAGTTATCGCTACCAACCTGTTGCACAAAGCCAGGCTGGTCAGCGTTTTAGTATTACTGCACCCGACCATATCTATGCTGATCTTGAGACACCATTGATTGGGTTGCATCAACTGGAGAATGCCACTGCGGCAGTCGCAACGCTTGAAGAGTTACGCAAACGAGGTATAGCCTGGGATGAAGCAGCATTGCGGTATGGAATGGCCAGAGTACACTGGCCTGCACGTATACAAATAGTCGGACACAATCCAACCATCATCGTAGATGGTGCACACAATAACGACTCGATTGAAAAATTGCTTGCCAGTTTGCGTTCTACATTTCCAGCGCGGCGTCTCATTATAGTATTAGGCGTAAACAAAGATAAAGATGTGTTGCATATGATTCGTGCACTGGCAACAGTTGACGCTGTCATTCTCACGCAAGCAAATAACCCACGCGCCATAAGCATCGTAGAGCTGCAGGAGCTGTTTGCTGAATATGCTCCTGCTGTAAGCATCTCTGCTGTAGAAGATAGTAGTAAAGCGCTCGATCAAGCGCTGAAGCTGGCGGACCGCGCTGATCTGATCTGTGCTACCGGTTCCCTCTATCTTGCCGGAGAAGCACTGCGCTGGGCAGCCGCACATGGCGATGCTACGGCGGCAGCTGAGATAGAAGGTGTCGATCATTAACCGTCATTTACCTTTAATATATATTTTGCACTTTTACAATCTATTGGTACAAAGTGCTATAGATTGTAAAAGTGCAAAATATATGTATCACCATCCTTCCAGGCTAAATAGCTGATAGAGTAGCTGGGTAGTGAAGACAAGCAGCAGTTCTCGCGGCGCGGTTTTGCCAGAAGCTTTTTTGAGCAACGCATCTACAGTATCAGGCGCAAAAATGTTAGTAGCCTGGAGTGCAGCAGGAGAGAGAGTTTGCTGCAACAGTTCAGAATTGTCTATAGCCGTAAACGATTTTGTTGGTAGTGTCAGTGGCAACTTTGTAGGCTTGAGAGGCGCATCTGGTATAGAACGTTGTACCAGGTGAGCCAGGAATGAAGCTCTGGTTTCTTCAGCGGTAGTAGCCAGTTGTAATAGATCTTCTGTAATAGATGGTGCCAGAAAGGGAGAGCGCACAATAAGGCGTTCCTGAGTCCCTAATTGTTGTAGAGGACCCACAAGCAGGTCAGGGAGGCGCAAATGGAGATCCAGATATAAAATGCGCCGTTGCGCATCAGCGAATTGAGCGGCGCGACGAGCAATCTTACGAGCGTGAAGCGTCTCTTCCCATGGTTCTTCCTGTTGAATTGATTGTGCAGCCTCTGGCGACCATAGCTGAGCCTTGTGCTGACCTGAACTTGCTATGATTGAATGGCTATACCAGTTCAGGATATCATCCGGTCCCACATCCGTAATAGATTGAGTAGAGCCAGGCATAGTAGGACCAAAGAACGTATTGGCCCCTAAACCACTCATCGCCACCCGTGCGCCTGTCTCAGCCGCAACAGTATGTAACAATTGATGCAGCGCCAACGATCTTGTATCGACGCTTGGAGACTCCTGAGTAGTCAGAGTCGTGGGCCAGAAATTCGGTTCATCAACCCCAACCACGGCCAGAAAAGGACGTTCGCAAGCAGTAGCCACCCGTTGCGCATCCGACCACGCCTTCGCATTCAGCGACTTCCTATAGCCAAAAGACGTAATCGTGAAAGGAACCATTGATTGTTGTGCAGTAAAAAGGGCTGTAAGGGCTGAAGCATGACCACCGCTAGCCAGAGCGACTAATTGTTCATGGGTAGGAAGCTGGGCCGTACAGGCATCTCTAAAGCGCGAAATGAATTGCTCAGGATCATTCTGTGATAGTGAGGAAGCATCTGAGGGAGCATCGAAGCGAAAATCGGTGGCATGATTCACCACCGTTTTTGCGCGTTGCCAGCGTAAAATGGAACCGGCGGGTACGACCTGAATGCCTTTGAAAATCGTCCAGGGGGCAGGAATAAAGCCATAGCGCAAGAGGGCAGTGAGGGCAGGGAGGTGTAGACGGCGTGGAACACCAACTGCGAAAAGAGCCTTTACCTCACTGGCGAACAGAAGGTTACCCTCAGCAGGCCAATCCTCAATAAAGTAGAGCGGATGCATACCCGAAAGTGGGCGTCGATAGACAAGGGTACGGCGGTCGGGGACCCAATCCAGCACTGGTGGTTCGGAGCTATGTTGCATCGAATAAGCCGTATCCGCGTACGTCGCCAGGCCTGCGCCTGCCTGTACATTGCGGGCATGTGTACCTCCATAGCGACCGAGCACCTCACCCATAGCTGTCAATGTCTGATCAATAATCTCCGGGGGCACCTGCTCCCCGGTTAGCCATCCTGCGAGTACTGGCATAGATATCCCTCATCATAGCATAGTTATATAGCCTTTTGTAGCTATTGCGACCAGGCTGTATTTTTGTACATATCAGTTCAATTATTACGATCTTTGCGCCAGGGAGCGTCCGAACGACGTATCCAGCGGTTGTGGAAGTAGATATAATTATCTTCGCGATCAAAAAAATCGTTAGTCAAATCGCAAGCTTCCCATGCAGCCGTATTACCGGCGTCCTGTAATTTTTGGACGAGCGCACTGATGGTTGCCGGCCCTTCGCTTAAATCGATGCCAGGGAGGAACTCCTCGGTCAGATCGCCTTCCTGCTCGATAGGCTGGTCGTGTTGTGTGCCATGCAGGATGTAATAAATATACATAGTCTGTATCCTCGCTGTTCCTAATAAATGTTGGTGGTGTCAGACACAATCCGTATGATATACTATTTGGGCTGTTGTGTCATCAAGTCGGGGATAGAGAGAGAGATCACATGTGAAACGACTTCGTTTTGGAGAGAATACTGAGGGAACACAAGAAACCGATAAGAAAAAAGAAGTTTGAGGCATATTGCTGATTGACGAATGTAATGGTATATTTAGAACTACCAGTTAGGTAGGTAGTTAGCTGCTTTCATGCCCTTATGTGGTAGGTAGTTAAGTAATTTAGTAATGGCGAGGTTGGGAATACTAGCTATTATGAGGAGCTTTTAATGATCATTGTCCTGCTGACACTTTTTACTATTGCCCTCACTATGACGTTTGCAGGATTATTACTTTCCCCCAGATCGCAAGCACCCACTCAACGAAAGATGTCCTATGCTGCGCGTGGGATAACACGCGAGACTGCACGTGTGACAGCAGCGGAGGTTGCGCGTGAGCGCGAATTTCGCGCGGGTAGCCGTATGTACCAGGCGAGTGAGCGGGTGTATGGGCCGAAAAGTATAACAACAGCGCGTCGCTATGTGATGGAGTTCGAGCCAGTGACGGAGCCCCGGGGTGGTACAAGGGTAGATGTGAGGAGAGAGCCCAGGCGCGAGACACGGATAATAGAAATAGAAGAGGAACGGCCAGACATCAGGGTATTAGCAAATGTAAGACAGATTTTGACACTGCATTCGGACAAGCCAATCCCCTGGCTAGGAATATTTTTGATTCTGATTGCACTCTTTGGTGTTGGCCTGGTCGCAATGAGGCCGCTCTTCTCCAGTGCAGGCGTCGTCGGAACATTTACATGGAGCCAACCCTTTGGTTCAGCCCCTACCCCGGTTGCCAGTAATGGGACTACGTCTATTCAGGATCTGCTTGCGGGGACAACGGGCGCATCGAAAGCATTGGCCCGTGTCTATCAATTGGACCCTGGTCAATACGGCTCATCGCAGGACTATGATACATGGGCGGCTTCGGCCTGCTCGGCTGCCTCAATGACTGAAGTGATAAATTCATATGGGCATAATTATCGAATTGCCGATATACTCAAGGTTGAAGCCGGTCTGGGGCAGATCTCGCCGACACTGGGATTGTTGAGACCGACCGGGATTGATACGACTGTTGATAAATTTGGTTTCAAAGCCGTACATCTCAATAATCCTTCAGCGGATGACATCATCAATGTCGCCAATACAGGAAAGCCCGTTATTGTCAGCTTTCCACCTCAACGCTGGACCGGTGGCCATATACTCGTGCTTAGGGGTGGTCATGATAATAGCGTCTACCTGGCGGATTCGTCGCAGTTTAATATGACAATTGTTTCGCGTGCCACGTTTCTGAAGTACTGGGGTGGTTTTGCAGTTGTGGTAATGCCTCACTAATAAAGAAGAGTTTGCGCGGCTTTGCCGCGCTTATACTCTGCTGTTACCTTTATTTTGCATTTTCATATATTTTTGCGCATTGCGCAAAAATATATGAAAATGCAAAATAAAGGTGATGAAGGAAGAAGAGCCAGCTCATCGACGGGCTGGCTCTTCTTCCTTTTGTGATAAGACGTATGTTTATTCCTCGGTACCAGGAGTAGCAGTTTGTGCATCGGGTGGAACATGTAGCTTAACCCGGCGAAACGACTCGGCATACTGCATATCCAGGCCTTTTTTCTCCTTTGCCTCTTTTGCCACCGATGCCGCCCGTTCACGAATGCGTTCTACCATGCGGTCATTATCCTCTGGATTGAACTGTGAGGCATGGCGCATAAGACCTCGCCCCTTAACCTCGATAGTCTCGGTGACATCGATATAGGTATTGGTCTGCCCGGTAAAGAAGAGATAAATCTCGTTGACGCGGTAAGGTTGCAGGCCCTCCAAGAGGAGCTCTTTGAATGAACGTGGATTGCCTGCGAAGGGGAAGATAGAATCCAGGACAATGTTACCGGTTGCTCGATGATCCGGGTGATTGAGGTAGCCAGTGCCCTTAGGATTCTCATCGGGGTCTGGCCCGGCAATGTGCATGGTCGGATCGTGAGTAAACACCACCCGTGGACGATATTTACGAATAAGTCTTACAACAGCCCTGCGTGCCTCTTCCGTATTTGTCAGGTGACCATCGCGGAAACGAAGGAACTCGACGGCCTGCACACCATATACCTCACAGGCTGCACGCTGCTCTTGTTCGCGCCTGAGCATCAATTCTTCATCGCTCTGACTTGGAATTTCGCTGCCTTCCGTGCCATCTGTCATAACGACCCAGACTATCTTTTTTCCTTGTCTGGCCCATAATGTGCTGGTGGCGGCGGAGCTAAAATCGTTATCGTCCGGGTGTGCTCCGATAACCATGGCTTCAAAGTCATGTGTTGTCAACATCTCGACGGCACCTGAAGCGGTTCTGTCTCCCATTATAAAAAAACCTCTTGCAAAATATAAGCTAAAAATTTTGTAGTATAGGCAAAACGTTAGCTGATCGTCAAGCGCATACACTCATCGGTAAGAACAATATGTTCAAAGGCCTGTATCACCTCTCCACTGTCTATAACACGCCCGACCAGGCTATCTAATCCCACCGCACGCTCCAGTAATCCCTGCCGTAATAATGCATGTTCTGAAGGTGTATGGGCGAGCAGGTGTGCTAGCACTGCTGGTTGCCATTGCAGTAACACACCCGCTTGTAATAGCGTGCCAGAACGGCGGCGGACCATATCAAAGCCAACTACTTTGCGTTGCCCAACGACCACTTCATAGGGGGATAAAGAGCCATAGCAAGCTCGATTCAGCAGCAACTCGTACTCGCGTGTTGCTGGCTGTTTGCGTTGGGTGCGCTGGTCATGAGCCTCGGCAGGTGGAACAATACGTGCTTGTACACCAAGTCGTTCTAAGGCGGCCACCCAGGCCTCGCCAAACCAGCGATACGACTCGACAATGTCGGGCTGTATAAGGGGATGTTCTGCAGGTAAAATCACATCCAGGCTGAGCAACGTCGGGCCCACCAGCACAGCCGTTCCGCCCGCCCTTCTATGGTAGATAGGGAACGAGTCGGCGGCTGCGGGATTAAGCACTTCGTGCTTTTGTGAAAAGCCGAGTACCAGCCCGGCTGGTTCGGCCTGGGACCAATACAGCGTTGCTGGATCACCAGGCAATGCTGTACGGAGCAAATGCTCACTCTGCTCTATATGTTGCTGCTGATCAGCGATAGTCAATGGGTAGATAAGCCAATTCTGCATTATGGTATATGTATATATGTTTGCATACTTTTTTCTGCCGAAGCACGCAGGAACCAGGCAACAATAGCGGCCAGGATGCAGGGTATCGCACCGATCAAAAATGCTACAGGAGCACTAAATGTATGTGCCAACCCACCCATCAAAAGGTTCCCGATAGGGTTCGAGCCAATAAGGACAATAGTGTAGATGCTCATGATTCTACCACGCAGATGGTCTGGTGTCACCGTTTGCAGTGCGGCATTTGCATTTGTCGTGAAAGCTATCTGTAAAAAGCCAACCAGCGCAATCAAGACAAGCGAGAGCAGATACCAATGAGAGAAGGCAAAGAATACTTCTCCAATGCCAAAGATCAGCGCATTGATCAGCATAGACTGAACGTTTGGTTGCTGGTTGCGCCATGCCAGCCAGAGTGAGGAGAGTAACGCCCCAAACCCAAAGGCCGCTGAAATGAAGCCAAAGCCCTGTGGACCAATCTTCAGAACGCTATCCGCAAAGAGCGGTAGCACAACATTGAAGTTAATGCCAAACAGCGAGATAACGCCAACCGTGGCAATAATCAGCAGCGCCGCAGGCATATGCGCAATATAGGTCAACCCTTCGCGCACACTCTTGAGTGCCCCTGGTCTATTTGCATGGTCGATCTCCTTCTCAGGCTGTGCGAAAAGCTCGCTCTCGTGTATTAAAAGTAACCCGACAAGCACAGGTAGAAAGCTAATAGCATTGAACAGGAAGAGAGGAGCCTCACCAAACCAGGCGATGAAAAGACCTCCGATGCCAGGGCCAACAACACGCGCCATATTGAAAATCGACGAATTGAGGGCAATGGCATTTGGCAGTACATCTCTCCCGACCATCTCCGCAACGAAGGACTGCCGAACCGGTATATCAAGTGAATTGGAGACGCCAAGCAACGTTGCTAGCACCAGTACGTGCCAGAGCTGTACGGTATGCGTGACCACAAGGAGCCAGAGAGTAGCGGCCAGCACCATAGAAAGAGTTTGCGTAAAAAGAAGCAATTTACGCTTGGGAAGTTTATCCGCGATCACGCCACCAAAGAGCGAAAAAAGCAGTACTGGCATGAACTGAAGAGCCCCCACAACGCCCAGCAACCACGCACTGTGCGTCAACTGAAGAACAAGCCACGCTTGACCGGTTGTCTGCATCCATGTACCAATAAGCGAAATCAACTGCCCACCCCAGAAGAGGCGGAAGTTGCGTGAGTGCAGGGCTATAAACGCCTGGGAAAGAGTCCGTTCGTGTCGCTCTTTGTCATTATGTATAATTTCCCGTCCTTTGTTTGAGTGTGTAATTTGCATAGTGATCCAATCTTACCAATAATAGGTAGTAACTTTTGCTTGCTTATTTTTACTTATCTATCTATCTATATCAATAGGTTGACAGCGTAATAGCTGTTTTGTTTGTTTATGTTTATCAAGTTTAGCAACCAGGCTATTGCGCATATGTTCAAGTCCAGTAATTCTTTGCTCTATCAGAAGGAGTTGTGCGTGTATCAGCTCATCGGCGCGGTCCAGGCGAGCAAGTTTGAGGAGAGCATCTGTTTCCTCGCGGTTCGCCAGCTTGAGTTGTTCGCGCTCCTCTTCACCGTCGAGAATGCCGCGAATATCATTGAGAGAGAAATCCAGCAGATCGCGCAACTCTTTGATGCGCTCGATGCGTTGGACATCAGCCTCAGAGTAGCGGCGATAATTACCCTCGGTCCGATTGGCTGGTAGAAGTAAGCCGACTTCCTCATAGTAGCGTAGCGTACGTTTCGTCAACTGTGTTCGTGTCGCCACCTGCTCAATGGTATAGCACGGCAACTCGGTCGAAGGAGCAGGTAACGGGGATTGCCCATCGGCTGAAAGCATCATGAACGTCCCTCCTGTCCAAAGCTGAAGTCGATAATTTCACATGTCACATTGATAGTATACAACAAGATTGACGTTAACGTCAAAGTTATGGCTGATGGATCTCGTTGTGCAGCACTTTACTTTTTCTCATAGTTCAGGTAAGATATGTGCGGGTTTTGATCGAAAGGTCCCCATATTATTTCTCCACAAAAGGAAAAAACGTATGCCCTCGACCCGCTAACCTTGTGTTAACAACTTCCCTTTGCAGGGAAGGACAACTTGATTGTTTGACAAAAATCCGCCGTACAGAGGTGGGCTGTTTTTGTTATGCAATCAAGTAGCACATGGTTAGCGGGTTTCTTCAGGTCTTGCGGCATCTTTTTCCAGCCATACCCCTTGAAGTATCCTGAATCCACAACTGAGGGCAATTGCGTCCCTCGTGTCTGCGTTTTTTAGCACAAGGTTTCTCCTCGGGTTGCATGTATGTTGTGTCCTTCTGTTTGACAAACAAAGAAATGGAACCATTCATGAGTAAATCAGCTAAAAACGTATCCCACGTTCATTCAATGTTGCTTTGTTGTGATGTTTTACCTGGACTGAAACCGTGGGCATGCCAGGAACTCGTTGCGCAATTGGGCGAGCGTGTTACCCTGTTGGCTTCCGATGACCCTGAAGCGATTTATCTACGATATACAGGAGATCTGCACGAATTGTTTGCTCTTCGCGTCGTGGTTGCGGTCTCTCTGCTGGAAACTTTTGCTGTTCCACGACCTCGCGCATTGCTGGGTCATCAGCACTATCATCGTTTGCTTCAGAGTATCGAGCACGTTCGTCGTTTACATCCTCCGCACGCTTTTGCGGGTCTGAGGATCAGTGCAGCTGGTGCATCCTCTTTTGTCTTTTCCCAGCTCAAAGAACAATTGAAAAATGATACAGGCTTGTTACCAGATGTTGAAGAAGCGGATCTGTTGCTACGTATCCGTCCGGCACAGCATACATTAAGCGGGTGGGAAGTGCTTACTCGCCTCACGCCACGTCCTCTTGCCACACGTGCCTGGAGAGTGTATCACATGAAAGGAGCCCTCAATGCGACCGTTGCTGCTGCGATGGTAGAAATGACCAATCCCCAGCCTACTGATCGCTTTCTGAATCTGATGTGTGGGTCTGCGACGTTGTTGATTGAGCGGTTGCATCGCTGTCCTGCATCCGTAATAGTAGGATGCGACTTGGACAACGAGGCACTACATGGAGCACAACGAAATCTTGAACAAGGGAAAATTGTGGGAAAGGTACTTCTCTGTCAGGCTGATGCTACGCAACTGCCATTCCTGCCCGCCAGCTTTCGTGTGTTATGCGCGGATGTCCCCTGGGGACAATTAACTGGTTCGCATGAAACAAATCGGGATCTTTATCCTCGGTTTCTTACTGAAGCAGCCCGCCTGGCTGCTCCAGACGCAACATTTGTGTTGCTCACACATGAAATTACGTTGCTGGAAAGCCTGTTGCCGACATTTACCACGTTGTGGGACGTCCATGACGTGGTGAAAATACTTCAGGGAGGACTTCACCCAAGGATCTATCTTCTTCGAAGAACACAAACTATATGGAATAATTAAGAAAAGAGGTGTTCGCGCCTGAAGCGCGAACACCCATAGGAAAGAAAACAGCCCATCGCGATGGGAAGTCAAGCACTCACTTAGGAGTGGGGAATGCGCCTGTCGAACCACACTGCCCACTTCCGCTACCCATAGGGACGGCAAGTGGACCGGTCTGGAGGAAGCACAGGTCACTGTATTCTTTGGCTGGATTAGCCAGGCTATTATACGAATTGCTTAAAAGGGCGAAGCTATCCTCGCCGTTCATGGCCCAATAGGTCCAGTCCAGGTTGCTGACCGCTACGCCCGAACCGCCGCTGCCATAGCTACTCTTAATGAAGTTAATCATGTCGGTGAACCATTGTCCCTGCGATCCAGGTGTGGTTGAGGTCAGGTCGCTGGCATTATTGCCCGTGCCGAACTCGCCGACCCAGACCGGGGCCGTACTATATGGTGTGGCACCGGTGTTGCTCCACGGGAAGCTTGCGTGGCCGGGCCAGGTCGGATTGACCCCACCTGGTGTGGCAATGTAGGCCCAGTAATAGGTCCAGGTATCAACCAGGCTGGAAGCAGAACAGCCGCTTTTATAGCATGTATTCGCGTTAAACCATGTTTGCTGGAAGAGCGAAGGGCCGTAATCGTGTGCTGAGTAGACAAGCTGATTGTTTACCGCTGCACCCAGGCTAGAGGAACTACCACCTGCGTTAAACACAATCGGCGCACCCGCATTGCCGCTATTGCCATTAACACCTTGTAGATTGCCACCCCACCAATCGCTCGCATACGGTCCTGCAGCCTGGGTTCCACTCGCTGTAGGAAAGTGGGAAGTACCTTCCACAAAAAGCAGTGGATAGCTCCAACTGTGAGCTGCCGCATCGCCCAGGATACTGTCGCCAGCTCGCTCCGCCGCCAGACGCCAGTCGAAGCAGTTTGAGCTACTCGCGCAAGAGGGGGCAAATGGATTGGGATTAGGGTTAACTGCAGGATTAATGCCATCGCCCGATCCCCACTGAGCGCTCATCTGATACTGATTCGGATAGCTGCCCAGGGCATGCGGCTCATTGCGCAGATCGTAACCCAGCACTATTGGAAGACCATCCGATGCCAGATAGTTGACCGTTACGGTATCTGATGAACCCTTCGTTTGGGCAATACCATGCACCCAGCGCTGCATACTTACCCAGTCGCTGATCCAACTACTCTCAGGATATGCGGTATTGTACCACAAGCCACTTTGCTCAGCAGACTCGCCAGCCTCAGAACGGTGGTTATCCAGAATCATATGCAGGCCGATAGAGCCAGCATAGTTGACAATCTTCGCCAGGATATCACGCGCATGCAAGATTTGCGCATGAGGAGCATCCAACAACATTTTGTGGTATAGGATCGCTTTCCCACATCTGGTTGGAATAGGGCATACGTATCGTGTTGTAGCCGTTGGCCTTGATCTCATTAAGTATCGTTGAGATATCAAACGACCAGAGACCATGCACGACACTATCAGGGGTCTCGAATCCATACCAGTTGATGCCGCTGATAATATATTGTGATCCATTAGGAGCAAGGATTTTCGTTCCGCTTGTCGTCCAGCCTCCCTTGCCACCTGTTACTGGTGTGGGTGGTGTTGTGGGTGCAGCGGTTGGGATGGGTGTTGGGGTTGGTGCGGTAGTGCCGTTAGGTTCGCTACCCCAGACAAGCTGACCATTAAGATACAACGTTATCTTGCTAGAGGCAGCATAGGTGGTTTGCGTCTGATTCCAGGAATAGTCATTGGCCTGGTTGAAGTTGCTCCAATCAGTTTTGTTGAAGCGTGTCTGAATATCGCCAGTATTGCCACCAGCTGCAAGACTACCTGCTGTACTGCTAAACCCAACCTGGAGATAGGTATCTGCCGTGCTGGTTGGCGTTGCCATGCTAACAAAAGATCCTGTAACATTGCTACATCCCACGACTGCATAGTCGCACGAGAATTGTTGAGCCTGTGTGCCATCTTCGGTATACCAATAACGAATAGTCAGGCTACTTAAAGTGACGCTGGAACTGGTGTTGTTAACGATCTCCAGGTGGGGGCTGGGAGCGTTAGCGGTCGCGCTGGTATTCGCGTTTGCGTACTGCACAACCAGGGTGCTGGCGGCTTCTGCTCTGGTATAGACCACGAGCACAGAAGTTGCAATCATAATCAGGAGTACTGCTAGAGTACTCAGCTTTCTTACAATATGACGAATTTGTTGAGGTGTCCGTGGTGAACCTGTGTGAATAGACATCATGTCTTTTTGTTCCTCCTTGAACAAGACTGTGCTGACTTCAGCGACTCCATAAGGCGTTCTCTATAAGCATAAACGATCCACCCGTGTTTTTACAATATCCTCCGCATGAGTTTGTGTACTTCTAATAAATTATGTGTACAGAAAAATGAGGATACGGATACTCTTAACGCTATTGGCTGGACAGCACGGTAGCAAAGGAAGCATTATGAATTACATTGGAAGGTTAACCCACTCTTTGGTTGTTGGAAGTGAGCCACGAAACAGCTCAATGGCAGAAGTCAGGTCGCGAGATGTTTGTGTTTGCAGGATGTCGTTCAGGTAGAGAAGTCTCCGGGCAACAGGATCTAAGCGAAAGCACCAATAGAGTGTCATCAAGACGTTAATAAAGAGTTTACTTCCGGCAGTACGTTGAGTCATCTGAACATCTCCAAAGTGACCTGCAAGGGCTGAAAGGATCGACGTCGAAACAATGCTGGGACGAGAGGGCATGGCGCGAATCACCGCCTCTGTTGCATCGCGATAGCGTTGAACTTCTAGCATATCCTTTGTCAGACTCCAGGTTCCTAGAAATCCGTCATTGCATATTAGTTCTGAAACGGCCTCCAGAAAAATGTGCGTGACAGACGCCATGAAACGTATCAACACCAAAGCCAAGGCAGACCAGCAATTTTGCGTCCAGAGCGAGTTGGTGCACTGCGGCAATACTAGCAATATCTTCTTCTGGCGTGCCCAAACCTGGCTCATCCCCGCGCATGAGACTATCGGTTCCACCATCAACTAAGATAATTGCATCAATATGCAAAAGGTCCACAAGTGTTTGATAGGCAACGAGAAGTGGCTGAACGCCGGTACGATCAAAGCAGTAGATGGGAATGTGTTCGCCCTGTGTCGCGAGCCATTGCGCAAGATACTTTTCGGGGAAGTAGCGATTGCTTCCCTTTTGTATCGGCCGTCACTTCCATAAGTGCAGGACTCAGCCAGCGGCCGTTTGCCGCGAAAAGGGGCGAAAACGATAAGTTTGCAAGATGCACCTGTTTACCCAGGTTGCGTAGACCAAAATAGAGTGGAAGGCCACTAAAAATATCGAACCCTCCCCCAGCACCGGCCAGAAGAATAGATTGCGCATTTTCGATCTCCCTAAAGAAGGGAAGCGTTAGATATTGCATTTTTTATCTCCTTTATCTTCAGTATCAGCTACTAGCTCTGTGACCTCCTTCTCCCAATGCCTGTACTGCTCGTGCCAGAAACAGACGGCGTGCGCAGCTTTTGAGATTGTTGGTTGTCTCGATAAGTACCTCTTTGACTTCCTTCACCAGTTCCATCTTTCCGCCTCTCAGAGCTTTTGGCTCCATCCAGTCTATCATCTCTGGGGCTCTTTCGTGTGGCACCTTGCACAAGATGTTCCACAACGTCTACAATCATCGCAAGAGGCACTTTTTCACGACAAGATATCTCGCGCTCTACTCAGAGAGCAGTGCCAAAGAGAGAGAAGTTAAGCATGCCTACCATTCGACTAGAAATGTCTATTGATGCTTCGCTAGAGCGATGTTTCGATCTGTCGCTCAGCGTTGACTTGCATCGCCACTCTGTTGCGCATACCCACGAGCGCCCGATTGCTGGTGTAACTTCAGGGGTGATGAAACTCGGTGATACCGTGACCTGGGAGGCAGTGCATTTTGGCATCAAACAACATCTGACCTCAAAAATTACCGCCTATGAACGACCCTATCGTTTTACTGATGAAATGATCCAAGGAGCTTTTCAGGAAATCACACATATTCATGAGTTTGTCTCTCAGCCATCTGGGACGCTCATGATTGATCTGTTTACGTTTCATGCTCCCTTGGGCATCCTTGGGCGGTTGGCTGAGACGTTGGTTCTCACACGCTACATGAAAGGACTGTTGCTTACAAGGAACCGATACCTGAAACAGGTTGCTGAGGCAGGTACTGATCCTGCGCTTCTCTAGGAGTGAACACATCCAAAGGTGAAAACGGTATATGATGTATATTTCGATAGATAGGGAGAAAAATGAGACAGATGTCACGAATACTTCTTCTTGGCTCAACGGGTTACCTGGGCAGAACGCTCATGACTTATTTGCAACTCATGGGCCATGTCATTCCTACTCATCGAAGCAGGGCCCAATTTGTTGATTCGCATCGCTACGACTTCTGGACAGATAATGTTCAGTCTCTGATGGAGCAGCATCAGATTGATACAGTGGTCATTGCGGCTAGTATGGCCTATGAATCTGCTCATCCAGGCTGTGAGTTCACACGCTTCAAGCAACAAGCGGAGCAACTTATACAGGGGTGCCAGCAATCTCGAGTGGTGTATATCTCCAGTGATGGGGTGTTCGACGGAAAGAAAGGCCATTATTCTGAATGCGACATTCCCACACCAATGACGCTCTATGGCAGAAACCTTCAGTATCTTGAGGAGAAAGTGCAAAACCTTTGCCCGGACTACTGTATCATTCGGCCCAGCTATCTCTATGGGTATTCACTCTTGCAACTCGATCATCGTCTTTCTCAAGTACGATCCCGGTTGCTTGCAGGAGAGGAGCTTGCATATTTCGCCGACATGATCAAAAGTCCGCTGGAAGTCAATCAGGCTGCACAAGCAATTACTTTGCTTGCAGGCTCAACATATGTTGGCATTGTTCATATAGGCGGGGAAGCTCTAAGCGTGTACGACTTCTACAGAGACGCTATGGATTGCCTGGGTATTTCCTCTGAACGCCTTTGTCCAGCACTGATGCCTATAGATTCCCCGTATCCCAGGGACACGTCTTTAGATATAACTCTTATGAAAAACCTGACGAAGATCGAGCCACTCCCTATACGCCAAGTTCTTACTCAGGTGCGATAAGGGACAGCTTGCTCTCGCGAAAATATGCGCGACAACTTCTCGATCAATACGCACAGGATCTGGGCGGCATTGAGCAATTTTAGGAGAGTATCATTGCTTACCGAGATGCATATCTCCCGGTTGAGTACGCTGCCGAATTGACCTCTGTTGCGCGTTTGCTCGGCGTCTCTGACGAGGCTGCTTTAGTCGTGAACCTGTACTATGATCTGATCAAATAGATGATTGGCTGCACTGCGTTTGCTGTGGATACAGGGCAAGGGCCGCTTCATGCACGTACCTGCTTCTACGATTTAGCCCATTTGCGGATCACTTGTGCCAGATATATTACCGTCTGGCTTCCAGAAGTAGGCCCACCAGACGGAAGCAGGGAGCCTAGAATCAGCAGGGCAAGTCCTGAACCAACAGAGATTTTCGCTCCCAAAATTCCAGCGATCAAGAACACAAACGGAGCTATTAGCAACTCCAGTATAGCTCCCGCACCAGTAATGTACCGCTTCAGCAGAGTCAGGAGAGGATTATGTTGTTGCTGAATGATTGTGATGATACTAATAACCAGTCCAATCAACGCAGCTAGAAAAGGAAGAACCAGAGCGATCCATAAGAGCCAGGTATTGGTGAAGAGAGAAGTGTAAACATTGACCATTTCCCACTGAGACTCCTGGCCATCGATTGAGGTGGCACCGTTTACCTTGCCATAATACCAGGGGAAGGAAAAAACCAACGAGTATGAGTATCGTTCCCAACAGACCTCAGGATCAAACCCGGCTGTGATCGGACAATCGATCTTGCTTGCGCACAGTACGATGAAATGTCGCAGAGTGTCTTACCATAGGACTGCATCCGCTTTCCAGTGGTATACAGGACAACATAGAGTTGAAAAAGCTTTTGAGGAAAGTGGAATGTGGTGGAACTGCGAACACGCATATACTCATTTGCCCCGTTTTTTTCCATGCACTAAAGGTAAGATGCTATCATTTTAAAGTGAGTACTTTTGTCGGCAAGCGATGTGGTAAAATGATAAGTGTATTTTTAAGGAGCCTTTTAAGAGCTTGCTTATTAGCTTGTATTCAGATAAGCTTTGAGAGAACGGAAAGTTCGTAATGAGAGGCTCTATTGAGAAGTACATGTGGGCGCATGAAGTAGCCGTGAAGTTGTATAGAGCGTGTAGAGCGTAGAGAAGGTGTGGGCTATGGAATATACAGGAAGTGTGGAGCGCATAGAGTGTATAGGATGTATAGAATGGGCGTATTCTTCATTATTAGTCGAACCGTCATAATTATTTTAATGCAAGGGATAGGTTGATATGCATGATACGCTAACCTCTTTAGTAGAGAGAGCTATAGCGGGGCATCCACGCCCATTAGAGTTCTATCTGCGAGAGCAAAGTGGTCTTCCCGGCGCACGAGCGAACCTGGAGCTAGCGAATGACGTAAGTTATCTATTAGCCGCCGCCGTCAGCAAGCATCCTGACACTGTACATACGCTCGTCAACTACTTTGCCACAGGTGATCGCAAGCAGGTAGAAGGAAACACGCCCGCAGAATTCATCATGTTATGTGGCGTTATTTCAGCCGGGACATGTGCAGCGGTGCAATCTGAATGGCGCGAGAAGACGATAGAGATGCTCAGTCACTATGCGTGCAGTCCCTATGGGCGTATTCGAGAAGGAGTCGCCGCAGCTTATCAGCATTTATTAAGCGTTGATCAGCAATTGGTCATTACCAGCCTCAAGCGGCTTGCGACCGAAGGAAACTATCTACAGCAACGGGCAGCGATTGCTTCTATTGCAGAATCTCATCTATTGTTTGATCCTGAAATAGTCAACGATGCTATGCTTCTCCAGCGTACAGTGCTGGAGAATTTGCGGCAAGCACCGGCTGCAGATCGGAAACTTGAAGATTTCAAAATATTGCGCCGCACACTAGGATATACTTTGAGCATTATTACAGTAGCAGCTCCTGAACGAGGATTCGCGCTTATGCGAGAGTGTGCAACATGGAATGATGATGATATTACCTGGATACTGCGCGAGAATTTGAAGAAGAAGCGACTGGCAAAGTTTTCGCAGGATGCAGCACTCGTTACACAACTATTGGCATAGCGACGACCTTTGTGGTTGTTGTTGGCCGTCCCAGGAGAAGATTTGCCGATGTTGTAGGGATTGCCTGATGAGGCACTCTATGATATCATGTCACGCTGATGGGCAAAGGGGACATCTTATTCTCTTACGTGCCACCGAAGTTTAGAAATTTTTGTAAATAAATGTCATATCTTTTCTACGCCATGACGATGCCAGGTTTAGAGACACTGGCCTTTAGCGAGATTCGGGCGACAATTCCAGATGCGGAGCTGGTCAAGTTTGCGCGAGGGATCGCCCTATTTAAAAGTGCCGAGCCGGCAGAGAATCTATTAGATCTGCGCATGACCGAGGATATTTTTTATACCCTCGCACATATAAAGGGCTTGCGGCGAGGTCAAGATGCGCTTCGTGTATTGCATAGTGCAACCGTGAACAGCGATCTAACGCAGGCTATAGCAACGTGGCGGCGTGTCCATACGGGTGTGAAGCCGCGTACCTGGCGCGTTGTCAGCCAGATGACAGGCTCATATGATTTCAGGCGCGTCGATGCTGGTGAAGCAGTGATAAGTGCACTGAAGCGTAGCCTGCCACGTGCTATGCACCAGGTTGAAGACGATGCTGATATAGAGGTGTGGCTATGGTTAGGAGGAGGGGATGTGCTGATCGGGCTCAGGCTCAGCGATGCCAGTATGCGTCATCGTAGCTACAAACGGGAACACCTGCCAGCATCCTTGCGACCAACGGTAGCCGCAGCGATGAGCTGGTTAGCCCATCCTACACCAGAAGACATCGTGCTTGACCCTTTTTGCGGTGCAGGAACAATCCTCATCGAGCGGGCATTATTAGCGCCCGTCAGCCGTGTAATTGGGGGTGATATGCGCGACGAGGCAATTGCCATGGCACGGCGCAATGCGCGTGCCGCCGATGTAGCCGTCAGCTGGCATGTGTGGGATGCGCAAGCCTTGCCTTTAGAAGATGCAAGTGTTACACGCGTTATTACCAATTTGCCTTTTGGCAAACAGATAGGCACGCGCGAGGGGAACGAGCACCTTTATACCGCCGTCATGCGTCAATGTAGCCGTGTCCTCCAAGCCGATGGAGTGCTCGTAGCCCTCACCAGCGAGGATCGGTTGTGGGACAGGATTATACGCGAACATGGCTGGAAAATCGTAAAGAAAGTTGTCCTTGTTGTACTGGGCCAGCCAGCCAGCATATTTGTCACTGAACGGGCATAATCATAGTTTGTACAAAATATACACAGTCAAAAAGCATCCTGTGTTTCCGCATAGTGAGCAAGTGCAATGGACTTGCAGGGATGCTAAACAGTTTTTATAGAGAAGGAGTCTATTCCCTTGGCTAATGCAACCACAGCAGATTTTCGTAACGGTATGGTCATCCGTTACAACAATGATCTATGGATCGTCACCGAATTCCATCATGTCAGTCCTGGAAACTGGCGTGCATTTGTACGCACACGCTTAAAAAACTTGAAGAACGGACGTATCATTGAGCAGCGCTTCCGTGCGGGCGAAGAAGTAGATGAAGTACGTGTAGAGCATCAGAACTGGCAATTTCTATACATAGATGGCGAAGATTACGTCTTTATGAACACCGAGAGCTATGACCAGCAGCCAATCCCTAAAGAGATGCTCGGAGACGCCATCAAGTTCCTCAAAGAACAGGACGAAGTCGAAATGCTCGTTGACGGTGAGAATGTCGTCGCCGTCCAACTTCCGAATTTCCTCGAATTGAAGGTCGAGAGCGCAGAGCCCGGCGTACGTGGTGATACCGCGAACAACGTCACAAAACCAGCTACCCTGGAGACTGGAGCAGTAGTCAACGTGCCTCTGTTTGTCAATCCCGGCGATAGAGTGCGCATTGATACCCGTAGCGGTCAATATGTTGAGCGTGTAAAATAAAACATCTGTCGCAGCTTTTGATCCTTTTTTCAGCTCTATGTTTACACTTTGCAAAGTGTAAACATAGAGCTGAAAAAAGGATCAAAAGAGCAGAGCCCAGAGAGGCGGGCCAAAAATACAGAGTCCAATAATGATAGCCAGAATTGCGCTGGTGAGAACCGCCCCGGCAGAAACATCTTTCGCAGTTTTAGCCAGATGATGATAACCTGGCGATGCTAAATCCACACAAATCTCGATTACTGTATTAAACATCTCCGCAATAAAAACGCTTGTAATAGCGATGAAAACGATAGCGAATTCCACAGCAGAGATATGCAGCATAATACCCGTAATAATAGCTAAAAAAGCAATAAATGCATGGACACGGGCGTTTCGTTGTGTACGTAATGCATACCATAGCCCACTAAACGCGTAGCCAAAACCGGCGACAAACTTTGCCCATTCGCTTTTATCTAGCGAGCGGTGAGGTAGTGGTGAGACATGTGATTCTGGTGATACAGGTGGTACGGGCGGTTCTGATGTATGGTTCATGCCTTATATGCCTTTTGCCCCATTGTCTGTAAGATTGATTGTTGGATAGCTACCATAGCCTCATAACCTGACTCAGTATGATCGTCATAGCCAACAAGGTGTAGCACGCCGTGAGAGAGCAGGTAAATCAGCTCAGTTTGATATGTATGGCCTGCATCGGTTGCCTGACGCAGAACCGTTGGCCAGGAGATCACAATATCACCAAGGTTTGTAACCATACCAGGTGGAGCCACAAACTGAGTCCCCGCCTGGGCAGTTTCAGCATCCTCCTGAGGGGGCCAGAGTTGATCAATGGGAGCATCAACAAGTGGTCGTTCGGCGAGAGGAAATGAGAGCACATCAGTCGGTTTGTCCTGTTCGCGATATTGCTTATTCATATCACGAATGCCATCATCATCGGTTATAAGCAGCGTCAACATAAATTCCTGTGTCAGGTTCACTGCTTGTAACGTCAGTGAAATGACACGATCCAGATTGATAGCAGCAAGCGCCTGCTCAATCAGCGTATTTTGTTGTTCGTCGCTGAGATTTACGTAAAGCTCTATAAGGGGATGTTCTTGCATTAGACACTCTTTTCAAAAAGAAAACAGAGATAGCGCGGGTAAACAAGCTGATCAACTCAAAATCCTTTCCTTACACACCTCACACGAAAAAATTATAGTGTGGTGTTGCCGACATGTCAAGAAGGCTTGCCTATTGTTACTTTCCTCGCGTCGCTTTACGACCAAATGCAATAAGAAAAATGATTGAGCCGAAGAGCAGGACACTGAAGAGGCTAATCGTGCGATCAAGCAGAATCGCAGCCGCCGTGAGATTCACAAGATTGGAGCCCTGATAGAAAAGCGCAATCATCGCCGCCATCCCCCCCTCAACCAGCCCTACGCCACCGCCCGTAGCAGGAATAGCCGTAAGCAGCGCCTCACCCAGGCCAACAAAGATAGCCGCAGCCATAATGTGCAAGAACGTGCCACCGATCAGATTGAGAGCGAGCGCAATAAACAAGAAACGGAAAGCCTCGCAGCTCCATACCCCAACCGTCAGTCCCGCCAAAATTGGAAGCCGGCGAAAAGAACCAAGCGTCCCCTCTTGAAAATGATAGTACTGTGTACGGAAGCGTGCAGGCACCAACTTCGCAATCGGCTCACGAGCCAGGCGTAACACAAACAAGCCCACAATGCCTATAATCACAGCAGCCAGAAGAAGCTCCATACTCAATAGAAGCTGTTGCGGCATATGCGTGTGCAAGCTAACAATGATTGCTGGAATAAAGAGCAGGAGAAGCACAATAAGGTCCAGCAAGCGTTCGGCCAGCACCGTCCCAAAGCTACGCGTTGTCGAAACACCGATCTCCTGACGTAAGAGATAAGCGCGATAAAGATCGCCAAGTTTAGCAGGAACCACCGCATTAGCAAAAAAGGAAATATAAACAATCTCAACCAGCTTAAGAAAGCCAGGGAGCTTGATGCCATTCTCCTTCTTATAGCCGACATTTTCAAGAAGAAGTTGCCAGCGTAAAGCGCGAATGCCAAAGGAAAGATAATAGACCAGGAAAGCAGCCAGAAAGAGAAAGAGATTGGCAGAGCGTATCGCCGCCCATGTTTTCTGAGGATTAATATTGGCTTTTTGAGCGAAGAAGATCAGGGCAACGACCACAATCACCAGCGGCACCAGCGTACGCCAATTAAAGAGCCGTTTGCCAAGTGCCAGTTGCTCGCGCGTAACATCTCCATCAATATTGCTGGGTGCAGCAAGGGAGAGATGAGAATCTCCCCCTGTTGCCTTTATCTTATTCTTCTGATCTCGGCTCTTTATCACAGATGCACGGGTTTTGCGAGAAGCGCGTTTGTCTTTAATCAAAACATCCTCCACCTAAAACGTCTCTTTATGCCACCTTATCCAGTCGTAAGAGCAGGACGAGGAGTAGCGCAAAGAGAATGGTCATGCTGTGAACATAGAGATTGTCCACCAGATTATGGACAGACACCGAGAGGAGAGCCGCAAGCAACCCTATCGCGAGTGCCCTGTCATTTACCAGTATACTCAGGCGCATAAGAGCATCTTGTGCTGTCAACACTGACGAAATCTCCGCTGGTTGTTTTGCCAATCGTGGCTGCATGATCCGGGTTTTCAGATATTGGTAGCGCTGATTAATAATACGAACCGCTTTGCCGCCAACAACGAAAGTTGCAGCGATGAACAAAATGAATGCAAGCAGCCCAAATAAACCAGCTTCAGCGGCTATGTTGATAAAGTAGTTATGGGCATGACCCAGAGGGATGACAAAGATACCAGGTGCATATGGGGGATAGGCAGGTTCGTAGTTACCTATACCCACGCCCAGGAAAGGATGACCCAAAAACATACGAATGCCTGCGTACCAGTGTGCCACTCGTTCGGAATTAGCATAATTATCTGACGTAGGTGAAGTAAAGGAGATGCCAACCACGCCAATTTTGACCAGAAGCGGCATATAGAAGCGTGATGGAATTTTACCGGCCAGGAACGCCTCACAAAGAGCAAGAAAAGCGATGCCCAGCATCGCTATAACTTTACGGAAGAGAGGAAAGCCAATCACAATAATGAAAAGCGTTGAGACAATCAAAGCGAGCCAGCCACCTTTAGATTGTGTAAGAATCTCCACTCCTCCCAGTATCGCCGTTGTGATAGCCGCCAGGAAGCGGGTTGTCCCGTTCCTCCCAAGCAGCGTAAGCGCGAGCGCGATCATCAAGGTCATATTGATATAGCCCGCAAACGGATTTGGTTGGCCGAACGTCGTGTAAACACGCAAGCTAGAATCGCGTACGAACGAAGCAGGGCCCAGGTTCAAAAATGCTTGCATATAGCCATAGAATGCCTGTGTTATTGCAGCCAGGCAAAGGATCACAACCAGAGTCCAGATCTGCCGCCGTGTACGAATATACTGTGCCCCCACCATAACAACCACAAGCAGCTCTAGCCATTTCACAATCTCCTTCAGACTGGTCGAAATGCTAAGAGCCACCGTCGTCGAGACAAGCATAGCCAGGAGTAGAAAAAGTATTGTAGCGGTAAGAAAGCCCGGCAGGTTGTATTCCTCGCGATCAAGAGGGCCAGAGTTCTTCATATAGGCAGGCATAAGTGGGCGTAAGGCAAAGCTCAGTAGCCAGCTTGCCGCAAGTAATCCCACAAAGATATCTGCGCTCGTTAAACTGGCTCCCAGGTTAATAGTATCCAGCGAGCCCCATGGTACAGCAAAAGGGAGCAGATAGAGTGCTGTACGGGGGCGCAAAATAGTCCATATGGCCGTAATCAGATAAAGGGGAAGACGAATATTCCAGTATTGAGAATTAGGGATAGCAAACAGACAAATAAACGCAAGGATAGCACCTGCCAGACCAACCACATTGGCAGCTGTCATCCTTTCACGAAAGCTTGCTAATATTCGTCTTTGCCATAAAGAATGAGTAGACCTTACATTATCGATGCTCAGATTATACATAAGCGTAATTTATCGCGATTTCTATAGACACTATCATTGAGTAGTAAAAGCTACGAAATGCTAGTGAGTTGAGTAGTACGTTTGCCAAACCACTCGATAGTTTTATGTAAACCATCCTCCATGCTCACTTTACGCTGCCAACCAAGGACCTGTTGTGCCTTTGTAGGGTTAGGGCGACGGCGCTCGGGATCATCAACGCGGCTAGACTCAAAAATGATTTTCGACGAAGAATTGCAGAGCCGAATAATCATCTGTGCATATTCAAGGACCGTGTGCTCTTCAACACTGCCCAGGTTAAAGACCTCGCCCGTCGTATTGGGTTTGTTCATAGCCAGCAACAAACCATCTACCAGATCACTGACATATGTAATGCTGCGCGTCTTATTCCCATCTCCATAAATAGTGAGCGGTTCATTCTTCAACGCCTGCGTAATGAAATTTGGAATCATACGACCATCATCCACCTGGCTGTTTGGTCCATATGTATTAAAGATACGCACGATGCGTACATCGGTCCTGTATTGTCGATAATACTCCATGACCAGTGTTTCGCCGAGGCGCTTGCTTTCATCATAGCAAGCACGTGGCCCGATGGGGTTCACATTGCCCCAATAATCCTCGCGTTGTGGATGGACTAGAGGATCGCCATAAATCTCAGATGTGGAAGAGATTAAGAAACGAGCGCCCTGTTTACGCGCGATCTCTAACATACGATAGGTACCCAGGCTATTGACTAAAATGGTCTCGATAGGATGTTCCATATACCCGACCGGGCTAGCAGGACTGGCAAGATGAAAAATAGTATCGGCTTCACAGTCAAAAAGTTCTGTTACATCCTGGCGTAGAAAAGTAAAATGTGGATGATTAAAAAGTTCTTTAATATTTTCTGTAGAACCAGTAATAAGATTATCAATACATAGAACAGTATGCCCTTCATCGAGCAAGCGAGCACAAAGATGGGAGCCAATAAAACCTGCTCCACCGGTAACAACAGTTTTCAATGAAAACCTCCAACATTGAAAAAATCCATTATAAGATGTTCGCACCTTAATGGGTAGACGAACCGGTCTTGGGAAGGTAACGAAAATAGCACGTTAGGCACGGGGAACTTTTTTGATGTCCCTTTTACATTCCTTCTCCTGAAAATGAACCCGACTTATTTCATTTCTTCGTGTCTGATAGCTTGTTCAAGAAAGACTTCGGCAAGGATTGCAGTTTGCATGGAAAAGCATTGCTTTACGCTAGCAATACTGAAGCATCTTATAGATATCATCTATAATGAAAACGCTTTGACCATTGAATTGGTCTCAATCGAAATGCTTATCTTATATCTCATTGAGATCACGTGTGCTTGTGCTTCCACCCCTGATAGAGTACTTCATCGCCCCAACTGAGGAAGCCGCTGGTCGTAAGGCCATGAACAATAATCACAGCCACTAAAGAATGTGGACCAGGAAGGAGCAGGTAGACCAGGCTAAACACAAGGCCAGCAATGCCAACACCAATAACGCTACGCCAGCTCCATTTTCCCAGGCGATGGTAGAGCGTATAGGCAGCCGAACTGACCAGCCAGCCTAAGAAAAGTGAGCCGGTCCATTGCATAACGATTGCAAGCATGAAGCCACGGAAGAAGAGTTCTTCTGCCGGAGCGTTGATGAACAGGTAAAAGAGACTTTGAAAGAGCTGGTCAGCAGGCGTTGGCCTACGGAACCAGGGGCCAACAATATACTTGCGATATGCAATAGCGAACGCCGACATTGCAATGCCAACGCTTAAACCAAGCATAATATGCAGCGGCACATGTGAGAGCGTTAAACCTAAAAACGACAGCGGTAAATGCAGAAAACGTATATAGATAAATGGTACGAGCGTCATCGGAATGATGCGCATAAGGATATCAGGCCACATCCAGCGCCACGTTGTTGCTATAGTTGAATATACAATTTCGGATGACTTTACAGATGACACTTGATTCCCTCTTCTGGGTAAAAAAACCTTATCAACCTGGGTTGCTACCATTGATTACATCTACTCCCTGGACAATGTTAATACGTTGTAATATGTGTTAAGTAAGTGTAAACAATGGCAGGGAACTTGTCCATAGTCTGTCTGATTAGCCTATGTTTGTTTGCCTATTCAATGTTTTGTAGCTGTGCCAGTCCTTCGTGTATTTCCTCGCGTGATAAATTGCCTGCTTGCAGATCGAAATCGCTTTTTTTGAGCAGGCGTTCATAAAAAGCACGTCCTTGTTCAATCAGTAAATGTGCCATGGGATTTATTTCCAGTTGGTCAAAGAGAATATTTTCAGCCTGCGCATACATACCGATGTATTCGTAGTAGCGGAAGAGTTGGATCTGCAGGTTTGCAGGAAGTTCGTAGGCGGCAAGCTTACTGATAAGTTCTTTGATATCCAGATAGAAGGCAGAGTCTTCAGGAAAGTGTTCATGTCGCAAAGTCTCAATGAAGAGATACAGTGCTTTCATGTAGCGATAGTAACTTGCCTTGCTGTCTCCCTTTGTGTCATATATTTCCCCCTCTGCTTTCAGAAGTGAGGCAATCCATAGGCATGTCTCAACGTTCAATTTGTCAAGTGGAGAGAGTGTACGAATAAGCATCTCTTCTGAAAGAGAGTTAATGAAGCCAGAAGTGAGACCCACTTTATGAAAGAGGAGATCATCAACGGTGATAAGTGCTTCCTCATACTGATCGCGTTTGCGCAAACGGAGCACTATTGAGAGTTCGCGTCCGATCTGCTCTGCCAGGCGCAATATGTAATCTCTATTAATCATAGGCAGATCCTCATCTTCTTACATTAGCGACATTTTTTACAATTTATTCATAAGCGCAAATAAATTGTAAAAAATGTTGCTAGTATAAAAGGAAAAGCAGGGAGAGCGGAGAAAGCCACGACAATTTAAACCAGCCGTGCAATCGCCTGCTCAATGCGCTTTAAACTTACTTCGCGGCCAAGAACCTCCATCATTTGGAAGAGCGGAGGAGTGGCGGTGCGGCCACTTACAGCAGTGCGGACAGAGCCAAAGAGCTGCCCAGTTTTAAGATTAAGCTGTGTGGCCAGTTCGCGCATGGGTGGTTCCATCACCGTGTGCTCCCATGAATCCAGGCTAGCCAGCAGATCGTAGGCATGAATCAAAGCGTCGCGTGTACCGGCTGCGTCCATCTTTTTCTGGATCAAAATGTCCAGGCTATAGTCGATCTCATCTGTATAGAAGAAAGAGACAACCTCAGCAGCCTCGCCCAATGTCTTGAGACGCTCATGCTCCAAAGCGAGCACTCTGGTAGTGTACGCGCGATCAATAGGACGTTGAACGCTAGCGGGTAGTCCCCCTTCTGCCTCGGGACGCTCCATATAAGGAAGCGCACGCTCTACAAGTTCCTCAAGGGGTAATTTACGGATATAGAGCCCATTCATCCAGAGCAACTTGTCTGGATCATAGATGCCAGCCGAAGCACCCACACGATCCAGCGTAAATGCCTTTATCAACTCCTCGCGCGTAAAGATTTCTGTTTTATCATCATAGGACCAGCCGAGTAAGGCCAGAAAATTGAACACCGCCTCCGGCAAGAAGCCTTGCTTCTTATAGTCGGACCATGCGGGAGCGCCACGACGTTTACTCAGTTTCTTTTTATCCTTGCCCAGCACACTGGGTACATGATAGAACAGTGGTGGCTCCCAGCCCAGAGCTTTATAGATCAGCACGTGGCGTGGTGCGCTGGGAATCCACTCTTCTCCGCGCAATACATGGGTGATACCCATGAGATGATCGTCAACCAGGTGAGCCAGATGATAGAGAGCCAGCCCATCAGCTTTAAGGATGACCATATCATCCAGATCGCTATGCTTGAAGACCATATCGCCATGAATCTCATCGTGTACCGTCGTCTCACCGTCAAGCGGCACCGCAAAGCGAACTACCCAGGGCGTACCGGCGGCATCATTTGCAGCACGTTCTTCCGGGCTAAGATAGCGGCAACGGCGATCATAGCGTGGCGGTAGTTTTTTTGCCTCCTGCTCTTTGCGCATCTGATCGAGTCGCTCTGGCGTACAGTAGCAGCGGTAGGCATGGTTCGATTCAATCAACTGATGAGCGTATTGTTGATAGAGAGCCTTGCGTTGCACCTGATAATAGGGGCCATAGGGTCCTCCTATAACGGGACCCTCATCTATATCCATCCCAAGCCAGGCCAGACCGTCATTAAAATCTTCAACCGAGCCTTCGACCGTGCGTGCCAGGTCAGTATCTTCAATGCGCAGAATAAACGCGCCTCCGGTATGGCGTGCATAGAGCCAGCTAAAGAGGGCGGTACGGAAGCCACCGATGTGTTGAAATCCGGTCGGGCTGGGTGCAAAACGCAGGCGTGGTCTCGCTTTATCCCCCGTGGCTGGTTGCCCCTCCATACGGTTGTCGATTTGTGTCATAGACTAAAAGTATCTGCCTTTCTAAATATGTCCAAACATATTCAATTGCTGCACAACCATTGGAGAGGAGACCCCTATGACCTCTACGCTCTTTGAATTGTCGTGCAGCACACCGCACATCTCCATTGACGCGTGTGGCCCTCGCCGGGCAAAATACCGCTTGAGAATGTTGATGGCGCTATTTTCGTCGCGATCCATCACCAAGCGACAATCAGTGTTGTTACAGCGATAGGTCCGTTTCCAGAGCGGCATGGCTTGTAACTTGCCACAGCCGCTGCACATCTTGGACGTATCGCGTTCATCTAAGACCACCAGTTCTTTCCCAGAGAGCACACATTTGTATTTTACCATCTGAACAAAAGTATACAACCCCCAATCATTGAAGACTGCCCGGTTCAGATGCTTGTTGCGCTCTTTATGCTCTTTCATGACCATCTGCCGCTGGGAAAGATCCCCGATCACAATGGTTCTCTCAACCGTTTTGTGAGCGATGAGATGCGATGCTTTATGCAGACTGTCGTGTTGCTTGTTACGTTTCTGTGCTGAAACACGTTGGTACACTTTGCTCAAATACCGATATCTGCGCGATCCCTTCTTACAGCGATCTCGCCTTGAGCGGATCTTGTCTAGTTGCTTATTATACCACCTTCCACCTTTGAATCCTCCAATGTGATAGATGCGCCCTTCTTCATTGACACCCGTTGCAAGTGTCTTGATTCCAAGATCAATAGCAAGCACGCCATCGGGCTCGTGTGTTTCTTCTGCAACCTCGTGGACAAATGACGCATAGTAGTGTCCCTGTGCGTCCCTGGAGATTGCCACATCTTTGTAGCTTGTCGGCGCTTCTTCCGCCAGCGTTGCTATAATATCCGGGAAATGCTTCGGTCCCCAATTGCGTCCCCCGCCGGTGGGCAGTGTGAGATGCTTGCCTTTGATCTGAATATACATGGCTGGATAACACAGCGTAAAGAAATTCCGTCGTGGCCGCACTCTCGGAAAACCGGGGGTTTCCCCATTCTTTACCCGGCGAAAGAAGGCTTTCATTGCTTCATGAAGGCGAAAGTACACTTCTTGCAAGAGCTTACCGTAGACCCACTTGAGCTCAGGATCATACTCCTTACTGGCTTGGAGGGACTTTTTCGCCTTTTCCCATCCCGGCCACTTCTCTCCCTCTCGCAAGCGCATGACCCACCAATTATACAGCCCTCGGCACTTCCCTTGCATAAACTCCAAGGTTGCAGCGTCTTGTTCACTGATCTCTAGCCTGATCTTTTTCGCTACCAGCATTTCTCGCTGCCTTTCTGTGATAGACCCTCTTGCTTAATTGCTACGTAAACTTTTAGTCTTCCTGGTTGTCTCTGCTTACCAGATTGATGCCTGTGACATTGCTTAATGTGAATGTCTCTCCATAGAGTTTTGATAAACCTAGTAATATTTTGTTTGCTGTGCTTCGCTGCATTCTTTTCCCATCTCTCATTCTCATAACCGATCGTTCACTTACGCCTGATTTCCGCCCTAGTTCGACTAACGTCGCTGGCATATTATCAATTAATTTTTTGATGTTGTGCATGAGCCTATAGTCCCCTCTTATACCTGCTTGTCAAATAGGTGTATTTTTGAGACTACTATACCATTCCGCTGACCTATACACAATTAGACTGTTTAGTGTTGACAAGTCATGACAGCAACGTTATGATTATAACGTGACAGGAATAGTCTGTCAAGTATAGGGTAGAACTTAAATGGAATATGTTGCATCCCTGTAGTGAGAGGAATATGTACGTAGAGAGGTTCCTGTAGTGTGATCTTGCTTAAGCAAGTGTTGGTAGACCATTGCAAGCAATCTACCAATAACGGCTCTTTGGACGTCTCCAAAATGGGAGACGTCTTTATTTCAGATCAGGACGAACATGCGGAGCAGAGTGATGAAGAAGTGGTATATATCAGCAAGGCGTCGATCCTACACAAGCGACAGCGGCCTATTGTATTGGCACAGTTCACATAGCGGTTCTCGCGTAGCGACAATCCCTCGTGTGTTACGTCGCGATCAAGCGAATCGGAGTGGTCCACCCACCTGTAGTGCCGAGGAACGACGACAGGGACAAGCCGCAGTCGCGACGCGGGTACCGCCATTTGGCGTGTGCCAGAACACTATCTCTGTCGTGGCCCATACAAAGCGTCGCTTGGCCCTATTGTAGCTCTAGACGATAGCGCGAGTTGGGTGATATAGTAAGGAAACGAGTGCCATGCATGCAAGAAGAAGGTTTCCTGTGCTGACCAGGGGGAAGCAAAGATGGGTAAAAAGACAGCAAAGAACAATAGTGCAGAAATTGATGAGCATGATCTCCCTACGGAGCCTGTTCAATTCGTCGTTACACCTCCGCAGATGGACACTACACCAGCAGTTCCATCTCAGCAGCAGATCACACTGAGACCACCTCAACAACCTCCATCGTACCCTGCGGCACCGAACGCGCCGAAATTTGATGTTTACCCCTATCGTCCGTCACAGGTCCCACAGCCCGCGCCAGCTCAACAACCATATGTCGGGACTCAGCCGCCGATCAGCGCGAAGCAACCCCGTCTCCAGCACAGCAGAGACCATTTTATCGGAACCTTGTACCTATATGCATAGGATTGTTTTTTATCTGTCTACAGATGCTTCTACTTGCACGCTTTGTATTAAAGTTACTGGGAATAGTCAATGATGGCTCATGGGCAAGCACCATATATGCGTTATGCGATATAGTCCTTCTACCTTTCCAGGCTGTGTTGCCGCCATTGCAACTACCAGCGCTTATAAGTGCAAGAGTAGAGCCCTACACGCTTTTAGCCATTATTGTCTATGGAATCATCTCGCGAATGATCGTCCATCTGCTAAAGGTACTATTACGTACTTCTACCCGTCAGCCAGGAGCGGCGCAAAATGCAAAGTGATATAGGGTAGGTCAGTTTGTCTAGTTAGTCTTTCCCAAACTCATCCAAAACATCCAGACTATTAATAAAATCACGATAGGCATCCAGATTGTCAGCTTCAAGCTCTTCTGCTTTATCTTGTTCAGAGCGAGGGCCTGAACGAAGACCTGGGCGTTGTAGCTCTTCATTTTCTGGAACAACCCCGGCGCGTTCCAATACACTCTCCTCTACATAAATAGGAGTTTTAGCACGGACTGCCAGAGCGATAGCATCACTGGGTCGTGAATCAATTTCAACGTGTCTACCAGAGACATCGAGTACAATACGAGCATAGTAGACCTCGTCAATTAAATCGGAGATCACAATGCTTTCTATTTTTGCATCGAGTTCCTTGATCACATTTTTAAGCAAGTCATGTGTCAGCGGCCGTGGTGAAGTCGTTCCCTGGAGCTCGACGGCAATAGCATATGCCTCCGCATAAGCTATCCAGATGAAGAGATAGCGCTCTTGCTTCGTCGCTTTTAAGATGACCACCCGCTGTTGCGTAGCCAAATTTATGCGCACGCTCTCAACTGTCATCTCTACCATAGTTTTTCTGACTCTCTCTTTCGTGCGTGGGTCCGTCGAATATCTAATGCAACCATTGTACACCTAGTGAAGTGGTGGGCGCAAATTTTCGTGTGTTGCTCACATTGTTTTTCGAAGGTCAATTGTGCACGGTGACCCCAGAGGGGTATATCCCTAACGGAGCACACTGCGGCAAACCACATTGGCTGTCGTTTTTTGTCACCTTCAAGGGAAGTATAACAAAAGCTGTCGATGCTGCCAAGACTCGAAAGCGAAAAAAAGTGGCAATTGAAAAATACGTTCAAGAAAAGACTTGTATTGCCTGTGCTATTATGGTATGATCATCTGGAATAGTCGTTCTAGTTTTGGCTATGTGGGGATGTTGCGATGTGTTCAGAAAGGCAGGAGACGGTATTATGTCGTTGGAGCAAGCCAGCGAAATACAACGCCGCATGTATGATTTCATTGTAAACTACATGAAGGCAGAGGGGATGCCCCCTACAAATCGTGAAATAGGCCGTGAGTTGAATATTGCCAGTACGGGTCATGTTGATTATCATCTTACGATGCTGGAGAAGAAGGGACTGATCTCCCGGCAGGCGAAGAAGAGCCGTGGTATCAAATTGGCCAAGCAAAACCAGGGTATTCCGGTGATGGGTGCAATTGCTGCCGGTGAACCACTTGACATCTACCCGGAAGTAAGAGAGTCCATCGAAGTGGGAAGTAGCCTGCTCGATACTGAAAATAGCTACGCTCTGGTGGTACGAGGCCGTTCGATGATTGAAGACCATATTTGTGATGGCGACTATGTGGTAATCAAGCCACAATCGACGTGCCAGAATGGTGATATTGTTGTTGCCCTGCATAGGGAAGCAGGGGTGAGTGGAAGTTCGACATTGAAACGTTTCTTTCAAGAAAAAGATCATGATCGGGTGCGCTTACAGCCAGCAAATTCGGAGTTGGACCCTATTCTGATTCCAAAGAGCGTGTGGGATCGTGAGTGGGAGATCCAGGGCAAGGTTGTTGCTATTTTTCGGCAGTGCATAAGTGCTGCTTAACAAAATACTACAACGCTAAAACCGGGTATGGTAGAGATATATTGAAACGCATATATAAGCGGGGCAGTAAAAGATGGGTTGTTTAGAATAGATGGTTTTAAATAACCAATTGGTCATTGATGTTGTAAGATCTCTTTTACTGCCTTTGCTTTGTGTGGATTTATTTTCTTGCTATGCTTAGCTCAGTTTGGATTGGCTCTGTGACTGCCGCGACTATTTGCTATCTTTGCGCCTATAATGTCAGTTTTGCTGCTGTACTCCTCTTGTGCTAATTCCTCAAGTTTGGTATACTCCTACTATGGTATTGTATTGGCTTACTAGTTATTGTTTTGAGCCAGGATTATTGCGAATGCTCAGGAAAGGAACACGGCTTTGATGAGAGCTGTGGCTGCGGCGCTTGTGCTCATTGTAGCGGCGGCGGTTGTGCTGTGGTATGGTAATACACTCAATTCATGGGTACTGGGTGGACTAATCGGTGGGTTGGCTGCCTTGCTTCTCAGCATTCCGATATCTTTAACGATCTTTTCGTTTCTATCGCGGCGTCATGACGAACGATTAAGAGCGGATGAAGATATGTATGAAGAAGAGTACGGCCAGGTGCATGAGTATCTAGAGGTGCCAGAGCGGGTCGTACGTAGTATGTATGTGGTGGCAGAAGATCGCCCTCGTTCTCGTCGTGAAGTATGGGAAGAGGAGGAGGAGTGGGACGAAAGAGATGAAGAAGAGGATTTCTATCGACGCACTGATGCTGTTCGTCGAGTAGTTCCTCAAGAACCGCCTCGTCTGCCTGCCCCAGGTTATTCGAGTCAGCAGAAGCCTGTGCCAAGGTTGCTGGCTCCACAGCGTGGTATGCTTAATTCGAGGCAATTGCCCGCAAGCTCCAAACAACTTCCTGAACATGGTGCTTTAAATTCCAGACAGTTATCTGCTCGTGAGCGAGAGATTACAAGTCGGCGACCTGCACCGCAGAGGACGAATTATCCAGGTACTCCTGGCTATCAAGCGGAGGTGCCGCAGAGCCAACTCCGTTCGCAGGCTCTACGTACCGCACGGCTGGAAGCGGCGCGGCAGCGTGAGGAAGACGAAATAGAAGAATTGCCATCGTATCGCCCCAGGCGTTCCCCTGTAGTCCGTCCCACGAAACCTTTGCCTGAGCAGCAAGGTGATGAGCAGGTGCTATCACGAGGTATGCAGCAAGGCGCTAAACACTATCCACGGCGTCCAAGACATCTGGTAGATACTTCTCCTACACAAAATGGTGTGCCACCTGTTTTGCCTGCAGATAAACAAAATGCCTACGCCGCCATCTTCTCGCCGGCAGCGAACTGAACCGCAGACAGAGTATATTGACTCTGCTATACCTGATAGCGAGTTAAAACCTGATGGTGACTTAAAAAGGTCTCTTGTGCGTAGAGCTCCCTATATGTATGAAGATGATCCGCTCCGCAAACAGTTATCACAGCAGGTAGATCGCCCGATTACACGCCGCTCATCACGAAATCTAGCTACGCCGCGAGACGAAGAATAGGCATGGCTAAGTATTGAAATGTACTGATTTTGCTATGATTGTCGAAGGCGCGAACACATACATAAAGCATGGAAGTTCATGGTGATGGGAGGCTGGCACTCTTTACCAGTTATTCGTCGTGAGCAGGCTTTAGGGCTATTTCTGTAGGTAATTGTGTAGAAAAGTACTTGAGGTTGTGAAGTGGGAGAGAATATGCTAGTATGGGGCAAAAGTGTAGGTTTGCTAAGGAGGCCTTTGTGCTATCAAATATCACAGTCTTATTAACGACAATAATAACAAATCTTTATATCTCAACCGGCCTGCTGGGTATAGCATTGGCGATGGCTATAGAAAGCTGCTGTATTCCTCTGCCGAGTGAAATTGTTATGCCCGTGGCTGGTCTGTTGCTGTCGCAGCATCGACTTCTTCCGGGAATGAATCCTATTCTTGGTATTGTGCTGATTGGGGTGGCAGGGTCTGTTGGTTGTCTACTTGGGTCAGCCTTGGCCTATTGGATTGGTTATAAAGGTGGACGACCTTTAATGCTAAAGTATGGGCGTTATGTGCTTATTTCGCAGCATGATGCCGATAAAGCTGATCAATTTTTTCAAAAGTATGGAAATGCAACGGCGTTCTTCTCACGTTTGCTTCCTGTTGTACGCACATATATATCGTTACCAGCGGGCATCTCGAAGATGTCGTTTACGAAATTCTGCATTTACTCTTTTGCGGGATCGCTACCCTGGTGCATATTGTTAACATACCTGGGCACAGTCCTTGGCGCGAATATGGCTACAATTGAGCCAATCTTTAAAGGTGCAGATGTTGTCATTGCTGTACTCATCGTTGTGCTTATTGTACTTTATGTCTGGCGTCACGTACGCAATGATCGCCATGCACGGGCAGAGCATGCAGCAGCAGCGGCTGATCTACAAAAGCAATCCGCTTTGCCTGCGTGGAATCCATCTGCCTCTGTGCCACCTCAACAATCCTGGCAGTCTCCACAGCAGCCCCTTCCACAGCAGCCACCTCAACAAGCCTGGCAGTCCCCACAGCAGCCCCAACAATCCTGGCCACAGCAGCCACCTCAACAAGCCTGGCAGCCCCCACAGCAGGGTCAACAATCCTGGCCGCAGCAGCCACCTCAACAAGCCTGGCAGTCCCCACAACAGGGTCAACAATCCTGGTCACAGCAATATCCACAACAACAAGGGCAGCAAGGCTGGCCACAGCAACCCCAACAGCCCCAACAACCTTTACCCCCCTCTCCCCGCCGTTAGATAAATAATAGAATTTCTTACTGTTAAAAAAGGAAGTGCATTTTAAAGTGTACTTCCTTGCATTTTGCCTTTTTCTGGCCTTTATTAAATATTTTTAATTTTTTTGCGTTTTTAAAATATAATCTTCAGCCGTTTTTGAGAGAAGCCCGCTGTTGTTGTAAAGCATCGATGGCTGTCTGAGTATGATCGGTGATATATAACTTCGACAAGATATTGGCAACATGAGTTCTCACTACTGGTTCGCTAATCACCAGTTCCACAGCAATTTCGTGATGAGAGCAACCATGAGCTATATATGTGAGCACATTAAGCTCACGTGATGTCATATTATTAATGAGAGAATGTTCGCGATCATCTACCTCACGTAAAATGTGAGTGGCTACCATCGGATGGAGTTTGCACTCTCCCTGAACGGCAGCATACACTGCCTCAACCAGTTCGTGTGGAGAACAATCTTTTTGCAGGAATGAAAGTGCACCAGCCTTAATTGCCTGCAGTATTTGTTTATCAGCATAACATGCTATAAAAACTATTATTTGAATATTTGGAGCAATATGCTTTATTTCGCGAATTGTTGTGGTGCTATTCGTATCAGGCAGTAGTATATCAAGCAGCACAACGTCGGGTAACAGGTTTGCTGCCTGAACGATAGCTTGCTTGCTATAGGTATATTCATTTACAACCATGATGTCTGGTTGTTGTTTCAGCGCAAGCCGTAGCTCCTGCCTGATAACTGCATGATCATCAACAATTACGACGCGAATCATACTTTTTCTCCTGTGGTAAACAGACGTGGATATGTGTTATTGAGAAGAGGATTTTACTGCTTACATATGTATGATAACATGGGACATAGTGCTATGTTATCAGCAAAACAGTGATTGATAGCCCTCATTTTGATGAGTCAGAGTAGTACTACTGGCATGCATGCGATCTTTCCCCGCAGATGAAGTAGACTCGCCAGGGACTTTATGAACAAGAGCGTTTATGGTTGCTTGTTGCCTGTTTGATAATTGCATAGCCCATAGCCATAAGCGCTTTTGTAAGGGATTATTGATTTGCAGATATCAATGGAATTGCCACTAATGCTAAAAGGATGCCAATTCCCTGGATACGGGTTACGCGCTCTCGCAGAACGAGTGTCGCTAACAGCACGGTCGCAGCCGGATAAAGGGAGGAGAGGATGGAAGCGACATCAAGGCGACCTTCATGAGAGGCAAGTACGAAAAATGCATTCCCAAGGGCATCTAGTATCCCGGCGAGCAATATGAGAGGAACCACAGTTCTCCCTGGCAGCACTGGCTTTTGCTGAACACGTACCACGATCAGTAAGAAGAGCACAGATACAAGGCGTGCAGTCGCCAGGGGCCAGAACGTTTCAGTATGGTTTATACGGCTGATAAGAATGAAGAAGCAACCAAACCCACAACCAGCCAGCAATGCCAGCAGGATGCCCGCTGGACGCCCTTTTAATGGTTCTGGACGCGATATGAGCACTATCGCAATTAAGGCTAAGACAAAGCCGCCACGTTTGGAGCAAACTGGGAGCTCCTTCTGTGAATGCGCTAAAGATAACGGGAAGGCCAGCGGTCAGGATCGCCGAGACCGGTGCAATAATACCCATGCGCCCAATAGAGAGCGCCGAGTAGAACAAAACCAATCCTATTGCTCCTACCAATCCAGCCAGTCCTCCCCAGCCTATATCGAGCGTGGAAGGAAAAGGTTCTTTCCAGATAAATGCAAGCGCGACGAGCAACACAAATCCAACTGCATAAGCGGCTGTAACGACGGTTGAGGCATTGTTGCGTCGGGAGGCGAGTCCACCACAAAAATCGCCGCTACCCCAGAAAAGGGAGGCGGCAAGGCCGAAAATAACGGTAGCGAAGGTGTTGCTCATAGATAGATCCTTGATTGAGAAGCTAATTTTCTATTTTGAAAATATCTGCGGAGAGATAAGGTTTAAGGTTCAGGATTCTATCTTCTCAGAAAAAACATCCGAAGGCAAGAGTCAGGCCTGAGAGAGCAAACTCTTTTTCAGACAAAAGCGAACTTTGACACCTTTGCTGCGTCTATGTTACGATAATGGAGGATTTTGCTACATAACAGAGTTGACAATGCCGGGATTTTCCTGGCATGTGCTAGTGGAAAGAAGGAATTGACTATGTGGCCTTTTGATCAGAATAATCAACAAGTCTATCAACAATATGCGCAAGCATATGATACAGGTAACTATAACGGTTTTAACCAGAATGATCACTATGGACATATTCAGCAGTTTATGCAGAATGCGCCCATGGACTTACAGCAACGTGTGTACCAGCAGCATTTTGAGCAGATGCCGTATGATCAGCGTATGGCTTTTGCGCAACAGATCCCTCCTCAGTATGGTGTAGATCCTAATAATCCATGGTCTATGGCACAGGGCTTTTTACGTCTAGGGCAGGAGCAGCCAGGCATCCTGCAACAGGTCTTCCGCCATCCCTTGCTCCTTGGCAGCGGTGCTATTCTGGCTGGCCTGATTGCTAAACATATGATAGATCACGGTAGACGCGAAGAACGTGGCGAGCCACATCCTTATGGCAACAATTATGGTAACAACTATAATTATGGTAACAATGCGGGCTATGTAGATCCATACCGGCAGGAAGTTGTAAGAGAGCGTCGCGAAGAGCGCCGTGAGGAGCAAGAAGAGCGCCGTGAAGAGCGCGAAGAGGAACGCGAACGTCATCATCATCGTCGTGAACGGGATGACTATTAGGCTGGGATGAGTGGGGAGTTCGACTCTCCCTCATCTCCACCATAAACAAGGCTAGAAGTGAGTCGCTCGACCCGCTTCTGGCCTTGTTTTATGCCCACTTGACAAAACGACTAAACACCCCTAACGAGAGAATATACACTACTTGCTAATAGTAGTGTAGTACATCCTGATTATCCTAAAATTGCTAATAGACTTATATATGCCGTAGTGCAATACTGGATCGATCAATGAAAACACCAAAGCTAGACAAAACAACGAAACCAAATTATCATTGTAGTGAGAAGAGCAGTGCCACGTAAGATCAGACAACTTAAAGCCAATTTACGAAAGGCCGGAGCCTATCAAATCTCACAGGAGGGAAGCCACACAAAATGGAAACACCCCCTCCTCCCATCAAAAATAGTTGTGTTATCAGGAAGTGACGGAGATGACGCTAGAGCCTACCAAGAAAAAGACGTAAGAAATATGCTTGAAGATATTAAAAGAGCAAAGGAGAATAAGTCATGAGCAAAACACTAATCCAATATTCAATGTTGATTGAATGGTCAGAAGAAGACCAGGCATATCTCGTGACTTTGCCAGAATGGGCACAACAAGTCTACATGCCAGCTACACATGGAGATACGTATGATGATGCAGTTAAAAATGGGAGAGAAGTTCTTGAAATGCTCATCAACGACGCCAAAAAGCATGGAGAGCCACTCCCAACACCAAGAGTACACGCCGCATAATACACAGAAATCCGATAGACACTATCTCGAAAATTTTGTGAAGGGTATGCTCAATCGGCTGCCTCCTATGCACTTTCATGAACTTAGGTATATGCCACCCTTCTTAATAAGTATGGGTGTCAATGTGAAAGTGATACAGGAGTTGCTAGGGATAGTGATATAGTTTATAACGCTTGGTACGTATGGTCATTTGTTGCCGCCTATGCAAGGTGAAGCTATGGATAAGTGGGATGAGGAGTTCAAAGCCGATGATAAAACGGGGGTGATACACATGGGATTTAGTTCAGTGCCTTTTATTTCTTATAGTCAGCTAATTTGAGTGGTTTTGTGCTGCGTAATATAATGAAAAACTGGTACAGAGTTGCGTCCCTGTACCAGTAACTACTTACCGTTAGTTTTTCTTGATGCCTTTAAAGCTACTAACGATTCCATCAATGCACTTATAAATGACATAGGTTATGATTGAGCTGTATTGGTGAAGTGTATCGTTTGTGGTGGTTATCCCAAGTGCACCTACTGCTATGATTAAGCACAATACATATACCATTAAGTGTTTGATACTTTCATTTTTCATCGATTGCTCACGCAGGGAAGCATTAGACTTGCGGGGGAGAGCTTTGCTGCTTCCTGTCATGAAAAAGGACATAGCTCTCCCAAAGATGCAGTGTCTCTGCATTCATAGTTTTTAGGAGAGCTATGTCCTACCCTGCTGCTCAAATAGCATTTTTTATTTTTTGCTATTGAACCCGGAAGTTTCGCTCATTGCGTGATGTCTATCTATGTATTTGAAAGTGTGTTTGAAAGTGTGTTTGAAAGTGTGTTTGAAAGTGTGTTTGAAAGTGTGTTTGAAAGTGTGTTTGAAAAAGATAGAACATCTTTTTTAATTATAGTTTTTCAATGTGTGAATGTCAATACTTTAGATACTGTATTTCTGGTTATTGGTAACGGTTAATTCAACGAGAGTCACCTTGAACTTATTGGTTTTTATAGCAATTGTTGGTTTTTACGACTAGGTGAGGGATTATGCTATCAGCGAGTCTATAAGAGAGATTTTAGCTATTTAGGTAAGGGGCATAAAACAAGGCTAGGAGCGGGTTGAGTGACTCACTTCTAGCCTTTGTGTGTGGTGGAGATGAGGGAGAGTCGAACTCCCTGTCCAAAAGAACAAACCAAAGAATGTACTACAGGCTTAGTCGATGTTTTTCATTACGCTTCAGTCTCTCATCGACGGGATACTGCCGCGCTGGCCCTCTTTGTCTTTTATGACGACTAGAAGGCGATCATCGTCATAGCAGACCGCGTGTATGACGCCTGTATCCCGACCCCACGGTCAGAAGTCGGGCAGACGCTCGGTCACTGGTTATTAAGCAGCGAGTGCGAGAGGAGTTGCATTTGTTTTGGCAACTAATGTTTTGTCGGTTGTTTAACGAGAGTGCTTACCGACACCTCGGCCTGCAATTCTTCAATCGATTCCCCTGTCGAAACCCGACATCCCCATGTGAAGAATGGATACATCAAAGCATATGCTAAAATTAGCAGCTCTGAAGTAAGTGTAATTGTAGCACGAATATTGACAAATAGCAAGATTTTTCGGGAAAAGCAGGAAAATGAAGAGGAACGTTGCACTAGCCCCAGAGCCTTTGTATAATAAATTGAGTGAATTGTTCTATCTTCTTCGCGAGGTGTAGCAGAATGGTCTATCAGGTTCAGCGTGTCGCCCATCGTGGGGGGTCATTGCTTGCGCCGGAGAATACTCTGGCCGCGTTTCGGAATGCTTTGACAATGCCAGTGGATGCTATCGAATTGGATGTGCAGATGAGTCGGGATGGACTGGCAATCGTATTTCATGACGCAACCATCAATCGTTTAACCAATGGCCAGGGAAATATTCTTGATCTGGATTTTGCTTATCTGCGCTCACTCAATGCCGCCGCCCATTTTTCTGGAGGCTGGCCGCAGGTTGAACAGATCCCGACTCTGCGCGAGGTACTGACACTGGCAAAGGGTCGCGTGCAGGTCTATATCGAGATTAAGCTCGCCGAACGCGATAATGCATATTGGCGCTATCCTAAGATTGTGGAGGCCGTGATAAGCGAAGTGCGTGCGGCAAAAATGATCGATAAGGTTCTAATTATCTCCTTTGACTGGCAAACTTTGCTGAATGTAAAGAAACTTGAGCCAAATCTGACCACAGGTGCAATTGTCTCGCGCCGTCTCTGGTCACCAGAGGATAGCAATGCAGTAGAAGATTTATGCAAGAAAGTTACTGCAATTGGCTGCAACTGGATCAATATGGATCGGAAACTGTTTACCGCAGATATGTTGCCGACGATCCGGGCCAATGGATTGAAACTGGGATTGTGGACTGTGAACTCCCTCAACGAATTACTCCTCCTGACTGCCAACGGCGTAGACTCCCTCACAACCGACCGACCAGATTTTTTTGAAAACCTGCAACGTTAGTATCCTGTCAATCGTGATTGGAACAAGCCTGCGTAGCCATCTCCAGAGGGGACATATTCCTGGCAGGGCACACGGCGGCAATACCTCGTGGTTGTTGTGGTCGTGGCACAACAATTTAGTAATAGTGTTAGTGTCGAATGTGTCTCTGCAGGATATCTGTCCGTTATATTAGCATGATAGCATAAAATGCATTAGTACCATGCCGTATAGAACGCCAAATGGGTATGTTATAATTGTCCCCAACTACAAGCTAGGGGCTGGCGTGTTCACCAGGTGTGAGTGGAGATCAATATATGCAAAACACCGGAGTTATGTTAGAAACAAATATAGCTGAAATGGAAACTTCAAAGGCAAAACAGAGAGTTGCAATTTCTATTGTTGTGCCTGCGATGAATGAGCAAGAGAATATCTCGCTACTCTATGCGCAACTAGTAAGTTTGCTTGATCAACTTGGAAAACCATATGAAATAATTTTTGTTGACGATGGCAGTACTGACAATACTTTCAATGTAATGAAGAGCTTGTATGAAGAGCATCCTGATATCGTGCGCGTGGTGCGCTTCCGCAAAAATTTTGGTAAAACGCCTGCACTGGTTGCTGGCTTTGGTCTTGCACACGGCGATGTTGTGTTTACAATGGATGGGGATTTGCAAGATGATCCTCAGGAAATCCCCCGGTATCTTGAAAAGCTAGATGAGGGCTACGACCTTGTTACTGGATGGAAATTCCCTCGCCTTGACCCCATTTCAAAGACATTTCCATCTCGTGTTTTTAATGGCCTGGTAAATAAAGTGACGGGCGTTCATTTGCATGACATCAATTGTGGCTTTAAGGCATACAGGCGCGAAGTGATTGAGGATCAGCATTTAAAACTCTACGGGGACTTCCACCGCTTTATTCCCGTCATTGCTGCCTCGCGTGGCTTCCGTGTGGCCGAGATCAAAGTGCGCCACCATCCACGTAAATTTGGCGTTTCTAAGTTTGGAGCCAGGCGTTTTGCGCAGGGGCTTATCGACCTGATGAACATTTTGTTCCTGGTGAAATTTTTACGTCGCCCTCTGCGTCTGTTCGCGCCACTTGGCTTCTGGACATTTCTGTTAGGGTTTGTTGTTGATGCCTATGTCGTGTTTCGTAGCTTTGTGATTACACACGAACCGATACATCAACAGCCGCTCCTGTTTGGTGGTATTCTGCTGATGATCTTTGGGATTCAGTTCTTTTTAGCTGGATTGCAAAGTGAGATGGTACGTTACTATTCTTTTCAGCGCGGCGAAGAGTACAACATTAGACAGGTACTTGATTAATGCAACGGCAAATTTTATCCGTTCTTGTATTGCCTCAGTTTGTTATCATGAGTGGGGTTTACAAGGATGTAGGACAGCAGACAAATGTGTTACAAAGAAATGCATGGGAGACTCAGCCCACGTTGCATAAAAATAAAATAGCGCCAGCAGTAGATATCTCTGTTGATGCAATGGTGGTATGGTGCATTGAACAGGAGTTTGTACGTGAAGAATGAAATCTGGCGCAAGCGGCTTGCAATGTTTACCAGAAGAGGCAGCCTCTATCCTGCTCCCGAACCTATGCCGCGTACTCGTGCGTTCTGGGTGGCAACAGGGGCAGTAACCGTAGCTGTTCTCTGCTTCAGCATCTATTTTATAACATTTCTCTTTGCAAAGCAGGATGCATTCCAGACCAATGCCGAGGATTTCGGTATCATGGATCAGGCAGTCTGGAGTACGGTGCATGGACATGTGTTGCATCAAACGATTTGTAACATTGTCTTTGATACAAACTGTGCCTCTCCCAATGGCATTATGCGTTTCGCAATTCACTTCGAGCCTATTCTTTTCCCTATATCGTTATTTTATCTCATCTGGTCTAATCCTAAGGTCTTAATTGTTATTCAAACACTTATAGTAGCAAGCGGAGCTTATCCAGCTTTCTGGCTAGCACGGCTGCGCTTACGCAATAATTGGATTGGAGTGGTCATCGCATGTTTGTATCTACTGTATCCGGTACAACAGCAGGCCATCGTTGCAGACTTTCATGCCGTTACGTTAACTGCCGGGTTATTACTTTTTGCACTCTACTTTATGTATACACGTCGTACAGTCTGGTTTTTTACCTTCGCTATTCTGGCAATGGCATGTAAAGAAGAAGTGCCGCTTATAGTCCTGATGATCGGCCTCTGGTCGCTGGTCTTTCAACGTCGTTGGCTGAGTGGTGGGGGGTTGGCGTTACTGGCGTGTTGCTGGTTTTTGTTGGGTTATTATGTTATCATGCCGCATTTCAGCCCGACAGGGCATCCACTACTTATTTCGCGCTACAACAACGTTGGTGAAAGCCCTGTTGGGCTTATAAAAAACATTTTGTTCCATCCGCGTGTATTTTTAAATACGTATGTATGGGAGAAAGATCATTTTGCATATATTCATGTTCTTCTAGGGCCAGCGGGCTATATCCCTATGCGCAATGGCGATCCTCTTTTCTATTTACCTTTATTTGCTCCCTGGGTGATGATACTTGCTATGCCGGTTATATTGCTCAATCTGGTAAGTAGTAACCCTCAGATGTATAGTGGCCTTTTCCATTATAGTGCCGAGATTGTGCCAATTATCATCTTCGCTGTGATTGAATCTCTCGTATTAATCGTATGGATCGCAAGCTTATGCTTTGCTGTCTTAGCGCGGCAAAGCGAAGGTATCATGCGATCAAGTGGAAATTTTGCATCGCGTATGCAGATGTGGGGACATGCCGTATCGGTAGGTTTGTTGATAGTATTGTCTTTTGGTATGCTTACCAGTGCAGTGCGTTCAGATTATTATTTTCATGGTCAATTGCCATTTTCCCAGGGATTTAGCTGGCCGCAGTCATCGGCTCACCTGGCTCTGGCACAACATTTCATCGATCTGGTTCCTAAGGATGCTTCTGTTTCTGCCCAGACAAAACTTGTGCCGCATATGAGTCAGCGAGAATTCATCTATATGTTTCCTTATGAAGATACAAAGGTAGATTATGTACTTCTAGATGTGACGAGTGATATTTATCCGTATTCGAGTTCATCGGAATACGCGAGCGAAGTAAAGCATCTTCTGCTATCGGGTAATTATGGAGTTGTTGCGGGGCAAGATGGCTATTTGTTACTGAAACGAGGATTACCGCCAGCTAGTATCTCCCCTTCATCGCCTGTTCATCCTGATGGAGAAGGAGACCCAACATTAGCTACATTCGATTTGCCAGAAAGTTTTTGTTCCAATCTTTATGTGACGCCACAACAGGTGGCACATCCACTCAATGTAACCTTTGCCGCGCCAGAGCATGGAAAAATGAGCCTGGTGGGCTATGACTATAGTGGATCGGGGTTATTAAGTAAGGCAACAGGATATGTGAATGTTACCACGTACTGGCGAGTAGAGGGTCCTATTAGCACGCCACTACAACTCATTATTTTTATGCAGAGCAGTAATGGCAAAGAATACATGGTGAGCAATGACGTGCCAGAGCTGCTTTGGTGCGAGTCGAACATATGGAAGCCAGGCAGCATTATTCGTGTCACGAGCAGAGATTTTAACCTCCAGGCGAGTAACATCCCCGATGGACTAGCACATTTGTCCATTGCCCTTTTACCTTTAGTACAGTCATCGAGTACAATGATGGATGTACAAGCCAGGTTGCCTTTGCAGATCTTGAGTGCTCCTGAAACAGTAACAACCAGACGAGGTACAGATGCATTGCAGTTGATGCCATTAACAATTGTAGAGTAGATTATGTAAAAAGGCATCATTGATTCTCAATGGCAAGCTAGCAGTAGAACGAAAGGGAATGTAGGATGGGCATTTATTTAGGTCAACTTCCGCCTGCAGAAATTGCGCGTTTGAAAGCTGAACTAGCGGAAACGCTTATTGCTAATTTCTGTTATCCGCGTTTTTTTGATCATCGAACTGAGTCATTGCAAATGCGTCCGGTTGACCGTAAGAAACGCCAGGAAGTATGGCTCTATTTAAGCTCCGTCGATTTTACGGCATGGAGCCGTATAGATCTAACATCGCCTGATTTCCAGCACCAGATAGAACGTCTCTTTATACAGTTCGTTCAGCGTAATCGTAGTTTCTTTGGTGATCAAGGGCGTCGTAGGATGTCCGATATACGTATGCTGATTAGTTCGTGTGCAGTAACCGTAACGCAGGGTTTGCGTAATCATCTCACGGGGCAAAAGCAGAACACACCTCCCTTTGGCAGCCCGCGTCCTGTTGTCTCCTGGGCGAGCACGAATGGTAAGGAGGAGTCAGGTTGGGAGCAAATTTCTGAGGCAACCATGCTTTTACAGCAGAAAATGCAAGAGATAAGAGGGGAAGCGCAAACGGTAATTGTGAATGAGCCGCGCCCCGCACAGGTGGTTGCACCGGCAGGGGCGACTGCCGGCCCCGTTCGACGTACTATGCGCGTTCCGCCAGCCACGACCTCCGTGGGACAGAAGGCAAATGCAGATCTGGATGCTGCTGCAAAACGACAAACGGTGGCGACCCCGCCTGCTAGCTCACGTCCATATGCGCCTGTAGTGCTGCCACAGCCCGGTCCCGGTACGAAGTCTGATCCCTTTGTAAGTCCAGCGCCAGCTGCATCGGCCAGTCCTGCAACAGCACCTGTCGTTACCCGCAGGTTATCGCCATCGGGGCAACCTGTAGAGCCTAATGGGAGGCGTCAATCAGGTATGCTGGAGCAACCTGGTGCTATGCGACCGGCTGTTTCCGACCGGGGATATCAATCGGGGCCGTTGGAACAACCTGGGGATAACCGACAAATGGTTTCTGGCGGGAAGAAGCCAGGAACATTGAAGTCGCCGAGCGAGGCACAGACACCTATGACGCCTCCTATCTCTTCTACACCAATGGCTTCAACCGCAGCACCAATGAAAACTGCAGGTAGCAATGGCGTGCAGGTATCCGGGTCATTGTTGACCGATACTGCACATTCTGTTGCGGCGGTCTCTGCATCTGCGCTTCGTGCGCGTAGTGTTTCACCAACAGCATCGCAGGGCCAGCAGCATAACTCGCTCACATCTGGTTCCGCTGCTGGATCACGCGATATGCTCTCTGTGGGAGAAGACGACGTTGCTATTTTTGAGCAGATGCGTCATCAGTTGGTCATCTGGCTGCGTATTGAGTCAGTGAAGGCGGGCATCGAAATTTCTGATCAAGGACCAGCACAGTTACTAGAGATGCTACGTCAGCAGGCCCATTTTGATGATACTCGCTTACAAGTTGTTTCAACTCTGCTGAATCTGGCAAATCAGGTTGTTAAAACCGGGGTGGTAAGTGTACTGGACTATAAACAGGCATTGATGTTCCATTTGATGCATACACGGAATTAATAGCGCAAACGGTGAGAAGGCATGCTTAAAGGCACTGAAAGAAATGAGACTAGGAAGTGGTTGATGAGGCTGATGCAGTAATTGTTGGCAAGAGTTCGCGTAGTTGCTCCAGCCAATTGGAGCCTAATAAGCGACGAGGAATGCGGATAACCCCTTGCTGCACTCGTGCATCATTGCGGAAGCGCCGATAGAGCATGATGCGGTTTGGCACGACATCGCGCTTGACGGTCAGGACAAGCTCATTGTCCTTAATAGAAATAGTTTCATAGCCTAATTGTGCCGCTTCAGTTTTCAGACGAATGATCATCAGGAGATTTTGTGCTGGTTGGGGTATTGCACCAAAGCGGTCGCTTAATTCCGCTTCCATCGCCTCAACCTGTTCTGGTTGGTTTAAGTTGGCGAGGCGCTGATAGAAGTTAACTTTCAGGGTGCGGTCACCAATATATTCGTCTGGTAGATATGCATCGATTGGCAGGTCAACACTGGTTGTGGCTGTGCCTGCTTCTGCCTGCTTGCCCTGCAATTCCTGGACCGCTTCTGTAAGCAGTTTGGTATAAAGGTCGAAGCCGACGGTGTTCATGAAGCCCGACTGTTCTGCACCAAGCAGGCTACCGGCACCACGAATCTCCAGATCTTTCATAGCGATACGGAAGCCCGCGCCCAATTCAGTTGCTTCAAAGATCACACGCAAGCGCTTCTCCTGGATGGGTGTGAGTTTAGCTTCTTTGCCATAGAAAAAGTATGCGTAAGCTTGTTGTGTTGCACGCCCTACGCGACCGCGTAGTTGATAGAGCTGTGCCAGGCCGAAGTAAGCGGCGTTATTGACGATGATTGTATTGGCATTGGGGATATCCAGGCCATTCTCAATGATCGTGGTTGAAATGAGTACATCGTAATCACCGTTAGAGAAGCCCACCATAACGCGTTCTAGCTGCTCTTCGTTCATTTGTCCGTGTCCAATGATGATACGTGCCTCTGGAATGAGCTTCTGGAGTTTCTGGGCAATAACCTGGATACCTTGTACACGATTATGTACAAAGAAGACCTGACCGCCGCGATCTATCTCGCGCAAGATAGCCTCGCGTATGAGGGTTTCGTCATACTCGCGAATAGTCGTACGAATAGGTAAACGCTCTTGTGGTGGTGTTTCAATAACGCTCATATCGCGGAGGTTGACGAGTGACATGTGTAGTGTGCGTGGGATAGGTGTTGCTGTCATCGTCAAGACATCGACCTCGCTACGCATCTGTTTGAGGCGTTCTTTGTGAATAACGCCAAAGCGCTGCTCTTCATCAACAACCAGGAGGCCCAGATTAAAGAAGACAACATCTTTTTGTAGGAGGCGATGTGTGCCAATTACAATGTCAACTTTTCCAAAGGCAAGATCCTCCAACACCGTTTTCTGTTCTTTTTCCGAGCGAAAGCGGCTGAGCAATTCCACGCGTACAGGATAGGCCTTGAGGCGCTCTTTAAAGTTATTATAGTGTTGTAGTGCCAGCACCGTTGTTGGTACCAGGACGGCCACCTGACGCTGATCGAGCACGCATTTAAATGCGGCACGCAGGGCAACCTCCGTTTTGCCATAGCCCACATCGCCGCAGATCAAGCGATCCATGGGTCTGGGGCGTTCCATATCGGCCTTGACATCATCTATTGCATGTTGCTGGTCTGGTGTTTCCTGAAAAGGGAAGGCATCCTCAAGTTCTTGTAGCCATGGCTGTTCGGCATCGGAAGGAAATGCATGACCCTGTGCAGCCTCACGCTGGCTATAGAGTTTTAAAAGATCCTGTGCGACCTCCTGGACATTCTCTTTCACCTTTGACTTGGCGCGTGCCCACTCGCTTGTCCCTAATTTGCTGAGGGCCGGAACAGAATCGCCCATACCGATATAGCGGGTGATACGATCTAACTGATCGGTAGGGATGTAAAGTTTGTCGGTACCTGCATAGTGGATGAGTAGATATTCTCGTTCAACACTGGTCAGGTTCATCTTGACAAGGCCTTCAAACCGCCCGATGCCATGTTCTTGATGGACAACATAATCGCCCGCTTTTACCTCAGCAAGAAATGAGGCAGGTGTGACCGGTTTGCGACGCAGAGCGTTGCGGCGCTTCGACCAGCCAAAGATCTCAGTATCGGTATAGACATAGAGAGCCAGCGAGCGCGATTGCCAGCCCTCAGGCAATTGTCCCTGGATGAGCGTAAGGGTACCCGCTTCGGGCAACTGATTAATATTTGTTCCAGGGCTTACATGAATAGCATTATCCTGTAGAATACTCTCGTCGCTTAATATTTCTGCCATGCGGCGGGCTTGCATGGTCACAATCACCACGCGGTCCCTATTATCGAGAGTTTTACGGCACTCCTGTACAAAGGCTCGTAGCCTGCTTCCATATGAGTTCGCGCTATGGAATTCGGGGATCAAATATTCTGTACCACCCTGTTGACGAACATCGAAGTCGCCCTCAGCCGTAGAAAGGATATCTGCGAAGCGGAGTTGGCGGCGTTGCTGAATTTGTGGTTCCAACTGATTCCAGGAAACATAAGCCTCGCGCAGATGGGCTGGATTTTCACGCTCGCGCTCCATGCGATTTTTCATATCCTGTGCCTGTACATCGAGGTCAAAGATACGATTTTGAATAGCAGCAGGATTATCGAGCAGTAGCAGTCCATTACGTGGTAGATAATCGAGAACAGTGGCTCTATCGTGCAGATAGGGGAGATAGAAAGCGATGTCCTCGAACGAGCGTTGTTGCCGGAGGAGTTCCTGATCGCGTTTCCAACGTTCTTCTGCGTCGGAATGGAGAATCTTGCTATCCAGTTGTGCCAGTTCCTGGGCAACGAGCGGGCCGCGAGCGGGTAAAGCTTCACGCGAGGGACCAATAATGCAATATTCAACTTTATTGAGAGAGCGCTGTGTCTCCTGATCGAAAGTACGAATAGAATCGACCTCATCGCCGAAGAACTCAATGCGCACCGGGCGTAGCATCGTAGGAGGAAAGAGGTCGATGATGCCACCGCGATGGCTAAATTGCCCTGGCTCTTCTACCTCAGTGACAGGCTCATAGCCAAGATTGTAGAGATGTTCCAACATCATCGTTAAATCAACTTCTTGCCCTGTCTGTACGCGAAAGAGGGACGCAAACAACTCTTGTGGAGGGATGACCAGCTGCGTCAATGTGCGTGCGGAACAAACGACAAGCGCTGTACGTTCGCGCTCGACCATCGCAAGCAGCGTCTGCATACGTTGTTGGGTCGTCACACTATCGCCAATCAGTCGTTCATAGGGAAGGGCGTTACGGTCGGGAAGGCAAAAGACATCACTTGGATTAGGCACAAATGCTTTGATCGTCTCAACTATACGCAGTGCTTCCGCCTCATCGTTTACCACAAGCAGGAGTGGTTGCTTGAGTGATATGGCCAGGCTTGCCACTACAAATGGGCGTGCAGCCTCTGTAATGCCTGTCAGTGCTGGTATGCCCTCTGAATTTTGCAGCTTTTCGCGCAGGCGGCGATATTCAGGTCTTTGAGTGAGTAGTGTAAGTAAACCTTGTAATGTCACATCAGCCTCCAACGGACACAATGAACCGCACCCCTATGAACACGAGATGGGGTGGCGTGAGCATTGCACTTTTTCCTACTGCTTTTATCATACCGTATTAACTGCATTGGCGTCTAGATGGTATGGCAGAGATTCTGTATTTATTCTCATTCTTTGCTATATGAGCACTCATCGTAACACTTTTTAAATATATAGGATCTCTCTACGCTAATTCGTACGTTCTGGTCGTTTGCTTGGCTTTGCTTACAGTTTGGCAAAATTTCGCTGAGCGTGAAACAGCAAATTCCAATAGTACCTGATAGTTCAGGTACACTGTCTAATCCCGTAAAGAGGAATATGCTGGACAGGAGGATACGAGGGCCAGGAAAATCAAGCCTTCATAGTGCCTTTGCTGGTAGTTTGATCAGTATTCTCTTGTGGTTGACTGGTTGCTTGCTCTTCCTGTTTACGCAGGCGGGCTTGTTCTCTGCGCTCCTGTTGCAGGCGGCGTTTCTCTTCAGCTTTTCGCAGAGCTTCTGGGTCTGCATTAAGTATATTCATGGCTGCACCAACGCCCTGTTGCAAAATGAGTGGAACTGCCTCAGTTGCATTGCTTTCGGCTGTTGCTAGCAGGATACCCTCATCGCCCGAAGCTGTGCCCAGAACGTAGTCAACCGTGTTGATGTGCGCGTTGCTCGGTCGTCCAATCCCAACGCGTAAGCGTGGAAACTGGTCGGTATGCAGATGATGAATGATACTACTCAGGCCATTGTGTCCACCGGCACTTCCTTTTGGGCGCAAACGGATCTGGCCCACGGGAAGATCCAGGTCATCATAAACGACCAGAATTTCTTCTGGCTGTATTTTGTACCAATGGACAAGCTCGCTCACAGCTTCTCCGCTGTTATTCATAAATGTAATTGGCTTGACCAGAACCACTTTTTCAGCGCCAATGTTGCCGCTGGCCAGTAAAGCGCGATTGCGTCGTTCCCAACGCAAGCTATATGTAGTTGCAAGACTATCTACAACATGGAAACCGACATTGTGGCGTGTTCGCTCGTATTGGCTACCTGGATTACCCAGACCGATAATTAGTTTCATAGAGAACCTGGTTAACGTCCATAGGCAAGGCGCGTTGCCAGATACTGCGGCAACCCGGCCTCGATAATCTTTTTCTGTGTTTTTTCAATTGCATAGGAAACGCGGTAGAAAGTAAAGCCGCCGCTCTCTGTATCATAGATCATAAATGCGGCGCGAGGATCGCCATCTCTTGGCTGACCCACACCGCCCGGATTAATTATAGCACGGTAACCCTTTTGCGCGTGCCATGTTCCATCTGGCGGAACAACCATTTCATTTGTGACTTCAATCATGCTCTGACTCAGACCCAGCAGTGTGAGCAGTTCCTCTATTTCCTGGTTGAGGCGTTCTTCTGCACCCTGGATGGTTTCTTCGGGCGTGATTTCCTCTACAAGCTCTTCCTCGCTTACCTCTCGCTCGTCTTCACCATCAGCATGTGTTTTTGTGATGGTTGAAGTGGAATGGGCGTATCGGTCGATGGATCGGTTGCCTGCGAGTCTGGTGGAGAAGCTAGAACCTCTTCTGGTGCATCATCGGCGAGTTGTTGATGGAGCTCTGTAACGGCATCGGCCGTATCAACAATAAAAGTCTGAATTTCCTTGTTCTCTGTCTGGACACTGGTTGCTTGTTCCATCACTTTATTGCTATGCTTCGTTGGACGAATGGCATGAATCGGTTCTGCCTCATCATACTCGTCAATTGTTGTGGTAGGCTCCATCTCATCTTGTATTTGCACAACGGGCTCTGTGTCTGGATCTGCGGATGAGTTGTCCAGGAGTTCGATAGCCTCATCGACTGCTAATGGACGGGTAGGAGCGTTTGCCATTGTATCTGGTTGGAAAAAGATGATAGGAACATGGGTATGTCCGACCAGGCAGTAGCGGTTCGTAAATTGCTGAAAGCTTCTCTCAGCCAGCACTTCAGAGGTAAGATATTCCCAGAGCGGACCGTAAGGGCTACCATGCACAAGTAAGAAATCGCTCTTCTCAATACGTTCGGGTAAATCCGCTAAAAATGTACGATGTTCTTCAGTGAGTTGAGTAGCTGTCCACTCTGCTGAGATGCGTGCAGCTTCACTGAAATCTTCTAAATCGATTTTCCCAACGGCTGCCCAGTCATGATTTCCAGCAATAATGACATCTGTGCGTGCTCTAAGTTTAGCAATACATTCATTTGGGTTTGGACCATAACCGACGAGATCTCCCAGGAACCAGATCTCGTCAATATGTTCCTCCTGTGCTAGCTCGTCTATTTTAGCGAGCACAGCTTCTAGCGCCTCTAAATTTGCGTGGATATCAGTAAAAATTGCGTAACGCATGCATCATACTCTATTCAAATGATATGGTATTAGTAAGTGTGACCATTCTATCATGTTTACAGTAACCTTACCAGTACTTTTTTGGAATCGCAAATTATTTCCTGACAATTGACATATTGATAGAGCGTGGTATATGCACCCCTATTAAGAAAGGAGCAGAATTAGATTAGATGTGTGCATTGCAGAGGTGTATTACATGCAGGCTCAGTTGAGTGGCTCGGACATGATATGCTGCAATATGGTATACTGAAATGCATGCTTTATACATCGCTATTGCTGTATATGTGTGTATATGTGTGTATATGTGCGTATACATTATTTTGTTACCAGCCTGTAGCGACTTTGCTAGCAGGTACGACGAGGAAGTACGACAAAAGTTTTTAGTAAGGGGGACGTAATGGCACGACCTGTAACACTTTTCACCGGTCAATGGGCTGACCTACCTCTTGAAGAACTTGCCGCCAAAGTGAGTAAGTGGGGATTTGACGGTCTTGAATTAGCATGTTCTAGCGAGCATTTTGACGAGCGGCGTGCTCTTAGCGAATCAGGATATCTTGATGAGCGCAAAGCCCTGCTCAATAAGTATAATTTGAAGGTATATGCTATTGGTGCTCACCTTGTAGGTCAGGCCGTGTGTGATCCCATTGATGCTCGTCACAAAGGCATTCTTCCAGCGGATGTATGGGGTGATGGAGAGCCCGAAGGTGTACGCAAACGTGCAGCTGAGCGTATGAAAGATATCGCACGTGCTGCTGCTAAATTTGGGGTCAGGCAGATCAACGGCTTTACCGGCTCTAGTATCTGGCATATGCTTTACTCTTTTCCTCCTAATGATTTTCAGGTGATCGAGCAGGGATACGAGGATTTTGCGAGGCGCTGGAACCCTATTATTGATGTGTTTGATCAAGAGGGTGTCAAATTCGGCCTGGAGGTTCATCCGACCGAGATCGCTTACGACTTTGTAACTACTCAGAAGACTCTTCATGCCATCAATAATCGCCCAGGCTTTGGTATTAACTTTGATCCCAGCCACTTCGCGCATCAGTTCCTCGATTCGGCTGCCTTTGTAGAAGAGTTTGCCGCTCGTATCTATCATGTCCATGTTAAAGACTCGAAGCGCAAACTGAATGGACGGAGAAGTATTCTGGCATCGCACCTTAACTTCGGCGAAGCAGAGCGCGGATGGGATTTTGTCTCGCCTGGTCACGGCGATGTAGATTTTGAAGCGCTTATCCGTACGCTGAATCGCATTGGTTATCAAGGTCCTCTCTCTATCGAGTGGGAAGATTCCGGTATGGACCGTGAATGGGGCGCACAGGATGCTATTGCCTTTGTACGACGAACCGACTTTGCACCATCCAATGTCGCTTTCGATGCAGCCTTCAGCAAAAAATAAAAAATCTGGCGCGAACATCCCCACGTTCGTGCTCGATTTTTGTGTCTCACATATTTTATTTATTTTTACAATCCCGTTGATTGTAAAAATAAATAAAATATGTGAGATGTGTTAAGGCATGGCGAAGTCGCTAATCTAAAGTGGGTGGGCGTAGCGGTAAGTTAAAGCCCCAATCGAGCAGCGTCAATGCGTCTTTGTTTCGTTGCAGTTCGTTCGGGCTGTTTAAAAGAATTCCTATCAGGTGGTGGTTATTGCGTGTGGCCGTAAAGACCAGGCAATAACCGGCGGCGTCGGTATGTCCCGTCTTTACACCTGTCATGCCATTATATGTAGCTAGTAGCTTATTCGTGTTATCCCACTTGTATGTATGTTGTGCTGTACTAAATGTAAAGTGTTGCGTTTGTACAATCTGTGCAAAGAGTGGAATATGCATAGCATAGAGGGTCAAGGTTGCCAGGTCATGGGCGCTTGTATAGTGTTGTAGGTTATTATCGAGGGTAAGACCGTCTGGATTATTATAATGGGTTTGAAAAAGGTGCAGGCGATATGCAAAGAGATTCATGCGCTGCACAAAATTTGTCTGTGTGCCGCCCAGTTCGTCTGCAATTGCAAATGCTGCATCATCGCCCGAAGGCAGTAAGAGCGCATAAAGCATAGCTTTGAGTGGAAGTGAATCGCCAGTTACTAAACCTGCACTGCTGCCGCCATCTAAAATTACGCGATTAATGGCATCTTGTTTGACTGGTATCAGTTGATCAAGGTCTGCTGTCTGAATAGCGATAAGGGCAGTCATGATTTTTGTTGTGCTAGCCATTGGTAGCGTCTTCTCCGCATTGACCTCATCTAATACATGACCTGTATCTGTATCCATGAGAAAGACCGCGCTAGCATTAATCTGGGGTGGTGGTCCTTGTACAGTCAGGACGGGTAGAGGAGTGGGTGTGGGCGTCGGAGTGAGAGTAGGTAAAGGAATAGGCGTAGGTGTTGGCGCAATAATACCTGTTGAGACAAATACTGTTTGTCCCCAGGCAGTAAACTCAAGGAGAGCAGCAAAGATCAAAAGACTGAGCGCCAGCAGAAGCAAAAGGGTGGCAAGGATACGGCGTCTCATTAGAGCATGTACCTGATTTCAAATGAATTTTTTACCTGCTGTATTATCTCTCACTATATTAGGTGCGGTTAACGTGGAGATAATACAGCGAAACGGGCGATTTACTTTTTTTATAAAATATAGGGTGCTAGAGTGCGTTAGTCCACTGTGTGTGGTAGTTAGTAACTTGCTCAAAAGCATCAGCAATACGCAGGATGACATCTTCTTTGAAGGCATTCCCCAATAGTTGCAGGCCGACCGGCAGACCATCGCTGAAACCGCCGGGAATAGAAACGCCACAGATACCAGCCAGGTTAGCAGGAATGGTAAAGACATCTTGTAGATACATCTGGTAGGGCTCAGAGATCTCGCCGATCTTGAAAGCGACCGTTGGTGAAGCGGGGCTAACCAGAGCATCGAAGCGCTCAAAGGCCTGCTCGAAATCGTTACGGATAAGCGTACGCACTTTTTCTGCGCGTTTATAATATGCATCGTAGTAGCCAGCAGAGAGAGCGTATGCGCCGAGCATAATACGGCGTTTCACCTCAGGGCCGAAGCCATATTCGCGTGTCTTCTCCAACGATTCCCACATATCAGTCGTATCGCGATAAGAATAGCCATATTTGACACCATCATAACGTGCTAGATTTGAGCTGGCCTCAGCGGGTGCAATAATATAGTATGCGGCGACACCATATTTAGTATGGGGTAAAGAGACCGGGCTAATCTCAGCGCCCATCTCACGCAGGAGGTCGATATTCTCGCGCACCACCTTGACGACGCCATCTTGAGTGCCCTCAACCCAGTATTCCTCTGGTACGCCGATGCGCATACCCTTGATCGTGCCGGAGAGAGCTTTGCTATAGTCCTGTACAGGTTCTTGCGAACTGGTGGAATCGCGCTGATCGTAGCCCGCGATAGCCTGGAGCAAAATAGCAGCATCGCGTGCGCTGCGGGCGAAGGGGCCGATCTGGTCGAGCGAGGACGCAAAAGCAACGAGACCATAGCGTGAGACACGCCCATAGGTTGGCTTAAAACCGATCACATTACACAATGAACCCGGTTGACGAATTGACCCGCCAGTATCGCTCCCATAAGAACCCATCGCCATACCTGCCGCCACGGCAGCGGCCGAGCCACCGCTACTGCCGCCGGGAGCACGCTCAAGATCCCAGGGATTATGAGTAGGAAAGAATGCCGAGTGTTCGGTCGAAGAGCCCATTGCGAACTCATCCATATTGGTCTTGCCCACCATCACGATACCGGCCTCGTGCAGGCGTTCCATTACCGTAGCGTTAAAGGGTGGCTTGAAGTGCTCTAGCATACGAGAGCCGCAGGTCGTCGTGATATCTTTGGTACAGATAACGTCTTTAATCGCGATAGGAATACCTGTGAGTGGATGGACATGTTCGCCGCTGGCAAAGCGTTTATCAGCCTCTCTGGCTTGTTGTAGTGCTAGTTCATCGGTCACAAGAGTGAAGGCTTTTACTTTGGGGTCAACTGCGCGGATGCGATCAAGGTGAGCTTGTGTCAGTTCAACCGCAGAGAGTTTTCGCTGGCGCAGGAGTTCGCCCGCTTCATGAATGCTTAATTGATATAATTCTGTCATTTTTGTCTAACCCTCCTCCAGGATCGCATTGACCTTCAAGCAGTTATCTTCCTGGTCGGGAGCATTTGCCAATAATACTTCTGGTGCATAAGATGGTTCAGCAATATCCTTGCGCATAACATTGGTGAGGCGTGAGGCATGTGCTGTTGGGGAGACACCGCTCACATCGGCCTCCTCTAAAATCTGAATATGTCCCAGAATCGCAGAAAGTTGACTTCCGAAGGTGTCGATCTCTTCCTCACTCAGCCCTAGCCTGGCGAGTTTAGCTACGTTTTGTACCGTCTCGCGATCAATCATAATGTATCCTCTTTATCTCTTCAAGTTGTTACCATCTAATGTGGAAACCGCTTATATGTTCTGTTGGTGCTCTCCACGTTGTATGTACCTTATATACTTGCGCTGCTGATGGTCCCTGGCGTAGCAAAACAAGGAGATGTTCGAGGGCAGATCGTGCTCCCTGAGCGACAACTTCAACGTCACCATTACTGTCATTGCGCACATAACCATGCAGCGTCAGAGACTGAGCTTTTTGGACAACAAAATAGCGAAACCCCACTCCCTGAACATCACCAACGACGACTGCGTATAATTCCTCTTTTTGTTGGTCTTCGTAGCGGTTCGTGAAATCCTGGTCGCTCTTACTCATGCCGTTTATGATAACATAGACTCGGCTCTGAGGATAGTCCCTTGATACAAAAGGGCATGGCCCTGGCGTTTACCTGAATTATACAGGGATCATTTATAATGAGGCATGAAGAATGAAGGTACTGTCGGAGGAACTAGATGCAACAAGAGAGAAATAATTGCGTAATATCTATAGAATAGGATGTATTTATCAGTAGTTATCAACCTGTGCATATAGCTTGTGTCTCTCGTGTACAAATGATATTATAAGATGCTTATACATAATGCTGGTGCTAGGCAGACTTTGATGTGTTGAGCTTCGACCAATCTTCGTGGGGAGAGTGTAATGCAGTCAGTACAAGACTTAGCTATCGCTGTACAACGTGTTGTAGGTAACGTTGAACGAGTTATAGTAGGAAAAGCGGAACCGGTCGCATTTAGTTTAATTGCCGTTATTTGTCACGGCCATATACTGATCGAAGATGTACCTGGGGTAGGTAAAACGGTGCTTACGAAAGCAATTGCACGTTCAATTGGCTGTAGTTTTAAGCGTATCCAGTTTACCCCTGACCTTTTACCAAGTGATGTGACAGGTATTTCGATCTATAACCAGAAAACAGCAAATTTTGAGTACCGCCCTGGACCAATTATGGCCCAAATCGTATTAGCCGATGAGATCAATCGTGCAACCCCAAAGACACAGTCTGCATTATTAGAAGCAATGGAAGAAGGTCAGGTAACCGTTGATGGCTCGACCTACCACTTGCCGCAGCCATTCATGGTGATGGCAACTCAAAACCCTATTGAGTATGAAGGCACATTTCCGCTTCCAGAAGCGCAGTTAGATCGTTTTATGATGAGCATCAAGCTGGGTTATCCAAAGGCAGCGGATGAAATTAATATTCTCGACAGTCATCAGCATCACCATCCGCTTGAAGATCTGGCGCAGATTATGACAGCCGAAGAGCTTATTATTATTCAGCAGCAGATACGTACCACGCATGTTGATCCGTCCATTCGCGAGTATATTGTTGCAATTGCCAATGCGACCCGAAACCATCCAAATATTTATCTCGGTGTAAGTCCTCGCGGGTCATTATCGCTTTTTCGAGCGGCTCAGGCACTTGCGGCCATGCGTGGACGTGGGTATATTATACCCGATGATGTGAAGCTGCTTGTAAAGCCAACGCTTGCCCATCGTATTATTGTGACACCTGCAGCGCGTGTACGTTCAATTACATCTTCGGCTTTGCTGGATGAAATATTACAAACGATACCAGTGCCCAATGCCTGGGTCGGTGGGGGAAAGGGTCGTTAGCCTATGCGTCCCTGGCAAGTGATTGTCATCATTATTGTCCTGGGTTTCTTCGCGTTGAGCATTGCCTGGAAGGTCTTGTACGTGCTCACATATGTCCTACTGTTTTTGTTCATCCTATCCTGGCTGTGGACGCGTTATAGCCTGCGTGGTCTGGTCTTTCGACGGACATCGACAAGCGGTCGCGTACAGGTTGGAGAGGTTTTTGATGAACGCCTGATGTTGGACAATCTGAGCGGCATGCCAAAACTCTGGGTCCAGATCACAGATGGTTCAACATTGCCAGGACATCGTGCGGGGTATGTGGCAAGCCTGGGTGGACGAAAGCGAGCGATGTGGCGAGCCCGTAGTACCTGTCGGCAGCGCGGACGTTTTCAACTCGGTCCTGTAAGCGCTACAAGTGGTGACCCGTTTGGCTTATTTCATCAACATATCCCTTTGATAGCCTCACAAGAGATTCTGGTATTGCCGCATGTCTATCAACTGACCCATTTCATCCTCTTCACTGGTGGCTTACCTGGGCGAGGTCGCAGTTCACGGCGTGCGCTCCAAACAACCACAAACGCAACCACTGTACGTGAATACGCCAATGGGGATGCACTCAGTCGCATTCATTGGCGCTCTACTGCGCATCATAACAAGCTTATGGTCAAGGAGTTTGATCTTGATCCAGCCGTAGATGCCTGGATCTTTCTCGATCTGCATGATGAAGTGCAGGCGGGCGAGGATGAGCAGTCCACAGAAGAATATGGCGTTACTGTTGCGGCAACGGTGGCTACTTATTTTTTGCAGCAGGATCTTTCTGTTGGTATGATCGTCAACGGCGTGAAGCGCGAACTGTTGTCGATAGATCGTGGTGAGCGTCAGATTGAACGAGTTCTTGAGCTTTTAGCTGTCGTGACAGCAGGTCCTGGACCCGAACTCAAAGAAGTGCTGGCGCTGGATGCCTTCCATTTAGGGCGCAATACCATGGCTATTGTGATTACCCCCTCTGCTTCGCGTGATTGGCATGAAAGTTTACGGCACTTGCAGCGGCGCGGTGTACAAATTGCTGTCGTAGGGCTTGATGCAGCCTCTTTTGAAAATCGCCCTCCTGATGAAGATACACTGGCCTTACTAGAAGGTTCTGATATCCCTGTAATGCGTATCAAGTGTGGTGACCCCATAGCTCAAATTCTGGAAAGTGGTTCCGATGCGCGTTTTAACAAACGGAGGCAATAGCAATGCGCAATGCAGCGTCTGAACAATTGTCCAAGCTTATCTCCGCTACTCTCCGCGATTCTAAGGATGCTGAGAAGGTGCCATTCAGAAAGATTTTGTCTGAAATACATATACGTCTAGCTGAAGGCTGGTTTTCGCTTTTTTTGCTGGCTACGATTGTCTATAGTACCGTCTGGTCGATTCAGGTAGCTGCATGGGTTGATCATTTAAACACGCTCACATTTGTGACTGCTATTGGTTTGCTATTAGGTGTATGGGCCGCGAAGCAGCGACATTTTTCTAGCTTGCTTGTACACGGGATTGCAACCGTGTTGGACTTACTATTAGCTTTTTGGCAAACGGCAGCTGCATTTTACAATGGTAGCATGACTGGTTTTATACAGGGTTTAGGGCGTTGGTTTGTGCTCCTGGCGGGAGGAGGATCGAGTAACGATGATTCGATTTTTCTTTTTCTTATCCTTGTGTTAGGATTTTTCCTTGCCTATACAAGTGCCTGGTTGCTGTATCGTATGCGTAACCCGTGGCTATTGATCGTTGCTAATAGCATCGTGCTCCTGATAAACCTGGACAATGTGCCCTCCGGCTATATCGTCTTTCTGGTGATTTTTCTTATAGCCTCTTTATTATTATTGTTGCGCTTCAATCTTTTCGAATCGGTGCAGCGTTGGAACCGCTCGGGTTTACGCTATTCTGATGATCTGGGTTGGGATTTCATGCAGGCGGGTGCACTCATCTCTATTGGCATTCTTATCTTTTCCTGGATCTTGCCTGGGGACTATAAAGATCCTACGGCCTCACTGATCTGGGACTCGAAGGATAGCCCTTTCGTCCAGGCTCAAAATGTCTGGGATCGAGCTATAGCGGTCAATGGAGGGGTCAATCCAGCCAATCATGGCAACTTTCGTGACACACTTGTGCTCGGTGGAGATCCTAATCTCACCAGAGAAATTGTCTATAGGGTAAAGAGTAATGATGCACAACCACAGTACTTGATGCTATTAAGCTATGATACATATAATGGTGGTTGGTCCATTACAAATAGCGAGACGCAGCCACTTGCTATCAGTGCTAATACACCGCTGGCTGCTAATGCCGTTAAGGTTCGCATTATAAAACAAACAATTGAGATTGTTACCCCACCAGGAGAGCTTCACCCTTACATTGCTGGTGCGTCAACGGTAGCATCAATGTCTATCAAGGCGTCGGTTGTGCCAGGTGCTGGTGGGATAGTGGCCTGGTTGGGCGATAAGGGGAATCTAGCAGTTGGTACACGGTATGAGGTGACTTCTGAGGTATCGGCTGCCGACGAACAATCATTGCGCAGCATTCCTATGCCTGCTGATGCGCCTAAATATAATCCTGACCTCAATCCAGATGAGCCTGCGCCGGTTGAAACATTTGATCCCCAGGTGGCAAAAGATTTCACTCAGATACCCGACACTATCAGTCATGATCCACGTCTGCAGGCCCTACTCAAGAAGATTGTGCCGAATCCTAAGATATCAATGTACGATAAGGTTGTTAACATAGAGACGTACTTGCGGACCAATTACAAGTATAATACGAATATTCACCCTCGGTCCGGTGAAGATCCTGTGTTATGGTTCTTGTTTGATAATAATGCTAAAGATGGATTTTGTAATTATTTCTCATCTGCTATGACGCTTATAGCACGTTCTCTGGGGATACCTGCCCGTGTTGTTGCAGGTTATACGCATGGAAATCTTGAAAATGGGCAGTATGTGATTCGGGGAGTAGATGCACACAGTTGGACGCAAGTCTATTTTGCGGGCTATGGATGGGTGAACTTTGAGCCGTCTGCAAGCTTTGCTACTTTCCCGCGCCCGCAATCCAGTGAGGATGCATCAAGTGGTTTGAATAGTGGGAGTGAAAGTCTGCTGGGTGCGCTTCCTCTTGCGGGTGCCAATGCAAAAAATCGCCATAAACTGGATGATGGCACAAATGGTGGGGTTGATGCTATGACATCGGCTAGCCAGGCGCAGGCGCAATTATTTCAGCGTATTGGGATAACCCTGGGAAGCGTCATACTACTGGTCCTATTTGCTTCTCTGATCTTTGGCATATGGTGGAGACGACTTTTCCAGCGCTATAACCTGGCAACTCAACTTTATGGTCGTGTGTGTATGCTGGCGGAGTGGGCTGGTGTGAAAAAGCGTTCGTCACAGACGCCATATGAGTACTTTCAGGAACTTTCTGTTACTACCCTTCCTGCTTCTGATGATGCTCTGGCCCTGGAACGATTGGGCGATATTTATGTACGTGATCGCTGGGCCGATCCAGAGAGTGAGGAGCATCCGGGACATAGAGGGGAGTTTGCTGAGTTGGTGCTCCTCTGGAGGCGTCTGCAGCCACGCCTCTTTTTCTACGTCTTGCGACATCCATTCTTTTTACTTAAGGTGCCTGCATGGTTTGGGACACGATTCGATGGTCTAAAGAAAAAAAAGAAGGTTTAAATCGATTGCTTGACCAACTTGACATTCTCTCGTACACTATACATTGCAGCCCGCTAACGCAAACCTGTGGGCTGCAATTTCTATGTTTGCTGTAAGGTAGGAGGTCTCTATGCCTAATGATGAATCGGTGTCACGTGAGCAAATGCTGATCCCGCTCACTATCCCTCAAACACGCTTAATTGATATTCCCGATGCACCGCCCGTGCGTTTGCATACTTTAGATCTAGCTCGCCATATTGCAACAGAACCCGGTGGGAAACGCTTTGTTGTTGCAACTTTCAATGATTCGCATATGAAGCGGGATATTGTAACTGCTATCTATCCTCAGCAGAATGGGTATCTTACACTGGTGCGTCTCCCCGTGCATGAATTTAGTACAGATGATCCCGAACAGGCTTTGCAGCGCCATGTCGCTGTTGTACAAAAGATTCAACAAGGAAAACTGAGAGAATATTTACGATCTAATCGGAAGTAGATAGCACCTTCTCGCCTCATGAAATCATGCGGCGAGATCATGCATAATATATGGGTCATCTCAATGACCCATAAGTGTCCCTTGACAAATAGCTAACAGATTCGTATACTAGAAGTGCATAGGTTTTGTATGCGCAATCCCTTCAAATTGCCCTGAATTCAGGCTTATCCTGTAATTATTTTTGATACCATTTATCGAAAGGAGATGGCAAGCATGGCTAGCAACAACACGTCTTTTGCTATGATGCTGTGTGGCTACAATATAGCTCTCAGCCGCAATTGTCATGCTATGCCCATCAGCCTCAGCGATGAAGTTGGCCGCTGCCGCTCTTCCGTTCCGCCCATTTTCATCATGGCTCATGGGATCAGTGTGCCCATCTCTAGAGAGAGGCCGCCTGGGGCGTTTGTTCAGGCGTAGCTGAAAAGAAACCTCTCAACCGTGGGCACTGGTAAAGAAAAAATCCAGCCCCACGGTTTTTTGTTGCTCTTTAAACCTCATAGGAGAAAAATCATGACTGTTCCTGATCTCGTTTCTACTTCTCTACTTAAAAATGTTGCTATTGATCTTACACTTGATGCTGTCGTCATCGATGGCGTGTCAAAAGTTTTTAAGAAATCTTCTCCATTCCGGCACTGGGCGCGGAAGTCTCAAGCGGAAGATAAGCAGAAGCGCGAAGTGCGTGCGATTGATAATGTGAGCCTGACCGTGAAGCAAGGAGAGATAGTGGGCATCCTGGGCGCAAATGGTTCTGGTAAGTCAACGCTTATTCGTATGCTCTCAACGCTGCTTATTCCTGATCTTGGAAGGATCATGGTATTCGGCTATGATGTTGTAAAAGATGAGGCGATAGTGCAGCGTCTTATCAATCGTGTAAGTGTAGAAGCCTCTTTCTTCAAAAAGTTGTCGCCGATGGAGAATTTGCTTTATGCGGCTCGGCTCTACAACATGCCTGGTTCGGTTGCCCGCATCAAAATCAGAGAGATCTTGAACCGATTGGGAATCAAGCCAGATCGCATTGATGCTCCACTTGAGAATATGTCACGTGGAATGCAGCAGAAGGTCGCTATTGCCCGCGCCTTCCTCACCTCTCCGGTTGTTCTATTGCTTGATGAACCCACGACTGGCCTCGACCCTCGCTCAAAGATCGATGTACAGAATTTTGTGAACGAGTTGCGCGACGTGCATGGCGCAACTATCCTGATTACCACTCATGATATGGAGGAGGCCGAAGCGCTATGTGATCGTGTTGCTATCATTGATAAGGGGTGCATCATTGCGCTAGGCGAGACAGAAGGCTTAAAGCAAAAGGTTGCTGCATTGCAGGGTCGGGGCACTGTAGTTACGATGAACGAAGTTTTTATGTATTATACAGCCTCGCATTTGATTACCGAAGAGGATATCAAGCGCTATGGAAGTTGGGAGAAAGCGTTCGAGGCAGTAGAGGCGCAACGCGAGGAAGAAAAATAGAAGGGATACTATCCATGACTTCATTGGTGCACCAGACACGTGCCAGCTATGCCTTTTTCGAACGCAACTGGAATTTAACGAAGCGTTATTGGGCCTGGGAGGTTGTTTGGCTCGTTTACAATGTTATCAATGCCCTGAGCGTGACACTGATTAGCAAAAATACTCAGATGTTAGGCACGGTGAGTCAGGCGCAGGTGAACTCTCTTACACTGTACCTGATCATCGGTACAGCAGTCTGGTCTTATCTCAGCGTCACTTTTGATGGCATTACGGATATGATCAATATTGAGCGCTGGGAAGGTACCATAGAGCATACTTTTATGGCCCCTATTTCGCGCTTTACACATATGTTTGGTAGCTGCTGGTATGCGGTTATACATGGCATCCTGTTCACCCTGCTCCAGTTGATCGTCGTTGCTTCGTTTTTCAACCTGGATTTGAGCCAGGCTAACTATCTAACGGCGGTTTTTGTACTGGTGCTAGGTAGCATCTCCTTCATCGGTCTGGGCATTGCTGCGTCTGCGCTACCTCTGCTCTTCACCGAGCGAGGTGCGCAGATGTCCTATATCATTAAGGCCGTGATCTTGCTCGTATCGGGCGTCTATTATCCAATTGAGGTGTTGCCGATCTGGATGCAACCGGTGGCTCGTATCTCACCCGCCACCTATGTACTTAATGGCCTGCGTGATGCCCTACAACACAATGCGCCGATCTGGTCGTTTGTAATCTGGCAAAGTAGCTGGCCTTTATTCATTAGTGGGATAGTCAGCGTCCCTCTGGGTCTATGGGTTTTTGGCCTCGCTGAACGCTATGCCAAGCGCACTGGACGATTGAAGCGCAACGGATAGCCTTAGTATGAGAAAGATAGTACTTGAGTAGGCACAAATCATGAAGCTTACATCGTGAATCCTTTCAGGAATACTCTGTATTTACTATACACATCACTAAAAAAAGGAGTGCTTCGTCTTAATTTTGTGGCTCTACTCTTGAGAGTGTGCTTGATCCCTACCAGTGTAGTAATAAAACTGGTTCTTCGTTAGAAAGGGGGGCAGGAAAATTTTGATATTCGCTCTGTTTGTCCTTGCAGATGGGACTACTGGAGGTAGTATGCGTACTATATTATTTGTACTGTTAATTATAGCGATTCTGTTACTGCTCGTCGGTGCAATTATTGCTGTAATTACTATGTATTTTTCCTGGAAAACGCGTTCTGGTAAAGTACCTGGTCGATCTCAGGTTGATACTCTACCAGGAGAATGATCAAGGGAAAGATAATAAAAAAAGCATGATACAATATATTGCAAGCAAGAAGAGTACAATATATTGTATCATGCTTTTTATCTACCGCGTACAATACGTTCAAGATCACGCTGAACATCGCGTTTAGCAATCGCCTCACGCTTGTCATAGAGCTTTCTACCACGACAAAGACCAAGTTCTATCTTCGCCTTACCATTTTTTAAGTAGAGTTTGAGCGGGATAAGCGTCAACCCTTTCGTTGCGACTTTTGTAAGGAGCTGATCAATTTCCTTTTTATGCAGCAATAATTTGCGGTTACGTGTTGGCTCATGATTATTGCGGTTGCCATGTTCGTAGGTCGCAATATTCGCATTCTCCAGCCAGATCTCGCCCTTACGCGCCATCGCGTACGAGCCACGCAGTTGAACATGACCCTCACGAATCGATTTAATTTCGGTGCCGAGCAGCGCAATGCCAGCTTCAACTGTACGTTCCACCTCATAATCATGGTAAGCCTGGCGATTCACCGTGATTATTTTGACGGAAGCCGTCTGTGTTGTTTGCGGTTGGGCTTTCTTTACAGCGGTTTGTTTTGCCATGAGATTCTCCTTTGCTATTGCATGTATTTTACAACCTTTTGCGCTCAGCCAAAAGGTTGTAAAATACATGCAATAGCAAAGGAGAAGAGGAGCGAACTCGCTCTGAGGGATGAGTTGAGAGAGAATAGTTACCCCTCGGGACTTGCAGCATCGTCATAAAAAGAAACAAGAAGACATGCGTTTCCATTCCTTACGCTGTTCTAAAGAAAGGTCCTGTTATGTTCTACCGTTTGGGCAAAATCGTGACCCATTATCGCTGGTTGATTGTGGGCATATGGATGGTTGCCTCGGTCATCGCACTGCCATTTGCGCCACGTGCTAGCCAGGTCTTACTTTCCGGTGGCTTTGTAAGCCCTGATGCTGAATCACAGAAAGCCATAGATGTTTTAACACAGAAACTACATCTAAGTCAGACAATTGTGCAAGTTATCTTTACAAGCCAGCATTATAGTGTTGAAGATCCACAATTTCTTCAGCAGACGCAGCAGGCGCTGTCTGGTTTGCAAGGATGGTCTGAGGTGCAGCAGATCACATCATTTGAGGATAATCCGCGCCAGGTTTCTATCGACCGGCATGCCGCATATATAAATATCAATTTAAGATCTGACTCGGATGTGGCCTCGAAGCTTCTGCCCGAATTAGAGCGGCGTTTGCAAAAGGTGCCAGACCTACAAAGTCGCATAGGTGGTGGCCCGGTTTTCTACGAAGATATTCAATCTGTGAGTGAAAGCGATCTTAGACGCGCAGAATTGTTAGCATTTCCATTCGCACTTATTGCATTACTCTTTGTCTTCCGCTCTATTGTTGCTTCTGTGTTGCCAGCTCTGGTTGGTGGTTGTGCGGTTATCATTTCGCTGGCACTGATTTTTGGCCTTGGACATGTAACGCCACTTTCTATCTTTGTCCTAAATATCACAACACTGTTTGGTTTGGGGCTTGGCGTTGACTACTCGCTCTTTATGGTAAGTCGCTTTCGTGAAGAGGTAGTACATGGAAGAAGTGTTGTCGATGCTGTTGCGATTACTGTTGCTACGGCCGGACGAGCCGTAGCTTTTTCGGGCCTGACTGTTTCCATTGGCCTGTTTGGTCTGACCTTTTTTCGCATCAATATGCTACATTCAGTTGGTCTGGGGGGTATCCTGGTCGTGTTGCTCGCGATGCTGGCTGCGCTCACACTATTGCCGGCTATGCTGGCTATCCTGGGCTTAAGGGTGAATGCCTTCCCGGTGAAGATCCCGCGTTTATGGAGACGCTCGCCTGTTGCTGATGTGGATGGAACTTTGCGTGGGGAGGAACAACACGGTTTTTGGTACCGCCTTTCTCAGTTTGTGATGCGTTATCCTGTGCGTATCTTTATCCCGGTCCTGCTGCTGCTGATTGGTTTTGGGCTACCTTTTTTAGGTGTGCGTTTCTCCGCCCCCGATGCATCAATACTGCCTGCGAACGTGCCTTCGCGTGCCTCATATGATCTGCTCGTCTCGCGTTTTAATCAGCGTGAAACGACGCCTATCTTGATGGCAGTCCAAACAAAAGGTGACGTATTGACGCCGGAAAATATCAAAAATCTCTATTATTATATCAAGCGTCTTGAGGCTGACCCATCTGTAGAGCGTGTAGATAGTATTGTCAGCGCCGATCCGCGTTTTACGCTAGATCAGTACGAACTGCTTTATACTCATCCGCAACTGATAGCCGATCCCTACATAGGAGCATTTCTGAAGTCATCAGTAGCCGGAAATACAATGTTCGTGCAAGTAATCAGCAAGTATGGTATGGTTGATCCACAATCACAGGTGCTTGTACAGACGATTCGCAACACAAATCCTGGTCATGGTATTAGTGTGTTAGTGGATGGTGGAACGGCGGGCAATATTGATTATGTGAGCTCTTTGTATACAGATTTCCCCAAAGCAATACTCATTGTGTCGCTTACGACATATATCATCCTATTCTTTCTGTTCCGTTCACTATTGTTGCCTCTCAAGGCAATTGTTATGAATACACTGTCGATTCTGGCCAGCTATGGAGCACTGGTTGTTATTTTCCAGGATGGCTTTTTGCATCAGCTATTAGGTTTTACGCCGCTTGGATTTGTCGAGGCATCCAGCCCCATTCTGCTCTTCTGTTCGTTATTCGGGCTTTCGATGGATTATGAAGTCTTCTTACTTTCACGTATTCAAGAGTCTTTCTGGCAGACGGGTGATAATACACGCGCGGTGGCAATAGGTTTACAGCGTAGTGGTGGTATTATCACCAGTGCCGCTGTTATCGTTATCGTCGTCAGTGCTTGTTTTGCGACTGCGGATATGATTCTTGTGAAAGCACTGGGCCTCGGAATGGCACTTGCCGTGCTGATAGATGCGACTCTGGTACGTGGTCTGCTGGTGCCTGCTACCATGCGGCTGTTGGGTGACTGGAACTGGTGGTTGCCCTTTGTTGGTGTACAACGTCATCCTCCCGCCCTGGCTGAGTATATGTTGGTGCCAGAAGGGAATGTAGTCGAGGAGCATCAGACGGTTGATGTAACAGATATACGGGTAGGAGGGAATTTATGAACAGAGTGAGCAGGATGTTTTTACTAAAGAAATGTCTGGTTGGTATCGGGCTGCTAGGCGTACTGCTGTTTTCTGCGTGTAGCTTCCCTGGTGTGGCAGAAACGCCGGCGCAACTACCAACTGTTGGGGAGAAGCAGCAGGCATCAGTGTTGCCGCCAGTGCATTTTCCACAGGATGAAGGTGCACATAATAACTTGACCGAGTGGTGGTACTATACTGGTCATTTAGACGCTACTGACGCGAGCGGCAAAGCACATCAGTATGGATTCGAACTGGTCGTTTTCCAGGCTTTGCGTAGCGACTTACCTGCCATCTATCCAGCGCATTTTGCCATAAGTGACATCACACGGAATGAGTTTCACTATGACCAGCGTCGTATGACCAATTATAATGGTGCTATTCCTGATGGAAAGTCAACACAGGGCATCGCAGTACAGGTTGGAGATTGGTCAATCCAGGGGCTAAATGGGCACGATCACCTGGCCGCGCAAATGAAGGATTATGCGATCAAACTGGATCTGTCCGCGACGAAGCCTGTTACATTGCACAACGGAAATGGTTTGATCACCTATGGGTTGGGTGGCTTCTCTTATTACTATTCGCGTACACGTATGGCGGTAAGCGGAACATTGCTCGACCATAATCAGCAACTCCATGTCACTGGTCAGGCCTGGATGGATCACCAGTGGGGCAACTTTCTCACGCTGGGTGGTGGTGGTTGGGATTGGTATAGCATCCAGCTTAATAATAATACTGAGATGATGATCTACGTCATCCGTGATGCTTCCGGGGCCGCGCTTTCGACCTATATAGGTTATATTGATCCCAACGGCAAAGACGTAGTTATCTCGGCAACTGCATTGCATACGACCGTCTTAGCTAAATGGACAAGCCCGACAACTGGCATCACCTATCCGTCCGGGTGGCGGCTGGAATTGAATGATCCACATATACAGGCCACCTTAGTTGTCAAACCATTGTTAAAGAATCAAGAACTGGTTGTCAACAGCTCTACGGGAAATGTGTATTGGGAAGGCGCAGTAAGCATCGATGGACAAGCAAACGGTCAGCAGCTGGCAGGCCGGGGCTATGTAGAGCTGACCGGATATACAAACAAATAAACATTTTTATGATCATTAATATATTTATACACGTTCTTCCATTCTTTCTATTTTTCCTAACTTTTTGCCAATTAGGAAAAATAGAAAGAATGGAAGAACGGAGAAATAGGTGCGAACGCCGAAGGGGTGAACACTTACTAAGAGACACTACTTACGGTTTGGCTGGCAGTTCGGTAACCCCGACAACCTTGAATTCTCCATCAATACAACTCATATATTCGTGCTTGATCTGATTTGTATTATGTAATCCTGGATGAATTGTAAGAAAGGCAAGCGTGTTCTCGAACAAAAGCTGTTTATGGATACGAGCCTTTGTACCAGTGGGCTTAAGTGGTAGCACGCGCAAATGTAGCCCACTATAGGCAATGCTGGTAATAGAGGCCTGTAACTTAACCTTACGCTCACTGGCCGCGCCTAGTATATTTTGGAGCGGAGTTGAGACAAATTGATAGAGATGGGCACCTGTTTTATGCGATTTAGCTGTGAGCGCTTCTAATGCATAAGAAAAATGCACATCACCCGCGAGTATGATAATCTCTTGCTGTTTCTCCTGTGCTAATTGGATAAATTCATGCCAGGTAGAAATATAAAGTGGCCAGTGGTCGAAACTTGCCTGGTCAGCGACAAAGAGTTGTAAGCGAGCTAGCTGTTTGCTTAACCAGCGGAAAGGACCTGGCCATGTCAGCACGCGCGATAATCGTTCTCCTGTAAGATATTGCAACAGACCTATAAGCGGGGGGAGCAAGACAGGAACGGAAGAAACAAAGATAGGCTGCTCCTGAGATTGGAGCCACTTTTGGATATCCTGCATCTGTTCCTGACTCATGATGCGCGTTGGACCGTAGATCCTGGCTGATGTTTGATCAAAAATAGCAGTACGTTCGGTACGAGCATTTGCAACGAAGATAGCTGGCTGTGTTGGAATAACATAATGCCAGCGAATATTCGTAAGATTATAGACATCAGCTTTAACGCAGCTACGAAGCTCTTCCAGTACATCTGCACCGCTTTGCGCCGCTTTATGCATAATTGCAAGGAGTGGATGATCGGCATTCGCATCCTGAGCAAGATTGCCCCAGCCCTGATAGACCCAATAGGCCACCAGTCCATCAACAAGCAATTGTTCTTTGCCCGCGCGTATAGCTTTATCACGCCAGAGAGAATCGACATTCCAATTATTACAAATTTCATGATCATCAAAAATCATAAATGTAGGTATAACAGCAAGAGCCTGTTGTACAGCAGGATCATGTGTCCAGGCATGTGTATAAAAAATACAGAAATCTTCGAATGTCTGCGCTCCCTTACAGAGATGAGGGTAAGAGTGGACTATTTCGGCTGACGGTTCGTCTGCGTAAATCTGATCACCGATAAGCAAAAGCAGATGAGGCCAGATATCTTCTCTTTGTGCATAGTGTTGCTTTAGCCAGAGACCAAAGGCATGAAGAGCATCTGCTGGATCTTGTTCGGCTTTACGGCAAGAGCCATAGGCCACGCGCAAGTCATGAGGCGTATCCGTTCCAGGGACATCGAAAGTACGAAAGCATTGGAGCGGAGTGATACCGCTCTGGGTAGTAAGTTCTTTATTGTCTGAGGTTGTAGTAAAGGAATAGGTATACCAGGTGGAAGGCTGTAATCCGCGTATCTGTGGCGCAATATAATAGTGTCCTCCCACTTGTATTGTTGTTGTAAGCACGCTTATGCCTTTATCTACTGCTAAGCCGGAACTATGGGGAGGTGTTACATTTACCTGTAGTGTACAAGGTTCCGAAAGTTCTGCCCAGAGAACAACCGTGTTGGTGCTCATCGCTCGTACAAGCGGACCGATATGTATGTGTGGCATAAAATTCTCATCTTTATTTATACGGTAAAAAAACAGATAACTACATTTAGTATGTCACATATCGTGATGCCAGTAGTAATAGTACTTATGGCCATAGTGGAAGAGAGAAAAGCGATACTTGAGATGTTATTGACTGCTTTTGTTGCAGTGTAGAGTCCTTTATTTATATAGATATGCATTGATATACGGTAGATATGTGTAGAGAGATATTGACTATAACAGGCAAAGATGTGGTATAGTTGTTGTATAGTTATGGAGAGTGTAACTACCACGAAGCTGAAGGCCTCGTGGTTTTCCCGGCACATCTGTATAAGTAAAATATGGTACCTGTCTATACAATAGCGGTGAGCGTAGTGGGTAGTAATTACCTCACCTTTTTGTAAAAAGGGTTCTCAAGTAGTTTTGAGAACATACGTCGGTGAAAACTGGCAAGGAAACGATGGAATCGAGAACATACACCTCTACTCTGGAAGAATCTGCAATAATTGAGCGCGTTGCGCGTATTGTTTTTAGTGTGCGTGGTGCAAAGCCTGATTATACACGTCTGGCAGCTGAATTGGAGCAAGCCGTTCCTTTTGATATCTTTGGGGTTATTTTATTACGGCATGATCGCCAGGCAGTACGTGTTATTGTCTGTAAAAAAGATACAGGTAGCTGGATAGCCGAGCCTCATCAGCATCCACTTGCTGATTCCATGTTAGAGCGAGTATTGCAATCCCCAGTTTTAAGAGTGAATGATTACCCGGATGGTTTAGACGGGTTACCAGTAGTGAGTGGAGATGCGCTGAGTGGATATCATCAACTGCGCTCCACACTGATTGCGCCCCTTGTGGTCGAGGACCGTGTATTAGGCACGTTAGAGTTAGGCAGTACTGCTTTACGAACCTACACAGATGCATCACTTCAGCGTCTTGTAAGTGCAGTTGTAAGGGTACTTGCTGCGGCTATAGAGAGTGTCCAGCTGGGAGGTAATGCGGCGATCCAGGACCGCCAGCGTCAGGCGCTAAAAGATGTCACCAGCGCCTTAACATCAAAAGACCTCTCCACCATCCTGGATCAGATCGTGGTCGGCGTATCGAATGCCTTGAACGTATCTTCTTGTATCATACTTGTTGATCGACGTGAAGGTATGCTCCGATTGGAGGCGCAATCTGGTCTGGATACCAGTGTTTTGATACGACGTATTTAATCGCAAGACCTCTGCAGGTGATATTGTTGGCCAGGCCTTGTTACATCGGCAAGTGTTGGTATCACATGATATTATCAATGATGAACGCTATCCAGAGAGCCACATATTTTTTACGGAGCTAGGACAGCGCTCGGTTTTTTGTTATCCACTTGCAACCAGGACAGCAGTCTATGGAGCGCTATTGGCGTATTCAGCGGAAGCAGGAGGTTTTACCCCCTTAAAGGCTGATATTCTCGCCCTTTTTGCGAATCAGGCGACTGTGGCTATACATAATGGTGTGGTGCTCAAATCTGTACATCAGCGCAGCCGTTTCCAAGAGGCGGTTGAGTGGTTGGAGCAAGCGCATATAAGACGCAAACAGGCTGATATCCAGGAATATAATGCTCTACAAAAAGCGGAGTTTGAATTTTTGGAGCATGTCCGTGAAGAGACGCAAGAAACTTTTGGTGTCAGTTTTGGGAGCCTGTTACGCTTTTTGAGTGATAACCTGTTAACACAAAATGAGCGGGACCTGCAGGCAGTCTTTTATGCGGTCAATGGAGAACAGGCTCTATCACTTATGAATTTGCCACAGAACAATGGTATGCAAGAAGGTCAAATGCAACAGAATGTGGCAGAGGAACAAAAGCGTGATCGGAAAGACCCTTTTGCGAAAACGTTAGAGCTCCTTGAACATACAGCGGAATCTGCCTTGACACGTGCTGCTATGCTAGGTGAGTTGAGTCGTTTGATTGTGCAACTGAAGCAATCGACCAATTGGGTGCAGGATGCCTGGTTTGTCATTGACCTGAATAGTTCTTGCCTTTATATGAATCCAGCCGCTGAATCGCTGTGTGATACACACCTGGAGTCGATCTCGGCATCGGCCGCCTATAGCAGTCAAATACTCGCATCGTCTGCGCAAGAGCAGAATGAACCTTTGAAAATCGAAGATGTATTTGCAAAACTTTTACCGCGTATGCGTAATGAGGTAGAGATACGTAGCTATTTGCGAAATGTAACCCAGGCAAATATCTATCAGCCATCTATGCGTTGTGCACTGGCAACTGAGCATATTGATGTACAGACCTCTACACATGAGACAGGAGAGATGCGTGGTGGATGGCTGGAAAGTGCAGCGGGCGACCGCCATTATCAGTTCACGCTTTATCCACTCTATACACAACAAGGTGGCCAATTGGAGGCATATGCATTGCAAGTGCAAAACGTAACCGAGCAGGTACGCGATGAGAGGTATCGTTCCGCCTTATTATCAGCAGTATCGCATGATTTGCGTACGCCACTTACCACAATTAAAGCCGCCGTCACAGGGCTGTTGCAAACGGATGTAGTGTGGGATGAGCGAGATCGCTTGGAGATGCTCGAAGACATTGACAGTGAGGCGGATCATCTTACCGTACTGGTAAATGCTTTAGTTGAGCTATCGCGTATCGAGATGGGGGCTTTAATACTGGAAAAAGAGTGGTGTGACGTCATCGAAGTGTTCTACGGGGCACTACCAAAACTAAAGCGTGTATTAGCAAATCGCACGATGCGAACTCAGTTTCAAGTGCAACTTCCACTTATCTATGCTGATCATGCACAACTAGAGCGCGTTTTTTACAATCTCATCGAGAATGCAGCGAGACATAGTCCTGATGGCACAGAGATCACCATCATTCTGGATACGATAAAGGATGAACCAGTAACGGTGTGTATACAGATTATTGATCAGGGAGTAGCGATCCCCGAACACGAGCGTGAGCGTATCTTCTCTTCATTTTATAGCCAGCGCAGCTATAGCAATGGTCTGGGGCTGGCAATTTGTAAAGGGAATTGTAGATGCGCACCAGGGGTCAATCTGGGTCGATACCACAAAAGAGGGCGGGTCCTGTATTGTCTTTACACTCCCAGCTCATCCACGCCCAATTGTACTGTAAGTAAGGGAAGCGAAAAATCTTATGCCAGGTAGGAACGGAAGCGTTGAAGGGTGGGAAATGGAAGGGGAGAGGGAGGGGGCTTCGTTGCGTCAGGTCTACGAACCTGCGAAAGAGAGACCGCCATGAAAGTGAAAGGTAAACGTATCCTCGTCGTTGATGATGAACCGCCAATTCAGCGAATTTTGCGAAGGAATTTAACGGTGGCTGGTTATGAGGTACTTGTTGCCGAAAATGGTGAGCAAGCAGTGGAGATGATCCGGTTGCATCAGCCCGATCTCATTCTGCTGGACATCTGTCTCCCAGGAGATATGGATGGTGTGGATGTCTGTGTGCAAGTGCGGCAGTTTACACAAACGCCAATTATTATGCTCTCAGCTATAGCCGAAGAGAAACAAAAAGTTAAGGCATTAGACTTAGGCGCTGACGACTATCTGACGAAACCATTTAGTAATGATGAACTTCAGGCACGAGTGCGAGTTTGTTTAAGGCGAATAAATTCACAAGAGATGGCCAATGAGTGGGAACCAGAAATATTGAGCAGCGAAGACGGCTATATCCACATGGACATTGTACGCAGGCAGGTCCGTGTGGGTACCCAGGAAGTACGCTTGACGCCAACCGAATTTGAGCTACTTCGTCAATTAATGCTTTACGCCGGAAAAGTATTGACACATCGTTCTTTGCTGCGAGCCGTCTGGGGTCCTGAGTATGGTGAAGAAGCTGATTATTTGCGTGTCTACGTGCGACAACTTCGCTTAAAAGTTGAGGAAGAACCTTCTCGACCGAAATATATAGTCACTGAACCAGGTATTGGTTACGTCTTCCGTTCTCAAACCGATACATAAATTTTAATACTATTTTAATGCGAATGGAACATTTTTCTGTAGCCACATAACACATTTCGGCGTACACTCTAGATACAGTAAGAGCTTTTCACAGGAAGAAAACTTCACACCAAGTTTAGGTGAAAGTAAGCTGAGAGTATAACTTCAATGTTGAAGTAAGTTTGAAAAAGATATAGAATACTAGGAAATTAATTCAGAGTTTGATAAGGACATACCTTTTCGTGATATGATAGTACGGAAAGAGGTGTCCTGTTCTCCTGTTTAAGCAAACGGGTCTTCGGTTGTCTGGAGATAAAGGTGATATCTGGACTAGTATTAAGAATCAGTATCGAGCCAGATATGGAAAATGTGCCATAACGAACAGACCAGATTGTACTAGAAATGATAATGGAACCCTGCAAACGACTATTACAAGATCGCTTGCAATGATCAGCAGAGGTCAGTGAGCTAGTCTGGTATTATAAGGAACTAGAAGAATCATGGAGCAGCAAGATCGCATCATGGATGGAGATTTACAGACACTGGGTCTCCAATCCATTTTAAAAATGCTCGCTTTGAGTGGAAAAACTGGCAAGCTATTTGTTTCTTCGGGATCAGAGACGCTTTCTATCAGCCTGCGAAAAGGGCAGATTGTTGGACTACACGAGGAGGGCGTTGCACAGCCAGATATGTTAGGTATGCTCTGTTTACTCAATAAATTAGATCCCCCACGTGCTCAACATATACGGGATTATGCACAGGGTGATATGCAAATGTCATTGGCATTGCTTGTGGAGCGCGGATGGATGAGTGCGAGCGAGATGCAGCACCGCCTCGAATTTCTGGTCACACAAGCGATCAGTCATGCTCTCAGGTGGGTAAATGGGCGTTTTGCCTTTCATCGACAAGTGATTTCAATGGAAAGTAAGATGCAGCCTTTAGACGTAGATTCAGTTCTATTGGAGGCATTGCGGCAGGCTGATGAATGGGAAGAGATAGCCAGTGAAGGTTTAACGAATCTTTCTCGCTCAACTGTTGCCCGCTGGCAACCGGAAGTGAGCAGAGATGTGCGTAGTCTCGGTTTGAGCCAGGAATACATTGAAGTCCTGTGTCTTTCGAACGGAGAGTTGACTCTGCAAGCCGTGGCCCTGGCCTTGATGGCACCAGAAGCACGTATTGCACGTATTATGGCGCGTTTGCTGGAACTCAACTTGATTGAGGTAGTAGATACTGCCTTGGAGACAGAGCTGCAGCAAGATCTATCAAATATCATTATCAGATGCCAGCATATTTTAGTCCAGCAGAGGCAGTCAACACATCCAGAGCAGATGCTGCTCGGTCTTATCACAACGTTATCGGAGTGCATAAATAATCTGCTTGTGCATCACGGGACCTATGCCAGAAACTTACGTGGCCGTGGTCATATCCCTTCAATGGAAATTGTACGTTATCTGGAGCGCCGTTTTTCCCCTCAATTACAAGCGTTAGGCCGGCAACAGTTCTCTATTTTAGAGACAACCTCTTTTAGCTACGGCCAGCTTGATTGTAATGATATTCTCACTTTAAATAAAGTTGTCAAAGGTGAGCAGCTAGAAGAATTCTACTGGGAGGCTGTACAGGGCCTGGTAGCGTTTTTGCGTATAGTGTTTACAGAGCTGTTACGCGATGAAGCTGGCAACTCGCACACTGGTCGGCAGCTAAATGTTGCCTGGAAGATCTTTCTATCAGAAATCGACCACGAAGTACAGCAATACCAGGTTTATCGAGCACACCGAAACACGCAACAATCGCGTGGGAGAGAGAACATCCAACCATCATCTTTGAACATTGTGCAAAATAGGCAGAACCCCTCGGATCAGCACGGGGATTTCTGGCCACCTGAGACGCGAAGGAGGTCAATTTAGATGGCTGAGCCGACAGTGTTGGTTGTGGATGATAGCCCGACCGTCCGAAAAATTGTCCAGATGACACTACAGAGAGAGCATATAAAAGTCATAACGGTGGGCGATGGTCTAAGCGCGTTGACGTCAGTAGCGGACGAAATGCCTGCACTCATATTGCTTGATATTCAACTTCCACGCATGGATGGGTACCAAATTTGCCAAATAATACGCAAACACTTGCAGTTTCGGCAAATACCAATTATTATGCTCAGTGGGAAGGATGGTTTGTTTGACAAGATGCGCGGCCGTCTGGCTGGTTCAACTGAATATTTGACCAAGCCCTTTGATTCGGTTGAACTTGTGCATACAGTAAAAAAGCATCTTGCTAATTGGCAAGAGCGTATGCCTGCACAACAAGAGAATACGCGTCATCGCCTCCGCTATCGCGGATAGGTCAGAGAGCATTGAGAGTAGCGATGCTGCCCGAGATCTTACGCAAGTGTGGTGGCGGTAGGAATAGCCATTGTTTCCCAAATTGCTGGAGTGGCCATTAGGAAAGGTTATAATAGGATGCCTGGGCAGAAAATACTTGTTGTGGATGACAGTTGGACTGAGTTGACCATGATCGTCACTCCGTTGCGAAATAGTGGTTTTGAGGTAGTGACCGCCGTAGATGGCGATGAGGCAGTCGAGAAAGTTTTTAAAGAACATCCACAGTGCATTATACTCGACGTAGTTTTACCCAAACAAAACGGTTTTCAGGTTTGTCGTAAACTGAAGGGCTTGGAAATTAGTCGACATATACCTATCATTTTGTTGACAAGCAAAAATACCGCATTGGATAAATCCTGGGGATTGCGGCAAGGGGCTGATCTGTATGTAACAAAGCCTTTTGATAGTAATGAGTTAGTAGCGAATGTGCGGCGCTTGACGCGAGGCGTAGTCTTATAAAAGTTTGATGAGGTGTCCTGGGTCTACTCTAAATACTATACCTACTTGTGGGAGTAAGTTTTGTGCCTAATGAAGATCTCAAAACATTACAACGCGATGCCTTAGCTGCGATTCAACAACTGGTCTCGCAGTCGCCGTCAGTTGCTGCTTTGCAAATGCAACTTGCACAGGGGCAGTTTCGTGCCGATGGACCTCCAACCAGAGAGAATACGTCTGTGGCTGTTGGCGAGCAGTATCTTATCTTTTCTCTAGCTGATCGTGAATTTGCAGTCAAGGCAGAGCTTGTGCAAGGTGTTGAGCGTCTCGTAGAAGTTACGTCCGTGCCGAATGTAGTTTCCTGGGTTAAAGGTGTTATAAATCTACGTGGCTCAATTGTGTCAGTGGTTGATCTGCGTATGTTTTTGGACCTGGAGCAATTACCGCCTACCCCACGTACACGCTTCATATCATTGCAACACAATGATATGGTGATATGCCTGGTGGTAGACAGTGTCAGTGAGATGTTACCGATTCCTTCTACTGCAATTTTCAATGGGAACACGCGCCAGGCTACTATTCCACCTTGGGCTACTCCTTATACGACTGGAAGTGCGTTGCTTGCAAATCGTGTCATTGTCATTTTAGATGTGGCTCGCCTTCTTTTCTCCGAAAAAATGCAGCGCTATAAGGCCCAGTGATAAGTGTATGGTGACCTTGATGGTTGCCTGAATTGACATAGATATATTTTTATCAACGGAGGTCTGGCGGATGAATCCTGATCAAAATAGAAGTGGTATGACGGTGAATGCTTTACTACAGCTAGGGTTGCTTACCTCAACTGTCGTACCTGTTTTACTTTTTGCCATTCTTGGCTTAGCTTCTTTTAGTTTAGATCATATAACGTTTATCCTTGTAGTAATTGTTTGCGCTATTATTCTCTTATTAGTTGTTTTAATTACAAACTATTATGTACAGCGTCATATTAAAGGTCGTATAGTGGGTCTTGTGGAAGTGTGTCGTGACTATGCAAGTGGGGATCGTTCTATTCGTGCGGTTGTGAATGGGGAAGATGATTTTGCTCAACTATCGAGTGCATTGAACGCAGTGCTTGACAATCAGGGAGCCCCTTCAAGTATATCGATGGGATCAAGTGGAAGTGACGCGGCTGCGCTACAAGCGCAAATTGAGAAGCTCTTACAAGAAGTAAGCGCGGTTGGTGATGGCGACCTGCGAGTGCAGGCAGAAGTGACACCCGATACTTTGGGTGTGCTGGCTGACTCTTTCAACTATATGATTGAAGAATTAGCGAAGGTTGTGGGTCGCGTGCAGTCAACGGCTGTGCAGGTAACGAACGCAACACGACGCATCCTGGATCGCTCGGCAGAATTAGCGCAGGCAACCGAAACGCAGGTGAAACAGATTGCACAAACGACTGAGGCTGTGGAAGCCCTGGCTGTCTTCATTCAGAATGTAGCTCGTAACGCACAATTGAGTGTAGATGTGGCGCAGGAAGCCCTGCGTAGTGCTAATACTGGTCAACAGGCTGTTCGACAGACGATTGAAGGTATGATGCTCATTCGCGAGAACGTACAAGAGACCGCGAAGAAGATCAAGCGTCTGGGTGAGCGCTCCAATGAAATTGGCGAAATTGTGCGTATCATCGAAGATATTGCCGATCAGACAAACTTGCTTGCCTTGAATGCCGCTATTCAGTCTGCTATGGCTGGTGAGCATGGTCGTGGATTTGCAGTCGTAGCCGACGAAATCCGGCTTCTTGCAGAACGTTCGACCGAATCCACTAAACGTATTGCGACCCTGGTGAAAAGTATTCAGGGTGATACATACGAAGCGGTTGTCGCTATGGAAGATAGCACTCAAGAAGTGGTCAAAGGATCACAGCTTGCAGACGATGCAGGCCGTTCACTAAACTCCATCTACAGTGCAGTGGAGCGACAGGCACAAATGATTGAAAACATTGCTCGCGCCGCAAATGAGCAGACATCGGTTTCGGAAGCAGTCGCAGTCGCGATGGGTCGAATCTCTGAGATCACACGACAGACGGATGCAGGTACGCAAGAGGCAGCGGTGAGTGTGAGCTATCTGGCAGAACTTTCTGAGCAGTTGCGTGCTTCTGTATCGACATTCCGTTTACCTGATCGTACAAATGACATGCTTGGTTCGTTTTCTAATATGACATCGGCAAATGATATGTCCGATAAAAACAATCCAATGTTTGGGGGTGCGCTCAATTCGGGTACGGATGGCAATTGGGGACAAAGTTTCTCTGGTAACTTCCCGCCCCTACCGGAGCCTGGCAATACGGGTTCGCTCGTTTCATTGACATCTCGCTCTGGTCAGTACGCGTTTAACAATCAACAGGACTTTGCACGCTTAGCAAATGGTTATTCATCAGGTGCGAATCAGCAAATTCCAGCGCAGATGGGTTTTGGAGGTTCACAAGCATTGGGGAATGGCGGCAATGGTGGCAATCAACCCTTCTTCGGAAGTCAGGTAGATTTTGGTGATTTAAATGGTTTTGACGGTTCTCAGTCTAGGGGCAAATAGCGGTGGATTTACTGGACAGCAATATGGGGCGAACTCTGGTTTTCCACAGCAAGGTGGACAGCAATATGGGGGGAACTCTGGTTTTCCACAGCAAGGTGGACAGCAATATGGGGCGAATCCTGGTTTTCCACAGCAAGGTGGACAACAATATGGGGGAACTCTGGTTTTCCGCAGCAAGGTGGACAGCAATATTATCAGTCTCCTAATCCAGGTTTTATGCCATCAAACCCCAATTCCAGTTTGCTGCCTACACCGCCAGTGCCACAACAACCGAAGCAGCCACCACAGCCAGGGCAAGCAGCGACAGCTCGTCCACGTTGGCAGCAAGATCAGAACCAGTAATTGTTCTATCTAGATCAGGCATCGGTCATTTTATAAATAATGGTGCCTGATTTGTAGATGTTGGGTGTTGCAACTACCATGTACGTGAATTCTGTTTTGTGTAATGATAGATGCAACGCCAGAATAGCTAAGTGAGTACGCGCAACATGTCGAATACATTTGATAAACTATCCGTCCTTGACTCGTTTATCGAAGAGGTGAATAGTTATTTGCCAGAAATCGAGACAAACCTCGAGCGTCTGGTGCAGTCACCTGGCGACATGGATGCCCTCGAAGAGACTTACCGCCGCACTCACACCATTGGCGGTTCCGCTTCCATGATGGACTTTCCGGGTTTGGCGCATGTCGCTCATGGGATGGAAGATATTTTAGGCGATGCAATAGACGGGTTGATTACGCTCAATGAGCCAGCACTTGGTTTACTACAGCGCTCTTCGACACGCTTGCATCATCTCCTAGAGGGTATCCGCAGTGGTATCGACGAAGAAGCCGTGATTGCGGAAGATGATGCTGATTACGCTCGTTATCGTGATGTTGTTAATTCTGCGCTCCCAAATCAACAGGGAACGGGGAAGATGCAAACAGCCAATGTCGCTCAAAATCAAGCCACTGCCTTTGTTCAGCCACCATCCTTTGAAACCTCGATACCACAATCATCTTCAGTACCATCATTTGATGAGGTGCTAGCATCATTTCGTACCCCATCGGTTGTGCCGGGGGAAGATGTGGCGTGGCCTGAGGAACCAGCTCTTGTCTCTCGTTTCGATGATGCAACTCTTTATGCTCCATCGAATGGTATGCAAGCTGATATGCAAGAGTCTTTGATGGCTGAACCTTTGGAGCAGCCTACGTCGAGTGCCCTGGATGCATTGGTAGCTTCGACACGGCGTACCTCGCCTCCTCCTCCGAATGCACTACCTGTATCGATGCCTTCTTCTTCTGCTGATACGTTTCCATCTGGCATGGATGATTATCCTGAACGCTCTGTTATTTACAATAATGATGAAAGCTGGCCAGCACCAAATGCACAACAGCTTGTTGTGAGTAGTTTGGAGAGCGCTGTTCCTGCAGTAAGAGAAGAAGCGCAACCACCAGTTTATGATGATATGCAGAGGGATGCGTTCTCGTTAGAGAAGCAGGTTGCTGGATTAAAGAGCGTGATTACGCAATTGCGTGAGGCAACGTCTATCATTGAAGCGCAGCGGGATGAATTCAAGGGTTTCCTCAATGGCTCGAAAGATGCACTTGATCGTATGGAGGAGTGGGCCGGCAAAGCAATGGGCCTTAACCTCCGTAACAGTCCTGAACAAGTGCGCCGTTATCTTCCGCTTTCGGTTATGTGGGTATCCAATACAAAGCTAAAAAAGGTACTGGAACTCATCCAAACTGTTACAAGCGGTGTTGAACTAACCGATGAGCAGATGAATGCTGCGCTACAGCAATTGAATCTTTCGATGCAGTCTTACGCAGAAGCATTCCAACATGTACAAGAGCAAGCAGCTAGCAATTCTCAAAAAGGTGAGAGTTGGAGCCCCTGGGAGGTGCAGGTAGCAAGTGATGCTGGCAATCTGCGTGAACGCGTAACCTTTGAGCGCCAGGGCGATCCTGCTGCATTGCGAGCTGAAATTGAGGCTGAGGTTCGCAATGAACTTGCGCAAGAACAAGAATATGAATTACACTCTTCAACCGTAGCTATACGTGCTGAGTTAGAATCACAGATACGGAATGAGGTACAGGCGGAATTCGAAGAGCGCCAGCGTATGCAAAATAGTGCTGCCTTAAGATCAGATGGGCAGGGATTCGATGAGCAGACGTTGCAAGCGATAGAGGCACGTATTCGTACCGATATGGAGATACAGGTACGCCAGGAGTTTTTAGGGCAAATTATGCATGCCAATGGCTCGCAGGCACCCGCTGCAAGCTCACCTTCGAATAAGGCAACTTCTGCTACTGAGAATGCTAATGGTAGTAGCGTTTCGCCTATGCAGTCAATGGTGCCGCCTATACCTCCTGCCTCTTCTTCTTCACTGCCTGCTGGTAGCAGTGCATCAATACCTTACGTCGGCGATTTTGGTGAAGAGGCGGCCGATATCTTCCGCCTGGAGGCCGAAGAACACCTCCAGACGATTAGTATGCATGTTGCAGCTCTTGAGAAAAACCCGACTAACCGTGATCTCATCCAGGGAGTACGCCGCGCCACTCATACGCTCAAAGGTGCTGCTGCTATGATGGGCTTCCGCACGATTGCGGATCTCTCCCATGTTTCTGAAGACTTGCTTGATCTGATCATGGAAGGTGCAATACCTATTTCACCGATTGTGGTGAGTCTTATTCTGGATACCGCTGAGGCTCTAGATCTACTTATCACCGATAACGATTCTGCTAGCGGTGAAGCCAAAGCACGTGAATTGCATGCTCGTTACGCCGAATTCTTAGGGGAGCGTATCTCGACTCATCAACTAACCGATGAATATCTTGATACAGAAATTGTGGATGAGCATGGTGTGGATGATGCCGCGCAGGTCTCGACTGTCGTTTCAGATGGTCAATCAACGGTTGCAACTACCCCTCGCTTGTCGCGCGGTGAACTAAGTGTGCGTGTGAGACTACAGAAATTAGACGAGCTGGTAAACCTGTTTGGCGAAATGCTTGTCAACAGAAGTATCCTGGAGGAGCGTATCCAACGCCTGGTTCGCCTGGTTGCTGATGTTGCGGTAAGTAGTAATCGTCTGGGAGACGTGGGTCAGAAGCTGGAAAGCCGCTTTGAAGCTGCAACATTGCCCAGTGGGCGTTCGGTACAGGTGATGCCGGGCGAAGGAAATCAAAGTATCGGGAGAAACGTTAATACTAGCCTGGTGCCGCTAGGCATGAATGCTTTAGCTGCACCTGCGCCCTCGCACCTGTCAGAATTTGATGAACTTGAACTGGACCGCTACACAGAATTTCACCAGTTGGCCCGTGGCTTGAGTGAAGGCATCTCGGATATGGCTACATTGAGTACTGAGATGGATGCGATCATTCGAGAATGTGAAAGTGTCTTTGCTCGTGAGACTCGGCTCAATACGACCTTTCAGGATCGCTTGATGAAAGTTCGTTTGGTGCCGCTATCGACGATGGCTCCGCGTCTCTACAGAGCGGCGCGTGCCGTTGCACTTAAGCAGGGGAAAGATATCGACTTTATGCTCGATGGCGAGACAACTGAAGTTGATCGCACCGTTTATGAAGAGATCGCAGGTCCTTTACTGCATCTGGTGCGTAATGCTGTAAACCATGCAATTGAGAAGCCTGAGGTGCGTGTACAACGTGGCAAGCCGCCCAGAGGCGAAATCAAGCTTTCTGCTTCCTATGAAGGGAATCAGATTGTGATTGAGGTGCGTGACGATGGCAATGGCATTGATCGTGAAAATGTGCGGCAGACAGCCATTGCACGTGGTCTCATTCGACCAGATCAGCAAATTGGTGAAGATGATGTCGTCTCACTTATTTTTCGCCCAGGTTTCTCAACTGCTGAGGTCCTGAGTGAAGAAAGTGGACGCGGGGTTGGATTGGACGTTGTGCGTGATAGTGTCTCACGCCTCAGGGGCACCCTGGTTGTTGAGTCTACGCCTGGCGCTGGTACAGCCTTTACTATGACTTTCCCAACCAGCCTGGCTATTCAGAGTGCTATGATGGTGCGATTGGCCGGACAGCAATTTGCGATCCCGACTGCGAACGTTGAAGCGATTGGCCGTCTTGATAACTTTAAGCGTACAACATCGTATGGGCAGCCAGTTGTGATGGTGCGCAACGAACCTTATCCATTGCATCAACTGACACAATATCTTTCCCTGCCGAGTTCACCTTCAATTGATGAAAAGGCTCAGATGTTACTTGTCAATGCAGGTGGACACCGGGTTGCACTCGTCGTAGATGAGATTAAAGGTAAGTCAGATATTGTGATGAAAAACCTTGGTCCTCACCTTGTTGATGTGCATGGTATTGCTGGTGGGACTGTACTTGGGAATGGTCAGGTTATACTTATTCTTGCACTAGATGCACTACTTTCATCTTCTATAAAGATGAACATTCCACAGCCTGCACGCTCAGGGCCTACGGGCCAGGTGAAGCAGCGTGTTGATGTCTCTGCTAATAAGCCAAATGTACCAGTACGATCAACACCGTCGTCGCCATCAACTCCTGAGCGTGGGAAACACATTCTGGTTGTGGATGATAGCCCGAGCGTCCGTCGTGTGGTGAGTAATATGCTCAAGCAGCATGGTTGGGCTGTGCAAATGGCACGCGATGGCGTTGAGGCATTGGAAATGATCTCATACGAGATGCCAGCAACGGTCTTGCTTGACATCGAAATGCCGCGTATGGATGGCTATGAGCTCATTTCGACAATTAGAGCACAAGAGCAATATCGTACTTTGCCACTTGTTGTGCTTACGTCTCGTGCCGCTGCCAAGCACCAGCAACGTGCAATGTCGCTTGGCGCGAGCGCGTATGTAGTGAAGCCATATCAAGATGAGGAACTTCTGAATACGATTAATTCGCTTGTCTATGGTACCGTTGCTCGTTAGATGGAGATATAATAGTTCAGGTGTACAATGGGTGTTGAACGATCTGTGACGCGCTGGTACCTACAACGCCAGCTTATTCTGACTGAGATCGCACAGTTGGAGGCTCGACTTACACTCTCAGCGGCCTCTACCACCGATGAAGAGTCAACCGACGCTGTGCATGGAGATGATACAAAAGCGGATGTTGATCTGCAAAACCTCGGTCAACAACTTGCTGTGGCCCAGGAGGAGTTAAAAACTCTGGGTCATTGTCCAAGGCCGATGATGGGGTAAGTTTATTAGAATCATGGTTTGCCCGTTTTACTTTCCGCCAGAGGCGGAAAATAAAACGGGCAAACATGATTCTAATAGGTTTTCAAGAATATGGGGTTACCCCATATTCTTGTTTGTTATTGTTAACTGCCTTGAGGTATGGAGACCAGAGTTTGCAGGTGCGATACTATCTGTTGTCCCATCTCCAGAGTGCTAACAACTTTTTTACCCTCTTCTTGCAGGTCTCCTGTGCGATATCCCATGTGGATTGTCTGGGCGACTGCCTCTTCAATAGCTGCCGCCTCCTGCTTTAAGCCAAGTGAGTAGCGCAGCAACATGGCAGCTGAAAGGATTGCTGCGATGGGGTTGGCCTTGCCCTGCCCCGCGATATCTGGCGCAGAGCCGTGGATAGGTTCATAGAGACCAAAACGACCATGAGCCGTTTGACGAGCTCCCAGGCTTGCAGAGGGGAGCATGCCCATCGAGCCTGCGAGCATCGACGCTTCGTCAGTGAGGATATCGCCGAACAGATTCTCGGTTACGATCACATCAAAGCTAGTCGGCTTACGAATCAGATGCATTGCGCAGGCATCAATGAGCAGATGCTCAAAGGTAATATCTGGATAATCGGCGGCAACACGTTCGACGACGCGCCGCCAGAGCACCGAAGAGCTGAGTACGTTCGCTTTATCAACGGACGTCACTTTTTTACGACGGTCACGTGCCGCTTCAAAAGCTACGCGCACAATGCGTTCAATCTCTGTGTCGGTATAGAGCAGCGTATCGATAGCCTCCTCTCCCTGGGCCGTCTGACGAATCTCGCTCGGTTTGCCGGGAACCGGCGGTTCGAGGTGACCATAATAGAGGCCGCCTGTTAATTCGCGCACGACCAGAAGATCAGTTCCGGCCAGTACTTCGGGTTTGATGGTTGAGGCACCGAAGAGATCTTGTAAAGGTTTAACAGGACGCAGGTTAGCGAATAATTGGAGGCCTTTACGCAGCTTGAAGAGAGCCTGCTCTGGTTTCACTTTATCTTTTGCCGTGTTGTAGTTTGGTAAGCCTCCTACTGCGCCAAACAAAATAGCGTCGCTCTGCTGGCAGATCGCGAGCGTTGCATCTGATATTGCATCACCCTCAGCGTCGATTGCGGCCATACCTACGAGCCGCGAATGAAAAGTGAAGGTATGCGCGTAGCGTTCAGCCACAGCCTGGAGGACGTTAAGTGCTTGCTGGGTAACTTCCGGTCCTATGCCGTCGCCGGGTAAAACTGTGATTGTGTAGCTTCCCATGAAATAGATGGCCTTTCTTGCAATGCTGGTTTTGATGCTATTATACAGCCCAATCCATTGGTCTGGGCTGTATAAACGCTGACGATATCTCGATAGGTCTGCCTTGCTCAAATGAATTCTGTATTGCGCAAAGGATATCAACAACGTGCGCAGCCTGCATACCCGTGATGCGTTGCGGGTGATTTTCATTGATGGCATCAGCTATATCGAGCACGCCCCGACTCCATTCTGTGCCCTTGTAGGGTTCTTTTACATAGGGAATAGCTTTGTACTCATGATCGCGACCAAACTCGGCAAACTCTACCGAGCCGTCGAAGCTTTGCCAATCGCTCAGGTAAAGCGAGCCGAGATCACCATGAAATTCCAGCCCTCTTTGCTTGCTATGATGACCGACATAAAAGTTTGTCGTCAGCCGTACGACTGTTCCGTTAGCGAACTCGATTGCGGCAACCGCAAAATCGGGTGTCTCGATGTGGAAAGGGATACCTTCTCTGGTCACACGATCAGGGAAAAGCACTTTGCCAAAGCTCGTGATGCGTCGTGCAGGTCCAAAGATAGTCGTAAGGATAGTGAGAGGGTAGACTCCAACATCGAAGAGTGGCCCAACTTGGTAAAATGGACCTGGAGCGGGATGCCATGACTCGATGCGACCCCAGTTTACCTCTGCATATACCAGTCGTACAGTACCTGCCATGCCGTCTCTGATCGCTTTCCACACGGTTTGCTGTGCCTCGCCCAGGATAGTAATGGGTGCACAACTCAAATGTAGCCCTTTTTCCTGCGCCAGTTTGACTAGATTCTGTGCCTCTTCAGACGTGAGTGCGAGTGGCTTCTCACTGTAGACATGCTTGCCAGCATTAAGGCATTGAGCGATGACCGTGTAGTGTGCGTGGTGGATTGTCAGGTTGATTACCAGATCGACGGCAGGGTCTTCCAGGATCGCTTCAACCGATGGATATGCATGACCACCATATGTTGCGACATATGCTTCTGCACGTTTAAAATCGATATCGGTAGCGCCCAGGAGTTTAATATGTGCATAAGGTTGTAGGGTTTTTCCATAGGCACCAGCGATATTGCCGCAGCCAATAATCGCAACATTGAGGGATTTCTTCTCCATTGTAAGTCGCTTTCTATCTACTCTTTATAGCTGAAACCACAACTGAAATAGTGGACGCAATCGATGAATCGCGTCGTCATGCTCCGTTGAAGAGCAATAGAGTATTAAGTTGGTCAATACTTAACAGTGTACCAAAGCTTTAAGTTGTCTGACAAGGGGAATGCAGACTCTGCATTCTTCACAAGAGACCCCTTGCATGCGCATTGTGGCAGGTGCGGCGGTTTCTAGCACGCCTGGACGAAACGTGTTATAATACGTCCAAGATGGAGTGTAGATACACCGCCCCCCGTCTCTATGAATCTTAAACACACAAATCGAACAATAGGTGCTGCTAAACCTTTGTCTAGGAGTAAGTTTGTTATGAGCAGCGAACTAAAAGAAGTTGGAAAAACGTCAGGACACCGCAAGGCGATACCCATAGCTATGGCGAGTGGTCCCCATGAATATACCCCAGGAGACCAGGAACTTCCAGTGCAGCTTACTAGCATGGCTGATATGTTGCAGTGGGCGCAAAATTGGGCTCGATCTAAATCTGTGTGGCCTTTGGGGTATGGCCTGGCATGTTGCGCTATTGAGATGATGGCCTCGGCCTCGGCCCCACAGCATGACTTATCCCGTTTTGGCTCGGAAGTTTTCCGTTCCAGCCCACGTCAGGCCGACTTAATGATTGTGGCGGGTACGGTTTCGGTGAAGATGGGTCCACGTCTCCGTCTTCTCTGGGAGCAGATGCCAGAACCGAAGTGGGTACTCAGTATGGGTCAGTGTGCAAACTCTGGCGGCGAATTTTATGATAGCTATTATACTGTACAGGGCGTCGATACAATTGTCCCGGTAGATGTCTATGTTCCTGGCTGTCCGCCCCGACCAGAGGCATTGATTGAAGGCATTTTGAAACTGCGCGAGAAGATTGCGAAGCAAGGTCTTAAAGTGCGTGGTGAGAAGGAAATAGAGGTATAGCATTATGCGTGGTATCCTTGAAGGCATGGGCCTGACCTTTAGCCACCTCTTCCGACCAAAGGTCACGCGGCTCTACCCTTATGAGAAGCCAATGCTACCACCGCGTAGCCGAGGCCTCATCCAATTGATCGCGCAGGATGGACTGGGAACAGAGTTTAATTTGAAATGTGAAGCTTGCCTCTTATGTGAGAAAGCCTGTCCCCCACGTGCGATCACGATTGAATATGAGCCATTAGATGAATGGAAAGAGCGTCCCTGGTTCAAATCGTATATTCGCGAAGGCGCAGAGAAGTTTACCCCCCGCAAGTTAGCACCAGCTACTGGAGCATCCAAGGGTGGCTTCTACAAGACGCGTATCTCCGAATATGCGGTAAACTATTTTAACAAACCAGTCACCCCATGTGTTGCTATGCCGGTAAAAGACCATCTGGAGCCAGCGAGCGATCTAAGCCAGGTAGATGCTTTGCTTGAAACATGGTCACGCGAGGCTGGTGCATTACCTGCTTTGTTAGATGCAGTGATGGATATCTATGGGTACCTACCGCTAAAAGCCGCGAAACGCATTGTGCAGGCTCGTGGTGTAGACCTGAGTGATATTTTTGGAATTGCCACGATGAGTCCGAAGTTCAAACCCGCTCCCGCTGTGAAGGGCTATACGCGTGAGGATCAACCTGTACGCGGTTTAGCACCAGACAAGCGCGGTGTATGGGGAAATATACATCATGTGAGGCAGCCAGATGCCTGATTTTGAAAATTCTTATCGTGTGTTGCGGCACGAGGGCGAGGCTGATGTGCGTTCGCTCAACGCTTATCGTGCTGCTAAAGGGTATGCTGCATTAGAGAAAGCCATTCGTGAGCAGACCCCCGAACAGGTAAATCAGCAGGTCACTGACGCGAAATTGCGCGGACGTGGCGGCGCTGGACGCCTTACCGGTGAAAAATGGCGTATTGCACGGCGCTATGAAGATGATCAAAAATATGTTATTTGTAATGCGTATGATGCAGATCCACGTTCTTTCGCGGCCCGCTCTCTTCTCGAACACAATCCCCACCAGGTTATAGAGGGTATTGTGCTGGCTGCCTATGCTATTGGTGCATCGGTTGCATATATTTTTACGCGTAGCACCTTCACAGAAGGGATTGCCGCGATACAGCAAGCTTTGCAAGAAGCATTAGAGGCGAATCTCGTCGGGCGTGATATTCTTGGCACTGATTTTAGTTGTACTATTACTGTGCTCGGCGCGGACATTGGCTTCATGGGTGGCGAAGAGACTGTGCAGATGGCGCTGATCAAGGGCCGTCGTGGCATGCCTGAGCAGCGCCCTCCGTTTCCCACCCAGTACGGGTTGTGGGATAAACCGACCGTCATCAATTCGATTGAGACGCTGGTGAATGTTCCATTGATCATTCGTGATGGGGTAGGCGCTTTTACCAGCGTTGGCACTGCGATCACCGCCGGCACAAAAGTTCTGACCGTCTACGATTTTGTAGCGGAGAGCAAGCCGCTGGTTATCGAAGTACCCTTTGGCGCGACACTGCGGGAAATTCTAGCCGCAGCGGGTGTGAAGCGTGCCGAGTCTGAGCTCATCGGCGTGGCTGTCGGGGGAGCGGAAGGCGGAGCACTACCAGTATCTTTACTGGACACGCCCTACGATTTTGATCCCCTGGAAGATGCTGGTGCAATTGTTGGTCCTGGCATTATCGAATTACTGCCTGCGGATACTTGTATGGTCCAATGGGCCATGGAGCGCAGCCATTATCTCGCAAAAGAATCGTGCGGAAAATGTGTCCCATGTCGTTTAGGCATGAAGCGTATTACTGGTATCCTGGAAGGAATTGTAAGCGAACTTGGGGTTAAGGGTGACCTTGATGTGTTAGATGAGTTCGCGGCGTATGTCCCAGGTGGCTCACTGTGTGGCTTTGGTGTGCAGGCACCAAATCCATTGAAGACAGCGAAACGCTACTGGCCTGAACACTTTACAAGTCTTGTAGATAAAGAGCCGCTCCCCGCTGGTATTCGCATACCGGTGCCAGTGCGCTCTCATCGTTTTGTAACCAAGCACGTCTTGCCATAGGCGGATTTAGAAGCTCGGAAGAGGAACACTATTACATGGCTATATCGATCCGAGATAATTTCTCGTTAAGTGCTCATGAGCCACAGAGCCCAATGGTTCGTAATGACGTGGGTCAGCCCAGCTTTACACTCACCATTGATGGCAAGGTGATGCAAGCTTACGAAGGTCAGACGATCCTGAGTGTGGCAAATGACAATGGGATACAGGATATCCCCAATCTATGTAATGACGAAAAATTAGAGCCGACCTCGGCCTGTCGTATGTGCCTGGTACATATCGAAGGGATAGAGCGTCCACTCCCATCCTGTAACACACCGGCTGAGCCTGGCATGGTGGTCTCGACGAATTCGGATGAGTTATTCCACATTCGTCGTACCAATCTGGAGATGATGCTCTCTGACCACAATGCGTATTGTCAGCCGCCCTGTCAGGTGGACTGCCCTACGCACATCGATATTCCTGGTTACCTGGAATTGATCGCCGAGGGCTCGATGAAAGAGGCTGCACGTCTGGTCAAAGAGGTGCTGCCGTTCCCGTTTATCCTGGGTTTGACCTGCCCTGCGCCATGCCAGAAGGCATGCCGTCGTGCGCTGGTCGATGAAGAGATTGCCATCTGTCGTATGCATGGGCATGCGGCCGAGACCTGTCTGCTTGATCCTCCAACTCCTTACGTTCAGGACCCGCCAACAGGCAAAAAGGTTGCTGTTATCGGTGGTGGCCCGACCGGCTTGACCTGTGCATACTATCTGGCATTGCGTGGGCATTACTGTAAAGTTTTCGATATGCAGCCTCAGGCTGGTGGTATGCTGCGCTACGGCATTCCTGAGTATCGTTTGCCCAAGGATATGATGGATCGCGAGATCGGTCAATTATGGGATATGGGCGTTGATTTCCAGGCCAATGTCAAACTTGGCCGCGACTTTGAGATAGATGATCTCTTTGCCCAGGGTTTTGATGCCGTCTACCTGGCCATCGGCTGTTGGACCAGTAATGATCTAAATGTACCCGGTGAGGATGCAGTTGGTGTCGTCAATGCCATTCGCTACCTGGGTGAAAAGGTCGAGGGCAAGCCGGTTCCTGTAAAAGAAGGCGACGAAGTCATCGTTATTGGTGGTGGTTTTACAGCTTTTGACTGTACTCGTACCTCGCTACGCCTGGGTGCCAAGGTTCATACCATGTATCGTCGTGGTCGCACCGAGATGGGTGCAACGATGGAAGAGGTTGAAGATGGTGAAGCTGAAGGTACACATCTACAACTCTATGTCGGTCAGACGCGTGTGATTGTCGAGAATGGTGTGGCGACTGGTGTCGAGTTCCAGCGCAATAAACTTGGTGAGCCCGATGCCAGTGGCCGTCGCCGCCCGGTGCCGATCCCTGGTTCTGAGTTTACTGTGAAGTGTACCACCGTCATTCCCGCTATTGGTCAGGCGGTAGATATCAAGGTGCTTGACGAAAAGTCGGGTGTCAAGTGGACCAAGTGGAAGACCGTTCAGACCAACGCGCACAACTTCATGTCGGACCGCAAGGGCGTCTTCGCAGGTGGCGACTGTCAGATGGGTGCTAAAACCATCATCGAGGGTGTGGCGCAGGGCAAATTGGGTGCACGTTCTATTCATGCCTACTTGATGGGTGAGGATATGAACGAGGTGGCCCGCCGCCTGGAGTTGGAAGAGCGCCGTCCCGACCTTTTCGACATCGTGCCCTACAAGCCGGTTGAACCCAAGGTCAAGATGCCCATGTTGCCCTATGAGAAGCGCGAGAAGAGCTTTACACTGATCGAGTTGGGGTATCTACAGGAGCAGGCACAGCGTGAAGCTGCTCGCTGTCTGCAATGCGCCTGTCCCGCTGCCGGGCAATGTGATTTGCAGAAGTACAGCATCGAGCATGGTCTGGCCGACAATCGCTTCCACGACGGCGAGCCCAGCGACTATCATGACTATGATGTGGATCTGTCGCACAGCTTTATTCTGCGCGATCCCAACAAGTGCATCAACTGTACACAGTGTGTGCGTGTCTGCCATGATGTTATTGGACCAGACTGCTATGGTATGTTCGGCAAAGGTTTTGATACTATTGTTGCAACACCTTTTAATGTCAGCCTGCATGATACTGACTGCGTCTCTTGTGGTGCTTGTGTGCAGGTGTGCCCGACAGGTTCGTTGATGATGGCTGAGCGGTACCTCTCGCGCTACGCCTTCGCTTTGGACCGTTGTATCTTCTGCGGCGACTGTGTTGAGGTATGCCCTCATGGCGCGTTGGGTGAGACTCCCAACTTCGAGCTCTCGTTCTTCAACCGCTTTGGTGAAGATGTCACACTGGAGAAGAACGATCTGGCGAATGCGCCAAACTACCTGGTACGACAGCGTCTGCCACGTGGTAAAAAAGATCTGCCCGTGATGAGTCCACTTGTGCGTCCATTGCCCGCACGTGGTATTCGTGAGTAATGGGATGATTGCTTGATACGAAAGAGGGTTGGATCTCGCTAGCAGATCCAGCCCTCTTTGTATTCTGTGGTACGTGTTACAATTGGTGTATTACATGAAGACAGGTTCAGCGAAGAAAGGATGTCTATGAGCCAGGGGTACATGCTACGTTTTCCGCAAGGATTTTTATGGGGGACAGCATCGGCGGCGTATCAAAGCGAAGGTGGCAACAGAAATAACCAGTGGTATCGTTGGGAGCAGCAAGGGCATATTCTCAGTGGTGATCGATGTGGCGACGCTGCCGATTGGTGGCATCGGGCGGAAAAAGATTTTGAATGGGCGGAACAGATGGAGAATAATGCGCTGCGCTTGAGTCTGGAGTGGAGTCGTATAGAGCCCACTGAGGGAAACTGGGATAGCACCGCCTTGGAGCGCTACCGTAGCATGCTCATAAACTTGCGTAAGCGGCACATGACCCCTGTCGTAACGTTGCATCATTTTACTGACCCACTCTGGTTTGCTGAGCGCGGCGGCTTTACCGATGAGGCGAATATAGCCTTTTTTGTGCGCTATGTCAAATATGTTGTCGAAGCCTTACGCGATGTGTGTACATTCTGGGTCACAATCAATGAGCCGAACATCTATGCACTGCAGGGCTACCTGTTTGGTGCATTTCCTCCCGGTCAGCGAGATCTCAAACAGGCATTGCTCGTATTGCACAATATGATGCAGGCGCATGTTGAAGCGTTTTATGCTATGCGCAGTATTCAGCCGGAGGCATTGATTGGCTACTGCTTGCACTATCGTCTCTTTGATCCGGCAAATACTCTTTCGTTGTTGGACCATGGTGTCGCTAGTTTACAGGAAACGCTGTTTAACTGGGCTCCTTTACAGGCGGGTGAAACGGGACGTTTTCTATTCCCTACCAGCCCTTTGCTTGCACATATTCCAAAGGCAGCGGGTGCCAGAGATTATCATGGTATTAACTACTATACACGTGATATGGTGCGTTTTGATCCCCAGTCGGCGACCGAAATCTTCGGCAAGCGTTTTGTACGCCCTCGATCCGTGCGCAATGATCCCGGTCTTGATCATAGTTTTGGTGAGATTTACCCTGAAGGGATCTATCGTGTGCTCAAAGAAGTCTACCGACGGACCCGAGGAAATAAGCCATTGTATATTACCGAAAATGGCTTTAGCGATACACTCGATGATCGGCGTCCACGGGCTATCCTGGAACATCTGGTGATGGTGCAGCAGGCAATTCGCATTGGAATCCCGGTGCGCGGCTATTTTCACTGGACTCTGGTGGACAACTTTGAATGGAATAATGGTTGGTATGTGCGCTTTGGCTTGATTGGTCTTGATCCGCTTACTCAGATGCGCAATCCACGCCGGAGTGCCAGCATGTTTGGCGAGATCTGCCGCGCCAATGCAATCACAGAAAGTATTGTTGAGCGCTATGTGCCAGAGCTATTGGAGACCATTTTCGGTGCAAGAGGGCGCGAATTGCATGTATGATAAGTGCAAGTGCTGCCCTTTTGCGCGAAAATAGTCTATTTTCTGTCTGTTGGTTCGTAACTATTGTATGTATGCGATGATGAAAGATCTCTCTTGTCAGTGCAAGGATTAAAATGCTACACTCTTTTTAGTAGAATGTAGCCTGAAGCCAGGATATATCAAGCGATATGAGGTTAGAGAAATAGATGGCAAAATCGACACTTATTTCCGAAATGGAAAAGTTCCATTTCGGTAGCAAAGTTTTTGGTACTGATGGCGAAGAGGGCGTGCTTACTCACCTGGGTTTTGATGCCAGCTCGCGTCGATTGGTCAGTATTGGCGTAAAATATGGCCGCTTCTTCGGTAAGACCGTGTATGTACCTTTTTCTGTGGTAACGGATGCAACGGGTATGGGTGTGACGCTCAATATGACGCAGGAGCAACTTATGGCCAGCTTGACCGAGGCCAGTGGTGTCCTGCTGGATAGCCATAGTGTCGTGCAAAATACTGATACCAATGCCAAAGGTACATTAAAGTTTGTGGCTGTGCATCCTGAGAGTGGAGTGCTTGCCTATGTTGTGGCACATCTGTTGCGTCCGGGTCAGGACACCTTGCTGCGCGAAGATCTGGTGAAAAAGGTCGCTGCCGGCCAGGTTATTGTCTCTGTGCCCGATTCCGACTTCCAGACATTTCCCCCCTATCGTTCGGACGAAGATTTGCAGCGTGAGGTAGAAAGTGTCATTTTTGATTTTACTCCGCTGCATATTGACCTGCCTGGTATGACGATTCGGGTGCTGGACAGTGTGCTTTATTTGGATGGAAACATTTCCAGCTCATTGCGTGGCGATATCGTAGAAGATCAGGCTTCGGGTGTGCAGGGTTTATTAGAGATCAAAAATCGCCTGGTTGGTGATGACATTCTAGCTGGCAACCTGGCAATGGCACTGGGAAGAGATCCGCGCACGCATGATCTCCCTATCGGGGTGTATCCGCGCCTTGGTGTTGTGCGCTTGAGCGGAGCAGTACATAATGAGCAGCAGAAAAATGCCGCTGGAGAGATTGCCAGGAGTTTCCAGGGTGTACGCTCTGTGGTTAACGATCTTGTAATCAGGCCCAATGCAGAGTTGTTGAATGTAATGGCCTCGTCTGCTGGCGGTGAAGCTGAGGATAAAGTGCCAGGGAAGTACACCAGGCATACAAAATAATTTCAATTTAATTCAATTCAAATCAATGCGGGAAGAGTGCAAGTGGTAGCGCCATTTTTATGTATGACATATTTGTGCCCGATTTTGTCATGCGAAATCGGGCACAAATATGTCATACATAAAAATGGTGCTAGTGGATGTATGGCCAGCCTTGAGCATCCCAGCCCAAGAGGTTTATGCCAAGCGTGGCTAAGCCACTATTGTTCCCATCATGATACTGGTAGTCGATCAGATCGCCGTCTGTATCATGCATGATCGATTCGCCACCAGGGCCGAAAACTGTCCCATGGCTGCTAAGAATAATGCTACCACCGCCCTGGAGCATGGCCAGACCACCTTTATCGGCGTAGGGCCCAGTGATGCTGGTCGAGCGCCCCACAATGATATGATAGATGCTCGTTGCATCACAGCACGCGTCTACCGAGGCGAACAGATAGTAATAGTTACCATGGTGATAGATGTATGAGGCTTCAATCACTTTGGATGTTGTACGCGCTGCAATGTGGTAGCGTGTCTGGTTCGAGGCCAATTGTTTTCCGGTCTTGGGATCGATCTGGATGAGCTCAAGACCGTTCCAGCCGGAGCCAAAAGAAAGCCAATATTTGCCAGAGGCATCAACGATCAGACAGGGGTCGATGGCGTTATAGCCAGAGCCTTTGCTAGAAGTGTAGACGATTCCTTGATCAACCCAACTTCCGGGTGCTGCTGTCGTACTGGTTGCCAGGCCAATCGCTGAGACTTCGGAGCCAAAATTTGAAGCGGCATAATAGAGCGAATACTTCCCATTATGAAATGAGATGTCGGGAGCCCAGAGATTACGGCTGTTGCCATCATATGTATTAGTCCATGCAGGCACTGTTTTGAATACCGCTCCAGCATTGGTAAAGTGAATCCGGTCTGTGGAGGAGCGCATTTCAAGCCCTATATATGGGGTGGCAATGCTGGTGCTGAACGCATAGTAGGTTCCATTTGCGGTCTTGATTATAGATGGGTCGCGGATCATGGCGTCGCCGGAAAGGGTAATTGGGTCAGGATAGGTCGTGCCAGCTGCAACGAGTTTCCAATGCTCGCTGCTTGCGCCATTGTCCGCCTGTTGGAGTACTGCGGTTCCTGATGTCCCTATAACCAGGCCGCTGTTCTGGTTAGAGATTTTGTAGTATCCATTGCCTACATCGGTGAACTGCCAGATACGGTCATTGGTCCCTGTATCGCCCGTTTGAACTAGCGCTGCTCCTGCGGTTGTGGAGGCACCCGCGACTGCAAGTATTGCTTCGCTGTTTATATTCTCAATTTTATAACTGGTGCCGCGATTTGATATGAAGTGCCACAGGTGATCGCTTGCACCGTTGTCCGTGGCCTGGTCCGCTGCGGCTCCCGTTGCTACGGTGTCTCCCTTTATACCCAAAACCAATCCACTGCTCTGGTTAACAAATTTGTAATTGTGGACTGTGTCGAGCGTTGAGGCTGCGAATGCACTCTGTAGTGGCCATAAAGCCGTGTTTAGACTGATGAGGGTAACGAACATCATTATGATCGTAATAAAACGTCTCATAGAGTCCTTTCTCCTGAATGAATATAGAAATAGCATTGTTATCAATCCTAGAAGAATATATACTGTGAGAAGTGGAAAAGTGTACGAATAGTTCTATATATTCTGAAACAGAGCAATAAGATCTTGCTCTGTTTCTCTCTGTCGTCGTTCTATTTGTGATATGCTCAACGGAAGCCAGATCATCCATGCTTCTGGCTTCCGTTGTCCTCCTGAGGTCAGATCCGTAAAACACTCAAAGGTAGAATTGCATGAACTAATGGGCTGGTTCTTTGAAGATCGTTAAATGCCGGACGAATCCTGAGAGGCCATCAGGTAGCGGTTTTTTTGCTGTCCAGGTTTTAAGGTCTTTGCTATCGCTATAGTAATACTGACCGGATTTGTATCCATCCAATGTAATACGCCATGTTCCATTATCGAGTTGGTAGATACATGGCCCTTCCAGGTTTGGTCCCCAACCAGACCAGTTTCCGGTTCCTACAAAAGTATACGGCCCGGCCAGTTTTGTTGCTGTTGCATGCTCGATATATTTGGTTTGATCATTTTTGAGGAAAATATGATAGACGCCATTGAGTTTGAGCACAAAGCTATCGATATAATCCGGGGTGAGTCCAGCCAGGGAGACCGGTGTGCTCCACGAAGTCCACGCTTTATTGAGTGCTGTGATCACATAGGGGTGGGGGCTGACTTCCCCTTTGTGACGAATGTGCACGATAATGTTGACGCTACCATTGGTATCCTTAAACCATTCTGGGGCCCAGGCGATATTGACATTCGAGGCGAACGTAATATTTTCCACAAAGGTCCAGTGTCGCCGATCTGGACTGGAGGCAAGACCGATGCTGTTGCCCGACCAGCCATTGGTGTAGGCTACATAATAGAGACCGGCTGTACCATTGCGTGTGATGCTGGGGTCACGTATGATGCCAGTCGGTGGCGTGTAAGCTGGTTCCGTTCCGAGCTTGCTGAAGTTCAGTCCATCGTTAGATGTGTAAATGTACATGTTCTTTTCACTGCTGTTACTAAAAGCGCTCATAGTATACAGCGTGGGAGTTGCCGCATGGACGGTCGAAGTCGAGGCATGGGGGGCAAAAAAGACAGCGAGTAGCGCAAGAATGCTTGTGATGATCAAGCTGCGAAAGTGCTTAGGCATCGATTATGATCCTCCTTGATGTTTGTGAACCGTGTCATATCATTTTTGAATCATGGGTATGTAAAATGACAAAGAGTATAGTCGTCCTAACTGAAGAGAAGCGGCTTGACCGACCTCCTGCATGTTTTTTCGTCTATCTTTGTCTCTATACAAAATGGTATGACGGGGTATACCTTCCCTGGTGTTTGTTTGCCTATATTGGTGTGATAGTTTTCAAACGATCTACTTTCCTCTTTTTACATGAATCCTTAGCATACAAAAATCGGAAGTGTCTCATACAAAAGTAAGGCATGTTCCAGATCGAGAAATTGTCAGATACACAGAATGTAGTGTAGCTTGTAGTTTGCATATTTGTCAAGGTATTCAAGAGCATATGTGCATATTGGTTGCGCGGATTGCCGCGAACGTGAGCACAATGGGCGCGTATGTGCAAATTTAGAGGGCGGCGAGACCGCAGCAAGTCAACGAAAAAGAACTACTCTCTTGCCAGGGCTTGATCGAGGTCGCGGAGAATATCCTCAACATTCTCGATGCCGACCGACATCCTGATGCAGCCGTCAGTAATACCCATTGCATGTAACTCTGCAGCACTTAATGTACGGTGTGACGATATAGGAGGGTAGCTGACAAGTGAGAACACGTCGCCCAGGGTCGTTGCATGAATACAAAGTTGTAATTTATTCATGAATTGGAATGCGGCTGCACGCGATTGCTCTTTCAATTCAAAGGCAAGCAGGCCGCCATACTGACCATGATCCATCAGCTTAGTAGCCAGGATATGCTGTGGATGTTCTTCTAAGCCTGGATAATAGACCTTTTCAATTGCAGGATGTTGTTGCATGAATTTTGCAACCTGCATTGCATTATGGCATTGTCGTTCCATACGTAGAGCCAGGGTACGTAAACCACGCAGCATAAGGTGGCATTCGAAAGGGCTAAGCATAGCTCCTAGCAAAATATTATAATCGTGTAATTGGCGCAGCAATGCTTTCTTTGCGCTTATAACCACACCACCTGTGCTATCACCATGGCCACCAATATATTTTGTCGCGCTGTGTACGACCAGGTCCAGACCGTGTTCAAGTGGCCTGATCAGATAAGGTGTGCTGAAGGTGCTATCGACGATAGTCACTGCACCAACCTCTTGCGCAACTGCACTGATTGCATCCAGGTCAACGACCTTGACCAGAGGATTGGAGACGGTTTCAACATAGATTACGTCAGGCTCTTCTTCACGAATAAGATCAATAGCTTGTGGCCTGCAAAGATCGGTTAGCACTAATTGAACACCAACTGGAGCAAAGACTCTTCTTAACAGTGTGATGGTCGGACCATAGAGATCTTGAGAGGCCACAATTTTCGTCCCGGTCGTCAATCCTGCTGTCAGTAATGCAGCGTGGATAGCTGCCATCCCAGAACCACAGGAGACTGCGCCTATGCCCTTCTCAACATGTGCCATAGCATCTTCAAACGCCGTTGTGTTAGGATTGCCATGTCTGGCATAAACAAAGGCCGGTTCACCTTCTGAATTAGTACCTGTGAAGGAGCGATCAAGTGCCTCCGCATTTTCATGGAAATAGGTCGTGCTGGCATGAATGGGGCGCACGGTTGGCGTACCTCCTTTATTCTGGCTGCCTGTACGATCTCCGTGAACGAACTGCGTTTCGATATTCCAGGCATGAGCCGTATGATTTGTAGATGGTAGGGAATCTTGTTGCGTCATAAATATCCTCTCGTGGTGATAGTTGAGCTCTCTATGTTCCCTCTGATAAACCAGGGCGCACTATAGAGATGTTAGTATGAAGGTAGTAAAATAAAAAGAAAGAAAAGGAAGGCTATGGGGTGCATAATGTGTTGAGGTATTGCAGTGTTGCTACAAGCTCAAAAATAGGAGGCAGGTCGGCCTCGTGCTCGGCTGTCCATTGTTCGTAGAGTGCATTATAGCGATCTGCTAAAAAGATACCAGGCGTTAATGTACGTGTAGTGCTATCCCATTGTGTGTAGCGTGCGATAACACGCCCCTGAGCATCAGATAAAAGTGGAAATGGGAGATGAAGTGTTTCCTGTACCTGTAAATTGTTAATCACCGGATCAGCTGTAATAGCAAGAAGTGCACACTGTTCCTCGCGAAATGCTTTATACTCTTTGGAAAAAGCACGCAATAGACCACAACCCTCACTGTTTGCCGCACTGGATGTGAAGAGAAGGATAAGGTGCTCGCGCTGCTTATAGTCCCATGGACTATGTGGCATATTGTCGGCTCCAGGTAACGTAAAATCAGGAATAAGTTCTCCGCGTGTCAGCCCTGGACAGGAAGGTTGGTCGGTATTTGCCATAGTGTCCTCTCAAATATGCATAGTTGTTGAGCGTCTGATTCTCAAGGTTAAGTTAACTACAGGTTAATTACATAGTACGCCATAACACCTATCCTGGCAAGTTTCTGCGGCGAACGAGATATGTGGACGGTATATATCGGCAGCGTTTTGAAAGCTTGTCAAATGCATGGCTTGCACCTATACTAACAATAAAACGATGTAATTAATTTGGACTCATGTGGGGAGCAATGAAAGAAAAGATTAAAGGTATCCTGGCGGGAATCGTTTTTCGTATGATTGCGTTGTTAACGCTTGGACAGATTTCGCCCATCCTTAGCGCTTGTATTATCCTTGAAAAGGATGGTCGTATTCTGCTGATCGAGCGTTCTGACGGTCTGGGCTATACTATTCCAGGTGGGATTGTGCGCTATAAAGAGACAATAGAGCAAGGGCTCATACGCGAGGCGCATGAAGAGACCGGTTATGATGTAAAGCTTACTGGAATAGTTGGTATCTACTCGGCATTAGATCGTGATCCGCGTTTGCGAGCTGTATCTATAGCGTATAAAGGTCATATTGTGGGTGGAACCGAACAGAATTCGCAAGAAGGCATCCCTGGCTGGTATGAACCTGAGAAGGTGTTTGGGCATATGGCTTTCGACTGCGACACCATGCTCAAAGATTATTTAAGCAGTCAGCAGCGGCTCTCGTAGTATTGTTGGTTAAAGCATAAGACAGTTGATATAAATATAGTAGAATCTGCCAGACGATAGAGGAGAAAACCTATGCCAATTTGCCCTATTTGTGATGATAGTGGGCTGATGAACTCAGACTCAAATAACCCCAAATTTTGTTATTGTGCTGCTGGCAAGCAAGCAAAGCGCCAATGGGAAGCAGGCGCAAAAGGAGGCGCGAGTAACGGACGAGGGACTCAGTTGCCAAAGCCAGCTAGCTTTATTGATGTTTCGCAGCTCGACGAAGTAAATGCCAGTGTTGATGCGATGCGAGCCTCTTTGCTCGGCTCGGCAACTTCTGACGCCAGTCCGACGGCAAAAAATCCAAGCGTGCAACTCCTCTATCGTATTGCACACCCCGGTCATGAGATTTCAATGGTAGAAGCCACGCAAATCCATGATCTAGCCAAAGCATTAGAAGGCTTTCTTGGTGATCTTGCGTTTATTGGCAGAAAAAAAGGTTAAGCCATATTTTCCCCTTTGGCACATAGCTGCGTGACCCTGTCTCAAAAAAGGAAACATGCAGAACACTCTCTAAACTGTCTCACTTTTTGTGCCGACATGGATAGCGACGATCCCCAGGCTTAGACGATAGAACGTCACATTGCTCCAGCCCACCTCTTCCATTATCCCTTGCAAGGTTGGAGCATTGGGGAAGGTCGTTAAAGAGTTGGGCAGGTAGTTGTATTCTTCAAAAGCTTTGCCTAGAATAGTGCCAAACAATGGTGCCAGCTTATAGAAGTAAAGGTAGAACAGCGAGCCAAAGATCTTACCAGGAGGATGGCTAATTTCCAAACAGACTACGCGACCACCGGGACGAACAACACGCAACATTTCCCGGAAGCCCTGACGAATATCGGTGAGGTTACGGACAGTAAACGCAGAGCAACACCCATCCACGCTATTATCTGGCAGATCGATATGTTCTGCATCGCCCACACGCAATTCGATGCGATCCTGCAAGCCCAGGCGAGCTAGTTTTGTGCGACCCTCCGCAAGCATCTCAGGTGTAATATCCATACCAATCATCCTCGTGCCAGGGCCAGCATTTTTGAGCACCGTGATTGCAAGATCGGCCGTTCCAGTGCCCAGATCCAGCCCGGTCTCTTCTGTTGCGAGCGCCAGATAATGGGCAGCTCGCCTGCGCCAGTAGCGATCCAGCCCGAAACTCATCAAGAAATTCATCAAATCATAGACACGTGCAATGCGACCGAAGAGGTGTTGTACATAGTTCCGCTTACCACCGGTCGCGCGAAATTTTTCTTCTAATGCGAAATTTGTTTTCATTGCAGCAACTTTCAATTAGTGTTTGCGTCTGACCACAAAATCAATAAGGTCGTCCAGGATAGTGCGATCCGGGGATGGTGGGAAATGATAAAGATCGGCACGTGCTTTCTCGGCGTACATATTTGCATCCGCCATCGCCTGTACGATGCCATCGCTTTGTGTTACCCAGGTAACCACCTCGCGAATATCTTGCTCGTTATGCACTTTCTCATTGAGCAAGTATTGGATCTGTTTCTGGTGACCATTGGCTGATGGCGTTTGCAAGGCATAGATAAGAGGCAACGTAACCATACCCTGACGCAAGTCATTGCCAGCAGGTTTGCCGATAGTGGATTGATCTTCAGTATAGTCGAGAATATCGTCAATAATTTGGAAGGCTATGCCCAGATTTATACCATAGCTATAAAGCAATTCCACTTGCTCGTCGGAAGCCTGGCTAAGGATTGCGCCCCCTTTGGAACATGCAGCGATAAGACATGCGGTTTTCCGTTTGATTTTTTCAAAGTATGTATCCACCGAGAGATCGGCCCGTCCAGCCGTCGTCATCTCAAGAATTGTGCCCTCGCAGACAGTAGCAACGGTATCGGAGAAGAGATGATCGATTCTAGGGTCCTCAATATCCGCAATCATGCCAGCTGTTTTAGCGAAGTAATAATCGCCTAAGAGGATAGCAATTTTATCGCCCCACATAGAGTTGACTGTGGGATTGCCGCGCCTTGTTGCTGCCTCATCGATAATATCATCGTGGATCAGGGTTGCAAGATGAACCATTTCGAATGCGACACTGAGCAGCAAAAGCTTATCGAGGCGATAGTTGCCGAGTTTTCCTGTCAGGAGAGTCAGGGCTGTGCGTAAACGTTTTCCCTGTGATGAAAGCGCGTGCATCGAAGCTGAATTGAGAATATCGAGGCCCGAGGTTGCGCGTTCCTGGAAAAGGGTATCGACGCGATCAAGGTCTGGCTGAATGCTTGCGAATAACTGGCTCAACGTGGCCGTAGTGTTCATAAAGGTTCTCCATTTTGCATGTCTTCTGGCACATTCAGATGGTATCCAGCATACGTTTAAAAGTGCTTGTATGTTAGATGCTTGCAACTTTAAAGACAGCGCTCTAGTTATAACATATTGACTCTCTTCAGATTATAACGTGCCAGGTCCATTGAGTAATAGAGTGATCTACATACTTGTGGACAAAATGTATAACTTAGCTATTATAGGTGTTACATATCGGACGTTGTGTCTACTTCGATCAGGTCTTCCTGCACGTAGCCTGCGGTAAGATTAAATTCATCGAGTGCGTCGAGTGCAGTGCGATACTCTGTCCACGTTAAACGGCGGTTGAGGACAGGATCTTTTACCGCTTTCCATGCCGGGAAATACTGATCCATCAGACTGATGGGCGTATCGGGGCCGAGTTCATCAGCGATCCAGCGCAAGACATCGCGCGTCCCGGAGACATCTTCAGGCATAACGAGATGACGAATTAGCAGTCCTCGTCGTGCAATCCCCTCGTCATCAACTTGCAGTGGGCCAACCTGACGGTACATCTCATGCAACGTTTCCCGATTATAATCGACATACTTCGGCATTTTCGAGGTACGTAATGCATTTTTATTATCCGAATATTTTGCATCGGGCAAATAGATATCGACCACACCATCTAGAAGTTCCAATGTCGCAATATTTTCGTAGCCTGCACAGTTGTAAACAAGCGGGAGTGTTAATCCCTTCCCACATGCGACAACAAGAGCTGCCAGAATCTGTGGTACGAAGTGTGTTGGTGTGACGAGATCGAGATTGTGGCACCGTTTTTTCTGAAGATAGAGCATCATCTCGGCCAGACGTTCAGGCCCGACACGGTGCCCAAGCCCACCTTGACTGAGCGAAAAGTTCTGGCAGTAAGTGCAACGGGCCTGGCAGTAACCAAAGAAGATGGTGCCGGCTCCTCTTGTGCCACTAATGGGTGGCTCTTCGCGTCGATGCACGTTCCAGGAGGCGACAATCGCTTCCGTACCAGAATGACAAACGCCTGTTTTGCCTGCGATCCGATTGCAGCGACAGTTTTGTGGACAGATAGTACAACTGCTTAAGACTTCCCATGCCTGTGCGGCTCGTTGGGCTAATTCACCTGTTTCGTAGAGATTAAGATAGCTAGGATAAGACATGCTCATTTCTCTCACGTTAACTTGTTGCGGCCTCGCCGCTCTCGATCTTTTTTACAGTATTTACACAAACTATTGTATATTGTACAATAGTTTGTGTAAATACTGTAAAAAATGTAATGCTATGAAAAAGTGCGAACGCCATAGGCGTGAGCACGTACGAGCAAAGAGAGAAGCCTACTACACAAGGGATCAAACATGCTCATAAAATGTGTCCAGTTTGAAAAACTGGACACAGACATTTACACCATCTCCAAAAAGGCTAGGATGTAGGCCATTTATAGCCTTTTTGAGAAGGCTTCGGGCCCGTTGAGCGAGGCTTTTTAGTGGTTTCGGCTTTTTTGCGCCTTGCCGTACCTGGGGCACGCTTCGCTGTTAAGTCCTGGGTTGCGTCCGTTTGTTCTCCCTCTTCTGTCGAAACTTGCTCTGCACTCACTGTCTCTTTTGCTGGTAGCTGGACCTGGTCAATAAGAGCATCGGTATCGCTATTAATATCTGTCCAGAACTGAGCATTTCTCCGTTGGACGGGACGTGGGCCCTTGAGGACGCGCCCATCTGGTAGCGGAGTAACAAAACGCTCTCGCTCCTGATTGTTGCCATGTCGGTTGCTATTACGGTTGTGAGGCTGATGTTCCTCTCTTGTTGGACGATCTAAAGGTTCTATCTGACGCGTCGCTTCATCCGTGTCAAATTGCTCGTAATCGCCCTCGAATTGTTGCGTATATTCCTCATTGCGTTTCGCCTCGCGTTCGCGTCGTACCTCTGGCCGACTCAAAAAGCGTGGATGAGGAGGCCTCTCCTCCTTTGGGGGTTTTAAATCGTTGGGACGCGGACGATATTCTTTCTCCGGGTGTACCTGGCGTCCAGCACCACGGCGTGGATGTTCGCCTTCCGGTTTGTTAATCTGAGGGCCGCGTTCCTGGGCAGGTCGAAATCCTGGACGAGGGCCTGGCCGATGAGGATCTGGGTTGCGTTGAGTGCTATTGTGACGGGGTTCGTCGGATCGATAAGAGGATGGGCCGTTGCCGTTGCTACGTTGGGTGCCATTGTAGCGAGGTCCATCGGATCGATAAGAGGATGGGCCACTGTCATTGCTACGTTGGGTGCCATTGTAGCGAGGTCCATCGGATCGATAAGAGGATGGGCCACTGCCATTGCTACGTTGGGTGCCATTGTAGCGAGGTCCATCGGATCGATAAGAGGATGGGCCGTTGCCGTTGCTACGTTGAGTGCCATTGTAGCGAGGTCCATCGGATCGATAAGAGGATGGGCCACTGCCATTGCTACGTTGTGTACCATTAGGCCGTGGCTCACCTGCATCAGGTCGGGGAGCACCAGATGGTCGAGGGCGAGGGCTCTGGTATCCATTATTTGACCTGCGCTCAAAATCCTGAGAGTCGTTTCGGGTATTATTCTGGCGTGTACCATACGCCCTGTTGCCGCCAGGAGCGTTTGGGGAGGAGTTTCTGGTTAGAGCGCCAGTTGTTTCTTGGGGGTTGCCCGTTCGTGTTGCGTGCGTGATAGTCCGGGTGCAAGCTTGGGGCACCGTTTTCCCATGCGCGATCTACCATTTCTCGGTTGAGGCGAACCCGAGCTGGGCGTGGTGATCGCTCTTCTCCGTATTGATTGGAAGGTTTGTCACGAAATGACGAATGCGAATCATCTCGATTTGGCTTGTTGAAATCTCTGGTCATGTTTCCTTTCACAGTTTAGACGTATGGGGATGTAATGTAAGTGATGGTTAAATCGGCAAGATTCGTTTTGACTTCCTCCCGTCGGCCATGCTGCACTTACTCAGGATGTTTAAAACGCTACAGTAGCAAAGGCTCTGTACTTAGGGGATGCGTCTTTGTTAGTATATCACATTTTTAGAGCTTTCGCCTACACTCTTTTTCCCTGAGTGCTCACGCCTTCGGCGTTCGCTTCCCTTTTCATAATGTATTACACATAATTTCTATTTCACATATTTTGCCCGGCAAAATATGTGAAATAGAAATTATGTGTAATACATTATTGAAACGCGACGTTTTTCTATTTATTCTCTATTTTATCGTGCAAAATAGAGAATAAATAGAAAAATAAATGCTTTAGTGCGTAAAAAAGCGGTACCCAATCATCTTATATACCAGTTTAGCGGCAAGGAAATCGGCACGTATTTGTCCTTCCATGGGGCAAAGCTCGACCACATCCATTCCCACGATTGTAGTACGCTGGCAAATTGCGCGGAAGAGATCGAGCACCTGATACCAGTTCAGTCCCCCTGGTTCAGGTGTGCCGACTGCGGGCATCTCGCTCGGATCGAAGGCATCAAGGTCGATTGTAACATATGTATGTTTGCTCAGCCGTTCCCACGGAATATCGGCTATGCCTCTAGCCATTTGATAGGCCCATACGATTGCCACATCTGGTTTGGTCTTCAGGAACGCCGCTTCTTCAGGGCTAAAACTGCGAATGCCAATTTCCAGGAGTGGAATGCCCATATCAACCACGCGGCGTTCGATAGAGGCGTGTGAAAGAGGCGTGCCCTCATAGTCGTCGCGCAAATCGCCATGTGCATCAATGTGTACCACTGTGAGATCTGGATACTTTTCATGGACTGCTGCAATCACAGGTGCTGAAAGCGAATGTTCGCCACCAAGTGTCAAAGGAAGCTGACCACGTTGCAAGACCTGGCGTACAGTGTTGCCAGTCGCTTGTAGCGCTGCTGCATGGTCCTGGCCGCGATAGTCAAGGGGCGGATAGGTATAGACGCCGATTTCGATTGGGCAACAATCTAATTCTTCATCATATAATTCCATCTGGCTTGAGGCGTTGAGAATAGCCTGTGGGCCATATTGTGTGCCTTGCATGTAGCAGACACTATATTCGAGTGGTGCGGGAATAATAGCCACACGAGCCGTATCTGGATCGCAGTATGGCGCATCAGGTGCACCGAATTGGGTAGTAATAGGATCATTCATAGGTATATATCCTCCCTATTGTTTATTTTAATATATAAAAATGAGATGCATCCCTCTTATCGTTGGATTGCATCTCATTATGGATGGCTGCAGGTTTTCAGTGCGAAGGTATATTTCGCCTTTTTTTTATTGCGTTTACCGCGCCCCCGTTTTAGCTAAGCGTCGTGTTTCCATTGCCTGGGCATAACGGGCGGGATCGGGCTCTTCTGGACGGAGAGAACGTGTAGCTCGTACAACAAAATGAGCTTCGACATCATCTGTCTGAAAGATTTCTTTCGCGAAAGCGATTGCATCCGCTTGACTAAATTCTTTACAAGAGCAGATATCGATATCTACTTCGCCATATTCAGGCCATGCATGAAGGCTAACATGGCTTTGAGCAATAACAACAAAGCCGGACATACCAGCATCTAATGGATTTGAAGTCTCAATATCATACAAATGCACGGGGCTTACTTTTTCCATTTCGACGCGTTCTGGTAGTTCGTTGAGAGTACGGCGCAACAGTGCATCGTCAGACAAAATTTCCCGATCAATGTTGTAGAGTTCCAGCATCAAGTGGACAAGCATTGCAAATTCCTCCTAATATGTTCCACTGTGCAGGTTATGGCTCCATAGTGGGGGTTGCTTCCTGCAATTTGACTGTGCGCCAAATTTTTCTGCACACTGATTGGTATTATACATTAGATTGTCAAGCTAATGCAAAGGAAATGGCCATAAATTTTACCTAATGGATATCTCTATTCCATCTAATGGCTGGTAAGCAATCTACCTAATAGCCATTTTGTTCTCTATCTAAAGGGAACTTTCCAATCTACCTAATAGCCATTTTGTTCTCTATCTAAAGGGGAATAGTGGTTAGTATTAGATCGAAAGTCCATTTATGGGCGCATAGGTTTACCTTTTTCGTAAGCCTCTTTTAATTCAGTAAGTAATTGCTCTTTTTTTGCGAAGAGTTCACGTCTGGGACGAGCCTGAGCCTTACTGACTGCGTAGGCTGTAAGCAAGGGGAGAGCAATAGTTGAATCTCCATAGATTACGACTGCATCGTGCAACTGATCTGGTTTGATTTTGCCCCAGGAAACGGCCTCTGAAGGTGTAGCGCCAGAGAGGCCGCCCCAGTGAGGTGCATCGGCCGTAATCTGAATGAAGTAGTCGTGTCCGCCTTTTGGAATACCGAGCACTTCCCACAATTGAGGCTGGGTTTGTAGATAGAAGTTTTTCGGGCTGCCGCCACCCAGAATGATCACCCCGTTTCGTGTTGCATGATGTACAATTGCTGTCGTCTCATTGACATCTGCAAGTGGATCAAGGGTAAGCAGGCTACCATCGAGGGCATTGCGAGCGACATTCATCCCAATGGACGAGTCGCCGGGTGAAGAGGTGTAGATGGGCACATTCCATGCAGCAGCTTGTGCCAGGATAGAATATTCTGGTTTAACCCCTACCTCAAGTAAGCACTTGCCCAGATGATAATGGAGGTCGGATGTAGAGATTGGCCGATTGGGTAGACTTTTGAGGCTCTCACGCACGAAGGCATCGGTGTCGAGTAAGACGCTATCTTTAAAGAGGATATCATAGATGCGGATGACCCCTTCCTCCTGCAGCATCGTGTCGTCCAGGCGAAAGTCGCCACGATGCAGCATCATTGCCAGCGCATAATGGATATCGTGATACAGGTTTGCGCCTGTGCTTATCAAAAAGTCAACGAAACCGTATTCCATAAGTGTCAGGATACAGCCTCCCAGGCCAGCGGGCGTCAGCGCGCCGGCCATCGTCATGCCGATTGTGACATCCTGTGCTGGATCGAGCATTTTTTCCACATAGAGGCGTGCAGCCTCGTGCAGGCGTGCAGCATTATAGGCCTGAAATTGTTCGTCGAGTAGTTCGGCAACAGTCATTCCTGGCCGAACGCGGTGTGGCAGTATTTGGGGGCCGCTGAGCAGTTCGTTCTGGTGCTGTGCATGGCTTTCTGGCGTCTGTGCGTCATGATGGTCGTGATGGTCGTGATGGTCGTGATGGTGTGTCATAACTTTGAATCCTTTTCTGTAATAGTGATACGAAAACATAGTATATCATACGTGATTTCTGTCATGGCATATAAATGCAAGCGGGCAATTATCAATGTATGGGCAAAAAAATACAACCATCTATTGAATTATTATTTACCTAATATCGACTGTTCGTCTGCTCACAATTTTCTATTAGGTGTAAGAGAATGGGTAAACATTATTTTTGTGTTTAATTATATTTTGAATATAAATGCATTATCAATTATATATTTTTCAACGTAAATGATATTTAGGTGGAAAGTTATTTGTTCGTTTAGAGGAGGGTGCGATTTCTGGAATATGTCACGCTCTAAGCAAGGGAGCGTGTATAGAAAAGGGCAGCATAAATAGTATTTTTTTGCTGCCCTTTTCTGATCGTAGGCGAGCGTGAACTTTTACTCGATCATCAAACGTCGTAGTTCAATGATCTGGTCGCGAAGTTGAGCGGCCTTCTCAAAGTCTAATTGCTTCGAAGCACTTCTCATCTGAGATTCCAGATCTTTGATAAGACGTAGAGCCTCATCTTTGGGAATACCAGTGATTGAGACAACTGCGTCCTTGCCTTCGGCATCATGTGTACCACTCATTGCCTTAATGCGTTCAGTGAGCGTCTTGATGTCTTTGTGAATGCCACGCGGAGTAATATGATGTTCTTCGTTATAGGCTAGCTGGAGGGCGCGGCGACGGTTTGTCTCATCGATGGCACGGCGCATTGACCTTGTCACCGTATCGGCGTACATAATCACGCTGCCCTCCACGTGGCGGGCGGCGCGACCTACCATCTGGATGAGCGAGCCTTCTGAGCGCAAAAATCCTTCCTTGTCTGCGTCAAGGATAGCAACCAGCGAAACCTCTGGTAAGTCCAGGCCTTCGCGCAGCAAATTAATACCAACCACCACATCGTAGACGCCCAGGCGTAGGTCGCGCAGGATCTCGATGCGCTCGATAGTATCGATTTCCGAGTGCAGGTAATGAACTTTTATGTTGAGCTCTTGCATATAGTCTGCGAGATCCTCGGCCATCTTCTTCGTGAGGGTTGTCACCAGTGCACGTTGGCCCTTAGAGGTACGCTGCCGAATCACGGCCAGGAGATCATCTATCTGCCCTTTTGTGGGATGAATCGTGATCTCTGGATCGATAAGCCCGGTTGGGCGAATAAGCTGCTCGACAATCGCCTGGCTATGTTCATATTCATAGGAGCCGGGCGTAGCTGAGACGAAGAGCGCTTGGTTGATCTCTTTCTCAAACTCTGGGAAGGTGAGCGGTCGGTTATCCAACGCCGAAGGCAGGCGAAAACCATAATCGACGAGCACCTGTTTTCGTGAACGGTCTCCTGCATACATACCACGCACCTGCGGTAGAGCCACATGTGATTCATCTACGACCAGGAGGAAGTCATCGGGCATATAGTCGATGAGCGTCCAGGCCTGCTCCCCGGCCGCTCGACCAGCCAGGTGGCGGGAGTAGTTCTCGACGCCTGAGCAGATGCCGGTCTCGCGTAACATCTCAATATCAAAGTTTGTGCGCTGTTTGAGACGTGCGGCTTCAAGCAGCTTGCCCTCCGTCTCCAATTCGATCAGGCGTCCTTCTAGTTCCTGCTCAATGAGCTCGATAGCCTTTTGTAGACGCTCTTGCGTCGTCACCCAGTGTTTGGCGGGATAGATGTCGAGCCGCTGACGTTTACCGAGCACTTCACCGGTTAAGGGATCAATCTCCGTCATTCGCTCGATCTCATCCCCAAAGAACTCGACGCGCACCGCAACATCCTCGTAGGCCGGGAAGATCTCCAACACATCGCCACGGACACGGAAACGTCCACGCACGAAATTCGCATCATTGCGTTCATACTGAATTTCTGTTAAGTGACGCAGGATTTTGTCGCGCCGCCGTTCTTCACCCACCTTGAGGGAGAGCACAACATCGCCGTATTCTTCCGGGCTCCCCAGGCCATAAATACAGGAGACCGAGGCCACAATCAGGACATCGCGTCTCTCGAAGAGGCTACGTGTTGCCGAAAGTCTCAGCTTCTCAATCTCCTGATTGAGCATACTTTCTTTTTCTACATATGTATCAGTACGTGCAATATATGCTTCTGGCTGGTAATAGTCATAGTAAGAGACGAAGTACTCTACAGCGTTATTGGGAAAAAACTCCTTATATTCGCTATAAAGTTGGGCGGCAAGGGTTTTATTGGGGGCGAGCACGAGTGTCGGTCGTTGTACTTTTTCCACTATTTTGGCAACCGAATATGTTTTACCGCTTCCTGTCACACCAAGGAGAGTCTGATACTTATAACCATCTTGTAGACCTGTGACGAGTCGCGCGATTGCATCTGGCTGATCGCCAGTAGGTTCAAACGGGGCTTCAACTTTAAATGCTGGCATGCACTGCTTCCCTATGCTCTTGAAGTAGAATATTTTTTCCAATCACACCATATTATATCATTTTATAACGCAAAATGCATATATGGATGATCCGTTTGACTGCATCTCTTTTTCTCTTTATGGAAAGAACCTTCAAGGCCCATCGCTGGCCATTTGAAATTTTTTGCCTGTATCAACCGTGATTGATATGTGAAGTGGTTGCGCATTGGTATGTGGCTTGTACCAGTCACCTATTTATATTATAGTCATAGTGTTCGTTGTGTCAATTTATATATTGATTGCTATTGAATGTTGAGGGGATCTAATATGGTATGGTTGTCCAGGATATCTTACGCACTCTCTGTGCGAGGTTTAGCCAGTTTCCTTAGTCTATTCATCGTCCTTTCTCCGCTGGCTGCATGCGGTATAGGTGTTAATGTCCCTAATATTGCCCAAACGGATGCTCTAAAGCCTACGAATCTTCAGCTTGGTGTTCCCGATGCAGCTCTCAAAGCGCCGATTATAGGTCCATTGTTAGATAAGACGACTCTACATATACGAATTACATTTAAGCTGAACCAGAATGCGATGAAACAGGCCGGACAGCAGAAGATACAACCCGGTCAACCATCGCACATGGAGCAATTTGCTAAGAAGATTGGTATAGATGATGGAACATATCAAAAGATCAAAGACTTTTTTAGCGCGAAAGGGATTGCGCTCAAGTTGAGCAAGTTGCATACTCACCTGGCTATAGACGCCAGCGCCGGCATTGTTGCCAAATTACTACAAACAAAATTCGTGCTTCACAAGAATGGTGATCATATATATTATACACCTGATGCAACAAAGCCCCCGAAGGTGCCATTGTTTCTTGCTAATGCTATTGATGCTATTACCGGCCTCGATGACTATAGTGTGGCTCCCGCACATGAGATGGTGAGGAATCTGCAAGCTCCCATACAAGTAAAAAGCCGTCAGCAGCCAGACTGCTCTCCGTTGGATCAGACGCTCCTTCCCAGGCAGATAGCTCATGCATATGGCTTTGATCAGTTCTGGAATCGTGGTTGGAATGGTCAGAACATGACGGTCAATCTTGTAGAGGTTGATGGTTCGTATAAGACTGATATCCAGAACTACCTATCCTGCATCAACTTTAAGGGCAAGCTTCAGACAGTAGATGTTGATGGGCATCCGCAAGATGTGCTTGGTGAGTCAACTCTGGATATCCAAATGGTGGCGGGGCTTGCCCGTTCTGCCAATATCAAGGTCTATCAAACAGATGCAAGTAGCGCTGACACGGATATATGGACAAACGTCAATGATATGTTGCAGCAAATCAGCGATGATAATGTTAATAATGCTAATGCTGGTAATACTGTGAGTATCAGTCTAGGGGCTGCAGAGGGAGACATTTCCTCGCAGGATATGCGTGCGATTGATCGTAGCATTCAACAATTGACGGAAGTAGATCACATGCTGGTCTTTGTAGCGAGTGGCGACTGTGGAGCTTTTACCAGTGGTGTGTATGGGCAGCTGGCCGTAAGTTTCCCGGCGAGTGATCCCTGGGCTGTTGCAGTTGGTGGTACCATTTTGCAAATTAACGGCCAGAATAATCGGGCGAATGAGATTGTATGGTCGGATGGCTCTAATCTTAACAGATGCAAAAATCGCTGGGGGAGTGGTGGTGGTATCAGCAAGGTCTTTCAACGTCCTGCCTGGCAAAACGCAGCTGGGGTACCATCTCGTGCACAGCGTCAACTGCCAGATGTTTCTGCCGTAGCGTATGCGCTTGCTGTCTACTTTAAGGGCCAATGGGGAGCTGTAGGTGGCACAAGTGCTGCTGCACCTATCTGGGCTACTGGGCTTGCCCTGGTAAACCAGGGTTTGTTACAACAGGTGCATACATTTAAGCCTTCACCGAGCTTATTCTATAGTATCGCAAACAATCCTGGTGGAGCACAACCTTACTATAATGTGACACGTGGAAATAATCTTTACTATAAGGCCGGACCTGGCTGGAGCTATACTTCGGGTCTGGGTACACCCAATCTGGCAGATTTCTATCAGGCGGCACGTAACAACATGTGACAAAAGATGTATAATAATATAAAGAGCAAATCCTCACGCTTCTTCTTCTAGTACATTTGTTGTACAATAGTATTAGCAAGGAAAGATGAGATCAGGCAAGATAGAAAAGGCAACAGGCGCTAGCAAGGAGCAGAATGGTTTTATGGCACAGAATTCGCCACAGTATTGTCCACGATGTGGTACAGAGACAGTTCCTCAACAAAAATTCTGTGCTACATGTGGATTGCCACATGTATTACAAAATGTTGAACACTCAGCTTTTCCTCCTCCAGTAAGTCAAGTATCGATGGGAGGATTGCCGCCGGTCCCGCAACAAGCGCCAGCAGGTCAAGTATCGATGGGAGGGTTTCCGCCGGCCTTACAACAAGCGCCAGCAGGTCAAGTATCGATGGGAGGGTTTCCGCCGGCCTTACAACAAGCGCCAGCAGGTCAAGTATCGATGGGAGGATTGCCCCAGCCCTTACAGCAGCCTCCAGTGGCCCAACCCTCAACTGTGTTCAATCCCGTACCACCATCTGGTAAGCGTAAGATAGGGCGTGTTGGCCTCGGATTTCTGCTGGTGGCATTGTTGCTGGCCCTCATCGCTCTGATCTATGTTGTATTGCAGGCGTCTGGCTTCGGCAAACCTGCTCAGGCTGCGATTGCCAGAACAAACATAAACACAAGTGTAACATATGCTGGTACGGCCCTGACTGTACTTAATGTGCAGCGGTCGCAAAACTTTCTGGATGATCCTCGTACCACCTCTGATGGTATGGTACGCGTGCAAATTCAAGCCAAAAATACATTTGGGCAACCCATCACACTTGTTTATAGTAATGTTGCTCACCTTGTATTACCCAATGGAAAAGAGATAGCGACCGTGTATGCAAGTGGTAATCCAACAATTGCCGCCGGGACGACACAAACGAGCAATGTCGATTTTGAGCTTCCCGCAAACGAGAAGGTCGATCTTGTGCGCTTCGGTACAGCCGACGAGGCACAATTGGATGTTCCCTTGAATGGGCGCGCGGATGTGAATAAGTATCTGCCCAAAACAATAAAGGTTACAAAGACACTGCAATATCTTAACATAGACTGGGCGCTAGTAGATGCCACCTCGCAACTGAGTTTTAATGGTCGGCAAGCAAGCAAAGGTATGCGCTATATAACTCTCACGTTCAATGTAAGCAATCCTTTGATGGAGACAGTTATTCCTGGTTCGCCTTACGTTTATATGCATCTGAAAACTGATACCAGCGAGACAACTCCTATAAGTGCAGAGATGCCTGTCTCTTTTGATGCAGGCGCAAATGGCAAGACTGGTACGGCAACATTCCAGGTTCCGCAGAATAGTTCGGCTTTGACTTTGACCTTGAGGGCACAAGAGAATAATGGATTTGATCCTGCTACTGTAGCGCTCCAGCTTTAGGGTCTCGCGAAGCCGCGCGAACTCAGCATGTAGGGAGGCAAAGATAATGGGAAAGCTGACACTTCTACTTTATATGTGGGCTGAGAAGGGCCAGGCTGCCCGTACCCTGCTTGATGTCCATGCAGAGGATATTTCCATTCTTGAGCCAGATTGGTGAGACAAGCTGCGATTTGCTGTGTGGGAAATTGATCGCCTGACCATATAAGATATGTGCCTGCAATACCCCTCCGTTACTATAGGCGAGTGCTCGACTGTCGGGGGACCAACTCCAACCCAGGAGCTGGTGTTGGGGTGAGATGTCGAAATGAGTGGTGGGTCTGGTTATATTAATAGCTTGCAGCAAACTTTTGCCATTATTGTCAATTTGTTCATACGCCAGATTTTGCCCATTTGGCGACCATGCTACATTGCCAATGTGGGCGCTTCCGGCGGCGATGAAAGTACGCATATTATTTGTCTGCATGTCTACAATATAGATCGCATGAGCTGGTTGGTTAAGGGCGGCATGTATGGGTGTTGTGGGTGTGCTTGTGGGTGTGCTTGTAGAGGTCACCGCAAGAGCGAGGTAACGGCCATCAGGCGACCAGTACATATGTTTTACCAGAAGTGATAATGGTATAGTCGCCACTAGTCGATTCGATTGTCCATTTGTATCAGTGCTCCATAATTGTGTTGATTGAGTCTGGCCATGTTCTTGTAGTGTGTAGGTAATTCCCTGCTTATTCTTGGGCGACCAGGTAGCCGCAAGTGCGTTGTGTCCAAGAAGGTGCATATATTGTCCAGTTGGAACAAGAGCAAGCAGTGGGAGCAGGGTACCAGCAGGCGAAACCGTTGCCACAAGTGCTGACCCATCGGAAGACCAGGCCATATCGTAAGCATAACGCATCACAAGTCTATTGCTGCCAATCAGGTTATTCAGACTAGCCATATAGAAGATGCCGCTCTGATTGGCTGCTTGATAGATAATGTGTTGTTCAGTAGGATCGACAGAAATTAACTGGCCCCCTTTAGCCAGTTCTGCTGAAACATTCATTTCTTTTAATGCCGTATATTGAATCTGATGTTGGACCGGTATGTGTAGGAAGGGAGCGAGATAGGCACTGAAAGTCAGTGCTATCACAAGAAATGCTGCACAAGCAAAAGCAGCGATGAGAAAAGTTCGTGGTCGCTTCACACGACGGAGAGGCACCTGACGTATAAAATGTTCACGCAGTTTAGGCGTTAATTGTATATGCTCAGCCTGCTTATGGAAGATGCAAGAAATACGCTCTCCCAGCGCCTGATCGGTAAGTACATCAGGATATGGGCTATTTGGTGATTGTGCATGGTTATGTTTGCCATGTTTATTCATCATTGTCCTCCCCCTTGTGCATTCATAATGGGGATGGATGTATTTGTTGATACAGACACATTTGGGGAAGTCATATCAACATTTAACACTCTTCTTCTGAGTTGAGGAAGGAGAAGCTAACATTGTGCATCCAGAGCCCATTTGTGGATATTTTTTTGCTTATCTATCTCCTGATCTCTCTCCCTATGACAAGACGAGTAAAATATAGAAGAGGGGTAATATCTTACCAACTGAGAATGAAGTAGCGTGTAATGGCAGGATATGTCGGTAAAAAGAGTAATTTTGGTTTCAGTCTTCCATTCTTTGCATGTTCATACTTTTTTGCGCTATACGCAAAAAAGTATGAACATGGCAAAGAATGCGAAGAAAGTGTTTGAAGCGCGGTGAATCCGTGCGAACTCAGCAGAAGAGAAGGTGAGCATGATGGGGATCAGGCACGCTCTCTTAGAGAGTAGATAGAGAGAAAGTAATGCTACTATTCCAGCAGGAAGCTTCCCATCAAATCGCGTCGAAGTGCAGCCAACTCATCTTCGTCAATCGGCTTAGGTTGCTTAATCGTCTCTTTCTTTGTGACTGGACCTTGCCAGATAGCCCTGGAAGAACCTGTTGCAGCAGAAAACTCATCGATCATAATCTCTTCCAGGAAGGTTGTTTGTTCAACCTTCTGTGTCTCCTCAGAGGGCAAGGGATCTGTCGTATCCTGCACTTGTGCGGACGATTTCTCGTGATGCTGTATTGTTGGTGTTTCTGCGAATGTTGTTAGATGTTCAGGTTGCTCAAGTGTCTGTGTTACTTGTGGAACGGAAGCTTGCTGCAATAGGTCGAGTGGTATAAGTTTGCCATTGATAACGAGACCAATTCCTTGTCCCGCACGCAAATCAGCTAGCTTCTGACGTAGCCAGCGATTCTCAGCTTCCAGCTCTTTCATGATATCCTGGTGCCTTAGTAATTCCTGCGCAATGAGGTCGAAGTTACTGCCGCCCATTCTCTCTCACTCCTTTAGAGTCCATGACTGTGTCTTTGCATTATTTGCAAGAAGGTATTATCTCTTGTTGCCTAGCTGTAAAAACGTATTAATATATACGAAGTAACAAAGACTGAGATTGTATCGAATCGCATAGCATGTGTGGTCTATATCTTCGCGCACTATAGCAAATGTCTAGAAGCAAGCTCTTTGTCTATGGACTTCTAGCATTTGAAGAAGAAACGATAAGGCGGTGATATATAAAAGTGTATCATCGAGAAAGCCCCTATCGTGTAAATAAACGGAAGAAACATGGCAACTTGACGTGCATATGTTGTTAACCTCGTGATACAATACAAGAAAAATGTCATGCATCGCACGACTAAAGTTATCTGACGCAAACAGATTTTACGGATAGCACCTGAGGGATAAAAAAGATGAAAGATCGTGTTAGAGAAATTTTAAGCTGGTATGCCAGTGAGAATCCTGGTGTGCGTACCAATCTTGCTCGTATGTTGAATCATGGTCGTCTGGCTGGTACAGGTAAATTGGTTATCTTACCAGTAGACCAGGGCTTTGAGCATGGCCCAGCTCGTAGCTTTGCTCCGAACCCGGCCGGCTATGATCCCCGTTATCACTTCCAATTGGCCATTGAAGCTGGTTGTAATGCGTATGCCGCGCCGTTGGGCTCTCTAGAGGCGGGCATCTCCGACTATGCAGGCGAGATTCCTTTGATTCTCAAATGCAATAACCATGATGTACTTAATGACGAGCGTGATCCTATTTCGGCGATAACGTCTGGTGTGGAAGATGCTTTGCGTCTGGGCTGCGTAGCCGTTGGCTTCACTATTTACCCCGGATCGGCTGAGCGTGTACAGATGTATCAAGAGTTGCGTGAGCTTACGCTGGAAGCCAAGTCCGCTGGCCTGGCAACGGTTGTTTGGTCCTACCCACGTGGCAGCTCTTTGAGCAAAGATGGTGAGACATCTATAGATGTTGTTGCTTACGCTGCCCAGATTGCTGCTCAACTGGGTGCGGATATAATCAAAGTCAAGTTGCCCAGCGCCAAAGTAGAACTAGCCGAGGCACAGAAGGTCTATCAAAAATATGAGATTCCAACCTCGACTCTTGCAGAGCGTGTGCGCCACGTTGTGCAGAGTTCTTTTGATGGTCGCCGTATCGTGATCTTCTCGGGTGGCGCTACGGTTGGTGATGAGGAGGTCTTCACGGAGGCACGTGCCATTCGCGATGGTGGTGGCTTTGGTTCGATCATTGGTCGTAACTCATTCCAGCGCAGTAAAGAGAATGCTCTGAAGTTCCTGGGCAACATTATGGGCATCTACGAAGGTTCGGTCAAATAATTGGTGGCCGTGTCGTTTTGTAACTAAAACAGCAAAGGCGTTCCTCTTGAAAATGACAGAGGAACGCCTTTTTTGTGCATCAACTTAGATGATAACGATTTTGCCAGGGGAGTTTCGCCCCAGAGATGAGATAGAAAGTCATACGAATAGAGTGGCGTGTGCGCTTGATTTAGTCCCAGTTTTCCACGCCAACTTCATCGCCCTGGCTTTCCAACCAGCGCTCCAGATCGATTGCCGCGCGACAGCCATCGCCAGCAGCCGTAATGGCCTGGCGATACCGATGATCCGTAACATCGCCAGCGGCAAACACGCCAGGGATATTCGTCATTGTAAATTCAGTGGGAATGATATATCCCACTTCGTCCATCGTGAGAATGCCCTTGAAGAGATCAGTATTAGGTTTGTGACCGATGGCCAGAAAAACACCCTGAGCTTCGACTGTGTTCTCCTCTTGATTGCGTACGTTACGTACACGTACCCCTGTAACTGTAGTGTCGCCCAGTACTTCAATCACTTCGTTCTCCATCAAGACACTAATCTTGGGATTTTTCAGGACGCGATCCTGCATAATCTTGCTGGCACGGAATGTTTCACGGCGATGGATAAGCGTTACATGATTGACGTAGCGTGTCAGGAAGGTCGCTTCCTCCATTGCTGTATCGCCACCACCAATCACAACAACATCTTTCTTTTTAAAGAAGAAGCCATCACAGGTTGCGCAGGCCGTCACGCCACAACCCTTCAGGCGATGCTCACTTGGAAGATTTAGCCATTTTGCACTTGCGCCAGTCGCGATAATGACTGCACGTGACTGATAGATGCCTGTATCAGTTTTCATAGTAAAGGGGCGGTGACTAAAATCGATTTCTGTCACGTCTTCTGGAATCAGTTCTGCGCCAAAGCGTCGAGCCTGACTCTCAAATTTCTCCATGATCTCCGGGCCTAGAATGCCAGCTTCAAAACCTGGGAAATTCTCCACCTCACTTGTTTGCATCAATTGTCCACCAGCCTGGTACCCCTGGAGCACCAATACGGAGAGATTAGAACGTGCTGCATAGATAGCGGCGGTATAACCTGCTGGCCCAGAACCAATAATAATTACACCATAAATTTTTGTCATAGATGATTCCTCACTTGCTTCTACTCATATGCTTCCGCTCATGATAACACACAGACCAATGATTTTATGCCCTCTATTGCTGAGTGTGTACCTGGCTAGATGAGTTTGTGCAACTTCGCGTTTGCAATCGTTGATCCCTTTGAGCGCGGCGAAGGTGCGATAAGTCAACGAAAGGGGGATTTAGTTGTCTCTTATTGCTCGTTAGTCTATAATTGGCGCTAGAGTACATTCTACAATTTGGCCTGCTCTGTGTCCGATAGGGCATAGCACCCACTGCACGTACTCGATAACCACAGTATGTGGAAGGGGGATTTTTCGTGCATGTCTCGTAGTTCGATGGGGTTTATAGAAACTCCGGCTGAGTTATTTCATTGGGTTCCTGGTGAAATAGTTGTTGTTGTGCGCCTGCCTCGTATTCCGCTAGATGATGTTCTAGATGTATTGATTGAGCAAGTACGTACACAGTTGAATAACTTTCTATCTCACTATCAAATAGCTCTAGAAATATATGGTACATATGGCCGTTGGCGTGAAAACCCAACCATGCCACCAGTACGCCGCCGCGCATTTATTTTTGGACTTCAGCGTAAACAACCACTCATCGCTCTTTTCTTTCATACACGTTTCCTGGATGCGCAGGCGAATGACCCTGTGGCTCAGGCTCTTTCTTATATTCATGCCCATCTGGGACAACTTGCTCAGACAGGTTTGTACGTCGTTTCGGCCATGCCGAACTGGCTGATGATGGCAGCCCCACTTCTTTTTGGTGAGGGCGGTCCGATTGTTCCACCAAGGCCTGCTCCAACGCTTGATGTGCCCGCTCCTGCTAATTCATTAGTGGGATGGCATATGAAATTTCTGGATCAGCAGGTTACACGCGATTTAAGAGATGGTGAGGATGTGTTGATTGTTGTGTTGGATACGGCGCAACATCCTGATCGCGTACGAAGTGCGGCGACGCGACCAGAGTTGCGCCGCAATTGGCTCTTGCAGCGTCTCGCAAATGATCTACGGCAAGAAGATGGCTCTTTTGTCGTTGAGTATGACCGCTATGCTTTGAATGGTGATGTGCGTACGGGGCGTGGGGTGGCTGGTGATGCACGCTATTATTTGATGCCAGATCATGGTCTTTCGGTTGCGGGCATCATGCGCGATCTGGCCCCTCGCGTACATATTCGTCTCGTGCGCGTTCTTAATGATTTTGGAGGAGGTGACCTTTACACATTATTCGCGGCTTTGACCGACCTGGAGCGAGAATTGGTATCTGGTACGGTGCGTCGTCTGGTTATTAACCTGAGTCTAACAATTATGCCTGATGTTCGTCGTTTGCCTTCTATCTGGTTTGAGCAGCGCAGATGGCCCACAACCCAGCTGGCCAGTGTGACGCGGTTTCTGCAGTATATAGAAGAAGGACTTCGTCTTCTCTTTGAGGGTCTCTTTGCGCGAGGAGCCTTAATTGTGGCTGCGGCAGGTAACGATTCGCTGCTCGCTTACCAGCAGAAGCTACCTCTACGACCGCCGCGTGCTCCTGCACGGTATGATTCCACGCTGAGTGTCACTGCACTAAATAGTAGCTTTAGTCCATCGAATTTTGCCAATGCGGCCAGCATGGCGGCGCAGGCCCCTGGTATTGCAACATTCGGAGGGGATAGTGTGGGCGCGTCCGATGCGAATGGTTTACCAGATGCTGTGCGTGGTGTGTATATCTCATCCACATTTCCGAGTGGAGAGCAGAATGTCTCCGGCTGGGCCGACTGGCGTGGGACATCGCTTGCCGTGCCATCTGTGAGCGCTCTGGGGGCTCATCTGCTTGCGCAAGGCTGGTCGGCAGAAAATATCATTGCACGCCTGACAACGAGTCAGGAGCGCCGTGGCGAGGTCTTATTTGGTTTCCCTCCCGATGTGCCAAGCCTGCTCGCCAATAGTATTCGTGTGCAACAGCGCTTTGGGTTGTAAACGTTCATCTATTCTTGACGCTTCATTTTTTGTAGTCTATAATAAACACAAATGTAGTTGTTTAAAACTATATCTAATCTAACTGATAGCGAGGGGCTGCCTATCAACCCCTTTGGAGAGGTGAACAGGATATGATTGAGCAGAACCAGCAGTCGGCGATTGAAACAAGTATCATCACTATGACGAACGCCGCGGCAGAAAAAGTTCGTGAGCTGCTCAAGCAGGAGAATGACCCAACCCTTGGTCTGCGCATCTTTGTTGCCGGAGGTGGTTGTTCAGGTCTGCAGTACGGTATGACTCTTGATGAAGAGCAAGAAGGCGACACTGTTGTTGCTATGAACGATATCAGAGTTTTTGTCGATGACATGAGCCTGGGTTATATCTCTGGTAGTGAAGTCGATTACGTTGATAGCCTCATGGGTGCTGGCTTTACTGTCAACAATCCAAATGCAGTTTCAAGCTGCGGCTGTGGTCATTCATTCAAAACTGCCGAGGGCGGTGGCGAATCACGCAGCTGTGGTTGCGGTCACTAAGCTTGCTATAGAGCTAATAATATTGCCAGTAGTTTTACTGTTGTGAGTAAAGAGAGTTTCTTCTGATGTAATATATACAATATATGCAGTCATAGGAAACTCTTTTGTCGTATCCGCTGTTTTGCAACAAAGGAGCGTGTATGAGTAGTCGCATTGCACATCGGCCTCGTTATCGTACGACAAAACCTGTATCATCTGCTTTCTACTCCCAGCAACCTTTCTTTCGTGCATATTGGAAATACCGCAATAACTCTATGAGCTATGAGAAGCACTCGCTTGGCTATCGGCTCTCACTTTTGCCGCTGCGCCATCGCCTGATGCAACAACTTGTGCTATATCAGGCGCTTTAGCAGCTGTGGAAGAGAAATAGAGCTTATTCTTCTTCCTCATCATCCTCATCGTCGCCAGCATCAACAGGGATATTTTCTGCTGATGAGTTTAGCATACGCTGGACCAGGCCAGGCATATCTTTGGAAAACTTGGAGTTGGCGACGACCTTCTGTGCTCCCGCTTGTAATGCTCTGGCGCGGGCGTCTAAATCCATATGTGAACCAAAGGCCAGGACGGGGAGTCCATGGGTGCGTACCATGCGAATGGCGGCCTCCCAATCCACATTTTTACTGGCGATATCAACAATGACCATGGCTGGTTTTGCATCCCCGGTTGCCGCCAGTCCTTGCTCCAACGATGCAAGGTTGCGCACAGTCGTAACATCCATGTCATAATGGCGTAATGTATCGCGAATCTTCACCGAGAAGAAAAGATCTTTTTCTAGTGCAAGAATAGCTGTTGCCACGTTTTTTTTCTTCCTGATTGAGCATACAAACGTTAATCTTCTGGACTTTCATAAACAGGGCGGCGGAAGAGATCCCCCAACTCCTGATTGATCATATCTATGTTCGTATACAGATCCGGTGTGAGCACATGATGGGTGCCGTTACAGTAGGCTTTGCTACACTTTTTAGTATGACTGGTCTCGAAGACAAGGTCCCCATCGACAACGGTGATCCAGATATGTTTGCGTGAGTAGCCATCCCCCCATTTGAGAAGCAGGCCATCTTTATATGCATCGAAACGTCCTTGCCCATAGAGGAAGTCGCGGTTGAACAGATCGAGCACCTGTCGTACCCGGCTGGCATCAATGACATGTGCCGTTGCGGGGGACATTGTCGTCGTCGCCTCCTGAGCCAGGTCTTCCTGTGGGATAAAGAGTTGGCGTGAAGAATGTTGTTCTTCGCGAATCATTTGTTGGATCATACGACCTTCATCATCATTAAGTCCATGACCTTGTCCAAGGATTGGCGATTTCCCAGCTTGCTCGCCGCGCCTGGGTGTGTGTTGTGTATGTTCAGATCGATAATTGCCGGGCACGATACGACTCCTTGTTAGTACTAGTGGATCGCTACAACATTTTTCAATGGTTTGTATCATAGCTTACAACTTTGTGCAAGGGTGTCACAAGTTTTGTTTATATAGTACTTTGCGCAATAAGTAAAAAAGATCAGGTGTGAAGGTTGGAGGCGGGCTGTGCTGTATATCTTTTTCGCTAAATACTGTCACTGACTGCATTTGGAACGTTTGGCCTTGACAAATGTTCTTATGCCAGACTATACTTCCTTTATACAAAGTATATGATTATTCTCCTCTCTATTGCTATAGATGTATTGTAGTGAGAACATACGTTCTAGCTAAATACTAGAATGAAGCGATACAGGACAGTTGCTCATGAGCGATGATAAGGGTGTAGCGGTAGGGGTAGAGATTGGGAGTGAGCAAGCGACAATCGCGTTGGTTACGAGTCAGGGACAGATCCAGCGCCGTTGTACAGCGAAAATGCTACATGGCCGACCCGCCCTGGCTACCTTAGAACCATATGTACGTGCAATTGATGCCATGCTAGAGTCTGCGCATGCTGATGGGTTGCGTGTGAATGGCATAGGGATAAGCATTCCCGGTTCGGTCAATCCCATAACGCGCTGCCCTGTGCAAGTGCCTATGTTTCCTGGTTTCAATGGCTTCCCCCTGTGTGATCTGCTTGAAAAGCGTTACCATACCCCCATTGCTCTCCATGCAGATGTAGATGCGGCTATTTTAGGCGAACATTTCTTTGGTGTTGGAAAAGATCAGCAACGCCTCATTTTCTTAACTGTTAGTGCGGTTGTCGGGGCATCATTTGTTGTCGATGGCCAGCTGGAGCGGTCGGGAAAGCAATATATTGGGCATATCTGCCATGTAACAATTTCTGGTTCAGGGCCACTTTGTAGTTGTGGTAAGTACGGATGTATTAACATGCTAGTGTCTATCGATGCTATGAAGCGTCTGGTGCGACGCGCACTACGTCGAGGCGAGGAGACAACGCTTACCCAACGCTTTCTCAACCATGAGTACCTTAGTCACCAACTGTTGGCGGAAGAAGCGCATCGTGGTGATTCGCTGGCCGTGCGCGTTTATCGCGAAATTGCACGCTGGCTCTGCGCGGCTATTATGCAATATGTTGGTCTTTTTAAGCCCACACTTGTTATTGTGGGAGGGAGTGTACTTCATGCTAGTGATTTGCTCTTTAATCAGATAAATGTTGTGTTGGAGAAAAAGCAATTTGCACAACTTGCCTCAGCTGTAGAGATCGTCCCTGCTCGCCTGGGTTGTGATGCAGCCTTAATTGGTTCAACGGTGCCTTTATTTTAATGTTTATCCACAGGCATATATACTAGCCTGAAAGGCTATAGTAATTCTGGACAGATATAAAGGTTAGAGACTATACTTATAAATATGATAGATCAGCGGATTGCAGTCATTGTTATTGATGATACGCCGGTTAAGCGACGTGGTGTCTGTGAGTTTGTAGAAGAGACTCCGCTCTTGCAGCTTTATGCGCAGGCAGGTGATACCACAAGTGCCCTCGCTCTTATTGAAGAGCTTAGCCAGGAACAGGAGCAAAATTCAGCATTGGCTGGCTGGCTAGTATTGTCTGATCTGCGTCTTGGTAATAGCAATGGAGTGGAATTGGGACGCGCCCTTTTGGAGATTGCCCCAGGTTTGCGCATTGTGATTTATACGCAGGACCCCAGTTGGACGTTGGCTGCAGAAGTCTTTCGCCATGAATACACGCGGCGTGGAATTCCACGCCGTGCTACCAGGCATCCAGACAAAACCTCTGGTTTGCATGGTTATGCTCTTTTTAACAATATGGAGCCATCGTACTTAGAGCACATCGCTTCAGTTGTGGTTTTGCACAAAGACACTTTCATAGATCCTGAAGTCTTAAACTATCTACTCAAGCGATTACGCGGTCAACGGCTGACTCCGCGCCAGGAAGAATGTGCGGCGTGGATTGCTAAAGGGTTGAGTAATGATGATATTGCATTGCGCATGAGCTTCTTAAATGGAAAGGGCGGTCCTAATATTGGCCCGGTTGAGAATCTTGTGAGCGAACTCTATAACTTCTTTTCTATTGATGGTGTTCCCAGTGACCCTGGTCGCAGGGTATTATTAGCCCATGCTTACGAAGCTTATGCTGGACTGCGCCAGGAGCCTCACGCCTTTTAGCTAGGCTTTCTTTATTCATGCATATTGTACACCTTTGATTCAGGAACTGTCTGTGTGGTTGAACCTGGTTGTTTATAATATGGCAGGGGAATACGCAAAGCTACAGTTGTTCCATGGCCTGCTTGTGGGCGCGTGGTAGAAGCGATAATCAACGACCCACCTGCCTCACGTGCTTTTAGGCGTGCTTTAAAAAGACTCGTTTTTTCCAGTGGTATATTGTCAGCATCAAAGCCGCGACCATCGTCGGTAATCTGAACTTCCAGGGTGTTCTGTGCAAAAAACGTGCGTACTGTCGTGAAGTTTGCTCCGGCATGGTTATAGATATTCAGCAACGCTTGCGTTACTGCATATGACACCGCCTCAGCGACCTTTTCTCCCTCTAGCGTCTGTTCAAGGTCGGGATCGAGAGCATCAAGCGCCCAGAGGTCCGCCTGTATTTTCAGTGGTGATTCGGGATGGAGCATCGGCAAATCTTCACGAAGTAATTTCTCTAAGTGGAGTTTGAGGCCCAGGCTTTTCCTCTGGTAGGTATCTTCCACAAGTAATTGGAGGCCGCGTAAATCTCCTTCTAAATCTTCACTAATCTTGCGAACTTTGCCCAGAGCCTCGATAATTGGTTTTACTACAGCCTTCTCATCGGGATCGCGTTCAGCTTCCAGGCGTAGCTTATGCTGCCAGTGACCAAGAAGCGAACGAATACGCAATGCTTGTTGTTTTGGTTGATCGTGGATACGCTGTGAAAGAATAGAGCGTAGATGGGCGTCTGCATGAAGTAAGAGAGAGGTTGCCTGCTGTAGCTCTGCGTTCGTTTTGCTTAATGCTTCGGCCGTCCTTTGTTGTTCGCGTAACGCTTCCTCTTTCTGATCGAGAGTAGTATGGAGCCGGGCTATCAGGCGCAATGAACGAATTGCGTAGAGTAAAAGCAGCGGATACACTGTTGCGAGCGTAAAAAAGACAGGTAACGGCAGAAGCGTTTGTCCAGTAAGTAGTATTGGTAACACACCGAGGCAGAAACCCAGGCCAACTCCCCCGATCCACAACGTCAACAGGTCGCCGAGATAATGGCGCACTTGCAAGGGGATCGAGGCTGATTTCGAGCGATTGCCTTTTATGAATGGTAATTTGCTCCCTATACTAAAGAGTGAATGAATGCCAATGCTGAAACTAATCACCCCACCCACAACGCCATAGCCCAGGCTGAGCAGAATATTGATGCGCATCGGCACATGGCCTGTGAAGAGAAGGGAGGCCCATTCATAGGCCAGCAAGGCCACTAATGGGAGGTAGGGTAAGCCATCGATTGTCAGGCTTGGCATACGCACACTACTCATTGCTGTCGGTCTGTAGTTGAGACTGAGATGAATAAAGGCAGCGCCCAGGAGCGCAAATGCAGGAATCCAGAGTAATTGCACAACAAGGTCTGGAGGATATGCAGTCTGAATATTGCCCCAATGGCTATAGAGGAGGAGGAGCATAGCAGGGGGAAGCATAGGAATGCCTTCCACTGCGCCAGTCCACTCTGTAGCCGTTGCCAGCAGAAATGCGCCAACGATAAGCCAGCTCAGACCAGCAAGAAATGGCAAGCCAAATGTCTGCCACCACATGTCGGTTGTGAAGACCACAGCCGGTCGTCTGACGCTCGGAAGAGGCTTATTATTTGCTTCCGCCGTATAGATTATCGGCTCATCATGTTGGGCATGTTGATAAGCCTGCTCAATACCTGCGCCTCCTTTGAGGCCGTTGACCGATGTAACATGGACACTATTACTGATGGAATCAGCGGCAATAGCAAATGGTGGCAATTGTGGAGGCGTAGAAATTATGACCACCATATCAGCTTTATTGTCTGTGTCAATGGTCCAGGTAAAACCGCCAAAAACCTTCCCTACTTCATTTAACAGGCGTACATGTCCTGTAATGCTAAATAGAAGCAAAAGAATAGCAATTGCCAGGTATATTATTGTCAGCTTAGGACGTAAGCTTTGCCACCATACATACATTGTACGCTTCTCAGTGAAAGATGAAGTCGGCATAGTTTAGTGTAGCATTTTCATATCACCAGATGCAAGCATATCGGGATACAACATCAGCCTCTCTACCTGCAAAGTTTTAGGGTACATCTTCTTTTAACTTCTACAAGACTGTTTGCACAATCTACTAGAAAAGAAGATAAAACCGTTGTAGTTTAACCCTATAGAAATGCTATTCAGAGTTATTTCTGAGTTTGTACACCTTAATGGCGACCTGTAACGTGAGCCAGTTGCTGCGTTCTTGCAGATCAATGTCGCACAGCGATTGAAGACGCTCCAGGCGTTGAATCAGAGTGTTGCGGTGCACAAAGAGTCTTTCGGATGTCTTTGTAAGATTGCCTGCGCACTCCAGATAAGTTTCCAGGGTATCGAGCAGGTCAGTGTTTTTGCGCCGGTCGTAGCTATCAATATGGGCGATCTGGTCCTGGTAGACATCGCGCAAATCATCCATATGCGCGATTTTGTAGAGATAGCGATAGACCCCTAGATCATTAAAGTGCGTAACAATCGAGGGACGATTACTCTCACTGCCCTTGGGCTCTTGAAGATTCTGTCCCATTTGCAGCGCTTCCGTCGCCTCTGCAAAGCCTCGTCGATAGTCGATAATATGTTGACAGGTATTACCAATGCCGATGGAGAGATAGACATCGTACTCATTGCGCATTTGCTGAGCAAGATCCTTTAGCCAGGTCTTCAAGCGAGCACCGTTGGGGTCCTTGCTCAGTGGAAGGATACAGGTTAAGAGATTTTCGTGCTCATAGAAGACGGAGCCTGAGTAGCTATCCTGCATACGGCGTCGTACTATCCCGCTCATGCGCTTGTAGGCTGCCTGCAGCGATACACCCTGGACGTAGCCATTGGTATCGGCGGTAGCAGGAATGGGAGTCGTACGATTGCGCTCCGGTTTCCCTCCCGTTTTAGGCATGCCTAATTCATCCCAGCGTGCATCGACATGGGCGATCTCAACCATAACTGCAGCGTGCGGTCTGGTCAAATCACAACCAAGAAAGTGTGCACGTTGGCGTAGCGAATCCTCCGAATCATTGGTACCATGCATAAGATCGTCAAAAAAACCTTTGACCAGATTCTTCTGCGCTAACTGATTCACCAGATAGCTGTTCTTAATGGCAATTGCAGCCTGATTAGCAATTGTTGTGAGCAATGTCTGATCCTCTGAGGAGAAACGCCGTTGCCGGTTTGAGTAACAATTGATCAAGCCAAGCTGTTCTGTTCCGGCAATCAATGGTGCAGAGATCAAAGCTTTATACTGTGTATCTTTGATAGGGTTGAGACGCTCAAGCGTGTAGGCGTTCTCATTATCTGGATCGATAGGTAGCTGAATCCCCTCTTTGTGTATACCTGTTTCATTGATCTCGCGCAGACGCTCTAAAGTTGAACGGTCGATGTCGATGGCCTGAAAGTGCGCTCGGTCGTTAAGATTAGGTGATGTTGCACGAACGGTAAGACGACGAGCCTGGCGAGGAGGTTCTAAGTCGCGTTCGCGAGCCTGATCCATAAGCATAATAATGCATAGATCGATCTCCATAATCTGGACAGTAAGGGTTGCAAGCGAACGCAACATATCGTCGAGATAGAGACCCGAGCTAATCGTCTGGCTCAAGACCGAAAGGGAGGTCAGAATGCTGAGTTTGCGTTGTGTATTCTCGTATAACTGCGCATTCTCGATAGCGTTAGCCACCAGAGCAGCAGTGTTACTGATAAAGGTACGATGGTGTTCGGTGAATTCATGAGGAGCGATAGTCTGTACCGTGATGACACCAATCAGGTGTCTGGTTTTTGTGATAATAGGCACAGTCATAATTGACTGGAATTTTTCTTCTTCTAATTCAGGGAAGTAATAAAAGCGTGGATCTTCTAGTGCTTCATCTGTCAAGAAAACTGGTTTACGATGGAGAGCTACCCAGCCGGCGATACCTTCTCCAAGCGCCAGTGTAATCTTGCCTACAAGATGTCGATGTTGTTCATTTGTACTTGCCAGAACCAGACGCTCTTTATCCTTGTCATACAAATAGATGAAAGCGATATGGCAGGAAGTAGCGCGGACCACCGTGTCCACAAGGTGACGTAACACTTCATCAAGCTTCAACGTTGAGCCGACGGTCGAGATAACTTCATTAAGTAGAGCGTTCTCCTGGGTCCGCGTTTCGAGCTCACTGCGCAACTCAAAATTTTCTGTTCGAAGCTGCGTAAGTGCTTGCTCTGGATCGGCCAGGGAGGACGTGGGAAGCTGATGATTTGTACTTGCCTTGGAAGACATGCGACCTCCTGATCTCATATGGAATAGCACAGGTGTGCGTGCCTGTCACCACTGCTGCAGTCTTTGGAACTGTGGTTTCAAGTGAAGCCTCCAGCCCTGTGTACATGCCCCGATGTGTGATGAGCGACCAACGTTATGCCGCTTGAGCGTTGCAACGTTGGTCGCCCTTCATCTAGATTTGTTACGGTATGGATACTCCGTCCATAACTATATATGAGCTATTGTACCCATTTTCTTGCGTTACGTCTAGGGGTTAACCTCCACTTCACTGTTTTTTTTTAAAACTAGCCTATATCTGCCCCTTTATTGTGCTTCTAACCTTTGTTTTTGCGCTCTTCCCTTTGCCGCTTAGCTTTTTAACGCAAGAGTTTAACCAATACATGGTAATTACAAAAGATCGTACGGCTGTAAAACAAAAAACATGCTATTTTGGGAAAGTAGTAAAAAAATGTATAAATAGAGATTATGTGATGTAGATTGTATATGTACTTTTTACTATTTAGTGGCGATTGCAATTTTGTATTAGTTGACAATATATACTTATATCCTGCTATAATTAAAATTATCTCTGTGTTTTTGTACAGCGTGTATTTTGAGATAGGAGCAGTCATTTTTATTGTACCCTATTGCGTTTTATTCTGTTTTGAGGAGGTGTCATCAATGGCCACGGAAACCGCAAATGCTCCAGAGCTTGTGCGCGATATTGAGACGCGTGGTATTGAGCGTGTTCCCCCAACAAGCCGGACTCATGTGCGTATCTTCGATAATTTTACGATGTGGCTCTCTGCCAACCTGGTCATCTCGACCGTTGCTCTTGGGGCGCTCGCCATTCCTGTCTTTGGACTTGGCTTCTGGCAAAGTATTGCTGTAATTATTATTTTTAATATTCTAGGCATCCTTCCAGTTGCATTTTTTTCGACGCTGGGTCCTAAGCTAGGTTTGCGCCAGATGACCATTTCACGTTTCTCCTTTGGCTGGTATGGTGCCATCATCATGGCTGTCTTTAACGTTGCAGCTTGTATTGGTTGGTCGGCTGTCAATGTTATCGTCGGTGGACAGCTTGTTGAGGCACTTAGCGGTGGTGCGGTACCGCGCTGGGTCGGTATCCTCATTATCGCGCTCCTGACGACATTTGTGAGTATCTATGGGTATAAGTATGTGCACCGCTACGAGCGTTATGCCTGGATACCCATGGCGATCATTTTTCTGCTCCTGACATTTATCGCTGCACCGCATATGGCTATTGTGCCGGCACCTGCTTTTGGCATTGCTTCGGTTGCCTCTTTCGTTTCTTTTGGCGCGGCTGTCTATGGCTTTGCGACTGGCTGGAGTTCATATGCTGCCGATTACACTGTCAACCAGCCCCAGGAAGTAGCGACCAGTCGCGTGTTCTGGCTGACGTTTCTGGGTGTGGCTATTCCCTGTGTTCTACTAGAGATTCTGGGTATGGCATTGACAACTGTAGCAGCATACAACGGCAAGGGTGGCGGCGATTTGCTCGCGGCTGTGGTGAAGCCTCTTGGGGGCTTTGGTGCGCTTGTGCTAGTTCTCCTGGCGCTCAGTGTCGTTGCGAATAATATTCCCAATGATTATAGCCTTGGCTTGTCTATGCAAGTGCTTGGGCGTTCTTTTCAACGCGTCAACCGTGCTGTTTGGACGCTGATTGGCGCGGTTGTCTACATTGTCATTGCCATCCCTGCTGCTGCTAACTTCAGCGAAACGCTTTCAAACTTCCTGCTGTTAGTTGCATACTGGCTTGGTCCCTGGTCTATTATCTTAATCGTTGAACACTTTTACATCCGTCATGGGAAGTATGATGTTGAAGACTGGAATACGCGCAGTAAGCTCCCGACTGGCAGCGCTGCAATCATCTCGATGGCTGTTGGATTGGTCGGTGTGTATCTAGGTGCGGCACAGCTCTACTTTGTCGGTCCAATCGCATATGCCATCGGTGGAAAGTTTGGGATTGACATCGGCTTTGAGCTAGGAGTCATCTTTGCTGGTGTCTGCTATCTCATTCTTCGCCCTATGGAGTTAAAGCGTACCGGGCGCTAGTAGGATGCTAGCCTGGCCTGGCATACTGAAAGAAGTAAGGGAGTAGCGGTATTTCTTATAATGAGAGATACCTCTGCTCCCTGTGTTTTTGCGCTCTTTTTGAATGAAGCGTAAAGAGAATTAGGAATGGCTAGAAAGAGGACTTTTATGCAATATGATCTTATCGTTCGTAATGCCCAACTGCATCGACAGCAAGGGCTGGTTGATATAGTGGTAAAAGATGGATCTTTTGCTCGTATAGGCAAGGAGCTCACTGATATGATGGCGGAGCGCGAGATCGATGCAGCTGGTCGGCTTGTCGTCTCTCCTTTTATCGATGCTCATGTTCACCTTGATGCTGTTCTAACGGTTGGGCAACCGCGTTATAATAACAGTGGAACGTTGTTAGAAGGCATTCAAATCTGGAGTGAGCGCAAACCCTCTTTAACGCACGAAGATGTCAAGCGTCGTGCTCTGGAGGAGATTACATGGGAAGTGGCGCAGGGGACACTGTATATTCGCAGCCATGTCGATGTCTGTGATCCTAATCTCACAGCGTTGCGTGCGCTCCTGGAAGTGCGTGAAGAAGTACGCGATATCTGTGAGCTGCAGCTTGTGGCTTTTCCCCAGGATGGCATTTTGTCTTTCCCCAATGGTCGTGAGTTGATGCGTCAGGCGATAGAACTGGGATGCGACGTTGTCGGTGGTATTCCTCATTATGAGTGGACGCGCGATATGGGCGTTGAAGATGTACACTATGCTTTTACCCTGGCGAAAGAGTTCAATCGTGATATCGATTGTCACTGTGATGAGACCGATGATCCGTTGTCGCGTTTCACAGAAGTGATGGCCGCAGATACTATTGAGCATGGTTGGCAAGGGCGGGTCACCGCGAGCCATTGTACGGCTATGCACTCGTATGATAACGCGTATGCTTTCAAGTTAATTGGCTTGCTTGCGCGTGCCCAGGTCAGCGTCATAGCAAATCCATTTGATAATGTCGTGTTACAGGGTCGCTTCGATACCTATCCGAAGCGTAGGGGGATCACGCGGGTAAAAGAATTGCTTCTGGCCGGTGTCAATGTCGCGCTGGGTCACGACTCCATTATGGACCCCTGGTTCCCACTTGGGCGCGGTGACATGTTAGCAGCCGCTCAACTCGGGCTTTTCCTTTGTCACATGAGCGGATACGAAGAGATTGAAACTATGCTTGATGTCATTACTATAAATGCGGCAAAAGCCCTCCGTATTCAGGATCGCTACGGTATTGCAGAGGGGAAAGCGGCGGATTTTCTTGTATTGGATGCACCTACTGCCAGTGAGGCGTTGCGACTACTTCCCGCTCGGCTACATGTCTTCAAAGGGGGACGAGAAGTCGCGCACACGACGCCTGCGCGTAGCCTTATCCATCGTAGTACGCAAGAGGAGCAAAACGTAACTTTCCGACCATCGCCAGGTCATATTGTGCACGATGTGTGAAATAAAGAGAAAAGTCTATAGAATTTAGAGGACTTCCAGTGTATTTCTCTATTCTTTTGTCTATAGAGCGGTATAAATTGGAACGTGTAACATGACAGTATCTTCATAAAACATGCGATGCAGATGCAAAATGCTTGCTTATCTGGTATAGTAGGATAAAATTCTCCCTAAGACGTTGCGCAAATAATCTTGCATAGCAGATGTATGGTGTGGAAGAGGGTACAAAAATGTCGATGGATGTGGAATTATGCAGTGGGCAAGTAAATATGCCTGGGGTACTGATAACGCTGCTGAGCGATTTCAGTGCGGTTATCGACTATCGCGTTTTGCGTGATAGTTTACCACGACGTTTAGCAAGCATGCTAAAATGCCGTTGTATACTCATCTATTTGCGCGTAGACGAAACTCTGCAATTAGCTTCAGGTTCTTTTGATGATATTCCTGGTTGGTCTTCAGCGCTGCTTGCTGTTGCCCATATCAATCCTATTAAGATACAGAGTGAGTTGCCTGAGGCACGAGCCTGGCGCGAACGGCGAGTCATTACATTGCCACCACGCTCTCCAACCTTACTGGCCCTGCCCCTGATATATCGGCAGCGCTGTACAGGTGTGCTTGTAGCTATACGAGGGAGTGAGGAGACGCAACCGGATTGCCCGAAATATTGGAGCGATACTACTATAAAGCAAATGACGGCTATCGTTGGTGTTGTGGCCCTCCTGCTGGAAAACACTCGCCTGCTTGAGCATGATCGTGAACGTATCCGCGAACTCTCACTTCTCAACAGTATGAGTAGTCAGATGAACAGTGCAATGTATGAGATAGAGCGGTTACGCACAATTGTGCTTCAGCGTACGAAGGAGATAACTGCAGTGGATCTTTGTGGCTTGGTGGAACCATCTGCGCCAGCTGATGCTATTGCCTGGCTTCATCCGCGCCTGCGTGAACTGTTATTGCAACGTTTTCAGGAGCAACGCTCGTTACTACCGGTAATTATAGAGCGTCCGGGCGATAATCATAGCAGCAGTGCCAATGACTATTTTGAGTTGTTATCTGGTGAGGTCAAGACTTTTTTTGCTTTGCCACTCTTGAGCGGGCGTGCGGTGAGCAAACAAAACGGGCCGCGTGGCACACTAAATATGGCCCAGGAAATAGCGCAGGTGCCAACCGTGTTGGGTTGTATTGTTGGGGTGTATTATCGACCATGGAAAATAAGCCAGGTCGAGATTGCCTTATTGTGCGTGCTGGCCAACCAGACGAGTGCAGTATTAGAAAATATGCGTCTCATGGAAGAAGTCGTGAAAGCGCGAAATGAAGCTCGTAAATTGTTACGTCAGGTGCTAGATGATCAACGGATGAACGCGCTTATTTTAGAGAGTGTACCGAGTGGTTTAATCACCATAGATCAAAACGATTGTATTCATACGTTCAATCGGGCGGCTGAGGTAATTCTTGGATATCACCATTATGAGGTATTGGGTCAACCTTTGTATAAGTATCTGGATCTGGATTTATTGTCGCTTTCTGCCTTTGAAGCATCATCTGCCAGCGCCGTCTCTCCGTCTCAAAAAGCTTTTTTTGCTGCCATGCATACGGGAGAGGCTCAGCATCAGACGATGATCACGGTTGATCGCTATGATCGTGAAATCGTGCTCGCGCTTGATATACGGCCCCTCTATAATGATGGTGGGAAGCAAGTAGGTATGCTCATTGCTTTTACTGATATGACCTCAATGCATCGCCTGGAAGAAGAGAAGCGCCGCCTGGATCGTCTGGCTTCGCTAGGCGAGATGGCGGCCAATGTTGCGCATGAGGTGCGCAATCCTCTGGCCTCGATAAAAACATCGATCCAGATGTTGCGCGATGATCTGGTGCACAATGAGGCCACTCTGGCGCACGAGGTTGAAGACGAAGCTGAGAGCAAGAGCAGCAGCGAAATGGCTGGTATGCATTTTGATTGGGCCAGAGAATCTGTTGCCGTTGTCCTGAAAGAAGTCGAACGCCTGGACACGATTGTGCATGAATTACTACTTTTTGCCAAACCACGCCAGCTCCATCGTGTCCATTGTAATATTCAGGAATTAATTGATCATGTTCTCGCTGTCATCGAGCGTCAATATAGCGAGGGAAATGTAGAAGTGCACCGGATCTATGAGGATGTTGCACCTATCTGGGTAGATGTAGATCAAATTGAACAGGTCTTGTTGAATCTGTGTTTAAATGCTATGCAAGCCATGCCAGATGGCGGAATATTGACTGTTTCATACCAGCGTATCTCTACCGAACAGGCTATTTATGATACTGCTGGTACAGAGTGTTTACCAACTCAGCGGCCATCAGGCTCTTTTGGCACCGCCGCCAGTGCTTATGCCTGGTTAATTGATAAGCATGCAAGTCAGAAAGAGTTGCAGGTCCAGCACTGGTTGGAGATACTTGTCCGCGATACAGGTATTGGAATCACGACTGATCAGCTTGAACACATTTTCCAGCCGTTTTACACGACCAAGGCGCATGGCATTGGCCTGGGTCTGGCGATTACACGGAGGTTGGTTGAAGATCATGGAGGATATCTGCGCGTCGAGAGTCAGTTTGGGTATGGTTCAACGATGGCTGTGCGGCTACCCTTTGTGACTGGCGAAGTGGTGCAGGATGGCGTGCGGCAAAAAGATACGGAAGATTGAATGGTTTTCTGGTGGCAATATTGCGGGGAGGATACGATGAGCCTGGCTATTCTTATCATTGACGATGAGCCATATTTACCACATCAGTTCGCACGCTTTTTGAAGCGGTATGGGTACGAGGTTTTTACTGCTATAGATGGCGAGGCTGGTTTAGCAGAGTTGCAACAGAACACTATCGATCTGGTACTCCTTGATCTGCGGCTCCCCAGGCTCGGTGGCCTGGAGGTTCTCGAACGGATTCGTGCAACCGACCAGGATGTGCCAGTAGTGATACTTACAGCACATGGCAATGTACAAACAGCTGTTGCCGCCATGAAATTAGGGGCGGCGGATTATCTCCTCAAAGGTTTTGATCTGGAAGAGTTGCTGCTAGTCGTGCAACGTGCTTTAGAAACAAGCGCTATGTCACGCGAATTACGTCAACTACGTAGTGAGCGCAGTGACAATTATCATTTTCGTTATCTTGTTGGGCAAAGTGAACGTATGCGTGAAGTGTTTGATCTGGTTGCACGTGTCGCTCGTAGTGATGCTTCAGTCTTGATTATGGGTGAGAGTGGTACAGGTAAAGAGGTAGTAGCTCATGCCATCCATGAACAAAGTGATCGGGCGACGGGACCTTTCCATGCCCTCAACTGTGCCGCCATTGCCAGCACTATCCTGGAAAGTGAGCTCTTTGGCTACGAACAATATGCTTTTACCGATGCCAAAAAGCAAAAACGTGGCCTTCTGGAGTTAGCTGAAGGTGGTACCTTATTTCTAGATGAAGTGGGAGAGATGCCGCTTGATATGCAAGCGAAGCTGCTCCGTGTGCTAGAAATGCGCTCTTTCTTCCGTTTAGGTGGGAGTAAAGAGGTCAAAATCAATATCCGTATATTGGCCGCAACGAACCGTGACCTTGAGCAGGCAAAAATTGATGGCTCATTTCGGGCCGACCTGTATTTTCGCTTTGCGGTACTCACAATCACCTTGCCACCTTTGCGCGAGCGTCCTGGCGATATTCTGCTCTTTGCCTCGCGTTTCATCGATGATTTTAACAAGCTGATGGGGCGTAACGTGCGTCGCATTGCCCCGGAGGCGCAGCGCTTATTGCTTGCCTATAGTTGGCCGGGCAATATTCGTGAGTTAAAAAATGTTATCGAGCGTGCCATGATTTTGAGTAGCAGTACAGAACTATTGCCCATGCATCTGCCTTACGAGATTGTTGGTACAGGTGGGCAGAATGGACTCTCTCCAATGGACCCCTGGGAACAATGGCTTAATGCGCGACCCGGTGGGGCGTTATCCTTTGAAGATATAAGCGCACGCTTTGAGCAGCATCTTATCCGCTGGGCTTTGGAGACTGCGAAACATAACAAAACGCGTGCGGCAGAATTGCTCGGTTTTGCAAAGGTGGATCAATTGCGCTATCTTACACGCAAGCATGGTATTGAGTAGCAAGCAGGAAAGAGGGCTGTAAGTCCTTATTGATAAGATATATCGTGTTGATTAATATGGTGGATTAACAATTCAGCCTCCAGTTCTTGCCACGCTTGTAATTCTACTTCGGCGTTACTCAACTGTTTCTGTTGGTACATTGCTTGCTGAAACCTGGCTGTGACTCGCTGACGAAAATTTGCTAGAATAGGGCGTTGTATGTCAGGTTTGGGCATGACACGCAACTCGATCATATGGGAGGGATAGAAGTCCTCTTTGTTAAAGGCGAGAGAGATAAGATCGCTGAAGGTAGCCAACAAATTGAGTCGTTGTGGTGAGAAATAGTGAGGTTGAGCGCTTGAAGCAAGTAAGCAGCCGGCGATACGCCCTTCAAAACGAATGGGGTGTGCAGCGGCGCTTGTCTCATAATTATCTTTTACAGCAGGGAAAGTCTTACTCTGGCGTAGATCGTCATCGCTGACAATATGGCGCACCTCGACTGCGTAACCGGATAAAGACTCTAAGCCGAGAAAGAGCACATCATATTCAAGATCAGTTGTCCAGGGTGGTGTCCCCTTGCCCGCACGTTCTCGGAGACTACGGATCTTGCCATCCGTTCCTGGTCGCATACACTGTACCAATTTTACGGCCATGCCAAGATTGTTAGGGTCGAGTTGAGCAAGTGCCTGTTTGAGAACGGTCTCACTAATACGCCAGAAACGCAGATTTTCAGTTGTTGTCGTGCGTATATTTAATATCTGTGCAAAAAACTCGGAAGGAATATGTTCTGAAGTATCTTCGGTAAGCCAGCTTTGGATATCAGAATACTGCTCTTCCAGTGCGTCAAGAAGCTCTTGCCGTTGGTGAGGATGAACGACTTGAAGAAGGTGGATTAAGTGTGGTCTTTGTGGTTTTGATTCACCACTTGCCCAACGCGAAAGCGTCATACTGGTCACTCCAAGCGCTGTTGATAAGCGTTGGCGTTCAGTTGTAGACTTAATAATCCCCTGCAGGATATTTGACCAGGAGGGAAGGGGGGTAACCATGTCTTTTCACTTCTTTAATATTACTAAGTTATCGCTGTCATACTCTCTGAGATATATGATAGCAGAGGGCAAGGGGTCAGTCAACACTTTGTCTACTATTTCATGCAAGAGGCGCTCAACGCTAAAACGAGGAGGTTTTCCTGGTAACCTGTGGCTGTCAAGAAAGGAATCACTGGACAATACCAGGAGTTGGAACTATCATAAAGATAAGCGGAAACGAACGAGGAAGTATCAGGAGTAGTGAATGGTCAAGCGGATACTCATTGTAGACGATGATGAAGGAATGCGAGAAATTGTCACCTTCGTACTGGTACGTTATGGCTTTATAGTAGAGGCGGTTGCAAATGCGAAACAGCTTTATCAGAGAATCGCTTTACAACTACCTGATTTGATCATTTTAGATGTCATGATGCCAGGGGAGGATGGTTATCAGATATGTCGTAATCTCCGAAAGAATTCTGCGACCAGACAGATTCCTGTAATGATAATCACAGCGCTTGCCGAAGATATTTATAAACGTATTAGTGACGATCTGGGTGTGGCTCAACATATGACGAAGCCGTTTCATCCGCTGGTATTAGTTGAATGTATCCAGACTATCTTAGGGAAAGTGGAAGATAATTTATAGGGTATTGTACTCCTCTTGTGCCAATAATATCTTAAAAAAGAGGAGTGAAACAGACTACTTAGCACTATATTGTCACTCTTCTTTAAATTGCTATAAAAAAGGCTGGACTAAAATAGCTGGAAGATTTAAAATAGAGTGAGGGCCATTCTCGTTTAACGTGTTTTGAGGAGAACGTGAACCCTTCGTACCAACTTTCCAGCTTCTTCTCTTATTGAAACCGAGAATATTCGTCCTGACGAGTTCAAGGAAGCAGAGCGGCAATGCCAAATAGATATGAACGTGAGATCGAAGAAATCCTACGAAACCTGGAACAAACGGAACCAAAACCAGGTTTAGGACAAAAATTTGGCGAACGGTTTCGCCGGAGGCCAAGTCCCCGCATGCGTACACAACCATCACGTCCCTTAACAGGGAATCTTTCGACATCGGAACGGTTCCTCTTTGCAGGAATTGTTACGGCTCTTGTTGCCAGCGGATATGCATACCTTGCTGGGGCCAATATCTTGACCCTTATCCTGGCAATCATGAGTCTTATCTGTCTGGCAATGGTTGTATGTTCCCAATTTTTGTTGCAGCCGCGACGCCCGCAATCAGCTCGCTACGGGAACATTACAATAACACCATTGCGCCGTAGCCCTTTCAATATGATTAAAACACAGTGGAACCTGTTTAAGCTGAAAGTGCGCTATCGTCGTAAAAATGACCCCAAGTAGATAGGAAGGAAGCTGAAGGAGAGAGACAGAGTTTGCTAGTTTGCTAGAGAAATACTTGACAAAACACTGGTAGCATGATATAGTACACGAGGTAAACGGGGTGTGGCGCAGTTGGTAGCGCGCCTGCTTTGGGAGCAGGAGGTCCGCGGTTCGAGTCCGCGCACCCCGATTGTGCGGGAGTAACTCAGTGGTAGAGTTCCTGCCTTCCAAGCAGGCTGTCGCGAGTTCGAATCTCGTCTCCCGCTTTTTTGGATGAACCGTCTCTTTCCTGGCGCTTGACAGGCCGCTTCACAAGAAGCATGCGGCGGAAGCACCAGGGAGGGACGGTTTTCTTTTCCCTCAAAATGTATTCAATGGACACCTGCCTTGTTTTGTAGGAAACACCTGTCTCGGTCGTCGCAGACACCTGCCTTGTTTTGTAGGAAGCACCTGTCTCGGCTATCGACAACACCTGCCTTCATTTGCAGGAAACACCTGCTTTCCTTTGATGGGAACAACCTGCTTTTCCTGGTGTTCTTCCTCTGGCGTCCTGTTCGGGTTCCGGCTCTTCTGGTTTCTGGTCATGTACACTCACTCTGTCGTGAAATATGACAATCATGGTTGTGCACTGGTGCGACCAAACAAGCAGCAAAACAGAAGGAGACAACAAGGATGCAATCGATGAAAAATGAGTTTCTCATCCAACCAAAGAGGACCAAAGCATGCAGGAGGACGTGGCAGGAAGAAAGGCTCGCCGGTGACCGAAGAACGCGCAAAAGCACAACGTGCCAAACGTGATATGCAGGCTGAGCTTCGCCAAAGGGAAGAGGAGAATGAAGCGGTCACTCGTATGACGCAGAATAAGAAAACAGCACGACAAGATATCCAGGCCAAACGGCGCGTGCTCGAAACCTTGATAGAAGCGTATATCCAGGATCATATTGGTGGCAATCATAGCGATAAAACGATAGAGTGGCACCAAACAGCCCTGGGCTTGCTGCGTCTGTTCCTGGAAGAGAAATCAGGTATTACCCAGATCGATGATGTGGAGTCAGACGACATTAGTGCCTGGTTTGCTCACATGCGTCTGGTTGCAGGGGCTCATGGCAAAGTGCGGAGTGAGCGGACCATCCAGACCTATGCTCGTTCCGCACGAGCCTTCTTCCACTGGCTTGTCCGTCGTGGAACGATTGAGCTTAATCCTTTTGATCGTGTGGTCTTCCCAAAAGTTGGGAGGCCGTTGATCCAGACAATTACAGCGGAAGAGTTTGAGAAGCTCTTGCTTGCCTGTGCTCCTCCCAACGAAACGAGTCATTTTGCCGAGCGAGCGGCGGTCCGTAATCGTGCCATTCTCTGGTTGCTCTATGATACAGGCATACGCGTCTCTGAGCTGACTCATCTGCGCGTCGATGATGTGGATCGCAAAAAAGGGGTCATCACCGTTCTGGGGAAGGGATCGAAGGAGCGGCGCATTGCTCTAGGACAAAATTGTCAACGCAACCTTTCCTATTATCTGGACAAACATCGTCCTGAAGAGGAGGAACTTGCGGAATGGGGAAGCGCAGGAGAAGAGCACCTGTTTCTCTCAGAAACCCGCCAGCCACTCACCAAAAATGGGATGGAGATGCTTTTCAAGCGACTCAAAGAGCGTGCAGGAATCACAGGGAAACGCATTAGCCCTCACATTCTCCGACACACGTTTGCTATCAACTACCTTATCAAGAGCAACGATCCTTTCAGCTTACAAGAGTTATTAGGGCATGAAGACCTGACGACAGTACAAAATTACATGCATATGAATGATACAATTCTTCAGGAGCAAAAGCGAAAATACAGTCCTGGCGATCACATCCCAACGCGGATGCCTGGGCCAAAGGAGACGAGGCGAAAAGGCTATGCGACCAAAGAGCAACAAAAAGAAAGAAGCGTGGTGAACGAACCGGAACACCCTGCTCCTTCGCGTTCACACACGAAAGGCAAGCAACAAAGATCACAGCAGGACATGAAATGAAGTATCCGACGCTTGGATATATTCGTGTGCTTGCTAGCACACGAGGCTTTTCTCTCACCTTGGATGATACTGTTGCACGTGTCGTCCATACACAGTGTGAGCAGATCCACTCTTCCCTTCATCTCTCCAATTGATTTGGAATTGATCTTGTCTGCGCTCAACAATGGATCAGTTTTCAGCGGTGAGTTTGTTACCGCTTTTCAGTAGGTGTTATAAAAGTGCATCAAAAACCCCCTCACAGCCATATGAGGGGGTTTTTGAGCGTGATGGAGCGTTGATCCATTTTAGAGAAGCAATGTCTCTAACCAATCTGTCAGTTCCGTGAGCGCCAGTTGGTGTGGTGTGTCGGAACGATCAAAAGGGTTACTCACCATTGTCTGCCGTAACTCAGCAAGTGTATAGAGATGGCTGTACATACCATAAAGCAAGTCCAGAAAACGTTCTAGATCTTCATGTGTATACCCTGTTGGACAAGAACCATAGGACTTGAGAAGCCGTTTTCGTTTCGTGGGAGAGATGTTCTGATCTTGAGCCATCGGTTGTGTCTCCTTTAGCACTGTTGCATCACCCATTGTATGAGTACCATCCTCTCATCGTATCAGGATGCTCCTGATACGGGTGTGAAAGGAATAGGTTGGTGGTGTGAACCGCGTAAGAAAAGAGAGGGAAGAAAAACAGAAGAACGGGGAAGGAAACCAGGAAGGTGTCGTGCCTTGTTATCAAAATGATATCAAAATGACGACAGTGAGACATGTTTGTGTATGAACGAGGGGGAATTTGTTATCAAATTGATGACAAATGATATCTATCTGCATACACATCCTTGTGGGCATAAGCCGTATTCAATGTTCTGCACTCTTCTCGGTATTGTCAACATATCTGTTGCTTCTATCGACAACAATTTGGTCGTAATGTTAGAGCTTGGCAGGCAATGGAAGGATGTGATCACTTGCCTACGCCAGCTTCCTTTGCTGCGTAGCATACGATTTGTTTCTATGGTGTTCACTCCCTGTTGAGGGTGTTCGGTTTCTCTACATCAAAAGAAGCGCTAAAGTATTGATAATTCGCTCTCCTGTGATGTACAATTAAATACGTTGTCTACCTGGAAAGATTGATTTCAAGAAAGACGAGGGAGAGTATTGATGGAGACAGAAGTGATAAGCGCCATCACGCTGTGCAATACGAATTGGCATACTCATAGAGTCATCTGTACTCATACTCTTCACCCTCTAGTTCAGGGAAAACGGATCTCTTTTTCTTCCCTTCCTGTACGACCTACGCATGCTACATTGATGGCGAGCGATCTTGCCCCATCAAGAAGCAGACGACGTGATCGTCTTGCGGCTATTTGCGCCAATCTGGAAACAATTCATAATACCCCCCCCAGGTAGATACATCTCAATATAGAAATGCAAGAAGAAAGATTAGCGTTGGTGGAGTGTGGAGGTGGAGGACACGTTCATCACTGAATACTCCCAGAGTACATACTATTTTCCCATCAAGGAAGGTCATAGCACGTTTTGCAACCTATGATAGCAAAACGGATGGTGCCTCTATTAGGCTTTTTTGCAGGGCTGTGATACACCAGAAAGATTACTCCAGGTTTGTCTGCTTCGCTCCTCGTCCCCTTTGTATTGGTTCGTTGACATCCAAGTTTGTATCTCCGCTGTTATCCTACAAAAATACGGACGAACGGATGTACATTCGCCCTGCTGACATGTGTCGAGAACTTGGCGATCAAAGGACAATGTATCGTGTCGTCGTTTCTGTGGTGGGTTGGCCCTTTTTTGAGGGAGATCAAAAAAAAGATGGGAAGCGACCGGAGCCTGGCAAGCCCGCAAAGCCAAAGACTGAGAAGCAAAAGCCTGAGCGAGAGGGTGACAAAGGGAAGCGCAAGGGGAAGAGTCCGAGGACAGAGGAACGAACTCTTCTCTATCATGCAGGAAAACAGGTTTCTCTGGTCTACTAATCGTTTTGTAGATCGGCCAGGTTGCTCAGGCTCTCTGCAATACTGGGGTGTGTTGTATCGAGAACCTTTTCGCGAATGGCGAGCGCCTGCCGCAAGAGCTTCTCTGCGTGTTCCTTGTCTCCCATCATGTGGAAGAGTTGCCCCAGGTTATTAAGCACACTTGCTACTGCAGGATGCTCTGGCCCCAGAACCAATTCATAGATGCCCAATGCGTGCTTATAGAGTGGCTCGGCTTTCTGGTATTGCTCCTGTTTGGTCGCGAGTAATGCTTGATCGTTGAGAACGAGGGCCACATCTGGATGACTCAGTCCCAGTGTTTGCTCACTAATGGTCAGTGCTTGTTGGTAGAGGATTTCGGCGTGCTGATAATGGCCCTGCAATGCAGCAATTCCTGCTAATCTATTGATACTGTGAGCCGTCTCAGGATGCATCTCTCCAAATGTATGCATGCAAATGGCAAGCGTCTGTTGGTAGAGGACTGCCGCTTGCTGATAGTTGCCTCGTTGCTCTGCGAGCGAGCCCAGGCCATCCAGAGGATAGGTCAGATCAGGGTGGTTGATGTCCCGGCAGTGCTCATAAATCGTGAGTGCCCTGCGGTATGCTGTTTCTGCCTCAACAAAGCGTCCTTGTTGAGTGTAGGTGAGACCAAGCTCATTGAGAGTGTCAGCGACATCAGGGTGGTTGGGGCCTTTTGTGCGCTCTTCAATTGAGAGCACATGGAGGTAGAGGCTCTCTGCCTTCTGGTACTTTCCTAGATCTCCATAGATCATCGCGAGGTTGTGCTCGCTCTCTATCATTTTTGGTTTGTCATGACCTAGCACGCGTTTGCGTAGCTTTAGTGCATGTCGATGGAGCGCTTCTGCTTCTTTATAGCGGGCTTGCTGACGATAGAGGAGTCCCAGCGAATTGAGCGTCTGAGCCATATTCAATACATCCGCACGCTGGTGGCGTTCATAGAGATGCAGAGCTTGAGTCAGATACCTTTCGGCTTCGACATAGGATGCACGTTGGGAGCAAAAGAAACCTAGACGTTCTAAGAGCAATGCTCCCTCTTTCAATGTGAGATGGAATTGTGCGATCAGAGTAGCACAGTGCTCTGCCTGGGGTAGAAAGAGCTCACACGTGGGCCATGTGCCGAAACGTACCTCTGGAAAAGCACGATTGATCAGGCGTACCACCTGTTGAGCCCAATCATGTTGTTGTTCTATTGTGAGTTGATCAATGAGTACTTCCTGAACGATGCGCTGAATCTGTAGGACCGTGCTACCGGTTTGGTAGTGGACCAGGGAGGAGTGGCGTAATTCTCCTAGTGCTTCGTGAAGGGCGAGAGGATTGGCTACAATGGAGCGCAACGGTTCATGTAATTCTTGTGCTCCATTTGTGAGTAGCCCTTCGGGAATGACATCGGGTTGCAAAAAGGCCAGGAGATACAACAGATCCATGTTCGGGGTATTCTTTAGTGCGTTGAACGTGGGTGCGAAAATTCCCGTCACCGATGTGTAGTTATTGTCTCCTGTTTGCCCGCGTACACTTAACAAGTATGCTCGTTGACTTTTGTAGAGCGTGAGATAACTAGCAAGATCCCCACCCCTTTCTTCTAGATAGGCTCCGGCCTGATCGAGAGCGAAAGGAAAGCCATCCATCGCACGCGCAATTTCTCTTGCCTGGTGTACAGCTTTCTCTGGTGCCTGCCCAAGGGGTGCCTGAGCTGGAAGGATCTGAATGCGGCGCAGCAAAAATAAGGCACCTGCATCGACGCTCATGGATGGAACGAGGAGAGCAAAGGCACGTTTCCTCGTGCTTTGTGTTCGTGTGGTCAGAAGGACGTGGCCGCTACTGTATGGGGGAACGATGAGATCGACCAGGGTCATGTCCTTGATATGATCAAGGACGAGAAGCCAGCCTGGCTGTTCTTGTAGCCATTGCCTGACGGCTACGAAGAATTGTTGTTCATCTTCACGAACGGCATTGGGTAGCGAGAGCCGATCGACGAGGATGCTCATATATGTGCTTAACATCGTGCGAGATGACGCATGAAGCCAGAGGATGTGCTGATACGCGTCAGAAGACTGATCGCAATATTCCTTGGCGATGGATGTCTTGCCAACACCTCCCAGGCCACTCAAGGCCAGGATAGCGGTTCGACCAATGCGGGCAGAGGTGAAGAACGATGAAATAGTCGCCAGGATAGTCTCACGATCTGTAAAAAGGGTATCGTAGGCGTTAGGAGGGTCATACAAGAGGATGGGTCGAGGAGTAGATTGAGCGCGTTTCGTCTCTTGGGCATCTATCTCCTCGACGACGCGGCGAATCCCTTGAACGACATCAGTGAATGCGGCATCACGATCCGACCAGAGACTAATTGGTCTCTCATCGGAAGGGAGCGGGCGATACTGACTGAGAGGAGAGATATCCCAATCCGTGGGTCGCAATTGAACGGCAATCACTCTTGCGCTTCCTGCATCTCTGAGTGCAAGCGCTTGCTGCATTTCACGTTGCTGCGAGGCAAAGAAGTCCGCGCTGATGAGTAGGACGATAAGATCAGCTTGGTTCAGATGTGTTTCGATGATCTGGGTTGTCAGACTCTTGTCGCTGGGTCTACTGTGATAGTATTGAAGTGTGGGATAGCGCGAAATGCCCTCTGATCACGCTCATCTCGTTTTCCTCCAAAAAAAGGATACCAGTTGTATCTCTTCAATCTTTCTGCTTTGGGGTGGAAACTCTTTACATGACGATAGGATGGTGTTTCAGTGACCTTGACCCGCTTTTAGGGAGTCGGAGAAGAGAAATCTGATACAATAGAAAGCGGGAGGGTTCAATGAGTAAATCACAACCAAACTACACAAAAGAATTCAAGCGTGCGACACGAAGTCGCTTGTGATGAGTGGAGCATAGGCTCTCGGCCTCGTATCCAAGGCTGTCCTCGATCTCTCTCTGCGTCACTGGTAACGGTGGGGTAGAAAGCGAGAGATAAAGTCCAAGGAAGCTTCTAGCCAAAAGAGGCGACCGGGCGAGAGGAAGACTGGAAGGATGAATGCAAATGAACCTTTGATGAGACTGCGTGACTTTTGGTCATCGTAAATGGCTGAAACGATGATGAATAGGATACTGGTCCCCACAGGCGCTTGAATTGTGGGAGAAGGATACCCAATCCTCGCAGCAGAGAAGGCATCCTCCCCAGTCGCATCTCATCCATGTGAAACGTGAAAACCCCAATGTGCGTCTCAGAGATGGTCGATGCTCTGAGTAGGCCGACCGCAAGGAAGGCGGAATGCGTCAGTGGGAAAGGGAAGGATCAAAAAGCGAACGCTGCCCGCCGAAAGGCAACAGAAATCCATAACTGGGCAGATAGGATCAATGACGAAGATATCCACGCCGAAAGGCGGCTGACGTGATCCTGGTATATCACCCAAAGAACGTCGTAACGATTACTCATCAAGGGAAAAGTTAGATGCAAGCGAAACAAAAACGCTTAGCAAACGGAACCGAGAAGCAGACCGGCTGGAATGCCATTGATTGGCACAAAGCCAACCGGACTGTTCGTAACCTGAGACAGCGTATCTTTCGGGCAACACAAGAGGGCAACCTGAAAAAGGTACGCTCACTCCAAAAACTCATGCTGAGAAGCCGCTCAAACCGACAGATAAGTGTCCGACGAGTGACGCAGATCAATGCTGGAAAACACACACCCGGAGTGGATAAGCTGGTCCTCAAAACACCAGCAGCCAGAGAAAAGATGGTGGATGCGCTGGCACACACCTCTCCCTGGCAAGCCAAACCGGTACGTCAAGTCTACATCCCAAAAGCCAACAACAAGCGAAGGCCATTAGGAATTCCTGTCGTTATGGATCGTTGCCTCCAGGCAATGATCAAAAACGCTCTTGAACCTGCCTGGGAAGCCAGATTCGAGGGCAGTAGCTATGGGTTCCGTCCAGGCCGGAGTTGCCAAGATGCCATTGGAAAAATCTACGGACAGGCCTGTCCGCACAGGAACAAAAAATGGGTTCTTGATGCAGACATCGAAGGCGCGTTCGACAGAATTTCACATGACTACCTCCTCAAAGCCATTGGTCCAGTTCCTGGAAAAGAGCTGATCAAGCAATGGCTCAAAGCGGGATATGTCGAGCAAGACGTGTTTCATGCAACGGAACAAGGAACCCCTCAGGGTGGAGTCGTTTCTCCGTTGCTGGCAAACATTGCACTTCATGGAATGGAAGAGGTTCTGGGAGTCAGGTACGGCTCCCAGGGACACATAAAAGGTCCACGTGCAGTGGTGAGATATGCCGATGATTTTGTTTGTTTTTGCGAAACCAAAGAAGACGCAGAGCGTGTCCAAGCCATTCTTACCCAATGGCTCAAAGAACGTGGTCTCAATCTCTCACCAGAAAAGACCAGGATCGTTCACCTCACCCAGGGCTTTGATTTTCTCGGTTTCAACATACGGCACTATCCTGCACCACAAACCTCAAAAACAGGATGGAAACTCTTGATCAAACCCAGCAACAAATCAGTACGAGCCGTGCAAAAGACCCTGAAGGTGCTCTGGAACAAAGGCAAAGGGGCGAATGTACAATCCGTCCTCGCCGCACTCAATCCGGTTATTCGCGGATGGGCAAACTACTTTCGCACGGTGGTTGCAAAAGAAATCTTTCGCACATTGGATAGCTGGATGTTCTACAGAGCAGAGCGCTATACCAAAGCAACACACCCGACCAAACCGAAACGCTGGCGACAACAAACCTATTGGGGCCGCCTCAATCTTGATCGACAAGACAACTGGGTGTTTGGAGACAAACAAACCGGAAGGTACTTGCTCAAATTTCAGTGGTTTCCAATAGAAAGGCACGTGCTCGTGAGGGGGAGATCATCACCCGATGATCCCGATCTCAAAGACTACTGGATGAAGCGGCAGGAGATGAAAGCCAAAGATCTGTCGTTCTCAAAACAGAAACTTGCCAAAAGACAAAAAGGGATGTGTTTAGAATGCGGAGAATCTCTGTTCAACGATGAAGAGATTCACGTTCACCATCGATTGGGAACATCCAAAGGAGGAAAAGATATCTACAGCAATCTTGCACTGGTTCATCTGCTCTGCCATCAGCATATTCATGCGGTAACGGAACGTGCAATGGAGGACTGTCAGCAGCACAACGACCAACAACTGCTCACAGGAGGAAAACACATGGACCGGCAACCGAAACAAGAAGAGAACAAGGAGTTGTGTCGCACGTGATGTGCTCAAGCTGTGTGCGCTGAGAGGCGCATGCACAGTTTCTAGGGGAGGGGGTTACAGCAATGTGATCTCCTTACCCGACAACAAGCGGTACAATTGTTTGAGACAAGTGGAAAAACCAAAACACAGATAGCAAGGGATCTTGGTATTTCTGATAGTGCTTTGAGTAAATGGTGCAAAGAGTTTAGTGAGCAAGGAGAAGAAGCATTTCCTGGCAAAGGCCATCAAACAACGATTGAAGAGGAAAATAAGCGACTGAGACGAGAAAAGTAGAAATTCTCAGGCAAGAGAGGGAAATACTAAAAAAAGCCATGAGCATCTTCACGCAGCCCCATCCGTAAAGTTCGCGTTTATTGATGCTCATCGTCACTGTTTTCCGGTTATTCGCATGTGCTCTGTGCTTGAAGTCTCAGAAAATGGATATTACAATTGGCGCAAAAGAGGCATATCTCAGCGAAAACGGGATGATGAACAGCTTGCAGAACGGATTGAAGATGCTTTTAAAAACAACAGGGGCGTTTACGGAAGTCCCACGTCTCCATGCAGAACTCAAAGAGCAGGGCGTGCATTGTGGAAGAAAAAGAATTGTTCGCCTGATGCAGGCACTTACAGATAAGTGCAAGGAGAAAGAGAAGGAAAGCGCATAAGACGGAAAGTAATCAGAAAGATCCTTTCGCTCCAAATCTGCTGAAGCAGGATTTTACTGCGGATGCACCAAACAAAAAGTGGATGACAGATATGACATTCATTGAAACACAGGAAGGGTGGCTCTATCTTGCAGGAGTGATCGATGCCTATTCACGCAAAATGGTTGGCTGGGCGATGGGCCAAAATCATGATGCGGAGCTGGTCAAACGAGCATTACAGATGGCACTGATCCAGCGGCAACCAGGAGCTGGCCTGGTGCATCACTCTGATCGAGGAAGCGAATATACGAGCAAAAGCTATCAAAAGATGCTGCAAGAACATGGTATTCAGGTCAGTATGAGTAAAAAGGGTGATTGCTACGATAACGCCGTGATCGAGAGTTTCTGGGGAACACTTAAAGAAGAATGCTTGGGGAGAAACGTATATCGAACAAGAAAAGAGGCAAAAACGGCGGTATTTGATTACATTCCTCACAACTCACCTGCCTCACGGCCCAAAACTGTAACCTGTTTCACACTCGATCTGTGAGCCATTTCCTACAAACCATGCCCCTGAATAGAGAAGCATAGACACTATTTACATAATCAGTCCCTTTTCGTTGCATTTCACGATGCCAGAAGGCTACGAAATAGACAAAAAGTCCATAATTTATAGCGTATTCTATACTGAATGAAATATGTTGTGATTTCTATTGACAATAGGGGGGCACATTATCAATACTTAAGAGCAGAGAGCTGCACTTGCATTCCATTGTCAACGTCGATCTTGCAAACTTTTCTTTTCATACGGATACACCTCCACTAAAAGGCGGGTAAGCCATGACAATTCGAGTTTTGATTGCAGACGACCATTGTGTAGTCCGTCAGGGGCTGCGCGTGTTTCTTGGCCTAGACCCTGAACTAGAGGTCATGACGAGCGAGGCGGCTAACGGCGAAGAGGCTTTGCACATCGCCCGCCAGTATCAGCCAGATGTTGTGTTGATGGACCTGATGATGCCTGGTATGGGTGGCATTGCGGCAACCGAGGCAATTCGCCGTGAGCTACCCCGAACCGAGGTCGTGGTTCTCACCAGTGCGTTAGAGGATGCCCAGGTAGTCGGCGCAGTACGTGCTGGAGCCATCGGCTATCTGCTCAAAGACAGTCAGGCCGATGAGCTGTGTCGCGCCATCAAGTCCGCCGCCGCCGGTCAGGTTCATCTAGCACCCCAGGCCGCTATTCACCTGATGCGCGAGGTGCGTACATCCGATCGCTCGCACGCCCCACTCCCAGACTCTCCAGATACCCTGGAGACCCTGACTGAACGCGAAACCGATGTGCTACGCCAGCTAACACTGGGGATGTCAAACAAAGGAATCGCTCGTAATCTCTCCCTCGGCGAGAAGACGGTAAAGACCCACGTAAGCAATATTTTGAGTAAGCTGGGTGTACAGAGCCGGACACAGGCAGCACTCATGGCGACTCAGCTCAGCCTGGTACCTTCCCAACCTCTTCAACCAGCCCAGACTTCTCAGCTTCCTCACGTATATCAGGCCAGAGATATGCCTAAACAATCGTCAGAATGGAGCCGGGTCTGATGGAGGCAGAATTCTCACCAGCACACATCGATCAACAGAGCAGCCAGCACGCCGATCAGCAGCTTAAGCTGGCAGCACAAACATCCTCATCAATAGGCCCATATGGTATATACGCCTTATCCACACGTGAAGAGAGCTTCGATCTAGCCATTCAAGGCTCTAACGATGGCTGGTGGGGGCGTGATCTGCGTACGAATACTGTCTATCTCTCTCCGCGCTGGAAGCAACAGCTTGGCTATACCGATGCCGAACTCCCCAATCGCTTCGAAGAGTGGATTAGACGCGTGCACCCTGACGACCTAGCACAGACGGTGCTCGTCGCCCTCCAAAAGCAGCTCGATGGTCACACGCCAACTTACGAGTTTGATCACCGTGTACGCCACAAAGACGGCACATATCGCTGGCTACGTGCGCGTGGCAGCGCATTGCGCGATGAACACGGTCGCATTTATCACATAGCTGGCTGGCACACCGATATCACAGGGCAAAAGCAAGCAGAAGAGTTATTAGCACGCCGCGCCCAACATGCCATATTTCGTGTGGATGTGAGCATCGCCTTGACCGAGCGTACGACTCTGCCAGCCATCCTGCAGTGCTGCGTACAGGCGATGGTCGATCATCTGCATGCAGCCTTTGCGCGTATCTGGACGCTCATGCCCGGCACAACCACCCTGACCCTCCAGGCCAGCGCGGGAAAATATACTCATCTCAATGGCTCCCATGCTCGTATCCCTATCGGCACGCTCAAAATTGGCCGCATCGCACAGTCTCGCTGCCCCTATCTCACCAACGCAGTGCTCAATGATCCACAGATCAACGATCATGCCTGGGCGCAACAGGAGAACATGATCTCGTTCGCTGGCTATCCCTTGCTCGTGGACAACGAGGTGGTAGGGGTGATGGCAATGTTCTCACAGGAAGCACTCATGGAGGATACGCTTGATGCGCTGGCCACGGTCGCGAACGCGATCGCTCAGGGCATCGGCAGAAAGTGGGCCGAGGAGCATTTAGAGGAACGCGTCATTGAACGCACAAAAGAACTGTCTCTCTTGCTTCTAGAAAATGCTCGCCTCTATGGTCAGGCACAAGAGCTGGCAATTCTGCAGGAGCGACAACGTCTGGCTCGTGAACTACACGATTCGGTCTCGCAAGCCCTTTATGGCATCGTTCTTGGTACGCGCACCGCCCGCACGCTACTAGAGCGCGATTCAAATCAGTTAGCCACACTACTGGACAATATCCATGCGCAGGCCGAGCTCGGCTTGACCGAGATGCGCACACTCATCTTCGAGCTACGTCCAGAGTCGCTCGAAAACGAGGGTCTGGTGACTGCACTGAACTTGAAAGCCGACGATGTAAGCTCAATCATCAGTTTCCGCCAACTGCCTGATTCCCTGACTGTATCTAGCGTCTCTGTGCTCTATCGCCATAGCTTGCTAGCAAAAATTTTGCACGTGAGAGTGACTGATTTGCCCGACGTGATTGCGCTATTCAGCGAGAGTGATCCATTCAAAAACGCACGTCAGATGCTAAGCTTGCTTGAAAACTGGGGCAAGATGGAGGATGCAGGCTTTACATTTCGCCAGCTTGATTATATTATCCTTAACAACGATGATAAGCTGCGCCTGCTTGGCCCGACCAAGAAGACTATCCTACAGATCACAAAAACGCTTTACGATGGTTTGAATGGGATTGAGCGCGACCAACCTGATGTTACGAATAAGGACGGAGCCACTTCTGACCTGGTGCGCACAAAGGCAGCTTTGTTATTTGAACAAGCGACCGTGGAGCAGATTATGGGTGTGTTGGAGGGAACGACGCTTTATACAACTAACGCTCCAGCTAATCTGACTGTTACGATACCGACCGCCCTGGATAAAAACTCAAATATACCATTCAAAAAGACGCGAATCCGCCCGGTGCCGCTATTCAGGTAACGGGCATTTTCACTGCAGACGAGCAAGCGCAGGCTAAATCGCTCTCCAGCAACCCTGGCTGGTCAAAGGCCATTGATCGGATCGGAAAACAAACGCTAAACATCTTCAATAATGTGCTCTTCGGCATTTTCTCTGGTGTGGCCGATGCTAAAGATGTACTACTGGCAGGAGATGTCGCTCCGTCTACTCCCACTCCCGGCCAACAGGATCGACCCCCGCCCGATCCAGGCACTGCTCCTGGCAAGCGGTTCTACTTCCTCAAGTACTTCATGCCGTTCCTGAGGCAGCGGCTAACCCACCGCTTCATCGTTACTACCATGTCGAGTGCGTCAGTTTAGCGAGTGATGTAACGGATGCCCTGTTATCGGACATCCTGGTCGTAGGAACTCCTGCTGAGTCTGCTCACTGCGCATGGAGAACATCAGAGCAGGGGCAAACGGGAGTGCCAGCAGTTGGAAGGGGTACTTGATTCCATCGACGGATGAAATATACACATTTATCACCATAAGTGATAACCAGCCCGCGCCCCTTCTACTCGCTGGGCAATCCATCCCGTTCAAATACCAGCAAGAAGACCCATCCAACGTCTGGTCAACTGATCCGACTCCGAAACTGAAGAGCGGAAATCTGTACTGGCTGGAAATCACTGACCGGCCAGCAGCCCAGTTGCAGTGGAAAACAGCCACCTCGCCCAAAGCCCCTATCCCTACTTCGGCCCTCCTGCCGACTTATCGCAGGGAACAGGAAGTGTTTACGAAGCTGTTTAAAGCTGCTTTGCTCGTGAATGGCTTTAGCTTGAGCGTCGATGAAGTGAGTTACTGGCAAGACCACACAGATGATTTCGACACATTCGATTTCAATGCCGTGACACTGAAACACTGGCAGCGGTTACAGGCATATACAGCTCTCCGCAGCAGCCTTCCCCAAAGCTACACTCGCTTTTGGACTTATTCAAGTGGGCCAGCAAGCCCGACGATGCCACTAAATTGAGCGAACACATAGCGGCTGTCACGCTCTGGAAGCAAGAAAACATCGATAAATTGCTTACCGCAAACCACTTCGATCTGAACCACCCGGAAGCATTCCGCAACGAAGTGAATCTGGTGAAGCTACAAAAGGCACTGAAGGTAGCTGATAAAATCGGCATGGACATCGATCAGCTTTTCGAGTGGGCCAGGCCGACCTCGAAGTTCTGGGTGTGCCATAAGATTGCCGAGGACATCCGTAAGACTCTCCGCGCCCGCTACAATCAAGAGGACTGGGAGCAGGTTGTTAAACCGCTCAATGATCAGCTGCGAGAGGATCAGAGGCAGGCGCTGATCAGCTATCTGCTCGTGCAGCAAGACCTGATCGACTGGGTGCTCGATGGTCCGCGATGCTGACAGCCTGTTCGAGTTCTTCCTCATCGACGTGCAGATGGATGCCTGCATGGAAACCTCGCGTATCAAGCAGGCGATCTCCACCGTGCAACTCTTCATTCAGCGCTGCCTGCTGGGAGTGGAAGAAGTATGGTGTCCCCAGTGATGTCCTCGATCGCGATCGCTGGGAGTGGATGCAGAAGTACCGTGTCTGGGAGGCCAACCGCAAAGTGTTTCTCTACCCAGAAAACTGGATCGACCCGCAGCTGCGCGACGACAAGAGCCCATTCTACAAAGAGCTCGAATCGGAGCTGCTGCAAAAGGACATCAACACGCAGACCGTCGAGGATGCGCTGAAAAACTACCTGTTCAAGGTCGATGAGGTGGCGAACCTGAAGGTGGTGGGCCTATTCCTTGAGCAGGACATCGATCAAGATGGTAAACCTTGTACATCAAACTGCACGTCTTTGCCAGGGCGCGCAACGCACCATACCTCTTCTATTACCGTTACTTCGATGTAAAGAGATGAATTGGTATCCCTGGGAGAAAGTCCAGGTCGACATCCCGAGCTATGATGTGGAGGATGGGAATGGGCAGATCACGGAGAATGGCACATACCTGATTCCGGTAGTTTGGAACAAGCGCTATTGATTTTCTTCCCGCAATTTATGAAGAAAACTGCCCCTTCACCAGTCGGTGACACAAAATTCAAAGAGATTGGCGACGCAAAGACAGGTGCTGCTAAGCCGGCCGAGTTCTGGGAAATCAAGATGGCCTGGAGTGAGTATAGAAACGGGAAGTGGACACAGAAGCAAGTTTCTGCCGGAGCCATTTATAATCCTACCGAACCCCCTAATTCTCCCAGCCGTCAACACTTATGATTTTCTACCCCGGCTTGTGTTCGGTTCACCCGAAAGTAATCATTGACGTCTATCAAGGCAGCAAAACCACCATAGGTGCCTTTAACTTCGCAGGTAGCCAACTTTCCAAAGAAACTGATCCAGCTGAGTTGATAGCGACCGACTTGACAACAGCGATTTCTAGTGATTTTCACTACACAAGAGACGACAGAGATTCATTCGCTGCAGGCATCGGATACAGGCGATCCGCCCTTATCTGCATTGGAGCCTTATTTTGAAGTCCAAAAACGAAGGTGACTGTTCATAATGCGGGGACCCCCTAACTCCCCTCCCATTTTACCACCCATTTGTCCACGAACTATTGGGTAAACTCACGACCGGCAAGCTGGCTGACCTCTTTGCCTACTATCTTACCAACGTAGCTGATCAGTCCCCAAGGACGATGCTTTCGGAGCCGACGTCAAGGCATTATATCATGAACTGAAAAGGAGTTACTCGCTTTACAACTGGGAAGTCGCCTTTCATGCGCCGATGGAACTGGTTGATCGCCAGTTGAAGGCACAACAGTTCGATCAGGCCTTGCAAATGTGCCAGTACGTCTTCAATCCCATGGCAAAAGGTACTGATGATACGAACCAACGTGTCTGGCAATTCCCGCCATTTAAGGAAATGAAAGCTGAGAACGTATTGGAAACGCTGTTTCTGGGCTTAGCCCAACAACCAGATAAGTGACCATATTAACGAATGGCGCGATAAGCCTTTTCAGCCACATGTCGTCGCCCGCTCACGCCCATCAGCCTACATGAAATGGGTGGTGATGAAGTACATCGAAATTTTGATTGCCTACGGCGATTACTACTTCCGCCAGAATACGCTCGAAACTATTCCGTTGGCCATTCAATGTTACGTCCTGGCCGCTCATCTCTACGGCCTCGGGGGCAGAAAATCCCCAAGCGTGGCATGTGAAACCGGAAACCTACAATTCCCTGCTGGATAAATGGGATGCATTTAGTAATGCGATGGTTGAGCTGGAACTGGTCTTCCCGTTCGGTAACCAGACTCCATTTCCGATTGGCAAGAGCAACGGCGTCGTCGGACTAGCTAACATCTTCGGCTTTGCCACCACTCTGTACTTCTGTATTCCAGAAACCCACAATTGACAGGGATCAGAGATACTATCGACGACCGCCTTTTCAAAATCCGGCACTGCCAGGACATCCAAGGAGTTTTCCGCCTGTTACCGCTCTTTGAGCCACCTATCGAACCAGGCTTGCTGGTGCAGGCCATCGCCCAGGGCCTGAGCATATCGAGTGTACTCAACGATCTGAACAGTCCCATGCCAAATTACCGTTTCTACTACCTACTCCAAAAAGCCCTGGAGTTATGTACGGAACTGAAGGCCTTCGGCAGCGCATTCTGTCGGCGAAGGAAAAAGGGGACGCTGAAGCTCTCTCCGTACTGCGTGCAACACAAGAGAGCGGCATCCAAAACCTCGTCATGGAGGTAAAAAAGCAACAGTTGGACGAACCAACAAGTCGCTGGATGCCTTGCAGCAAAGCCGGAAAAAGTCCGTCTTAGCTATGCAGCACTATCTACGACTCATTGGCGAGGATTTAAGTAAGGTACCAGACAACGCGGGCGACTTCGGCGAACCGGCCAGATCGAAAGGCCTGTCGACGGAGTGGCCTCAAACTCATTCAATACGAGAAAGAGGAAATGGACAAGGCCGGTGAAGGCAAAAGATTGGCTAGACTGGAATAGGGTTGGTAGAAACATTAGCGAGTATCCTTCATATTATTCCGACTGTAACTGCAAAGGGTGAACCATTTGGGGTAGGTATAGGTTCA
>CAWKKX010000006.1:0-24836 GCA_963850365.1 uncultured Chloroflexia bacterium
ATATATATGGAAAGGGAGGCCCTGGACGAGGGGTTGAACGGGCTGTTCACTGTACTCATCCGTTGTGGTACAATGAAAAAAAACGGGAGATACATTATGTATGATGCATTGGTGATTGGGGCTCGCTGTGCTGGAGCTCCAACGGCTCTGTTGCTTGCTCGTAAAGGATATCGGGTTCTGCTGGTCGATAAAGCCAGCTTCCCAAGCGACCACCTTTCCACCCATTACCTGCGTTTGCCCGGTCTTTCGCTCCTGAAACGGTGGGGGTTGCTGGAAAAGGTGACAGCCCTGAACTGTCCGCCGCTGACCAGCTTCCGTTTAGATTTTGATTCCAGTGTGCTTTCTGGCGAGCTACAGCCTTTTGATGACATCCATGCTACCTGCTGTCCCCGGCGCACTCTGCTCGATAAGATCCTGGTCGATGCTGCTGTGGAGGCCGGTGCAGAGTTGCGCGAGGAGTTTCAGATCCAGGAGCTCTGCGTGGAGGATGGACGAGTGACAGGTGCGTATGGCAGCCTGCATGGTGGTAGCAGGGAGAAGGTGCAGGCTCGGATGGTCATCGGTGCGGATGGACTGCATTCGCTGGTGGCCCGCAGGATGCAGGCACCCATGTACAATACCCGCCCGACTTTTGGCTGTGCCTACTATGCCTACTGGAGTGGCGTGCCCCATAGGGGCGTCGAGATCTATCTGCGGGATCAACGTGCTCTTGTGCTCTTCCCGACCAACGATGATTGTGTAGTGGTCTATGTTGCCTGGCCCCATCAGGAATTTGCCAGATATCGTGCCGACATTGAAAATAATTATCTCCAGAGCCTCGATCTTGTCCCGGAGCTTGCTGCCCGTATACGCAGCGGCAGGCGCGAGGGTCGCTTTCAAGGAACCTCCGATCTGCCAAATTTCTTCCGTCGGCCCTATGGTGCTGGCTGGGCACTGGTTGGCGATGCGGGCTATCACAAAGATCCCGCCCAGGCCTTTGGCATTACCGATGCGTTCCGGGACGCCGAACTGCTGGTGGAGGCGCTTGATGCTGGTTGGAGCGGAAAGCAGCCTCTGGATGAAGCTCTGGCTGGCTACGAGCAGCAGCGCAATGCAGTGGCCTTCCCCTTGTACGAACTGACCTGCCAGATGGCCTCTTTTGAGCCGCGTCCCCCCCAGATGGAATCGCTCCTCCAGGCCGTGAGCCGCAATTCTGCGGAGACCGTGCGTTTCCTGGCCGTTCTGGAAGGCGTTGTGCCCATGTATGAGTTCTTCGACCCCGCCAATGTGGCCCGCATCATGGGTCAGAGCGGATAAGTCAGGCGCTGGTGATTGGAGTGGGACCTGCTCTAAGAGCATCTTCAACGCTCTGGTAAATTCCACGGTTGGTAAGCGATTTGAGCCAGTCCAGTTGAATGGAAGGCTTCCGCGCCGCATCGGTTTGTATGAGATGTTGAGCCTCAGAAATATTTTCATAAGAAATATGAATGGATCTCAGTTGTATAGCTTGACTTTTTCGGGAAAATAGTACATATAATACATGTGATCAGTCACACAGACCAGTCAGGAAAAAAAGTGCAGAGGCTGACGTATGTTCTGTGGTAAGAAGAGTAGGCTACTTACCTACAGAACCATACATCATTTTGACCGGATAAGCCGGAGAAATGCTTTCTGAAGAAGATGTTATGAAAAGGTTCTGGAAGACGATTGGCATGGATGGGTTGCTTCGGCCTGACAAGGCTTTTCATACATACGCACCAGGAAGTGCACTCGAATCGATTTGTGATCGTGTGAGCAGAGGGTTCCTGTAAAGGTCTGGGAAGACCTTTACAGGAACCCTCTGAGATGCCTACGAGAAAGGATTGCCTATAGACAGGATGAAAAGGAATGTTATTTACTCAATGAAACGGAGCAGAATGCAATGAACGCATTTCAGGTAACTAACAGATATTAGTGTGAAAATTTCAAGGAGGATAACACACATGATTTCTATGACTCAAAAAAGAGGATTTTCCTGGTTTGGTTTCGTTATTCTGGCACTCCTACTGCTAAGCATGGTCATTTCACTGGCTATATCTTCGAACAACCGCGTACATGCGGCAGCGGCACTTCCCTCTAATCCGTTGATTGGATATGGTGCTGGAACCACTGGTGGAGCTGGTGGCTCCAGTGTCACCGTAACAACAGCATCAGCCTTTAACAGTGCGGTCAGTGGCTCAACGGCTAAGATCGTATATGTAAAGGGCGTAATCCATATCAGTGGGGCTGTCTATGTCGGCTCGAACAAGAGCATTATTGGTCTAGGTGGCGGCTCTGGCTTCACGGGCGGTGGCCTGGAGGTTTCGGCCAATCACAACGTCATCTTCCGTAACCTGGTCGTTTCATACTCGGTAGGCGTGGCTGGCATCCGCGTGCGCGGTAGTAACCATGTCTGGATCGACCACAACACTATCTACAGCGACCGCAACCACGGCCCGGACTACTATGATGGACTGGTTAACATCACAAAGGGTTCTGATGATGTGACCGTTTCCTGGAACATCCTGCGAGATGACTACGAAACATCGTTGATCGGTGCTGCGGATACCGATGGCAGCCTTGACAAAGGGCATGAAAAAGTGACCTTCTACGATAACTGGCTCCAGAACGACACTGAACGCGGACCTAGCTTGCGCTTTGGCACTGGCCATGTTTTCAACAACTACTACCAGAACTTCAGCAATGCTATTCACTCTCGCATGGGTGCTCAGATGTTGGTTGAGAACAACTACTTCCAAAACGTTGGCGTTGCTATCACAACGACAGGTTCCAGCACACAGGATGGTTATGCCGTCGCTCGCGGCAATATCTACAATGGCGCTACCGTTACAATCACTCATGGAGGCTCCCTGACCAGCGTACCTTACAGTTATAGCCTCGCATCTGCCTCGTCGGTCCCTGGTATAGTGACAGCCGGAGCAGGCGCACGCTAAACCCTCTATTCTCGTTTTCTTGTTATGGGACCTGTAGTTTGACTACAGGTCCTAGTTATTTTTATCTCTGGTGTCTCACGCTTACCTCCATCGTAACACACGCGCATGCTCTTTTAAGGGCGCACTATCATCTACATCTCGGCTCCAGGGTTGGTGTCAACAAGGCGCGAGATCGTGAGGGGCTCCAGAAGGCTGTGCAGCTTGCATTCACCTATGATCGGAAGATCATTGTCGAGCAAGGCCTCGATATACGTGAATTTTCCCTGGTTTCACCGATATGAGCCTGTATCCCAAACTCTGAGCCGCCAGTGGTCTTCCTTATCAACGGCTTCTGGATACCTTGATTGAACTGGCTCTTGAGCGGTATGCAGATCAGCAGCAGCGCCGTTTCAGCCATTAAACCAATCAAGCAGTTTTTATTAAAAGAAGATGAAAGCAAATAAAAAGTAACTTTGCCAGATACCGAAGGAAAACATTTATTTTCCTTCACACCAATATATCCGTGAAAGCAGCATGTTCTGCATTGAGGAGTGGAAGCGAGATGGTAAAGCAGCTTCCCTGGCCATGTGTACTCTCCACGCTGATCGTCCCACTATGCTGCTCAACGATGCCCCTGGCAATTGAGAGACCAAGTCCCATACCAGGCTGATCGCGAGCGTTTTTGGCCCGATAAAAACGCTCGAAGAGCCTGGGCAAGTCGGCTTGATCGATGCCTATTCCTGTGTCTGTAATAGTGATCGTCAGATGTTGCGCACTCATTTCTCCTTGTATCGTCACTTTGCCACCATCGGGCGTATATTTACAGGCATTTTCCAGGACAATCAACAACACCTGCTTGAGATAGTCGGCATTGCCAGAGATGACGGCATCCTCAAGAGCTTCTAATCCTTGACATTCCATGTCTATAGTGCGGTTGGGAGGACAACCCTGGCGATATGCCTCCTCAATAATATCGACGATGAGTAAGGGTTCGCGGGCAAAGGGCGCGTTGGCGTCGGTGCGAGCGAGCATGAGTAAGCGCGTGACCAGGCGTGCCATACGCTCAGCCTCGATACGGATATTTTCCAGCGCGTTGGCTTGAAATTCCGGGTCGCTACCTTGCTCTTTTTTCATGAGTTCTAGTGAGGAGAGCATGATCGTCAGTGGTGTACGCAGTTCGTGTGAGACATCCGCCAGGAAGCGGCGCTGGAGCTCATTGACGTTCTGCACGTGCCGGTAAGCATCTTCCAGCGAGTTCAGCATTCCGTTGATGGTCTGGGCCAGACGGTTGATCTCGTCGGGACGATCCTCAGCATGCAAGCGCAGTGCATGATCACTGGCTATAGTTATGCGCGAAGCAGAATTTGCGAGACGCTCCAGGGGGCGTAACATCTGGCGTACCAGCAGCCAGACCAGTACAGCAGTCAGCGTCAGGGTAACAAAGACACCCAGATACATGAGTCTGAAGAGCAAGGTCTGCTCGTCACCATCGCTAGTGATTCGTGCGGCAATGACATATCCTTGAACGTGTCCTCGTATGATAACACTGCGTCCATAGAGAAGAAATGGCTTGTCCTCGAACTTGGTGGAAGCGACACGATCCGCAGCAATTGCTGGCCGTAGTTGAGCGAGCGGCAAGATGAGCCTGCCCATATTCCTTGAACTGGCAATGGGCGTTCCCTGCTGACTCTGGTATTGCAGGTAGATATCGGGCGTACTGAAGGCATCCAACTGGTTTCGCACAAGAGAAAAATTGGCAGCTGGTTCCTGAGCAAGTGCATCAGATAAGGAAGTGACACTCTGCCGCAAGCGTTCTTCATTCAGATTCTGCAAGAGCGTCTGCGCAGCGAGAAGCGTCGTCAGGACAAATGCAAGCATGCCAACTGCCAGGATCACCATGAGCCAGAGAGCCAGACGAGTGCGAATAAGGCTGAGCCAGAGCGTCAGTCGGGTCTTTACAGGCAGCGGAGTCATGAGGGTCATCCTTTCAACACATAGCCAACGCCGCGAATCGTCTGGATCAGGCGTGAGCCACCGTGTGCTTCCAGCTTCTGACGCAGATGCCCCATGTGTACCTCTAGCACGTTCGTTTCCAGATCAGTATCATATCCCCACACCTGTTGCAGGAGTTGATCGCGGGTCAGCACCTGTCGGGGATGACGCATCAGGAACAACAGCAGATCATACTCGCGTGTCGTCAATTCTATCAGCGACCCCCTGCGATGGACTTCGCGGGCGGCCTGGTTCAGCTCCAAATCGTTGTAAGTAAGAAGCTCCTGGCTGCCTGGATGTCGGCGCAGCACCGCTCGCATCCGTGCCACCAATTCGTCGAAGGAAAATGGCTTGGGCACATAATCGTCTGCGCCCAGACCCAGTGCATTCACCTTATCAGCAACATCATCACGCGCCGTCAACATGATGATTGCAAAGTCATCGAGGAGGCGCAGGCGGCGGCATACCTCCAGCCCATCAATACCCGGCATGGTAATATCTAGCAATACCAGGTGCGGCTGGTATTTTTTCGCGGCCGTCAGACCAGTTTCACCATCAGCGGCAGTATAGACCTCAAACCCTTCATAGGCCAATCCTCGTTTGAGTAATGAAATAATTTTGTGGTCATCATCAACCAATAGGACACGAGTCATCATAAAAAAAATTCTCTCACAGACAGATGTACTTGCACATTCTGCTATTCATTCTCTTCCAGGGAAATCATACCATAAGCATGCATTCATTTCCTCTTCTGTTATTGCTCATTTCCACATCAAACACAAACACTTTATCAAATCTTTATTTTCGCTTCACATGAGCTTCAGGAAGAACACGTATCCTAAGGGTGTCACAAGATATTGCTCGTCTAGCAGTGTTTCTGTGAGGCAAAGAGGCTCAAGGAGCGAGTAAACCTTCTGCTCTGTTCGGTGCTCCTCTCGAAGAGAAGAGAAGAGAACAGAAGGTAGACCGCAATCCAAGCCTATTTGAAGAGAGTAGCAAACATTAGGAACTTATTATTATAAAGAAGGAAAGATTTTTATGGCACAACATATCATCGGAGGGGCGGGCTCGCTGAGTAACTCCACTTTGCGCTCTACTTCGCTCCATTCTGTGATCACCTTACGTCTGACATGTGGGCTGGTCACTTTATTCGGCGCAATTACCTCTTTCCTGGGAACGAGCTGGGATATTCAATGGCATACGTTCGTTGGACGTGATCGTACTCTTATCCCACCCCATGAGATGATGCTGGCGGGGATCGCGTTGGGCGGGATCGCGACGCTGGTCGCCATCATTACCGAGACGATCTGGGTCCGCCAACACCGCGTAACGCAATTTACGCCTTTCGCGGGGCTGTTCTCTGGTTCCTTAGGTGCGTATATCGCTGGCTACGCCGCGCTCAATGCTGCTCTGGCCTTTCCCCTGGATACCTACTGGCACACCCTCTATGGTATCGACGTGACCCTATGGGCACCCTTCCATATCATGATTATCAGTGGAATGGCGCTTATGGCCTTTGGAGCTGTCTATATGCTCGCTTCGGCCGCGAACCTGGCGAACAGTATCCACGCTCTCAGAGAGAGGCGAATCGCATCTATGGGGATGATTGTCGCTTTTGCAACGACTCTGTCTCTGTTCACCCTCCTCGTGTTTGATGCAGCTGCTACGGATCGCTTGCTGTCTTTAGGGTTCGTTTCTCTCTGCTTATTCCCAGCTCTTTCTAGTCTTCTTCTCGGCTGTACACTGGTGGCGGCTGTTTATGCACTGCCCTGGAGGTGGGTTGCCACGAGCATTATAGGCGTGTCTCTCCTCTTCGTGCTGGTTGACCAACTGGCTATTCCTCCCGCTTTAACCTGGCTGATGCAAATCGAACAGTTGTCATTTCGTGCTGTGCACCATTCGAACCCGCCACAGATTTCCGCTGTTGCGATCTCATGGCCTCTGATCACATTGCTGAGTGCCATCTTCATTGATCTTTTTGTGCAACGAGCACAAAAGCGAGGCTGGTCACCGCAACAATTGAGTATTGCCATCGGTGTGGCTGTGTTGGTTGGATGTATTCCACTCACCGTCGAAAATCCTGTCATAAGTTTGGATTTGGCTACAACGCTGGGTGTTTTGGGAACACTGCTGTCGTTGATAGTTGGTTGCGTTGCCATTTTCATAGGAATGAGGCTTGGTAAGAGTATTGGTGCAACCATGAACACCCTGGAAAGGTAGTGAACGAACATGTCTAAAATATTCCTTCAACGGATTTTGCTTGCAGCAGGTGTTCTCGCGTTGCTTGTGGTCCTCGTAGATCTTGCGATCTCGATAGCGGCAACTGTTCCTGGCTCAACTCCTGTACGTGTCGATCATGTCATGGCTGGTCCCTATCAACTCACTGTCAATTTGTATCGCAACCCTGCAGATGCTGGCTATGGCTTACCTTTTTCGATTGCACCAACGCAGGCTGCAAATGGCCCTCTTACCTTTCATGTTTCTTCTCTGCCAGGTCAGGGAGTAGATGCCACGCCCATACGGGCGACATTTAGCGCTGATCCACAGGTGCATAACGGCATTCGGGGTGCAGCGGAAATTACCGTGCAGGGTCCCTGGACATTACAGATTCAGGTAGACGGCGCTGCAGGAAAGGGCATGGTTACTATCCCAATTACAGCGGTTGCGCTTCCTGCCGTTCCTGTCTGGCTGGGTTGGTTGATAGGGTTCGTTCCTTTCTATGTTCTGTGTGTGTTCTTCCTGATGCAGTACTTTACAAGACAAAAACGTGCTCCACAAGAGGATTCTTCGCAAAAAGGTACATCCTCTGACTCATCTGAAATTAGAAGCCCTATCACTTCGTCATGAGGTTTCGTGAAAGCATCGTCGAAAGTCGCCACTTTACACTCTGGGCGAGCTTGCCGCCTGGGGTTTGCCTGGATGTCGAGGAGGAGCTTTGCCTCCCTCTCGACTCCAAGCATCGGTAGAATTTTTTTTGCCAGAAGTTGATGATCTAAATTTTATGAGATATAATAACTCATTAGACGGTTCTCCCCTGACTGTGCCAAATGGTGTTCCTAACAGTATTTCCCAATGAGGAGGAACTTACATGATGTACAAATCCCCCTTTGCGTGGTTTATCCGTTCATTGTTCGCCCTTACCTTCTCTGTAGTGCTTCTGTCTATCACCACCCTCTCAGCCTTCGCGGCCACTCTCGTCCCACTAAGTACTGACCCTTACACCAACACCACCAGCCAGCACCAAACGGAGGTTGAACCTGATACCTATTCTTTTGGCTCCACGATTGTCTCGGCTTTTCAGGTGGGGCGTTTTACCGATGGCGGTGCCTCTAACATTGGCTTCGCCACCTCCACCAATAGTGGAAGTAGCTGGACACATGGTTTCTTGCCTGGCATCACGAAAATTGTCAATCCGAGCAATCCGTATGATCGTGTGAGTGATCCCAGCGTTGCCTTTGATGCCAGGCATAACGTCTGGCTGATTAATTCTCTCCCTCTTATATCCAGCAGCCTGCTGGGCGCTGCCATTGTCGTGAACCGTTCAACAGATGGCGGACTGACCTGGGGCAATCCTGTGACGGTCCACGCTGCCAGCGGCACACAAAATCTGGACAAAGATTGGGTTGTCTGTGATGATACTGCAAGCAGTCCTTTTTATGGGCACTGCTATATAGAGTGGGATGACAATGGCAATGGGAACCTGGTTCAGATGAGCACTTCGACCGATGGCGGACTGACCTGGAGCGCTCCTCAGACCACGGCCAATTCCGCTACCGTTATCGGTGGTCAACCCCTTGTCCAGCCCAATGGCACGGTGATTGTCCCTATTGAGAATGCAAACGAGACAGCTCTGTTGGCCTACACCTCCACCAATGGTGGCGCTAGCTGGAATAGTACCGTGAGTGTGGCCTCGGTTCGTCATCACACTGACGCTGGCAATATCCGCTCCGGTTCCCTTCCCACTGCGGAAATTGATGGCGCGGGCAAGGTCTTTGTGGTCTGGTCCGATAGCCGCTTTGAATCTGGCGGTTCTGCTAATGATCTGGTGATGGTCACCTCTACCAATGGCACCTCCTGGTCATCAGTCTCGCGTCTGCCGGTCGATCCACGTAACAGTGGGGTCGATCACTTCATTCCTGGGCTGGCCGTTGATAAAAGTACTTCTGGGAGCACAGCCCATCTCGTGGTTGTCTTCTATTACTACCCGGTTTCTAATTGTGGTTCCTCCTGTCAGTTGTTCGTTGGCTCCTCTTCGTCCACCAATGGTGGCTCGAGTTGGACCGCGCGAACGGCCGTTACCACGACTGCGATAAACCTGTTGTGGCTGCCTAATACCACGCAAGGTCGCATGGTTGGAGATTATATCTCCACTTCTTTCGCGGGCGGCAGTGCTTTCCCGGTCTTTATCAATGCTACCGTTCCTGGTACCGGTACTGATTGTAGTACGGCTACCCCAACCTGTCACGCATTTGCTTCTACGGTTGCGCCAGGGCTGCTGCGGGCCCATAGTGGCACTATCGCGGTGACCGAGAGTGTGGTTGATACGGCTCCCTTGATCAAGGGGAGCAGCGGATCTGCTCTTACTGCTCGCTAACCTACATGGTAGTCGTACAGGCTACATGTGTCGGTGCCGCTAACCACTGACTGATTGTGCCCTATTGATAATCAAATTATGGTCGTGGGAAGAACCGTCCAGGATTGTCCACCGTCGTTGGTTTTGAGTAAGGCTGGGCCCTGGCTCTGCGTTGAGCCAATGGCCCAGCCTATCGTATGCGTCACAAAGTCCAGCGTCGAGAGGGTATGCAATGCTGGATTCGTCACTATCTCTCTCCATTGTTTCCCTCCTGTGTTGCTAGCGTAGAGGTGTGTGCCATCGCTGGTCCAGCCATAGTTCGCATCAACGAAATCGAAGATGCTGGCAGAGGCGGCGATAGGTGCTGTACGCTGCCAGCTATTGCCACCGTCATGGGTGGCGTAGAAATCGAGATAGCTCCCGTTTGCGCCGTTCACGCTCACTGGCAGGATGCCATTGGTCGTCGAGAAAAACCTTGGTGCGGCGATGGCGAGTTGGGCCGTTGTCTCAGGAGACGAAAGGGGCAATGCTTGTGCGTGCCAGGTCTTCCCTCCATCATGCGTTCTGTAGAGCAGGCTCAGACCAGCTACAGAATACTTTCCTGTCATCCAACCTGTCTGTTCATCCAGGAAGCTCAGGCCCGTTTTCTGGCCTCCAAATGGCAGACGGCCTGGCCCTGGTGCGTCGGTCGATGATGCCAGAGCCGCTGCTACCTGGGTCCAGCTTTGTCCACCATCGCTGCTGTGCCAGACTTCTATCGTCTCAGCGTTCTGAGAGATGGCGTTTCGCGAGAGCAGCCAGCCAGTCTGCGCATTGATAAATGTCAACTGGCTTGCCACCCTGGTTGGCACCGTAGTCTGCTGCCAACTCTGCCCCCCATCGCTACTGCGGAAGATCTGCGTGCCCTCGTTGTCTGGCGCTTTGGTCTCTCCCTGTGAGATGCCATGGTCTGGTTGCGCAATCCAGGCATGGGTGCTGTCCAATGCATTCAATAGCGATCCTGTTGCCGCGATGGTGAATGGAGATGGCGGGGAGACATTTTTCCACTGCAAGCCGCCATCCGTTGTGCGCACAACCTGTCCCTTGTCTGACATGGCCCAACCGGTTTGCTCATCAAGCATATGGAGGGCTGAAATATTCACTGCTGTTTGCATGGCTGTGTTGTGTGTTGCTGTGCTGGTTTGACGTGTACGATTGAAGACAAAAATGAGCGAACCAACGAGCAAGGCCATAATCAGCACGGCTGCAAGAGTACTGATGGTACGCAGCCATGCTCGGCTCTCACTGGCATTGAAACGAGACAATGGTTTCCCCTGCGATCTCGCCAGTAGTCGTTGTGGTTGTGCTCCTTCGGCGGGAAAGTGGGTCTGTTGGGCCTCTAATCGCTTGTAGAGAGTGGCGAGGAAGCGAGCATTGTTTCTCTCGTCATGAAACATGCGGCCCAGATCCTGGGCAAGGCGCTGATCCTGTTCATACTCTTCTCCTGGTGAGAATTTATCTGTCATGCCAATCTCCCTCCTTTTGTTGATGATACAGAAGACGTAAGCGTGCCAGTGTACGCGAAGCTATTTTGCGCACTGTCTGTTCCCGCTTCTTGAGCAGTACTGCAATCTCGGCAAACGGGAGCCCTTCCCCAAAGCGTAGCTGCAAGATCTGTTGCTGGAGCACAGGGAGTTTGCTGACGGTCGTGTGGAGTTGGCTCAGTTCTTCACGGCGCAGCACAACCTGTTCAGGGGTCGGTGCTTCATCGCGGTAGACATTCTCGATAAGCTGCTCAAGAGGAAGAATGGAGCAGCGTGGAGCGCGACGATAGTGGTCAACCAGTTTGTTGTGTGCTACCCGTCGCAACCATACCAACTGTTGCCCTTCCTTTAGCCAGGAGAGTTGATCGTGTTCGAGCGCGGCCAGGAAGACCTCGATGGTAAGATCTTCCGCGTCCTCCCAGGAGGGGGTATGGAGCCTGGCATAGGCAAAAATCGCCGTTGCGTAGCGCTGATAGAGTCCATTCATTGAGCCAGATACCTGCTGGCACTCATCCTGGTCTTGCATGCTTTCCCTTCCCGCTCTGCTCGCTCTTCGTCTCTGATCCAGTAATAAAGACGCACTTTTTGCCAGAATGTGACACCTTTTTAACTCCTCGTTGTATCCTGGAAAGGACATGCCGGTTGGAACATGACTTAATGTTTTAAAGCAAGCTCAAATAGAGAAAGAGGATTGAAATGGCAAGAATCCTGGTTATCATCGAAAAAGGCGAAAACTCGTATGGCGTGTATTCTCCCGACGTGCCAGGCTGTGTTGCTGTCGCAGATACGAAAGAAGAAGTAGAGCAACTTATGAAAGAGGCATTACGAGAACATCTTCACGCATCATCTCAAGATGTTCTCGTAATGCCTCTTCCTCAGTCTCAGAACGAGGCAAAATATATGGATATCCCACTTTCAGCGTGATGACTCCCTTGATGTTCTTATATTTATTATGTCCTGCCGTGTGGAAAGCCGTTCAGACAACTTTCCACACGGCAGGTAAAAGCAACGTGAGTAGTGGATAAGGGGCTTATTTACACACGCTCAGATATGAGGGTGTCTGCTGCCTGTTTTACTGGGACTATCCATTTCTGCAACTCAGACAAGAATTGTTCTTGTTGCAGATTCCGCACATGCATTGCCAGGTAGCCATCGGGACGCACTAACAAGATGCTGCCATGTTGCGCTCCGATTTTATGATGGAATTGTTGTTTAAAATCGATCAATGCGGTTGCATCAAGATTTTTGGCAACTGTCTCCACGCCCTGCCCGAAAACGACAAAGGAGTTGATCGGCTGACCTGCGAATTGTCTGACGCTGTCTAGCAGATTGGTAATCTGTTGTCGATCCTGCTCAAAGTGTTCGGGCGCAATTTCAATGAACAGGGAATATGGAGCCTGCCGCAAGAGATCGTAGAGACTCACCGATGTACTCATCGCGGCGGTCAGTACAGCCGGTTTGAGTTCCAGATTGGGGACACGATCACCTGCTTGCAGCGCATGTTGACCAGACAGCAGTTTAAGCAATTGCGAGCCGCGCTGTGTGTGACGATAGTTGATATCCAACTCGGAAAGACTCTTGCTGATCATGTGCTGGAGTGGCGGGAGTGGGAGGAAGGTTTTGACGATGAAATCGCGTGTCTGCCTGGCAAATTTATTGGGCAGGAGTGCGCTACGCAGTACGAGGTCCGAGGTAGTCATGGCATGTTGACCAACCGGGTAACGTTCGGCATGGTAGGTATCGAGGAGGCTCTCCGGGGCCTCTCCACGTAGTACCAGGGCCAGTTTCCAGGTCAGGTTGTAGGCATCTTGTATACCTGTATTGAGTCCCTGCCCACCCGCCGGGCTATGAATATGGGCAGCATCCCCAGCGACAAACACACGCCCGACCCGGTAGCGGGTAACCTGACGCAGTTGTGAAGACCAGCGAGTCTTCCAGCGTGGTTCACTCAATCGTGTTGGCACAGGAACAATCGCATTCACCGATTCTTGTAGCTCGTCGAGCGTTGGTTCTTCGTGCTCAGAGCTGTTCTGGTACGCACTGTCAATCGTGATCACACGATTATAGCCATCTTGAAAAGGAAAGAACATTGCCAGCCCACGTTCACTCGAGAACTGCGCCAGCCCTTTCTTTGCTAATTCGCCATCAATTTTGACATCGGCAAGAAAAGCTGTCCAGGGATAGCCCTTTCCTGGGAATGGGAGACCCAACGAGTGACGTACCACACTATGTGCACCGTCACAGCCCAGGACATAGCGGGCATGAACCTCTTCCGTTTGTCCATTGGCATAGTGAAGTTGCGCGGTGGTATCATCGGTGCCTTGCGTCAGTGCTTTGAGTTCAACCCCGCGCTCAATTGTTTGTCCTAGCTCGGCAAGGTGGGCCTCTAATAACTCTTCTGTTTTGACCTGGGGAATAAACAAGAAGTAGGGATAGCGGGTATCGAGACCCCAAAAATCGACGGTAACCGAATCCCTACCCGCACTGAGAGTGCCACCAGGAGCGGTATATCCCCCCCGCACACAGGCGTCGGCGAGCCTGGGCGACTGTAACTCCAAGATTTCCAATGTACGGGCCTGCAATGCTAATGCCTTTGAGTGAGGGGAGCGTTGCGTGCCTTTCTCGATCAAACGAAACCGGATACCGCGTTTCGCCAGTACCAGCGCGGCCGCCAGGCCCGTTGGGCCAGCGCCGACAATCAGGACATCGATCATGGTCTGTTTTGTAGAAGATTGTATCTGCTGGTTCATTATAGACCTCCAAAAATTTATACTTACTTGCTCTGCTCCGCTTCGGGCTGCAGAGCTTTGCAAAAAAGATTGACAATCATCGTAATTTGTGCCAGGTCCGATTGATGGGGAGTCTCACCGGCGAGCATCAGGCCATCAAGGAGGATATAGGTCAGGAGCGAACCGATGAACATTCGCGCTGCGATCTCAACATCTTCGAACTCGACAAGCTGGCGTTTGCGTGCGTGTTCAAGTAAGCTCGACAGATATGCCAGTCCCCGCATCGGGATCGAGGAGCGAAACAGAGTTCCCAATTTGGGCACTCGCGTTGACTCCGCTATGACGATCCGCATTAGAGCCAGGTAGTCAGGCTGCATGGCGCTGCGAATAATCCGTTGTGCCAGATCTATCAGTGCTAGCTGGAAGGTCTCTCCGTTGACAAGCATCGTGTGCTCTATTTGCGCGAACTTATCATCTGCCAGCACATCTACCAGGTGCTGTAAGACGGCGGCAAACAAGGCCTCTTTGTTGGGATAATAGGCATACAGCGTCTCTTTCGAGATGCCAACGGCTTTAGCGATAGCATCTGTGCTAGTCCCTGCATAGCCATGTGTGAGAAACAGACACTGCGCTCCACTCAGAATCTGTTCTCGCTTGCGCTGTGCACGTGGCGATGTAGTACGAGTAGGTGTATTCATCGTGATATGTTTCGCTCCCTCGCTTGAATTTTTAGAACCGTACTGTTCGGTACTGGTTATAAGAGAATTATACTCTGAAGATTATGATATTGTCAAGCTGAAGTTGAGAATAGTATAGTAATTTCTAATTTCTACTTCGTCACAATCGTGTTACTATAATGAAAAGCTGTTAGGAAACAATTTCTTTTGACTTGCTATGAACCTGAGCCGCAATGAACGTTTACGTTTGCTTGAACGGGAAAGTGAAGAACTCTCAGTACGCATCCAAACAGATTTATTGAGTTTGAATAGGCCAGGAGTTTACTATCAACCTCAGCCATCTTCAGATGAAGAAATACAGCTCAAACATCGTATTGATGAGATATACACAAAATGCCCTTTCTATGGATCTCGGAAGATTACTGCTCAGTTACAGCAGGAAGGCGTTGAGGTCAACCGCAAAGCTATCCAGCGGCATATGCGAGAGATGGGTATCGAAGGGATTCATCCTGGTCCGAATCTGAGTAAGCGGACGCAGAAAGAGGGTATTTTTCTAGCGGCACTTTTTTGGACTTGACAAACGGGTCCACCATGTGTGCCGTTTCGGCCCACTATCAATTCCCGTGAAATGCGGGGGAGGAAGAGAGTAAAACGTCCTCTCAGTCCACACCTCTTTTATAAAGGTGAGACACTCAGCCTTTGAACCGCTTTTCCCTGCATCCTGCCAGCCTGCGGCGTTTTCGCGATCAACTGGCCAGATTGAATACTGCTCCTCATGGTTAATCACGACCTTGTAGAGCAATGTATCTTCTAGATCGTCTCCTGGCATATGCCATAGTCTCCTTCTGGAAAGGCCATAGATCAGAAAAGAGCGCTATTTATTCGGATGCTTTTGAAAAGATAGACTTCTCTTTCCTATTTGGAAGTATGCACCATTTATGTATCCATACCACTCATATCTCTTATTGTATATAAATTGAGTGTCAAAGTTAATATCACTAAATGTATCACTTTCGATATCGCTGGTGCTGAAGATGGTCACTAATGAGCCTCGTATAGCCAGGCTGGCGTGCGGAAAAAGTACTCTTTTGCAAATCCTGTAAACGGTTGGCGTGATTATTGTTAGACTCAGTATTAGGCGGGTGAGGTAGTATGAAAAATAAGCACTACCAGATGCTGCTCATTTGCGCACAGAAAATCCGTTTTTAGAGAAGATTGTGACACAATTTATTATTTTTAGGAGGATTGTATCGTATGCAAAATTTTCAACGTTCAGGATCGCTTATGATAATTATCCTGCTGGCCGTTCTGTTGGCAGCATGCGGTGATACAACCCCTCAGGACCCTGGGGTAGCGACGAACCAGAATTCAAATAATCAGACTGCCGCAACTAACGCCACCCCTGCGGCTACTATGATGCCGGTCGCGACTGCTACAGCGAAGCAAAATGGCAACATGGATGCTGGTAACATGATGCAAGGGATTACAATTACTCCAGATACCGGTGGAAATATGACCGCGCTTATTAGCACAGGAAAGGCCATGGTTAATGGGATGCAGGTCAGTGTCTTGCTGGCAAATAAAGGTTTTGCCGTCTACTACTACAAGCCTGATACTACACTTCAGGCCACTTGTACTGGTGCGTGCGCGAAAGACTGGCCTCCAGTTCTGGCTCCGCAGGGAATGATGACTGTTTCCAGTTCAATGACCTTGCCCAAACAGTTGTCGGTGCATCAGACTCCCAATGGCATGCAAGTCTTCTATGATGGTCATGCCTTGTATACCTATGCGGCAGATACACATACTAGCAATGCCACAGGTGAGGGCCAGGATATGCAATGGTACCTTGCGGACTATAATACGACAAGTATGGCAATTGCCGGCAATATGATGCAAGGGGTAACCATTACGCCAAATATGGCCTCAAATATGAACGCGTTTCTGCATACCGGGAAAGCCGCGATTAATGGCAATCAGGTTAATGTGCTGATGACAAATAAAGATTTTGCCATCTACTACTATAAAGCCGATACTATGTTTCAATCTACTTGTACTGGTGCATGCGCGAAAGACTGGCCGTCTGTGCTTGCTCCGCAGGGAATGATGACCGTCTCTAGTTCAATGACCTTGCCCAAACAGTTGTCAGTGCATCAAACCGCCAATGGTGCGCAAGTCTTCTATGATGGTCATGCTTTGTATACCTATGCAGCAGATACGCAGGCGAACATTGCCACCGGTCGTGGTCAGGATATGCAATGGTACCTGGTAGGTTTCCTATTGTAAAGCTGAAATGTTGGCAGAAACTGTTCAGACTTGCCCTAAGGAAGGTTTGAAGGTCAGGAGTCAAAGATCTGGCGGCACTCAACTCAACGCGCCTGACGATGTGAGGTTGACCCGTTTTTATAGAACCGAACGGCAATCGCCATGCCAGGTCAGAAGACGATCCTATTACGATGCAATGTACACGATGATATAGTATCCATATGCGGCGAGGATAAGAATCACTATCGCCGAACTAATGGCAAACGGACCAAACCAGCGGCCCTTGAGAGCAAGCTTCTCCTTGTTGTGCTCGACTGAATCCTCGCGCATATCGAGCACCCGGATCATAGAGCGCATGCCCTGGGGCATCCACCAGTGGGGCTTGCGTTCCTTGGCAACCCAGCGACGGCAAAAGAGCATCATATTGGCATTGAGTACCGGCCGGGTGATGCGCTTTACAGCGAAGCCCGCGACGATACCAATGATGAATGCGTCATAGCCGTCCGCATAGAGCTTCGCAGCTAGAGAGGGATGCTCGCTTAATTGTGGTTCAAGCCACCCCGCATGCAGCGTGTCATGGAAGAACGGCAACACCCACAGGAACATCGGGATCGCAACCAACGTACCCACGAGGAGCACGATGAAGGGGATCGCGACTTCTTGTGCCGTGGTAACCGGCTTATACGGCGAGGGTAGAAGCGGCACGCGCATAAGGAAGCGATCGACTATGCCTGGCTCGGATTCCTCAGTCTTCTTATTGTACTTCAGAGAATCGAAGCCAATCTGCTGGTAGAGCAGTAATGCCATGAGACCTTCGATGAAGGGGCGCACGACGTGACGGACGTTGTCCCACTGCTTGATCGACAGCCACTGAACGACGCCACCATGGGAGATATCACGGCTCAGCAGGTGATCCCAAGTGTATTTGACATTCCAGAGATGCAAGTCAAGATGCTGGCTTATGATCGTGGTTACGATATGCTGGCCAGAGAGCCACTGAGTCACGATGAAGTAGAGGGCGATCATCGACAGCTTGCCCATATGCCCGAAAAACAAGCCATAGAGTTGGCCCTGGGTGAAATTGAGTAGTTTGTACCTAGGCTTGAGTCTAGGACGCTCGGGGATACCCTCTCCCGGATGGGCTACAGACTCTCCGTCCTCTACTGCACTGATGCTATATTGTTGGTCTTCCGAGCCCATAGCGGTGTTCTCCTCTTCTGCGGGTGCTCTAAGTGTCTGTGAGGTCTGTGCAGTCAAGGGCTTTGCATGCTTTCAGAGAAGCTCCTGCTGTACATCATCTACTGTTCTATGAATCTTTGATCAACTTGATCGTATGAACAGTCAAGAGCAGTTTCCATCACATTCCAAACTGATTCCACTGTATTCAGGTACGCTCGGCAAAGCTAGTGAGTTTCATCAATATATTTACATGTTTCAACAGAAGAGGCCCAGTGTAACACGGGGACGAGCACTGGTACATAAGCTCAAAGTTCGTCATTGAATGGGTCCATATAAGATGGTTGTGCCTGGCGAAAGGCATAGCAGCAGGTTGGGCCAATGTGGTGTTGATATCTCTGATTGGTCGTTGTATCTTGTCGCTTTGCTGGATACACTCTTTATAGTATCCTCGACAATATTTTTCTCTTGCGCAAAAAATAGAAAAGAGATGATCGCATATGCACTTGAGTTTGCTACGGCCTTTCCTATCATGGGTTTATCTGGCACGTCTTAGCGTTGTGATTTTTGGTTTGTTCCTCTTTGCAACTGGAACCGTCTTTCTCTATCGTTCAGAGTTGGGGCTTGATCCGTGGGACGTATTGCACCTGGGTATCAGCCTGCATACGCCTCTTTCTTTTGGCACAGCCAGTATTGTCGTTGGTGCTCTGATTATCCTGTTCGGTTTGTTTTTAAAAGTGTATCCAGGTGTTGCAACGGTGCTGAATATGGCATTGATAGGCATCTTTGTAGATTTGGAGTTGCGCTTCGGCTGGTTAGCGAGTGTAAGCACATCTTCTCTGTTTCTACGGCTGGTTGTGAATGTAGTAGGAGTAGCGATAGTAGGGCTTGGATCTGCCTTGTATATCACCCCGCAGTTGGGAGTTGGGCCGCGCGATGGTCTCATGATGCAACTGCACAGATTGACAAAAGTGCGCATCTCGATTGTACGTGCCATAATCGAATGCCTGGTCCTGGTGATTGGTTTTGTAATGGGTGGTACGGTTGGTATCGGCACGCTCATTTTTGCCTTTGGTGTTGGATTGGCAGTCGAAGTGAGCTTTAATCTGACAAAAAGACTGCATCTCGCCGAATTTTTACGTGTGCCCGCTATTCAGCATGCACCCAAAAGTGAGCCCATCGTCACAAAAGGAGGTGCCACTCTGCCCTAACCATCGTTTCGTGAGTGCTCGTGCGTGATGTCTACGGTACAGAGGCGGCCAATGCCTGGTTTCAACGCCTCCCATCTTTTTTAGAGGAGGAGGCTTGAAATAAAAGTACGCAAAAAATCTTCGAAAGAAGCGTTGATAGAATATCTATCGGAACTCCAACGCTCCCTTATGGGAGTCAACATGAAACAGAAGAGGAGCCTTATCATGTATCCTTCTCCAGAGCAGGAAGCGGGCAATAATGCCCCCTCTGCTTATTCTTACGCTGGTGCGTCTCCTTATTCGGCTCAGCAACAAGGCGAGAGCGTCCCTTCTGCGTCCAATGATGAGCAATCTTCTGCTCGTAATACATCCGCGCAAGCCGATCCAGTTGCTTACTCTTCGCCGACGATTGAGCGTCGTGGGCTGATTGTGGATCTCGTGGCTTACCCTGGACGATCCGTGCGTTCACTCTGCCTGCCTGGCTTGCATACCTTTGCCAGTGAAAGCCTGAATGCACGCTGGGATGTAGTCGGGATCTCCATCTTTGCCTTGCCATTGCTGAGTAGCCTGATTGCGTTTCTGCTGGGCACTGCAAGTCACCGCATCGCGTCAGGGATGCTCGTTGGTATACTGCTCGGCCCATTGATCGTCATTCCGATCCTCTTTTTCATTGTGCAGGGTATGATCTGGCCCCTGGCGCGTCACTACCAGGGAGGGGGCACTTTTCTTGAACAATGTTACACCACGTTTTTGCCTCTGGCTCCGCTCTTCCTGCTGGGTAGCATTATGAGCATACTACTCGCTATCGACTCGACTTCTCGCATTGGTATCGTCCTGGTCCTGGTAGAGTTTCTCCTGTTTATTTACAGTTCAGTCCTTCTGGTTGTTTCACTGAAGGCTGTACATGGAGTAACGACCTGGGAAGCCTTCACACTGGCTATCCTTCCCATCTTCTCCATTCTGGCAGTGATTGTGATTGTGCTCATCGTTGCAGTCATGATAGCTGGTAGCAGTAATAGTGATAGTAGTAGCAGTGGTAGTAGTAGCAGTAATAACAATAGGAGTAACAAGAAAAATAGTGGTCAAAATAAAAATACAAATGATGACACGAATACCTACCGGACGCAAAACAGTTACTATAGTAACAATTACTGGTGGGGTGGTTCGAGGTATGTGAATAGAGGCACGGATGCGAACCCACGGCTGAAGGTACAGTGGCTCTGCCCTGCCTGCCAGTATCATTGCTGGATGCGGCAGGGGCCGGTAGAGGTGGCCTGTATCAGGTGTGGTGAGGCTATGCAGGTAACAAATGCAACGAGATAGCTAATTTTTTCGCCTGCTCGTCTACCGGTGATCGAGGCGGGCAAGATCGACCTGGACGCTCCAGTGCAGCACTACATTCCCTGGTTTCGACCGATACAATCGAGGTCCATTATCTAGCTTCCGATCATCTGCCAACGGTGCTGGGTTATGAGCTCCGCAACGAACCACACGCTCTCAAAGGCACTCCGGCCGGGTATGCAGCCTCACGGCGCTTCTCACCAATGGTGACGGGCGTTGCCATTGCTGCTGCAAGCAATTGCGTTCTTCATCGAGAAAAGCGTAAGCAAGCAGGGCCAGGCTCTAAAAGCGCAGTGGCACTCATGAGCTGATACTGGTCCAGGCCGAACTCTTCCTTGCCATCGGCAAAGAGGACTTCGCTATCCCAACGCTGGCAACATTGGTTACTACATTAAAAGAGAAGCTCGCGCGGCAAAGAAGACTTCGATATCCCGATGCTGGCAACATTGGTTACTACATTAAAAGAGAGGCTCGCGATGAGCACGGTGCGGGTTGTCGGTGATCCACATCAACGCTGTGAGCGGATCGGTATGCTGGTTGGGTCCATTGGCGGAGATCGCCAGATCTCACTTGTTGTTCACTTCGATGACGCTTCGTCAGCCGCCTCAACTCTTGCTGTTCTTGCTCACTCAGCCGAATTGCTGTCGCTCGTTTCGGTATCGCTGTTTTCTTCCCATCCCTTTTTCACACAGTGAGAGACTTTGACGCAGCTTTTGGGCCTCCTCTGCTTGTTCAGAGGTGGGAGGAGCCAACTCCCGTCAACACCGTCAGGGCAGGAGAAAGAGCTTGAAATTCGACGATTGGGTCAACTCTTTCTAACGTCCCCCACTGACCGCGAGAATACTTCCATTGCAATACGAAGCTTCGTCCGAGGCCAACCACAGAATCGCTGCGGCGACTTCGTTTGGGCGTCCAGCACGCTGCATAGGAATTTGAGAAGCGTAGCGTCGAGGGCGATCTGGATCGCCAGCTTTGGTATGGATCTCTGTTTCAATAATCCCTGGACTGACGCAATTGATCCGTATGCCTTCGTTTGCCACCTCTTTGGAGAGGCCGATTGTAAACGTCTCCACAGCGGCTTTGGAGGCGGCATAATGGATATATTCATAAGGACTTCCAACCTGAGCTGCACGTGAGGAAAGATTGATAATGGTTCCTCCCTGGCCACCTGAAATGGTTGACATACGTCGTATCGCTTCGCGTGAACAGAGCATGGTACCCAGAACGTTTATCTCCAGGACACGTCGCAAACTTTGGGTCTCTACCTCAGAGAAACGGCCCAGTTTTCCTGTAATCCCAGCGTTGTTGACTAGTACGGTGAGTGGTCCTAACTCGCGAATTGTTGTATCGAAGAGATATTGAACAGCCTCTTCATTGCTAATGTCTGCTTGCACAGCGAGAGCTTGGCCGCCATTTTTGCGGATAGTGGCAGCTACCAGTTCTGCCTGGGTACTATTGTCAATGTAGTTGACGCAAACGGCATAGCCCTGCTGCGCAGCAAGCAGCGCTGTAGCCGCTCCGATGCCCTGTCCGCCGCCTGTGATAAGCATAGTGGTCATATAAACCTGGCTCCCTCTTTTCCTGCTATTCTATCATGGATGATGCAACGCCTCAATGTACTAGTGGGTCGCTCGTCACTCCTCTCGCCCCGTTGCAAAAGCGGGATAGAATGTAGAAAGATAGGAAGCGCTTTTCTCACAAAAGCTCTTGTAGGAGTCAGCTTCACCATACAGGGAAAAACGGAGATTGGTAGGAGTCGAGGGTGCTTTTTAGGCATATCAACAGGAGTTTTGTAGGAGCACCACTTGCTACTATGAGAAGTGAGACAGAACAATGCAAGCTACTGATGAGAGAATTGGTCGCTTTGAAAGACCTGATACAAGGAGCTATGAGGAATGTGCCTCTTCTCTCACTCTTGCTTGATAAACACCCAACGTCAGCTTCCAAAGAACACAGAGTAGGGATAGAAAACAAGAGACGCACACCTTTCAGAATCCCCAAACGGATCGTAACCTCTGCAACTATCTCATTTTTGCGAGGATATCAAAAAGTATATGGCTTTCAGAATCCCCAAACGGATCGTAACCTCTGCAACCTGTAGCTAGTTCGATCGAACAGCAATATAACGCGACTTTCAGAATCCCGAAACGGATCGTAACCTCTGCAACAAAACGACACTGTGATGTACGAACCACGTAGTAATCTTTCAGAATCCCCAAACGGATCGTAACCTCTGCAACCACCGCGCCGTACCACGAGCTGACGCAATGTACTGAGACTTTCAGAATCCCCAAACGGATCGTAACCTCTGCAACTCCAATATCAAGCTGCAAGACACGGGACGTAATGCATATCTTTCAGTATCCCCAAACGGATCGTAACCTCTGCAACCCAGATGCAGCTAATCATCGTGGTAGCGAGCCGTGCATCTTTCAGTATCCCCAAACGGATCGTAACCTCTGCAACATCATGACTAGCCCTTCATACTGTGCTAGCTAACTGTTGTCTTTCAGTATCCCCAAACGGATCGTAACCTCTGCAACTGCTACATGTAAGCAGACATGACGTTGCAGTTACTGTCGATCTTTCAGTATCCCCAAACGGATCGTAACCTCTGCAACCGTGGACCATATCAGCGACGAGATGCAGATATGCATACCTTTCAGAATCCCCAAACGGATCGTAACCTCTGCAACGACATGACCTGCACACGTTGACGATCCAACATCAATCTTTCAGTATCCCCAAACGGATCGTAACCTCTGCAACATGCTATTGCATCTACTCAATGGCATCGCTAGAAAGACCTTTCAGAATCCCCAAACGGATCGTAACCTCTGCAACACCATCACTGATGAATTGCCGACACGCTAGTAGATCCACTTTCAGAATCCCCAAACGGATCGTAACCTCTGCAACTTCGCGCTAATATACACTGATCGCCCATTCAACTATCTTTCAGTATCCCCAAACGGATCGTAACCTCTGCGAGGCGCTACAGAGGCGACGATCCGTTAGGGGATACTGCAAGAGGGAAGTGCCGCCAGTGCGAGGGCAAGAGCAACAAAGTTACAGAGGCGACGATCCGTTAGGGGATACTGCAAGATTAGTACGCCCCCATTCCACATAGACAGGAAATTCAAGCAGAGTGGGAAGAAGTATGTCGAAAAAATCAAAGCGAGCAAAGCAACCAGGGCAGCCTAAACAATCAAGGCTTATGAAACAATTACCACAAAGAGCATCGATACCATCTCAGCTACACGAACAGTGGGTTCACCGTGCCCAGTATGCCAAACAGCAGATGCTCATGGGCGACTTTGCAGGCTGTATGAGTACCTGCGAACCGCTGCTCAACTCCCTGCCCAGGCGTTCAGAGCTGCGTCTGGACATACTCACTTTGTTGGGACTGGCACATGGTATGCTCAAACATTACCAGCAAAGCTATGATGTTTTTAGCGAAGCGATTGATATCGCTCCCACCTTGGCCGAGTTATGGTATAACCGTGGTCTGGCCTGTCACTCTATGGCACGCCCTGGTGAAGCCGTGCGTGATTTTGAGCGTGCGGTTGCACTCTCCCAGAATGATACAAGCGAAATGACCCGCAAGTTTGCAATGCAGTTGGAGGAGGGTCGCCAGGAACTGCAAGAGGCCATGCAGGCGCACGAAACGGACATCACATTCGAGCAATACATGGAGAGGGAGGAGCACTTCACACAGGCAATGCGTCTGGTGAGAGCAAGAACAATGGCAAGAGGCCGAACAGCTGTTCCGGCAACCCGGAGGCCATTGGCAACGACTATCAAGTCGTAGGGACGCTGGAGAGAGCGGAGTGGAACCAGGGGAAGCAAGATCCATTGTCTTTTGAGCCAATGAGTACACTACCTGCACGATTTTAAAGAAGTTGTCACGTTCCAGCGAGTGCCTGTGGAGAAGTAAAGGAATTTATTATTCAGAGCCTGGGGATACCGTTTAGTTTTTTGTTTCTCTCGATTATCATTGGGTGCACGGAGGATATTGTTTATATAGGACGAGGATCACTGCAAAAAATCTATCACAAGGGGTTTCACGCTTCAATCTATTATAAGCCCCACCGCTGCTGCCTAGCATAGCATCATAGTGATGGCCTCATCCATCAACTGCTGTAGCTTTTCCAGCGTATCTGTTTCAGGGAGTGGGGGATAGATCATGATTTTGAGTTGGTGCATCGTTGGTACCTGCAAGGTTGTATGCTCGAACATCAGGCATCCCACCAACGGATGCTCGATGTCTTTCCGTGCATCGGCCCTACTGCGTACGTCGTGCTGAGACCACCAGGTGCGAAACTCCGGACTGACGTGTTGCAGATCGTTTATCAAGCGTTTGAACCAATCTTCATGGGCATAAGGTGCACTTTCAGCACGAAATTCCGCGAGCACTTTCTGCGCGATCTGTTCCCACTGAGG
>CAWKKX010000007.1:0-24818 GCA_963850365.1 uncultured Chloroflexia bacterium
GATTTACTCTCTGCATGTATTGACCGTGCCACTCAATTCCTAAAAAAAATGGACGGCACAGTTGTTCTGGTGAGTGGTGCCAGTGTCAAGCATACGCGGAATGGTTTAAAAACTTGCTCTTCAAGTGCCTGCTATCATCGCCCCTGGTGCTACAAATAGCATGTTTGCCAGTATTAAGATAATTGGTATGCCATTTGCTTGCCTAGTTGATGCACACGAAAATGTTTGCTCAGTAGGATAACGTAACTTTATTCCTCCCGAAGAGATAGCTCTTGTTCTAGCATAAAATATATAAAATACGAACAAAAACAAAAATGAGGAACGTCCATGATAACTGCACCCAAAGAGAGGAATTTGCTAGAGAAAGCAGCGTTTCCCGGCTATAGTACATTTTATAACAACAACCAGTCAGATGATAAATTATCTAACGAGATCTATGGGGATGTATAAGGCATATGTTTCTTCTCATTGTGCAAGGTTTGTTACCATTGGCGACAGCCTGGGTGTTAAAAGATTTATTTGATGTCCTCAGTGCGAATATTCAAGGTCATGGCTCAACTTATTTTCACAGCAGGCGCTTTTCTTGTTGATGGTTCAAGCTGTGCTGGTTATCATTGGTCAATTTCTTCAACCTCTACACACCTATTGGAACGCCAAACCCGGGCGAAAAATGTCTCTCAAGATGAAAATCAGTGTGTATCAAAAACTCAATGACCTGCTGGACCTATCGTACTTTGAAGATTCCAAATTCCATAACACCATAGAATTAGCACATACGGGAGCCCAAATCGCGCCTATGCAAGCTCTTTCCATCATACAAGCCTCCTACAAGGAATCATAACAGTCGTCTCATTTATCGGCATATTCATTATTTTCAATGCATTTTTAGCCGGTATGATAGTGCTTGCCGTCATACCGCAACTGCTGGTCGGTTACGCTTGAGCCAGCAGAACACTTGGGCTTATGTCCAACAACAGCTTAAAAGAGCGCCGTGCTAGCTATTATGGACGAAATTGTCTCCTGGATTCCCTTTGTCAAAGAGGTTCGTCTTTTTAACCTCGGTGATTATTTTATACCTCTTTACTACGACCACACAGGATATTTATCGCACACAACGCAAGCAAGCGAAACGGGAATTACAGTGGCAATTTCTCTTGCTATCCTCTCATGGATTGTTGCAACGGGAGCTTTGTTTTTGTTATATTGCAAGTATTTTCAAGGCGTATCAGTCTTGGTGATGTGACATTATATTCAAGCGCGATAATGAGCGTACAATCATCATTGATGGCGATTGTGAGTGCAATTTCGCAGATGAAAGAGGGTGCTCTCCTGTATGATCAATACAATACGCTGTTGGCTTTGCCGCAAGCGATTGCAATAAGCTCACAGCCAGAGAGAGTACCCCCTTTACAGACGGGAATTACCTTGCGGGATGTCTCTTTTCGCTATAGTGATCAACATCCGTGGGTATTGCGGCGCGTTGATCTTTTCTTCCTGCCGGTCAATGTCTTGCGCTAGTGGGCCTGAATGGAGCGGCAAAAGCACACTGGTAAAACTTTTGACGCGCCTCTATGATCCGACCGAAGGTCAGATTTTATGGGATAATATAGATATTTGTGAGCTTGATCTGCGGGACCTACGCCAACGGATTGGAACTGTATTTCAAGATTTCTCGCGCTATGATCTGACAGTTGCACAGAACATTGGCATTGGTGATACTGAGCAGATTGAGCATCCACCAGCCATCAAGGAAGCAGCAATGAAGCAAGGATTCATGAGCGCATTACCAGATTACCTGAAGCATATCAAAGCATTCTTAGTCGATGGTTAGCCGAAGATGAGGATGGGAGTGATCTTTCAGGTGGTGAGTGGCAGAAGATTGCCCTGGCACGCATGTTCATGCGTGAGGCAGATCTACTCATATTAGACGAACCAACGTCATCCCTGGATGCTATTGCCGAACATGATCTCTATACTCAATTCCGTACTCTCATCAAAAATCGCACAAGCCTCTTAATTACACATCGTTTTAGCACGGTTTCGATGGCTGATAGTATTGCGGTCATAGAAGATGGACACATTACAGAATATGGTACTCATGCTGAACTTCTCGCTCAGAATCAGAGCTATGCCAAATTCTATATGATGCAGACCGAAAGCTATAAAGTATAAAGAGGAAAAGACAATGTCTGTCTGTCTGTTCACATCAAATGGAGACGGATCGACGCAGTTTGCGGGCCGCCTGGCGGACACTCTCAAGCAGTGGCTGACCATTGGAGTCTACGTTACTCGATGCCACTCTTACGACCCTTGAACGACAAAACCAGAACGGACTTGCTGAGAAGCTCATGAAAAGGCAGGGCCAGGGCTTTTCTTTCACTTGCTTTTCGTACAAATCTGGGTCGAAAGTCGCCATTTTCCACTCTGGGCGAGCTTTGCCTGGATATCGAGAAGGAGCTTTGCCTCCCTCTCGACTCCAAGCATCGGTAGAATTTTTTTGCCAGAAGTTGATGATCTAAATTTTATGAGATATAATAACTCATTAGACGGTTCTCCCCTGACTGTGCCAAATGGTGTTCCTAACAGTATTTCCCAATGAGGAGGAACTTACAGGATGTACAAATCCCCCTTTGCGTGGTTTATCCGTTCATTGTTCGCCCTTACCTTCTCTGTAGTGCTTCTCTCTATTACCACCCTCTCAGCCTTTGCGGCCACTCTCGTCCCACTAAGTACTGACCCTTACACCAACACCACCAGCCAGCACCAAACGGAGGTTGAACCTGATACCTATTCTTTTGGCTCCACGATTGTCTCGGCTTTTCAGGTGGGGCGTTTTACCGATGGCGGTGCCTCTAACATTGGCTTCGCCACCTCCACCAATAGTGGAAGTAGCTGGACACAGGGTTTCTTGCCTGGCATCACGAAAATTGTCAATCCGAGCAATCCGTATGATCGTGTGAGTGATCCCAGCGTTGCCTTTGATGCCAGGCATAACGTCTGGCTGATTAATTCTCTCCCTCTTATATCCAGCAGCCTGCTGGGCGCTGCCATTGTCGTGAATCGTTCAACAGATGGCGGACTGACCTGGGGCAATCCTGTGACGGTCCACGCTGCCAGCGGCACACAAAATCTGGACAAAGATTGGGTTGTCTGTGATGATACTGCAAGCAGTCCTTTTTATGGGCACTGCTATATAGAGTGGGATGACAATGGCAATGGGAACCTGGTTCAGATGAGCACTTCGACCGATGGCGGACTGACCTGGAGCGCTCCTCAGACCACGGCCAATTCCGCTACCGTTATCGGTGGTCAACCCCTTGTCCAGCCCAATGGCACGGTGATTGTCCCTATTGAGAATGCAAACGAGACAGCTCTGTTGGCCTATACCTCCACCAATGGTGGCGCTAGCTGGAATAGTACCGTGAGTGTGGCCTCGGTTCGTCATCACACTGACGCTGGCAATATCCGCTCCGGTTCCCTTCCTACGGCGGAAATTGATGGCGCGGGCAAGGTCTTTGTGGTCTGGTCTGATAGCCGCTTTGAATCTGGCGGTTCTGCTAATGATCTGGTAATGGTCACCTCTACCAATGGCACCTCCTGGTCATCAGTCTCGCGTCTGCCGGTCGATCCACGTAACAGTGGGGTCGATCACTTCATTCCTGGGCTGGCCGTTGATAAAAGTACTTCTGGGAGCACAGCCCATCTCGTGGTTGTCTTCTACTACTACCCGGTTTCTAATTGTGGTTCCTCCTGTCAGTTGTTCGTTGGTTCCTCTTCGTCCACCAATGGTGGTTCGAGTTGGACCACGCGAACAGCCGTTACCACGACTGCGATAAACCTGTTGTGGCTGCCTAATACCACGCAAGGTCGCATGGTTGGAGATTATATCTCCACTTCTTTCGCGGGCGGCAGTGCTTTCCCGGTCTTTGTCAATGCTACCGTTCCCGGTACCGGTACTGATTGTAGTACGGCTACCCCAACCTGTCACGCATTTGCTTCTACGGTTGCGCCAGGGCTGCTGCGGGCCCATAGTGGCACTATCGCGGTGACCGAGAGTGTGGTTGATACGGCTCCCTTGATCAAGGGGAGCAGCGGATCTGCTCTTACTGCTCGCTAACCTACATGGTAGTCGTACAGGCTACATGTGTCGGTGCCGCTAACCACTGACTGATTGTGCCCTATTGATAATCAAATTATGGTTGTGGGAAGAACCGTCCAGGATTGTCCACCGTCGTTGGTTTTGAGTAAGGCTGGGCCCTGGCTCTGCGTTGAGCCAATGGCCCAGCCTATCGTATGTGTCACAAAGTCCAGCATCGAGAGGGTATGCAGTGCTGGATTTGTCACTAGCTCTCTCCATTGTTTCCCTCCTGTGTTGCTAGCGTAGAGGTGTGTTCCATCGCTGGTCCAGCCATAGTTCGCATCAACGAAATCGAAGATGCTGGCAGAGGTGGCGATAGGTGCTGTACGCTGCCAGCTATTGCCACCGTCATGGGTGGCGTAGAAATCGAGATAGCTCCCGTTTGCGCCGTTCACGCTCACTGGCAGGATGCCATTGGTCGTCGAGAAAAACCTAGGTGCGGCGATGGCGAGTTGGGCCGTTGTCTCAGGAGACGAAAGGGGCAATGCTTGTGCGTGCCAGGTCTTCCCTCCATCATGCGTTCTGTAGAGCAGGCTCAGACCAGCTACAGAATACTTTCCTGTCATCCAACCTGTCTGTTCATCCAGGAAGCTCATGCCCGTTTTCTGGCCTCCAAATGGCAGACGGCCTGGCCCTGGTGCGTCGGTCGAAGATGCTAGAGCCGCTGCTACCTGGGTCCAGCTTTGTCCACCATCGCTGGTGTGCCAGACTTCTATCGTCTCAGCGTTCTGAGAGATGGCGTTTCGCGAGAGCAGCCAGCCAGTCTGCGCATTGATAAATGTCAACTGGCTTGCCACCCTGGTTGGCACCGTAGTCTGCTGCCAACTCTGCCCCCCATCGCTACTGCGGAAGATCTGCGTGCCCTCGTTGTCTGGCGCTTTGGTCTCTCCCTGTGAGATGCCATGGTCTGGTTGCGCAATCCAGGCATGGGTGCTATCCAATGCATTCAATAGCGATCCTGTTGCCGCGATGGTGAATGGAGATGGCGGGGAGACATTTTTCCACTGCAAGCCGCCATCCGTTGTGCGCACAACCTGCCCCTTGTCTGATATGGCCCAACCGGTTTGCTCATCAAGCATATGGAGGGCTGAAATATTCACTGCTGTTTGCATGGCTGTGTTGTGTGTTGCTGTGCTGGTTTGACGTGTACGATTGAAGACAAAAATGAGCGAACCAACGAGCAAGGCCATAATCAGCACGGCTGCAAGAGTACTGATGGTACGCAGCCAGGGTCGGCTCTCGCTGGTATTGAAACGAGACAATGGTTTCCCCTGCGATCTCGCCAGTCGTCGCTGTGGTTGTGCTCCTTCGGCGGGAAAGTGGGTCTGTTGGGCCTCTAATCGCTTGTAGAGAGTGGCGAGGAAGCGAGCATTGTTTCTCTCGTCATGAAACATGCGGCCCAGATCCTGGACGAGGCGCTGATCCTGTTCATACTCTTCTCCTGGTGAGAATTTATCTGCCATGCCAATCTCCCTCCTTTTGTTGATGATACAGAAGACGTAAGCGTGCCAGTGTACGCGAAGCTATTTTGCGCACTGTCTGTTCCCGCTTCTTAAGCAGTACTGCAATCTCGGCAAACGGGAGCCCTTCCCCAAAGCGTAGCTGCAAGATCTGTTGCTGGAGCACAGGGAGTTTGCTGACGGTCGTGTGGAGTTGGCTCAGTTCTTCACGGCGCAGCACAACCTGTTCAGGGGTCGGTGCTTCATCGCGGTAGACATTCTCGATAAGCTGCTCAAGAGGAAGAATGGAGCAGCGTGGAGCGCGACGATAGTGGTCAACCAGTTTGTTGTGTGCTACTCGTCGCAACCATACCAACTGTTGCCCTTCCTTTAGCCAGGAGAGTTGATCGTGTTCGAGGGCGGCCAGGAAGACCTCGATGGTAAGATCTTCGGCGTCCTCCCAGGAGGGGGTATGGAGCCTGGCATAGGCAAAAATCGCCTTTGCATAGCGCTGATAGAGTCCACTCATTGAGCCAGATACCTGCTGGCACTCATCCTGGTCTTGCATGCTTTCCCTTCCAGATCTGCTCGCTCTTCGTCTCTGATCCAGTAATAAAGACGCACTTTTTGTCAGAATGTGACACCTTTTTAACTCCTCCTTGTATCCTGGAAAGGACATGCCGGTTGGAACATGACTTAATGTTTTAAAGCAAGCTCAAATAGAGAAAGAGGATTGAAATGGCAAGAATCCTGGTTATCATCGAAAAAGGCGAAAACTCGTATGGCGTGTATTCTCCCGACGTGCCAGGCTGTGTTGCTGTCGCAGATACGAAAGAAGAAGTAGAGCAACTTATGAAAGAGGCATTACGAGAACATCTTGAGATGATGCGTGAAGATGTTCTCGTAATGCCTCTTCCTCAGTCTCAGAACGAGGCAAAATATATGGATATCCCACTTTCAGCGTGATGACTCCCTTGATGTTCTTCGTAGTACGTCCTGCCGTGTGGGAAGCCGTTCAGAGAACTTTCCACACGGCAGGTAAAAGCAACGTGAGTAGTGGATAAGGGGCTTATTTACACACGCTCAGATATGAGGGTGTCTGCTGCCTGTTTTACTGGAACTATCCATTTCTGCAACTCAGACAAGAATTGTTCTTGTTGCAGATTCCGCACATGCATTGCCAGGTAGCCATCGGGACGCACTAACAAGATGCTGCCATGTTGCGCTCCGAGTTTGTGATGGAATTGTTGTTTAAAATCGATCAATGCGGTTGCATCAAGATTTTTGGCAACTGTCTCCACGCCCTGCCCGAAAACGACAAAGGAGTTGATCGGCTGACCTGCGAATTGTCTGACGCTGTCTAGCAGATTGGTAATCTGTTGTCGATCCTGCTCAAAGTGTTCCGGCGCAATTTCAATGAACAGGGAATATGGAGCCTGCCGCAAGAGATCGTAGAGACTCACCGATGTACTCATCGCAGCGGTCAGTACAGCCGGTTTGAGTTCCAGATTGGGGACACGATCTCCTGCTTGCAGCGCATGTTGACCAGACAGCAGTTTGAGCAATTGCGAGCCGCGCTGTGTGTGACGATAGTTGATATCCAACTCGGAAAGACTCTTGCTGATCATGTGCTGGAGTGGCGGGAGTGGGAGGAAGGTTTTGACGATGAAATCGCGTGTCTGCCTGGCAAATTTATTGGGCAGGAGTGCGCTACGCAGTACGAGGTCCGAGGTAGTCATGGCATGTTGACCAACCGGGTAACGTTCGGCATGGTAGGTATCGAGGAGGCTCTCCGGGGCCTCTCCACGTAGTACCAGGGCGAGTTTCCAGGTCAGGTTGTAGGCATCTTGTATACCTGTATTGAGTCCCTGCCCACCCGCCGGGCTATGAATATGGGCAGCATCCCCAGCGACAAACACACGCCCGACCCGGTAGCGGGTAACCTGACGCAGTTGTGAAGACCAGCGAGTCTTCCAGCGTGGTTCACTCAATCGTGTTGGCACAGGAACAATCGCATTCACCGATTCTTGTAGCTCGTCGAGCGTTGGTTCTTCGTGCTCAGAGCTGTTCTGGTACGCACTGTCAATCGTGATCACACGATTATAGCCATCTTGAAAAGGAAAGAACATCGCCAGCCCACGTTCACTCGAGAACTGCGCCAGCCCTTTCTTTGCTAATTTGCCATCAATTTTGACATCGGCAAGAAATGCCGTCCAGGGATAGCCCTTTCCTGGGAATGGGAGACCCAACGAGTGACGTACCACACTATGTGCACCGTCACAGCCCAGGACATAGCGGGCATGAACCTCTTCCGTTTGTCCATTGGCATAGTGAAGTTGCGCGGTGGTATCATCGGTGCCTTGCGTCAGTGCTTTGAGTTCAACCCCTCGCTCAATTGTTTGTCCTAGCTCGGCAAGGTGGGCCTCTAATAACTCTTCTGTTTTGATCTGGGGAATAAACAAGAAGTAGGGATAGCGGGTATCGAGACCCCAAAAATCGACGGTAACCGAATTCCTACCCGCACTGAGAGTGCCACCAGGAGCGGTATATCCCCCCCGCACACAGGCGTCGGCGAGCCTGGGCGACTGTAACTCCAAGATTTCCAATGTACGGGCCTGCAATGCTAATGCCTTTGAGTGAGGGGAGCGTTGCGTGCCTTTCTCGATCAAACGAAACCGGATACCGCGTTTCGCCAGTACCAGCGCGGCCGCCAGGCCCGTTGGGCCAGCGCCGACAATCAGGACATCGATCATGGTCTGTTTTGTAGAAGATTGTATCTGCTGGTTCATTATAGACCTCCAAAAATTTATACTTACTTGCTCTGCTCCGCTTCGGGCTGCAGAGCTTTGCAAAAAAGATTGACAATCATCGTAATTTGTGCCAGGTCCGATTGATGGGGAGTCTCACCGGCGAGCATCAGGCCATCAAGGAGGATATAGGTCAGGAGCGAACCGATGAACATTCGCGCTGCGATCTCAACATCTTCGAACTCGACAATCTGGCGTTTGCGTGCGTGTTCAAGTAAGCTCGACAGATATGCCAGTCCCCGCATCGGGATCGAGGAGCGAAACAGAGTTCCCAATTTGGGCACTCGCGTTGACTCCGCTATGACGATCCGCATTAGAGCCAGGTAGTCAGGCTGCATGGCGCTGCGAATAATCCGTTGTGCCAGATCTATCAGTGCTTGCCGGAAGGTCTCTCCGTTGACAAGCATCATGTGTTCTATTTGCGCGAACTTATCATCTGCCAGCACATCTACCAGGTGCTGTAAGACGGCGGCAAACAAGGCCTCTTTGTTGGGATAATAGGCATACAGCGTCTCTTTCGAGACGCCAACTGCTTTAGCGATAGCATCTGTGCTAGTCCCTGCATAGCCATGTGTGAGAAACAGACACTGTGCTCCACTCAGAATCTGTTCTCGCTTGCGCTGTGCACGTGGCGACGTACTACGAGTAGGTGTATTCATCGTGATATGTTTCGCTCCCTCTCTTGAATTTTTAGAACCGTACTGTTCGGTACTGTTATAAGAGAATTATACTCGAAGATTATGATGTTGTCAAGCTGAAGTTGAGAAGGGTCTTTTAAATTTCTCCCAGAGAGGTGAGTAAGAGCTGAACAGCACGAAGAGGCTGTGCATCCAGGGCTGCTGGCAGCCCTTGAGAAATAGCAAAGCCTTTGGATTTTGCCATGCCACTCTTTAGCATTGGATCAGCATTGGATCGTTGCGAAACCGAAGAGTGTCAAGCGGCACGGACCTGTGCAACGCGCATGCGATCCAGCATAACGGCAACAACGATGACCGCGCCTTTAATGATGAGTTGGTAAAAAAATGGGACGTTCATCAAGACCAGACCATTATTGAGCACGCCAATAATAAGCGCACCGATGGCAGTCCCAACAATTGAGCCAAGACCACCGGTAAAACTGGTACCACCCAGAATGACCGCTGCGATAGCATCCAATTCATAGCCTTCACCACCCGTCGGCTGAGCACTCAGGAGGCGTGCAGAGAAGATGATACCCGCAATGCCAGCACAGACACCGCTGATGGTATAGACCCAAATCAAAATCCAGTCAACATTGATACCACTCAAGCGTGCCGCTTGTTCGTTCCCGCCAATCGCATAGATGCGTCGCCCGAAAACAGTGCGTTTGAGCACAATATAGCCGATAATGAATACTGCCACCGCGATAATGACTGGCCAGGGTAAAAAGCCAACTGATCCCTCTCCGAGAAAAGCAAAACCAAGATCATTCTTGATCAGCGGATATGCTCCTGTTGTCACATATGCCAGACCGCGCAAGTAGGTTAGAGCCCCTAAGGTGACAATAAAGGGCGAAAGCTTGAATTTGGCGATGAGCACGCCATTCAAGGCTCCACAAAGACCACCCGTTACGACTCCCGCTAGCAGAGCAAAGACATCAGGCACGCCTTTTGTAGTCAACCAGACCGAAATTACACCAGCAACCGCCAACGCTGAACCAACACTTAGATCGATACCACCCGTTAAGATTACAAAGGTCATCCCTGCCGCAAGAATAGCGTTAATCGAAACCTGGCGAGCGACATTGATGATATTCTGGAACGTGAGAAAGTGTTGCGAGGAAAGCGCCATAATTGCACACAACAGAATAAGAACGACTGTCATTCCCAGGTTTTGCCATAGCTGATAGAGACGACGCTGGACAATTGCGTTCCGTGCAGGAAGTACTTTATCAACAACAATTCCGGTATTTTGAGCATCGGTTACTTTATTACTACTCATCTCTCTATTCCTTTATTTTACGCCTGCACTGCAAGATCAGTGGCATAGGACATGATTTCTTCCTGTGTAGTTGTGCGACCCGGTAGCTCTGCAACGATCTGACCTTCACGCATGACAAGAATACGATCACTCATCCCCAGTATTTCTGGTAGTTCGGACGAAATCATCAGGATGGCAACACCACGATGAGCTAGCTGGCTCATAATGTGGTATATCTCTGATTTGGCTCCAACATCAACGCCGCGTGTCGGCTCATCTAATAATAATACCGTCGGGCCAAGGGTAAGCCAACGAGCCAACACGACCTTCTGCTGGTTCCCTCCACTCAGGTTTATGACGGCCTGATCGAGTGAGGCAAAGCGAATACTCAGGTCGTCCACCTGCTTTTGCGCAGCATGGCGCAGACGGCTCATAGAAAGAAAGCCACTAACCGAGAGACGAGGCATGACGTTGAGGGTGATATTTTCCTGAATCGCCATCTGTAAAAAGAGTCCTTGCTCTTTACGACTCTCCGGCACCAGCCCGATGCCAGCACGAATAGCATCGATTGGGTGCTTAATCCTGACAATCCGCCCGTTGAGGAATATTTCACCACCGCTAGCACTATCGGCACCAAAGAGCAGACGAGCCAACTCTGTACGCCCTGCACCAATCAAGCCAGCTAGGCCAACGATTTCACCGTGTCGCAGCTCCAGACTCACTGGACCGATGCCATGCCCATCGGTCAGGTTTTTTAGCTCTAATACGACCTCACCAGCCTTGACAAGATCATGTACATAAAGATCAGTGAGGGACCGTCCTACCATACGGCTAATCAACGCGTCCGCATTGATTGCATCTCCTTCAAGTGTATCTATGTATTGGCCATCACGTAGCACTGTCACGCGGTTCGCCAGTTCATATACTTCTGACATACGGTGCGAAATATAGATAATGGCGATACCTTGACCGCATAGGGCACGCATAATGTCGAAAAGTTTCTGCGTTTCGCGCTCTGAGAGCGAGGCCGTTGGTTCATCCATGACCAGGATGCGGGTATGCTCGGATAACGCCCTGGCAATCTCAACGAGCTGCTGTTGCGCGATACTAAGCGTATTAACAATGGTCGTTGGGGAAAATGTCGCCCCCACCTGCTGAAGCACTGCACGAGCATCGCGATTCATCGTGCGCCAATCTAACCAGCCAGCGATGCTCGGCTCCTTCCCCAGAGAAATATTCTCAGCAACAGAGAGATTGGGAGCAAGGTTTAATTCCTGATGGATGATGCTAATCCCTAGAGCCATAGCCTTGCGGGGTGTATCGATACTAATGGTCTCTCCATCAATCTCAATCGTTCCACTATCAGGATGATAGATGCCAGCTAGAATCTTCATCAGCGTCGATTTCCCGGCCCCATTCTCTCCCATCAATGCATGGATCTCGCCACGTCGTACTTCAAGTTGCACGTTGCTGAGTGCCTGTACACCTGGGAAACTCTTCGATATTTGCTCCATGCGCAATATGGGAGCGTCCTGCGGTTCTTTTTTGCTCATGCCTGATTCCTTATCATACCATTTTCTGCGTTTCGACAGCACACAGAGCAAGGTATACCAGGGTACACCTTGCCCCCTTGTGCTGAGAGACTTATTGCCAGCCCTGATAGCTGCCTACGTTATCTTGTGTGACCAGGGAAACCGGCACTTTGACGTTGGTCACAGACGGTTTCTGACCGGCAACCACTTTCTCACCAATCTGGACACCCGTACGCGCAATGTTATAAGGGGACTGAGCTGAGGTGGCGGCAAAGAGACCTTTCTGCTTCAAGGCTGTAACAGCATCGGGAGAACCATCCACAGCAACGATGAAGAAGTTGCTGCGTTTGGCCTGCTGCGCGGCCAATGACATACCCAGAGCAGTCGGATCGTTAATGGCGAAGACTGCATCAAGACGTGGATTCGCGGTCAAAATGCTGCTTCCTAGCTCAAGGCCTTTGTCACGGTCACCATTGCCTACCTGTGTCGCCACCACTTTCAAACCGGGATGCTGAGCCAGCACTTCTTTGCATCCTTTGACACGATCAATAACGGCACTTACTGGAGGACCATCAATAATGGCGATACTACCCTGCCCCTTAAGGCGGTCAGACATATACTGGCAAGCAAGATGACCGGCCGCCACATTGTCAGACGCCACAGTCGCCGCTACACCACCATCTGCACCAACATCAACGGCAATAACCGGGATACCAGCACTCACCGCACGCTTGACCGCAGGAGCGATACCGGCAGAGTCAACCGCGTTCAGCAGAATCAGATCGACCTGCTTTTGAATAAAGTCATCGATTTCGTCGCTCTGCTTCCCAACGTCGTGATTGGCATCCTCTAGAAGTACCGTTGCGCCAATCTTTTTCGCTTCTGCTTCCGCACCATGTTGAATGGCGACAAAGAAGGGATTGCTGATCGCCTGCACTGTTAAACCAATAGTTTTGATCTGCTTGGGGCCAGAGCTCGTTGGTGCACTAGCACCACCACATGCTGAAAGGAATAAGCCACTCAGCGTAGCCACAATGCCGAAAAGAAATAGGTACTTTCTCACGATAATTCTCTCCTTCGAGGTATATGTCAAATAAACAACAACACGACCTGACATCTAGATGTCTCTACAATGGTTTACTTTCGTTCGACCTCCTTTTCTTGCTCCATTATTTGTCCTTATCAGAAGTCTGATCTAATTGGGTCGAGATCAGCACCATCGCCTCATCACCCAGCAGAGTATGCAACTCGGAGTGGAGCGCACCTATGCGTTCCATCTTCCTGGTAATAAATTGATGTTGAGAGGTACCCTGGGCTAGACCCAAAAGGCCCTGTTGCGCTGACTTATACTCATTGCTAATCTGAGTGAGTAGATTAGCAACTTCTGAACATTGTTGAGAGAGGGTTGACATTACAAGTCTCTTTCTTTCAGTTCTTGATGTCCTCTAATGTACTAAGAGGCATCTCCTGTGGTAGAGCGTTAGCAACATGATCAGTATAGGCTTGTCGAGCAGGCATATTGTCTGTTAGAATCATAGGCTGGACGAGATACTCCGATTGAGTAAGAGCAGAAACTGCTTCAGTTTGCATAGAAGACTCAGTCATCTTCAAGGTAACAAAGCCACGCATAAGAGAAATCAGGGCGGTCCCCCCAGCCATGAACATGACGAGTAACATCATCGTCAGGATCGCTATAGACAGGTTGTCATTCCCGGGCGAGAGCGGATAGAGTACAGAGCGCGATATCATGGGGAGAGTAATGAAAATGATACAGAGTTTGGCCAGCATGACCAATGAGAGAATGGTTGCAGGAAGCAACGCAACGCGCCACATGCGTCGGCTGCCTTCATTGTTAACCGTATCGGCAAGTGCCAGAACCATTGTTGCCAGACCAGCAAAAGGTGGAAAATACGTAAGTGTGGCACCCAGCACAACAGAGGAAAGCGGCAAGATAGTAGAAGGAATCTCTACACTATTATTGAGCCAGAGCATACGGCCAATGGGCAAAATTAAGTAGAACATTGTTGCCAGAAAGAGCCAGTGTTTCCGAGGGGTTGCCATTACATGCTTTATCCTGATCATAACAATGAAGAGGCTACTTATCAGCAGGGGTAAAAGAGGCCACAACAGGCGGGAACTCCAGCCATAGAGTTGTATTAAGCGATCAAATGGACGTATTTCCACAGAAAGTATCGTCCCTGAAGGGTTAGTGAGAGCTACCGTTGACGTAGAAACGCCCAACAAAGGCAGCAAAGGAAGAGTAAGGAGCAGAACAAGGCATAATGCGGCAGGGAGCATGAAGCGTCTTCGGCCGGCTTTTTCCGCCTGTTTTATAAGCAGAGCAATGAAGAAGAGATTGCTGAGTAGCAATGTAATCTGCATCACAAAATCGCTCGTAGTAAGCAGCGCGTTACTACTTACCACGCTTAATCCTGATGAACTAATTAAGGCAATGGGAGAAATGCTGTCCGGCGTAGAGAGTATACCCATATCCAAATAATAGGGAGTGAGACTAAGCGATAACGGAATGTAGTGGTGCCAATTGCACATCGTAAACAGAAAAATCGCATATGAACAGAGAAATGTTGTTGCAATCGTACGCTCATCTTTGAAAAGGAAAAGTGGCCCGCCTGTTTTATAAGCTGGGTCCAGACGGGCATCCAAAGCACCAAGGAAGAGATCAAACACGGTTGCCAGAGTAACATTGTGCTGCTCTAGCACAGCAACCATCTCCTCTTCATAGCGTTGCCGCCAGCGTTGCGGATATAAATAGAGAATCCAGGTACCAGATCTCATGAGTCTTTTCTCCTTAGCGGTGAATGGGCACTCCTCCAATGAGCTTATCGTGCAGCGTAGCGCGATGTTCAGGTCAGACGTTTTCTCCAGCAGCCGGGTGATAAGGGCCATGATCCACTTCATAGTATCTCAGTACAAGTATGCTTCTATGTTAGAGAGCAAGAAGACGTTGTGAACCAGTTGAAATGACACGATTCCAGGCAGCAAGTTGTTCGCGCAAAGCGGCTACCCCGACGCTAGTGATTTTATAGGGCCGACGCCTATCTTCGCTGGGAAGGGCTTCGATCCAGCCTCGTTGCTCCAACCTGGCGATAGCTCCATAAAGGGTGCCGGGCTCTAAGCGCGTTAAGCTATACTCAAAGATGTCCTCCATCATGGCATAACCATGTTTAGGTCCACTCACCAGACTGGAGAGGATGAGTAACGATGGGTCGGAGAAACGTCCTAGATCAGTTTGGTTCTTACGCATACAAGGGCTCCCATGAAAAATATTCAGTACAATCCTATACAGTATCAATTACTAAGTGATATTTAGTATACTGAAATGGAGAAGGAAAAGTCAAGTCTTTTGCCGTGATAATTATCTCAATCTGTGAACACTGGTACTTGCATATTCACTTCCTCGATCCGGGAAGCCAGAATCAACTATCCAGTCTCATATTTTTGCTTGCATGTGGTACAAGTTTGCATAGGCCCCATTCAATGCGATTAACTGCGCATGCGTGCCCTGTTCAGCGATTGTGGTGTCAGATAACACCACGATTCTTTGGGCATTGCGAATAGTTGACAAACGGTGGGCGATGACAAGCGTTGTGCGGTTGTTGGCTAACTTTTCCAATGAATCCTGTACAGCCTTTTCACTTTCATTATCCAGTGCGCTCGTCGCTTCATCAAAAATGATCACAGGGGGATTTTTGATGAAGACACGTGCGATACTCAACCGCTGCTTTTGCCCGCCTGAGAGTCGGACGCCGCGTTGACCGATATCCGTGTCATAGCCATCGGGTAATGCCATGATAAAATCATGCGCGTGCGCCTGTTTGGCCGCATGAATGATTTCTTGCGGACTGGCGTCACGTTTCCCATCGCGGATATTGTCCGCGATGGTCCCGGCAAACAAATAGACATCTTGCTGAACGATACCGATATTCTCTCGTAATGAGCGCAAAGTAACATCGCGGATATCCTGCCCATCCAGCAAGATTTTCCCCGTATTTACATCGTAGAAGCGCAGCATTAATGAGCAGAGCGTTGTTTTGCCAACGCCGGAAGACCCGACGAAGGCAACGTATTCGCCGGCTTGTATCTCCAATGAAAGATTCTTCAGGACATATGGATGATTTTCTTTATACTTGAAGCTAATATCTTGAAACTCCACATGACCCCGAACCTGTGTCAGCTTAATCGCATCTGCCGCATCTTGCAGATCGGGCATCACCTCCAGGATATCCATGAACCGGTGAAATCCGGTAGTGCCTTCCTGATAGAGCCTGCCAAAGTTGACCAATTTCTGGATTGGATCGATGAGGATACCGACACATAATAAGTAGGTGAGCAAATCAGCTGCATCCAGGGATGCATGAACGATAGCGACGCCACCAAATATAATCACAGCGATAGTAATGAGCTGGGTGAAGGCAAGTAATCCGTTGGAAAAGTACATTTCACTTTTATAGCCATCTCTGCGGCTGGCGAGAAAACGATTGTTTGCGTCGGCGAATTTTCTTTCTTCATGGAAAATACCTGGTCAAGTATGCCAATGAACATGACTTCCCGACCGATGGGATGAAACTCCAACTGTAGGATACAGAATGGCATAAGGAAAAAGTACCTTTTTGCGAATCCTGTAAAAGGTTGGCGTGTTTATTGTTAGATTCAGTATTAGGTGGGCGAGGTAGTATAAGAAATAAGTATTACTTGATACTACTTACTTGCTCACAGAAAACCCGTTTTTAGAGAAGATTGTGACACAATTTATTATTTCTAGGAGGATTGTATCGTATGCAAAATTTTCAACGATCAGGATCGCTTATGATAATTATCCTGCTGGCCCTTTTGCTGGCAGCATGCGGTGATACAACCCCTCAGGACCCTGTGGCAGCGACGAACCAGAATTCAAATAATCAGACTGCCGCAACTAACCCCGCCCCTGCGGCTACTATGATGCCGGCCGCGACTGCCACAGCTAAGCAAAATGGCAACATGGATGCTGGCAACATGATGCAAGGGATTACGATTGCTCCAGATGCCGGTGGAAATATGGCCGCACTTATTAGTACAGGAAAGGCCATGGTTAATGGGATGCAGGTCAGTGTCTTGCTAGCAAATAAAGGTTTTGCCGTCTACTACTACAAGCCTGATGCCACACTTCAAGCCACTTGTACTGGTGCGTGCGCGAAAGACTGGCCTCCAGTTCTGGCTCCGCAGGGAATGATGACTGTTTCCAGTTCAATGACCTTGCCCAAACAGTTGTCGGTGCATCAGACTCCCAATGGCATGCAAGTCTTCTATGATGGTCATGCCTTATATACCTATGCGGCAGATACGCATACTAACAATGCCACAGGTGAGGGTCAGGATATGCAATGGTACCTTGCGGACTATAATGCGACAAGTATGGCAACTACTGGCAATATGATGCAAGGGGTAACCATTACGCCAAATATGGCCTCAAATATGAACGCGTTTCTGCATACCGGGAAAGCCGCGATTAATGGTAATCAGGTTAATGTGCTGATGACAAATAAAGGTTTTGCCATCTACTACTATAAATCCGATACTATGTTTCAATCTACTTGTACTGGTGCATGCGCGAAAGACTGGCCTCCAGTTCTGGCTCCGCAGGGAATGATGACCGTCTCTAGTTCAATGACCTTGCCCAAACAGTTGTCGGTGCATCAAAGCGCGAATGGTGCGCAAGTCTTCTATGATGGTCATGCTTTGTATACTTATGCAGCAGATACGCAGGCGAACATTGCCACCGGTCGTGGTCAGGATATGCAATGGTACCTGGTAGGTTTCCTATTGTAAAGCTGAAATGTTGACAGAAACTGCTCGCAAGTGGGAAAACCAAAACACAGATAGCAAGGGATCCAGGTATTTCTGACAACGAAAAGATATGGGGATATAGGTCAGAAACTTGTCTCTTTCATCACGCTCTGGTATACTTGTTTGTGATGGCAACTGCGACAATAGAGTGGCACAAGGTTTACGCCTCGCTCGACTCCGAATTGCTCAACACTCATACCCCGAATACCGAGCGACGATGGGCCATGGAACAAACGACCTGGGAAGTCGTTGGAGGAGAGAGCATGTGACGCCAATTTTAGCCACGAAACTGTATCTCCCTCGGCTTCGACCGAATGTTGTCAGCCGTCCCCGCCTCATCGCTCGGCTCAACGAAGGTCTACACCGCAAACTGACCCTCATCGCTGCCCCCGCTGGCTTTGGGAAAACCACGCTGGTCAGTGAATGGGTCACCTTCATCGAGCGCCCGACCGCCTGGCTGTCGCTGGACGAAGGTGAGAACGACCTCGCACGGTTTCTAATGTATCTGGTCACGGCTTTACAGACGATTGCGGCCACGCTTGGGGAAGGGGTGTTGGGTGTGCTTCAGTCAAGTCAGCCACCACCATCCGAAGCGATCCTGACGGCCCTACTCAATGAGATCACCACGCTTCCAGACCAGTTTGTCCTTGTCCTGGACGACTACCACGTGCTTGATGCCAAAACAGTTGACCTTGCCCTCACCTTTCTTATCGAGCACCTGCCGCCGCAGATGCACCTGGTCATCGCCACACGTGAGGATCCGCTGCTCCCCTTGGCCCGCTTACGCGCTCGGGGTGAATTGACCGAACTGCGCGCTGCCGACTTGCGTTTTACCCCCTCTGAAGCCGCCGAATTTCTCAACTCGGTGATGGGCCTCAACCTCTCGCCAGGGGACATCGCCGCATTGGAAGACCGCACCGAAGGCTGGATTGCAGGGCTCCAGCTGGCAGCACTCTCGATGCGCGGGCGAGAGGACATTCCTGAGTTCATCCGGGCCTTCACTGGCGACCACCGCTACATCCTGGACTATCTGGTCGAAGAGGTCCTCACACGTCAGCCCGAACCTGTACGGAGCTTCTTACTCCAAACCGCTATTCTCGACCGGTTGAGTGGCTCGCTCTGTGATGCCGTCACCGGTCAGGAGAAGGGCAACGTGCGGTTAGAGGCCCTGGAGCACGGCAACTTCTTTGTCGTTGCGCTCGATGACACGCGCCACTGGTATCGCTATCACCACCTCTTTGCCGAAGTGCTCTCTGCGCATTTGCTAGCGGAGCAACCCGATCAGGTAGCGACGCTGCATCAGCGTGCGAGCGAGTGGTACGAGCAGCATGGGTCGGCGTCCGATGCGATCCGCCACGCGCTGGCCGCCGCGGATTTCGCGCGAGCGGCGGACCTGGTCGAGCTGGGCGTGCTAGCGATGCTTCGGAGTCGTCAGGAGGCCACCTTGCTTGACTGGCTCAAGGTGCTCCCCGACGAGGTGCTCCGCTGCAGGCCTGTGCTCAGCGTTGCGTATGCTCATGTGTTACTGGCGAGCGGCGAGCGCGAGGGTATTGAGGAGCGACTACGGGACGCCGAACGGTGGTTGGACACGACGGCAGAGATGCGTGGGCGACCAGACGCCCCAGCGGCGGCGATGGTCGTCGTGGACGAAGAGGAGTTTCGCCATCTCCCGGCTACGATTGCGATTGCCCGTGCTGGACTGGCCCTGGCTCGCGGCGATGTGCCAGGGACCGTGACATATGCCCGGCATGCGCTCGACCTCGCACCAAAGAACGCCCATCTGACGCGCGGATCGGCAGCGGGGCTCTTGGGACTTGCCTCCTGGACGAGCGGAGATCTCGAGGCAGCGCATCGGTCGTATGCCGAGGGTATAGCGAGTCTGCAAAAGGCCGGGAACATCTCTGACTCACTCGGTTGCGCCATCGCCGTAGCTGATATCCAGATGGTGCAAGGTCGTCTCCACGAGGCAATGCGTACCTATGAGCGGGCATTACAGAGGGCTTTGGAGCAGGGCCCGCCTACCCTGCGGGGAACGGCAGACATGTATGTGGGCATGAGCGGGCTCCACCGTGAGCGCAACGATCTGCATACCGCCACGCAGCACCTGCTGCGAAGCAAGGAGCTGGGGGAGCACACCGGATTACCGCAAAACCAGTATCGCTGGTGCGTTGCGATGGCTCGGATACGAGAGGCCCAAGGAGATCTGGACAGCACGCTCGACCTGCTCCACGAGGCAGAGCGCCTGTATGTGGGTGACTTTTCCCCCAATGTGCGCCCTCTCGCAGCGAGTATTTCACGGGTGTGGGTCGCGCAGGGGAATATAGGTGAAGCGCTCGACTGGGTGCGTGAGCGTGGCCTCTCCGTTTCGGACGAGCCTTACTACCTGCGCGAGTTCGAGCATATCACCCTGGCCAGGGTGCTCTTGGCCCAGTCTACGAGCAACCGTGCAGACCGCTCCATTCATGAGGCAGTGGGACTCCTGGAGCGCCTCCTGCAAGCGGCGGCAGAAGGGAAGAGGATGGGAAGTGTCATCGAAATCCTCGTGCTGCAGGCGCTTGCTCAGCAGATGCAAGGCGATATCCCTGCTGCTCTTATGCCGCTGCAACAGGCCCTGACGCTGGCTGAGCCGGAGGGCTACGTCCGAATGTTTGTGGACGAAGGCCTTCCTATGGCACTCCTGCTGGAAGCAGCCGCGAAACACGGAATCGCCCCGAACTATGTTCGTCACCTCCTGAGAGCCTTTGGCTCAGCTGAAGACAGAACGCCCGTTAAACAGGGTTTGATCGAGCCACTCTCGGAACGGGAGCTGGAAGTGCTTCGGCTACTCGCAACCGGCTTGAACGGCCCAGAAATTGCGCGCGAACTCGTGGTATCCCTCAACACCATGCGTACCCACACCAAAAACATTTACAGCAAGCTCGGAGTGAACGACCGTCGGGCAGCAGTCCGCCGGGCGCAGGAACTCGATTTGTTCTCATGAACCCACACACCAAGCCTGGCCACGACCGGGTGTGTCGAATCACGTGCCGGGACTTTTTCTCTCGCTTGTCAGCCTGATGAACAAATCACCACATCAATCACCACATGTGGTGATCCCTTCTCACCACATTCTCGTGTATCTTCTGAGTAGAAGAAAAGAATGCCTGCAACGACGTAGAGATTCATCCAGAGAGAGGCAAAGGCACGAGGTACAGCATGAGGGTAGCACACGCATCAATTGAGAATCATCACAAGCCTGAACGGTACGAGATTCGCATCAAGGGACACCTTGATGACAAGTGGGCCGACTGGTTCGAGGGCCTGACCATCACGCGAGAAGACAACGGCGAGACGCTGTTAACCGGCCCGGTGGTCGATCAGGCCGCGTTGCATGGAGTGCTCAGAAAAGTGCGTGATTTAGGCATGCCCTTACTCTCGGTCACCCGTGTCAGGTCCAGCCAGGCAGATGCGTAAGAGGTCAAACACGGAGTTGAGGCAAGCGGCAAAGACCAGGAGAATCTGCCTTTGATACAGTTCTCTGGAACGAGAACTTTGTTCCTCGATGTCCTCCCCTCTCACGTGTGATCACTGAGTGAGGAAGACACCGCATGTGGTGAGCCTTCTCGCAGCAGGCTCACGTCGTATTGGAAATGATGCTGTTCAGGAAAAGTTTTCTGGCAGCAGTAGAACAAGGAGCCTTATGATGACAATGACCAATGTAAAGATCACACAAGTAGGCCTGCTTCAAGCAGACCGTGAAGCGGTTCAGATGAATCCACATAGAAAGACCGCGCTTGTCGCGGGCGTACTCTACCTGCTCACCTTTGTCTCGATCCCGACCCTCTTTATCTACGGTCCGGTAAAGAGTGCGAATTACATCATCGGCGCGGGCCCGGACACTGCTGCCATCATCGGCGGTATCCTGGAGATTATCGTGGCTCTCGCCGGCATCGGTACCGCCGTCGTGCTGTTCCCGGTGCTCAAGAAGCAGAACGAAGCGGCTGCGCTGGGTCTCGTTGCCGCCCGAATTCTGGAATCCGGCACCATCTTCGTCGGCGTGGCGTTCCTTATGTCGATTGTGACCTTGCGGCAGGCCGGAGCTGGAGCAGGGGCGTTGGTCACCGGCCATGCACTTGCCACCCTGTATGACCGCATCTTCCTCCAAGGACAAAGCTTCATGCCGGCCATATGCGACCTGTTGCTGGGATTCCTGCTGTACAAGTCGCGTCTGGTGCCTCGAGGCCTTTCCCTGATTGGAATCGTCGGAGGCCCCATACTCCTCGCTGGCTACCTCGCTGTAATGTTCGGTCTTATCGGGCTACATGCCCCCTTAGCAGGGCTGTCCGCAATTCCGGTCGCGCTGTTTGAGTTTTCGCTGGGCGTCTGGCTGATCGTCAAAGGCTTTCAGCCCTCACCGATCCTCTCTAGCGATACGCGAGATGCCAGCGCGGCTGCCGCCACCAATCCCTCAGTGTAAATAGCTCCTAATATGTCACGTACCTGCATGAACACATTTCCACGGGGAAAGACAGCATGAGCAATACGAGCAACTTCTTCTGGAATTGGTGGAATCGGTGTAAATGTGATAATTCGATGGCGGAAAAATGTGCTACTTATCGGACGTAATGGCAGCAATAAGTAGCACATTTTTCCGCCATTTAATTTCGTGATTTACACCAAGCTAATACAGCTATAAACATATATGGATAAATACGTATTTGCATGATTGTGTATATAATACTTGACAAGTAAGCAGAATATCATGAATACTATGTTTATAGACGTTTTTGTACGGATGGAACCATACATTCTGTTATCAGGAGATACTGTTGTTACAACAACAAAAGCATGCTGTCGTTGAGCGGCAAGGGCAACGATATGATGTTCGATGTCTTGGGTCTAATATTGTAAAGCTTAGTGAGTATCAACGATTACGTACAGCGATTTTTGTAAAACAATTTGGATGGAATGTGCCAGTCGATGCTGAAGGGAGAGAGCGTGACCGCTACGATCAGCAATTGGGTGATGTTGTAAGCATCCATTGCGTCTACGGAGTGAGCAGGGAGGAGACCGAGCACCTACTCGGAGGCATGCGGGTTTTCGAGTTGCATACGTGGAAGAACTCCATGACCATGAATGAATTTCATGAGGCGGGTATGATACCTTCTCATGTACTTCGCAACCTGGAGACGCACTATGATTGCAATAACGTCCTTGAGCTGACTCGTTTCTGTATGCAACGCGGTCATCGATATTTGCCTCTGGACCCTGTTGGTACTACTAACAACGGCTTTAATCTTGTAGTAGCAAGAGATTTAACCTATGCAGCGGTCTATGCGAAAGCAGAGCAAACGGGCCGCACGCTGGCACTTGGGATAGCAAACGTAGGGTATCTACGTATTATGCGGCGCTCCCATTTCGTGTTTGAAGAGATCCACACACAGGATCTCAAGACACGTGATGGTTTTGCGCTAGTTATGATTGATCTTCCTGCGACCATTCGTGCCATTCGTGCGTCAGGTCAAATAGAAAGAGCTGAATGTATGATGGCACTTTGTTCAAAAAAAGAATAAAGTCCCAAAGGTAGGTCTGAGCACGTTAGGGGAATACTTTTGCCTCTTATTCATCGATATATATGCAGTAGTGCAAATGTCGATGAGTAAGAGGCAAGTCCTATCTACTTTTATTTTATCTGAATATTGTATTATTATTAAGTAGTATATATTTGTAGCTAGTGTTGCTATATAGGAAAAAAATGGAACAAGAACATCATAGCCCAGACATGGAGGAGATGCAGGTACAAAACGGTGAACACCTTGAACGAGCAGGTATCTTAAGATGGTGGTTGCAGCGAACGGCCCCAGCAGGAACTCTCGATTATGGCCATGCACCCACGCACCAGATGCGAGAGCGTTTGCGTCGTGCAGGATTAACAAGTTTTGTTGCCCTTTTTGTATGTATTGCTCCTCTTTTATTGCTTCAACAAGCGATGAGCGATAGCGGGACTGCGATTGGAATCTCAGTTTTGATTACATTTGCACTGTTCTCGCTTGTCCTCAACCGTTTTGGCATGCAGACTATTGCTGCCATCCTTCTTATTTTCAGTATGGATGTGATCATAGAAGGGACCCTTCTGACGGCAAAAGGAGGGTTAGGGGTTGGTTGGCTGCTTACGTTTGACTTATTTGTTATCCCTCTTATTACTACTGGAGTATTGTTATCCCGCAATTATCTGATTGTTTTTATGCTGCTTCATATTATTTTTATTCTGGGGGACTTTTACGCGCTTCCACATACTTCCGACCTGGAGGCTCTTATTGCGCTCTGGCATGGCCCTACAATAGCTTTCGCCCGACCAATCATCATTCAAATAGGAATATGCCTGCTGAGTTTTATTCAGGTACGTTCAACAGATCAAGCCATTGCGCGGGCGGATCGTGCTGAAACGATTGCGGTGCTCCAACAATCTATTGAAGAGCAAAATCAAAGACTTCAGGGAGCCATCCAGGAGATCTTGAAAGCCCTGGTTGCAGCTGCGAACGGGCGTTTCGCTACCCGTGTCTCTCTCTCGCAGGATAACATCTTGTGGCAGATAGCCTATAAGCTGAATACATTGTTCGAGCGCCTGCAAAGTGCGAAGAATACTCAAGCTACCATGCAACAAACAGAGATTGATGCAAGGAGACTCATAGAAGCGATCCGGTCGGCCCAAGCAGGTCAATATACACCCTGGCCAACCCCAACGGGAGGACCATTAGATCCTCTTCTCCAGGAAGTCAAAAATATGTTTGTTTCCCAAAAGGCATCCCAATCTTCAGAACAACGACCAAACCCGAGGACATACACTTCCTATCAAGGGCTAAATGATCCTGGTACATCCTAGTCATTATAAATCACGAAATTAAATGGCAAGCAAAGCTTGCAGTAGTGACGATATGATTCTACCGAATTTTTAATGACCCGAACTATAATGATCCTATGATTTTAGACAAAAAAAACTGGCTTGTAAGGTGGAAAGAGAATTACCTGGCCGTGGTGTGCTGGCCCAGGTCGGGTTACAATGTGCGTAATTCATATACCCGACCAGGGATAGGAAGGACGAGCAATGGCAGAGGGATTCATCCCTACTGGATAATGCCCC
>CAWKKX010000008.1:0-17248 GCA_963850365.1 uncultured Chloroflexia bacterium
TCAAGCAAAATCCCTAATGCTGGTACGAGTCTATTTAATTGACTTTCATTAACCATAGCGAGCATATTGCTCAATTCAATGACATGTGGATGTTCTTGCCCCGACAAGCGTATACGAATGGAAAGCGCACTATTCAGCAAGTCTTTCGCCTGAACAAAAGAGCCATTACTCCTCCATAAATAGAGTGCAGCTTGACTAAAAAGATGCGCTGCTTCTGCAAATGCTATTTCTCGTCGTTCAACCTGTAATGCGCATGATTGTACATGTGGAAGATATCTCTGACAATAGGGCCAAAGGCTGGCATCTTCGCTTGCGGGAAAGATTTGGTCAAGAACCTTTATAGCGTATTCTAACCATTGAATTTGTTTTTCGTTGTCCATACTATCGCTAATAACTACCTGTACAAGGCGATGGATCGTGAACATTTTCGTTGCAGGATTACGCTGTAACAACGAGTAGCGACGAAGGAGTGCGAAAGCTGCATTTAATTGAAGAGGATTCACTGCAATAAGCTGAAGAGGTGAATTGAGCCTGCTTGCACCTTCTCGAATGATTTCTTCTGGGATATCATTGGGATGCAAGAAAGAACACAGTTGCAGTAAGGCTGCGGCAACAGGGTCTGCTTGCTTTATCCGTTCAAAAGCAAATAAGAACGTCGCATGGACCGACTGAGGATGGTCAGACTTCTCCATCCCTCGTAAGGTAAGCAGGGTCGCTTGTTGATAACGAAAACAATCGAGATAATTAGAAAGGCTGCATCCAGTTTCGTCTATATATGCTCCAGCTTGATCAAGGGCAAGGGGGAGACCTCCCATAAGTTGAGTAATCGTTCGTGCATCAGTACTATCGACGATGGATACTTCTTCCAGAAAAGTATGACAAGGAACGCACTTTGCTCGACGTAAAACAAAAAGTGTACCCTCATCCTCATCCATAGGTTCCAGATTTATAGGTTGTGCCAGGGTACCAACAGCCTGAATGCGTGTTGTCAATAAAACACTTCCTGTATTTGGGGAAGGAATGATGTGCTCAAGGAGAGCTAAATCTTCCACATTATCCACAATAAGTAACCATTGCGAATGCTTGCTCAACCACGCTCTTACTTCCTTGAGCATATGCCATTGGTCACGCTCCTCTTTTTCAAAGAGCTGCAACTGATGAGCAATTGAGTAACTATCTGCAACTAATAGATCCAATGTCTCCGCTCGTATCCAAAAGACCGCCAGATACTCATCACGGTAGCGATAGGCATATTCTAGAACTGTTTGAGTCTTGCCAATTCCTCCCAGTCCGGCTAGTGCCTGGGGCTGATTTACTGTGCTTTCTGCTTGTAGAATCTGATGGAGACGATGAAGAATACCTTCGCGCCCTATGAATAAAGGGTTGCGACGATAAGGGATAGTCCAGAGTGGTATGGGGACGCCAGGAAAAGAGCTATTTCTGGGCACAGCGTTTTCTGGAAAGAGTGTGTGATCGCTCCTTTTACTTCTTACTTCCTCAAACAATCCTAAATCACTTGCCTCTTTTTGAAAGAGCAAAGAGAGCTGAAAACGAAAATAGCTACCCGGAGTCGTGATACCTCGTTCCCAGCGACTAATGTTCACTGCTGTCGTTCCCAGGCGAGCAGCCAATTCCTTCTGAGACCAGCGATGACGAAGACGCTCTTCCCGTAAGTATTTATTTTGCGTTGTTGTTCTCTGTCTATCTACCATAGAGTATCCTCCTAAAAAGCTTCCTAATATGCCTCTATGTATGTACGAGTATATCTATTCTATATAGATCTTACATACTTGCAAGTAGGTAAAAGTATCCCTTACTCAGATTAAATATGAATGAAATTGAAACCATCTCTTCCTCGAAACCCACTACCCAAAAATCTGGATGATATGAGATGATATGTAACTTGATATCATCTGATCTGTTTTTTTAAACTCGCATAAGTTATATTATAACAGTACAATGTATAAGCATAGAAAATGCAAAAATGGTGCACTTGAGAATAATTACGCTTGTACGCTCCGTATTTTTCTGTTTTTGTGAGGGTAGGATGCCTTTTATTATAACAGGATATGCGCTCGCTTTTTGCCGGGCAGTTATTGTAATAGTCTTTTTTGTCTCAAGCATTACCAAGTCACGCGACATTTCTCAATTTAAGCGAACCATCAGCAATTTTCAACTTGTTCCGGCCAAACAAAGTGGCAGCCTCGCAATCCTGTTTTTAAGTGGTGAGTTCGTGGTTTTCTTTCTTGTTCTTCTCGGCGGTCCCTTTCTTCTCGCAGGTTTCTCTCTTGCGGTTTTACTGCTTGTACTCTTTTCTCTTGCTCTGCTATCTGTTTTAACCAGAGGGGTGAGCACTTCCTGTAACTGCTTTGGGGCCAGCACAAAACAGGTATCATTCTCTGATATCTGGCGCAATGGAAGCTTCATTCTCTGTGCGGCGCTTGGATCTACACTTTTGTCTTTAGGGAAGGGACAAACGGAACTGAATCTGCTGGAATGGCTCTTGATGGGATTAGCAGCAGTTATCTTTGTAGTCATCTGGCTTCAAATAGATGATATTGTTCAGCTTTTTCGCTCATTCTAATGTGTTTTAACAAGAGAAAGAAGGTGATGACACATGGAAACTATTCTTATTATCAGTTCTGTTCTGCTGTGGCTCGCAATCCTATTTAATCTCATTTTGACCTTCGCGCTTATTCGTCGGGTCAATAGCACTGAGAAGAGCCACTCTCGACCTCTAGTGGGTTTAAACCCAGGAGATCGAGCTCCCGATTTCACGGCGCAAAAGTTAGACGGCGAACAGGTGACTCTTTCAACCTACAAGGGACGCAATATTGCACTCGTCTTCATCTCAACGGCGTGTGCTCCTTGCTCTCATGTGATGCCACAACTTATTGATGTCGAACCGACAATGAGGGATGCTGGCGTCGAACTTATTCTTGTGAGCACGGATGACGCAGAAGCAACATTGACCTATGTCGAACAAAACGCGATTCCTTTGCCCGTTCTCGTTGCACCACGTCAAAATAATTCCTTTATGGATGATTATAAATCGATTGGCACACCTTCCTTTTGTTTTATCACTGCTGAAAGCACCATTTATACGGCTGGATCTCCCTATTTTGAACAAGGAGAATGGAAGGCGTTAACAGGTTTTCTATCCCAGATAAGTATTCCTGCCGTAAGTGAAAGGAGGTGAGCGAAAGAGACTCGTATTCTCGTTGCTAAATTCATCTTTCACATCGGGAGGATTGAATACAAACCCCAAATTTTGTGCACTGAGTGTAATGAAAAGGAGAACGAACGTGTTAATGAACACCATCGCTGACAATTTGCTCTCTTCCGTCAATCGTCTGACAGGATTGCTTGGACCTGTCTCTCTACTGATTGACGGTGTTGTAGAACGTCTTGTTCCAAAGTCGGCTGCGCAAGCCGCATGCTATCCTGCAGGAAGTACTGTTTGTTATTACACATGCTTTGGAGTAACCTGTAGTCCCGTTACTAACCCCGGTCATCGGCCATTCCAATTATGGGCGGCTTATGCTCCAGCAGGGGGAAGTTGTGGGAGCCCGCATTTGTGTTACTATTCGTGTGGTTGCCATTAATCCAGCGGTACGCGCATTTTACAGATTTGGCACCGAACCCTGGCAGCTAGTCCGCTGCCAGGGTTGGCGGGGCAGTTTCTCCCCCTCAAAAAATTCGGGATAGCTCATACCCCAGAAGAAGAGGCGAGCCACTAAAGGTGGTGAGGGGTTCTGAAGGGTTATGGGGAACTTATGTTTCGGAAGGATGAAAATCATGCATCTCTCTGTTTTCTTTGCAATTGCACTTTGCCTGATTCTTTTCATCCTTCTTGTGCTTATCTTCATTCGTCTTATGCTTATACTCGTTACAATAGAACAAATGAGTATGTATCCTACCTTTCTACCTGGAGATCGTGTGCTATTCCTTCGCTATTGGCCAGGTCAGTGGCTCCATAAAGGGCAAATCGTACTGGTGCAACCTGAATTTCAGAAAAATGATGAAGGCATACAGCATAAAAAAATACCTTCTATAAAAAGAATTAGTGGCGTAGCTGGTGAGACGCTTATCACAAGGCCCGGCAACGAAATTCAGGCAAGCGGCGAGAGCGAATTGTGCGCATCCAAAAAGCAAGAACAGTGGGTATGGTACATTCCTGCACAGCACATCTTTGTTGAAGGCGATAATAGAGCGGAGAGCACCGACTCGCGCTCATGGGGACCAATCTCATTTCAACGCGTCTATGGCCTGATGCTGATACGGCTTCCTCGCTACGGATTATCTGACCCTCCCACCTCCGTTCCACCAGAAATACTTCAAAAAGGCGGGCTCTCGATTGGAGAGAAAGCTCCCGCATTCACAGCTACAAACGTAAAAGGGGAAACAATACAACTCAGTACTTACAGTGGGCACCCCACACTCTTCCTGTTTTTTGTTCCATTAATAAGCCAGTCCCTTCCATATCTGGATTTACTCTCTGCATGTATTGACCGTGCCACCCAATTCCTTAAAAAAATGGACGGCACAGTTGTTCTGGTGAGCGGTGCCAGTGTAGAGCATACACAGGAATGCATAGAGAAACTTGCTCTTCAAGTGCCTGTTCTCATCGCTCCTCGTGCTACAAATAGCATGTTTGCAGATTATAAGATAATTGGTATGCCATTTTATTGCCTCATTGATGCGCACGAAAATGTTCGCTCAGTAGGATACCATAGCGAATTTCCTCCCGAAGAGATAGCTCTTGTTCTAGCATAAAATATATCAAATACGAACAAAAACAAAAATGAGGAACATTCATGACGATTCCACCCAAAGAGGGGATTTTGCTAAGAAAGCAGCGCTTCCCGGCTATAGTTCATTTTATAACAACAACCAGTCAGATGATAAAGATTCTCTTACAGACAGACCTATGGGGGTGTATAAGGCATATCTTTCTTCTGATTGTGCAAGGTTTGTTACCATTGGCGACAGCCTGGGTGTTAAAAGGTTTATTTGATCTCCTCAGTCAGAATATTCAAGGTCATGGCTCAACTTCATTTCCACAGCAGGCGCTTTTCTTGTTGATGGTTCAAGCTGTGCTGGTTATCATTGGTCAGTTTCTTCAACCTCTACACACCTATTGGAACGCCGAACTAGGGCGAAAAATGTCTCTCAAGATGAAAATCAGTGTGTATCAAAAGCTCAATGACCTGCTGGACCTCTCGTACTTTGAAGATCCCAAATTCCATAACACCATAGAATTAGCACATACGGGAGCCCAAATCGCGCCTATGCAAGCTCTTTCCATCATTACAAGCCTCCTACAAGGAATCATAACCGTTGTCTCATTTATCGGTATATTGATTATTTTCAATGCGCTTTTAGCAGGTCTGATCGTGCTTGCCGTCATACCGCAACTGCTGGTTCAGTTACGCTTGAGCCAGCAACACTTTGGGCTCATGTCCAGCAACAGCTTAAAAGAGCGCCGTGCTAGCTATTATGGACAAATTCTCTCCTGGATTACCTTTGCCAAAGAGGTTCGTCTTTTTAACCTCAGTGATTATTTTCTTACCCTCTTTACTACGACCACACAGGATATTTATCGCACACAACGCAAGCAAGCAAAACGGGAATTACAGTGGCAATTTCTTCTTGCTATCCTCTCCTGGATTGTTGCAACGGGGACCTTTGTTTTTGTTATCTTGCAGGTATTTTCAAGGCGTATCAGTCTTGGTGATGTGACATTATATTCAAGCGCGATAATGAGCGTACAATCATCATTGATGGGTATTGTGAGTGCAATTTCGCAGATGAAAGAGGGTGCTCTCCTGTATGATCAATACAATACGCTGTTGGCTTTGCCGCAAGCGATTGCAATAAGCTCACAGCCAGAGAGAGTACCCCCCTTACAGACGGGAATTACCTTGCGGGATGTCTCTTTCCGCTATAGTGATCAACATCCGTGGGTATTGCGGCACGTTGATCTTTTTCTTCCTGTCGGTCAATGTCTTGCGCTAGTAGGCCTGAATGGAGCAGGCAAAAGCACACTGGTAAAACTTTTGACGCGCCTCTATGATCCGACAGAAGGTCAGATTTTATGGGATGATATAGATATTTGTGAGCTTGATCTGCGGGACCTACGCCAACGGATTGGAACTGTATTTCAAGATTTCTCGCGTTATGATCTGACCGTTGCACAGAACATTGGCATTGGTGATACCGAGCAGATTGAGCATCCGCCAGCCATCAAGGAAGCAGCAACAAAGGCAGGGATTCATGAGCGCATTACCAGATTACCTGAAGCATATCAAAGCATTCTTAGTCGATGGTTAGCCGAAGATGAGGATGGGAATGATCTTTCAGGTGGTGAGTGGCAGAAGATTGCCCTGGCACGCATGTTCATGCGTGAGGCAGATCTACTCATATTAGACGAGCCAACGTCATCCCTGGATGCTATTGCAGAACATGACCTCTATACTCAATTCCGTACCCTTATCAAAAATCGCACAAGTCTCTTAATTACGCATCGTTTTAGTACTGTTTCGATGGCTGATAGTATTGCGGTCATAGAAGATGGACACATTACAGAATATGGTACTCATGCTCAACTTCTAGCTCAGAATCAGAGCTATGCCAAACTCTATATAATGCAGACCGAAAGCTATAAAGGATAAAGTCCTCAACAAATGGGCAGATTGCCCACGCAATTATCAAATTTTGGCTCATGTAGTTCCGTGTCACATGAAAGAAGTGAGGGCCGGGTATTCACCCGACCCTCACTTTCAACCCACAAGAAGAGGCACGAAGCAAAAGCCGGAATCTCTTCTCGTTTCTGATCATCGATATCTGGTTACTTGATCAACCCGTGCGGGTCGAGAACAAACTTTTTGGCGGCTCCCTTGTCAAAATCCACATAGCCTTTAGGAGCATCCTCCAGAGGGATCACTGTAGCGTTCACTGCCTTGGCAATCTGTACCTTATCGTTGAGGATCGCCATCATCAACTGGTGATGATAGCGCATGACCGGGCACTGACCAGTGGTAAAAGAGAGGGACTTGGCCCAGCCGAGACCGATACGGATACCAAGCTGACCCATCTTCGCATTTTCGTCAATACCCCCTGGGTCGCCGGTCACATAGAGACCAGGAATGCCGATACTTCCAGCAACACGGGTGATGCTCATCGTATCATTAAGCACGGTTGCCGGAGCCTCTGTCGCACCCTGACCATGACCTCGTGCCTCAAAGCCGACGCAATCAACTGCTGCATCGACCACAGGCTCTCCGACGATCTGAGCAATCTTATCAGGGAGATCGCCAGTCTCTGTGAGGTCGATAGTTTCACAGCCAAAACTATGTGCCTGTGCAAGACGCTCCTTGTTCAGATCACCGACGATAACGACAGCTGCTCCCAGCAATTGCGCTGACGCTGCACATGCCAGGCCAACGGGTCCAGCACCTGCAACATAGACAGTTGATCCTGTCTTGACGCCAGCGGTAAAGGCACCATGATAGCCAGTGGGAAAAATGTCTGAGAGCATCGTCAGATCTCTGATCTTTGCCATGGCCTGGTCTTTGTCAGGGAACTTCAACAGATTCCAGTCCGCGTAAGGTACCATGACATAGTCCGCCTGACCTCCTACCCAGCCACCCATATCAACATAGCCATAGGCTGCGCCTGGCCGCGCTGGATTGACATTTAGACAGACGCCAGTATTCCCTGACTTACACATGCGGCACCGTCCACAGGCAATATTGAACGGTACTGAAACGAGATCACCCACTTTAATGAACTCGACATCGCGCCCTGCTTCGATGACCTCACCGGTGATCTCATGTCCTAATGTTTGACCTTTGTGAGCTGTGGTTCGACCACGTACCATATGCTGATCACTGCCGCATATATTGGTTGCTACTATCCTGAGGATAACGCCGTGATCACACTTACGCTTCTGTTCTTTCAACTCTAGCTTTGGATAGTCGATGTTCTTGACACTGACCTTCCCAGCCTCTTCATATACAACACATCTGTTACCTGCCATCTCATTTCTCTCCTTCATTGGAAAAGCACGATCTGCTCGTTTGCAAGAGCACAACCTGGAAATCGCTCAAGATGGGACGAAATACGAGGACGTTCTCCATTGAAGTCACATTCTCAGGCCCAGTAAGATATTAAAATAGATGAAGCAGTGCATGAGATGGTGGATAGCGATGTAGCCACATCGATGTCCCGTCTCATCTCCATTCTGCCACTTGCTTGAGACACACATTACCATACCATAAAATGCGAAGAATGTCAATAATTGATAGAAATGCAAACTCTTCTTTTTGTAAACTCTTCTATATATGGAGGAAAGTGAAGCTGTGAAACTGCTTCACACAAATTTCACAGAACGCATGGCTATTTTCACGCTATCTTCACACGTTGTTCGTATACTTGAGAATAACCTCCCAATGCTGAGATGAGAGCCAGCCCCGCCATTGTAGCCATACCATGGAGCCGTGTCATTCCCTGCCTATCTTTTCTTTGTGGGCGGTTCATATCTGTTTCCTCTTTCATCCCTGGTGTAGGTATGAAATTTTCAAAGAGGTGCTCTGACATTTTTAATGAGAGATATAAAAGGAGAAAAAGCTTGAAAACCCTCTACTGTCTTACTATAACTCCACTCGCGTTGAAGTTAATTCGTCGTTTTGACGGTGATATTGTTGAAGGCGAAGCAATTATATGTAATTACTCCTGGGAGGAGCCGAGTAGAGATAGGAAGGGGAATGTCATCGAAGGTGCTTTCAAGATTTTCTTTCCGAACGCACAGGCGATCTGTTATACGCTCTCTGGTGAAATCGCTTTTGTCCTGTAATTCCGTGAGTCTAGTTTTGGGTAGTGGCCCACAGGATGCGCAACAAGATGGTGCACCGCATCAGCGGTATACCGGAAGGTAGCAGGGTCGTTGGAAGATCCTGTTGTGCATAGCCGGCTTATGCCTGCCACCTGGCTTGAATTCCGAAAGGAAGGGGGAGTGTAGCATGTCGGTGTATTGTTTTCCGTCATCAGGACCGCTCAGCTTCCCCCGATCATTAGCCATTGGAGCCATGTGAACGCCTCGATACAGCACGATACGCTCATCATGTCACTACTGCATCATAGCAACTATGCGCAAATGTTCCGCGACTGTCGCTTGCGCTGGTGCTATCGCTTGACCCATAAGGTCAAGCCAATCCTGTCCCTTTTGCCGAACATCTGGCGTTGGTCCCACGCGCAACCCCCAGGCTGCAATGGCGGAGAGAAAAGCGGTACGCACTTCAGTATTGACATTCACCTTCGCGACCCCCAAAGAGATAGCGCGTTGAATATTTTCTCTACCCAGGCTGCTCGCCCCATGGAGAACCAGGGGAACATCGACCTGGGACGCGATGTGAGCCAGCAACCCAAAGTCAAGTGGCGGCGGATTGGGAGTAAAGCCATGGACGTTGCCAATTGCCACAGCCAGCATAGATACCCCTGTTTCTGCGACAAATAGCCGTGCCTGTTCAGGATTGGTCAACGAAGCGCTAACCGCTTCAACGCTCACACCATCTTCTGTTCCTGCCAGATACCCCAATTCTGCCTCGATTGTTGCATGGTATACAGATGCTATCTTGCCAGCGCGGCGAGTAAAAGCAATATTCTCGTCAAAAGAGAGATGAGAGCCATCAGCCAGGGCAGAAGAACAGCCCCAGGCAAGACATTGTTCGATCAGGTTGAGATCGGTGCAATGGTCCAGGTGAACTGAGACCGGTACCTTTGCCTGTTGTGCCGCAACCAGGGTTGCTTTGACCAGGGGCTTTCCACTTGCTTTTACCGCTGCAACGCCCAACTGGAGTATGATCGGTCGGTCTAGTTGCTCGGCAGCTTGCACAATTGCACGCGTCAACTCCAGACTGTAGGTATTGAATGCTCCTACAGCGACGGCAAGCTTTCGTGCTTCATTGACTAATTCCTGTGTATTTACTAACATCTTTTCTCTGTTTCTATTGTGCTGATAAGAGCTGGACAATTGTCTTCAGGCTGTCAGGACCATCGATATTGCCAGGAAAAACGATGTAGGGAACATGCGCAAAGTGCAAATGAGAACCACTTTCTAACCGCCAGACCGAAACTCCGGGGAGCAACTGTCCTAAGACATGCGCTCGTTCCGCTCCCAGAGCATACTGGGCTATATTGTGGCTGGTAATACCACCTTTTGCGATAATAAAACGCGGTTGCACTTCTACACTGCGAATCATTTCAATGAGGGCCTGCGAGATGCGTTGTCCTATCGTGAGAAAGTCAATGTTGTCTGTTTCTGTCAACGGGGCACGGCTGGTGAAGACTACAGGAGTTATACCTGCCTGTAAAAGTTCATTCACACGCCGTCCGAGGACTGCGATGAGAGCAGCTCCGCCATCTGCGCACTGGAGAATGGGTTTAACCGGAAGTTCTACACCCTGCACAGATGGAAGGGTAAGCAAGGCTTCTACTTGTCTGGTACTCCCAGGCATATATGAACCGACAACTACCAGCCCACTGCTAAACGATGGTGATGCTCCAAGAATCTCGGCGGGAGATAACAATGGGCGCGTGGCAACACCGCCACGTAAGCGGACAAAGCTGGCTGCTGTGCGATATATGAAGCGCTTTCCCTCTGCTTCGGCTTTGAGTATACCCAGCACCACCACCGCGAGGTCTCCATACCCAGCGGCATTGACGACAATTGGCAGCCCACCCGTGACCGCACGCAGTCTCGCAGCCACAGCATCTGGTCCGCCTTCTCGAATCAGGCGCAAGTCCAGGCTGATTACCTGTTTTGCGTGCCAGTATCCTTTGCTCTTTTCCTCAATCCATGCTGGTAAGTACGCAGTATGGTACCCAAAGGTGCTATCTCGCGCATAAGGAGTTTCATGGGCAGGTAATAGCGTATCAGAGGAGGCTACGGGAGTAGCAACATAGTGCGTATCATTGATGGTGTAGCGCCCGCCCTCAAAGAAGGCCGGGATAATGAGATGCCCATCATATTGCTTGCCAGATCCGCGTTCAAGTGCAAAGATTTCCGCAGGATAATGCCCACGGAGAGTAGAATCACTGCGACTGGCAAGCGTGAATGCAACGCCTGTGTGCTGTGAAGCGCTTGTCAACTGGCGTGCGGTCGTTGTATGAAGATCGCTTGTCGTCTGTTCGGGCATACTACGCGAATTTGCCAGCAGATAAAAGAGCCGTGGTTTCTGCTGGAGTCGTTCTATCAGTAAAGACTCATCCCAGGTTAGCAGCAGCTCTACATTCGAAACCGTTTGTGTCCCTGTTGGGTCATCATCAATGACAACCAGCGTGTGCTCGCTTTTAGCCACCAGGCGCTGAATTTGAGGGAAAAGTGTCGCTTCGTCAGGTTGAGCAGGCAGATGAGCCGTTAATTCAGTGAGTGTAAACATAGTTATAAACCTCAGTACATGGATGGTACACCGATTTGCCGTATCCAGCAACAAAGCAACAAGCCTTGAAATGCAGGGATCTTTCTCCCCTATTCGCTGCTTTCCTTCTCTTGCTGCTCATGTACATCCGTAATCTCGATCACCAGTTGATTTGGCACATCACGCAGGAATGCTGTGCGACGATTTCTTCCCCCTCGTGAGACCTGAACTTCCTTCTGATCTGGCAATACGTGCAGTGTTTGATAGACATCGTCAACAGCCAGACAAAAATGGTGCAATCCTTCTCCATGTGCCAGAAGAAACGTTTTAATAGGGCAATCCCGTAACGGCTCCAACAACTGTACCATGGTATTGCCTGCATCCAGATAGGTTGTTTTTACCCCGGCAGCCTCGATTGTCTCGGTATGCAGAAATTTCATCCCTAATTGTGTTGTATAATACGGTAAGGATGTTTCGATATCCCAGACCGCGATTGCTACATGATCGATAAAGTGAAACACCTTTGCTCCTCCTCTGAAAAGAACACCCCACACGCGAATTCCCCGGTTGGTCGGCTCGGAGAACGCACGTGTGAAGACAACGATCAGACGCCTGTTGAACCAGTTGATTCGCTAAGAGCAGAAGATGAGAGCGTCTCCCTGCTTCTTTTCCCGGTCTGGAGTTTGAGCATCGAGATCAGAAGCCCGGCCAGGATCAGCGCAATAACCAGAAAAATTTCACCGGCCAGGATATTTCCTGTCTGGGTAATAAGATAGCCCACAACCAAAGGTCCAATGAACCCTCCACCCAACGTTCCGACGCCGTTGATCAGGCCCGCGACTACGCCGAGAATGCTCGCGTCTACCAGTTCCGCCGGAATAGCCCAGACGACCCCGTTGTATGCCTGGAAGAAGCCGACAGCCAGGATTAACGCTATGATAGATGGGATGGCATTGTTCTTCCCCAAAAGCGTTGAAATCAGGAGAAAGATGCCTCCTATAATTACAACGCTACCAACATGGAATTTGCGTTCACCCGTCTTATCAGAGTGCCGTCCATTGATTACCAGGCCGATTCCACCAGCCAGCCAGGGCAATGCCGTAATAAAGCCAACCAGCACCGAGTTTCCTCCCGAGATGGCTTTTACCACCGTAGGAAGCCACAAACCAATCCCATATTGACCAATCTGGAGTAAGAAATAGATCAGAACCATGAGCCAGACAGAGCTGTTGCGCAGTGCCTCGCCCAACGTGCCCGTGCGCTGTGGTGTACTGACTGTTTCCTTTTGAAATTCTGCTTCCAGATACGCTCTTTCTTCCGCAGAAAGCCAACGGGCCTTTGCTGGTGAATCAGCGATGAGCCATATCCAGAACAGCGCCCAAACAAAGGGAAACAGCCCCTCAACAATAAACATGGTGCGCCAGCTCGAAACAGCCAGAATCAGACCTGAAATCGGGGAGATAAACATTGATCCCAGCGGAACACAAAGAATGAAGTACGAAAGGGCCCGACCTCGCTCCGAGGCGGGAAACCACGACCGTAACAAGACCATCATGGCCGGGTAGACGCCCCCTTCAGCCAGGCCCAACAAAAAGCGAATAGCGAAGAGTTGTGCTGTGTTCTGGACAATCCCTGTCGCAGCGGCACACAGACCCCAGATAAGCATACAAATGAGAATAAACCATTTGGCGCTCCACTTCTGCGCAATCTGACCACCTGGTATTTGCAGCAGAAAATAGCCAACAAAGAAAATACTTCCGACCAGGCCAGAAATCGTGGCGTTGAAACCGAGGTCTTTTTGCATTCCAGTAAAACCAAACCCCAGATTGATACGGTCCATAAAGGAAATTGCGTAAAGCATGAATGCTACCGCAACAATGCGCCACCAACGGGCAGAAGGAACGTGAGACCTCTTTGTTTGTTCCATTGCTTTTGTCTCCTTGCTCTCAACACAGAGAGCTTTTCCTGTTCATTTTTGTATACAACACATGCACTGTATACACTGTATACACTGTATACGACAATACAGCGTAGAATCGCCCGGATTGTTGAATTGCAAATGGGAATCTCTCTAGCCAACTCTGTGGCAATAAGTAAGATCGGGACGAGCTATCAATGCGCTCAAGAACGTGAAAACATGCTCCGTTACACACCTCCTTTCGGGAACATGAAACAACACAATACATGGAATCATGTATGTCAGCACATCGATGGCTACGCCATCCATGACAGTAGTGGCTGTATTCCACTTATTTATTTAGGAGGAACAGCCACTTCTCCTTGCTGGATATGCGGAATAGCTTTGCGAATATGGTCTTGCATAAGTTTTTCAGCGTGCTCGCCATTTTTTTCGGCAAGCGCCTCAATAATGGCCAGATGCTCCGGGTAGGTTTCGTGTGGATCACGATATAAGCCTTTCAGAAGGCTGGTTAGGATAAAGCGATAGGAATCCACCGTGCGGCTGAGCAAGGGATCTTTTGCAAGGTCGATGATAAGTGTGTGAAAGCGCAGATCAGCCAGGTAGTAAGCTTCGCGATTTGCCTCTTGCTCGTAGAGTTGATATGCTTGCTGAAACAATGCTCGCATATATGCGAAGTCCGCTGGCTCTGCTTTTGCCGCCACGAAGCGGCAGGCAAGTCCTTCCAATACAGCCCGTATTTCAAATACCGACACCATATCTGTTGTCGTAAAAGCATGCACGTAACACCCTTTTGCCGTATGCATTAACAATCCTTCGGTTTCGAGTTGACCTATCGCCTTACGAAGTGGTGTGCGGCTGACATTGAGCATCTTTGCCAGTTGGCTCTGAACCAGGAGTACGCCCGGTTGTAGCTCACCATTGACAATCATCTCTTTGAGCTTCATGTATACACCATTGTCTAGCGTCTCTTTTTCATCTATTGCGGATAGGGTGATATTGCGTATCATGACTGTTCCTTCTCGCGCGTTAGTCCGTTATGCGTATCGCCACCTTCTCGCTTGCGGATCTATAGGCAGCGTCTACAATTGCTTGCGTGCGTAAGTAATCCTGACCTTCTGTCTGGAAAGGAGCGCCTGAACGGAGCGCATCGACAAAATGTTGCTGAGCGGCCACCGCGCATCCACCTTTCCAGGTAGAAGGAATGCTATAGTTGTGCTCATATTCTACACCACCACGCGGGGTAATAAACAGTCGTCCATCAAGATCCAGACGCAGATTGCCCAGCGTTCCCTCAATACGCATCCATCCATAACTGTTGGATCTCACTTTTGGCACGAAGGACACGCGGTTTGCATCATAAATACCGCTGAGGCCGGAGGCGAATTCTACAATCACAATGACATAGTCTTCGCCTTGAATAAGCGGGTTAATGGTGCGTTTACAACAGTAGACTTGCTCAATCCTTCCAAAGAGAAACTGTAACGTGTCGAAATAATGAACACCTGTTTCAAAAAGAAGAAAGCGGGGCATATCTTTGAAATAGGGCTGATCTGGATAAGGCGAACTGCCCCATCCATCGCCTGGACGCATCACGATCTCCACATGGAAAACGTCGCCAAGCTGTCCCGCATCGAGCAAACGCTTGATTTCCTGGTACCAGGCTTGCCAGCGCCAGTTCTCGTTAATCATCAAGCGCACTCCCTTTTGCTGACAATACACAACGAGCATGCGGCTCTCTTCCTGGCTGGGCGCGACCGGTTTCTGGCAGAGAATAGGTAAACCATGGTCAGCGGCAATCTTCGCGTATGCAAAATGAGAAGCTGGTGGCGTACAGATATCAATAAAATCGGGCTTGAGTGCCTCGATTGTCGCCACCACGTTCGTACTCACATAACCGATTCCCATCTCATTCGCCACGGCTTGCGCTCGTTCATAGGTACGACTGACCAGCCCGATGATCTGAGCACCCTCAACGTGGTGCCAGGCATCCAGTTGAATAGTTGAGAAATGACCAGCTCCGATCAAAAGGCCGCGTAGGGGATCATCTGACATCAAGACAACTCCTTCCCGGTTTGCAAGTGCGTGACAACGGCATCGCTTACCTCCGAGGTAGAGCTTTTGCCATTGAGGTCTACTGTAAGAGTGTTCCCTTTTGCCAGAACTGTGGCAACAGCCTGTTCGATGGATGCTGCTGCGTCAATGCAACTGGCGTGGGCAAAACGGTGCCCCAGCCAATCGAGCATCATGCCAGCGGAAAGAATGGTAGCCAGAGGATTCGCGCTATTAGTTCCGGCAATGGTAGGTGCTGTTCCATGAGCTGGCTGAAACATAGCATGCTGGTCCCCAATATCCGCTGAGGCAGCCATACCCAATCCTCCAACTGTGGCTCCTGCCAGATCAGAAAGAATATCACCAAACATATTTTCAGCAACGACCACATCAAAATGCTGTGGAGTTAAAACCTGATAGGCAGTCATGGCATCGACGTAGACGTGCTCATGTTCAATGTCTGGATAGTTGTGCGCGACCTCATCGAATACTTCGCGAAAGAACGCATATGAACGCAGCACGTTTGCCTTATCTACACAGGTGACCAGGGAGGAGTTGCTCTTTCTCTTCTGGGATCGTCGCTGTGCCAGACGAAAAGCATAGTCGGTAACCTTTTGTGTTCCAGTGCGCGTGATGATAATGGTATCTGTTGTCACCTCATCGCGTACACGGCAGCCTCCTGTGCGTGAGGCATACAGACCTTCCACATTTTCTCGAACAATCACGTAGTCTACATCTGGCGTGACATTTTTCAGAACGGTCGGTACGCCCGGATAGTATTTTATTGGTCGTACACCAGCATACAGGTCGAGATCAAAACGTAAGCGGAATATAACATCCCCATTGACTTCGCGTCCATCGGGATGGCGTGCTTCCGGCAAACCAATCGCACCCATGAAGATAGCATCGGCGTCTCGACAATGGTTGAACGCGTCCTCGGTCATTGCACTTCCCTCGCGCAAAAACCTTTCCGCCCCAACATCAAATGTTTCAAACTCAAACGCAAGATCTGTATAGCACTCACTAATAGCTTTGAGCACCTTCAACGCCTCACGTGTAACTTCGTGACCAATGCCATCACCGGGAAGAACAGCTATTTTGCATGTGAACATGCGAATACACCTCCTTAGAGCCCAAGCCGAAAAATGCGGTTCGGGTTATGAAAAAATAAGTGTTCCCGCTCGTGGTCCGAGAGGTTGAGCGCGTGGAACTTGGCAAGTTCCACTGGAATGTTTTCCAGGTGATCTGAGCCAAAGAGAATACGCTCAATCCCAACACGTTTGATCATCTCGCGCACCGAAAAGATTGGCGTCCAGGATGGCTCAAGAAGAATATTATCACAGCACATAGCTGCTACGATAGCTTCAGCGGTGTACACGGCAAATCCAGCATGAGCGAGAATAAAGGATACATCTGGGTAACGGCGTGCCGGCTCGATCATCAGAGCTGGCAGGGAGTTGGGAGTCCCCAAGCCGGTATGAACAATGACAGGAATGTTGTATTGACGAGCACATTGATAAATTTTGTCGCATTGCGGTGCGAGCGGCGAAATATTGTGTCCCAATGGATGGAGTTTGACCGCGACAAATCCATATTGGCGCACACAACACGCAAATTCACGTTCGTATTCCTCTTCACTGAGCCATGGATCAATACTTGCCATGCCGAAAAGGCGCGATGGGAACGTCTGGGTCAGTTCGTAGATCCTGCGATGAACCTTTGGGATAGACTCCAATGTTGGTTGTGGCATCACCAGCCCATGCGTGATCCCGTACTGTTCCATAGCCGCCAGCAGTTCAGTCTCGGTTGTGGTGTGCCCTGTGAACCGCGAGGTACCCAGGTGCATATGGGTGTCAAT
>CAWKKX010000009.1:0-84652 GCA_963850365.1 uncultured Chloroflexia bacterium
AAGCATATCCGCAACACCCACACACAAGCAAACCCTGCAACAAGTAACGAGCCCCACGCTCCCCAATGCGAGCGCGTTGTCGATTTTCTTGCAGTTGTTCCTGCACACTTTCAAAAAGATCCTCACTCACCAGAATGGGAACGGGAATGCTCATCCACTGTTCCCGAGGCACATCTTGACTGCTCACTGCACGTTTGGGTTGCATCGGACGTCCTCGCTGTGCTCGTAAGCGCGGTCGCAAGGGTTCCACGCTCGTTTTGCCAAAAGCGGCCATCCCCTTGTAGGCCGGATTTTTGAGCATATCGCAGATGGTTCCACGATCCCAGACCGTCTTGCCGGTTCGCGTCAGCTCTTTGGCTGCGGTCAGTCGGCGGCAGACCTCACCAATGGAACAACGATCGTGCCCGACCCACAGGAAGACCTGACGAACGACGCGCGCCTCTTCCAGCAGGACATCGAAGCGTGCTTCTCCGGCCCCATCGTGCTTGCCGATGTAGCGGTATCCATAGGGTGCACCACTCAAAACACTCACGGTGCCTGCCTGCGCAGCGTGTCGTTTGCCACGGCGACTGCGCTCCATGATCTTGGCTCGCTCATATTCGGAAATCATGCCCTGCACTTGTAACAAGTGCTGATCCTCGGGCGTCTGACCGACTTCTCGATTGAGGAAACTGACCTCAAGGCCAGCTCGGAGAAACTCTTCAAGCAAGAGCACCTGATGGGCATAGTTACGAGCTAAGCGATCGGGGCACAGCACGTAGAGTCGATCAATCCCGCCAGCAGCAGCAACATCGCGTAGGCGCTCTAAGGCCGGACGAATGAGGGTGGCACCACTGTACCCATCATCGATAAACTCTTGTTCTCTGGGAAGCGAGAAGCCTTGCTTGTTGATATGGGCCCGCAATTCGCTCTCGTTGGCTGTCAATGGTCTTGGCCTCGCTTTGTTGCTCGGACGACACCCGTGCATAGATCGCCACTTGAAGATCATTCATGAGTGTTTCCTCTCTTCCATCGGGGTTGGGATGTAAGGCGAGATGGTCTCACTGTTCGTGGGCGTCGGTACCTGTCGCCTTCTGATGGGAAGCAGAATGGTGTAGGCTGTATGCAGCACGTGGTCTGCTTCACGGTTGGGTTCAAACATGACGTGTACCTCCACTTCCTTCGGTTGCTTGTGAACGCGTCTGGTCATGAAAAGCTCCAGGATCGCGCGTGCCTGTCTCTTCCGCTTGACGCACGGTGCAATCAAGGGGTGCGCCATGGAAGCCATCTCCATAGGTTGCACACAGCTGAGTTCGCGGGATCGCTCTCTGATACACGAAACTCAGGACCTTTTTGGCAACATTGTAGGAGGCGTGCTGAGTCCAATCCTGGCCAACCTGTATCTAGATACATTGGACAAGTTTGTCGAAACCATACTCATTCCAGAATACACGAAAGGGAGCAAGAGGAAAGCCAATCAAGCCTACAAAAAGCTCATGAACCGAGCCTCTTACCTATCCAGAACAGGACGGCAAAAAGAAGCAGACGTAGTGAGAAAACAGGCTCAAAAGCTCCCCTCCCAACTTCCTGATGACCCTGACTATCGACGGCTCCAATTTTGTCGTTATGCTGATGACTTTATTTTGGGATTTATTGGCCCAAAGGAGGATGCAGAGCAGATCAAGCAACGTCTCAGAACGTTTTTGCAAGAAGAACTCAAGCTAGAACTTTCCGAGGCTAAAACACTGCTCACGCATGCAAAAACAGAAACAGCGCGGTTTCTCAATTACGAAATCCATACCCTTCAGGAAAATACTTACCGCAATCACCGTGATCGAAGAAGCCTGAATGGGACCATTGGATTACGTGTTCCAAGAGAAGTTGTCAAGAACAAATGCCAAAGTTACAAGCGGTACGGTCGGAAAATACGGGAACGAACCGAACTGATCAATGACAGCGATTTTACCATCATGGAGTTGTATCAATCGGAATATCGAGGTTTGGTGGAATATTACCGACTGGCGTACAATCTTCACAGCCTGACAGAGGTGGAAGGAGCAATGGAGATCTCTCTCACCAAAATACTCGCATCCAAATACAGGATATCAGTGCCAAAGGCCTACAAGAAGTATGACGCCATCTTCCAGGAAGACAAAAAGCGCTACAAAGTGCTACAAGTCCTCATCACTCGTTGGTCTCCTTCCCTCTCTTCTTCTGATATGAATGGAAAAATACCAATACTTGATTGAGATGGCAAAAAATGTTGCCCAATAGTCTACTTTTAGCAAGAATAGGCGTTCTTCATCAACTCAGCTACCTTGACCTCCTGAGGAAGCGCTGAGCGTACTCGATGAAAAACTGCATCGAGCCTGGATTGCTCATCACATCGCTATTGAACGCTTTCTCGGGTGCCTGGCCCTGCAAGAGCTTCTTGATTGGAACTTCTAGCTTCTTCCCGTTAAGTGTTCGCGGTACCTCTGGGATGGCCAGGATATCGTCCGGCACATGATGAGGAGAGACGTTGGCGCGAATACTTGCCCGAATTTTCGCCTTCAACATATCGTCAAGCATGTCCTGATCTCTGAGCACAATGAACAGCGGCATAGAGTATCCTCCACCAGTAAGTTCCACCCCGACGACCAGGCTATCGAGTATTTCTGGAAAGTCTTCGACAACCCGGTATATCTCACTGCTGCCCATGCGCACCCCCATGCGATTAATGGTCGAGTCGGAGCGACCAGAGATGATAGCACTACCCGTCGGCAGAATCTTGATCCAGTCCCCGTGCCTCCAGACTCCTGGATACACATTGAAGTAGCTCTCGTAATAGCGCTTTCCGTCTGAATCGTTCCAGAAATAGAGTGGCATGGATGGCAGGATGGTTGTCACAATGGTGAACTGATCTTTCGCGAAATTCGTGATCGAGGATACAAAGGGAGCGTCACCCATGTGAGAGCCATGACCACGCGACTGCGACAATCGCTTCCAGCTATGATTCATCCACCAAAACATGCCAAGAACGGTGAAAATACGTACTCTCCACGTGAACTTCGCTGGCTCTTGGCAAAACAATCCAAAGATTTGAGCTCAGAAGAGCAAGAAGTTCTCTCTCGCTTGTTGGCAAGCTCACAAGAGGTCCGTCTCGTCCACGCCCTCGTCCAGCGTTTTCTGCGCATTCGGAGTGTTCCATGGAGAATGGAGGATCGTAGCTCAAGCTCGTATGAGTTGCCATGCATCCGATGAGCTCTTCTGTGTCCTCAGATCTGGCAAATCCATCTGCGATGTCGGTAATCAGTCATACTGGTTTATAGCAGCAATGACCCCTTTGAGCAGTTTTGCTTGCCTGCAACCTGTCATCGCTTTGGCTCCTGACCTCCAAATCTCTGTAGCTCACGTCTGAATAGTTCCCAAACCTGTGAGAGTGCTTGATCCCTCCATTAATAGTAAAGAAAAGATCGGTCGTGAAGTCGCCGCCGGAAGATCCAGTAATTGGCAACCTGTGCAAAGATCAGAAATGGCAGGAGCGGGAGAATACACCAACTTATAACCTCAAGCGTATAGGGAGCCGAGGCAGTCTGAGCCAATGTCAAGCTCCATGCCGGATTGATATTTGAGATTAAGATATGGGGATACATGCCTTCACCAAGGAGAAAAGCTGCCAGCACAATGGCCACAACACAGCCAAGAAAGGAAAGCCAATAGGATGAACTCCGTAATAGCCGCCCTGATAAAAACATGGCGACAAGCAAAAGCAAGCCAACAAAAGCTCCAATACTATGAAATGTAATAGGCGCAAAGATGAAGCTTGCAATAGAAAGCAAGAGCAAAAGGATCATCACAAATATCCACAGCCGTAGAGCAACACTGTGTAGGCCTATACGATGCTGCTTTTCCACACGCAATAACAGGAAAATAGCACCATAAAGGAGAAAAAAAACACTTAAAGCACATCCCCATAAGAATGCATAGAGGTTGAGAAGGCCAAAAACATTCCCTACAAAATGTGCCTGCTGATCCAATGGCAAACCACCTATCACATTTGCGATGGTGATACCCCAGCACATGCTTACCAGAAGACTCGAACCTGCGATGATGCCATCCCAGCAATGTCGCCATGCCTGTGATGTCCCATGGTTACGGAACTCAATAGCAGCTCCACGAACAGCAAGCAACCCTAGAATCGAAAGAAGGATGGGGTAGAGGCTACCAAACAAGGTGGCATACCACGTCGGGAAAGCCGCAAAAAGTGTCCCTATACCACATACCATCCACACTTCGTTCCCTAGCCAGAATGGTCCGATGGTGTTCAGCAAAATGCGCTTTTCAGCATCATTCCGACCAATCCAGGGGTAGAGCATTCCAATCCCGTAATCAAAGCCTTCCAGGATAAACAGTACAGTAAAGAAAAAGATGACAAGGATAAACCAAAGCAATTGCAAAGTCATGTATATTTCCTCTCTTTCTCAGAGCTTACACTCTGGACAAGCCAAGCCGACATCCCCATTACAAAACAGCAATCTGTTCTTTTTCACTCTCTTCGCATGCCTCATTATCAGAGATCAGACCACGTCGAGCATATTTGAATAATAAGCTAACATCGATGACCGCCAGTATCCCATAGAGAACGGCAAAGACGATGAGAGAGAAAAGCACCATCGTTGGGCTGATTCCTGATGTGAGTCCCTGTTGCACGGTAAGGAGCTTATAGACAATCCAGGGTTCGCGGCCAGTCTCGCGTACTACCCAGCCACAGATGTTAGCAATATATGGAAGGCCTACGCAAGGTATGATCAGGCGTAAATACCAACGTGCTTTTACAATGTAATTTTTATACAAAAGGAATAGACCAATCAAGATGATGATCAACAACACCAAGCCAATCACAAACATCACATGATAGCCAACACTCGCAAGAAGAACCGATGGGGTATAGTCGCCAGGGCCAAACTGTCCTACAAAAACTGCCTCTAACTGATTGATCCCAGGGTCGCCCGGCTTTGTACCATTAAAATTAGCAATGATCGCAGCCCATTTCATGGGCTGATTGTTACGTATCCACCCAACTTGCACACCACCCGCAATCACGCTAAACAAGATGCCAATCTGAGCGGTGACAACGCCCATACGCAATGAACGCTGAAACAGGTCCACATCATGCGTCTTTTTGAGGAGATGATAGGCACTGATCGACAAAACAAAGCAAGATCCGGTGACTAACCCGCTCCCGATCACATGGGGCAGAGCATTCAGAAAGTTTGGATTTGTCAGCAGTGCCATAAAGCTCGTCATATACGCCTGACCATCGTGAATAACATACCCAACAGGCGACTGCATAAAACCGTTCGCGATCAGAATCCAGACCACAGACATATACGCTCCTACAGTCACAAGCCAGATCGTAGCAAGATGGAATTTACGTGGCAGAACGTCCCAGCCAAATATCCATATGCCCAGAAATGTCGATTCTACAAAAAAAGCCAGTAGTGTCTCTATCGCCAGTGGTGCCCCAAAAATGTTGCCGACAAAGCGCGAGTAATTTGCCCAGTTTGTACCAAACTGGAATTCTTGCGCTAGCCCTGTAATAACACCTAATGCATAGTTGATCAGGTATAATTGGCCCCAAAATTTTGCCATATCTCTATACGTCCGGTTGCCGCTCATGACGTACATCGTTTCCATAAGCGCTATCATTACTACAAGCCCTAACGTCAAAGGGACAAACAAGTAATGGCTGATGACCGTTGTGGCAAACTGCATTCGTGATAAGGTCAAAGCATCCATCAAAACACTCTCTTTCGCAACTCATAAGTAACATCGTTGATGAAAGAATACACTATCCCGCATTGCAATGTGATCCGTCTAGAGGTGCATCTCTATACGACTCAAGTCGCATTTCTGTACAAATCATGAAGGGTTGCATCTAAGCTCCCCGGATCGGCAGACCACTCAGACGTTCTATCAAGGTCCTCGATGACCTCAAGCAGCTCAGGTAACTTCCATTTTGCAACACCTTTTTTCACCAAAAACTCATGAGCAATTTTATACTTCTGAATATATGAGCATAAGCCACTTACTGGATTAGAAGATATGCTACCCTACTAGGAACAAAAGTATATCCATCGTATTACTATGTGATTACAGCATAAATAAGTTATCCCTGGCAAATGAACAATTTATATGCTCTCAATAATTTCACTTGCTAGCATGGTAACTAAGAAGTAAGGGTACTAAGGCAAATTTGGGAATAGAGCAAGAAAATCAAGTTTAGTTTTCGCTTTAAGGTAAGGGAGGTTCACATGAATGATCGTTATGAAAAATTACAGCCGTCAGAGCAGTTGTTTCACGATGCACAGAGTATTCTGGAACCAGCAGGGGCCATCGGATTTGAAGATGTAGATATGACAGTCACTCAGGAAATCATCGCTCAGGCCAAACGGCAAGGAATTCGCTGCACATATACCCATATCGTTGTACGCGCTGTAGCCATTACACTTGTAAGGCACCCTGACCTCAATCGGCTGATGTTGAAAAAAAGACTGGTCTATCCAGCTACTGTCGATATTGGTGTCGCTGTGCATACAGAGAATTCAACTGCAGCACCCTCTCCTGAGATCGTCATTAATGACGCAGGGCAAAAAGATCTGTCCCAGATCGGACAGGAGATTATCAAGCGAACTACACAAGTACGAGGATATGAAGATCAAGAGCGGCATAAAAGGCTTGATAGATTAGCTCGCATATTTTTTGCAGCTTGGATGCGGCGTGCGCTTTTTCGCAGGATGAGATCACAGATGCCAATCATTCGTAAGATGTTCGGTACGTTTCATGTATCAAGTCTACCTATTGTGAAGCATGCAGCGTCTTTAAGATTTCCCAATTCTGCGATGCTCCTAATTCCACGTGTTGATGAGCGACCCGTCGTGCGCAATGGGCAAGTTGTGGTACGCCCTATTTGCACAATGGGTCTCATGGTAAATCGTCACATGTGGGATGGCAGTAGCATGGGGATATTCTTTGAAGAACTCAAAAGGATCCTGGAGAGCGGAGAACTGGCCGCAGAGCTTCCTAAAACTGAGGTTGGTGCGCAGGCTAACTAAAAATTGAAAAGTAGTTCTACACAGGAGGAAAGAATAGAGAGGTTCAGATCCCCATCGTATCCATACTTTCGCCAGATGAGTTCGCGCGGCAACTCCGCACGAAACTCATCTTTACCATATTTTTGCACTTTTACACCTATGGCCCATTGAGCCATAGGTGTAAAAGTGCAAAAATATGGTAAAGATGAGAAGCGGAGTTGCTTGCCCCTTAGCAGAGACTACATGATGGTTGGTGGAGGTTATGAATTATGCTTAAACAAGGCCAGTAAGGTCTGACTAAACTCTGCCAGGTCTTGGGTAGAAATGGACCTGAGCCGAGCTTTCTCCTCTGACGTCAGGTGAAAATTTCTAGCTTCTATCGCTTCTATTGGATTCTTCAGCAACCTCTGGCAGAAGGCATCATCGGTGGCGGCTAATCCTAGAATGGCATTTATTGTATTCCAACTCATCGGTGTCCATCCAGTTCTATTACTGACATACATCTCTCCCTTGCTTAAAGTAATGTGCGAATTATAGCAGGTATCAAACATATTCTCGCGAAAAGATACCTTCTATTTCTCAACAAAGGTTTCGTGTTTCTTTAGATTCACAAGTTATGTTTGGTTGCCACCATTCTCCTTATGAGTATTCGTGTTCACTAAGGTGCTCCATTCTGCTAATGCTGAGCGAGAAGAAACTACATGTTCATCCCGTACAATATGCCCATCAAGAAAGCTTACCTGACGACTAGCATAACTGGCAACTTTTAGATCATGCGTGACCAGTATAATGGTCAACCCCTGCCTGTTTAGTGCCTGTAGGAGCGCCATAATCTCTATCCCTGTGCGACTATCTAACGCACCCGTTGGCTCATCTGCCAATAACACTTCCGGCCCATTGACTAACGCACGTGCAATTGCCACACGCTGCTGCTGACCACCAGACATCTCTGATGGCTTATGATGTAAACGACCACCCAACCCTACCAACTGAAGCACTCTAACCGCATACTGCTCTCGTTCGAGTTTGGGCATGCCTGTGTATACCATAGGTAAAGCCACGTTGCTAACGGCAGTCGCCCGTTCCAGCAGGTTGAATCCCTGGAAGACGAAGCCAATGAATTGGCTACGTATGTCTGCTAGCTGATTATTGGATAGGCGGCTCACCTGCTTTCCCGCTAACCAATATTCCCCTTTGGTTGGCCGATCCAGACAACCAATCAAGTTCATAAAGGTGGATTTTCCTGATCCAGAAGGCCCAAGCACTACCACAAACTCGCCTGGGTAGACCTCAAGGGAAACTCCACGTAAGGCACACACCGATGCCTGTTTTCCTAGTATATACGTTCTGCTCAAGTTTTGTATAACAATGACCGGCGATGGCTTAAGAACATCTATACCAACCGGCGCAGTTGCAGACGAATTTTCTAAATCTGGCAACTGGGGATTACTCTTTATCACGGTAACAACTCTCTCTCTTTGAGCAACGTCTGTCGCTACGGCAAAACCGTTGCTACACCCTACTTATGATCCGTCAACTTTCCTGTAAGCACAAGCCAACGGGTGAATTCGAGACGCCGATACAGCATAGATGATTGGCAATGGTTTTGTTTGTACTGCTGGCGCAAGCGGATTAGCTGCTTGATCTGAAGCTCACTAAACCCTTTTTTTCGTAAGGTAACGTCTTCATCCTTCTCCATAATTTCTCCAGCAAAATTTTCTTTCGTTTCAAAATGACGTCCACTACTAGATATTTGCTCATGATCAGATGTGTCCGACAGAATGTCCTTCTCATTGCCTTTGCTGGCCTTATGTTCACAGCACCCCATATCTTCCAGTAGCACTGGCAAAAAGAGACAGCTCACCAGATACCAGTGTAGGAGAGCGGCAGATCTTATATCGCACTGCTCACAACCGTATGAGTACTCAGGCTGATATGCTGTCTGCTGACCCTTTCGTGTCGCTGGAACATAGAATCTAAAGTAAATCAGAACCAGTAAAAATACTAGCATGATTACTAATAGATAAAGAATATTTGCGATGATGGTTGTAAACATATAGCACGCTCCTACATTGCCAGGAGAAATGGTACGCTTTCATTTCTCACAATACATGGGACGCTTTAGATCTTCTTCTGCTCGTTTCTCAATACCTTTAGCACACTACAGGTTGTAAGTAGCTCGTTCGATAAAGCTATTCAATCATTAGTATCGGAGATAAAAGTTACTGAGGAATTACGCATAAAGAAAGGTAAAATTTGAAATGATACGAGTACGAATTCTCCAGTGTAAGGCCCGCTGCGAAGTAAATGCGAAAGGATTGCGAAGGTAGAGCAGATAAGCTAATAGAAAAGTGACCAGGCCGGGAGCAGTCCATCCCTACATCCCTATTGGTCTCAACCACACATTAGCCAATACATATAGAGTTCATACAGGAGAATCTAGCGTGAATGGCTCTACTCAACCACAGACTACACCTTTAGCACAAGAGGCAGACTCTCAGGAGATCTATCCTGAATGGGATGCAAACCTGGGAGATCTGCTGCATCTGCTTCGTGTACGCAAATACAAATATAAGCACGGAGGTTTCTCCGCCGAGTACGTTAGTGATGCCGCCCATGTGCTTCGAGCCCGTGGCCTGCGCTCCTTTCTCACAATACTCAGCATTTTTATTGGTATTGCGGCGGTAATCGTCACCTTGATCTGGACCGCAGGCATAAGCACGTCATTGAACAATCAACTTATCAATCTGGGTACAAATATAATTAGCATCTCTTCAGGGAGCTCCGTCAATGATGGAATAAACAGGCCAATCAAGCCGCTGAGCAGCACAGATCTTAATACATTACACACATTAAACCATGTAATAGGTATCAGCCCAATCCTACAAATACCTCAAACAGAAGTCGTGTACGGAAGACAAAACTGGCAAACAGATGTTGTGGGCGTCAGCGAGGATTTTCCTACGATGCAAGACTGGCAATTAGCAGCAGGCATCTGGTTTAGTCAAGGTAACAATACAAACCATGAACCTACAGCGGTGTTAGGAGCCACTGTCGCACAACAACTCACCGATGCCCAGGGTAATTCACCACTCAACCAACAAATTCGCATTGGTTCTCAACTCTTTCACGTAAGTGGCGTACTGGCCGCAAAGGGTGGCGATTTCCATCAAGACGACGTCGTCTTTGTGTCTTTTCAAACGGCTCTTATCCGCTTGCGCAACACAACTGCTATTGATCAAATTGATCTCCAGGTTGATACTATCAATAATATTGATCTGGTACAGCAAGCTATTACGACGGCATTGCGTCATAATCACCAGATTGCCGCCCGTGATCCTAATGATTTTAACACGCTGACGGCTCTCTCGTTGATCAAAAGCACCCAACAACAAACACAGTTGATTAATATGCTCTCTATCAGTATCGCCGCGATCTCATTATTTGGAGCTGGGCTTGGGATTATGAATGTCATGTTTGTCTCAGTCACAGAGCGCATGCGTGAGATTGGTATTCGCATGGCAATTGGGGCACATGGGCTTGATATCCGTACCCAATTCCTGATCGAAGCGCTTCTTATCTGCTTCATTGGTGGGCTATTTGGCCTGCTATTTGGCCTGCTAATCGGATGGGCTGTGACCACTCTTACAAATCTTCCATTTGTTGTGACGCCGATGATATTACTGCTACCATTTGTTATCTCGACGGGATTGGCAATCATCTTCGGTCTCTATCCTGCAATGCGGGCTTCGCGCCTCGACCCCATTAAAGCTATACGCGGTGCCAAATAATATCAAGCAAGAGGAGATGACTATATGAATAGCTCGACACATCCCCAGGGTACACCACAAGAAAGTTCAATAAATCTGCTTCAGGAGCTCCGCAAAAACCGACGGCAACGGAGTGGATTTAGCTACGCACATTGGGGTAGCGCCTGGGAAGCGATCTGGTCACATCGGGGACGCTCGTTTCTGACCATATTGAGCATCGTGGTTGGGATGATCTCGGTAATCAGCGCCCTGACAATGACTTCAGAAGTGAGTCTCTACGAAAATAATCTCATATCACAGAGCCTGGGAGCCAATACAATTCTTGTCCAGGGCAGTGTACCACAAAATCTGACTGTCGCAGTGAATCAGTCTCCGCAGCCTTTTACCTTGCGCGATTGGCAATCCCTACAAAAAATTCCGCATATTATGGCGCTCAGCCCCGGCAACGCCGATAATGCACTGGTTATCTACAACAACCTGCATTGGAATACCCATATTTCAGGTGCCAATCAAGACATCCAATCCATCAAAAATTTGCAAATTGTACAAGGTACCTGGTACAGTGATACCCAGGATGCCAGTGGAGTGATGGTTGCTGTTCTAGGTGATACTGTCTTTCAGGAGCTTTTCGCCAAATCGGGGCAAAATCCAATCGGTCAACAGATCCGCCTTAATAATCAGCTCTTCCGTGTAACGGGCGTGCTCGCCCCACAGAGGAAATCAGGCGATAGTGATAATGTGATTTTTATTCCCTTCAAAACTTATCAGGCTCGTATGACAAATCAACCGGTTTTTAAATATTTCTATATCCAGGTAGACACACGTGACAATATTGATCCGGTCGTACAATCTCTTACGACTCTGCTTGAGGACAACCACCATCTCCCAAAAGGAAGCCCCGATGACTTCCAGATCTCTACTTCCGTCCAATATTTGCAATTCATCAATCAGCTTATGAGCAATCTAACATTGCTCTTTAGTGGCATTGCGGCTATCTCCCTGACCATTGGAGGCATTGGGATTATGAATATGATGCTCATCACAGTGACGGAGCGCACACGTGAGATTGGTCTGCGTATTGCAATTGGAGGACGGCAAAGCGATATCCGTACCCAATTCCTGATTGAGGCACTTATTATCAGCCTGGTCGGTGGGATCATTGGTATGGTATTGGGTCTAGGATTAGGCTGGCTGCTAGCCAGGGTGATTATTAATAGTATTGGGGGCGATAGTTCTACAATACCGTTAACTATCTCTACAAACACGCTTTGGCTACCACTCGCGATCTCAATCGCAATCGGGGTTCTCTTTGGCCTCTACCCGGCAACACAGGCTGCGTGCCTCAATCCAATTGAGGCATTGCGTGCACGAGAAAGCTAATCAAGAGCTCCTGCAACTTATGTTGTGATCTCCCAGACACATACAAAGTAAGTGTCAGACTCTCGTCACCATAACCATCTCTCAACATGAGTTTGCGCGGCTTCTAACTCATTTTTACTTTTCTTTTCTTTCTTTTTGCATGCTCAGAGCAAAAAGAAAGAAAAAAAATCCATAAAAAAACCAACTGGCTCCTCCAAAAAATATCTCATCTTACCTACATTCGATTTCTTCTGTCTTCTACTAACGATAGCCACTCCTATTGGCTGCATCCTTACTTCTCTAGTAACCCCAGGGTAACGGTTGTATTACAAATAATGATTGTATTACAAATAATTCTCACCGCTGAAAAGGCAAACAGAGGAAGATGAGGTTTATCATCTTCTCACCTGGAAGATGGCATGATCCTGTATTATGAAAGGGAAATAACATCGTGGGTAAAATCGCATTTTTATATCCTGGACAAGGCTCCCAAAAAGTTGGTATGGGGAGAGAGCTGCTAACAACCTGCCCAGAGCTGTTCGAAAGGTATCTTAGCCGCAGCGATAGCATGGCTGGTGTCCCGGTCACCCAATACTGTCTCGAAGGGCCAATTGAGTTATTAAGCGATACTCATGTTGCCCAACCCGCACTTTTTGCCTACTCACTGGCACTTACTGACTATGCTCACCAACTCGGCCTCTACCCCGATATGGTGGCTGGTCACAGCTTAGGTGAATATGCCGCTGCTGTTGTTGCTGGTGCGCTTTCCTTCGAGGATGGGCTCTATCTTGTCAGCCAGCGTGGACAACTTATGTATCAGATACAGTGTGAGCAAACAGGGGCCATGGCCGCCGTTGTAGGGCTAACACCAAAGGTCTTACAAGATCTCTGCAGTAAGATATCGGAGCGTCATGTTATCTTCGTTGCAAACTGGAATATGCCTACACAGCTTGTTGTATCAGGGGTAGAGGCTGGCGTGCAAGAGCTGATTGAAACAGTGCGTAGCTCCTATAAAAATGTTACTGCAATCCGCCTCAGAGCCAGAGGTGCCTTCCATTCCCCTCTTATGGCACCTGTACAATCTGCGCTCAAAGAGATTGTACAGGATTTGACCTGGAATGATGCTTATCTGCCATTGATTGCCAATGTTTCCGGGTTGCCGCTTACCAACAGACAGCAGATCTGCGATGAACTTATCCTGCAAATCACTAGCCCGGTGCGTTGGGTAACTTGCGTTGAAACACTGATTGAATCTGGCTGTGATACTTTTGTAGAAATAGGCTCCTCGCAAGTGCTTACAAAACTGGTTCGTTCAATTGCTCCTGGTAAACAGGCATTTGCTGTTGATACCCCTGAAAAGATCACGGCATTAGCAGAAAAGCTGAGAAGCCCGTTGTATGTCTAGTGTTCTTGGCAATTTTTCCCGGTATTCTACATAGGTGAAGAACACCAACTGTATTACTTTGATTCAAAATATCTTTCATGCTCGCAAAGTAGCATGATACAACTTCTATCTACAAGGAGAAAGTGATGACAGATACAGTGAGCACATTGGAAACTTTGACTTCTAGCGTTGAAATCATTGCAACAGCAGTCGAAGAAAAAAAGCGAACTCAGGTCATTATACCAAAAGATATTGTCGTAAAGTGTCCAGTTTGTAAAGAGATTCTCTATAAACGGGATTACAAACGGAACCTCAAAGTATGCCCTAAATGCAATTATCATTTTAAGCTAACTGCTCATGAGCGTATTGACCTTCTAGTAGATTCTGGCTCTTTTAGAGAGGTGGATGCTGATATCACTTCTGCTGACCCACTACATTTTGTGAACCAATCTCAGATGTACACTGAGAAGCTAGAGAAAGAACGACAGAAAGTCCTGCTCAATGAAGCCGTCGTTATTGGTCAAGCCACCATTGAAACGATGCCTTTATCGCTTGCGGTCATGGATTTCCGTTTTATCGGCGGCAGTATGGGGGCTGCAGTTGGTGAAAAGATCACACGTGCTATTGAATTAGGGATCGAGCTCCATCTGCCCGTTTTAATTGTATCTTCCTCTGGCGGCGCTCGCATGCAAGAGGGGATCTATTCTCTTATGCAGATGGTCAAAACTTCTGCCGCCCTTGCGAAGCTGGGCGAGGCCGGGTTACCTTACTGTAGCCTCTTGACCGATCCTACTACGGGCGGCGTAACGGCAAGCTTTGCTATGCTTGGTGACATCATTATTGCGGAACCAGGGGCTCTGGTATGCTTCGCCGGGCCTCGCGTCATAGAACAGTTCTTGCATATTCAGTTGCCAAAAGGAGCTGTAACCTCCGAATTTGTGTATCAGCATGGTTTAATTGACGCAGTTGTGCCCCGCCATAAACTGCGCTCCTTTCTCGCACGCTTTCTACGCCTGGGTGCTCATGCGGGCTCATGGCACACAGATGCTCACCGCCACGAAGACGCTATAAGTTAGTACATCTACCAATAATAAGGAGAAAATAATGGATCTTGCTATTGATTTCGAGCACAAACCGCAGAGTATAGTACATATTCTCACAGAAAAACACCATGAAATCAAAGATCAGAAAACTCAGAAGCAGGTACATCCTGTTTGCCATTTACACACTCACACAAGGGAGACGACTACCCAGCTGACTACATGGCAAACAGTACAGATAGCACGCCATAAGAATCGTCCCTATGCTGCCGATTACATCGATCTTATGTGTAATGATTTCATCGAACTGCACGGAGATCGCGCATTTGGAGATGATCATGCAATTCTGGCGGGTCTCGGCAATCTAGGAGGCAACACCATTATGTTTGTCTGCCAACAGAAAGGCCGTACGACAAAAGATAAGCAATACCATAACTATGGCATGCCTCATCCAGAGGGATATCGCAAGGCTTATCGTTTAATGAGTCTTGCAGAGAAATTTTGCGTGCCTCTTGTCTGTCTGATTGACACTCCCGGTGCCTTTCCTGGTCTGGAAGATGAAGAGCACGGACAATCTGGTGCAATAGCCGCCAATCTGTCACTCATGTCGCGTTTACGGATTCCAATCGTCTCTGTCGTCATTGGCGAAGGTGGTAGTGGTGGGGCACTAGCTCTCAGTGTTGCTGATCGCTTGCTGATGCTCGAACATAGTATATATACTGTTGCCGCTCCTGAAGCTGCCGCTTCTATCCTCTGGCGTGATAAAGCATTTGCTTCAGAAGCGGCAGAAGCAATGCAGATCAGTGCACGCGAACTGATCGCAACGCAGATCATTGATGATCTCATCCCAGAACCCACAGGCGGGGCACACCACAATCACGGTCTCGCAGCTGATTATCTACGAGAGGCTTTAAGCAAACACCTCGATGAGCTTGAGCGTCTCTCTTACGATGAACTACTAGAGCAACGCTACCGCAAATATAGAGAGATCGGGGCATTTTCGCGTGTGGTTAGTCTAGCATAGTCTGGTGGAAGTTCAGTGTGAAGGTACGATTTTTCGCTAGTGGTTGGATTGCGATGGTAATTCTCAGGTAATTGCGATCATTACCATTATCTATAGTACCAACACACAAACTTCTGAAAATAAAGGGAGGCGCAAAGGCTTAACAGCCTTTGCAGCATTGACTATGTTTCACACTATCTTAATCGCTAATCGCGGAGAGATCGCCCTGCGTGTCATTCGTGCCTGCCGTGAAATGGGCATTCGTAGCGTTATTGCCCATTCTGAAGCAGATAGAAACTCCCTGCCTGTACGTCTGGCTGACGAACGCATTTGTATCGGACCCGGACCGGGCAGCAAGAGCTATCTACACATCCCTAATATCATCAGTGCAGCAGTACTTACACATGCCGAGGCTATTCATCCTGGCTATGGTTTCTTATCAGAGAATATGAGTTTCTCTGAGATCTGCGCGGATATGAATATTGCCTTTATTGGCCCTCCAGCGCACGCCATGTCAATTATGGGAGACAAAGTCTCCGCACGTGCGGCAATGGCAAAAGTTGGTCTGCCGATGCTACCTGGAACACCTGTATTACATACGCTGGCGGAAGGACTGGGTGCTATCAAGGGGATGGAGTTTCCGTTAATGCTCAAGGCCGTTGCAGGCGGTGGTGGCCGTGGTATCCGCCTGATCAAAAACTCAGAAGAGTTTGAGCGCACATTCCTGTTAGCACAAAACGAAGCCCGCGAAGCTTTCCATAATGATGGCATCTATCTGGAACGTTACCTGGAACGAGCTCGCCATATTGAGATTCAGGTGTTAATAGATCACTATGGTCATGGCGTGCATCTTGGCGAACGCAACTGTTCCTGCCAAAGACGCAATCAGAAAGTTCTGGAAGAATCGCCCAGCCCTCACTTATCGCCTGAACTGCGTAACGAAATTGGCTCAAAGGCCGTACAGGCTGTCTTAGCTGTGGGGTATCGTAATGCAGGTACGCTTGAGTTTCTGGTTGATGAGCAGGACCGCTACTATTTTATGGAAATGAATACGCGGCTGCAAGTTGAACATCCTGTGACTGAACAGGTTACAAATCTTGATCTTGTAAAAGAGCAGATACGCATCGCTGCAGGTCTGCCATTACAATTGCTACAACAAGAAGTGCAATTCCGTGGCCATGCAATCGAATGCCGCATTACTGCTGAGGATGCTGAAGACGATTTTCGACCACACACTGGAACTATTACACAATATGTGCCACCAGGCGGGCGGGGAGTACGGGTGGATAGTCATCTCTACACTGGCTATGAAGTTCCTCCTCACTACGACTCTTTGTTAGCAAAACTCATCACATGGGGCAATACCAGGGATGAAGCCATTGCCACCGCAAAGAGAGCATTGGACGAATTTATCCTCGAAGGGGTACCTACAACCATTCCTTTCCTGCGACGTTTACTCGAACACCCTGGATTTGTGCAAGGTGAGACCTATACACGTTTCATCCAGGAGGAGGCTGGTGCATTAGGTATTGGAAAAGCAGCCGTCAAGGCTCTGGAAAAGCATGCAGAGGGAAGAGATGAGCAGCAACAACGGACACTCTCAACAAGCACACAACACTGAGGAATTTTTTACTATTGACCAGTTACAACATATGATACGCTTGATCGATCAGAGCGATATAGCGGAGATCGAGGTGAAGTATGCCAGCAAACATGCACGCTTCTTATTGCGCAAATTCAAACCACAAGGCGACATTACTTTTCAAGCAGAAGCACCTGTTATGCAAGCAACACCTGCTATCCCAGAACAACATCACTACACAGTTACAGCACCGCTGGTAGGGATTTTCGCTCCCTGGTCTACAACAAAAGAAAAACTACTGGTGGCTATTGGAGACGACATAAAACAGGGACAGCACATCGGCGTAATCAAGGCACTGGATATTCCGAACGAAGTGGAAGCACCCGTTGCGGGGCGTGTTGTCGAGATCCTGGTACATGATGGGCAACGAGTGGAGTATGGGCAACCATTAGTAGTTATTGATCAACATATATTATTATAAAGAAGGGAAAGATTATGCTCTGGGTGAAGCGCGTCGAAGCTATTCTGGCTGCTCTCAAAGAAAGCAACATTGCCGAACTCGAACTGGCTGACGGTGATCTAGAGATTCTGCTGCGACGACGTCCTGGTCAGTTCGTTGCTCCGCCTATCTATCATCATGCTGAAAGTCATGATACAGTGATACAGGGATCTAATCAGCTCACCATTAGTATCAATGCTCCTCTCACTGGCGTATGTTACCTTGCCCCCTCGCCTGGCTCCCCTCCATTCGTTGCGGCAGGCGATCACGTTCAAGTCGGCCAAACGGTTGCTTTGATCGAGGCAATGAAAGTGTTCAACGAAATTCAAGCGGAGGTTGCAGGCCGCGTGGTGGCTGTCATGACACAAGACGGCACCGTGATAAAAAAGGGAGCCTCACTACTTCAGATCGAACCAGCCTGAGCAAAAGGAGCATGCCTGCCCTTCTGCTCTCCTCCCGCCCAAACACTCCTGAATCTCATTTAGGATTCACCCCAAACTTCCCAAAATCCTCAATAATCATGTTATCCCTATTTTACCTTCTAGCAGGTAGAACATGATTATGAGTATAGTTTGCACTTTTCCATATTTTGTATGGTACACCATGTAAAATATGGAAAAGTGCAAATTGAAGTAATTCTCATTGCTTTATGAATTGGAAGAGCTTGTCCAATGATAAATCTCCTGTGCCACACCAGGATTAAAAGCGGGAGAGAGCGGCTGCACATACTGATCCACCTCTGCTTTGACAGCTTTAAAGAGTGGATGATTGACATACTCTTTTAAAACTTTTGGTAAGGACACCTCTGCTTCCACCAAATGCATATAGATATCATCAATGACCCAGATATTACGAGACTTTACACCCAGCAAATGGGGCAGTGCCGTTTCATCCGAGCGTCGAAATGCATCGGCAATAGCAGCCTCGCTACCACGTTCATAGCGACCGATGATTACTCCACGTGAAGGGAACTCCTGGTTCGTGGTCACATCACAGATCTGCTCAACCCGCTGTTTGATAACACTTTGCTGAATTTTTGTTTGCTTATTCAGGTAGTTCGTCGCCTGCTCCTGCGTGACTGGGGCATCGGCTTTTATCGTGAACTCTTGCTCCCAGGTCATCACCGTGCATTGCACTCCAACCGGGTCATACCACCAGCGAATGATCATACGCTCAAAAGGACCAGAAGATGGCAGGCGCTCCGAGTAAGTCGAACGCCTCTCCTGGTCGGTGTGCCGCTGAGCAATCCAGCTCCATTGGTTGCCATCTTCGTCAGGATGGGTTGTGAGTCGGAACGTCACAGAACTATCAGACTCTTCAATCACCTCGCTGCTCAGATACTCGGTGAATAGGGTCGGCCACGTCCGTACATTGTTTGTCAGTCTGAACACATCGTCTACGGGGGCTTCAATAAGAACAGCATTGCGAATATATCCCATGATAGTATCCTCCTAATGATGAACATTGACGAGTTGAGCATTGACCAATACGACTAAACTCTGGACATTGCTAGTATTAAGTGCATCTTCATGAGGCACTTCTATCCCCAATAGAAGAGACAGACTGGCAAACATCTCTGAGAGACCAAGCGATTCAACCCCCAATTCCTCCCAGGTCGCAGTAAGGATATCAGGCGTATCCGCCGGAACTCCTACTTTTTTTGCCAGAATGTCAATTACCATTTCAGGCGTGCATGATCGATCCATCAGTTCTCCACTCCTTTTTATTGCACAAAAGGTTATGTTGCTTGAGAAACATGATAGAAGCCAATAATTACATGAGGCACCCTTACAAGGTAAGTCCCAGGTAATAGGTTGATTTTTAAATTCCTTATAGATGTATGCAGAGAATGGCAAATAAATCTGGTAGGTTGCTGTAGTACTCAAGAGGGATAACGAAATCATGAAGCGTGTTGTTATCACAGGTATAGGGGTCGTTGCTCCAGGTGGCACTGGAAGAGAGGCCTTTTGGCACACCTTAACGACTGGCAAGTCTGCGTGTGATCTGGCTCAAATGGATCGTCTCGCAGAGTTTAGATCGCAGGTCGTCGGTGCGGTTACCGAATGGGCCCCTGCCTCTTATGGATTAACTGAAGATGAAATTGATAGGCTAGATAAGCACATCCAGTTTGCGCTGGTGGCTGCAGCGGAGGCCTGGGCAGATAGTCATCTGGACCACGCCCAACTCGATCATTCTCGTATGGGTCTCGCTGGCGGCACTGCCATCGGCTCTACGATGCGGCTTGAACAAGAATATTTAGCGGTTAGTCGTAATGCGACCGAATTTAACGTAGACCCGGCACTAGCAACCCCTTATCTGTATCACGCAGTCACTCCATCGAGCCTGAGTGCAGAGTTGGCTGTCAAATATCAGGTAAAGGGACCTGTCGCAACTATCTCATCTGGCTGCACGGCTGGTATCGATGCAATCGCCCATGCCTTTGAGTGGATACAAAATGGTGATATCGATATTGCTCTCGCCGGAGCTTCCGAGGCGGGGATTTGCCCCATTAACATGGCTTCTTTTGATGCTATTAAGGGCACTACTCCACGCAATAACGAGCCCAAAAGAGCTTCGCGCCCCTTTGATAAGACAAGAAATGGTTTTGTACTCGGAGAGGGCTGTGCATTTCTTGTCCTTGAAAATCTCGACTTTGCTCTCCAACGTCATGCCCATATTTATGCCGAGATTAATGGCTATGGCAGCGCATTAAACGCATATCATATGACCGGGCTGCAGCGCAATGGTCTGGATATGGCACAGGCCATCAAGAGAGCGCTGGATACAGCCAATATACCGCCAGATTCTGTCTGCCACATCAATGCTCATGGATCATCTACTACTCAGAATGATATCCATGAAACAAATGCATTCAAAGCTATATGGAAAGAACAGGCATATCATATCCCGATTAGTTCAATTAAATCAATGGTGGGACACTCATTAGGCGCTATTGGGGCCATTGAGATTGCTGCCAGTGCTCTTATCATTCAGCGTGGGATTATCCCTCCAACTATCAATTATAGTATGCCCGATCCAGAGTGTGATCTTGATTACGTCCCCAACGAAGCAAGAAAACAAGCAGTTGATGTGTTGGTCTCCACTGGCAGTGGCTTCGGAGGATTTCAATCAGCCCTGGTGTTATCCGGGATAAAGGATGGTCTTTATGTCTAGAGAAGCAGTCGTCACCGGTATAGGGGTTATCTCGCCCGCTGGTGTCGGAAAAGCAAATTTCTGGGAAGGCCTGACCAGCGGCCAGTCATTTCTTGCACCCATTACGCATTTCGATACAACAAAGTTTACGAGCAAAATGGGTGGAGTCATACCTGATTTTGACGCTGCTCATTTCTTAGATACGCGCATTATCACCCAAACAGACCGTTGGACCCATTTTGATCTCATCTGTGCGAAAGAGGCGCTGGCCGACGCGCAAGTCAATATTCAGGACGAGGACCCTACACGTATTGGTGCCGTCTTTGCAGCTGGCACAGGAGGCAATACTTTTGGTCAGCAGCAGTTGCATTTATGTTGGGAGAAAGGGCCACGTTATGTCAGTGCTTACCAGTCAATTGCCTGGTTTTACGCAGCCAGCATCGGTCAGGTTTCGATCCGCAATGGTATTCGTGGGTATGGACGCAATATCTGCGCGGAAGCCGCAGGTGGGCTGATCGCTCTGGCTCATGCCGCCAGGATTATTGCGCAAGGAATATGCGACATTGTGGTCGTCGGCGGCTCGGAAGCTCCCCTTGCATCTTATGCATTTGCTTGCTTCCAGGCTTCCGGGCTCATTTCACCAGAGTGTGGTTCATATCCTTACCGACCATTTGATGCAACTCGTTCTGGCCCTGTTATAGGCGAAGGTGGAGCGGTCTTCTGCATCGAAAGTAAGGAGCATGCCCAGCGACGCAACGCCCACATCTATGCTGAAGTTGCAGGTGGTGGTCAGACATTTGATGGGATCTCTGCACGAGAGCCCGCCTCGGATGGTCAAGAATATGCCAGGGCCATGCTGCAAGCGCTGAAATCTGCTCATGTATCTCCATCGCAGATTGATTGGGTGGTCTGTGATGGGCTAGGTACGCAAGATGGTGATATCTCAGAGGTGAGAGCCTTACAACAGGTCTTTGGCACAGATCTGGCTAACTTACCCGCCTCAGCCCCTAAATCAATGATAGGGCGCTTGTTTAATGGTGCATCAACCGTTGACGTCGCAATGGCGCTACTTGGACTCCATTCAAATGTAATTCTGCCAACTGTTGGGTATACACAACCTGATCCCCATTGCCCACTGGATTGCGTTCCCCATACTGCTCGTTCCCAACATATGCAACATGTCCTGGTGGGAGCGCGAGGCTTTGGGGGATTTAATGCCGCCCTCGTTTTCAGTAAATCAGAATAAGACAGGAAAGGTTTTAATAGTATGTCCATTCAAGCCTCAGATGATATGGATCTCTCAAGAGCGCTAATGCCGTCAGTGAAAGAGATGGAGGTGCTTGCTCTCTATCAGAGAGCCACTAATTACCTGGTAGCAGCTCAAATCTATCTACAAAGTAATGTGCTCCTGAAAGAACCTCTGAAACCAGAGCATGTCAAAGATCGTTTATTGGGTCATTGGGGAACGTGCCCAGGCATTAATATGATTTATGCTCACCTCAACCGGCTTATTGTCCGTCATACTATCGATATGTTCCTGGTGACAGGGCCTGGCCATGGTGCACCCGCCAATCTAGCCAATCTCTATCTGGAAGGCTCATTGCAGCCGTACTACCCGGCATTAACACATGATGAAGCTGGGCTTGAAGCATTCGTAAAACGCTTTTCCTGGCCTGGCGGCTTCCCCAGCCATCTCTATCCAGGGATGCCTGGTACGATCCATGAAGGGGGCGAGTTGGGCTATGCTCTTGCCACTGCCTTTGGAGCCGTCATGGATAACCCGGATCTCATTGTAGCCTGTATAGTCGGTGATGGAGAAGCCGAAACCGGCCCGACAGCCGCTGCCTGGCATAGCTATAAGTTTTTAGATCCCGCTGAATCAGGTGCCGTTTTACCCATTTTACATCTCAATGGCTACAAAATCAGTAATCCTACCATTTATGGTACGATGAGTGATGCGGAACTGTCACGCTTATTTACTGGCTATGGCTATAAGGTCCGTATTGTTCAGGCTACACAGGGAGATGCCCGGCTCGCCCAGGCTCTGGATGAAGCGTATCAAGACATTCGCCATATTCAACAAATAGTGCGTTCTGGTCGCCCTGTCGCTCTTCCCGCATGGCCGATGCTTATCCTGCGCTCACCCAAGGGCTGGACAGGTATTAAAAGTTTACGCGGCAAGCGTATCGAAGGCTCTCATCGGTCTCATCAGGTACCTGCCAATGATTTGAAGACCAATCCAAGCTCACTGGCCGCTGTAGAAGCATGGCTACGTTCTTATGCACCCGAAGAACTATTCAATGAAGATGGTTGCCTACGTTCCGATATCCTTGCGCTTTGTCCACAAGGAGAATATCGTATGGGCAGCAATCAACATACCTTCGGCGGTCGCATACGCCGCGCCCTGACCCTCACTGATTTAGAACCACATGCGGTTACAAATAGAGGGAAACTTTGCAGCAACATCGAACCAGCTGCACACTACTTGAAAGAGGTTATTACCTCTAATCCTCAAACATTCAGGATCTTCTGCCCCGATGAACTGGAGTCCAATCTTATGGGGGCCGTACTGGATGTGACGTCGCGTGGATATCAGTGGCCTATAACCGGGCACAACAATACAACAATACAGCCTACAACGCTAGCACAGCCCAGAGATGCACGGGTACTGGAAGTACTCAGCGAGCACTTATGCCAGGCATGGCTCCAGGGCTATCTTCTAACCGGTCGTCACGGACTCTTTCCTTCCTATGAAGCATTTCTTATGATTGTTTCTTCTATGATGGATCAATACGCCAAATTCCTTAAGATGTCCGCAGACTTTCCCTGGCGTCTGCCTGTCGCTTCGCTGAACTACCTGCAAACATCCACACTCTGGCGGCAAGAGCACAATGGGTTTTCACACCAGAACCCAGGTTTTATCAATATGCTCATCAATAAAAAATCAGAAGTGGCACGCGTCTACTTGCCTCCTGATGCAAATTGTCTGTTATATACGCTGGACAACTGTCTGCGTACTACCGATACCATCAATCTGATTATTGCGGAAAAGCGACCGTTCCCTCAGTGGCTCTCGCTTGCTGACGCAAGTGCCCATTGCCGCGCTGGTGCATCGATCTGGCGCTGGGCTAGCACCGATGATGGGGTTGACCCGGATGTTATTCTGGTGGGTATCGGCGATAACCCGACGTTGGAAGTGATGACTGCCGCCCATATCTTGCGATCAGAGATGCCCACGGTACGCCTGAGAGTCGTTAATGTGATTGATTTGTTTGCCTTAACACCCAATGCGACACATCCACATGGGCTGGATAACGAGACCTTTGAGGCAATATTCACTGCTCACTGTCCTGTAATTATCAATTTTCATGGGTATCCATCTGTGATTAAGCAATTGCTCTTTGGCCGCCCCAATATAGAGCGCTTTCATATTAATGGATACTGCGAAGAAGGGACTACCACGACTCCTTTCGATATGCAGGTGTGTAACAAGACTGATCGCTATCATCTCGCTATGCAGGCGATTCGTCTTGCCGCCACATCATCAGCAAATCAACAAGTTACGCTCCTGATGGAAGAACGGCTCAATCACTATCAGGCCGTTCTTGCTGAACATCGCCGCTTTATTCTCTGCTATGGCAGAGATCCCGAAGCGATTCAGCTATTGAATGAAACAGTGGGCGTGGCATAACTATGCCTGAGGGACAGCAGGAATAACTATATCTTTCCTGCTGCCCACTTGGTTTGCAATACATGATTTCTTGCGCCCTGAATCTCAGGCATATTGAAAGCGTTAGGTTCTCATTCCTCAAAAATCGGCCCTGGTTCCTCTATAAACCGGTACTGATTTCCCAAGAATTCGAATATCCATAACATCTTCATCGGAACAACTTCATGTATACTACATAATAGAAATAACAAGATGTCAGCTATTATGATGTCTGAGAACATGTAAGGGAGCTATCTCGGTAATGGATTAGGCCGTTCCTGCGCATTGATCCTGCCCTTACACTATTTGATTGTTTCTTATTACAAGGCTGCTACCATCTCTGTATGCAATTTTTTTTCTGAAACTGAAACCGTTCTTTTCCTACTATCTATCGTACTCTCACCTTACAGAAAGCCGATTCATTAACAAATCTGAGTAAATCTTCGGATTTACCTTTTCTTTTGCGAAAAAATCGTATAAAATTATACACATATATCTTCACTTAAAAAGATGAAATAAAAGAAGCAATGAAAATAGCAAGAGAAGATAGAATTTCCGATAGTGTATTGCCAGCTACTCACTCTCGAAACAACCATGGCCACCCCACAACTTGAATACTAGTTGATATGCCTTGTATAGATGTGTTGATGGCAATATATTCCTTCGTCCCTTTGAATACAATATAGGGTTTGTCGAGTGTTGTCCTGGGGTAGATTGCAATAGAACATGGTACAATTTGCCCTACACAGGCTAGGAGAACTTTCGTGAGTATAACTCATAAGACGAGGCGATTCATTTGCCCCACATTACCTCCAACAATTCTTTATCGTGAAAAATTGGTGCGACGGCTCAGAGAGGCAATTGCAGGACCAAAAGAAGGATTTCCACACCATAAACTCATACTACTCTATACACCAGCCGGATATGGAAAAACGACGTTACTCGCTGACTTCGCACGGCATATCGATATCCCTTGTTGTTGGTACTTTCTGGATCGTACTGATACCGAAAAGTTTACGTTCCTGAAACATCTTCTTACGAGTATACGTCATTGTTTTCCTCAATTTGGTTTATCTCTGGACGCTTTGTTGACATCTGCAATAGCCGCAGATCGCGAAGATCCTGAAAAACATCGTTGCGAAGCAGTGATAGATACTCTTGTTGCTGAAATTGAGGCAGAAAATCTGGCTCGTTTCACGCTTATGCTCTGCAATTATCAAGAGGTCAATGATTGTGTTGAGGTGAATAAGCTGGTCAATTATCTGCTGTATAAGCTTCCACCACAATGCGTGCTGGTAATAGAGAGCCGCGCCATGCCCGATCTCGAATTTGCGTCGCTACTGGCTCGCCGCGAGATGATCGGTCTTGGCACTCAGTTTCTGTGCTTTTCTACTCAGGAGCTTTGTGACCTGGTACAACTGCAAGGGACTGTAGCCATCAATGCGATAGAAGCGGAACAAATCGTCATCGCTTTTCAGGGCTGGATCACCGGTATCTTATTAGGCACACATTTGGGCAATATACAATTTCTGCGCAATAAATCCCATCATTCCTCTGATAGCCAGGACTTTCAGATGGAACGATACTATTTATTCTCCTATATGGTTAATGAAGTATTTAGTAAACGCAACCCCGAAACGTATGCCTTCCTGAAAGACATGTCTGTCTTGCAGGAAATGACACCCATGCTGTGTGCTCAACTGCTGGATATAACCGATACCGATGCCGCTGAACGTTTGGAATATCTGGAACAAAATGGGTTCTTTGTCACACACAGTGGGGAAGGGAGACAGATAGTCTATACCTGCCACCCGGTGTTACGCGAACTTTTGTATGATGAGCTGCGCCAACAGTCCCCTACACACTTTACCCACCTCCATCGTCAAGCCGCTGAGCTGTTGAGCGCTCAACTTGACTACGAAAAGGCTGTCTATCATGCCATAGAAGCAAAGGCATATGACATTGTACTCCATGTTATTCTCAATGCATATGAACACATGCTGACACAAGGTCATGTAGAAACGCTGGCTCGTTGGATCGATGAGTTGCACAAGCAGAACAGCGCCATAACGCTACATCCCAGGCTTCTGTTGATGCGTGCTAATATTTATCTCTTAGTTGGTGATTATATGCATGGGCTTAACCTGCTGAATCAGATGCCATTATTGATCCAACAACAATCTTCAGCAATCGATTCTGATGAAATGCCATTATTGCATATAGAAACCACGGTGCTACGTAGTAAAGCTTTGTTCCAGCAAGGTGAGTATAGCCAGGCACAAGAACTTTGCCAGCAGGCACTAGATACTCTCCCCGTTGATGAGGTTAGGCTACGCGCAGAGGTACACACTCGTCTGGGAGTATGCGCAAACATGTTGGGGCAGATGACCACTGGTGTGATTCAATTACAGAAAGCATTGCAATTATGGGGCCGCCACACCACGGGGCGTCAAGCAGCTGAGATCCATAGTGCACTTGCGAGCACCTATAGCCTGCTGAGCAACTTTGCCCTGGCCGAACATCATATTGCACGCGCTATTATCTGCTGGGAACAATTACACGATGAGTGGGGCAAAATCAACAATATGATTCGGCTGGGGCTGATTAAACAACGCCAGGGCCTATTCTATGATGCAGAGGAAGCCTTTACCCAGGCATTAACACGTGCACGTGGGACCATTCACTTCTCGCGCGGGCAAGCCTATGCATTGGTCAACATAGGCACGCTCTATCAAGATCAAGAGCTTTTTGAAAAGTCGCTCACAGCCATCGAGGATGGCTTAGCACTCGCTCGTCAGGTGCAAGATAGGTATCTTACCAATTATGCACTCTGTATGCTCGCGATGACCTATCTCTATATGAATGATACCTCAACTGCTCAGATGCTCTTATCTGAAGTAGATATTCAGCAAGGCAAAGGAAAGCAGCCTGGGTATGAACAGATGTTGTATGAACTGGTCTATGGGACAATATTGTTATACCAACATCGCTACGAGGATGCATTTCTCGTGCTCAGTAAACTAGAAACGCTGCTCAATACCACAGGGCTCAGACATGAACAGCTTCAGACCACACTACGCATCGCCGCATGCCTCTTTGAACAAGGGCAACGGGAGGAGTGCATTCATCGTCTGGAAGCGATTGTCGCACAACTGAAGATAGAGAACGGCCATGAGCAACAGGTAGCTATAGAGATCCAGCGCCTACCGCACTTGTCTCAGGTAATGGCAATCCTGCCAAATATAGCCTCTGAGCGAGCGCGAATACATCTCGTTACAGCTCAGCCAGAAAAACAACCGGAGGCACAACCCGTATCGACACCGGATTCCACGCCCTCTACGACGAAGGGCGTCAGCAGTATCTCGTCAGCGCAGGTCATCATCAATCATCCAAAGATCGCCATCCAAGCATTAGGTGAACCGGTGGTCACGTTGCAGGAGTTGCCAATCACACGCTGGCGCATGGCCCGCTCTATGGAACTTTTCTTCTTCTTACTGGATGCACGACGCCCTATGCGCAAAGAACAAATTATTACCGCATTATGGTCCGAAGTCGATGAATCCATCAATCAGACCTTTCACTCAACAATTTATTATTTGCGCAAAGCGCTAGAGATACCCTGTGTGATTTCGCAGGGAAGCACATATACGCTCGATCTAACCTCTCACTTTGGCAAGTCTATGTGGTATGACGTGGCTGCATTCCAGGAACAACAGACCAGGGCCAAAGAGGCTCTGCATCAGGAAAATGATATTGAGCTCAAAGATGCATTACTCTCGATGGTAAAGTTCTATCGTGGCGATTATGTGCAACCATTTTATAGCGATTGGTGTACTTTTCGACGTGATGAATTACGACGTGCTTACCTGGATGCCCATCGCCAATTGGGCCACATGGCATGGCGTCTTGAGCAGTTCGATGAAAGTGTAACGCATTGGCAACATATTCTAGCAATTGATAATTGCCTGGAGGACGCTCATTATGGACTTATGCGCTGTTACCTACGCCAGGGGAAAAGGGGCCTGGCACTACGCCAGTATCAGCGCTGTCGAGATACACTACAACAAGAACTAGGAGTTCAGCCAGGCAACACTATCCAAAACCTCTACCAACGCCTGGCTGGCACTGCCTGATATTCGTTCTTGTCGAGAGATCATCTGTATCCAGAAGAATTGTGTTGCTCTTTTTTCTTACCTTTAAGCAACTTCCCTGTTCTTCTGAGAAAAGTTGTCAGACAAATCTGTTATAATGACATCATCTAGTGCTCCAGTGAGGAAAGCCGTACGGCAGGCAGAACGCTGGATTTTTCCACTTGATGTCTTAGAGATACTCCCATACTGCACCAGATTAATTGAGTACACATCTAATCCATAGCTCATAACAACTGCTTGTTTGATACACTGCATAATCTCATAGAGGTCCCCCTTCTGCGTATGGCGATGAACTTCCTGTACCACAACCAGGCGATCATCACCATCAAGATTGACAGAAAAAGCTGCGCCATGCCCCACTGTGGCTAGCGGGTGGCTTAATTTCATAGTGAGTTCAATATCCTGTGGATAATAAACCGTCTCATCGAATACAAGAATATCGCTAGCTCGCCCCGTTATGAAGAGGGCATCGTCATAAATGAAACCGAGATCCTTTGTACGTAAAAATGGTCCCTCGCCAGAGTCCGCCAAATGAGCCTGGAAGATATGTTGCGTCTCTTTGGCTTCTCGCCAGTAGCCCTTTGCGACACATGGCCCAGCTACCCAAATCTCTCCAACCTCGTCAGGAGCACATAAAGTCTGCGTCTCTGGATTCACGATAATAATCTTCTGTGCTTCAATATCAGTACTAGAGCCAACAATAGTCCTGGCACGCTCATGATCTTCTGTGACCGCTTGTACCAAATTTTTTGCCAGCGCGGCGGTATCAAAATTTCTCACCATTGGTGATTCCCGTGGACCTCCAGCCACAAAAAGGGTTGCTTCCGCCAGCCCATAACCAGGAAAGAAGGATGTATAGCGAAAGCCACAAGACGCAAAAGTTGCAGCAAAGCGTTTCATAACTTCATAGTTGATGGGCTCAGCAGCATTAACCGCCACATGCCAGCTATTGAGATCGAGCATCTCTAATTGCTCACTGCTCACTTTTTTTGTACAAGCTTCATAGGCAAAACTAGGACCAGCGCTGATAGTAGCACGATAACGCGAAATTCCTTCCAGCCAACGCATGGGTTTCAACTGAAAGGCTGCCGGGGACATAGATATAGCAGGAAAGCCCCCATAAAGAGGGAATAAGATGCCACTAATCAGCCCCATATCATGAAATGGAGGCAGCCAACTAAATGATCGACTCGTAGCATCCAAATGGGCACTACGACACATAAACTCCACATTATAGAGAATGTTGCGATGAGTCACTTGCACGCCCCTGGGCTCGGCAGTCGTTCCTGACGTATATTGAATAAAAGCTACATCTTGACAGTTAATACCTGGATCGCGCCAATCACTTCCTATATCTGCAATCATCTCAGGAAAGATCCAGCGCAGTTTTTGTAGCGTCGGCTCGTCAGGAAACTGCCGAACGATTAAGGAGAAAATTTGCGGAGTTGTTAGTACAATAGAGGCGTCTACATTTGCCAAGATGCTTTTAATGCGATTTGCATTTTTATTTAATTTCGGCGGATAAGCAGGCACAGCCACAACCCCAGCATAGAGACAGCCATAATAGGCCGCAATATACTCCAAGCCCGGAGGATAAAGCAACACAGCACGCTCGCCCTTGTGAACATGTGCCTGGAGTAAAGCACCAGTATGCCGAGCCCGACGATCTAGCTCGGCATAGCAGACCGATACATCCTCATCTTCTCCATTCACAAGAAACGTATAAGCAATTTGCTCGGCCTGGTAATCCGCTCTCCAGCGCAACAAATCAACCAGGTTAGATGTTTCTTCTTGATATCTGGCTAGACGGTGAGTCATAATAGCTCCTTGCTTTTATTAGATTTCTGCTTTCGTGTTTTCAGCTATACACATCTCGCGACAAAGCGAGTCTATAACTACTTGATCAGTAGTATAGAAGGTGCAATTACGGCTGAATTACGAGCAAAGCAAGGGTAGACTTACTCGCTTTTTATAGAAGATGATACCTGCAGGCTCAGAAGTGCGATTAGCCCATACTTATTCACCTGTCGTCATGATTTTATCTCGTAGTGCATAAATCTCTTTACTCGGCTCTACACCTAGCTCATTGCGCAGAAAGCTTTGGAACGTATTCAAACGGAACATCGCCATGTCCATCTTTCCTTGCTGCAAGTAACCATCGATAATCGCTTTAATCGCTGGCTCACAATAGGGATCTAAAGAAAGAGCCAGATAGGCATATTCCAACACCTCTTCCAGCACATTAAGCTGCTGATAGATCTGGATCAGGCGCATCAACGCTTGCGAATAGATGTATTCATAGTGACGACGATAGGGGTCGAGCCATGCCTGAGCATCATCTTCTGGCAACAGCCCAAGGTTACAATAATCAACGATTTTCCGATAATAGAACAAAGCTTTGGTGTGATCTTTTTGCGCATCGAAGACCTTGGCGGTATCGAAGAGCTGCTGCACCTCTATAGTATCTACCCACCAGGTGTTATCCAACGCAAACCAGTAGAAATTGCTCGACTGCCTGCGAATAAACTTTGATTCTTGCCTGGGTGTCAAATCCGGCTCAAGCAAGCGGCGCAAGCAATGGATTGTAACATAGAGATTACAAAAAGCTGTTTCCATAGGAGTGTCGGGCCAAAAGAGATCAACAAACTGATCTGCCGAACATATCTTGCCTGGATTAAGCAGAAACCATTTGAGGAGCATCTTCGCTTTATTCCGACGCCACATTGATTCTTTTATCAAAGTTTCATTGCGCAATAAACGAAATTGACCAAAGGAATAGCTACGATAGATAGCCTGTTGCTCACGCTCACGTGGATGCGCAAAGCCCTCTTTTTCAAACTGTCCATACGGTGATAACGACATATTTTTTCTCCCGCTTGCATCTGATCTTCTGTATGATAGCAGAAATACATCTCTCACTTGCTAAAAGAACTACCAGTACATTACACATTTTGTAAGTATCAGGTAACAGAGTAAATCTAAAGTTCTTGAGCTAGAACTTCTCTTGAAGATCCCCCTTGAAGGGAGATCACTAAGAACCAAAATGCCATCAGAATGGAACGGTTTGAGGCAATGGAAGATAAAACTTTTGTGCAAGCCATCAATGCTATGGATGAGCTACACCATAAAAAGCTAAAAGAGATCACAGACGAAGCTCTGCACAGTTGGATAATCTTACAACAAGAAGGGACTGTTGCCCTTGCAATTGCTCATATCGAGAATGAGCCTGTAAAGGATGCAGTGTCCCATGTGCTGCTTTATATGTCATTACAGTCTCTTCTCTTTAATGCAAAACAACATCAGCTCATCACGAACAAACACTACAAAGAGCTAAGTGCATATCTAGATGATTTACGAGAATATATACAGATATCGCATTGAGCATATCATTTCTATATTGTGCTATGCATAACATATATGCAGCTATTCGATGTATATATGTTATGAGCACGATTCCTCAATGCCAAAGATATCGGCCTGCATCATCATACGACTATTCTGCCCCTTTCTCAGTTTTGCCAGATAGCTACTCGTCGCGACAGTATTTGCATGCCCAAGCTGCTTCTGGATGGTATCTGTCTGCGTACCCAGCTCTTCCGAAGTCAAAGCAAATGTATGACGTAGTGTGTGAACAGACGAAACACCGAGATGAAGTTTACATATGTCTGCAATGGTTTGTGAGCCAATAGCCTGTCCATAGGTGCGATCACTGAATGAGACCCAGATCGGCATACCTGGGGCCAGAGTATCTAAGCTCTCACCATAGATACTATCTAGATATGCTAAGAAGACATGGGATAGCCAGGCATCAAGCGCAATCTCAATGCTCTTCCTTCCCTTACACTGTTCGAAGGTCAGGATGATAGTGCTACCTTCGAGCTGTACATTCCCCCAGGTCAGGGATGCCAGACTCTGCAGGCGCTGTCCAGTATTAAGCGCAACTTGCAAAAGTACGTAGTCACGTAGCCCACGCGACGTAGAGCGATCTATCTCTTTGAGCCTTGTTCGCACTAGCTGAGGATTCAAAACACGTGCTCCAGCATACTTGTGTACCGTTGCACGCGTAAGCTGTTCAACAGGATTCTGTCCAGAATAGAACTCATTCATTATGATCCAGGTATAAAAGCTGGAAACAGCTGCCATGCGCTGATTATAGGTTGCTGGGGCCACCTCGCCCTGGCGCTTGCTATTCGAAACACGTGAGCTGGCCCAAAGCTGTATGTGGGGAACAAGTTCAGTCGTCTCACTATCTAAATCCAGGGCTCGTCCTTGGAGATAGGCACGCAATGAATGCACAATCTCGCGATAGGTCATTTCAGTATATTTGCTCTGAGTAAGAGAGTACTTATCAGCTAGCCACAATTCAATAACCAGGGCGATAGCGTTATAAGGTTTCTTATTCTTCGCAGAAAGGTCCTTTAAAGATAAAGGGTGAGAAACAGCCTGGTACTCCCGGTGGCGATCTTCCGCGCCAATAGACCATGGTTGCAGTTCAGGAGCAATATCCGCCGCATGTGTGGTTGCTTGCAATAGTACAGACATAATGATATTCCCTCCTCAGATCTAGTGCATGTTAGACAAGTCTCTATTCTTTTTTCATACTAAGATCATAGAGACGAGGACTTCACAAGGACTTCGCACTCTCTTCGCACTACGCTCTTGCGAATTATGGATAGCATACCTATTTTAGCAATCTCCTTCGCAACGAAAGGAGATCTCCCCTTAGCCCAGTACCCAGGTCGCTTTTGAGCAGGCGCTGGAAATCGTCCAGGCGGCGCAGAGCCCCCACAGTGTTGCCCTGTTGAAGATATGCATTTACAATAGCTTTGATGGCTAGCTCACAATACGGATCGACCAATAAGGCTTGATGTGCGTATGCAAACACTTCATCAAACAGGCATAATTTAGAGCAGAGGTGAATTAAATTTTCGAGGGTCTGCATATACAGATAATCGTACTGCCGACGGTAAATGGAAAAAGTATCCTCATAGGCATCCTCAGAAAGAAAGCCCAATTTGCAATACTGTACAATCTCGCGATACTGAACAATAAGCTCTTTTGTATCACCACACAGCTCGGCCTCTTTAGCAGCCGCCTGATGCTGTTGCAGCGCAAAAATATCAGCCCACCAGCATTTATCAGTCTCAAACCAGTAGAAATTGTTCTTGTTACGACGCAGAAAGCGGGATTCTTGACGACTTAACAAATCAGGTTCGAGCAAATGGCGTAGATAGTTAATAGTTACATGCAAATTACGTGAACCCGATACACTCGCAACTCCAGGCCAGAATACTTCTATCAGCTGAGCCGCCGAAAACAGTCTACCCGGATTTAGCAGGAGCCACTTCAAAAGCCCTTTCGCTTTGTTTCTACGCCAGACTGGTTCTCCTAGAGCCTGACTATCGTGTATGACACGAAAGGGGCCAAAAAAATAAGCTCGATAGACTGCCGTTGCTTCAAGCTCAGACGCATGGGCAAAATTGTTCTTCGGGATGATCGATGTTGGCATTGATGAGAAATGCATGCGGTGTCTCTCTTTCCATTGAACACACTATACAGCGAAAAAATTGCCCACACCACACAACATCTATTAGGGCCAAGGCTCACCACCAGAATGTGCTCCTGACATGATTACAACAGACAAAACACTTTTCGACGATGTAGCTTCCTGGAACACAACATTCGTATCTGGGAGACAAAGATCATGACACATGCTAGACTGGAAAACTGTAGAATTATGGTAGATATTCATATATACCGCTCCTCGTGTTATAATGAGCACTCCCTAGCTAACCATTTCTTCTCATTAGCTTTATCGGGGACTCTTCTTTCTTTATCTTGATCATAAGATACCCGACGCCTCTCGACAAAGACTTCGCGACCCATTCGCACGATTTTTGTTTTCTTCGCAATGGCTTAACATTTTTCTATAGCATCGCTTCTCAAGTTAAATAGTACCTGGTTTACTTTTGCCGTAATAAGAAGGTAATCAGTGTATCTACAGTAGATACTAACAGCAGGCTAATATCAAGACTTCCTGCAACAAGAAAACCAGATGGAGGAACAGCTCAGGAGTTGCATGCATTGGGCCTGCCAATAACTTCTTGATACCATGAGTTTCAGTTATAGTACTTTTTTGTAAGAAATGGATTACCCATCATGATGTGGTAAAACCTACACACCAGTCCACACAGGAGGATGCATGGACCTTTGTCTCACAGGCAAATATGCTCTGGTAACAGGAGGCTCACGTGGCATCGGGCGCTCAATTGCTCTAGCACTGGCACAACAAGGCACCATTGTCGCCGCCTGCTATCGGCATGAAAGCGCAGAGGTGCACAGCCTGACAAGAGCTCTTCATCAGCTACACAAAGATAATCTGGTAATTCAGGCCGATGTCAGCGATGAGACTTCCGTAACACATTTAATTGAGGTCGTACATGAACGTTTCGGATCGCTGGATGTGCTCGTTAACAACGCTGGCATTGTTAACCACGCGACACTCGATGAAATGAGCCTGGCACAATGGCGCAATGTGCTTGATACAAACCTGACCAGTATGTACTTGGTCACACATGCGGCACAGGCTCTGCTCGTCTCTGGCAGTTCAATTGTGAATATCTCCTCGGCAGTTGCAGCAGTTGGTATGCCAGGTAGAACACACTATACAGCGGCTAAATCCGGTGTCATAGGCTTCACACGCTCACTTTGCAAAGAATTGGGACCACGCTCTATTCGCGTCAACGCGATCACACCAGGGATCATCGACACGGATCAGGCAAGCGGTCTCACCGAAGCTCAACGGACGCGCTATGCCAGCATGGCCGCGCTAAACAGACTGGGCCAACCCACAGATATTGCCAACGCGGTGTTATTCCTGACGAGCGATCTTTCCTGCTTCGTATCAGGCATCACACTCACCATCGATGGAGGCATTTAGTAAGTCTGCTCACACAAAAAAACACATCAAGTGAGGATAGTATGCTCCGCGTTACGCTTAAAATGAACGTTCGGCCAGGCTGTGAAGACGCTTTTATTCAAGCCTGGCAAGCAGTCGCAAACTATACGCGACACGTGCCCGGAAACTTGCGCCAATCGCTACAGCGTGATCTCAGCGAAGGGACACAGTTTACTATCACCAGTGACTGGCAAGATCGAGCATCCTTCACAGCCTATGAACGCAGTCCTGAACAGGACGCCATCACAGCATCGCTACGTGATTTGCGTCTCTCTACCCAGATGTCTATTACTGACTTGCTACTCCACATAGATAGAGAAGAGGTATAACAATGTCGATACGTGTCATGGTTTTCGCAACCATCAAACCAGGAACCCAGGAAGCTTTTGAAGCGGCATTTGCCAAAGTAACACAACAGGTAAAGGGGACAAGTGGACACATTAAAGACGAATTGATCAAAGACAACACGAACCCGGACGCATATATTCTGCTAAGCGAGTGGGAAAGCCAGGAAGCATTTCTGACCTGGGAAGACGCCCCCATTCATAAAGAGACAACCACGCCCATGCGCCCTTACTGGGCAGGCAGAGTTGAACGCAAAATTTATAATGTGGCCTACCAGCTCAGCGCTTAAGCAATAAGCCACACTACGGCCGTAGTGTTTACTTACCAGTTGTTCTTAAGAAAGAGGTTACCTTATGTCCGTCATTACAAACACAAGGCAATACCCTACGCTTGTTGCCGATAAGAAGCGCCTTTCGCTCCAAATCTTAATTAGTAACAACGCACCTCTTTTTGTTGTATCGTTGCTTAAATTCCTAATCCATATGCTATCCAGCAACAACTATGGTTTCTTCTTTGACGAGTTTCTACTACATTGATGCAGGTAAGCATCTCTCGCTGGGCTATGTAGACTTTCCGCTTTTCATAGGACTATTAACAGCATTCACGCACAACATTCTTGGCGACTCTTTAATGGCCTATCGCTTTTTTCCGGCTATAACAGGTGCGATCATTGTGCTACTAGCAGGAATAATCACACGTGAATTAGGTGGAAGACCACTCACTCAATTCCTGGTCGCTCTCGCTATAATGATGTCACCGGAGAACCTGTGGCTCAGTTCGACTTTGACCACCGGGTCTTTTGATCCTCTCTGGTGGGTCATCGCTACCTATGTTCTTGTGCTACTTATCAAGCGCGAACAGCCTCGCTTCTGGCTGCTCTTTGGCTGTGTTTTAGGCATCGGAGTGATGACAAAACTCACGATCCTCTTCTTCGGAGTAGCCATTGTTCTTGGGCTACTGCTAACTCCTCAACGTCGATATCTATTCAGCAAGTGGGCCTGGATCGGGGGGGGCATTGTGCTGGCATGCCTGATACCATATCTCTATTGGAACGCAGTGAATAGCTGGCCTACGGCCACATTTTATCAGTCCTATAACAATGCACACTCGACTCCAATGGATGCTATCGGGTCTTTTCTGCTACAAGCGTTCATGGTTTCCCCAATCTTGCTCCCTCTCTGGTTAGTAGGCCTCTACTGCCTCTTCTTTACACAGGCAATGAAGCCATACAGAGTGTTTGGATGTAGTTTTGTGATTCTGTATGTATTCTTTAACACATCTCAAGCACACTTCTACTTTCTGGCTCCAGCTTACATCATGCTTCTAGCAGCCGGTGCAATTACACTTGATAGACGCATCCACAAGCCACGCTGGCAATGGGTAAAGCCAACGTATATTGCACTTGTAGCTTTGGTGGGATTGCTGATGATGTCTTACGCAATCCCTATACTGCCGCTTCAGGTCTTCGCGAAAATGTATGCGCGAGGTGGAAATCATGCAGGAAGCGCCACTAGTGATGCCAATAACTTAGCGATATTAATCCCGCAAAAGCTGTCACCATCAGGAAACAAGACAGGTATTCAGCCCAAAATTTTAGCAAGGCCAGCTCGACTGCCCGAGCAGTATGAGTTGGAGATGGATTGGCAGAGCATGGTTGCCACGATTGCCCAGGCCTACCATCGTCTCCCCCCGGCTGAACAGAGCAAGGCCTGTATCTTAGTATCCACGTACGGCGTTGCAGGTGCTATCAACTATTATGGCCCTCAGTATCATCTCCCGCAAGCGATTAGCGGTCATAACTCCTACTACTTCTGGGGGCCTGGCACATGCACAGGAGAGGTGGTTATCCTGTTCGGCTTTCCCCTTGATCTGCTACAGAGTGAGTTCAGTAGTGTCACACAGGTAGGAGTGAACGCCTGTCAATACTGTATACCCTACTTCGATCAGATGCCAATTTATGTGGGTCGCCACATCAAAACCTCAATGAAAGGGGAGTGGGCAAAGTTCAGGCTCTTTTTGTAGCAATCTTTCTGAAGATAGATATACATGGTTGACTTACGCCTTCGTAACTTCCCTCCTGGAGGGAAATAGAAAGGAGTCCTCATCTTCTATCATTAGAACCATACGCAACCGCTCGCTCTGTCATTCCACTTGCTCAACTTTCGTAGAATTGGGATGCGGCATACCTATTGGAGACAGCGCAAGTATCCTTTCTTTCCTCCTCATGAGATTCATGATGAGTTACACGCTCAGTAAGCTTATAGCAATTATGAGCATTTATAGTATCAGAGTAGTATCGTTTCGATGGACAAACACTCGCGATTCAAAGAATTGAGAAGCAGTTTTATTGAGAATGGATAATAATATGAGTTCAATCGCTCTACGACCGTTTCGTTTTGGTGTGGCGGCAGCTCATATCCAATCACGTGCTGATTGGGTCTTAACGGTTCAAAAGGCAGAGGCATTAGGTTATGATACGCTGCTGGTAGTTGATCATCTCACCACGAGTCTTGGGCCTCTTGTTGCCCTCACAGTAGCGGCTGAGGTAACAGAGAGAATCAGAATTGGTAGTTTCGTTTTCTGTAACGATTTTCGACATCCTGCTGTGCTGGCGAAGGAGATAACTACGCTGGATGTACTTTCGAATGGTCGTTTCGAATTTGGATTAGGTGCAGGTTATCTCCCAACAGACTATCACAAATCTGGCATTCCGTTAGAAAGCGCGGGCGTTCGCGTAAGTCGTTTTGAAGAAGCTGTCCAACTCCTCAAAAAGATATTTACAGAGGATATGGTCAATTTCAGCGGAGATTATTATACCGTTCGCGATCTGGTAGGGCAACCCAAACCAGTGCAACAACACCTCCCTTTCTATATAGGGGGAGGAGGGAAACGCGTGCTCTCATTTGCGTCACGAGAAGCTGACATTATTGGTATCGCTCATAAGAGCAGCGCAAAAGGTCTGGATCTAACAGATACGACGGCTGAGCCGACCGCTCAAAAAGTGGCGTGGATACGAGAAGCCGCTGGAGATCGCTTCGATCAACTGGAATTGAGTGTAATGATCTTTCGGGCTGCCATCACCGACCGTCGCAGAAACGCAGCTCAGCAAATAGGCGCTCGCTTTGGTCTTTCTGAAGATCAAACCCTGGACTCTTTACAATTGTTGATCGGGACCACTGACCAGGTGATAGAAGATCTCCAGATACGTAGAGAGCGTTTTGGCACCTCCTACATCGTGATCAACGAGGAACAAATGGAAGTATTTGCTCCAGTAGTAGCTCGCCTGGCTGGCAAATAGAGAGAAAATAAATAGTGTATGTTCGAAGAGCAAATGCGAAGGAGGGACTCGTGCAACCAATAACAGTATCATCCCAGGAGAAGCCGATAGAGCAGACAACGACCACCTGTTGTATTGTGGGTGGAGGTCCCGGTGGAGTTGTACTCGCGCTATTGTTGGCACGCCGTGGTATCTCTGTTGTTTTATTAGAATCCCATATGAACTTTGATCGCGAATTTCGTGGCGACGTTATCTTTCCTTCAACCCTTGCCATTATGGAAGAGTTGGGCCTGGCTGAGAGCGTCTTGCAACTTCGCCATACCAAGCGATCTCAGATCATTTATGAAGTGGGCGATGTATCTATGTTCGTAGCAGATCTGTCGTTGCTCAAAACCAGCCATCCATATATTGCCATGATTAATCAGGCTGATTTCCTTGATTTGATCTCTAATGAAGCGAAACGCTCAAGCTCGTTTCGCCTGGAGATGGGCGCACGCGTGGAAGAACTGCTCTATGAGGAGGGTGGTAAGGTTTGCGGCGTGCGCTATCGAGGCCAAAACGGTTGGGGCGAAGTGCGGGCATCCCTGGTAGTTGGTGCGGATGGCCGTTTCTCTCGTCTGCGCAAATTGACTAAGCTGCAACCTAAGAAAGTAGCTTCCTCGATGGATGTGCTCTGGTTTCGTCTTTCTCGCACACCTGGGGAGGTACAGGAGGGTCTACTACGCTTTGGGAATCAAGGCATTATGGCACTACTTGATCGTCCTGACCATTGGCAGATTGGCTTTGTCATCCCCAAAGGGAAATATCAAGAGATACGTGCCGCCTCATTGGAACGCTTCCGCCAAACAATTGTCGATATATGCCCTATATTCGCAGATCGTGTGGCAGAACTCAAAGAATGGAAACAAATTTCAGTCCTCTCAGTAGATGCAGATTGCCTACCTCGCTGGTACGTTCCAGGGCTTCTACTGATTGGTGACGCGGCCCATACTATGTCGCCTGTAGGAGGCGTAGGCATCAATTGTGCCATTCAAGATGCTGTCGCGGCAGCCAACGTGCTAAGCACTAAGCTCGAAAGTGGGAATGCGATCAGCTTACAAGATCTGGCTGAGGTACAACATCAAAGAGAACTATCTATAAAGCTTCTCTTGAAATATCAGTACTTTCTCCAGAAACGCCTGTTGCACGCCAGCTTCGACAAGAAAAATTTTGATCCGCCATTTATAATACGCTTATTATACGGTATACCATTCACGCGCAACTTCCTCACACAGATGATCGTTTTCGGACCAAAGCCCGTTCATGTAAAATGCTAGCCAAGACAGGCACAAATCTTAGATTCTCCATGCTTTAGGGAAAAAGGGGACCATGACCCCTGCCAGAGCGGGAGGTATCCACGATAAACCCCTTTCCCGTACAAAGGTGGAGGTGGTAAATCTTATCCATATAATATAAGGAAAAGGAGGCAATGACGGTGTATTCTCTACTTTACCATACACTCTTATTGATGAATATTGCGTCTGCCGGGCTGGTAACTGGGGGAGCGGCAGTGATGGCCGCCGCCTATCTCCCTCTGCTCGCAGAACTCTCGCAACAGGACACAATTACGGTCCATCAAGGCATTGGGCGCTATATTGATCGATGGCAACCCAAGCTAGCTATCATTGCCATGATCACCGGGTTCGCAGAGTTACTCTTCATCAAGCAACCCTGGCAAATGGTCTGCATCCTTCTTGGGATTATTGGCATCTTTGGACTAAGCATCATCTCTCATATGGTAAGCGTCCCCTTGAGCCGCAAAATTATTGCCTGGATACCAGCAACGAATGATGCTCATCTGCGTCTGATGAAAACGCAATGGATTCAGGTGCACTACCTTCGTTCCGCGTGTGCTCTCGTAGGATTTCTCTTCTACATTGTTTCGGTTTTGTTGCTGATCCAGTTCTAGAACTATTGGTGCCATTTTGACATAGGAAATCATATAAGACAGGAGCATTCAACGTATGTCTACCAAACAAATTGATGTCGTCTCGCTTGACCGCATCCCAGTCGATAGGCACCGTGGTGGAGCAATACAAGTCGTACTTTCTCCAAAAACGGTGGGTGCCACGAGCGGATTTATGGGCGTAGCGACACTGAAAGCTGGCGAGAAAATCAACGAACACTATCACCCTTACTCCGAAGAGTTTGTGTATGTCACCAGTGGACAAATAATTGCTTACTGCGACGGAGTACGACACAAAGTGGATAACCAACAGGGACTGCTTATTCCGATTGGAGTCAAGCACCGCTTGAGTAATGAGGGTAGCCAGGATGCCGCACTGGTATTTCAGCTCTGCCCCCTGGCTCCACGGCCTGATCTAGGACATGTAGATACTGAATAGAGGCTTAAACAATAGCTTTTTCGATCACGAGAGTTGTCCCATACGAGCGGCGCAGTGAGTTGTTTCGGGTGCATATCTTACACAACGAAAGCATGAATATGCAGGAGGTTGTCATTCTGGCTCTTATTGTGCGAGCGACAACCTCCGCATCGATACGATTACTTACTTGACGAAGGTTACAGGTAAGCGAGCAGCAATAGAAAGAGTAAGTACAATGTCAAAATATGTTTTTCTTTGTTTGACATCCCATGGGCATATTAATCCGACGCTCACGGTGGCACAAGAACTCGTGGCACGCGGTGAGGAAGTAATCTACTATCTACCAGAGTCGTTTCAGGCCACAATTGCCAGGACTGGAGCATCATTTCGGGGATTTCAACTAACCGAATTACCGTACCGACAACAGAGATCGTTTATGACCTTTCTCGAAAAAATCCTTATTTATACATTCCATCTATTACCACAGATATTGACCTGGCTTGACATTGATCGGCCCGATTGTATTGTTTATGAGAATACCTGTCTGTGGGCCAGGGCCGCGGTCAGCAAACTACAGATCCCGGCGGTATGCTTCTTTACTTCATATATCACACACACACGCACAACTAGACCTGAACATGTTGAGCCAAAAGTGATCGATGCCCTGGAAGGAGATGTCCGTAGGAGTTTGCGTCGTCTCTGTAACGATTACAACCTACCAGCAATAGAGCCGGAAACAGTAGCTTCTCATACGGAACAGCTCAATATTGCCTTCTTCCCACGAGCTTTTCAGCCCGATGGAGAGACATTTGATGAACGTTTTGTCTTCGTTGGCCCATCAATTACGCCGCACCCGGATAACTCTGATTTCCCTTTACATCAAATCGACCCAAACCGGATGCTATACATCTCAATGGGCACGATCTTCAATTATCGGGCTGATTTCTTTAATCTCTGCTTTGCAGCCTTAAAAGATCTCCCCTGGCAGGTTGTACTCTCGTACGGAACGCGCCTGGATTCAGCGGCACTTGATCCCGTACCACAAAACTTCCTGATTGCACCACATGTGCCACAACTAGAAGTACTAGCCCGTGCTCAGATGTTTGTAACACATGGGGGAATGAATAGTGTGATGGAGAGCTTCTATTATGGAGTGCCAATGGTTATCGTCCCACAAATTCCTGAGCAGGTCAGTACCGCTCGCCGCGTGCAGGAATTGGGCTTAGGTGCCGCTCTTTCTCCTGCAGGACTTGATTGCCAAACAGTCCGTGACACCGTGATGCGTGTAGCGCAAGACCGCACCTATCACGAACGTTTGAAAAAGATGCAACACATTGCTCATGAAGCAGGAGGGTATAAGCGAGCAGTAAGGGTACTTATGCACTTCAGTGGCACTTGCTAGTCAACATACTTAGCTATTCGGCAAAAGGGAAGGATAGGTTATGAGTAACCAGATAGAGGATGCAATCTCCATACAATCGACGACACCAGAGACAACACCAGCTATTGAGATCATAGACATATGCAAAAAATTTGGCACATACATGGCGGTCGATCACCTTTCATTAACAATCAAGCAAGGAGAAATTTTCGGCTTACTAGGACCAAATGGATCGGGCAAAACAACGACGATTAATATGATCAGCGGACTCAGCGTGCCCACAAGTGGCGAGATCCGAGTACTGGGATACGATGTACGACGTAACAGCCACAAAATACGCCAGCATCTAGGCGCAGTACCACAGGAAACGGCACTCTATGAAGATCTAACCGCATGGGATAATCTGGACTTTCACGCCGATCTGTTTGGCATTCCACGCAAAGAGAAGCAGCGACGCATTACCAGAATGCTAGATCTCGTCCAATTGCTTGATCGCAAGAATTCGCGTGTCAGCACGTTTTCCGGCGGCATGAAGCGCCGCTTAGCACTAGGACGCGCCCTTTTGCACGAGCCGCAGTTAATCTATCTGGATGAACCGTCTCTAGGTGTTGATGTACAAACACGCCGTGCCCTCTGGGACTACATACTTTTCTTGCGTCAACAGGGAAGGACCATTTTAATTACGACAAACTATCTTGAAGAAGCACAGGCTCTTTGTGATCGCCTGGCTATCATCGATCACGGAAAATTAATTGTTGTCGATACCCTGCAGAATGTCAAGAGTACATATGGAGGACAGGTCATCGAACTCGAAACAGATACACTTGTGCATAACGTTGAGTCGATACGCACCTTGCCAGGAGTAAAAGGCGTACACCAGGACGGCAATTGCCTTAAAGTCACTGTAGATAGCGTAAATCATATCGTGCCACAAGTCATAAATCTCATTTCCCAAGAAAGTACCCTGCGTGATATAGCCTTACGCGAACCTAACCTAGATGAAATCTTCCTGCGACTTACAGGAACAGCATTCCGCGATTAGGAGAACTAGGATGCTACAAGAAACGATTTACACACTCTGTGTCATCTGGGCAAACACGAAGAAAGATATCAAAATTGCACTGACGGATCGAGCGTTCACCATTATGAGCATCCTGACGCCGATCAACATGTTTTTGCTCATGAGCTTATTTGTTGCCGGGAGCGGCTCCGTGCCTGTGGCAGTTGTGATGCAGGATACAGGGCCATACGCCCAAAAATTCTATGCTTCCTTGAACAGTACTCATGCGCTCAGTTTGCAGCAAGTACCTGGCGATGAGCAAGCCAATGATTTGTTACGCAGCGGTCACGTTGTCGCAATCATCACGATTACGCAGGAGCTGGATCAACGTATTCGACAGAGGCAACCAGTCAAAGTGAAGTTTCAAGTCAACAACCTGAATACTAGCTTTACTAACGTTATCCGACGTGCCATTGCGACTTCGATCACAAATTTCTATGTCAGTGCATTTCCTGGCACGATAACAATTTTTTCAAAAGAAAGCGATGTCTATACTCAGGATACCGGCTACATGCAGTATCTAGCAGCTCCTATTCTAGTAATGGGATGTATGATTGGCAGTCTTGTGCAAGCAGGAACAGCAGCGGCAAACGAATGGGAAAAGCAAACGATCAAAGAGAGTTTACTCTCCCCTGCTCGTCACTGGACAATTGTGATAGGCAAGATGCTTAGCTCCTTGATCATCAATTTAATAGCTATGACACTGATACTGACAATTATTGTGCTAATCCTCCACATTCAACCGGTACATTGGGAAGAAGTTGTCGGCTTCGGTACTGTATGTATTCTTCTCTTCGTGAGCCTGGGTACACTCCTGGGCACTATTGTCAAGCAGCGCAAAGATGTGATAATTCTTGCAATGGCTTTTTCTTTTCCACTCTTCTTTCTCAGTTCACCATTTGGACCTCTTGCCTTCAATGCAAAGGCAATTCAGTTCGTAGCTCAGCTTATACCCACTTATCATACAGTTACCTTGTTGCAGCATGCTTTTCATAATTTTCCTTTGGATAGCCATAATGCCTTAGTTGACTTATGCATCCTCTGCAGCTACATACTACTGTTCATTCTATTATCCACAATAGCATTGAGGAGAAGCGCAGGTGCTCACTAATGAAGGAATAGAGAAGATGTTCCGCGACTTTGTTCGCATCGTATGGGCAATTTTCAAAAAAGATCTAGTCATCTGGATACAGCGACCAGCGATCCTTATCGCAACATTTGTGCCACCGCTCGGCTTTCTGCTGGTTGCAGCATTCATTTCAGTCTCTTTTGGGCGCAGTCCCGTAGCGATAGTCATGCTCGATCACGGTCGCACGGGAACATCGATGCAGCAGATACTGCATCGAGCGGACGCATTTACTATTACTGACGCAACACCAGCACAGGCACAGACCTTATTCGAGAAAGCACAGGTAGTAGCAATCATCACGATTCCAGCCGATTTTACGCAACGTGCAGCAACACATCAGCAAACATATATCGATGCGAAAATCAATAATCTCAATTTGAATTTTACAAATGAGGTCCGTCAGCAGCTAGCTACAGCGCTTGTGCAATTTGACCAGGCTCAGGGAAATCGCAGCGTGATCAAGATATTGCCTGAAGAACAAGACTTGCAACATCAAGATGTAACGCTCTTTCAGTATAGTGTAGTTCCGATCATTATTATGCTACTCGCGATCTCTGGGGTTATCAACGGAGGGCTTACCATGGCCCATGAATGGGAGACAAAAACGATAAAAGAGCTCTTGCTCGCGCCAACTTCCAGTAGTGCCATTATCGTAGGGAAAGTCTCAGCAGGCTTCCTCACAACATTTTTGCTAGGAACTAGCGTCCTGATGCTAGCTTATGTAGTTGGCTGGATACATCCTGAAGGGATCTACTTGCTTACCACTCTGATGACTGTGATATTGATGTCTCTGATGGCATCGGCACTTGGCGTTGCCATTGGCGCATCTTTGCAGCAACTACAAAAGGTGATAGGCCTCAGTATAAATATCTCGCTCTATCTCTTTTTCTTATCAGGGGGAATGAGCGTCCTGGCTTTCCTGGCTGGTTGGTTGCAGACTATTGCCATTTTTATACCCTTCACCTACGGTAGGCACGCATTAGAAATGGCTGTTTTCTATCATTCTTCTGCGTTGATTGGAAGAGATATCGTCGTTCTTGCCAGTTATACCCTGATCACATTGTTGCTAGGTATCCTGGCTGTACGACGCGAGATTGCAAACTGAGGCTTTAGAATACTGCCCCAGCAGGCTCTTTTTAGCAAAAATCGTCCGTCAATTGATGTCACAAAATTTTTTAGCATTTTTGTTCTTAAAACAAGAGGGGAGATTCTCTATGTACCGACCATTTCGTTTTGCAGTAGTAACAGGCAGTGCCGAGTCTCAAACAGCATGGGTTACAAAGGTTCGTAAAGCTGAAGATTCAGGTTACTCAACCCTATTAGTTGCAGATCATCTTTCTACCGGAATCGCGCCACTCACCGCCCTTGCTGTAGCAGCACAGGCAACCACAACCCTCAGAGTAGGAAGTTTTGTATTTGGTAATGGGTATCGGCATCCAGCGATCCTGGCAAAGGAAATTGCAACGCTTGATCTGCTCTCTCAGGGGCGCTTTGAGTTAGGTATGGGCGCGGGTAACTGGCCCGCTGATTACGAGCAAATGGGCGTCCCTTTTGAAAGCGTTGGCACACGTATCGGCCGTTTAATAGAATCACTGCAGATCATGAAAAAGCTATTTACGGAGGATGTAGTAAACTACACCGGAAAGTACTACACAATTACTGATATGAAGCTTCTTCCCAAGCCGATACAAAAGCCCTATCCACCAATTTATATTGCAAGTTCTGGACAGCGCATGCTCACCGCAGCCGCGCAGGAAGCTGATATTATCAACATTACGCCGCGCGGCACACTGAAAGGGGTAGATCCGGAAGATGCAACACCAGAAGCAGTGAAAAGAAAAATAAACTGGATACGCGAAGCCGCAGGAGAGCGCTTTTCACATCTCAGAGTTTGGTAGCTCCGCCTTTCATATCCTCATCACTGACGGTCAGGTCACCTCTGGCAAGGGGCAGATTCGTGGCCCTGAAATGACGAGAACAACCATGAGCGTTGATCAAGCTGTTAATCATCTAGTTGAGCAACGCGAAAGGTTCGGATTTTCTTATGTACAGGTGTTAGATACGCAATTGGAGGCTTTTGCACCAGTAGTAGCTCGTCTAGCAGGAAAGTGAAAACCGTACTTCGAAGAAACAGAGAAGGCAGTTTGCTTTCTCTGTACTTACCTGGGGAGACTAAGGAGTAATTTAAGCATGTCCCGATTTCATTTACCATCTCCTCCACCATCACAAAATTTAAACTCTTGTGATCTAACATATAGTGCAAATAGCAAAGAATTGAGTATCACCGATGATTCTGGTTCTAGTAACCCCGCTCTTATAGCGCGGTTATCGCGTACTCTTTCCACAATAATGGGAAGCTATGCGCCTGTCATACGAAGGCTCGTAAGCTTCCTATTTGTTGGAGGCCTCGGTGCTGCACTTAATTTGCTCTGTTTCTCTATACTCTACAATATATTATTACGGTTGAGTATAGGTGTGGTCGTTTACCTCGTAGCATTCGCAATAGCAACAGAGCTATCGCTTTTCCACAACTTTCTGCTCAATGATTGGATTACATTCCGCCATCTTCGAGGGCGTCATTGGATGATGCGTTGCCTTCGTTTTCATGTAACAAGCACAGGAGGAGCACTACTAACACTGGGTATTTCCTTCTCTCTTTTCAATTTTTTTGGAATGTCTGCCTTAGTAGCACAGGGAACTGCACTTGTGGCTGCTACTCTTTTCAATTTTTTCTTTCACCACGTTTTTACCTATGCTTGATAGAACGACTGAGAGGAAGCATATGATCACTAAAGCTAATACCGAAAAAGTTCTACAGTCAGCTGTAATGCCTATGGATAAGCACATGCAGCTTCGTGATTACAAAACTCCTGTATCCAGAGTGCTAATCATCATTCCCACTTACAACGAGGCAGAGAATTTACCCTCGCTACTGCAACAAATTTTTAAATACATGCCACAGAGTGATGTACTGATTGTAGACGATAATTCGCCCGATAACACTGGACATCTGGCTGAAACGCTACAGTCAAGATATCCGAATCTCCATGTCTTGCACCGACCCGGTAAGCTAGGCTTGGGCACTGCATATATTCTGGGTTTCAAATACGCCATCGAGCATGAGTATGATGCAGCCTTTGAAATGGACGCTGATTTCTCGCATAATCCTGCCTTCTTACCTAACTTTCTCGATGCCATTCAACATACAGATCTCGTGGTCGGCTCACGCTACATTCATGGAGGAAGTATCCCTGGCTGGTCATTACGGCGGCAGCTCATTAGCAGCTGGGGCAATAATTTTGCTCGTTTTTTGCTAGGACTTGCAGCGCATGATTGTACAGGAGGATATCGCTGTTATCGTCGAGAGCTACTGAAGAGCATCGATTTCGAGGCAGTACGATCACGTGGCTATGCCTTTCAGATTGAACTACTCTATCGTGTACAGCAACAAAACTTTGGCATTGTCGAGATCCCAATTACATTTGTGGATAGGCAACGGGGGCAATCCAAAATGTCGGGCCAAATCATCCTTGAAGCCTTCAGCTATGTAGTAAAAACCTGCTTTCACAGATGAGTAGCAATTATTGAACACTTAGAGAAACTTTTTTTTCAGTACCATGGGCATATGAGCGTTTCCGTGTGTTCTCTTACAGCTACAGTAAACTATGAGTAAGGTAGATGTTGCAAATAATGTTTAGCAAGAATTTTTCGTATCTATTCATAGTAAAGGATATTTCTGCTCTGATGGCAATATGATAAAAATTTCTTTATACAGGAAATATCCGATCATATTGCGTAGATATCTTGTTCGCACATGAAGGAGTAAATTTATGGCGACTATCACAGAGGCGCAACAGACCCTCGCACCTGCTAATGAGCCGAAGCGCTTCTCGCTTCAAGGCCTGATCGGCAACAATGCTCTTTCGCTGGGGATGGCATTGATTAAGTTTTTGCTGCATATGGCAACAAGTAACAACTATGGCATCTTCCTCGATGAGTTTTACTACATCGATGCAGGAAAACACCTCTCGTCAGGCTATGTAGATTTTCCAGCTTTTATGGGTCTAATAGCGGCATTCGCACACATGTTTTTTGGCGATTCACTGATGGGCTATCGACTGTTCCCAGCCTTGGCTGGTGCCCTGATTGTGCTACTAGCTGGTCTAATTACGCGAGAGGTTGGAGGTGGCACCTTTGCTCAGTTTCTGGTAACGTTAGCAATGATCATTTCTCCACAGCTTCTGTGGCTCGGTTCGACATTGACCACAGGTGCTTTTGATCCTTTGTGGTGGACTGTCGCTATCTACATTCTTGTGCTACTCATCAAGAGAGAGCGCCCCCTGCTCTGGTTAGTCTTTGGATTAGTAATTGGCATTGGAATAGCGACCAAACTCACCATCTTTTCCTTGGGTGCCGCTGTTATTCCTGCGTTGTTGCTTACTCCTCAGCGCAAATATCTTTTTAACAGATGGGCCTGGCTTGGGGGGGCTATCGCAATAGCGTTCCTGATACCGTACCTGCTTTGGAATGCGTCAAACGGCTGGCCAACCGTGGCGTTTTATCACGTCTATACCAGAATACCAACTAATGTCTTTACCTTCTTCCTCCTACAAGCTTTTATGGAATCACCCATTCTCGTACCACTCTGGTGTATCGGGCTCTACAGCTTATTCTTTGGTGAAAAAATGAGCTCGTACAAGGTATTCGGCTGGATTTTCGTAATCCTGTATGTAGTATTCACCATCACCCAGGCTAATTTCTATTTCCTTGCTCCTGCATATGTATTACTACTGGCGGCAGGCTCGATAGTGATTGAACGTGTTACTCAAAAGCTACGATGGCGATGGATACGACCAACATATGTAGCGCTCATAGCACTTGTAGGAATGGTAATGATGCCTTACGCAATTCCTGTCTTACCTTTACAAGTTCTTGCACACATGTACTCACGAAGTGGTGGAAAACATGTCGTTACGGTGCCGGGTCAGGATCCAAATAGGCCACAGATCCCCTATGGCTTTGAACAAGAGATGGGGTGGGAAAACATGACGGCCACTGTTGCGCGTGTCTATCATAGTCTACCAGCAAATGAACAAGGCAAAGCCTGTGTTCTAGCGCTAAAATATGCTGAGGCCGGAGCTTTAAACTACTATAGTCCACAATATCACTTACCACAAGTGATTAGCGGGCATAACTCCTACTACTTCTGGGGCCCAGGGAATTGTACAGGAGAGGTCATCATTTCTTTAGGTTATCCTCCCGACCTGCTCCAACGCAAGTTCAGCACCGTCAAGCCTGCAGGTGTAAGCACCTGTCAGTATTGTACACCCGATTTCATCAATGTTCCAATCTATATATGTTACCACATCAAAACATCAATGAAGGCCGAGTGGTCAAAATTCGAGTATCTTGCATGAATCAATTAAAGGAGAGAGATATGCACTCAGAAGGTGTTTCAACTTCACAACAATCAGTCTACAAGTCGGGAGCGCACCAATCAGTGTCAGTATTGAGCAAGACCAGTGCAATAGCTCTGCTTGGTAATGGGCTAACCTGCATCATCGAGTTTCTGATTGCCTTCACTAGTGTTGACGTAAATTGGATCGGGCTACTGCCGCTTCTGATCTTCGCTTTTATAACCTTGATTAGCGCAGGTCTGATCCTGATGCACGTCAGCGGGACCCAGAAAGCTGGCATAGTGGTCAGCTTTCTGACGTTCCTCTATCTCAATGTGCCTGCTACACGCTCTGGCCTTCTTCATCCAGCGGCCAGTGTGCTCCACTTTGGTCTACTGGTTGCAACTTTTGCCTTTGCACTGGTCGCTATCGTTACAGGGATAGCAGCGACGATGCCACGCTTCCACGGATCAGCACAACGTGCTCCAGGCTGGCTACTATCTTTCATAAGTGGAGTATTCGGGCTGGTTGTGGGTATGATCGTGATTGCCTCCCTTGTTGGGGCCACTCCACAGAGTAGCTCGACGAATACAACTACCAATGGGATGCCAACGGTGCATACCATTGGAGGCCATTTCCTGACGAGCATAGTGCAGGTTCCGAAAGGCGCTCGTCTTGTAATCACGAATGATGATGGAGTGGAGCATATCATTCAAAACGGCTCGTGGACTGCCAACAGCACGCCACAGCCTCAGACGGAGCCTGGTGCACCAGTCGTGAGTAATCTAGATCTCAAAGAGGGATCGACGACGATTGGACCGTTTGCCACGGCTGGCATCTTTCACCTCTACTGTCCCGTCCATCGCGGTATGAACTTGACAGTGGTGGTTCAGTAAAGGTTGATCTTCTGCCACATTTATTTTACATTTTTATATATCACGCAAAAATATATAAAAATGCAAAATAAATACAACAAATAGATAAAGAGGTGTGGGAAACGAAGGAGCGAACACTTATTGGAAAGCTCAGAAGCCTATAGTGATAGAAAACTAACACTTTCTGCGAGAGAAGAGTAAAAAGGTCTCAGTCAGTACTATGCGTGTTCTATTATGGTATTATAGTAGTGAGGGAGTATGACAGGAGATTTAAGTGTATCGGTCCCTGATGATCAGGTTTTCTTTGTTCCAACCATTGATTAAGAGGGCACACAAAAATTGTAATATATTGCAACCTATCAATCAGGAGACCTGAAGCCGATGCAAACTCAATCAAAACGATCAAAAAGAAAAGTATTAGGATTACAAACACGCATGAGTCTTTCCTATATGGGTACGAGTATGTGTACACTCTTCTTGTTGGAACTCCTACTTTTTACGACGATTGTTCTGTTGCAACCAAAGGGTAGACTCCCAAATATTCCTGGTATGTTAACAGTCGTAATTCTAAGTGAACTCTTCGGTCTGGTCATTCTGGCCCCTATTGGTGCCCTCTTCGGAGCAATCTTTACCCGTGGATTGGTGCGACGTATTCGTTGCCTGATCGCCGCCACTGCCCATTTTGCCACTGGTGACTATATGCAACGCGTGGTGATTACAAAGCAAGATGAAATCGGGCAACTAGAACACCAATTTAATGACATGGCAGAGCAACTAGTCGAGAGTATCCAGAAACAGCAAGAGCTGACTGAGCGGAACGCACGCATGGAAGAACGGGCCAGAATAGAACAGGAGTTGCAAACCGCACGACTTATCCAGCTTTCCCTTCTGCCAAAAGAGTTGCCCACACTGCCAGGCTGGCAGATCGCAACCTATTATCGACCAGCCAGAGAGGTTGGAGGCGATCTCTATGACTTTCTCGTGCTTGCCGATGGAAAGCTAGGGCTGGTAATTGGCGACGTAACCGATAAAGGTGTTGCCGCTGCTATTGTGATGGCAAGTGCCCGTAGCATGTTGCGAGCTGCAGCACAGGCATCCACTTCGCCTGGCGAGGTACTGATGCGTGTTAACGATCTGCTCTACACGGATACACCCGCCAGAATGTTTGTCACCTGCTTTTATGCTATCCTTGACCCTAAAAGCGGAATATTGCATTATGCCAATGCCGGGCATGAACTACCATATCACCACGTGAATGGCAAAGTAGAGGAACTCTTGGCAACTGGTATGCCACTTGGCCTGATGCCTGGCATGCGTTACGAAGAGAAGGAAGTCACTATTGCCCACGGCGAAAGCATCCTGTTCTATAGCGATGGACTGGTGGAGGCCCATAACCCAATGCGTGAAATGTTCGGTTTCCCTCGCCTGAAGTCCTTGCTTACAGAGTCAGATGCTCATCTGCCGCTTGTTGATTTCCTGTTGGATGAACTCAAGGATTTTACTGGCAAGGCGTGGGAGCAAGAGGACGACGTGACGCTAGTTACATTACAAAGAATATCTGAAGGAGCTATGACGAAAGAACAGCCAGAGCAGCACAATCGGGGAGAGATGCTCCTTATCTGGAGTATAGCAAGTCAACCCGGCAATGAACAGCAAGCAATGGAGCGCGTGGCTCAGGCAATATCTCCGCTAAATCTGCCAGCCGAGCGGCTAGCCAACCTGAACACTGCAGTTGCCGAAGCCGTCATGAACGCTATGGAGCATGGCAATGGCTATCAACCCGACAAAATGGTGCTGCTCCAGGTATACGCATCGGAAAGCGCGGTGACAGTACGTATCCACGACCAGGGCACAGGCAAGCCTCTTCCAGATCTCACGACCATTGCCGTGCCTGATCTAACGGCAAAACTTGCCGGGTTACAGGCACCACGCGGGTGGGGACTCTTTCTGATCAAAAGTCTCGTTGATGAACTATACATGAGCAAGGAGGCAGAGCATGAGGTAATTGAACTGGTGATGTCTCGGCAATCCGAGCCTGATAGCAAATAAGAGATTTGTACACATGCAGTCAGGTAGTCCTGAATGGACAGCTCCTTTTGGAGGGAACGATGTCAGAAGCGAAAATCACCGTTAACGTGCGTCAGATCAGCACGAGGGTCAGTGTCATTGATATTCTGGGCGACGTTTCTGCCAACGCGGAAAAGGCCCTGATGGATGCCTATGCTCAGATCAACCCAACAAACACCAGCACGGTTATTCTGAATTTTACCGAGATGGGGTATATGAACAGTAGTGGAATAGGCTTGCTTGTAACCTTGCTGATTCGCGTTAATCGCCAGAAGCAGCATCTGTTGGCTTATGGCTTGAGCGAACATTACCAGCATATCTTTACACTGACACGTCTGAGTGATGTGATCCATCTCTATGACACAGAACATGATGCGTTGAAGGCAGAACAAACACTGTAACTATTGCTCGATAGCGTGTGAATGAAAGAAGAGGGCCATGACAGATACCTCATCCAGTGAAAAAAAACGGCAAGATGACGCCAATTGGACCGGGCCTATCTCATCACTGCAAGTTAGCAGAGTGCCAACTGGGGCACTGAATCTGAACGTCGATGGACGGCAAGTGGTTGGGCCATTGCAGGGCTTTGGATCTCTCTGGCAAAAAACGTTTCGTCTCAGCCTACCAGACATCGCTCTTACACCTGCTGAGATTATGCAGATCTGGAAAACAAACTTTCCTCGCTTTCAGCCAGCGCAAAACCGTTTCTTTCCGGTCGCAGCATTGGAACCAGGACAAATTGTGTTGATCAATGCGTCGTCGTCAGGGATGTTGCTCTCAACAGGCGTAATAGTGCTCTACGCCGATGAAGAGTCGTTTACGCTCATGACTCCTCAAGGGCATCCTGAATCTGGTTGGGTCACGTTTAGCACCTTCAGAGAAGAGGGGTGCACTATCTGTCAAGTCCAAACCATGTCTCGGGCCACCGATCCGCTCTATGAGCTTTTTTTTCGCATGTTTGCTTCACACTCACAGGATCGTATCTGGACGCATGTCCTCGAAGCACTGGGGTCCCACCTACATACACTAGAATCTTCTACCGCCTCACCTGAGCTACAGACCAAGCCTGAGCAGAAAACTGGGAAGCTCACTATCCAGGTACAATCTTCCAAAATCTGCCTGGATCCTGGTGTACAGTGGTCAGAGGCAAAAAATATATGGGAGAATGCTGCACTACGAACCATCTTCTATAGCCTCAACACCCCAATACGTTGGCTTCTACAGCGGCTAAAGCACACAAAAGTAAGCCGAGAGTCAGTTGAACACGAAGCCCAAGTACATGGCATCGACCACACTCACCAACCTGCGGTGGACGAACACGACCGTCCTCTCCAGTGAGCTCGCGGCCGCCGTCCGCGAGCTGAAAGCCAAGCCGGGACGCGAGCTGCAGGTGCACGGCAGCGGTGCCCTGTTCCGGTGGCTGCTCGGCAACGATCTTGTTGACGAGATGAACCTGTTCACCTTCCCCGTGGTCGTCGGCCAGGGCACGCAGCTGTTCCCTGACACCGGCCGGGACAGGGATTTCTTCTATTTCATTGAAATGAAAGTAACATAATTCGGAGATAGAAGTCAATAGTACAGACTCACCAACTCAGAATAAGGGAATATCGGCTTCAAGCGTACTCAGCATATTTTTCTAAAATCGCATAGCCATGCATGAAAAGAAAATAGTTTGCTTCACTTTTTTTCATCTGAGGGATATTTAGCAGCATACGGGTACAACTATATCCTGCTGGACGATCACTACGTTGGTAATTGACCTGAATGTTCGACGCAAATTGAGCGTAGACAAGCCCGGTGTCGAACATTGGGGTCAAAAAAATGTGCGCCCAATGTTCGACACCATTTCCACACTTGAGAGTATTTTATAAGAACAGTGTATTTTTCAATAGGAAAGACGTATGATGAATTTCCATTCGTTCTCTTGCATCTTCCGCCCCTGGAGCGGCACAAGCCACGGAGGCCTTGGCTGGATCGAACCTTGAAGGCCACATTCGATGATTGAGGGTGATTCCGTCGAACATTCAGGTCAATTACCACATGGGCTGATGAGTACGCTGGTAAATGTCCTACGAAGTGAGACGATCTGGCCCTCAAACATGGAACATTGCCCTCAATCCTGAACACTGGGACAAAAGTTCCTGGAAAAACCACTCCCCGTCAGGTATATTTGCTTCAAAAGCTGTAAATTGCCTTCCTCATCGCGGGAATTGACACACCATTGGTATTGCGGAAGACGGACGCACGAGATCTCAGCGAGGATGCGAATGCGCGCACCGGAAGTACAGGGCATTGATCTGTTCAAAATAGCGGGCCGCTCCATTTCAGGATGGGTTCCCAGTCTCAAAACGGGCACCGTGATCAGACAACCCTTTTTTCGAGCTTGTCATTGGATAGCTGAAGAAAAACAGGTGGTGAAAGGAGAAAAAGCCCATTCCCGGCCTCGTCAGTTTCCAGATGTCGATTCTGATGAGTTACATTTCAGCGTTTCTAATAACTGGCTGGTTAAGCATTAGTAGATGCCTCTATTTCCTCAACCGAACATCCGCCGGAGGCGTCATTCTTATATATATCATCAATTACTTCTTTCGGTACCTTTTGCTGATACCCTAACAATGATAACAGTGGTGCAGCCATCATTGTTGTCACTAGCGTCATAATCACCATCATGGCAAACATAGTAGATGAGAACACTCGCATATCTAGACCGATATTGAGCACGATTAACTCTACCAGCCCGCGTGTATTCATCAAAATACCCAAACTAAAGGCATCATGCCATGATTCCTTCTGAAAACGCATGATAAATGTACCGCCGAAGATCTTGCCAGTACATGCAATCAGCAAAACAAGTAAACAAATGAACCACAGCCAGGGCGTGCTAATCGACCCGACCTGTGTGCGCAATCCACTGTAAACGAAGTAGAGTGGTAAAAAGAGGACACAATTGACCCGATCAAAGGATTGAATCAGTTCGACAAATACCCCTCTGCGTGGTAGCACAATTCCCATCAAGAAAGCTCCAAAGACTGGATGAATCCCAATCGCGTTGGTAACATATGCAGAAAGCAAGAGCAAAATAATGCACAAAACCGTCAACAATTGCTTTGAACGGATATATCGGTCAACATAGGCCAACAAGGGACGTACAATTATAAACATACAGACAATGAAGAGGCTTATGAGACTGATAGTCAACACTATAGCAGGAAAACCTTGTGCATGAACAATTGCAATAACCAGTGTTAACAGACACCAGGCACTAACATCGTCAATAGCAGCACAAGTCAATGTAAGCGTGCCTATTTTAGTGTCCAATAGATTTCTCTCTGTGAGAAATCGTGCAAGTACAGGAAATGCGGTGATAGACATTGCTGTTCCAGTCATCAGCATAAAAGAAATATAAGATGCTTTTTCCCCTTTCAGTGAAGGAAAGAGGAAAAATGCTAGTATTGCCCCTAGAATAAGAGGTAAAAGAATGCCACTCGCTGAGATAGTAATCGCCTTGCGACTTTGGCGAAGCATCAGATGTGTATCCAGACGAGCACCAAGAGAAAACATGTATAGTACCAGGCCAATATCGCCCAGTGTTTGCAGCGTTGGCAGAGCTGAGACTGGAAATAAGAAGTCTTTTATACCAGGAAAGAGCCCGCCCAAAAAGGAAGGCCCTAAAATGAGTCCAGCAACGATCTCACCGATCACCCACTGCTGACCTATATGCTGACAAAGATAGCCGAAAATCTGCACAAAGATCAGAATGATAATGACCTGAAGAAGTATTTGTCCGGTAAGCATTCCGTTTCCTCTTTACTAGTACTAGATTCCAACAGCTTTCACTGCAGTATGGACTACTGAGTAAGAATGATAATCGATGCGCTCCGCAATCTGCTCGGCAATCTCGAAATGGGCAACCCCTTCAGAATTGTGCATAAACGCCTGAAAGGCTTCTTTATTCTCCCACTGCGCATAGTTAATCACACGCACTCCGTCCAGGCTTTGGTGAATGTTTGCAGAGACAAAGCCTGGCAGTTTGCACACAACGCTTTCTGTTGCTTCTACAAGGAGATTGACCAGGCTCTCTTGCTTTTCAGGATTTACGGTGAATACATTTATTAATGTAAATAAATGGGTATTCTGAACAATGGTGCTCATGTTCTCCTCCTTCGTCGGTCAGGCGCTCATTATAATTATGAAAAAAAGAATAACACTCAGATTTCCGTTTTACAAGAAACGCTACCCAGAGCAGCTGCAGCCCAACCACTACAATGAGATAAGGAAAGACACATCCTGTTGGTCGTCACGAGATCGTTTTCTGTGGTCTGGAGCAATGGCCGTCCGCCAGGTGCCTGACATATATCGAGCAACTGGTAGGTATGAAATAGCCAGAGATGAGATGCTGCACTGTAAGCAGCTTGCCTTGCAGCCAACCGTTCCGCTATACGCTTCTCGTGTCGTGTGCCTGATTGCATGCCCGTGACTCTCCTGAGTTCAAGCACAATTTTGCATGTTTCCTTAGTATGATCGTACTGCATTTTCGATACGTAGTCAGTTGTGTGTGGCTTATTATCTGCCCAGGCAAATACCAATGCACCTGGAAAATTTTTCTCCCCAAAAAGTATATATTGCCAGCTTATATCTAAAATACTCCTTTCTCCTGGAATATCAACTGGAATATCGATGGGAACTGTTGCTGGTACTTGAATGATCAGACCCTCCGGTACGAACTCTATAGCGATATCGTGATAAGCAAGACCTGCAAATCCGCATCCTAGCGCTTTTACAAGTGCTTCCTTGATGGTCCACAGTCTCACCAATCGCTCAGGTTGCGCGGCAGCCCACTGCATTTCACTATTGGTAAAGGCACGTGCTGCAGTATCAGGAGTCCGTAAGAGCATCTGTTCCCAACGCCTGACTCCACAGATATCCAGACCCAGGCAAACGAGTCGCCGCGAGGATATCTGTGGACGAACCCATGTAAAGATCATACCCCATGGACCTTGTGTTTCCTGATCCGCATATGTCCCAGGCTCTTCTTTCTTCCTATAGGGTTGCACAGACAGACAATCCCTGGCGATAAGTAACACTATCTGTACTTGAGCCATGATCAACCTCACTCAAGAACAGCTACAACCCGTGCCCAGGCTGCTCCCGCTTCTTTAATAGAAATAGGAAAGCAGATCACATGAAAATTATAGGAAGAGGGCAAAAGATGCAGGTTTGTCAATTTCTCCAACTGACAGTACTCTTGCTCTCGTCCATAGAGATGTGCAGGCCAGAGATATGAGCCATCCCCTGTAGACCGATAATCACGCAGCATAGCCTTCATTGGGCGGTCAAGTCCCCAGGTATCAATGCCGATGACGCGCACACCTTGCTCCACAAGATATGCTATTGCATCTCGTGCCAGGCCAGGATAGTCAGTGAGATAAGTCTCCTTGCCCCAGAGACGATCACAGCCTGTCCAAATGAGAGCGATGTCCTGTGGTACTAATGTAGTACCTGTTCGCTTTTCTGCATCCATAACATCATTTGCATTAATCACCTCCTCTGGACCACGATGACGGACATCAAGCCGGACACCACGCCCATAACACCACGCTAATGGAATATCGGCAATTTTGCGTGCAGGTTGCCCACCCGAGAGCGGGCCATAATGGAAGGGTGCATCCATATGTGTTCCTGTGTGAGTCGTTAAACTTATGTGTTCGTTAGAGATTGCCATACCATCTGGGAAGTCGTGAGGCTCCAAACCTAGTGCCCTGGGAGCATCATGATGATCCAGCGGAGAGATGATCACAGGCGTTGCTTCACTAGGCGTTGCCTGGATTGGGTAACTGAGATCAATGAACGTTTTCATATTTGTCCACTAAGAGGGAGAAGCGGCGCACTATCAGCCTTGATCTGCCGCATGCGCCGCTCTGCTTCTTGTTTAACTGCGTCCAGGTCAGCTGCGCTATTGTGTTCTACTGCTCCGCGCACCATCTTTTCTGCTTGTTCAGGGGTATACTTACTAAGTACCAGGCCATCGACGGCTCTCCGGACAGCAAAGTCATGAGTAATAACGAGTTGCGTTTGTTTCTCCTTTAATGTAAAACAACGCCATTCGCCTCCCATATGCTCCATGAGGGGTGCAGTCTGGAGTTGCTGGTAGCGTATGATCTTGTGATCCGTATCCAGGTCGCGGCGTGTCGTCCATGACTGGATCTGACCACTCACCTCGACGACTAGTTTGGCAATCTGGTAATTCGGACCTTCCTCAAGCATGGTCACGGATTGTGTTGGAGGAAAGAGATTTGCATAACCTTCAACATCTGCCAGAACATCATAAACATGCTGTATGGGTGCGTCGATGGTAATACAGTGTTCTGTATGAAACATGATTAAAACCTTCCTTTCATCTAACCAACTGTGTGGTTACGATTGCTATCGACAAACGAGACAAGTTCAGTAACGGTCTGCACATTTTTCAGTTGCTTCTCGTCCAGAGAGGTTCCCAGCCGCTGTTCAAGAACGATGATCAACTCGATTTTCTCGGTCGAATCAATCGCGAGATCGTCGAGTAGAGAAGCGGTAGGTTTAATCTCTTCTATTGGAACACCAAGCTGCATCAGGGCACTCTGAACGATAGCAAAATTATCGGACATTTTCTTTTCCCTTTCTCAAGCTATTGTTACTATTATAACCGTTTTATACTGATTTCAGAACTAATGCTACTTGTACTCCATCAGCACCACGAGCATTAACTAGAGCATTCTTTACTTCTGCCTGACGAGGTTCACCGACGACTAGATGTAACGGATTGTCTCTGATGGCTGATGGAGATAGTGAAACGGGAGGAATTGTCCCATACTGCATAGCAAGGAGCGCTGTTGCCACTTCGGTAGCAGCCCCCGCCCCTAGCAGATGGGTCAATGTGGGTTTACTTGTTGTTGCCGGAGGTTGCTGTAACGACGTTGCGAAAATACGCCCGATGGCTTGTGCTTCCGCTAGGTCTGCTGCCAATAACCCTTGTGCGTCAAGACCAAGGTAGTCTATATCCTCAAGGTTTACTTTTGCATCAGCGAGGGATCGAGTGATGAGACGCGCGAAGGATCTGCCTTCATCGCTCCATAGACTATTTTCCTGTGGAAGATAGCTGGTAGCCCAACCTGCCACTTCCGCATAGATATGAGCGTGGCGTTGTTGCGCTGCCTTCAACTCTTCTAATACGAACATAACAGCTCCTTCCCCAACCAGAAAACCAGTTCCTTCTGCATCGAAGATTTGATAGCCAGCGGGATTTAGGCGGCCACTACGAGTACAAAAGCTATAAGTATAAGGAGTAATCGGCGACTCAGCACCTCCTGCGATCATAACATCGGCTCGTCCTTGTTCAATAGCGCGGGCTGCATAGCCAATAGCTAGTGCACTACTCGCAGTATCTGCTGTTATGGTCTTGCTATATCCTTGCAATCCCCATTGAATTGTTATCTGCCCCTGCGATGCTGTCGGGAACCAGGCTGATGCGACATATGGGCTGACTTCTCGGTATCCGTCAATCAGCAATCGTCGTAGGCTTGGATCGGTTACTCCCCAGCCACCATACATATTTCCAACATAGACGCCGGCAGAAGATCGCTCGATTCCTTGTAGATCCATTGCGCTATCCTGCAATGCCTGGTTGGTAGCAGCCAACGCCAGGCAACAGAAGCGATCCATACGCTTCAGCGACCGTGCCGAGAATGGCTTGAAGATATCTTTACTCTCTACAATACCCGCTTTTTGGGTAGGGTAGAGCGCGGCATCAAACGTTTCTATTGGTCTCGCCACTGATTGACCATGTAACACTGTTTCCCATACCTCTGGCAAAGTAGTGCCACCAGGTGTAATCATGCCAATGCCAGTTATCACGGCCTTACGTTCCATGCGATGTTCTCCTCTGAAAGAGATCTTCATTCTGGGTGGTGTACCTATACATAACTGTCTCCCTTAAGCGTATCGTTGCAGCACAACAGTTGAATGAATGCCTCCAAAACCACTGGAGAGAGCGATAATAGTATTACCATTCCACTCCCGTGCTACATGAGGAATATAATCCAGGTCACAATCAGGATCTGGGTTATCCAGGTTAATAGTAGGAGGTAACATGTGCTGCTCGAAGGAAAGTGCACAAGCAACTAGTTCGATGGCATTTGCTGCAGCCAACGCATGACCGATCATCGACTTGATAGAACTCACTGGCGTCTGGTATGCTTTTGATCCAAGAGCTCTCTTGATGGCATTTGTTTCACAGATAGCATTCTGTCTGGTAGAGCTTCCATGAGCCTTGACGTAATCTACACGTTCTACCGGACAAGTTGCGTCGGCCAGGGCGACGGTAATCGAGCGGCCCAAAGCTACTCCCTCTGATGGGAGGTCTGTCATGTGGTACGCGTTACAGGTGCTTCCAAACCCACTGACTTCACAGTAGATATGTGCGCCACGACGTCTGGCATGTTCCAACTCTTCCAAGACGACGATGCCTGCACCTTCGCCCAGGATAAAGCCATCGCGATCTCGGTCAAAGGGGCGAGATGCATGTTGGGGATCGTTATTTCTTTTTGAAAGTGCTCCAATCACATCAAAGCAAGCTACAACTAGTGGGGTGATCGGAGCTTCGGAGGCACCAGAAATCATCACGTCTGCTTCCCCGCGCCGAATTACATCTAAAGCAAAACCAATCGCATCGTTTCCACCAGTACACCCTGTTACCATTGTGGCGCAGGTCCCTTCTACCCCGAAATGGCTTGCAACAACGGCGGATGCGGTATTAAAGGTCGCAGCTCTGTGAAGAAATGCATGAGTAGAGACCGGATCAATCGGCTGCAGACCGTCATCAGTTATCACGGCAAAATGTTCTGCCATTTGTTTTGTTCCTGCTACTGCCGTCGCAATACTGACTCCCACGCGAGTTATATCCTCATATGCTACATCCAGGTTGGCATCCTTAACTGCTTCTTGTGCCGCGCTGAAAGCCAGGTGAACAATACGATCATCCAGCTTGAGTATCTCAGGAGTAATTCCTGCGTTCTGAGGCACGAAATCGGGACACTCACCCGCAATTTGTGAAGCATATTTAGATGGATCAAAGCAGGAAATACGCCTGACTGCAGATCGGCCCTGCCAGAGGGCTTCTGCAAAGGCCTGGCTTCCTATACCATTGGGAGCTACAATACCAAGACCAGTAATAACAACTTTCCTTTGCATAGGTTGGGCTGTTCCTTTCTCGTCACAATGCCCGATGTCTTCATTTCTATACGAAGAGACAAATGTGCCTTTTTAGACCAGCGCGATACCACCATCGACGTACAGTATACTGCCAGTAATGTAGGAAGCGGCGTCGCTGGCTAAAAATGCTGCCGCTTGTGCCACTTCATCTGCACGTCCAAGCCGTCGCAGTGGTGTCCTTGCAACTTCGGCATGAGCGGCTTCCTCATGCCCTGCAACCAAACGACGGGACATAGGGGTATCGATAAATCCGGGCACCAAAACATTGGCTCGAATGCCACGTGGCCCATACGCCACAGCTAGATCGCGGGTGAAGGCCACAATCCCAGCCTTCGCAATATTATATGGAGCACGCAGCGGAAACGCACGTGTAACTCCATGAATGCTTGCCGTATTGATAATTGCTCCTCCCGATCTCATTAGTGGAATTGTATGACGACATGTGTAGACAACACTCTTCAGATTGATGGCGATTATCTCTTCCCATAGAGAATCGGGTATCTCATGAGGGAGTCCCCAGTTTGCTACAATAGCTGCATTGTTCATTATTATATCAATCTGACCAAATTGACTCATTGCAGCCTCGATAGCTGTCTCTACGGCTTTCTCATCAGCAACATCCGTTGGCAGAATTAATGGCTTCTGCAAAGGCATCAGTAGCTGACCAGTGGTATACAACCCAGCTTCGTCACGATCAAGAAGGGCCAGTTGTGCTCCTGCCTGAGCGAAGATTTGCGCACTGGCCTGACCAATGCCAGAGGCCGCGCCAGTAATTAGCACTCGTTTTCCCTCAAGAGACACGTTCATGTTCCCCTCTCCCAGTTGGTTGCCATGAGGCATCGCTCAGATCGAAAAAATTGGTAATTGCCAACTTGCCCAGTAATGGTCGTATAGATCTGGCAACGCATTGTGCCATGATGGGATGTCTGGAAAAATTGTCCAGCGCTTGCTGATTTGCAAATCCCCAGAGTGCGGCGAAATCATAGACCATATCCTGTATTGCTTGATCCGCTGGAAGTGCCAGATGACGCCCACTTATATACCAGTCAGCAAGCCCTGTTTCTGTTGTGCTGATTTGTAAATCCCGTATACCTGCTGCAATCTGTTTTTCGGTCGCGTCGGCGCGAAAGCCATATAAAGCTACATGTATAATCATCTGCTTGCACCTTTTTCTGTTTCTAAATGGCTCCGGGAAAACAAAGCCAGCGCATTTTTACCCATAATAGCGTCCTTCACATCTTGACTTACTGGGAGTGAACGAAGGATATCCAACCCTCCCTGCCGCCCTAGACGCGCTGGTGTCACCGGAAAATCCGACCCATATAAGATGCGATCCGGTCCTAGAGATTGTAGTGCACAGAGAATAGCGGCCTGGTCCATAGAGGCAGTATCAACATAGACGTGTCCAGCATAATCGCGCAGACGCCGAAAGATTGCTGAGACATGTTTTTCTTCTAGCGATCCATCTGCACTACTCTTTGCGGCGGCGATTACAAGTTCATAGATCACATCAAAGCGCCCGAGCACAAAGGGAAGGAGTCCACCAAGTTGCCCAAAGACCAGACGCAGATCAGGCAGACGGTCGAAGACCCCACTCACAACCAATCTGGCCAGGCAGAGTGTACTTTCTATCAGCATAGAAAGTCCTCCTGTAAGGTAGGTTGTGGCAAGCTCTGGCAATGGAGCGTCTCCCATATCAGCAAAGGTATTAAAACGACCACTGGTATGAATATACACTGGCACCTTGAGCGTGGCAGCGTGTTCAAGGATAGGAAAGAACGAGGGATGATCCAGAAAACGCAATGGCTGTCCTGGGCCTCGATAGGCAGTCAACATTGAAATTGCCTGGATTCCTTCCTGCTGCACGACGCGCTCCAACTCCACTAGAGATGCCTCGCCAAAACGTGGCTCAATGAATGCGGTTGTTTGCAATCTTCCATTGCTGGCTCTGGCCCAACTCATGAGCTCATCATTGACGCTGCGCACCATCGCTGGCCCGTTTGTTTTGTAGGCTACCGCACTCGCGTGCATCGCCGCAGGTGCATTGCTGCTAAACGTAATCAGACCAGTCATAATCTCATAAGCATCGAGTGCTTTTACCTGCTCATCGGGCTGCTCAAATGCCGATGATGCCCACAGATGAGGAGGTCCCTCACTGGTCGGGCGAGTTTCAATTAACCAGGCTCGATAGGCATCCATGACTCGGGCGGGCAACGCATGTACATGACTATCCACTATGATGGGCGTTTGTATGGGTGGATGTGATGGAATGAGTTCATTACTTATGCTATTCATGCCTGCACCTGTGTTTCTTCCGACCAATCAAGCCTCATCACATCAACAATTCCAGCCTGCCCGGAAATCAAACGGATAAAATCCTGGCGTCTGGTCATTTGATGGATAGGGTCGATTAGCTCCTGTGCTCGCTCCCAATACTCTTCTTTATCTTTATTGGCGTCATAAAAAAAGTGTACAAAAGAAGTCACTACATCAAAAAAATCGCGGTAGTTTTTCTCGTAACGTGCCAGTATAGCAGCTTCTTTCTCCGGGTTCTGGAGTAGTTTATCTACTGTTGCGTAGGCGAGACTGCCACCTCTCAAGGCCAGAAATACCCCGGAAGAAAAGAGCGGATCAACAAAGCCAGCTGCATCCCCTGTTAATAAGAAGCCAGAACCGTAGAAAACCTTGCTCTTATAAGACCAGTCACGTGCTGCCCGAAAATTGCTGACGCGGCGGGCAGATGCCAGCAACGCTTTCGTTTGTACCGATGCTGCCAGGGTCTCCTCAAATTTCTGTTCGAGTGCCTGCCGTCCCCCAAAATCGCTTGCTGGTATGACCAGCCCAATGCTCTGTGTCCCATCATGCAGAGGAATGTGCCACAACCACGTACCTCGCATGTTCTCAATCAGGATGTTGCCGCAGAAGATACCATTGAGCGTTTTCCCTCCCTGATAATAGGCCCAGATAGCCACATTTCTTAGCTCTTCATCCCACTCCAATAAATTGTATTTACGTGCCAAAACAGTATTTTGCCCACTGGCATCCACAACATAACGAGCCCGCACCGTCGTTTGGTTTCCGTTTTGGCTCCCCATTACGTATTTCAAACCACAGTAGCGTCCATCTTCAATGAGAAAATCCACAACTGTGGTTTCTTCCAGGACGGTTACTCCGCAGTGGCGTGCGTTGTTCAACAGAATGCTGTCAAATTCGGAGCGCACCACTTGAAAAGCATGATTGTATGGTCCTGTTAATGGTCCTGCATCACCAAAATTTACATCCCAGGGTTCGCTATTCTGACCCCATACTAAGGTGATTCCTCGTTTAACAACAAAGGCATGCTTTGCCATTTCCTCAGTAACACCCAGTTCTTCAAATATGGGGAGTACGCCTGGAACGGTAGACTCACCGATATGATAGCGAGGGAACTTCTCTTTTTCGATGAGCAGAACATTATATCCTCTCTTCGCCAGGAGAGTTGCACAGGTAGATCCCGAGGGACCACCACCGACGATAGCAACATCAAAGAGCTGTTCTACCATAAATTTGACCACTCTTTCTGCGATCATTCTAGAAACATAGGCAACACGATGACCTGATGTCCCAAAGATGCTGATATATCTCAATAACACTCTCGATGGGTATACGGAATGCTTTCTCTTTCCCGCAAGATGTATAGTAGCTGTTGAGAGTATAAAACAAAGGATTACAGAAGGACAGATCATTATATGATCATCTAGCAATCAATTTGCTGGGTAGAGCCAGGCTATGTCGAGTTATTAACTATTTGATGTAGTTTTACTACTTATTGTGACTACAGTAAAGTCGTGAAGCCGCTATACCTTTTTATAAAAACTGCATAAAATTTGGAGGTGAACACATAAGTGTTCATCTCCTCTTAATGATGCAATGAGAAAATTATTTTTGCTAAATTACTAGATCACCTGCCTGCTTTGCATGTATTATAGTATCTAGTAAATCACACTCTCCTATAGTTATGAAGCCTAATTCATAAGGATTTTTGTTAAAGAGGGCGCATAAAGCTTGTCGATAATGGGGTCCTGGCAGAACCAGACCACGTTCCCAACGGCTCACACTCAATGCCGTTGTGCCAATATGTGCAGCAACCTGTTGCTGAGACAAAGAATGCCATTCTCGCTCATATCGTAGAAGAAGATTAGGCTGCCTCTTGGTCGTTTTCGTCATAATCATACTTCCTCCTAGTCGAGAGAACTGTTACTAGTTCTTTTAAATACCAATTGCTGCTGGGAAAAGTAAACTCTCCTGAGCATCTTGATATGCCTCATAAGTAAAGGTAGTAAAACATGTATTTGCTTGCAGCTAGTGCGTAAACACACAATGCTGGCCATGATAAAAATTAGCCAGGAGAGCCGTCGGAGGCTCATATAAATATTGAGCCTTGTGTACTAATATGGGCCGTTTGCATTGCTCGTTGCCATTGCCCTTTTGGGCCCGCTGTTTGTTTGTACAGGCATGGATCTCTAACAACCACGCTTGATTTGAGATCCCTTTTTGAGTTGCATAATGAGGCGAAATTGCATTGGCAATCCCACGTCGTATTTTTGTTAATAAGGGAATTAAAATATATCCTCAGAGATAGTTTTACTTGTCTCCGAGGCAAAAGTAGTCCAGTGCTATGTGGCTATCGTTGCTACACATTTTCACGAAGTTTTATAAGCTTGTGGAAGCTCCATTGTAGTATAATATCAGTATACTGATACAGTATCAGTATACTGATATTATACCAGTACATCGATAAAATTACAAGAGCATTTTCGCTTATTTGGTGTTTTGATGTTATGGAATCATAAAACGTACCAAGAAAATACTCCTCATGTATATGAAGATTTTTTAGGCTATTGGATGATGGCTTTTCCTCATATGAGTAGAAGTACTGTAGGGAGATATGAATAGAAGTACTGTAGGGAGATATGAGTTTATGGTAAAACAAAGAATAGGTTATCAAATGAAACGAGTTAGCCATGTATTGCGAGTCAAAATGGATCGTGCACTACGAAAAGTAGGTCTCACAACTCCTCAATATGCAGCTTTGAGCGCGATTGAAGAAAAGCCAGGACTTTCAGGCAACAAGCTGGCACAACGCTGCTTCGTTACTTCACAAACAATGAACCTCGTTCTAGTAAGCTTAGAAAAAACAGGGCTCATCATACGTCAACCACATCCAGAACATGAGCGGAGTCTACAAACATACTTAACTCCATTAGGCAAAGAGATTTTACAGGAGAGTCATCACGGTATTCTTGCCATTGAGGAAACTATGAATGCTTGCCTCACTGATGATGAGCGTTTACAGTTATTGCAACTGCTGTGTACGTGCGCTAATGCTCTGGAAGCTACCAGCGATTATGTAAAAAGGCTAGAGTAGGGCTGGTGAATGTGATAGAGGGAAGGAACATATAATTTGCACATTTATGAGTCATCCCTAATTTTGCAAAATTAGGGATGACTCATAAATGTGCAAATTATATGAAAAAAGGACGAGTAGGGACAGAGATGAGCATTCTTACTTATTGTCAAGAGCATACTGTATAATAGCTTCAGTTGCACGCTGATAACCGCCAGCTGCCTGCATTAGCTGTTGCATATCCTGGGCACGAGTGCGAAAGGCAGGATCATGCGCTATCCGTGTTACGGCTTCTCGTAGTATATCAGCTGTAACGGTAGTCCTGTTAAGAGCGATCCCTAGTCCAAGATCCTGAACACGTTGTGCTGTAACCTCTTGCTCCAGGATTTGTGGGATGATGATCAGAGGCACACCGTTCGAGAGGCTCTCCATTACACTGTTCATGCCCCCATGGCTGATAAAAATGTTCGTGCGCGCCAGAACTGCCAGTTGTGGCACATAAGCAGCTACAAGAAAATTATCTGGTATTGTGTGGGATATAGCTTGATCCAGCGTACTAAAAGAGAGCACCACCTGCCACTCAGTATCGCCAAATGCATCAAAACAGAGACGATAGAAATCTACTTGTTTATTAAAAACAGTCCCGAGTGAAATGTAGAGTGTCGGTCGCCCGTCTAAACGTTCCAGTGGGAACGTTTCATGTTCATAGCGGCTAGACTGAAGTGAAGGTCCAACGAACAAAAATCGCTCGTCAAAGGTCTCTCCAGCTGGTTGAAAAGCACGGGGCAAAAAGGCAATGGTGAGCGGCTCTGCATCCAACCCTAATGAACGTATATCGAATGGTGGTATACCATACTGGACGCTGAGTTGAGCAAATTCGTTGTTAAGAGAATCCATCATATCCGGTGAAAAAGAGTTATTTCCCCATAATTGGGCGTAGAGATTATAATGTGAATTCATTGCATAAGAAGGACATAAAGCGACCACAGGAATATACAAGATATGAGCGGCGATTCTTGCCCACAAAAACATGCGGTCACACACGATGCAATCTCCCTGCTCCTCATGTATGTTCTTCACAAGGAGAGGAACCATCTTTGTGCTCATCTGAAACATAAGCGTTGGCAAGGTGGCAATTCGCCGATTGACCTCATCAGGAGAACTGAAAACTGGTACCTGCAACCGATTGAAAGGCAGAGCACGAAATGTGGCACCCGTTGCCTCGATGACCTGACGAAATGGTTCGGTGAGATAGTAGACAACCTCCTCGCCACGTGCGATCAGTTCTTCTACAATAGCAAGTGTAGGATTTAAGTGTCCATATTCTGGAAAGGTGAAAAAAAGATATTTAGCCATGCTCTTTTCCTTACTTATACGGAATCTTTGTTAAATACTGTATAGAAAGCGCGTCGAGAATGCCGTCAATGAGGAGAGGTTGCGCTTGTTGTTTTGCTCAAGTTAGTGGTCGTAAGCCCTCTTTTTTTGCTCCAGGAGACCAATCTTTTAAGGATGATGCGAAGCTTGCTCGTGCTAGCCCGAAGCCTCCGGTTACGGGTACACAGGTTCCCGTCATGAAGCTGCTGTCGTCGCCGGCAAGAAAGGCTATAACACGTGCGACATCATCAGGGCGTGCCGTCCGCCGAAGAGGTGTTGCGGCAGCAATCTGTTGTCTGAATGGCGCTGGTAGGAATGATGCGAGCGACTCGCTTTCAACCATTCCTGGTGAGACTACGTTGGCCGTAATTCCTCGTGGACCAACTTCACATGCCAGGTACTGGACAAACGTAAGCAGAGCAGCCTTGGCCGTTCCATGTGCAATGGTTCCAGGGAGGACCGGGCCCCTGGCATGTTCGCTTCCAACATAAACTAACCGTCCATAGTTCTGGCGTATCATTATTGGGAGGATGGCCTGGGTTACATAAAAGGCGGCCTGTAGTTCTCCCTTGATCCGTTGAGAGAATTCATCCCAACTTATTTGCTCAAATGGCTTAGGAATGCTATGGATAGCAACGTTGCTAACGAGGATATCAATGCGTCCATACAACTGGATAACGTTGGCAACCAGTTGCGCGACTTGTTGCTCATCACACATATCAGCCTGCATTGCGCTTGCCTCCCCGGAGGCTTCCCGAATCGCCGTGACTACGCTATTAGCTGCTTCTGTGTTACGTATATAGTTAATAACAACCTGTGCTCCACGTGCAGCAAGCAATGTTGCTGTGGCAGCACCAACACCACGACCCCCACCCGTGATAAGGGCAACTTTTCCTTGCAGATCCATACCGTCTACTCCTTTCTCGTATGTAGCGGGCAAGGTCGGGCAATCGCCCCCTACTATTTCATACACTAAATACTTCAGTTTATTAGCTAATGACGCTAGAGTTCTGCCACTCGACGATGCCATAGTCCGCTAGCAACTCCACCCAATTGCGAAATGGCTCATTGTAATAACTCTCTTCGATCTGGAAGGTCGTACAAAATCGTTGTGCGACTTCTCTGTACGTTCGTCCTTCATCCAATAAACTGAGAAGTGTCTCGATTTCACGCGTTGGTTGGAAGCGGTCACCGAGACAATTCTCTATGGCCCTAAACCGTTGCAATTGATTGGCCGTTGGTGTTGTTGGGAGAAAGAATTTATCTTCTATCGTTACGCCGGGAGCAAGACGCAACACGGATTCGTCCTCTAATGTCCCCGTAATGCGCTGTGTTTTCCCCTCTTGAAGCTGTGCTCTATGCACAACGAGTTCGAATATTAAATTCAGTGACTCTTCGCTATTAAAAGCAATTTTCTCGTTATTTTGTGCATTGGCCTTCTTACGAAGCGAGAAAAGTTTTAACTGCATCTCCTGCGTCTCTTCCGCTGGCAATCCAGAAATAAGGCCAATAAACGATAATCTCCCAGCAATATCCTTGCTCATCTCATTTGTAGACGTTGTATCCATAACTTTTGGCTGAACAAGGCGCTGAGCACTAAGAAAATAATCTTCTTTAGAGTTTTTTGTCGTGTCATACATATTAAGACACAACTGTACAAAGTTATTATACTGCACTTTATATTGTTGCTCATAGTAGGCCAGCGCCTTTTTTTCCCCTTCAGGTTGTAGAAGGACAGTGTTCAGCGTAAGCGCAGCAAACATACCATGATAGGTTGCCAATTGCACACCCGATGAAAGGATCGGGTCCACAAAACAGGCTGCATCACCAACAAGAATCCAGCCTGGGCCCGCTAATTGCGAACAACAATAAGAATAGTCGGTAATTGCCCGCACAGGCGAAACCTGCCTGGCATTGGCAAGCATTTCTGGCACTGTATCTGTGGTGGCAAGCATATCATGATAAAACTCTTCAAGCTTCTTTTTCTTTAGTAAATGCCTCCCGGAAGGACAGACAATAGTGCCGACACTGATCAAATTCGTTTTATTATCGAGGGGGATATACCAGAACCAGCCATGCTCATGGCTGACATACAGGATATTGCCCGCATCTTTTCCTGGTAATCTCTTACCATTTTCCCAATAACTCCAAACTGCTGCATTTCTAAAGCCAGGATGGTACTCTACTAAACCCAAACGGCGTCCTATAAACTTTCCCTGCCCGCTTGCGTCTACTATCCATCGTGCCTTGACGATCCGCTCCTGGTTATCTCTATCAGTATACCGTACGCCAACAGCGCGTTCCCCTTCGAATAGTACTTCTTGTACACTACACCCCTGACAAACTTCTGCACCATTTTTTTCAGCATAGTCCAGGAGCATCTTGTCGAACCCTTCGCGCTTGACTTGACGGGCTTCGGGAAGGTCATTGACCTCACCGAAATATACTGTCCAGGGCTCACGATTTCGGCCCCAGATGAAGGTACCCCCCGCCTTGTGAACAAAATCAGCGGCTCGTATCTTGTCACCTATACCCATTGCATCAAATACACGCCAGTTCGCAGGCAAGAGAGATTCACCGATATGATAACGAGGAAAGATTTCTTTCTCCAACACCAACACTCGATGTCCCCAGCGGGATGCCAGGGTAGAAAAGGCGCTACCACCTGGACCTCCACCGATGACGATTGCATCCCATTCAGTATTCATCGTACTTACTCCTTGTTCATCAATTCATCTATAGTCCAGCCGCCAACATGCTCAGGTTGTCTGTTCACTAACTCACTAAACGATTGCCCATCAACGGCCTCTGTATCTGACAACGTTTGTTCTCGGATTTGCAGTTGTGGCAATGTCTGTCTCAATACCGATTGATCCTGGCTTGCACTCTCAAGAATGAATTGATGTTTCCCGCGTGGGGTTAACACAATCAAATTGAACTGAACTTTCTGAATACTCATTGTTTACCTCATCAGTATACCTTCAACCGACATTGTCGAGTAAAAATTATAAGTGTGCTTACCATCTGGCATTCAGGCTACGTTAGACAAAATAGGAATTTCCCCGCATATTTCCCAGTGTGTATAAAATATAGGGTATTTAAGGCAAGAAGAACAGATCATCGAACCATCATTTTCCTATCATAAGTCCATCAAGTCGGGTATTTGTGTTCTAAAACGGGCTTATAAGTTTTCCTTTTTATGATCGATCAGGTCCAATATGTGGCCTATGCTCATCAGGAACAAGAATAGGTGATGGTTTTCTGATAGGAAAATGATGGTTCGATGATCTGTTCTTTATATACCTTTTCGTTTTATATTCTTCTTTGATAATAGTTATATTATGGATGTTGCAACCATACAGCATAGGAATGGAGACTACATGATGGCATATTTCTTATTAATAAGCCGAACAAAGAGAGTGTTGTATCTCCTCGTCATTCTGTTTGTCTGCGGTACTCAAGCAACTATATCTTCCGTTCGCGCTGCCTCACTAACGAGGGAAAATAACCGGCAGGCAATGCTTACTCCTGATCAGCGTGCTGATCAACTCCTTGCTCAAATGACTCTTGATGAGAAGATTGCTTTGCTGCATGGTACTGCCAGTTTTCTAAGTAGTGGGCCGTCTACCTATGCAGGAAACATCCCGGCTAATCCACGCCTGGGTATTCCTGCACTCAACCTGGAGGACGGGGCCGCAGGAGTTGCGGATAGGATGAAGCAGGTTACGGCTTTTCCGGCCCCTGTTGTTGGTGCAGCTAGTTGGGACACGAATCTCATGAATTTCTATGGGCAAGCACTTGGTCGGGAAGAACGGGGTAAAGGCGTCAATGTCGTGCTTGCACCGACTGTTAATATACTGCGCGTACCTCAGTGGGGTAGAAGCTACGAAACATTTGGAGAAGATCCTTATCTCACAGGACAGCTCACCGCTGCCGATATTCAAGGCATCCAGAGCCAGGGAGTCATTGCAACTGTGAAACACTATGCGGCTAACAATCAGGAGAGCAACCGTAACGCAGTTAGTGCAAATGTGGACGAACGAACACTGCATGAAATCTATTTGCCGGCGTTCCAGGCCGCTCTCCAGGAAGGACATGTCGGTGCTGTAATGTGTTCTACAAATGAGGTGAATAATATTTATGCGTGCGAACAACCTTATTTGCTTCGTCAAGTTCTCAAACAACAGTGGAATTTCCCTGGCTTTGTGATGTCTGACTGGTATGCTACCCATAGCACAGTAGCGGCTGCCAATGCAGGTCTTGATATGCAGATGCCCGATAGCTCTTTCTTTGGAGCTCCGCTTAAAGCTGCCGTACAAAACGGTCAGGTCAGTATGGATACGCTCAACGATCATGTTCATCGCATTTTGCGTACCATGTTTGCGCTCGGTCTTTTTGATCATCAACCGGTGGGATCGCCGAGCGATAACGTCGCTACTCCCGCCGATGCGCTTTTCGCTCGGCAATCTGCTGAGCAAGGAACAGTCTTACTCAAGAATGATCAGAACATTCTACCAGTGAATACTCAGCAGATCCACTCGGTTGCGGTGATTGGTCCAGATGCGGATAGCGTACCTAAAGTCGTGGGAGGCGGTAGCGCTTCTGTGATTCCTCCCTATATTATTTCTCCTCTGCAAGGCATTACTCAACGTGCGGGAAATAGCGTTACCGTTCGACATGCTCAAGGTATTTTTCCTGAAGGAGGTTTGCCTACTATACCAGCACAGTACTTCACACCTCCTGCGGGAAGTTCTGTCAGTCAGGGGTTGCAGGCACAGTTTTTTGCAAATATGACGTTAACAGGAACTCCCGTGCTCACACGGACCGATCCAAATATTGATTTTAGTTGGAATGGAGCCTCACCTGGATCTGGTGTTCCTGCAACTCAGTGGTCGGCCCGGTGGACTGGAACTCTCACACCACCAACGACAGGAACCTATACCTTTGCTCTGAGCAGCGATGATGGTAGCCGATTGTATATCAATGATCAGCTTGTCGTCAATAACTGGAGTGATCATCTTTCTACTACTAAGAGTGCAACAATACAGTTAACGGCTGGTCAGACGTATGCGGTGCGCGTCGAATATTATCAGAACCAATTCATCAGTAGCATGAGGTTGTCCTGGGCCCTTCCCGGGCAAGTAGACAGCTTACTTGCCCAGGCGGTGCAACAAGCGAAGTCGTCAGACATATCGATTGTGCTTGTAAACGATAACGAAGCCGAAGGTGCAGATCGCAGCGACCTCGAATTACCAGGAACCCAGGATCAGCTTATTGATGCAATAGCACATGCGAATCCCCATACCATCGTCGTTCTCAATACGGGCGGACCAGTTCTTATGCCCTGGATACATGAGATACCAGGAATAGTAGAGGGTTGGTATGCTGGACAAGAAGATGGTAATGCCCTTGCAGCGGTCCTCTTTGGTGATGTCAATCCTTCTGGCAAGTTACCAATGACGTTCCCTGCCAACATTAATGATGTACCAGCCAATACGGCTATACAGTATCCAGGTATCAATCTACAGGCACAATACTCTGAAGGCATCTTCGTTGGTTACCGGCACTACGATGCACAACATATTAAGCCACTCTTTCCCTTCGGTTATGGGCTTTCGTATACAGCGTTTACCTATAGCAACCTCACTATGACACCTACCTGCGCTGCCTCTCTATGCAACATTTTTGTGCAGTTAGATGTGAAGAATACAGGCTCTCGTCCCGGGGCAGAAGTAGTTCAGCTCTATCTGGGCATGCCCTCAACTAGCAAGGTACCAGAGCCTCCCAGACAATTAAAGGGGTTCCAAAAAGTTCTTCTTGGAGCCGGCCAGACACAACACTTACATTTTTCACTTGATTCACATGCACTGGCCTACTGGGATACAGCAACTCACACCTGGATCGTGCAAAACGGCACTTACCAGGTTATGCTTGGCAGTTCATCACGTGATATCAGCTTACAGAGGAGCTTTAACATCCTATAAATGCTCTCTCAAACGACTCTAGTTAACAAGATAGGGTCAACCTGAATCTTTCAAAATCCTTAAAAATCATGTTTTGCCTATTTTGCTTTCTAACGAACATATAAAGCAAAATAGGCAAAACATGATTTTTTCTATATTTTTACACTTTATATATTTTTGCGCGAAGTGCAAAAAACTGTACCTTAGAGATAGAAACATTACCGGTAGATGATAGTAAGATGATGATATGATGATCTTTTCTTCTTATTCACCTTGATCTACAATTTCACTTAGGAAATGTTAATACATCAATCTGACGAGGAGCCTGAAATGAAATTGGACACTTCGCACTTGTCCCCATCAGCGGAAATGTTGCAGATGATCCAGGGCCATCAGCTTACACAAGCAATTTATGTCATCACGACACTTGGGATTGCTGATCTTCTTTCAGCTGGTCCTAAGAGCAGCAACGAATTAGCTCGTGTCACGAAGACAAATGCCTCTGCGCTCTACCGTGTTCTCCGTCTCCTTGCTGCTGCTGGGGTCCTCGACGAGACCGAGCTTCGTACCTTTACTCTCACACCCCTTAGCATCTATTTGCAAAGAGATGTTCCTGGCTCTCTCTACACAACGATCCTCAGTGAGGGTGGTGAAGCTATGTGGCCGTTATTAGGACATTTACTATATAGCGTCCAAACAGGTAAGCCAGCACTGCAGAAAACATTTGGTGTAGATGCCAGACAACACTTTACAAAGCTCCTATGGAATGCACCCCTCTTCAATAAGCATCTGGCAAACCAGGCAATGCAATTGGCACTTACTGTTGCTTCTGCTTATGATTTCTCGCGTATAAATACGCTTGTGGACGTGGGCGGCAGGCATGGACAGATGCTGGTTACTATCCTAAAAGCCAACCCCACCCTGCGTGGAGTGTTGCTCGATTTATCACAAGCGATTGAGGATGCTCATCAGTTCGTAAAGAATACAGAAGTCGTGGACCGCTGCGAACTGGTCGTCGGAGATTTCTTTGTATCAGTGCCCTCAGAGTGTGATTGCTACCTGCTTTCACGTGTCATCCACGACTGGAACGATGAGCGAGCAATGACTATACTGAGAAATTGCCAGCAAGGGATGCGGGAAGACGGCAGGCTCCTGATCGTTGAGCGCGTTATCCTGAGTGAGAAACAACCGAATCTACGTATACTGATGTCCGATATTCAAATGCTGTTGATATCAGGAGATGGTCAAGAACGTACAGAGGCAGAGTATCGCATGCTACTGGAAGCAAGCGGCTTCGACCTCACACAGATTATTCCTATTGAGCCTCCATATTGTTTGATCGAAGCGGTACGCCGCTCATAACATCCTTAAGGAGCAAATCCGTGACTATAAAAGATATCAAGGCACCATCAACTAGACCAGTTTCATGCATTCGTGAGCTACCCCTTATTGGGAGTAGACACGATTTTAGACATGATCGCCTGAACTTTCTTCTACGTGTAGCTCAGGAAGGCAGTATGTACGGATTTCATGTAGGGCCTCAGTTGATTGTCCTGGTGAGTAAGCCAGCATATGCCCAAAGTATCCTGGTTGACCACGCTGCAGACTTTAGTAGGAGACGGCACTTGCGTAAAGCTATTGTTGGCAATGGTCTTCTTATTAGCGAAGGAGAATACCATAACCGACAACGCAAGTTAATAGCCCCACATTTTCAGCCACGCCATCTTGCGGGCTATGCCGACAACATAACACAGTATGGAGAATTGTTCCAATTGCAGTTGAGTGATGGTCAGGTCATTGATCTCCGCAAAGAGATGATGCATCTTGTCACGAAAATTGTTGTTAAAGTGCTCTTTGGTATCGACTATCCTAGAATTGATGAGCTTATGTCCGCCATCGGAGTTACTTTTGCACATACCACCTATGTCCTCTCCACCCCCTTTGTGCCTCCACCCAACTGGCCTACTCCCCACAATCAGCGGGTCCGCGAAGCCAGGCGGTGGATACAAAATTTTTTGCACGACATCATTGCAGAAAAATACAGCGGTACAGCTGGACATACTGACATCCTATCTCAACTCTTGCAGGCAAAATATGATGACGGGAGCACAATGAGTGAGCGGCAGGTCATGACTGAATGTTGGACGTTGTTAACCGCAGGTTATGAAACAACCGCCGTTGCCCTTATCTGGACATGGTATCTTCTCTGCCAACATCCTGAGATTTATCAGAAGATGCAACACGAAGTTGACGGTGTACTTGAGGGAAGAACGCCTACATATGACGATTTACCGCACTTGCCTTATTGTTTACAGATCTTCAAAGAAGCGATGCGTCTTTACCCTCCAGCGCCAGCAATCGGCAGAGAAGCAGTGCGCAATGTTGAAATTGGAGAGTACCTACTACCTAAAGGCACAAACCTTCTGATATCTTCCTATGTGATGCACCGTCAACAACAGTATTTTCCACATCCTGAACAGTTTGACCCTGATCGCTTCTTGCCAGAACGAGAGAAAGAAATTCCTCGCTATGCTTATTTGCCCTTTGGTGGTGGATCTCGTATTTGTATCGGCAACCATTTTTCCCTATTAGAGGGACATCTGTTGCTTGCTACACTTGCCCAGCGCCTGACTTTTACCTTAAAATCACCACTAAATATCCAATTTGATGTAGAAGGTACCCTGACACTACGCCCTAAAGGAGAAGTGGCTGTAATTGTAAAAAAGCGATAAATCACTATTCCGCAATCAAGGGCGCAAAGTATTTGGAGAGCAGCGTTTCCGGGAAAAGATCATCAGGCTTTAATTAAAGAGGAAGCGAGAAGACAATCCTCTAAGCAACAGGAACCTCTGGTTTCTTCACGGGACCCGCTCCTCCATTACAAAAAACATCGCCTTGTTGCTGAATTACGAGTAAAATGAAAACATGGCTCCTCAAATGTCCTGCCGTATGGTAAGCCGTTCAGACAACTCTCCACACGGCTGGTAACAAACAACGTGAGTAGTGGAGTGGAGGCTTATTTACACGCGCTCAGACATAAGGTTGTTTACTGCCTGTTTTACTGGTACTATCCATTTCTGCAACTCCGACAAGAGTTGTTCTTGCTGCAGACCCGTCACATGCATTGCCAGGTAGCCATCGGGACGCACTAACACGATGCTGCCATGGTGCACTCCGATTTTGTGACGGAATTGTTGTTTAAAATCAATCAATGCTGTTGCATCGAGATTTCGAGCAATTGCTTCCGCGCCCTGCTCGAAAACGACAAAGGATTTGATCTGCTGACCTGCGAATTGTTTGACGCTGTCTAGCAGGTTGGCAATCTGTTGTCGATCCTGCTCAAAGTGTTCGGGCGCAATTTCAATGAACAGGGAATATGGAGCCTGCCGCAAGAGATCGTAGAGACTCACCGATGTACTCATCGCAGCGGTCAGTACAGCCGGTTTGAGTTCCAGATTGGGGACACGATCACCTGCTTGCAGCGCATGTTGACCAGACAGCAGTTTGAGCAATTGCGAGCCGCGCTGTGTGTGACGATAGTTGATATCCAACTCGGAAAGACTCTTGCTGATCATGTGCTGGAGTGGCGGGAGTGGGAGGAAGGTTTTGACGATGAAATCGCGTGTCTGCCTGGCAAATTTATTGGGCAGGAGTGCGCTACGCAGTACGAGGTCCGAGGTAGTCATGGCTTGTTGACCAACCGGGTAACGTTCGGCATGGTAGGTATCGAGGAGGCTCTCCGGGGCCTCTCCACGTAGTACCAGGGCGAGTTTCCAGGTCAGGTTGTAGGCATCTTGTATACCTGTATTGAGTCCCTGCCCACCCGCCGGGCTATGAATATGGGCAGCATCCCCAGCGACAAACACACGCCCGACCCGGTAGCGGGGAACCTGACGCAGTTGTGAAGACCAGCGAGTCTTCCAGCGTGGTTCACTCAATCGTGTTGGTACAGGGACAATCGCATTCACCGATTCATGTAGCTCGTCAAGCGTCGGTTCTTCGTGCACAGCGCTGTTCTGGTACGCACTATCAATCGTGATAACACGATTATAGCCATCTTGAAAAGGAAAGAACATCGCCAGCCCACGTTCACTCGAGAACTGCGCCAGCCCTTTCTTTGCTATTTCGCCATCAATTTTGACATCGGCAAGAAAAGCCGTCCAGGGATAGCCTTTTCCTAGGAATGGGAGACCCAACGCGTGGCGTACCACACTATGCGCACCGTCACAGCCCAGGACATAGCGGGCATGAACCTCTTCCGTTTGTCCATTCGCATATTGAAGTTGCACGGTGCTATCATCGGTGCCTTGCGTCAGAGCTTTGAGTTCAACCCCTCGCTCAATTGCTTGTCCTAGCTCGGCAAGGTGGGCCTCCAACAACTCTTCTATTTTGGCCTGGGGAAGAAACAAGAAGTAGGGATAGCTGGTATCGAGACTCCAAAAATCGACGGTAACCGAATCGCTACCAGCACTGAGAGTGCCACCAGGAGCAGTATATCCCGCCCGCACACAGGCGTCGGCGAGTCTCGGCGAGTGCAACTCCAAGATTTCCAATGTGCGGGCGTGCAATACTAATGCCTTTGAGTAAGGGGAGCGTTGCGTGCTTTTCTCGATCAAACGAAACGCGATACCGCGTTTCGCCAGCACCAGTGCGGCGGCCAGGCCAGTTGGGCCAGCGCCGACAATCAGGACATCGATTGTGGTCTGTTCAGTAGAAGATTTTATCTGCTGGTTCATTATAGACCTCCAAAAATTTATGTTTGCTTGCTCTGATGCGTTTCGGGCTGCAGAGCTTTACAAAAAAGATTGACAATCATTGTAATTTGTGCCAGGTCCGATTGATGGGGAGTCTCACCGGCGAGCATCAGGCCATCAAGGAGGATATAGGTCAGGAGCGAACCGATGAACATTCGCGCTGCGATCTCAACATCTTCGAACTCGACAAGCTGGCGTTTGCGTGCGTGTTCAAGTAAGATCGACAGGTACGTCAGTCCTCGCATCGGGATCGAGGAGCGAAACAGCGTTCCCAATTGGGGTACTCGCGTTGACTCCGCTATGACGATCCGCACCAGAGCCAGGTAGTCAGGCTGCATGGCGCTGCGAATAATCCGTTGTGCCAGATCTATCAGTGTTTGCCGGAAGGTCGCTCCGTTGACAAACATCATGTGCTCTATTTCCGTGAACTGATCATCTGTCAGCACATCTACCAGGTGTTGTAAGACGGCGACAAACAAGGCCTCTTTGTTGGGATAATAGGCATACAGCGTCTCTTTGGAGATACCAACTGCTTTAGCGATAGCATCTGTGCTAGTCCCTGCATAGCCATGCGTGAGAAACAGATTCTGCGCTCCACTCAGAATCTGTTCTCGCTTGCGCTGTGCACGTGGTGACGTACTACGAGTAGGTATATTCATCGTGATATGTTTCGCTCTCTTGAATTTTAGAACCGTACTGTTCGGTACTGTTATAAGAGAATTATACTCGAAGATTATGATGTTGTCAAGCTGAAGTTGAGAATAGTATAGTAATTTCTAATTTCTACTTCGTCACAATCGTGTTACTATAATGAAAAGCTGTTAGGAAACAATTTCTTTTGACTTGCTATGAACCTGAGCCGCAATGAACGTTTACGTTTGCTTGAACGGGAAAGTGAAGAACTCTCAGTACGCATCCAAACAGATTTATTGAGTTTGAATAGGCCAGGAGTTTACTATCAACCTCAGCCATCTTCAGATGAAGAAATACAGCTCAAACATCGTATTGATGAGATATACACAAAATGCCCTTTCTATGGATCTCGGAAGATTACTGCTCAGTTACAGCAGGAAGGCGTTGAGGTCAACCGCAAAGCTATCCAGCGGCATATGCGAGAGATGGGTATCGAAGGGATTCATCCTGGTCCGAATCTGAGTAAGCGGACGCAGAAAGAGGGTATTTTTCTAGCGGCACTTTTTTGGACTTGACAAACGGGTCCACCATGTGTGCCGTTTCGGCCCACTATCAATTCCCGTGAAATGCGGGGGAGGAAGAGAGTAAAACGTCCTCTCAGTCCACACCTCTTTTATAAAGGTGAGACACTCAGCCTTTGAACCGCTTTTCCCTGCATCCTGCCAGCCTGCGGCGTTTTCGCGATCAACTGGCCAGATTGAATACTGCTCCTCATGGTTAATCACGACCTTGTAGAGCAATGTATCTTCTAGATCGTCTCCTGGCATATGCCATAGTCTCCTTCTGGAAAGGCCATAGATCAGAAAAGAGCGCTATTTATTCGGATGCTTTTGAAAAGATAGACTTCTCTTTCCTATTTGGAAGTATGCACCATTTATGTATCCATACCACTCATATCTCTTATTGTATATAAATTGAGTGTCAAAGTTAATATCACTAAATGTATCACTTTCGATATCGCTGGTGCTGAAGATGGTCACTAATGAGCCTCGTATAGCCAGGCTGGCGTGCGGAAAAAGTACTCTTTTGCAAATCCTGTAAACGGTTGGCGTGATTATTGTTAGACTCAGTATTAGGCGGGTGAGGTAGTATGAAAAATAAGCACTACCAGATGCTGCTCATTTGCGCACAGAAAATCCGTTTTTAGAGAAGATTGTGACACAATTTATTATTTTTAGGAGGATTGTATCGTATGCAAAATTTTCAACGTTCAGGATCGCTTATGATAATTATCCTGCTGGCCGTTCTGTTGGCAGCATGCGGTGATACAACCCCTCAGGACCCTGGGGTAGCGACGAACCAGAATTCAAATAATCAGACTGCCGCAACTAACGCCACCCCTGCGGCTACTATGATGCCGGTCGCGACTGCTACAGCGAAGCAAAATGGCAACATGGATGCTGGTAACATGATGCAAGGGATTACAATTACTCCAGATACCGGTGGAAATATGACCGCGCTTATTAGCACAGGAAAGGCCATGGTTAATGGGATGCAGGTCAGTGTCTTGCTGGCAAATAAAGGTTTTGCCGTCTACTACTACAAGCCTGATACTACACTTCAGGCCACTTGTACTGGTGCGTGCGCGAAAGACTGGCCTCCAGTTCTGGCTCCGCAGGGAATGATGACTGTTTCCAGTTCAATGACCTTGCCCAAACAGTTGTCGGTGCATCAGACTCCCAATGGCATGCAAGTCTTCTATGATGGTCATGCCTTGTATACCTATGCGGCAGATACACATACTAGCAATGCCACAGGTGAGGGCCAGGATATGCAATGGTACCTTGCGGACTATAATACGACAAGTATGGCAATTGCCGGCAATATGATGCAAGGGGTAACCATTACGCCAAATATGGCCTCAAATATGAACGCGTTTCTGCATACCGGGAAAGCCGCGATTAATGGCAATCAGGTTAATGTGCTGATGACAAATAAAGATTTTGCCATCTACTACTATAAAGCCGATACTATGTTTCAATCTACTTGTACTGGTGCATGCGCGAAAGACTGGCCGTCTGTGCTTGCTCCGCAGGGAATGATGACCGTCTCTAGTTCAATGACCTTGCCCAAACAGTTGTCAGTGCATCAAACCGCCAATGGTGCGCAAGTCTTCTATGATGGTCATGCTTTGTATACCTATGCAGCAGATACGCAGGCGAACATTGCCACCGGTCGTGGTCAGGATATGCAATGGTACCTGGTAGGTTTCCTATTGTAAAGCTGAAATGTTGGCAGAAACTGTTCAGACTTGCCCTAAGGAAGGTTTGAAGGTCAGGAGTCAAAGATCTGGCGGCACTCAACTCAACGCGCCTGACGATGTGAGGTTGACCCGTTTTTATAGAACCGAACGGCAATCGCCATGCCAGGTCAGAAGACGATCCTATTACGATGCAATGTACACGATGATATAGTATCCATATGCGGCGAGGATAAGAATCACTATCGCCGAACTAATGGCAAACGGACCAAACCAGCGGCCCTTGAGAGCAAGCTTCTCCTTGTTGTGCTCGACTGAATCCTCGCGCATATCGAGCACCCGGATCATAGAGCGCATGCCCTGGGGCATCCACCAGTGGGGCTTGCGTTCCTTGGCAACCCAGCGACGGCAAAAGAGCATCATATTGGCATTGAGTACCGGCCGGGTGATGCGCTTTACAGCGAAGCCCGCGACGATACCAATGATGAATGCGTCATAGCCGTCCGCATAGAGCTTCGCAGCTAGAGAGGGATGCTCGCTTAATTGTGGTTCAAGCCACCCCGCATGCAGCGTGTCATGGAAGAACGGCAACACCCACAGGAACATCGGGATCGCAACCAACGTACCCACGAGGAGCACGATGAAGGGGATCGCGACTTCTTGTGCCGTGGTAACCGGCTTATACGGCGAGGGTAGAAGCGGCACGCGCATAAGGAAGCGATCGACTATGCCTGGCTCGGATTCCTCAGTCTTCTTATTGTACTTCAGAGAATCGAAGCCAATCTGCTGGTAGAGCAGTAATGCCATGAGACCTTCGATGAAGGGGCGCACGACGTGACGGACGTTGTCCCACTGCTTGATCGACAGCCACTGAACGACGCCACCATGGGAGATATCACGGCTCAGCAGGTGATCCCAAGTGTATTTGACATTCCAGAGATGCAAGTCAAGATGCTGGCTTATGATCGTGGTTACGATATGCTGGCCAGAGAGCCACTGAGTCACGATGAAGTAGAGGGCGATCATCGACAGCTTGCCCATATGCCCGAAAAACAAGCCATAGAGTTGGCCCTGGGTGAAATTGAGTAGTTTGTACCTAGGCTTGAGTCTAGGACGCTCGGGGATACCCTCTCCCGGATGGGCTACAGACTCTCCGTCCTCTACTGCACTGATGCTATATTGTTGGTCTTCCGAGCCCATAGCGGTGTTCTCCTCTTCTGCGGGTGCTCTAAGTGTCTGTGAGGTCTGTGCAGTCAAGGGCTTTGCATGCTTTCAGAGAAGCTCCTGCTGTACATCATCTACTGTTCTATGAATCTTTGATCAACTTGATCGTATGAACAGTCAAGAGCAGTTTCCATCACATTCCAAACTGATTCCACTGTATTCAGGTACGCTCGGCAAAGCTAGTGAGTTTCATCAATATATTTACATGTTTCAACAGAAGAGGCCCAGTGTAACACGGGGACGAGCACTGGTACAT
>CAWKKX010000010.1:0-342123 GCA_963850365.1 uncultured Chloroflexia bacterium
CAGCTATAAAGAGGATCATAAGTGGAATGATTGCAACGAGCAAGCTTGCAGCGCTTTAAGGCAACCCCAGCTATGACGACGGCAAAGTAGATCGTGCCCAGCGGCAATGAGAGGAGGAGGTAAAAGACTTGTATATGTTGTTTTTGCTGAGCCAGACGGAGGAGTGCTGGAATCAGAAAATTACCTCGCCAATATGCTATCAATGGGCTACTATAGTTTGTGTGGTCTTTCGAAAGTCGTGCGGTAGCAAGAGCCAGGAGGATGACCCCAGAGGGGTATGGCCTCTCTGGAGGTTGCTACGCGAGATCTCGTCCGAAAAGCCCTTTTTTGTTGGTGTCCCTACTACACAACAGTGTCGTATGAAGTATATCGCAAAAATGTTACAAATGTATGGCTATTTTTGTAGCCTAAAAACACGTAGGGGCAGACATTATGCCTGCCCTTGATTACCTCTCATCGCGCCCTTCTACTTTTCTGCCTCACTTCGTCCCATTTGCCTTCGCTTGCCCCGTTTCACTCCCGTGCTCCCACCTTTGCTTCCAGCTTCCCCCGCCTTCTTTATATCTGCCCCTACGTTTCCTGCCCTTTTAGATACGATGCAGAAGGAGAAGAAAGTAACCTGGAACTGACTGTAGGAACTTACCCTACACCCCTTCCCACTCCCCAACCCCGACATAGCTTCCCTATCTCCCTCTGCAGCTGCATTCAAGAACATCTCACTTCCACTCCACACCTACTAATCCATATGCTCTTTGATTACATGAATTGGCCAGTAATAACCAGATGAGAAACCACCTCCTGCTGTAAATGATTTTCCTTCCTCTTCTACCCTTCATCTCTCAACATACTTAAAAGTTCATCAGTACGTTCCCTCCGCTCCCCATGCTCCGCTGTCCTTGGATACCTGTTCCTCTTCCGTTTACATATGTAGTATAACATGCACTGATGACGATGTAATGAATTGAAGAACTTGTATGATGAATAAAAGTTCATACTGTAAGAAAAGCCGTCGCGGCTCTGCATTACAAATATTTCATGTTGCGCAAATTTTGTCAGGAGTACTGTGTATGCGGCGCTTGTGATATTATCGAGGTGTATATTATCAAATTAGAGGACGATACTGGCATGTTTCATTCGAGTTTGTTATATGACTTTGTTCAATTCACTGCTGAGGATCATATTCTGATCCTGAATTCAGCGGGTGATCCTTTTGTTCCGTTGGCTGCGCGGCTTCTAACGGCAGGGCAATTGGTGCTTGCCGAGGATAATATTGCGATGCTGGACATGCAGTTATCGTTGTTATCGTCGTTTTCTTCACGTTTGCAGCATATTGCTTACCACGACTATCTCTTACGCTGTCCCCCAGAAACGATGGATGTGCTGTGATGAACCTTATTAATCAACCAGCTAATAGCTGGATGTTTTATGGCTTGCAGGTAGCTGCTTTTGCGCTCAAACCTTTAGGCCGCCTTTACCTCTCTCGTCCAAAAGACCGTGGCATTGTGACTCTGGCAAAACGTATGAAAGAGGTCTTTGGCAATGTTGAGACTCTGACGATTAGTAAGGGACGACCAGACTCTGGTCACAGAAGCGCGGCCCTCTCAATCCTGTTGCGCTTGTGCCTTTGCCAGTGTTCGCTCAAAGTAAGTTAGATGAGGGGACACGACTTTTGCTGATAATGGAAGTACGCACTACTGATCAGGCGTTGGATCTTGGTTGTGGTGCGGGCTTTATTGGCCTATATATGGCACGTCTGGCTACTAGCGGGCGCGTGACGATGGTTGATGCCAGTCTGGCCGCTGTTCTGCTGCACAACAATCAGTTTTGCAACAGGGTTTGACCAATGTGCGTGTTCTCCCTGGCAATGGTGCTCAGGCAGTGCTCGACCAGCGTTTCAGTCTTGTGGCGACTAATCCTCCTTTTCATCAGGGAGGTATTCAGACCTTGCAGATTGCCGAGCGCTTTATCCGTGAGGCAGCTCAGGTGCTGACGGCAAAGGGACGTTTTTACTGGTTGCTAATCGCTTTTTGAAGTATGAGCCTACACTCAAGACCTGTTTTGATCAGGTGCAGGAGGTTGGTGGCGATTCACGCTACAAAGTGTTACTCGCAATGTAAAAAAGATCTGTAATTGGCGATTGACAATTTGCCCTGAATTTCGTTATCCTTGACATACGTAACATTGTTTCTTCCAGTAAGAAGTGCCAGTAAGGAGAGTACTATCTTGCCTATCTCCTCGCGCCGTTTGCCTTTTTCTTTACCTCGTCATACCACTTCCTGGCTTATTCTTATTGTTGCGAATATCTTATGGGCTACAAGTTATGTGGCTGGCAAATATGCTCTTGCGGGCACTTCTGTAACGCTGATGCTTGCTCTGCGTATGTGTATATCCGGGTTGCTACTCCTGCCTTTTCTCTTTGCTAAACGTAAGGATCTACATCTTACCTGGCAAGATGTGCCTCAACTAACACTTTTATGCCTGATCGGCTTTGGCTTGAACAAACTCCTGGAGTTTGGCGGCCTGGCACTTACCACAGCCTCTGATGTTGCTCTTCTTATTACGAGTGAATCACTTTTTACAGCGGCGCTTTCCTGGATTGTTCTGCGCGAACGTTTCCGGCTATCCACCGTTCTGGCAATGCTCCTGGGCTTTTTAGGTGTGTATTTGATTGTTGAGCGTAGTTTGCTGCCGAACATTCCCCCTGGCGGTGGTGCTTTACGTATATTGGGCGATCTCCTGGTGATCCTGGCGTTATCTTTTGAGGCGCTTTATACTGTTCGAGGGAAGGCACTGCTGGTAAAACACTCGCCTTTGCTCATTACAAGTGCATCAATTGTCGGTAGTATGTTTATCTGGTTACCTGTGGCTGGTTGGGAGATTTTCTCGGCTGGGTGGCATGTGTCGGGGTTGCTGACCTGGTTTGCTATCTTCTGGCTTGCTATTATGTGTACTGTTTTTGCTTACCTCGCCTGGTTTCAGGGGTTGATGAAGATTGATGGTTCGGCTGCTGCTTCGACTCTTTTCATCCAACCACTGCTCGGTCCCCTGCTTGGTGTTCTGCTGTTGCATGAACTGCTAACCCCTTACACCATCTTCGGTGGCCTCTTAATTATCGTAAGTGTCTACTTGATTTCTAGACGATCATGAGAAAATATATGAGAGAGAGGTATATATGATTGAGCCCCATAGCTCCTTTGTGGATGCAGATGATGTGCGTCTACATTATCTCGAATGGAATTCCAGCTCTACGGGTGCCGTTTTACCATTAGAGGCACATGCTTCTGGGTCAGATACTACTGATAATATTCCTATTATTCTTCTCCATGGACTTGGTTCTACTGCCGATACCTGGCGCTTGCTGGCTAAAGAATTGTACCCATTGCATCCAGCCATTGCCTTCGATTTACGCGGCCATGGTCAGAGCGATCAACCTGATGATGGCTATGATCTGGTGAAGATTGCGGAGGATGTGATTAGTGCAATGGCGAAGTTGGGTTTTGGTCAGGTGGCGATTGTTGCTCATGGTTGGGGCGCTCGTGTTGCTCTGGTATTGACTGCTCGCCATCCCGCCCTGGTAAGCCATCTCATTCTGGTCGATTGCCCTCATATTGAACCTCGCCACTGGCCTGGAATGACCCGCGAACGCTTTATATATGAAAAGTCTCCTGCCGCTACTTACTCTTCGCTTGCTAGCTACCTGGATGCTTTACACGCTGAGATGTCAGCATTCTGGTCTCCCGAAGTTGAAGCTATTGTGCGGACCTATATTCGCGAACTGCCAGATGGTCGCGTGGAAGAGCATTTGTTACCAGAGCACCAGGTGAAATTCGTACCTCATTATGGGAGGATCGTGCCTTATCGTATTATGGGAAGCTAACCTGCCCTGTCCTGCTGGTACCTGCTGCCGACAAGCCTCGACCAGACGAAGAATTGCCCGAACGTCTTGAGGATGCTGATGAGTTTGCGGCTGCTAAAGGCCAGATGGCTGCTCAGGTGGCGCGTGCCATTCAACGTTGTTCTGTGCTCTGGATGCCTGCTACCTCGCACGATATCCAGTTGCAACACCCATATATACTTGCTCAATCTATTATCAATTTCTTAAAATAGTGTTGCAACTTCTATTACCTTTTCCCTTCGCAAAATCACATTGTAAACTTTAGCCCGGAAAGTGAGTATACTCGATGAATACTGTGCTTTACTTAAATGGCACTATTTACACGCTCGATAGATTTATGCCGCGTGCCCAGGCTATGGCGATAGATACAAACTCTGGTCGTATTCTGGCTGTTGGCTCAAACGACGAGGTGCGCCGTGCTGGTGGTCAGTATGCCGAATTGCTGGATCTGCGTGGAAAGACGGTCGTTCCGGGCTTTATTGATGCTCATATCCATTTGTTGGAGACGGCTCTGCTCTCTCAACGCATTGATGCCTCTGCCTGTTCTAATGAGGATGAGGTTGCAACCCTGGTGCGTGCTCGTGCGGTCCAGATTCCTACTGGTCAATGGATTCAAGGTGGATTATGGGATAAGAATTGCTGGCCGGGTGGCAATTTTCCTACGAAAGCCTCGCTTGACGCTGTTGCCCCGAACCATCCTGTGGCTCTGGCCAGCAAGGATGGTCATTTACTGTGGGTAAACTTGCTTGCTTTGCAGCGTGCTAATATTACATCTGCAACTCCTGATCCCGCTACTGGCGCGATTCTACGCTTTGGCGATGGTGAACCTACAGGTATATTACAAGAGGCTGATGCTACAAAACTGGTCTTCTCGGTTATCGAACGACCCGACCCTGTTCATAGTCGTAGCTTGCTTGAACGTGCATTGGCCCGCCTGCAGAGCAACGGGATCACCTCTATTCACGATATTGAGGGTGATCTCTCGCTGAACATCTTCCAGCAGTTGCGTGCTGAAGGCAAGCTTGGTGTTCGTGTACAGATGATTATGCCGCGTCAGAAGTTGCCGCAGTTGCGTGCGCTTAGCGTTGCAAATGCCGATGACGATCTTCTGCGTATTGCTGGCATCAAGATTTTTGCTGATGGTACTCTTGGTTCGCAGACAGCTGCTATGCTCACAAGTTTCGAGGGTAGCCCTGGCAACTATGGTATCCTTGCGATTCCAGAGCAGGAGATGATGGAGACAGTCCAGTCTGCCGCCTCTATGGGCCTGAGTATTGCCATCCATGCAATTGGTGATCGCGCTGCCCGTGTTGCGCTTAACTCAATCGAATTTGCGCAGCAAGCTTTGGCGACTACAAGCAATCCTTCTTCTCCGCCACCAGACTTGCGCTATCGTATAGAACATGTGCAGCTTATTACGCCAGGCGATCTGGAGCGTATGCGTCGTATGGGCGTGATTGCTTCTATTCAGCCCTTCCACGCTGTGGCTGATCGTGATATTGCCGAACGCTTTTGGGGTCAGCGCTATCGTCGTGCTTATGCTTATCGTACTATGCATGCAATGGGTATCCCCATCGCCCTGGGCTCTGATGCTCCCGTAGAAACCTTTGATCCTTTGCGCATCCTCTATGCCGCTACCGTACGTCGTGATCCTGCTATCAAACGTCCCCCCTGGCTCCCAGATCAGGCTCTCTCTCTCATGGATGCTCTTCAGGGTTACACTTTAGGTGCCGCCTACGCCGGGGCTGAAGAGCATCTCAAAGGCTCCCTCATCGTAGGCAAACTTGGCGATGCTGTCGTCTTACGCGAAGACATCGTCAATACCCCTCAGGAATACATGTCTGAAAACGGTGTCCAGGCTACTATTCTGGGCGGCAAAATCGTCTATGGAACTATTTGAAGGACCGTTAACCATTCAATGTTGTATACTTAATATAATTCAATATAATAAAGTAGCAATACATCAGAGGTTTAATTATGTCACTTCCATCTATATTGCTGCTCTTCCTCGCAGCGGTTTTGGGGGGAACTTTCAATGCCGTGGCTGGTGGTGGTAGCTTCTTTACTTTTCCATCTCTTATATTTACTGGTGTTCCTCCTATTGCCGCTAATGCTACCAGTACGGCGGCGCTCTGGCCTGGTTCTATTGCCAGTATTGGTGCATATCGACGCGAACTTGCGGCGCAAAACCCTATTCTCTTGTTTTTGCTGGTGGATACAAGTCTGATCGGTGGTATGCTTGGTGCGGTCCTGTTGTTGCGCACACCACAAGGCATTTTCGTCACTTTACTGCCCTATCTACTCTTAACCGCGACATTGCTCTTTACATTTAGTGGCCCGGTCACGAAACTTTTCCATGTGCGTAATATGGAGAAACGTGCGCTTTCGCCTGCTAACTTGATTGGTCTTGCTATTGTCCAGCTTATCATCTCTATCTATGGTGGCTACTTTGGTGGTGGTATTGGCATCTTGATGCTGGCGACCCTGGCTGTGATGGGTATGGAAGACATTCATATGATGAATGCTTTGAAGACATTGCTGACCACGTGTATTAATGGTGTGGCTGTAATCACTTTTATTCTGGCGGGTGCCGTTTTCTGGTTGCAGGCTCTGGTGATGATTCTCGGTGCGATTCTCGGAGGCTATGGTGGTGCTTACTATGCGCGTAAAATAAAACAAACGTGGATTCGTGCTTTTGTGATGATTATTGGCTTTAGCCTGACTTTGTACTTCTTCATTCGGAAATAATAGTTATTGTTAGTTATGGTATTACCAATTACACATCGTCTTCTTTGCTATGTGTCACGTTTTATATTCAACCATCTGTATAATGGACAACTTATTTATTACCGGTGACATTCTCCCTATCGAAGGAAGACAGATCTAATTTATGCAGCGACCGGAAGAAGTCATGAACACATCGTCACAAGGGAAGCAGACAAAGGAAGATTCTCAGGTACAATCCTCGCAGAATGGTAGCGCTCTCCAGGGCGAATCAGGTGGCCCTAGTAAGTGGACGGTGCTGGCGATAGTGGCGGTGGGTGTATTTATGGCCACCCTCAATTCATCGATTGTGAATATCAGTTTGCCGACGATTGCTCACTTCTTTTCAGTTCCTCTTAGTGGGGCTATTGAGTGGGTGGTGATTGCCTATCTGGTGGCGACTGCGGCTATATTGTTGACTGCGGGCCGCCTGGCCGATATGCTGGGACGTAAACTTATATGGTTGGTGGGCCTTGTCCTTTTTACCGCTAGCTCTGCACTGTGTGGTTTTTCACCTACGCTTGGCTTTTTAATTGGTTCACGTGCCATACAAGGTCTGGGGGGTGCATTGATTATGGCTGTGAGTCCGGCTATGCTGACTACCGCTTTTCCGCCGCAAGAGCGTGGTCGTGCCCTTGGTCTGAATGCCGTTTTTGTGGCGCTGGGCGTAAGTGTTGGGCCAACTCTAGGCGGTTTTATTACTGCAACTGCATCGTGGCACTGGATATTTTTCGTGAACCTGCCTATTGGTATTATCGGGTTGGTTGCTACGTTATTGGTACTCAAAGAAAAACAGCAACGTAGTCCTGGACGCTTTGATCCACCGGGTGCAGCCTTGTTGGCTATCGGTCTGGCCTGTCTCACGGCCGCACTTTCTTTTGGTCAGGAATTGGGTTGGACTTCTCCTGTTATTCTTACCTTACTCGTTGTGAGTGTGGTGTCCTTGCTGACTTTGCCTTTTGTGGAGACACACGTATCTGATCCTGTTATTGTGCTCTCACTATTACAAAATCGTGTCTTTACCTCGGCTCTACTTAGTCTGGTGTTGAGCTTCCTGGCGCTATTTGCCGTAAGTTTTATGATGCCATTCTATCTCGAAGAGCTACATGGCTTCTCAACCGAGCTTGCCGGTCTGCTACTGACACCTCTGCCTTTGACGATTGCTCTTATTGCCCCCTTTAGTGGTTCGCTTGCTGATCGCATTGGTGTGCGTTGGCTTGCCTCAATCGGTATGGCGATTGCTTGCCTTGGTCTAGTAGCCATCAGCTTTTTGAATGCACAAAGCTCTATCTGGGATATCATCTGGCCCTTGTTATTGACTGGTTTTGGGCAGTCGCTATTCCAGTCACCTAATAACAGTGCGCTGCTCGGCGCGGCTCCGCGTGAGCTGCAGGGTAGTGCTTCTGGCTTTCTATCGACGGGGCGTGTGTTTGGTCAAAGTATAAGTATCGCTCTAGCCGGTGCTATCTTTGCAAGCCTGGGTGGTTCGGCTGCAGGTGCGATACTGGCCGCGAACCGTGGTGGTGCTCGGACTATAGCCCTGCAACAGACCTTTGTAAATGGTTTCCATACAACGTTTCTGGTGTGTGCGGCTATTGCGGCCATCGGCATTTTTGCCTCCCTTACCCGTGGCAAGGAAGCGCCGAAAAGCCAGACAAAGGCCATATCTTCGCATCAAGAGTGATATGCAATATGTAAGCTGTCGGCTCACACAACAATCGCCAAAGATTGTTGTGTGAGTTGTGAGTAGAGCGCAAAATCTGCTAGCTCATGTGCATACAGAGTGTGAATGGTGTACAATAAACAATAAGTTCCCTTTATCCTAATTCTGCCACATGTTTATGCTAAAAGGAGTAATTATGACTCAACAGGATATAAAGACAGAGTCGTTTTCAACCGTGCAAACGGTAGCTCAACAGAGTGCCGAACGAGAAACCGAAACTGCACTTCAGACTGCACCCACCCCAGACGCCGTACAATCTGCCATGAAACCACGCTTCCCGGACTGGCCTACCTCAAAGCCTGGTCCACGCACAACATTGCCTGTGCCAGGAACTGTTGCAACCCATCCTTTCCGCCCTGAACAGTACACCGAAGTTGGTTATAACCAGGAAATTGGTGAACCAGAGGACAGTAGCCCCGAACGCTCATTGCCTGATGAGGAAAAAGCGGGTCCGGTCAGCTTCGATCTAAAGCCAAAAACGGGTCAGGAAGCACTGGGAAAGCGCAAGCAGCGTTTATAAGCAGGGGCTCTAATCCCATAGTTGTTATATCTCAGAGATACAGCATCATGCTGGCTGACTGTATTGCGGTTTTGTGCATTCATAAGTTCAATTATATATCCACCACAATGGAGCAGCCTCTCACTTGACTAGAACTAGTTATCTTGTTTCAACATAAATTCTAGGATATTACATATAAGGAAGGACACCTATTATGAAGTCAACGCAGATATACCGTTATGCCGTTATTGGAGCTGGGGCAGGTGTACTGAAAATGCATCTCCCCGCGCTTGCATTGCCTAACATCAAGCTTGTGGCGATCTCTGATATTGTGGGCACTATTGGGCAACAACGTGCCGCTGAGCTGAACTGCGCTTTTTATACCGATCATCAGCGTCTACTTGCCGAAGAGCACCCGGATGTTGTGGTTGTGGTGACTCCTCATCCTTTTCATGCGCCCATTGCCATTGACTGTCTGGTTGCAGGCGCGAATGTGTTGGTCGAGAAACCCATAGCAATTCAAGTGTCTGAAGCCGATGCAATGCTTGCGGCAGCGGAAAAGCATCAGCGTCTCTTAGGAGTCGTTTACCAGCAGCGTTTCCGTCCCGAGATACGTGCGGCCCATGCCTTTATCCAGTCTGGTCGCCTTGGTCGTCTCCAACGTGTCGAGATGACGGCTGTATGGACCCGTTCTGAAAGCTATTATCGCTCTGCCAACTGGCGTGGTACCTGGTCCGGCGAGGGCGGTGGTGTGCTGATGAACCAGGCATCTCATCAACTAGATCTCTTATGTCATCTTGTTGGTCTGCCTTCGCGTGTATTTGCCTGGACTCGTCGCCTCTTGCACAACATGGAGGCCGAAGATACTGTACAGGCCGCTATGGAGTGGCCTTCGGGAGCGCTTGGCTCGCTGCACATTAGCACGGCTGAGACCGATCAAGCTGAATATCTCAAGATCATTGGCACTCACGGCCAGCTTGAACTGCGTGGTGGCAAGCTCGCTCTGCGCGAATTCGATATGGATATGGTAGATTTTATCGCCACCTATCCACAACCTATCGGAGCTCCAAATGTATTCGACGTTGAAGTTGAGCTAGAGCCAGGCAAAGGTGATCACGTTACTGTCTACCGGGCTTTTAATGCGGCGCTCTCAGATGGTATCCCATTCACATCTGCTGGGGCCGAAGGACGGATGTCGCTCGAACTGGCTAACGCACTGATCTACTCTAACTATACCCATGGACCCGTAGAATTGCCTTTGGACCGTCAGAAATACAGTACTTTGCTAGAGGATTTGCGTTCAAAGAAAATCAGCTAATTGTATATTTGCATGCATTATTGCGAGTCATGATGTATATTGCACTTGTACGTCTGTCTTGGCCTATACAGGTAGTGACAACAGAGCAGTCGTCCAGCCTGTATATGGAAAATAGACGTTTGCGGGGGTCTGCAAGTTGTATATTCGAGAGAGGATACATTGCAAACACAACGACAAGTCTGGAAACCTTTGCGGCAGTACAACGTAGTGAACATTGTAGTTAGTCTCTATCTAGTCGTTTTTGCGGTCTGCGCATTATATTATACTGGAGTAGTATCACGGGCAAATGTGAAAGGAGTATATGCAAAGACTTTCACTCCATGCTCAAAAAATGATTATGTGCATGTTGTCGTTGAGGGCGATACACTTGCGCATATAGCAACATACTATGGCTTGAGAGAACAGGCGGTTGCGGCATACGACCATTTTGCGGACCCTGTCACTCTCTATATAGGCCAACGTATTTGTATTCAAGGCACGCTTTCTAGTAGTCACATATTCTATGGTAATCTGCTAGCTTTGAGAGCACCGGCGCGGGTGACGACCCAAATGCGTCTGGTGAAACCTGTGGAACACCCGGCACATAGGTACAATAAGCCTGTGAGACCAGTGGCGCGAGCGAGTAGTGCGAACTCTGTGCGGCCTTCAGTCTCTGCTGGAGGATATGCTGCATTACATATTCCATTGGTTGTTTTACCTGGTTTTGTGAATGTATTTGCCTATGGGCAATGTACCTGGTGGGCGGCCCAACGTTACTTCCAGCTTCACGACGTTGCTGTACCATGGAGAATCAATGCAGATGCAGGGCAATGGATCACCCGTGCCTACGATAATGGTTGGCGTGTCTCCCGCAAGCCCGTTATCGGTTCAATTCTGGTATTGCAAGGAGGAGTTCAGGGTGCAGGTGCGGTTGGGCATGTGGGTATTGTGGAGAAGGTTTTGAATAATGGCATGGCGATTGCTAGCTCGATGAATTGGGGTTCCCAGCGTAATAGTGTCACATTTACAATATTCAGGCCTGGTTTGGGTGTGGCGTTTGTGGAGCGGTAGTCACGTGTTGTATTCAGCCTTGGAGAGTGGCGGTTGTTATGGGTCGATGAACTGTTCTGCATCCACTTCTGTTTGCTCGCATGTGGGCCCACTGCTTGAGTAAAGTTTAAAGACCACATACATATATATGGTATCGGGCCGGCTAGCTCCAAGCGCAAAAGGCGCTAGCTGGCCCATTTCTTAGCACTTCCATATTTTCCATTTTTCATACATTTTTGTCGTGCAAAAATGTATGAAAAATGGAAAATATGGAAGTGCTGCCTGGAGAGGGTCGGTTCTTTCTTTTTGAGCGCGTTGTTTGTGTTTTTCTGTGAAGTTGGTGATATATAGGCTAGATTGGCCTGTCAGTGGGATTGAAGGATGATTGACTGGTATGATATAATTCGAGAAATGGGGCTGTAGCTCAGTGGATAGAGCGTCGGTTTCCTAAACCGTGCGTCGGCAGTTCGATCCTGCCCAGCCCCACCTCGTGAACCCGCTCTAGAGGCGGGTTTATTCGTTTACGTTTCTATGTACTTCCTGATTTTTACTGCTGAGACAGCAACATTTGACAGCAACGTCCTTAGACAGACCTGGACAGAAGCGCGTCCAGCCGGTTGACCGCCTCCTCCTGTAAAGAGGGAAGCACGTGAGAGTAAGTATCCAGGGTCAGACTAATCTGGCTATGACCCAGAAGCTCTTGCACGATCTTTGCATGAACTCCTAATGCCAGTAGCAAGCTTGCTGCGCTATGCCTCAAGTCGTGGAAACGAATGATCGGCAGTTCTGCTTTGACCAGAATCGGTCTAAAAGATCGGCGAATCATATTTCCCACTTCAACCGGACCACCGATAGCATTGCAAAAGACCCATCCTTGCTCATTCCAGGCTGACCCTGCTGCCAGCTTTGCCTCACGTTGGCGCACACGATGCTGCCTCAAAGCCTCGATTGCCATCTTTGTGAGCTGGATACGCCGACGGCTTTTCGTCGTCTTAGGTTCAGAGGTTGTAAACCCTTTGCCCACGAGACGCGCAATCGTGCGCTTCACCTGAAGTGTTCCCATCGCCAGATCGATATCTTCCCATTTCAAGCCCAGTAATTCTCCTTGCCTCATTCCGGTTGTGAGTGCAAGGACATAGAGTGCCTCAAATGGATCACCCCTGGCTGCATCCAGAAACTGCTGTGCCTGGTCGCCAGACAGGATTTGCATCTCCTTCTTTGACACTCTGGGTGCCTTGACCGAATTGCAGACATTGCGCGCCACCAGGTCCCAGCACAGCGCATCGTTGAGAGCTTTGTGCAGGACACGGTGCATATGCTTCACGGTTTGTGGGGCGTAGCCCTCCTCCAGCTTCTGGTTATAGAACATCTGGAGTTGCTGCGGTGCGAGCTTCTGCAACTTCGTTGTGCCCAGGACGAGAATGATGTGAAGTGTCACCAGCTCTCGGTATCGTTCATGCGTCCGTATGCGAACGCTGTTCTTCACCGTATCGCTCAACCACGTGATGAGAAAATCGCTCAATGTCTGGTCCTTCGTCGGAAGGATAATCCCCAGAAACTCTCGATCACCGCGTTATCGTAGCAATCACCCTTTTTACTCATACTGACCTGAATACCGTGTTCTTTTAGCATTTTTTGATAGCTTTTGCTCGTATATTCGCTTCCTCGATCAGAGTGATGCACCAGGTCAGCAGCTGGCTGCCGCTGGATCAGTGCCATCTGTAATGCTCGTTTTACCAGCTCCGCATCATGATTTTGGCCCATAGCCCAGCCAACCACTTTCCGTGAATATGCATCGATCACTCCCGCAAGATAGAGCCACCCTTCCTGTGTTTCAATGAACGTCATATCTGCCATCCACTTTTTGTTCGGTGCATCCGCCGTAAAATCCTGCTCAAGCAGATTCAGAGCGAAAGGATCTTTCTGATTACTATCTGTCTTGTGCGCTTTCTTTCGTTTTCTACTCGCACATATATTGAGTGCCTGCATCAGGCGAACAACTCTTTTTCTTCCACAATAGACCCCCTGCTCTTTGAGTTCTACATGGAGACGGGGACTCCCGTAAACACCCCTATTCTTTTTAAAAGCATCTTCAATCCGTTCTGCAAGCTGTTCATCATCCCGTTTTCGCTGAGACATGCCTCTTTTGCGCCAATTGTAATATCCGTTTTCTGAGACTTCCAGCACGGAGCACATGCGAATAACCGGAAAACAGTGACGATGAGCGTCAATAAACGCAAATTTCACGGATGGGGCTGTGTGAAGATGCTCATGGCTTTTTTTAGGATTTCCCTCTCTTGCTTCAATATCTCATTTTCTCGTCTCAGACGTCTATTTTCCTCTTCAATCGTTGTTTGATGACCTTTGCCAGGGAATGCTTCTTCTCCTTGCTCACCAAACTCTTTGCACCATTTACGAGAACGTACTATCAGAAATACCAAGATCCCTTGCTATCTGCGTTTTGGTTTTTCCACCTGTTTCAAACAATTGTACTGCTTGTTGCTTGAATTCTCTCGTGTAGTTTGGTTGTGATTTACTCATTGAACCCTCCCGCTTTTATTTTATCAGATTTCTCTTCTCCGACTCCCTAAAAGCGGGTCAAGGTCATTCTGCAAAATGCAGCGACGGATGGTAGATATGCCAGCGGTGTGATCCGCGTTCTGACGTATATCTTCTTTAATCCCCTATTGGAAGGCTGGGTCTGGGCTGCCTTTCGCGGGCTTGGACACATGGCACCACAGACTGCACTCAAAAGTCTGATGTGGGGTCTCACCTGCCTGCCAATCGATCAAGTACTTTCTGCGATGAGTCCTGATCAGCAGCAAGCAGCCCTTACCTTTTTGCAAGCTTCACGTTCGGGATCAGGATTTCTCCATGACATCCATCATCATTGTGGAGATCTGGGCCGCGTAAGAGCTCCTATTCTCGTCATCACCAGCAAATACGATGGTCTGGTCGATTCATCACATGCTGTCTATATAAAGCAGCATATTCCTCAGGCTCAACTCTTCATCTCTGAGGCTGAGAGTCATCTAATGTGGTTTAGCAGACATAATCATGAGATCCAGGCCAAAATGCAAGTCTTCTTGCACTCCTAAGATGTAAATCCAAACGTTATTCCTTTGCTACAATTTGATCGTTTGGTTGCTTGAGACAACTTGCACATCGCGTTAACTAGTTGGTACTCTCTGCAAGAATGGTGCCTTTTTCATAAACAGAGGTGATCTATCCTTCTCACCAGAAATGGCCTCTTCCAACCACTGTTGAAGAAGAGCACTCTCGATACAACATGCCCTCATTGCACAGTAATGGTCAGATTCATTCCCTGGTGAACGGTACAATAGATATGATAAGCTCCTGCAGTATTAAATGGGCCAATCGTTTTACTTTGACCCGCTACACTCACACTCACATTCACAACCGGGGCATCTGGCTCTTTCTTTGGCTCTTGTTTCGTACCAACCTATTGCCCATTCATAATGACGTGAGTTGACGCAACATCATCCACAAGGTCGGAGGTGATGGAGGAAACTATGAGCGTCTTCATCATCAGAGAAACGTCACGCTAATGGGTCTCGGCATCAATACCCTGAAGAATAAGGTGAACAACATTGCTTGCTTGCAAGGCAATCTGAGATTCCGATTGTCCAAGGACGCGTGCGGAAAGTACATAGGATTCTGTTAATGACAAAACCATTAAGGCAACCGTCTCAATACTTTTTATCGGACGGATCTCACCACATGCCTGGCTTTCCTCCAACATGAGTGCAATCACCGCAAGGTAATCGCGGAGCAGTTTCGTTGCCTCATCTTTGAATGCACGGTTGACACCATAAAGAGCGCTCATATAGACATGAAAACTATCGCTGTCTTCCTCAGCCAGACGAGCGAACGAGCGAAACAAGCGTTCCAGGCGTTGCTGAAGCGTCCCTTCCATGGCAAGAGCAGAGCGTACAGAAGATAATTGCGTTTGAGCAATAAAGCGCAACATCGCCAGAAAGAGTTCGCGTTTATTTTCGAAGTAGAGGTAAATTGTCCCTTTCCCTATTCCTGCCTGCTCCGCAATTGTATTGATATTGGCCTGATCAAAACCCAGGCGTGCGAATTCACTTGCCGCTTCGCGAATCACACGGCGACGTGTTGCTTCACGCATCTGCTCATCAACAATCTTAGGCACAAAACCTCCTTCAACATGAGAGTAAGAAACAAACAGACTGAAATCGTCTGTTTCTCACTATTCTGTTAGTGGGCTGTCAGTCAACTTAATTTCTTGAGTATACGCCTTTCAGAATCCGTTGTCAAGAAAGACAGAAGCGAAGAGGTTTTTTCAGCCGCGAAAAAACGAGAGTACTCTCTTTTCAGGTAGAAAGAAGAAAGCATGCAGTTATGGACGGAGGACATAGCCTATCCCACGTATTGCATGAATGTAGTTTGGTTTACCGCACGCATTCAGTTTCGTGCGGAGATAATGTATATTGACCTTGATTACTTCCCAGCTTGCTTCACTCTCCCAACCCCAGACGTGATCAAAAATGCAACTCTTCGTCAATACCTGACCAACGTTTCTCGCCAACAGTTCAAGAAGATTATATTCTTTCAGTGTCAGTTCTAACAGTTTGCCAGCGTGCCACGCTTGTCGAGTGGATGTATCAAGGACTACATCCCCAACAACGATGTGCTCAAGCGGGTTCGTAAACTCTCCAATGCGACGCATACCAGCACGTACCCGAGCCAGAAGCTCCTCTATATCAAAAGGTTTGGCGATATAATCATCTTTCATGGACGCCTCATTCCCATTCCTGGCTACCATCACCTCGAAGCCTTCTTGTCTCAGTCCATACGTGAGAACACAAGCAATCTCAGGATCATCTTCTACGGTTAATATACATTTCGTCTCTCTCCCCCTCGGAACAGTTCGCATGTCCAACCAATCAGGGAATAAACAATGGACGATAAAATCAAAATACTTTAATTATGGCTGACCGGACAGCCATAATTAAAGTATATAAAAAAGCACACGGCATAGCAAGCTCAGCACTCTCCTGAAATAGGGAAAGCGAGGAGTCGGCTTCTTGCCATGCTCTGCATAGGGATACGAAGTGGATCAGATGGTCGTCTAGCAGACACATTAACCAAACCACAATAATATCGATGCAAACTCCAATCACCAATCCCAGCCCTGTTTACTCCTCCCCTCCAAAACGTAGTTCCTCCAAATCAAGCTCCCGTTCTATATCATGGAGAGCCTCGTCATCAATCTGTCCCTGATCTCGTAGTTCAATCACTGCTGCCCGTTCTGCCACAATGACTTCGCGATGGAGCCGCTGATACGCAGTAAAGGAATCTTCGTGTGGAGAAAGTGTTCCATCCAGATGCCCATTGGCATGAGCTGCCTTCTTTTCATAGTGCGTGCGCAGGTCCGCCAGAAGAGATGCGGGAACCCACTCCTGCCCAGCAAGGTCCTGCAAGCGGGCAAGTGCGGCCTGAGCGGCTGAGAGCCTGGCGCGTTGCCGTTCCTGTGCCGAGGTCCCATCTGTGGCAAAGCCCAGCCATCCAATAATGGGGATGAGGCTGAGTCCCTGTCCAACCAGCGTCACAAGAATGACCCCAAAGGTTACTGCGACGAGGAGATCGCGTTCAGCAAAAGGCTGTCCTCCCTCCAGCGTGAGAGGAAGCGCTAATGCAGCAGCTAATGAGATGCCTCCACGCAATCCGGTCCAGGCCACGATGGTCACATTGCGAATACTCGGATAAGGATCACGTGCACGCACTCCGGGAAGCACCCAGCGAGGCAGATATGTAGCGGAAAAGACCCAGACGAGACGTACAATAATAACAGTCAAGCTAATGAGTGCAGCATTTGCAATGATGGCGATCTCCGGCTGATGAACCAGCGTACCGAGAACATGACGCAGTTGCAGCCCAATCAGCAGGAAAAGCAGACCATTAAGCACAAAGACGAGGACATTCCAGACAGCATTGGCTTGCAGACGGGTCGTGGACGAGAAGAAGCGTGGCAAGCACTCCAGACACATGAACTGTATCGGCAAGCAAATAAGCGGCAAAAGGAGTAAGGAGCGTAATCGTGATTTCAATAGGTGCGTCGTCAATATGACGATGTAACCAGGCAATCAGCCAGCCAACATACAAGCCAACGGCCAGTCCCCCCAGACTTACAAGAATGAATTGCCAGGCTGCCGCCCCCACCGAGAATTGGCCGGTCACAGCTGCCGCCACAGCAAAGGTATAGACAACCAACCCAGTAGCGTCGTTGACCATACTCTCTCCCTCCAACACCGTTACGATATCTCGTGAGAGATTCATGCGTTGCGCGATGGCGCTAGCAGCAACGGCATCAGTTGGAGAAAGCACAGCCCCAAGCACAAAGGCAACAGGCCAGGATAAGCCAAGCAGCATATGAGCCACAATCGCGACACAGACAGTGGTGAAGAGCACCAGACCAATAGCCAGCAGCAAGATCGGACGCATATTCGTTCGAAATGCACGCCAGGAAGTTTGCCAGGCTGAGGAGTAGACAAGAGGAGGCAAAAACAGAAAGAGGATCAATTCTGGGTTCAGGTCTATCTCGGGCAATCCTGGAACGAGACCAAGCAGTGTACCACCAAACACCAACAAAATAGCGTAGGGAATGCGCAATCGAGTGGCCAGACTCGCTACGACTACTGTTGCCACAAGCAGACCGAGAATCAGGGTAATTGTTGCTGTCATCAGCAGGCAATTCCTTTTTTCATAGATTATACAACAAGCGAATGCATGCACACGGAGAGCGCAGGCGCGTGTTGGATGTTGCGATACCAATCGCTCTGTGTTCCATAGCCCGACATCACGATACACTCTTGTGTTGAGGGATCATAGTGAACGACTTCGAGCACCGTTTGCCGAAGGCTTCCAGTCTTGCGTCCTCTGTGTGTAATCATGAGGCATCGATGCCCTAGCAGCCAACCCAGGTGCCAACGGTACAGATAACGCGGCAGAATAAACGCCAGTTTCAGCAGCCCTGTTGGTTTGGATGGCAAAGTGTCCGTCGAGGAGATACAAACCGACCAGGGTACGACACAGCAAGATACGATACAGATCATGGATGAGCCAGAGACACGTAGCTGATATCTCAAGAGAACTGAAACGAGTTCAGCATCGGCTGAAAATAGGCATGATTAGTGAGATCAAAGATTTGCTGCCCGGTTCCATATGCAATAGTATATCCTCTTCTTGACGGTGAGGCAGTGGGATGATTCGTGGCAAGGACAATCACTTTAGCAGGCACCGTCGATGTTTGACCTTCTGGTGTAATATCGCCAGTTGCAGATCCTTGATTCCAGGTCTCACCAGCCAATGTTGTCGTTGGCGCAACATCCGCTTGCTGATAGTTTTGCACTTGCGACCTGAAAACTTGCATGCCTACGTCAACAAGATGCGAAGAGGAAATGACACCTTTCCACAAAGCCCTTAGAACGAAACAAGAAGATGGGCCATCAGATCTGACAGCCCACCTTCTCTTACTAACCATGCATGACCGCTCTATCATTCGAGTGACGGAGCATTAGTAGAGATGCAACATTACATATCTGCTAAAGACATTACAAGTATCCTCAAGCGATCAAATTAGTCACCAACGCCACTGGCATCTGCCAAAGCAACACCAGCAGTATCAGGTATATAGGGCTCAGCATCAGGATTGTAGCCGAGACTACCCATCTCAGGAATATCGAGACCCTTCAGTTCTGTCTCAGGAGAAACACGCAAGCCAAAGAACCGCTTGTACAGAGTGAAGAATATCCACGAGATACCAAACACATAGACGAAACAGACCACAGCACCAATCACCTGAGCAACTAACTGGCCAGGATCGCCAAAGAACAAGCCACGCACCTGTGTGCCACCATAGTTTGCCAAGCCATCGGCAAACAGACCAACAGAGAGCTGACCCCAACAACCATTCACACCATGAACCGCAATTGCACCCACCGGATCATCGATCTTGAACACTCGCTCGATGATACCAGCAAAGAAGACCACATTCACGCCAGCCACCGCACCAATGATACAGGCCGCTACCGGACTGACATAACCGCTGGGAGCCGTGATTGCCACCAGCCCGGCGAGCAAACCATTGCCCATCATGCCAATATCTGGCTTCTTCGCACCTGTGACCCAGGTGTAGATCATCGCCGCCACCGAACCAAAGGCACCTGCAAGCATGGTATCAACAGCAACAATACCAATACGCAGAGCACCATTTCCAGAGGCCCCCAGCGTACTCCCAGGGTTAAAACCAAACCAACCAAATGCGAGAATAAAGCAGCCAAGCATCGCGATGACGAGATTATGACCAGGAATTGCGTTTGGACTCCCGTCACGATTAAATTTGCCCAGGCGAGGTCCAAGCACAATCGCACCGGCAAGCGCACACCAGCCACCAACCGCGTGCACCACGCCACTCCCAGCGAAATCGACATATCCAGCACCTAGCCCGGCTTTGCCAAGCTGCGACAACCATCCACCGCCCCAGGCCCAGTTACCAAAGACAGGATAGACCAGCGTCGAGACGAATAAGCTATAGACGCAGAAAGCCGACCATTTCCAGCGCTCCGCCATCGCACCTGTCGGGATGGTCGCAGTGGTATCCATAAACACCATCTGGAAGAGAAACATCACCGCAATACCCACATCATAGGTACCATCACTGAGGAAGAAGCCTTTGTAGCCAAGAATACCCCAGTTCGTACCACCGATAGGGATCGCCAGTTCATTGGTGAGCGACGAGAGGCCACCTAGGTTCGGCACACCGACAAGACCAACACCTCCAAACTGGAAGGCAAATCCTGCGACATAGTAGCCAATCATACCCAGGCCATACACCATAAAGTTCATTGCGATCGTATGACCAGCATTCTTCGCACGACAGAGGCCTGTCTCAACCAGTGCAAAACCAGCCTGCATGAACATAACCAGGTAGCCAGTCACTAACGTCCAGGTGAAGTTAATACCCAGGCGATTCTCATCGACCAGCAATGCCAGGTTATAGGCAAATGGCTCGCTGGTCTTGGCCTTCGTGATATCATCGGCCTTCATGGGTCCGCTCGTGTTGGTTGACACGCCAGTCAAATTACTCTGATTGGCAGAATTCAAGCCACTCGTATCTGGACCTTCACCACAGGCGGCAAGAAGAGTCAGTGTACAGACGATAAGGATAGAACCGAGTAGTAAAGAGGGTAAACGTTTGCGTAGCCAAGCACGCATCTGTACCCATCCCGGCATGCTGAGCGCTTTCTCCTCACGCATCATCAGGAAACGCCGGAAGTACGGCATAACTTCCTGATGATGGGATGAGTGTACGAAAAGCTTCAGAGGTGCATTGCCTTCGCGTGGCATCAGTGTCACCCGTGAGCCCTGGACACGCACATATGCAAACTCGTCCCAACGCCGGAATAAGACATTATTGCAGGCAATACCCTCAGTAGTAAACTGATAGCGCATGGGTAAGTTCACAATCGCGCAGGATACAAAGATAAGAGCAACTTCAATGGGAGCAGAGAACCAATGTCCCAAAGCACTCAGCAGAAGCAACACACCCAGCGCATACATGTCCATACGATGCATGAGCATGCGTTCACGAAAATTCAGCGCAATAGTTGCAATGACCTTTCCCTCAGACTTAATACCAAAGGGAAGACCAACGCGTATAAGCATCAGCACAAAAAAACAACCGACCAGTAGCCAGATGAGCATGAGACCATCCTTTCACTTTGAAAAAAATAATAAAAGAGAAGAGGTATAGCTTAACTCAATCGCACGTCCTTATTTGCAGGCACACTTTTCTTGCGATGAAACATCGAAAAGAAGCGTAACAATGGGCGCGGATCGGGTGGCTCACGAAGAATTATATTTTTACTTTTTTGCCGAGACTGTTGTAACAGTTGACGAGCCATGGCAACCACATGTTCATTGGCACCATGTGGATTCTTCAGCCCACGCTCCAGACACTCAACGGAGAGATGATAAAAACCCAGGCGATAGTGATATTCTGCATATTTGATATGCACCAGCAGATTTGTTGGCTCATCAGCAAGCGCTTGATCCAACGCGTCCTGAGCGCCATACACATCATACTGTTTCAATAACTCGATAGCCAGATACGCACGTGCGGGAGCATACGTTGGATCAACGGCGAGAGCCGTCTCAAGAGCGGCCTGGGTCTCAGCTTGTAAGTCTTGCGCCAGGTAGGCTTGAGCCAGGGCAAAATGGCCCTGTGGACGTTTTGGATCTGTCGAAATTGCATGCTGAAAGCGACTGAGTGCGGCCTCTGGATCACTCCGACGCAGGCAGGCATAGCCTTTATCCAATAGCTCATTATACATGGCCATGACTTTCCTCCTGGAGTAAATCTTCTTGACGATGCACAACAATCTGTTCCACAATATCAAACATCGGCTCCGATGCAGGGACAACATCGTTCTTTCGATCACGCAGGAAATAGACGGCTTTCAGCAGAAGTGGAGTGATAAGGGTTGTTGCGAGCGAAATCAATACGACGATTGAGAAAACAGAAGAATTAATAAGGCCAGCTTGCAGGCCAATCGTCGCTGTGATAAGCGCAACTTCACCCCTGGATATCATTCCCACTCCCACGGTAAGAGCCTCGCCCGTACTGAAGCGGCAGATGAAAGCCCCAAACCCACAGCCAATAACCTTGGTGGCAACGGCAATGCCAATAAAACCAAGCAATAAAAATATTGGTGTGCTTGCTACGATGTGTAGATTTGCTTCTAAGCCCACATAGACAAAGAAAAGCGGCACAAAGAGAGCGTAACCGATCTTTGAAAACCCATCATGCACCCACGTATTCATCTCCGTGCGACTCACCAGAATACCTGCGAGATACGCACCTGTAATAGCTGCCACATTGCCAAGCAATTCTGCAGACCAGGCGTATAGCAGGACAAAGGCTAAGACAAGGCCAATACTTACCTCCACAGCAAAATACTGTGGTAACAAACGCGAAAGCCGAGGAAAGCCGTAACGCCCAATCACATACGCAATGGGGAAATACAACAGCATCTTTACAATGGCCCAGACTGGATTTTGCCCCAGGGTAAAGGCCAGCATCACGGAGAGCACAATCAGGCCCAGCACATCATCGATCACCGCTGCCCCAAGGATGGTTGTTCCTTCACGAGTCTGCAATTTCCCTAGATCCTTGAGCGTCTGAGCAGAAATGCTGACACTTGTCGCCGTCAATAACGTACCAAAGAAGAGGCTAACTGGGATGGTATATCCAAGAACATAAGCGAACCCAGCACCCGCGATGAAAGGCAAAATAACACCCATGGTTGCGGAGAGGAATGCAGCACCACCTACCTGGCGCATCTGCTTCATGTCGGTCTCAAGTCCAGCAATAAACATAAGAATAATAACACCGATCGTCGCAAAGGTGTCGAGCGTGGTCTCTGGGTGTACCCATCCTAACAAGGAAGGTCCAACAATGACTCCAACCAACAACTGACCCACCACAACAGGAAGATGCACACGCTGACAGAGCCATCCAGCAAACTTTGCTCCGAGCAGGAGACACGCAATCAACACCAGAAATGTGGTAGCCGACATAAGACTTCTCCGCACGAGATAGATAGGTCACTTCACAACACTAGATAATGAGATACCCTTGCACCATCAAAAACGGGAAACTCAACTATGAGCACGAAGTCGATTGATGAGTATCTATATATAGATCAATCTGAATTTGATGAGAAATCGTCATTGTATTGCTCATTTCTTTGTATAAAAGAAGTATAGAAGACTGATAAGTGTGAAAATACGGGCATATTACAAGGAGTATTGGCGAGATTTTTGTGCAATTTGCACAAAAATCTCGCATTCTTTAGCTTATTTTTACAAAGCATGGTGTATTTTGAGTCTTTCTTTGACAGATTTTTCATATTTCTTGACATTTTTTTTAGAAACGTCCATACTTCCCATATATAATATGCTGAGTGCTGACATCCTCTTTGTGCGGTTTCGATAGGCATACTTCTCAAAATTCCCTAAAATAATAGCAAAAAGCAGAAAAGATATGGACAAAATATACGGAAAATAATGAATGAAGTGAGTCTACTTTTTACTTTAGCCTTTGCTACATAAAAACTGTGCTGTCCTGCCACTACAATCGGGTAGAAACAGGCCTCTCAGTTGAAGATATTACAGTCTTATCCCCAAAGAGAAAGACGTATCATTCATAGTTTTGCATGCGTACTTTTATTGTACAGAGAAGCCATTGTTTGTATTTTTATGCTCTTTGATAAAAAGATAAGCATAAATAGATTCTTTTATTCGCTGTTATAAATCATCTTTATATGTAAATCGTATACATTATACATGCTACACAATTATCATATATTGACTTCTCTTCATTCTTCCATTATCATATATTGTATAAGTGAAGAGATATGATGGCTCAACCATATGAGCTGCCAGAGCTGCTATTTCCTTCGACGCGACCAACTCTTTCATAGAGCACAATGATGTGTATGGATCGCGTAGACTCATTTCACTTATGAAGGTATTTCACTTATGCTGATGGTATACGTGAAATACTTTCCCCTACCTTTCATCATTGACAGATTTTCGCGTATCTTTTATACAGAGATGTGTTAAAAAAGGGATACATTGTCTACTCAAACTGCTAAAGAAGTAGACAGAGGAATGTATGATCTGCACTGATGCATTACGACAGGAAAAAATCTTCAGCAGAAGCAACACACCTCTTGTCGTCTTCTCATAGAAATCCTCTTCTTTTGTCATCCTGATGAAGAAACTTTTACTACACGATATACGACGGCTTCTCGCCCTGATCTTTCCATTTCTCATCGCACGATGATAAAGGTACATAGTGAGAAAATGCAGGCCGAACAATGCATGAACAACGCTCTCATTTTCCATTCCCATACACAATAGTAGAAGGAAGACAACAATGAGGAGAAAGAAAGGATGTATCCTTGTCGTTGATAACGAAGTTGAGACAGTACGCGTGCTACAACGTCGTCTCGCCGCATACGGCTATGAGGTTGAAACAGTCAGCAGTGGCGAAAAAGCATTAGAGATGGTCGCACACCAACGCCCGGATCTTCTGCTCCTCGATCTCAATCTACCAGACATCAGCGGCTTAGAAGTGTGCAAGCGACTCAGAAAGCTGTCAGATTTACCTGCAATTATTATCATTACCGCATGTAATAAAGAAAAAGAGAAAGTGAGTGCCCTTGATCTAGGAGCTGATGACTATATCTCCAAACCTTTTGGTATGAACGAAGTACTTGCACGTGTTCGCACAACCTTGCGACACACTGCTCGGCTTCCTCCCGAGAGAGAGCAAGATATTATAATCGGACCGCTACATATTGACTTTGCTCAGCATATTGTGTATGTTCATGAGCAAGAAATCAAACTAACGCCAACTGAATATGATCTCTTAAAGATCTTTATTCAACATCGAGGGAAGATTATAACACAACAGATGCTATTAGCTCAAGTATGGGGAACAAATGCTGAGACAAAGTCTCATTATTTACACATTTATATTGGTCATTTACGACGCAAAATCGAGCCTGATCCGAGCCACCCCCGCTTCTTTACCACAATCGCAGGTGTCGGTTACCGCTTTAACGATGATAAATAATTCTATCACAAGAGTAGCACATTACTTCACTGAAAATCGGCCCGCTGCCATATTTCACGTTGTTGGAAAATCTGATTGGTTTCTCTATGCAGGATGTGAAAACTGCAAACGCTGCTACCACTTTATGAAGTATATTTTAGATATTTACAATTTTTTCAATCGAAGAACATTCCCCAATAGTGAAAAACGTTTACCTAGTAAAAATCAAGCGATAATGTAAAGAGATACTTTGGAAAAGAGGTATCACAAATAAGAGATGGAACTGGACACTATCTCTTGGAGACTAGGAGCGATGATATGAGATGGATAGGAAAGAACCATGGAAAGATGAGCTCTCGGCCATTTGGAGTCGCTCATCTCGTTGTGGGAGGAGTCATGCTCCTGTGTGACCTTCTCCTATTCCTTGTATTAGTTCACACCTCTCCATCGCTTGTTCACACGCTCTGGTTCATCTTTGTTGTGTTCGCAATGGCAGCAGCAGTGCCGCTTCTGCTTGGAACCCTCCTACTCTGGACGAGCACACAATTTCCTCTTCTTGAGGAGAAGAGCACCCAGCAAGACACGTGAGTGGGAATGCTTGTTTCAGGATTCTTTTTCTTCTTTGCTCCAATATGGTAATAGCACGCGCAATCCAATGCCTTGTCCTAACAGAGTTACCAGTACCACTCCATAGACAATGCCCTCTAACAGTTGACGATCTGGAAGCGTGACTGGTACGCTTAATACTAACGCCACGGAGAGAGCACCTCGTAATCCTGAGAACAAAAGAACGGGACGCCACCGACGAGGAAGAGGCTCAGGACGAGAGAAGAGGGAAGACGTCTTTGCCACCTCGTTTCGAGCCAGCCTGCGTGCGAAAGCATCGTGAAGTGGCACCAGCAGGTAGATCATTGCAGCCCGACCAATAACGACTCCTGCAAGCGCCAGACCAATACCAGCGAGTACTTGAAGAACCTGACTCTCGCCAATTTGAATACCCAGGAAGAGAAACAGTAAGGAGTTCGCAAGGTAAGCGAGAAATTCCCAGACATCATGGGACGATTGACGTGCACGATCCGAGAACCCCGTTCGTCGCCCATAGCTTCCCAGGACAAGTCCAGCTCCCACAACAGCAAGTAATCCTGAGGTATGCAGGATGACACCCAACAGATATACACTGTAGGCCACACCCAACGTGATCGTCATTTCGATCAGATGGTCGTCTACCAGACGCATCAGCCGAGCCACAATGACACCAATGCCAACTCCAATCGCCAGTCCACCGAGCATCAACCAGAGCACTTCCAAGAGCGTCATCCAGAATGAAGGTGCCTGTGCCCCTTCTGTCCCTCCAAGTGAGATAAACAACATCCCAAGCACTAGTTCAAAAATGGCTGCACCTACTCCATCGTTAAAGAGGCTCTCTCCCTCTACAATGGTTCGAAGGCGATCTGAGAGGCCCATCTGGCGTAAGAGTGCAAGCACGGCAATTGGATCGGTTGGCGAGATCATGGCCCCCAACAGCAGAACGAGCAACCAGGAAAGTCCTAACGTGTAGTGGAGGAGTACTGCAACGACAAGAACGGAGAGGAGCAGACCTGGCACTGCAAGCAAAAGGATTACAAGCCAATTTGCCGTGAGTTGCTTTACATCAACATTCCAGGCTCCTTCAAAGAGCAGTGCCGGAAGAAAGAGAAACAACACTACATTCGGATTCAAACGCAGATTTGGCAGGAGCGGAGAGACCCCAATGATGAGGCCAACTATCACGAGAATAAGCGTGTAAGGCAGATGCAATGGTCGCGAAATGAGTGCAACTACCAGGGTAATCAGTAGCAGGAGAACTAAGAGTTGAATGTTTTGCAGTGTATCATCTTCAGTCGTGATGAGGCTTATCATATGAGAAGAGAGCGCGTATTGCATCTAGACTCCTTTTCCACACACAAAAGCACCGGGATCTGCCGACCAGACTTCCCGGCGCTCCTTCTTTCTCTTAGTGTATCTCATTTCCTTTGTAACAAGCAACTTGCAATGGCATGGCCTTTTACATACTCCTCTGGTGAGGATCTCTCTCGGGTGTTTTCTCCAACCTTTCCGGTAACAGACTCTGCTCAATGGGAACAGTCGACGTTGATATGGCAGTGCTTCGCTGTCTCAAGAGCTTCCACGCCTTAGATAAGACTTCCCACGTGATGCGCAACGAGATAGGAGGGCGGAGAAGATGGCCTGTCACGCGGTTTGAAGCGGTTTTGCTCTTGTTGACCAGAAACGGTCAGGCGAGGTTCACCGAGTCGCAAAGAAACCAGAGAGCCAGCAAGGTCGAGCAATGCTTAGGCGATGAGGAGGCCGAGAACCGTGGCAAAGGCGTGAAGAGCTTGACGCCCGCACTCAGCAGGGTCAAGGTTAGCCTATTTGACACCCGAACAAACAGCGGGGCCTGATTGATTTTTACCATCGGGTTACCTTTCTTGAAGGGCAGAGAGGTTCTCTGCGTCTTCTCTGCAACATATCAACGTGTGGTGGAGGCTACCTTCTGGTGCACATGTCCGTTCGGGCTGAGCTCTGCGAGCATAGCAGCAGCGAGATCAGGACGGGACGGGACGTTCCCGACGGGGAAGTCCTCGTCGAGACGATATTCTGAGATACCCGCACTGTTGATGAGGCGGCTTGGTCGCATGATCGTCCACTCGATATCATCACAGGTGGTGAGAAGATCCTCCATCCGCACCATATCCTCGTATAGCGTCCTGCCAACGACGTTGCGGAGGAACGGCAACATGATGCTATCCTGGAAGAAGCCACGCACCTTCGGTGCCTTCGACAGAGGTACGGTGAGACCCGAGCTCACCACCACCAACCGGCGGCAGTCATCGCTCGCTCGCATGGCGTCGATCATCGCCTTCGTCCCGACCGAGTAGACGTGAATCTCGTGCCGCGAATACGCCGCACCCAGTGTCGAGAGGACGGCGTCGGCGTCTCCGATCACTGGAGCGAGAGACGACCCATCCATGACGTGTGCCTCAACGACCATGAGGGCATCGTTCTGGAGCGGAAAGTCGTCTGGACGTCGCACCGCAGCGGTAATGCGGTGGCCCAAAGCTAGTGCCTGACGACACAATTCAAGCCCGGTAGGGCCATTTGCCCCGAATATGACCAATTTCATGCTCTTCCTTCCTTCACAGCATCAAGAATGTGCTCGCGTGTATTACTCGCCTCCTGCTTTGGAGGGTGTCCAAAGCGTGGCTCAAAGCAGGCATCCTCGATGAAGAAGGCTTTCATGAAACCGTCAAAGGAACCCCCAAGGTGGGGTAGCATCGCCCTTACTTAGGAGTGCACGATGAAGGGCCCGGACTCACGGAGGCAGAACAGATGCAGGTCTGGCAGCGCTTTTACCGTGTTGAAGGTATTGCTGTCCAGAGTGGTTCCGGAGTGGGGTTGGGACTAGGATTACACATTTGTGCCGAGATCATCGCTCGTCATCATGGACAGGTTGGCGTGCAGAGTGAGAAGGGGAAAGGGGCCACCTTCTGGTTCACCCTCCCATTGACACATCTGGAGGATGGAGAAATGGACAAGACCGCCTCATTCCCTCAGTCGCAACACGAAGGAGCATGACGTTTCTCTTGACCAAATCAGGCAAAAATCGAGAGAACGCGGCACGACGAGACAAAAAATTGCAATGAGGCATACTTGCAGATAAGCTGAACATGGGGTATAATAGAGCAGAGTCTATATTGCTATCGCTCTTATCTCGTGCAACACCAACTTTTTTCATCTATGTGGCCGAAGACAAATCAGAGGATGGCTGATCTTTATTGCCATATGCGGTCGTCCTCACGATTTAAGCATATATCTGACGCCTCGTATAACATGAATCAGATCAGGCTGATTATCGCTGTTTAACTTGGAGCGGATATAGTTGATGTAGACATTGATCACTTCCAATCCTGCTTCATTATCATATCCCCAGACACGTTCAAAAATCCGTTCTTTTGACAACATCTGCCCACCATTTTTTGCCAGCAATTCAAGAAGGTCATACTCATGCCGGGTCCATTCTATCAGATTGCCAGCTCTAGTTACCTAGTGGGTCATTTCATCAATGATCAGGTCTCCTATCTCGATAGTTTGTGAGAGAGGCTGTGTGCTCTCGATTTGTAACGAGAATAAACTTCTAAATTGACCAATTACCCAATAATATGATACACTAAGCGAAAGGGAAATCATTCGATTTGTCATCATCACAGTTTTTGAAAAAGCCTGATTGCCTTTTTGAGCAATGAAAGAGTTCTAACGTGGAGAATAGCACTCTTCTTTCTTATTTTTTTGACCCAGAGGAAGAGATCATACTATCCTCAGAACTATTGAAACCGTCATCACATAGAACATTGTAAATTTTTCTCTCTTATCCCACTTCTCATGAAGATAGAACAACATGACATTTTTGCACTTGTATTTGAATGACTGCCCACTCACAAAATTATGAGCCAGGAGTCAGAAGGAGTTGAATGACCGATGAAATCATCCTTTTCTATCCAACGTCTTTTCCCGCTGCAACGCATCAAGAGCAGCATTGAGAACCCACGGTATCTGCTCAAGTGGTTCTTGCTGGGTGCGCTCATTGGGATTGTGGCAGGCGTTGGAGCGATCGCCTTTTATGCCGCGATTCACTTGGCGAACCAGTGGTTCTTAAATGGGCTGGTTGGTTATGTGCCCCCCGATCCTGCTGGAGAAGGAACTGCTGGAGTGATGCCATTCTGGAACTCTGTACGTCCCTGGTTACTACCCGTCGTCACGGCTGCTGGCGGACTTGTGGCTGGTATCATCGTGTTTAGTCTGGCTCCAGAGGCCGAGGGTCATGGAACAGATGCAGCCATTGGTGCATTTCATGAAGGAAAATCTATTCGCGCACGCATTCCACTCGTCAAGTTAGTGGCTTCTGCAATCACAATTGGCACGGGTGGATCTGCTGGGCGTGAAGGTCCCGCAGCTCAGATTAGTGCGGGCTTTGGTTCTATCCTTGCCAAAGCTCTTCATCTGGATGCAAGCGATCGCCGCATCGCGATCGCAACTGGAATGGGCGCAGGGATCGGCGCTATTTTCCGTGCACCTCTGGGCGGAGCTATTCTGGCGGCTGAGATTCTGTATAAAGATGACCTGGAGGTAGAGGTACTTATTCCTGCGTTGATTGCGTCGATTGTGGGCTATAGTATCTTCGGAGCTTGGTCGGGGTGGAGCCCCATTTTCGCCACGCCTGCCAACCTGGCCTTTACCTCTCCCGTACAGCTGCTCTACTATGTGATCCTGGGCATTCTCTGCGGTGCGGTTGGACTACTCTATGCACGCGGATTTTATGGAATTACACACATCTTTCACGGTATTCATCTGCCAAACTGGCTCAAGCCTGGCATTGGTGGACTCCTCGTGGGTCTGATCGGCCTGGTAATCCCCAGGCTTTGGGCATGGGTTATGGCTGGGTCCAGGTCAGCATGGGACCCGGTCTGCTTGCATTGCCGTTATGGGTGATCCTGTTGCTGCCATTCGCCAAGATTCTCACCACCGGACTCTCCATTGGTTCGGGAGGTTCGGGAGGCATTTTCGGGCCTGGGATGGTGATCGGCGGGATGGTTGGTGCGGTGGTCTGGCGGCTCTGCTATCATGTGTTGCCCGGCGTACCCTCGACGCCTGCCCCATTTGTGATTGTCGGGATGATGGCACTCTTTGGCGGGATTGCACGTGCGCCTCTCGCAGTGATGCTGATGGTTGCTGAGATGACAGGCAATCTCTCGTTGCTCGCCCCCGCCATGATTGCAGTGAGCATCTCGTATGTCATGGTCGGCCAGAATAGCATCTATAGAAGCCAGGTCCCCACCCGCGCTGACTCACCTGCCCATCGGCTTCAGTTCTCGTTCCCACTCTTATCAACCCTTGCCGTACGGCAGGCAATGAGCCCGTTTCAGGTGCGTTTATCGCCATCGCAAGCAATTGCCGAGGCATTATCACTTCTTGGTCAGGCAGATCAGAAAGGTGCTCCTGTTGTGGATGAGCAAGGTATCCTGCGTGGGGTCCTTGATCTGGAAGATATTGAGCATCTTTCGTTGCAGGAGCGTGAAGGACATACCGTTGGGGAATTGATGAAACGTGATGTGCACACAATCCACATCGATGAGACACTCGACAATGCCCTGGAACAATTAACCAGTGATCGTCTGCATTGGGCTCCGGTTATTGATGTGGAGCGACTTTCACTTGAACCTATCCCTGTCGGTATGCTGTCTGTTGCCGACATTGTCAATCTCTATCGTACAGCATCAACAAAAGATATGCGACGCATGCAAGGAATGATCGATGGGACCGTTATGCTTGAGACAACGGTGGAACCTGCGATGCCGTTAGCCAATTGCCTCTTGCGCGATGCAAAGATACCAACGGACTGTCTTATTGTCTCTATTCAGCGTGAGGGAGAACAGTTGTTCCCGCGTGGAGGAACGCTGATCAAACCGGGAGATACGTTAACCGTGTTAATGAGTCCACAAGGGGAAACCTACTGGGATACCTATCTCAGAGGGAACACAGATCAAAACAAAAAAGATACGACTCTCCTGGAGGAGACGACACTGGAAAAGGCGTTATAGAGAGCAGAGCCTCCTCTCTTGCTCACATATATTCTGTTTTCAAGAAAATTTTTTGGCCCATCTAACCGTATTCTCGCTGTGTTGTCATAGACTATTCGTAGATCGTTGCGATTGAGATACTTGGTTACATTTGGATCAGAATAAGCAATAGATGCATTTGTCGTATTCTTCTGTACCGAATAAACAGAGCATCTCCATCATGGAGATGCTTGCTCTTCTTCAAGACAGCAGAAAGACACGGAGTAAACTCATATCCCCAAGTTCATTCCGTATCTTCTCTACGAAAGCTCTTTTCCGTAGTGAAGGAAGATACTGAGCGATGACTAGCTCTCATGAAACAATAGCCATATTTCACCCTTGATCGCTCTCTCCTCCCCTTCTTCGGTTCATCTCTGTTCGCATCGCTCGCGCTCAATGAGCGTCAAGAGCAGCCGAATACGCATCGTGAGTTCTGCTGCCATGCCTTGAAAGAGACGGGTGTCTTTTTCTGCATTCCCTGATGTACGAGCAACAGGGTCAGGAAAGTCCCAGGCAACGACCTTCGAGGAGCCTGGAAAGGATGGACCCTCTTCACTGCACGCATGTTATAATCAAAGGCGAGAGCGAGAATATGCCTGGTGCGCTTGCAGAGTGCAAAACATCCCCGTACTTTCGTTCTATCCGCTAATGACACCTCAAACATATCGGAAAACACCACGTCTTGCATCTCTTGTTTCTCTTGATCCTCGGTTTCACGTAACAAATTTGGTACAATACTGCTTGCTTTTCCTGGGTACACGTATTTTTTCCGTTTTCGTCGTGCGGCAATATCATATTTCTTCATCACACGTTTGACACGATTTTTTCCCATCTTGAGCAAGGCTGCGAGCTTGCGATGGCCCATTGTATCATCTTTTTCATGCCACGCTTCAATGGACACAGCCACTTGTTTATCCTTTTTTGCTTGTTTTCCTTGCAGATAGAGCGTTCCGCGTGCAATTCCTAATGATCGAGCGACCTGGCTTTTTGTGTAGGGGCCGTTGGGTTGGCAGAGCTGGTTCGCCACCTCAACCTTTTTTGCTGGTGTTATCTTCTCAACAGCCCCGATGCTTTTTTTAATATTTCATTTTGGACCGTCAATTCTCCAATAATCTTCTTTAAATCGTCTGGTGATTCTCGCAGCGAGCATATCCTTCTGATTGCGCTTTTTGTTTGGGATCACGTTTTTCATAGAAAATGTCAGCTGCATGGTGCTGAAATTCTTTTTTCCAGCGATGAAGCATGGAGCTCGAAATCCCATATGCCTTACAAACTGCTTCTTGTGTCGTATCTCGCTGCATGCTTTCCAGCACGACTTTCAATTTGAATTCTGGTGTATAGCTTTTCCGTTGAGTATCCATGTGCGTCGATACCTTTCTCTGTTTGCTTGTCTATTATACCAGGTACCGGACAGTATCTTCTGGCCCCGTTTCTAGGGTCATGCGCTGTGGTGCTCCTGCGGAGCATGATGTTTCAAGGTGCGGAAGAGCCAATAATTTGGACTATTAGCACTTTATGCTATACTCTTTATAGATACATGTGGACAAGCAGGCAGTTATCACCCCTTGTAGTGTATTAATTCGTCCAGTATAAAATGAAAAAGAGGAAACAATGATTGACCGTCTACATGACGCACTGCCATATCTGGAGCACTTACCACCTGAAGCTCAGGAAGAAGCTGCAACATATATTGAAGCGCTGGCAGAAGTGTTAAAGCACACTTCGACAATTCATACTCAATCAGAGAACGTATCAAGGCAGGAACCCAAGACTGTCCAATGGCAAGATCCATTTGGAGCATGGAGTGATCTCCCAGAGACAATGCTTGACGACCTCGATCAGCTTCGTCATGCAAACCGGCCAACGCCACCCTTGGAGTTGTGATGCGACTTTATCTTCTCGATTCAAACATCGTAGCCGCCTATCTCTTGGGCAGACCGGCTGCAGAAGAACTTGCACGTGCATGGGTTTTGAATGATGAAGCTGCGACAAGTATTCTTGTCTACGGGGAGGTCAGTGAATATCTCAAAGGCTTCCCTGATGCACCAAAGCGCCTGGCTGCACTACGTACACTTATGAAAAAAGTCTATCCCTATCCTCTCACGTATTCGTCGCTGGAGCAGTATGCGGAGATTCGGCGAGCGATGCGGCCGCCCCATGGGCCAGAACTCATTGGAGATATAGATACCCTCATTGCTGCAACTGCCCTGGATAATGGCTTGACTCTTATCACCACTGATAGCGATTTTACGCGCGTACCTGATCTATCCGTTATGTATATTCCTCGTGCGAAGTTGAAAGGATAAGATTCAACTTAGTATCCCAGAATTGAGTTTAATGTGTTCACTATCAGTATCAATACGAACATGCATTCCTCTTCATTTGACAGCATCGCGACAGCAACGCCCTTCGACATTCTTCTATTTCTATACTCTTACTTAGACACACTATTTCGTTTTCACGCTCGAAATAGACGTTGATAGGCAGGCTTATACACTAAAAATCGAGTTCCTAAACCGTGCGTCGGCAGTTCGATCCTGCCCAGCCCCATCTAGCAGAAACACAACCACACAAACCAGCCCCAGAAGCCAATAAAACCCCCTTTTACCAGCAGCAACAAGCAACCGGTAAAAGGTTTTTTTTCGGCCATTTTTGCTAGAACCGTATATCGGAGAAGCATATTTCTAGCCGATTCTTTCAACGACTTCTGAGGCAGAGCAAGAGATAGCGCCTGACATTTGCGTCTTGGTTTTGAGTGGCTTATCCTGGCCTTTCCAATACTGCCCTGAGGCTTTTCATGCTCACAATCCCGCCTTTGTCAGCTCTTCTTTCAATGCACGCAGAGTGCGGTTCTCTTCACGGAGCGTTGCGATATACTGCGTCCAGATGTTTTGGTTTCCCAGGCGCTCGTACAATGAGTGTATCCTTGCCAGAGAGGGACAAGCCTCCTGATAGCTTTTTCGATTCCTCTGAGCAATCAATCGCTCGGCATGGTTTCGATAGAGCTGAATCGCCTCATATGGCCGTGTCTCTTCGGCTGCTCTGGCAACCGCGAGATCAATTTCATTTCCATAAAGGGGGTTATACGTGTAGGTATAGCCGTAACGGTCCTTTGTGGCCATTGTCTTGAGCAGTTGCAAAGCAGTGTCGATCTTCCCCTCGTCCAGGGCGATCTGAATCAAAAGTGGTGTATTGTGTGCTTGCTCCAGAAAAGCAAGTAATTTTGGTTGTGTGCTCTCCCAGCGATCAAGCTGCGTGGCGAGGCTGCGTAGCTCCTGATAGTTTGTGAGTGAAGGCTGGTCGCGGAACAACATGGCAAGTATCTCTAATTCCGCGACCTGATTGCCTCTGGCCTGATAGTAGTGTCGGAGCCACTCCAGAGCGTGAGCAATATGTTGTACCTGAATGCATGCTCGTACCAGGCGCTCGGCCACCACATCTTGTTTGTATTGAATGAACAGGTTCGCCAGGTCCAGGAGTTCCTCACCATCGGCACGTTGTGTTATTTTCTCCGCTTCGTCGATACGCCCAAGCATTAAAAGTCGATCAACCAGTTCCAGGGTGAGCTCGTTTTCGCGGCAAACACGCAGATATTCTTCATCATCAAGCGTCTCCTGCCCCAATTTTAGCAAGAGCCTGGCATGTTCCTGATGCAGTAATTCTTCGTTTTCATCGGTGAGAAGCTCGTCAAGCGACTCGATAATCTTGCCTCGTTCCCATGTGGTTGTGTAGCGCACGAGTTGATCCGCTATGCGGGTGGCGAAGTTGAGCTCGTTGATGGCCCGTAGGTCGCGCAGATAAATATCAAAAAGCACTGAAATGATTTTCTGCCGCGCTGCATTGGCTGTCCGTGTATCGGCCAGGTAGCCGCCGAGCGTCTCGACACATTCGCCAACAAACTCCTCTAACCCTTCTTCCTCATCATGATCCTCTTCCTCATCGTACTCATTGTAATCGTACTCGTCATCGTACTCATCCTCATCCTCGTCATAATAGAGGTGAGAATTTTTGAAGATCTCGCTGATCAGGGTCTCATAGATCGTTGCTCCCTCAAGAAACTCTTGTTGTCGAACGAGGGTATCAGCGACCTCTTTCACTTTTGTCAGTTCGTCTGTAACGAGCGGTGCTGTCCTGCGAAATGCATTGGCAACCTGGCGCTGATAAGTCGTCGTGTTCACGGAGAGGAGCTTTTGTGCGGGACGGATGAGATAGCCGTCGGGGTGGCGCACCCAGAATTGTCGCATTTGCCAGGGATAGTCTGCAAGTTCACGCACGATATTGGCTCCTGCCAGTTGTGCCTGCTGGTAGATCGCTTCTACATCCTCGACGAGCAGGACGATCTCAACGCCACTGCCTCGCTGTCCCGCCGGCAAAAGATGGGGGTGTTCAGATGCCCAATATTGCGCATTCTCTGCGGCCAATTGTATGGTTGTTTCTCCACGAGAGAGCTCTGCATAGTCATCGGCCTCGCGTGCGACGACACGAAAACCCAGAGCCTGCTCAAACCAGGTAATGGATTGGGCGAAGTCACTCACGCAGAGCTCAACCCAACTTGTCCTGTTCAGCGCCATTTCTCCTGCCTCCATCAGTGCTCACTGACATGAGCTCATTTGATTTTGTATCTGTATTATATAGGAATCGCGTGGGTTAAGCCAGAACACATTTGTTGATAATAGGAGCAAATATAAAGAGTTCTGTGAATATCTCAGTTGACTTCACAGAGTTCTTTCGCTACTATATAACTATGAGAAGGATTGTCGATGCGAGATATTTGAAAATACAACTTGCCTTGCTTCTGGTCCTTTGTGGGCTGGGAACGATGTCATGTACCCAGTCCACTCAACTTCAGCCCCGCGTCAATCAAACAGGGGATCAACCTTTAACACAGTACGTCAATCCCTTCATTGGTACTTCCCCCGGTTCCGGCGACCCTGGCTTCCCCGGTGATAGTGGAGATACATTCCCCGGTGCATCCTATCCAATGGGGATGCTTCAGTGGAGCCCCGATACGCTCAAAAATATCCCTGGTGGTTACTACTATCCAGATACCACTATCAAGGATCTGAGCCTTACACACTTTAGCGGTCGTGGCTGCCAGGTCTACCAGGATATCCCCTTTATGCCCTATATTGGAATCCCGACAGTATCGCCTGCTACGCACCGCTCACTCTACTTTTCGCGTTTCTCACATAGCAATGAAAGTGCTCAACCCGGCTTTTATCGCGTCTACCTGGACAATCCAGGTGTAGATGCCGAGCTTACCGTCACGCCCCATACTGGCTTTGGTCAATTCACCTATCCCGCTTCAACGACCTCTACAATGCTTATCAATGCAGGCGGTAGCATCAATGGGACAACCAATAGTGCCGTAACTATCGATAGCCAGCACGGGCTGGTGCAGGGTTCAGCCACTAGCCATGTTGGTTGTGGAACCAATATATATACGGTTTACTTTGTGGCTCAGTTTGATCGCGCCTTTAGTCAATTTGGTACCTGGAATGAAGGCTCTGTTCTTCCTGGTTCCCTTGCCAGTAGTAGCCAGCACAGTGGAGCTTTTGTGACCTTCGATACGACTTCTCAACGCCTCATCCATGTAAGGGTGGCTATCTCTTTCGTCAGTATAGCGAATGCGCAAGCAAACCTGGTAAGCGAGAATGCGCAGGCAGACTTTTCAGCACTCCGCCTCTCTGCCGCCGCCGCCTGGAATGCTCGCTTGAACAGTATTCAGGTGCAGGGTGGCACTGACTCTGAACGACGCACTTTCTATACGGCTCTCTATCACGTTTTCTTTCACCCCAATATTTTTAACGATGTCAATGGTCAGTATCTTGGCTTCGATCAGCGCGTGCATACAGTGGAGCACGGTCATGCGCAGTACGAGAATATTACCGGTTGGGATCAATATCGCTCACTGATACAACTGCGTGCTATCCTGGCCCCTGCGGAAACAACTGATATTATTCAGTCTCTGCTAAACGATGCTAGCCAGGGTGATGGCCATCTTCCACGTTGGGAGCAAGCGAACGCAGATTCGCATGGTATGAATGGTGATGATGGAGATCCCATGGTTGCCAATGCTTTTGCCTTTGGTACGACTGCATTCGATACAGCGGCGGCTCTTACTGCTATGACGCAAAGCCAGGATAAGATTCGTGAAGGTTTTAACGACTATATACATTCAGGCTATGTGGCCTCCACAACGGCTGGGAATTCGGTTGCTATTACTGAAGAATATAGTATCGATGATTTTAGCATTGCCGCTTTTGCACACTCAATCGGCCAAACCTCTGTATATGATACCTATTTGCAGCGTTCCGCGAACTGGCAGCATGTCTTCAATCCCGCTACTGGCCTGATGCAGCCGCGTCAATTAGATGGCTCCTGGGCTGCCAACTTCAATCCGACCAGTCAGCAGGGCTTCCAGGAAAGCGATTCGCTTCAATATACCTGGCTTGTCCCTTTCAATCTGCCGGGCCTCTTCGCAAAAATGGGTGGGCGTGCTCAGGCGGTCCAACGTCTGGATACATTTTTTACCCAACTTAATGCTGGCCCCGATAGCCACTATGCTTTTATGGGCAACGAGCCGTGCTTCGAGGTGCCGTGGGAATATGATTTTGCGGGTGCTCCTTCGCATACGCAGAGCGTTGTTCGTCGTATTCAGCATCTCTTCCAGCCAACTAGCGGTGGCCTGCCTGGCAATGACGATGGTGGTGCATTGTCATCCTGGTATATTTTCTCTGCCCTTGGTCTCTACCCGGAGCTTCCTGGCATCGGGGGCTTCGTCGTTGGAAGTCCACTCTTCTCATCTGCGCACATCCGTCTGGCTAATGGAGCTATTCTCCAGATAAATGCACCTAAGGCCACAGATACAACCCCATACGTCCAGAGTTTACGCCTCAATGGTCGGCCAACTACCAGCCTCTGGCTTGATTGGAACAATGTGAAGCATGGCGCAACCCTCGATTTCCAGCTAACCACTACTCCAACGAACTGGGGTGCTCGCCCTCAGGATGCTCCCCAGTTGTAATATCCATTTTCTGAGATGTCAAGCACGGAGTACATCCGAATAACCGGAAAATAGTGACGATGAGCATCAATTCGGAGTTAGTGGGTTGTCTGCTCTAAGGTCTCCATCAGGCGATTCAGAGTCGGCGTGGTGCTGGGTGCGCAGGCTGAGCCAGCGCTTTCGCCAGCAGACGCAGCAGCGTTTTCTTGCTTGCCTACATCAGACGTTCCCCGAAGCCACATCTGATCCCGATAGACCGCTGCTCGACCTGACGTTCACCACTGTTGCTTCGGCTGGATGTGGTGCGCTCGTCTGGTGGCTGGAGCAGGAACGGCCCTCTACGCCTGAAAAGTTTGCCCACTGGCTACAGCAGCTCATCTATGATATCTCGGTCTCTACGCTCAAGCCGAAAAAATGAGATCCCTTGCGTTCAAATGTCGCTTCAGTTCTACTAAAAAGATATTTCTTATCATTAATATCGTAATTTCACCGTTTTGTTCTTTTTTTGCGCCAGTGTCTCAATTTGGCGGGTATATGTGTCAGAAAACAGGTTTATGCTGTACAGCTCTCTATTCAGTCTTTCCCCTTTTTTTGTCCCTGTGAGCATGGCATGCCACTTCAGCGACAGGGGCGACCTTGTCGCTGAAGTGACCGCATCATGGGCAACATGTCCACCCATGAGAGGAGAATGGCATACGTTCCTGTTCTTAATCCAACTCGACTACTGGCAGACCGTGTACGCCGAGAATGGTGGAAATTTCACTGCCGTGATGGATGTCGTGTTCGAGCACATGCCAGATGATCCACTGAAGCGAAACTGCGGGTCTCACTTCTCCAGACAGACGCGCCCTATCCACCCACATCTGAGCGAATGGCTGGAGCGCAGGCTCTACCAGTTTCGCGTGCCGCAAACGTTCCGCCTCATCCAAAGGCGGGAAGACCTGCTCAAGATCAGCAGGGGTCAGGCGGGCAAGCGTATTCTGGATCATATGCCAGGTCTTCTCAAGTCCGGCAACCAGTTCTGCCGCCGAGTGTAATGGATCTACTCCCCCCTCACAGATTCCCAGAGCCCATAATTCGAGGGAAGTAAGATCGGCGCTCCCCTCGCCCATCCGCGCGTGGAACCACCAGGCGCGATCTGCGACAATATGCGTCGCGTACATACCAATCGACCAGTTTTGTGGCGTGTTGCGCAAGACAAGCTGCTCTGCTGTAAGTGGCGCGATGGCCGCGACAAGACGCTGCTGGTAGATACCCCAACCCGCGTAGAAGGGGAGGAGTGAAAGCTGATGTTCTGTCATGATAGGTATTCCTTGCTTTTTGTCTTCGAGAAAAAACAGCACAATCATATCAACTCGCGCGAGAGAACGATGGGGCTGAAAGAAGGAGGAGAGAGAGCATAGCATAGCTTGCACTATGATCGAATATGCAGCTGTCACGACAGGGGAAAAGATGGCATTCATCTGCCAATGGTATGATGGATGGAAAACGTCAGCGATGCTTTCGCCGGAGTTCCATGCCTGACACCTCTTTGCCGCACGCTTCTCCATATTTCTGAGCACCATCAAATGCTTGCGTTCTCACTATCCGCCGTCTCACATAGGCCTCGCCAGAAGGGCTGTCGAGCAGGAACCATGCCCTGCGGTATTTCAGGCGTAGCAAGGCTGAGCGCTCATGTCTGATGAGAGACACGCGATAGATGAAAGCAAGAATGGTACCGTCTGTTTCACTGCCTGTGCCCTGAATGGGGTATTTGAACAGGAAACCGGATGGAGTTAGCAGCACACTGGCATAGATGTCAAAACCTCCCAAAAAACGTGTGAATACTACACTACTATACAAGCAGAGAGATGATCCTGTCAAGGATGGGTTGGCGAATCCGATCCCGGACGCTTGGATCGATAGATATTTTACCAAACGTTACACATCCAGATGTGCAACAGAGAGGTGGCGCTCAAGATACAGGGCCAGCAGCGAGAGCGGATAACATAACGCCAGATATAATAGGGCACCCAGAATAAACACAAAAAACTTATTGTTGGGGTCTAATTGTGGTAGCGCCAGACCAATAGTGACATACTCCAGCTCCACCACGGCCAGTACAGAGAGGAACGCGCTATCCTGAATTAAGGTGATGAAATTGTTAGTAAAAGGGGGAATTGCCACCCGTATCGCTTGCGGCAATATAATATGTCGCATAGCCTGCCGGGTATCTAATCCCAGGCTGAGCGCTGCCTCCATCTGACCTTTCTCGACCGCGAGAATACCTGTGCGAAAGACCTCTGAGAGATATGCCCCATAGTTGAAACTTAAGCCGATGATGCCATAAAAAAAACCATTGAATGCTGTCGGGACAAGGCTATTATTCTGCAATACCGTCATCACTTGAAACACAATATCATGGGGATTCAGCCCACTGGCAGAGAGGAGACCTCCGACACCATAATACCAGAGCAATAATTGTACAAGCAGAGGTGTGCCACGCATAATCTCGACATATGCTCCTGCAATCCAGCGTGCAACGGGGAAACGTGATAGTCTGCCCAACGCAACTATCAACCCGATGATAGTTGCAAATACCGCGCTTAAAACAGAGATAATAAGGGTGACCAGCGTCCCAACAAGCAAAGATGGCAGGTATACCAGCGCCAGTTGTCTGTAGCTATACAGATAATAGAGAAAGGCGACCACCGCGACCACAAGCAGAGCATAATAAAGGTAGCTGCCCCCGGTGTTCCTTGGCCACAAACGCCTGTCCACAAGAGGACGCACCCCCTCAGTCGATGATCTATAGCTCGACATTTCCAATCACCTTCTTTTCCAGATCTATAAAAGGGCAGTTAGCATGTATACATGTTGCTTGCTAGAACGCCGCACGAACACGATGCTCAAAGTAGCGTGCAACATATGAGACAGGCAGACTCATAAGCAGATAGAGCCCAATCGCCACCAGATAGAATGGAAGAGGATTACTTCCATTTCTGCTTACCCAGAAGTTCAAGACAGAGGTAAGCTCAGAGCCTGCGATTACACTAATAATCGCCGAATCTTTTAGCATATAGATGAAATCATTGACAAAGGGAGGTATCATCAACGGAACGGCCTGCGGCAAAACGATACGAGAGAAGTTCTGGTTAGGAGAAAGGCCCAACGATAAAGCCGCCTCTGTCTGCCCCACATCAACAGAGAGAAAGCCAGCACGATAGACCTCAGCTTCATAAGCCGCGTAGTTAATTACTAGCGTGCCGATACCGGCACTCCAGGAATTGACCAATCCAACCAGAAAATCGTTGTGAGTGAGTGCCAGAAGAGCACCCAGGCCATAATAGATAATAAAGATCTGTGCAACAATGGGCGTTCCACGCACAACCTCGATAAAGATACGCGCCGGGCCTCTTAACCAGATAAAGGGTGAGCCAGACATAAGTGCAAGCACCAGGCCCACGAGTAGGGCAAGAGGAAAAGCAACAATACAATAGATAATAGTATTTCCAGCCCCAACAAGAAAATCTGGGAGTGCCGGCCAGATAATATCCATCGTTACTTGATACCCTTCCTACTACTTGATCCCAATCTGAGCCTGCACATCATTCCACAAGCCCCATTTTTTATAAATTTTTTGTAGCGTCCCATCGCCTTTGAGAATCGTGAGAGCCTGATCTATCTCCTTTTGCAGCGTTGGAGCGTTGGTACTCTTTTTACTAAAGGCAACCACATAATCACTGAAATCAAAGAGCTTGCCAATAAGTTTGAGGTTCTTATTCGCAACGCCACCAGGACCATCGCCCAGCACATAGTATGTAACCGTAGAAAAATCTATCAGCACCGCATCAATGCGTCCCAAAGCCAGATCGTTAAAGGGCAGATCAGGATCATATGACTTTAGCTTGATCTTCTTATCGCTAGCCAATAGATCTTCAGCCTTATAGCCTGCACCTGTACCGACCGCTAAGCCTTCCAGATCCTGTAAAGAAAGAGTATCATTCATCGTCTTTTGGGCAAAGCGTGCATCGTTCGCACGTACCACGATCTGCTGTCCATTGCGATAGTAGGGCTGCGAGAATATCTCCGTCTTCTGACGATCAGCAGTTATCTCCCAACCATTCATAATAGCATCAAAATTATTTGCTTGTAGCGATGAATCTAGCTGGGCATAATCTGTCTCAATCTGCTTCTGCGTCACGCCCATCAGGCCGGTAATGGCAGTCGCAATCTCCAGTTCAAAACCAATAAGTTTGCCGCTCTGAGGATCTTTGTAGACATAAGGAGCACCATTGTTGGAGGTTGCACCCCATTGGAAAAAGCCAGGCAGTTTTAAGCCCTGATTGCCGACTTTTACTGCACCTGGTGTCGTGCTGGGCGTAGATGTAGGAACATTTCCACCACATGCTGCCAGGAGTGTTTCTAAGGCACCGCCAACGGCAACAAGACCTCCAACCTCTCCTGTGCGCTTCAAAAATGTGCGCCGATCCATGCTAAAAGTCATGCTGATACCTTTCTTGCGATTTGTATGTAAGCCACAACTTCTGGAATAAAAAGACTATGGTAAAACCGAAAGAATACGCTCTAAAAACGCCTGTGTACGTATCTCTTTGGGATTTTTGAAAAGCACATCGGGATCGCCCTGCTCGACAATCGAGCCATCGGACATAAAGATCACACGATCTGATACATCACGCGCAAACTGCATTTCATGAGTTACAACAACCATTGTACGTCCTTCATACGCAAGATCTTTCATTACTTTAAGCACCTCGCCAACCAGCTCGGGATCTAACGCAGAGGTTGGCTCGTCAAAGAGCAATGCTTTTGGCTGCATTGCCAGCGCACGTGCAATCGCTACACGTTGTTTTTGTCCACCAGAAAGTTTGCCAGGATACACATCTTTCTTCTCTAGCAAGCCTACATTCTTTAAAAAACTTTCACCAAGCTCTATGGCCTGTTCTTTTGGTAGCTTGCGTACAAGTAGTGGTGCCTCTATTACATTCTGTAGCACAGTCATATGTGGAAAGAGGTTAAAATTTTGAAAGACCATGCCCAATTCCCGACGCATCGAACTTAATTGCGAGGCAGGTAAATAAGGATTAAGCTTTTCGCCTTGAATATAAATTTCGCCACTTGTTGGCTTCTCCAGCGCATTCAAGCAGCGAATCAATGTACTTTTGCCAGAGCCGCTGGGGCCAATGAGCGCCACAACCTCCCTGCGTCGTACCTCAAAATCGATATCATTAAGCACCTGTTTATCCCCAAAATATTTATTCAATTTGACGGTGCGAATAACGATATCATTCTCAATCGGGCTAAGATCTTGTACTGGTGATGCTCCAGTGGTGGGGGTTTGTTCTTGTTCGAGACTCATACAACCCTCCTTTTTTCCCGTCGTCGGTCTTCCTGCCCTTCTGATACCCTATATTTAGCATAGCATGAGAGGCGGAAAAATACTACCTTTTGCGAGAGGCTTTTGGGGAAAATTCAGGCACATGGTCTATGCTTTTTCTATAAATTTGGGTATGTTACATTTTTATTGTGCAAAAATGTAACATACCCAAATTTATAGAAAAAGCATTATCTACTTGCAATGAGAAGCAAAAGTCTTACGGGTACCAGCCCCACGGGTTGCTTCGATCAACGCGCGAATCCCCGGTCCAGGTCCAGGCCGTATCGTACAGATGTTTGTTGTTCAGATACCAGCCGGCCAGGGCACCAATTTCATCGGAGTACGAGGTTAACTCGCCGGAACTCACGTTTGTCACCCAACCAGTGTTATAGCCAGCCAGAGCATATCTGACAATATCAACACCAGAATCTCCTGCTGCCGAGGCCTGGTGTGCAAAATGGATCAGGTGCCGGATGCCCATGTGAATCGAGATGCCGATATCATAGAAATTTGCAGGTACTAAATCGTACTGATAGATCCCAGGTACATCGGTCTCGGGCTGATAGTTCGGATTGGTATTGGTGTAAGCTGTCTCGGCTGCCTGCAAAGGGCCGTAAGAATGCCCGGAAGCTCCACTCCCGGCGGTGCCGCTGCCAAGCGATGATCCCCCGGTCTCCAGTCCGCCCTGTAACGTTGATTCGCGTGTCGCCATGCCCAGGAAGAACGCATAGGCCTTTTCTTGTGTCGAGAAACCAAAAGTACTGTGAATAACGCTCCAGTACTCCAATACTTGCTGCTCGATCAGCACCTTCACCTGCTGTTGGCTCAGGCTGCTTGCGCTAGAGATCATCGTGGAGACTGGTGTGCCCACGGGGAAGTAGCGGTCAGTGTTGGGTTCTGAACCGGTTGGTGTAGGAGTAGGAGTTGCAACTTGAGTGGGAGTAGGAGTTGCAACTTGAGTGGGAGTAGGAGTTGCAACTTGAGTGGGAGTAGGAGTTGCAACTTGAGTGGGAGTAGGAGTTGCAACTTGAGTGGGAGTGGATGTTGTAGTCTGGGTGGGAGTCGGGGTGGTTGCGGAGCTTCCAGGCTCTGTTCCCGAATTAAGTGTACCAGAGATGTAGCCAGTGATATGTGACCAGGACGTATAGCTGCTTGCCGACGCGTTGAAAGAGTAATCATTTGCCTGGTTATAGTTCGACCAATCGGACTTTGCAAAGCGGCTTTGAATCTCAACAGTTGCGCCGGCCGCGAGACTGCCTGCTGCGCTGGTAAAGCCGATTTGCAAGTAGTGGTCCGCATTACTCAGAGGTGTGCTCAGACTGACAAATGTGCCAGTCACATTCGAAGTGCCTGCGCTGGACCAGTCGCACCAGAAGCTCTGGGACTGGGTGCCATCCTCTGTATAATAGTAACGAACTGTTATGCTTGAAAGATTAATAGCCGTAGAACCATTGTTTACAATCTTTATATAAGGGGAGATTGTGTTACTGGTTGCTGAGGTATTGGCATTAAACATCGATAATTGGATGGTTGATGCGGCTAAAACTGGGGTTCTGGCCATAACGAATGCTAAAACTAGCATGACCATCAAGCCAATGGAGGTCGCCAACTGTGCGACTTTCGATTTTTTCATCCTTGAAATCCTTTGTGTTATCTTTGACCAGCCGTTCGCGGCAATTATAATCTGGCAAAAACGACTGCAGTGTGCTCTTACGCACCTGCGCACTCGTTTTCAACCCTAACTCAGTGCTGCAATCGACGGCAACATTCCGCTACGAACAAATGTAGTGAATGTTATTCCTGAAACTGGCTCGATCCATCTTCCTCAGTTTCAAGAGATGGCTTGTTACAATAACCAACGAACAATAAATCTGATATGCCTATCGTTTCTGTATTCTAGCTACTATCATAACATATCTATATGGGCGTCGTGAAGGCAAAGAGCTTGCGGGCAAACCTGCACGAACTCATCATCCCATGTATATAACATGATAACAACACTGCTCCCTATAAGCCTACTATTTGCCTACCTCTCGACATGGTTTTGCATGTGTCTTTCGAGTACGCTTTCCATAGAGCAAAAGCGAGTAATGCTTCTTACATATTCAGATCTTAAAGACTGCCCCATGCTCTTGATTATAACAACAGTCAGAGGGACCTTGAAGGTAAAGTCTACACATGTCCTTGAATATAGCAATGATGAGGAGAAATAGCGATGAAGGAGAGTAGTGAGACAATCTTGCGGGCTATAGATAGCTACCTTGTCTTTCAGGCAAATAAATTGATGCATTTATATGCTGGGCGCAAGTATGGGTTAGATGATGCTATGGAAGTTGATGAGCTTATACAGCGGTCTCGTATCAAGTTATGGCGCATATTGGAAAAGAAGGAAATTGTTCATCTCTATACGTACGTGAGGCGCGTTGTCTATAGTGAATTTATTGATATGAAGCGGCAGCAGAAGCAGGTGTGGCGCTTATCTGAAGAGAGCGATCAGCTGGAAGGTGCAGCCGATCCGGCGCGTGAGTTTATGCAGAAGGTCGAAAATGCGCTCTTTATGCACTCGGTTGCTCGCATGGTGCTGGCTTTGCCCCCACGCCAGCGGCAGTCTGTGCTCTGTCTACTTCACGATCATATCGATGAAATGGCGCAACTGCAAGCCGTTTTTTGTTCTTATCATATTGATCTGGAAGCAGCACGCTGGCCTGTAGATAAGAAGGAAAAACGCTTATTAATCGCTTCTCTGTCAGTGGCGCGGCAGAAGCTAGCCCAAAAGAGAAGAAACTCGTCCAAAAAGCATTGTGTCGAATGCTGAACAGTCTATATAGTGTGAAGTGATAAAAGTAAATTTATAGATGCCGTATTGCCAACAAAGGTGATACGGCATAAAGTAAAAGGTGAGGAGAAATTTGTATGAGTGAAGAGCCAAAACCATCGGCATCGCCAGATCTTGCAGATGAACCTGGCGGTATTTTTATTAGTTATAGCCGTAGGGATAAAAAGTATCTGGACGAATTGCATATACATCTGGCCCATCATGTGCGCAAAGGATCGATAGCCTACTGGGATGATACAAGGATTTTAGCGGGTAGTAGATGGAATGATGAGCTTAATGGTTATTTGCGTTCGGCTAAAATTGCCCTCTTTCTGGTGAGTGCGAACTTTTTGGCGTCCGATTTTATTGTTGATCACGAGATGGAACCTCTCTTGCAGGCGGCGCAGCAAAGGGGAGTTGAGGTTATCTCTGTGGTGCTCGGTGCCTGCTCGTTTGGAGATTCCGAACTCTCCGACTTTCAGTCTATCAATCCGCCTTCTGAGCCTTTGAATCGGATGGCACGTGGGAAACGCGATGTGGTGTGGGAGAAAGTCGCACGTCGCTGCAAAGAGATTCTGGCTCGTTAATAGAGAATTTGCACATTTACCCATGTGGGCAATGTCCACATGGGTAAATGTGCAAATTCTCTATTAACGAATATAAAGTGAGATGCCAGGTTAAAAGCTCTGCAAAAGGAAAGAGAAGCAGAGCTTTTCTACGCGTACCAGCCCCACGGCTTGCTGCGATCAACGCGTGGGTCTCCCGTCCAAGTCCAGAGCGTATCGTACAAATGCTGATTGTTTAGATACCAACCGGCCAGAGCCCCAATTTCATCGGAATACGAGCTTAACTCGCCCGAACTCACGTTTATTACCCAACCAGTGTTATAACCAGCCAGACCATAGCGGGCGATATCAACGCCAGAATGTCCTGCTGCTGAGGCCTGGTGCGCAAAATGGATCAGGTGTCGGATGCCCATGTGAATCGAAATGCCGATATCATAGAAATTTGCAGGCACTAAACTGTACTGAGAGATCTCAGGCACATCGTTCTCGGCCTGGTAGTTCGGATTAGTATTGGCGTAAGCTGTCTCAGCTGCCTGTAAGGGGCCGTAAGAATGCCCGGAAGATCCACTCCCAGCAGTACTATTGCCAAGTGACGATCCTCCCGTCTCCAGGCCTCCCTGTAGCGTTGATTCGCGCGTCGCCATGCCCAGGAAGAATGCATAGGCTTTTTCCTGTGTTGAAAAGCCAAATGTGCTGTGAATGACGCTCCAGTTCTCTTTCACTTGCTGCTCGATCAGTACCTTTACCTGTTGCTGACTCAGGCTGCTCGCCTTAGAGATCATTGTAGAGACTGGTGTGCCGACCGGGAAGTAGCGGTCAGTGTTTTGTCCTGAGCTGCTTGGCGTGGGCGTGGGCGTGGATATAGAGGTAGGCGTAACAGATTGAGTTGGCGTGGGAGTTGGCGCGGGCGTGGGTGTAACAGTATGAGTGGATGTAGGTGTCGGAGTGGGCTTAACGGATTGAGTCGGCGCAGGAGTGGGCGTTTCAGAATGAATAGGCGTAGGTGTTGTGGCGGCAGGTGAGCTTCCAGGCTCTGTTCCCCAACCGAGTTTACCGGAGACATAACCAGTGATATGTGACCAGGAAACATAGTTGTTCGCCGATGCATTGAATGAGTAATCATTTGCCTGGTTATAGTTCGACCAATCGGACTTTGCGAAGCGGACTTGTACCTCAGCGGTTGCACCAGCTGCAAGACTGCCCGCTGCTCGTGTAAAGCCGATTTCCAGATAGTGATCCGCGTTATGCTGCTGTCCACTCAGACTGACAAATGTATCAGTGACATTTGAAGTGCCTGCGCTGGACCAATCGCACCAAAAATTCTGAGCTTGTGTGCCATCTTCTGTATAATAGTAGCGAATCTTTATACTCGAAAGATCAATGGCCGAGGAGCCCTTGTTTACAATCTGTATATGAGGATAGATCATATTGCTTGTTGCTGATGTATTAGTGTTAAACATAAATAGTTGAATGCTTGATGCGGCGAAAGCTGGAATGCGAGCCACAAAGAATGCTGAAATCAGCACGAGCAGGAGACCTGCAAAGGTCACCAACATCGTGATTTTCGACTTTTTCATTCTTGAAATCCTTTTCTATATTATTATCTCAGGCCAGTTGCAGACTGACCTGGCAAAAATAACCACAATCCGCTTTCACTCCCTCGTTTTCAAATCCAACCTGACATTATGATTGAGGGCATATTTGCTCGTGACGAAATGTGGTAATGCTTATTCCTGAAACCTGATCGATTATTTTTTTCGCAATTTCAAGAAATAGCCTGCTATTATAAATAACGAGCGAGAATCTGCTATACGTTATTAGGCTATATTTTTGGTACTATTATCATTATAGATGAAAATAACACGCGCAAAATATATTTAAAGTGCAAGAATTAACGAAATGAGCACTCCCTTTGGACTTTCTGAAGATGTTCTAAAAAAGCGAGATGCCGCATAGCGACACGAATGATGATGAAAATAGTGGTATGAACGATTATAAGAGGTATGAGTAGACGATTTCCCGAAGGAGGTTCTGGTGAAAGACTTACTTGATGGGCTTAGCTTAGCTTTCCTACTCCTCATCTCTCCATTGACATGAGGTCTATTTCTATGTTATATTTCCATTGAGTGATGTTAACTTCCATTGAATGGAAAAGTGATTTTCCTGACATATGTTGATGGAGCCATAACAGATGAAATATCTTGCCCCGGACTATGTCTATACCCCAGAGGGCCTCCTGACCAATAAGGTCGTCGTGATATCGGATGAGGGGAATATTCTCTCTATCTGCGAGCGAGAAGCTTGTGTTGACATTACTGACCATTTACCGCATATGGCGCTTCTGCCCGGCTTTGTCAATGCGCATAGTCATGTCTTTCAGCGAGCATTGCGTGGACATACGCAGCGCGCTCTTGCAGTGCAAGATACTTTCTGGACGTGGCGACGTGCTATGTATGCGGAGGCTCAACGGCTGAACCCTGATCTGCTCTATCAATGTGCGCTCCAGACCTATCGTGAAATGCTGGTAGCTGGCTATACCAGCGTCGGTGAGTTTCATTATGTCCATCATCAGCCCAATGGTAAGCCGTACGATAATGCAAATGCGATGGCTGACGCGATCATCCAGGCTGGCAAGGATACGGGGATACGCGTTGTTATGCTGCTCGTGGCATATGCACAGGGAAATTTTGCTCAACCAGTCGAAGAAGGGCAGCGACGGTTTTGTGATGCTTCGCTTGACGCCTATCTTGCACGCGTTGATGATCTGCGCGTTAAAGGGATACCTCTGGGGCTGGCACCACATTCTGTACGTGCGGTGCCGGAACAATGGTTGCGTGCAATTGGCGAATATGGTCGCACTTACAAGTTACCAATACATATTCATGCCGATGAGCAGCCGATTGAGATTGAGCAGTGTCTGGTAATATACGGTTGCAGACCCATTGAATTGCTGGAGCGCTTTGCGATTCTGGGGCCACGCACCACAATCGTACACGCAACGCACGCGAATACAAGAGAGATCGCGTTACTCGCACAAAACGGTTGCACGATCTGCGTCTGTCCAACAACTGAGGGGGACCTGGGGGATGGGATCGCGCCTTATGCAGAACTGCTCGCAGCTGACATCCTCCTGGCAATTGGTACGGACAGTAATACGCGCCTCGATCCCTTTGAAGAGCTACGCTGGGCCGAATATTCGGCTCGTATGCGCTATCAACGCCGCCGTATTCTGGTTTCTGACCAGTTTGCCAGCCCCGGCCCACTCTTACTTACCTATGGCACTCGCTCTGGTGCGACCTCGCTTGGGCTACAGACCGGCCAGATCACACCTGGTCTGCCTGCCGATTTTATAGCCGTGGATCTGGACGCACCTGCCCTTGCTGGCTGGGATACGCCAGACCTGCTCGATGTCTTATTTTTTGGCGCATCCAGCCAGGTTATAAGCCAGACCTGGGTGCAAGGGGAAAAAGTATGAAAAGGAAGGATTGGCACAAATATGATAAAAAAAGCAACAGGGGCACATGAGGAAGAGGCCCGTCCCTCTTCGGCGCGTATTGTGCATGCACCACGTGGCACCACGCTTTCATGTAAAGGGTGGCAGCAAGAGGCAGCTCTGCGTATGCTGATGAACAATCTTGACCCGGAGATCGCTGAACGCCCGGACGATCTGGTGGTCTATGGTGGTTCGGGCCGTGCCGCACGTTCATGGGAGGCGTTTGACGCTATCGTGCGATCCTTGCGCGAGTTAGAGAATAACGAAACCTTGCTTGTACAATCGGGCAAGCCAGTAGGTATTTTTCGCACACACGCAGATGCGCCCCGTGTGTTGATTGCGAATTCCAATCTCGTGCCGCACTGGGGTACATGGGAGGAATTTCGCCGTTTAGAGGCGCTTGGCCTGACGATGTATGGGCAGATGACCGCTGGCTCCTGGATATATATCGGCTCGCAGGGTATCTTGCAGGGTACATTTGAGACCTTTGCCGAGGCGGCACGCAAGCATTATCATGGCACGCTCAAAGGCAAATTTATTCTCACCGCTGGCCTTGGCGGTATGGGTGGAGCGCAACCACTTGCCGTAACAATGTGCGAGGGGGTATGCCTGGCCGTCGAGATTGATCCACAGCGTATTCAAAGACGCCTTGATACTGGCTACTGTGACAAGATGGTCGAATCGCTGGATGAGGCGCTCCACCTGGTTCGTGCTGCCTGTGCACAGGGACAGGCACTCTCTATCGGGCTGGTTGGGAACGCGGCAGAGATTCATCCTGAGCTAGTGAGGCGTGGCATCATTCCCGATATGATAACAGACCAGACGTCGGCTCATGACGCGCTCAATGGCTATGTTCCGGCTGGCCTGACGCTTGTTGAGGCGAATGCGTTGCGTGGTAGCGACCCAGAAGAGTATATGCGACGTTCTACCCACTCGATGGTGATCCATCTGCGTGCAATGCTGGAGATGCAGCGACAGGGTGCGGTCGTCTTTGATTATGGCAATAATCTACGTGGGCAGGCGTTAGCCGCTGGCGAAACGCATGCACTTGACATACCAGGCTTTGTGCCAGCCTATATTCGTCCCTTGTTCTGTCGAGGCAAAGGTCCATTCCGCTGGGTGGCGCTATCGGGCGATCCAGAGGATATATATCGCACCGACGAGGCGATTCTTGAGCTTTTCCCAGAAGATATGGCGTTGAAGCGCTGGATAACTATGGCGAGGCAAAAAGTACATTTTCAAGGCTTGCCCGCTCGCATCTGCTGGTTAGGCTATGGGGAGCGCGATAAAGCCGGCCTTGCCTTTAATGAACTGGTGGCGAAGGGGATTGTGAAAGCGCCAATCGTGATCGGACGCGATCACCTGGACAGCGGGTCCGTAGCCTCACCATATCGGGAAACTGAGGCGATGAAGGATGGTAGCGATGCAATTGCCGATTGGCCTATTCTCAACGCGCTACTCAACACCGCATCGGGTGCCACCTGGGTCTCCTTTCATCATGGCGGTGGTGTTGGCATTGGATATTCGCTTCATGCTGGTCAGGTGATTGTTGCCGATGGGACGCCAATGGCTGCGGAACGGCTTGCACGCGTGCTGGTCAATGATCCTGGAACCGGCGTTATGCGCCATGTCGATGCTGGCTATGATGAGGCAATTGATTGTGCACGCGAACAGGGTGTGCAGATCCCCATGTTGCATTAAACTTGTTAATCCTGTAGGGCGAGCCCACTCCCACAAAGGACATCTACTATGGAGAGAGATCGTGTATTGCCAACACTGCCAACGCATTGTATCGTCAATGGGCAAGCGCTCACCATTGCCGAAGTTATCGCCGTGGCTCGTCACTATGCGAGCGTTGCCCTGGGCGATGAATCGATCCAACGGATTCGTACCGCGCGAGCGTTGATCGACACAATCGCGCTTGAGGGACGCAAAGTATATGGGGTCACAACTGGCTTTGGACATTTGAGTAAAGTGCGCATTGCACAGAACCAGCTTGTTGATCTTCAGCATAACTTATTGCGCAGCCATGCCGCCGGCGTCGGAGAACCTCTATCCGAAGAAGTCACGCGGGCGATGATGCTTCTACTTGCTGCCAGTCTTGCACGCGGCCATTCTGGCGTTCGACCTGAAATAGTGCAAACTTTGCTTGCCTTACTCAACGCACGGATCTATCCACTTGTCCCATCGCGCGGATCAGTGGGGGCCAGCGGGGATCTGGCCCCATTGTCACACCTTGGCCTGATATTGATCGGTGAAGGTGAGGCCATGCACGCTGGTCAGCAGTATAACGGTATGCAGGCGCTCCAACTGGCGGGACTTACACCGCTCCGTTTGCAGGCAAAAGAGGGGCTTGCCCTTATCAATGGCACCCATTTAATGGAAGCTATTGCAGTCCTGGCACTCGTTGATACGGAAGTCGTGCTGCACACGGCGGAAGTTGCTTGCGCGATGAGCATTGAAGGGCTGCTGGGGAGCCACGTTCCGCTCGATGCACGTATCCATCAACGTCGTGGACAGAGCGGTCAGGAGGTCAGTGCGGCCCATTTGCGTCGCTTAGTGCGTGATAGTGCCATAAATGCCAGCCATCAGAATTGTGCGCGTGTACAAGATCCTTATACCTTGCGGTGCGCACCGCAGGTCTTCGGCGCGATACGCGATGCAATTACATATTGCAGAACCATCTTCGAGCGCGAGCTAAACGCCGTTACCGATAATCCCTTGATTTTTCCCGAAGATGGCGATGTCCTCAGTGGCGGCAACTTTCATGGGCAGCCATTAGCCCTCGCACTTGATATGTTAGCTATCGCAATGGCACAGCTCGCCAGTTTTTCCGAACGTCGCATCTACAGCTTATTGGGACCACACGAGTGGGAGGCTGAGGGCGCACCGCTTTTCCTCACACCCGATCCGGGTTTAAGTTCAGGCTTCATGATTGTGCAATATGTAGCCGCCGCTCTGGTAAATGAAATCAAAATATTGGCCCATCCCGCCAGCATTGACTCGATACCCACCTCAGCAGGTATGGAAGACTTTGTCAGTATGGGGGCAACCAGCGCACATAAACTACTGCGCATACTCGAACAAACGCAGCAAGTCGTAGCAATTGAACTTATGTGTGCCGCCCAGTTGCTCGACTTTCGTCTCCCGCTTCAGCCAGGTATAGGAGTCCAACAGGCGCAAACAATCGTACGCTCTTACGTTACAAGGCTTGAAGAGGATCGCGTATTAACGCCTGATATCAATAAACTCGCCCAGGCAGTCAAAGACGGCGTTTTTGTAACACTGACATGATCAACAAAAATGTCCTTTCTACTGACGACATATGCGCATTATAGTAACCGGAGCAAGCCCGAATCGAACAACGAAACAATTCCTGCGGTTCAGCCATACAGGCCATCTCACGGAGGTTAAGATATGACACCAGATCCAACATTAGCAGCCCTCCAGATAGACACCCTCGTACGCAACATTGGACAACTTATCACCATTGCGCAACAACCTATTGTGAACACGCATAGGGATAGGCCCTTATATCAATCAGGGCTTTTGCGGGTTATATCTAACGCAGCCCTCGCCGCACAAGATGGGCAGATTGTATGGATTGGCTATGATGCAGAGGCCGACCAGCTTATGCAAAACCGTGAGGCTGATAACAGTGTGACGATGATTGATGTACAGGGTAAAGTGGTAACGCCTGGTCTGGTTGATTCACATACACATTTGCTCTTCGCCGGTGACCGAGCGGAAGAGTTTCACATGAAACGTCAGGGTGTTGGTTATGGCGAACTTCTGGCGCAAGGTCGTGGCATTGCAACAACCATGAAGGCAACTCGCGCTATATCCCAGGAAACCTTGCAAGGGCTGGCAAACGAGAGGCTTGCAACGATGAGATCGTATGGTACAACAACTGTAGAAGGCAAGACTGGCTATGGGCTGGATTTCGTCACCGAAGAACGTTGTCTACGTATCATGAACGCTTTAAACGAAGCGCAGCCGAGTCAGGACCATATACGCGTCGTGCCGACATTCCTTGGTGCGCACAGCCTGCCGCCGGAGTATAAAGGGAGGCGTGAGGCGTATATCGATCTTATCTGTGAGCAGATGTTGCCCGCATTTGTATCATTAGCACGTTTCTGTGATGTCTTCTGTGAGCGTGAAGCATTTACGCTGGACGAGTGCCGCCGCATTCTCAAACGTGCCAGCGATCTGGGCTATCGCCTCAAAATACACGCGGACCAGCTCAGCCCATCCGGTGGTGCAAGGTTAGCAGCGGAAATGGGTGCCGTCTCGGCTGATCACCTTGATTTTGCCAGTGATGCGGACCTGGATGCAATGCGTGAAGCTGGCGTTGTCGCAACGCTCTTGCCCGGATGCTCTTATACGTTACGCAGCCCGTACCCATCTGCACGACGTTTATTAGATCGAGGACTGCATGTCGCGCTCGCCACCGACTACAATCCAGGTACATCCTATACCGAAAACATGCAGATGATTCTAGGGCTAGCGATGTCCGCCATGGGTATGACGCTGGATGAGGCGTTGGCGGCCGTGACGATCCAGGGAGCACGCGCCCTCGCCTTACAAGATCAGATTGGTAGTATCGAGATCGGCAAACGCTGTGAACTCGCCGTGTGGGCCATACGCGATTATCACGAGATCGGCTATCACTTCGGGACGAATCTGGTTCAATCAATTATTGTTTAGCTGCACCGAGCCTGATGGAGATCTGGCGTGCATGTTCCGCGACGAGCATGCCAAATGTTGTGAGCTGGTCGTCGGAGATGCGGTAGGTCGGGCCGATGACGTTGATTGCGCCGACGATTGTGCTGCTCCGATCAAACACGGGGGCGGCAACCGAGGAGACATCGGGATCGATTGTGTGGCGGGTTGCGGTATAGCCTGCGGACGATATCTTGCCCTGAATGGCCGCACCTATCGCAGTGTCATCGACTGGAACCGTTCTCCCCACCCAGGGTGCGACCTGGACGAGCCGATGGCTGGAAACCTGATCAATATAAAGAACATCCTTGCCCGTAAGGACACCGAGTTGCACGCTCTCGCCCGTCTCTTCGGCCAGGATACGCAGGTGTGGGCGGGCCGTCTCATAGAGGGACATACCACGGAGCGCGACAAGGCCCAATTGGATAACCTGCGGGCCAAGGCGATATAGGCGATCAGGGCCACGTCGCACAAACTCGTATTGTTCGAGCACCTTCAAAAAGCGCGACGTGGTCGATGGGGCCAGATTGGCCTGCTGAGCCAATTCGGTGAGGGATATACCATCTCGCTGCCCATCAAAGCACGTGAGCAAGCGCAATACCCGCTCAATCGGGCCAGGAGCATGGATTTCAGACGATTCGTTCAGTGTTCGCGGCCTTTCTAAACATGTGAAAACGTATGACTGACAGATATTTCTACTCAGTGGAAGTGGTATCTAGTGAGGAGAATATAGCACATGCGTATGCATGTGTCAATTGAAGTATCCTACCCATTCTTTATGCTTTGCATAAAAGCACAACAGTTTTCGATCTGTATCTTAGCTTGTAGAAGAGAGTGAGCACAAACTATAGAAATGGATTGATGTTATCGTTACGACATGCGGCTATATCAATGATGCATATTCATCTCTCTGTGGCATGCGTATTCTCCACTTTCTCTTTTTGTTTCTCAAGACTATCAAGTGCATGGTCTATCTCATACCAATTCGCGTTCAGATAGACAATAAAGAGAGTCAGTAATCTGCTCTGTTTGGATGCCAATTGGCATCCACCCAAGGGTCTGGCTCGTTGGGATAGACAAGATCATCCTTGCTAAGTACGCAAAGTAATGGTATTATAGGTAACGGTACTTAAAGTAATGGTATAAAAAGAGGATGGTTTTGCCGGATGAAAAGACGAAAGGCAGCTTTCTCAGCCAATGACATCATTCCTGAGAATATCCAACCCGTAACAGTTATAGTTCCCCCCAATTGGAAACCTCTCCCGGAGAGTTTAATGCGTTGGACAGGGTTCATGCTTGCCTGGATCGCGGACCTCGGCGGACAGGAATATGCACAAGCCCTTGCAACGATTGGCATACAGCCGCAGCACCTGGCGATCTTAACCCTCCTTGAGGCTGAAGGTCCACTCGTACAGGCACGCATTGGGGAGCGGCTGAGTCTTGTGAAACACACCATCGTGACCCTGCTCAACGAGTTAGAAGCGTGGGGGTTAGCCGAACGTCGCCCTCACCCTACCGATAAGCGGGCCTTTCTCATCCACATCACTTCTGACGGTCAGCAGCGGATAGAAACTCGCTGAAAGCACCAGTCAGCGTGTCACACAACTGTTTTTTGCAGAACTTACTCCTGAAGAACTGCACCTCTTTCATAACCTCCTCACGCGTCTTGCTCGAAGTAAGACGGGCCTCGTGAACGAAGAAAGCAACTAATATGAAAATCACGCATGCAATCACTCATACGCCTCAGAAACCATCTTGGCAATTCGTTCTCACACTGATTTTGGTCTGCCTGGTCCCAGCACAAGTATCGAGCCTCCTTGGGATGGCGATACTAGGGACGTCCTGGTGGGATGCTCTTGCGAAACCAGCATTTGCTCCTCCAGGATGGTGGGTGTTTCTTCTCGTATGGATCATCAACTACGCCGTCATGGGTATTGCGGTCGCGCACGTCTGGCCCCGTCGTCGTGAGCGTCTCACCCGCATCGCTCTCCTCTTGTTTGCGATCCAAATCGTGGTAGGACTCGTATGGATTCCCCTCGTGTATGGCTTTCACTCTCTTCTCTTGGGCCTTCTTCTGGATATCTTCGCGCTCCTCTTGGCACTTGGCACGACCTGGATGTTTCGGCGCATTGCATATCAAGCGGCTTGGTGGATGCTGCCGTATGTGGTCTGGCTGGTTTATACGATGGTGCTCAAGTTCGTCATGTGGCGTCTCAATTAAGGATTTCATCGATGACCTCTAAAAAAACGATAGATATCATTTGCTCTTCAGTCAACCTACCAAATTGCACGCACCTCCCATTATGGCAGCAGTGAATAATGGTGATGCTGTATGACCGCTTTCTGCATGAATGGACCGGTCATTTGGGGCAGGGAAGCAAGCCTGAAACTCCTGGGTAAGCATGACCACATGGAAAGGTAATAGGAAAATCACGTATAGGGTTATCGCATCACCCGAGCAGCCTCGCATGCTATCAGGTTGATGAGGTCCAGGAAGATTATGAATGGGAGGAATGCTTATGAGGCAAGAACGATTGCGCCAAACAATCCAATGAATGGAATCTGTATATCTGGCAGGTACTTTATAGTTAGTTCTCACAAAAAGGGAGGGATAGGAGATCGTGCACGGTTCCTATCTCTTTCCAGAGTTTTGAGCCGTGAGCGCTGGTAGAAGTGATCATGAAGTGCATAGACAGCCATAACGACACGGACGGTATAGCGTCGTTGCTGCGTACCGTGTTCGGTCGCCTCCAGCTCGCTCGTGGTGATGATTGCTTAGTGCTCGCCAGTTTGGTCATACGTGATTGAGGTGATCGTACTCTCCCTGAGAAAGATTCCCCTTTATCTCCATCCATTAAATATGCACACTATAAGTAGCATTAGCTGTAAGCTTTGCCAATCAATGTGAGGGTGACTGACCAGAAAACGCCGGTCTGGACGTATATACCGAGCTGAACAATAAAAGGAGTGGCGGGGTCTATCGCTTTCTCATAAGTGAAAGGCATGAGTATTAGAGCAATAATAGCGGAGAGTCCGATTGTGATTACGGTGAAGCTGACGGTAGGAGTTTTGCCGGCCTGGAATTGTATGACGCTGGAGCTGAAGAGTACACCCAAAACGGTGCCCAGGTAAAATATGATTTGCTGCCATGGTGGAATAGGCTGACATTGCTTTGCTCTTTGGTGTCTTCCTGGCAGGGGGAGTGCCGAAAGGTTGCGGGTTAATGGGTTGCGGCTCCGAAATAGCACTATCTTCTGGCGAGGATTGGTTGTCTGGAACTAAGGTTGGAGCTTTTATGGCTATTTAGATTGAAGTAGGACAGAATAGGGTTCATGGCTGCTGATCTCCTATAAACTAGAAAGATAACTCACTCAGTTTTCCCTGACATGATTGCCTATTATAGCATATGTGCATATTTAAGTATAGAGTTGCATGGAATTGAACAAGGGCTTTAAAGCAGCCAAAGAGCAAGAAAAGCCTTTTTCTGTCAGTGCAATAATTTCTCTTTCATATAAAATTTCTACTGTTCTGCGTCCCTGTATTTTTATTGAGTACATAGTTTTTGCGCTTTTATATAATGTCGCGCGACATTATATAAAAGCGCAAAAACTATGTACTCAATAATCTAGTTACCCCAAATACTCGACCTCGCCAGAGGGAGTGATGCGACCATAATCGCCTGTGCGGTAGAGGCAAGGCACGATCTCTCGTTTGTCCAGGACGGGATTGGGTATAAAACGTTCTTGTGTGAGATCGGGGCAGTTGTGATAGCCAATGGTGACGCCTGGACCGCCAATACAGATCTCCCCTCTCTTTCCCCCTTCCACAAGACGGAGCTGGTCATCTAAAATATAGACATGATATGTAGGGAATGGCGTGCCGAGAGTGACCGGACGACTGGACACCATCTCACACCAGGTAGCCGAGATGGTCGTCTCAACAGGGCCATATATATTAAGCAACCGTCGTCCAGGGCGCGACCAATAGCTAATAAGTTCGGCCGGGTATGCCATTCCGCTCACGAGAAGCGTGCGTAGCAAGGGTAGATCGCTTTCAATAGTGGTAAGTTGCCTGAGCATGCAGCGGAGCACAGTAATCTTGTGCTCGTTCAGGAACTCGGTGAGCTTATGGCCGAGGCGTTGGGAATCAGAGGGATCGGCCACGAGCGTTGCCCCAACGATCCAGGTTGGCCAGATCTCTTCGAAAGATAAATCGCTGGCGGGTGACATACCCTGATAGACGCGGTCGGTACGCTTGATACCATAGATCGGTGTGGCGACACGGAGAAAGTTGACGATATTGGCGTGCGAGACGGCGACTCCTTTTGACTGATCTCCCAGTATATAGATGATATAGCACAGGGATTCAGGATCAACGCGTATCTGGGGTCGAGTCTCGCTGTGTGTGGAGAGCGCTGTACGTACCTGGTCAAGCTCAAGTACAGGACAGGATAGAACGCTTATTTTCTCGCGCAATGAACTGGTCGTTACAAGGTACCGTAGTTCGGCATCCCTGGCAATAAATATTAGCTGGTCAGATGGAAACGATGGATCGAGAGGGACGAGAACTGCACCTGCCTTTAGCACCCCAAGTAGTGCAATATAGCTATCAAGCGAGCGCTCTAAGAGAATCCCTATTGAGTCGCCTTTTTCAATACCACGTGCAATGAGAAGATGTGCAAGCTGATTGGCTTGATGGTCGAGCTCTTGATAGGTGAGCTGGGATGGCCCATAAATAACTGCTGTCTCGTTCTGTCGCCGATCACATGTCTGCTCAAAATATTCGGGTAGCCGCTCCACACGCACCTTTTTGATTATCTGCATCACCGAGGAGGTTGTTTCTTTGAGTTGTAACTGCTTCAGGCGCGTCTTTTTGGCATTCGCGCTACTGCGGGAACCTCGGGTTGTGGTGTCCCGCTGACTCGTTGAGGTATAAGTGCATTTTTTTGTAAAAGAGGAGCATCGCTATCCTCATGTATGCCCATTGAAGAATCCTTTAAAAATTAAATTGCTTGCCCATAGCTATGACATACGTGATTATAAACCTCCGATCGTGAGCAAAAGAAGATTGTCTAATTGGCAGCTATTGCGAGTTATCTATCGAAAGGTCTATGTTTTAGCCGCGCTTTTTTTCATTGCGTCCACGCTCCTAAACACCTCAAGCAATCTTTTTGTATATCTAGAAAATCTGGCTTGCGTACCAGGTTGCGCGGCATTCCTATAGTCATTTTTCATTTGTTCGATATAGTTTGATGCAGCGATCACAGCCAGTGAGATGCTCATTCGATCACTTGCTGCTATTCGAGCAGCAGGGTTCCTTCAAGGTAGTCCGGTTACAAGTTCAACGACCTCTTTTGCAGGTAAGTTTACCAATTGGGATAGGCTTGTCGGCAGATCTGTTCCTTCACTCATCAATTTCTGCTTTCGACCTGGCTAAGAATACTATGATTTTGTTTGTATCCTCTTGAGAAGCCGTTATCGAAAAAAGTATACATCTCCTTAAAGATCATAGTCAAGCAATACATCTGCGTAGGTGTAGTTTAAATATAGCAAAAGGGGTGAGTGACGATAGCTTAAAACAGCACTTTCGAGACCAGCTCTCCAATGTGTCTCTTCATGGTCGCTATTGGCATCTCATCTCGCTTCTGTTGCAGGTATTGATTGCTTGTAGACCTATAAAATTCTATATCATCTGATGGTATACACTCTCTGGCATCAACGCGTTTCCACACTTCGGTGCCAATACTCGTGCCCGGTTTATACTGCCAGCCATTGTTTTTGTGCCGAATGTATACATGCTGGTTCATACATGGTAGTGTATACACCCTTGCCTTCAGGTTTATCAAGCGGCGCACAAACTCGGTATCTTCCCCCTGGGAGGTATCCTGGAAACGTGCCTGCATCATCCATAAATGTTTCCAATACAATAGCGTGCCATGATGTATGCCTTCGACCCCTGGCACCGGGAATGTTGCGTCAGGACATTGCCAGCTCTGCATATGTTCTATATCGAGGACGTTTTGCAAGTGTAAGCCTGCAATATCGGTTTCCCCTGTCAGCAATGGTATAACCTGGTAGGAAAGGCGTGTGGGCGCATACCAATCGTCATCGTCCCAGTGGCAAATGATCTCTCCTCGCGCAGCATCACAGGCTAAATTGCGTTTCCCTCCAACCGAATGCATATATTGCGGTGCAAAATAGCGCACATATGGATACTGTGAAGCCAGATCAACAACCAGATCATCGCCATCATCAATAATGATGAGCTCTTTGTGAGGGTAATCCTGCTTCTCAAAATAATGCAATGCCTGTGTGACGAACGCACGACGATTTTTAGTGGGCATAATACATGATATGAGTGGTGGTTGTTCCATCCCTTCCATCATCCTATCTTTCTTTCTTGCTAGATCTATGTTTACTGTTATTGTAACGATGGCTCTGCTTCGCAATATATCAATCTTTGGAATAAATATCCCTTCCTCCCTATTGTATTGATCTATGATTCCGTTGAATAGGGAGGAGCGGTTGTGGAGACATGAAGAAAATGAAAAAGAGCAACGATTAAAATAACCTTGTTTGTTCTTCTATGCTTTATGCATGTATATGTTGGGCAAGATGCTCGTGGTTATGTTCGTGATGGTGCAATATCTCGAAGCTATTGTCGCTTTGACCATATGTCTCGCCCAGGCAGGCACGCAAGCAGTTTGGCCAGATGACCCGTTTCTTCCCGAAACCATAGCCAACCGCTTCAATCGCTATCGCAGGCATCTCAAATTTTGCCAGAGTTGCGAGGATGGCCGCCCCTGTGGGCGTAACAAATTCCCCTTCTAGTGGACTTGGTACCCATGGTGCCTTGACTTTACTAAGAATTTTAAGTGTAGCAGGTGCGGGAATTGGCATCAGTCCATGAGCCATGCGCATATGCCCGCGTGTAAGTGGTAGCGGGGAGGCATACAATCTGGTGATTCCCAGGGCTTCAATTGCGCTCACATTCCCAACAATATCGACAATGGCATCGACTGCGCCGACTTCATGAAAGTGAACTTCCTCAAGGCTAACGCCGTGGATCTCCGCCTCTGCTTCGCCCAGCGTGCGAAAAATAGCTATCGCCGTATCGCATACCCATTGCGAAAGTGTTGAATTGCTGAGCAAGGCAACAATGTCCGTGAAACTGCGTGTTGGCTGATCTTGTTCTGCCAGGATTACCTCGAAGCGTGAGCCTGTTATGCCATGATCTCTAAATGCTGTCAGTTTAAGCTCATATCCCTCAATTGGTAAACTTTTGAGCATTGCCTGCAACGTCTCCAGAGCAAGCCCCGCATCCAGGAATGCTCCCAACAACATATCGCCGCTGACCCCCGAATGGCAATCAAGGTAAGCTATCCTTTGTGACATCTCTCTACTCTATCTTTCTCTGCGTTCTTCCCCTATTTCCATTGTTCATAAATTTTTGCCGGCAAAAATTTATGAACAAACGAAAAGATCGGGTGTGATGGGACCTGACATTTTCTTATAGAATAATAATCTCTCTCCGTTATCATTATGGCACCAATTTAACCTGTGGTGCTATACATATTTTGAGAGAGTATCAGTTGCATTTTTCTATAATTTTGTATAGCAAAATCAATGAATAGGCACATTCCACTCTTTGAGCCATGCCTGTGTATAATGTTCGCGCACACGGATGTTTGCATGGTCGGGATAAATACGGAATGCAAAACTGGGGATGACATCGGGCTCATCGGCGATATAGTGAAAGGTTGTGTGATTATTGCTCACGCGTGGACCTGTATGATTGCCAGTATACCAGGGCGACATCAAGTTTACAAAGGTAACTGGTTTCCCGCCAAGATGCTCGGTTACAACAAGGTTGGGAGCTTCCCAGCCTGAGTGTGTATGTCCCCCTATAAAAAGGCAGGCATTCCCATGGTAGGCCAGGATTGTACGTACCTCTTGCGAGTTTTCTATCGAAAAGAAGTGCTGGCCTGAGTGGAAGTCACGATGCTTCTCTGCATCACGATCCAGTACTGTATTACTCAAAGGGCAATGAAGAAAGATTACCACTGGCCGACCCTTATATGCATCTAATGTTGTGTCAAGGAATGTCAGTGTAGCGTGGGATAAGTAAACCATTTCTGGATTTTCCAATGTAAAGGGATTGGGATAATCAAGCATGATATAGCCTACCTCCCCGGTCTCCCATGCATAGCGGATTGGCTTGCCCCACACGTCACTGAAGGCTTCAGCCATGCCCTGAGGATCTTCACCATCGATTCCATAGAACTCGTGGTTGCCAATACCCGGATAAAAAGGCAGGTCAGCTAATTGTGCTTTGAGATCACTTTTAGCGAGAGCATAATTTTCCTGTGCGCATGTTTCAATAAGATCGCCTGGCGAGGCACAAAAGGCGGGCATGCCATCTTGTTGCCATAGCGTCCGTAGATCTGCAAACATCGCGCTCATGCGCTTGCGATGAAATTCGTGCCAGGGCTTTATTGCGCGGTAATGTAGATCACCTATAGCCCAGTAGTAGGCCAGTTCTCGTTGTGTATCGTCTGTTTTTGATTGCGTCATTTTTCTCCCCTTCTGCATCCAAGAAATACTTCGTATTCTCTTGAGTGTAGCGCAAGATTGTTAAGTGTTTGTAATTCTACTGTCTCATGCCACAATTGCAGAAAGATAGCGGAAGAATGTATATGTGCAATAAATCCTCATATATAAACATAAAGACTTGTTACTTCTTTTTATAGAGTAGCAAGTCTTCAAAGATTTAAATCTTAATAAGAGTTCTATATATGGTTATGGTTATAGTTATGGTTTGGCCGGCTCTCGTTTTAGTACTGGCCATCTTTTGTGCGTGTGTAGCGCTCTGATAGCTCATTTTTCGTACGCGAATATAACTCACGACCCTGAACGAGCGCATCCTGAGCACGATTACGAATTTCTTCGTTGAAATTGCCGGGGTTAACTAAAATACCCTGTTCATTAAGTAGAGCAAACGTCTCTTTGCCCGACTGTGGTGCTGTAAGGAGGCCAATAATAACTCCCAATCCTAAACCCAGAAGTAATCCTACAAAAAATTTCATGATATATTTCCTTTCAATTTTCCTTGCGAACAGAAATAAAAGACCTGTAAATAAATTGTAATACACTTGTAAATCAATAGTCACGAATAGATGTTTAAGAATGAACGCCGTAATAATGCGAGAAAAGAGCACCAGCCCCAAATTCTCGCTTAGCTAAATATGACCGGATCGTATCCCATACTGGTCGGTTAGTGTATGACAGAGAATAATGATGTTACCGTATATTATTGCCATTGTCTAATAGCTCTTCAACCCGGTCGAGCAGGGTATTGAGCTCGAATGGTTTGCGTAATAGACGGACATTTTGGTAGAGTTGAGGTTGGCTCTTAATTAGACTACTTACCTCTTCAGCTTCAAGGACAGCTGCCGTATAGACAATCACAGGAAGATAGGTAGTAGTAGCATCAGTTTTCAAGTCTCTTAGTACGTCTTGCCCCGACATATCGCCAAGTTTCAGATCTAGAATCAACAAGTCAGGCAACATACCTTTCACCTTAGAAACCGCATCCTTCCCATCCTGATGTATGGATACCTGATATTGCTCGTCTTCCAATACGCGACGCATCAGGTGAAGCAGCTCGTTTCTATCATCCACAACAAGTATACGTTTTGTCACATCCAATCAGCACCATAATCCGCATAACGGTGGCACTGCCTCCTGTTCTCGCTGTCACATCCTCCATATTTTTGTACATATGTTCGAGTTACGAAACAGCGTCTCTTCTTAAGTACTGCAAGTAGTGTATCACGATACCAGTCATCAAAACAAGGGGCATAGCCTTGTTTTGTATTACGTACATTTTCTGCAATTATACGGATTGTACCAAATAAAAATACCATAAAACAGCTCTGGAGACAACAAGACAAAGAAAGTCAACGTAAGAAGAAAGTGGGGTCCATGAGATGTATCTGATAAAAGTTAGCGGCCAAAAGAGGGTGAAGGAACGGGTGAGCGTGGTGGGGATCGAACCCACGGCAACCCGATTAAAAGTCGGATACTCTACCACTGAGTTACACGCTCTCGAATGCTTGACGTGACGTATTGTATCGTATTTCAAGGTTTGGCGCAAGGGGTTTACTACCAAATTTCTTCTCGACCCTCTAAAATTGCTCGCCAGCCCGGACCAATCCAGCCCGGACCAATCGAGACTAATCCAGATCAACGAACTAATCTACGTCAATCCAAACCAATGGCTAAATGGCTCATGAAAGTATTGACAAAAGTTACTAATCCATGATATTATTCTCTTCGTCGAAAACATTTGCTTGTATGTGCAGGCGAACCGGTGACTATTGCGAAGAGGGTACACCCGTTGCCATCCCGAACACGGAAGTTAAGCTCTTCAGCCCCGATGATACTGCGTGGGCAACTGCGTGGGAAAATAGGAAGCCGCCGTTTCACCCGCCCATACGGGCATTATCGACAATTATGCGGGAGTGGCTCAGTGGTAGAGCACTTCCTTGCCAAGGAAGATGTCGCGGGTTCGAATCCCGTCTCCCGCTCCAAAAGCCGCCTATCCAGGCGGCTTCTTTGCTTTTTCTACGAGAGGGCTTGATTCCCATCGCGTGCACTCTTTTCTTGTGAGTGCTCACATCCGTGCCTTCTATGCTTCTAATATGTATGGACATTTTTCATAAATTTTTGTTATGCAAAAATTTATGAAAAATGTCCATATATAGAAGAAAGGATTGACGCACGGTATTGCCGCTCGTCAACCCTTTGCAGGTTATTACAACGTCGTCCCTTGATTGGCGTATTTCTCTGCATACTCGCCAATGATCGGCAATTTATAGTACTCGCCCTGGTAAGCCTTGATTCCTGCAACAATTGCACCTACAAATGCTGCGATCCCTATTAATCCCCCCACACAACCTAAAACTACTCCTAGAATCGGCACTACAGGTCCGATGACTCTCGCCACCAGGTAAATGGCGGTTGGGCTCAGCCATAATATCATTGATTGCATGGCATGGAAGCGTATAAAACGATTCTGTTTCTCCATCAGGAAAAAGATGAGTCCGACAACCCAGGTAAGATAGCTTAGCGCACCGCCTAACTTGGGGTCCATATTCATGGAGCTTGGCCCAAGGTTTGGACCACCATATGCTCCTTGTTGCCCTCCGTAGGGGGGCTGGCCGTACTGCTGTTGATAACCGCCAGGGCCCGGTTGCTGATACTGATTTGGTTGTTGTGGCTGTCCATATGGTGGATAACCCCCCTGCTGACCACTATATGGATCTGTTGGCTGTGGTTGTCCTTCAGGGGATGGATTGTAGCCGCCGCTGTATGGTCCTGAATTCGGGTACTGATTCTGCTGATTTGGATCTTGATAACTCATAAAACCAACCCTCTCTTTTGTATATGAGACCCCGACGCTCTTGCGTTTGTCGATTAACTGATGCTCTTACATATTCACAGAGTAAACGCTACGTAGTCGCGAACTTTGACTTATAGATTTTCAGTCCCCACAATTATACGTAAAAATAGAGGAACAAGTTGGTATCCTATGTACAATTATGGTTTTTACTAAGAGCAAATAGAAAAATCAAAACGTATAATACCCTACTCTGTAAAGATGCAAAAATAATGGAGATAGTATTTCCTCATTATCTCTTCTATTGATGGGCCTCTATCAGTAGAACGAACGACAAGGGAAATTTGTCTCCTCTATTTTTTATTCGTTTTGTTCGTTTTTGTCTGCTCGTGCAGAGTGGAAAGAATCGTGCGAAGATTGGTCGATTGGAGGGACCATAAAAGCCGATGATTTATGTGCATCCTTATTTTGCTCTTCCTGCTCATTAGCAGGCATACCAGTACGTCGTAAATTTTGGTCCTGGAGCTTGGAGATATGTTCCTGGCGTAAAGGTACTGGCTCATTCTCAGCATGATATTGTTCTTCTGTCTGCGGAGCTTTGAGTAGTGCTATATCTATCACCTGGTCTATATTTTCAACGAATGTGAAATGGAGCTGCTGGCGTATTTTCACGGGTATTTCAGCCAGATCTTTTTGATTTGCCGCCGGGATGATAAGTTTGCGTATATTTGCTTGCTGAGCTGCGAGTACTTTTTCTTTAAGCCCACCAATACCCAATACACTGCCTAATAAAGTGATTTCGCCGGTCATTGCTATATCGTTGCGTACAGGCCGTCGTGTGAGTGCCGAAACAATGGCGACCGCTATAGTGATGCCAGCCGAGGGACCTTCCTTAGGAATGGCATTTTCGGGTAAATGTATATGTAGATCGGTCCCATCCTGGAAATTTGGATCGATGTGTAGCTCATTAGCATGGTTGCGAATGTATGAGAGAGCCGCCAGGACGGATTCCCGCATAACGTCCCCAAGTTGTCCGGTGACTAACAGATCGCCTTTCCCGGCCATCGTGACGACTTCTACAGGTAACAGAATTCCGCCCATCTCGGTCCAGGCCAGGCCCATAGCTGCACCTACTTGCGTCCTTTGTAGTGGTGGTGCGCTGTTATAGCGAGGCGAACCCAGATACTGCTCTAGATTGCTCATTGTAATACGGATGCGCTGATCTGGTTTCTCCAGTACTTTACGTGCTGCTTTCCGACAGATGTTTGCTAACTGACGCTCCAGGTTTCGTACACCCGCCTCCCTTGTATAATCGGTAACGATATGTTGCATGACTGCCTGGGTTATGCGCACTTGTTCGGCTATTAAACCATGTTCTTGAAACACTTTGGGAAGCAAGTGTTTCATTCCGATATTGACCTTTTCTTCAAGCATATAGCCTGGCAGATCAATGATGTCCATGCGGTCCGCGAGTGCACGCGGAATCTGGAATTTGACGTTCCCTGTACAGATAAAAAACACTTCAGATAGATCGAACGGCATCTCCAGGTAGTGGTCGGTAAAGGTATTATTTTGTTCTGGGTCGAGTACTTCGAGCAAAGCGGCTGCCGGATCGCCACGATATTCCGATGAGAGCTTATCGATTTCATCTAATAAGAAGACAGGATTTTTGACTCCTACAGTCTTCATACTCTGGATGATGCGACCTGGCAGCGCCCCAACATATGTACGTCGGTGACCGCGTATCTCTGCCTCGTCGTGCACACCACCCAGGGAAATGCGGGCGAATTTGCGATTCAGCGCTTTAGCGATTGATTGACCAAGTGTGGTCTTCCCAACCCCTGGAGGTCCGATGAAGCATAGTATCTGTCCCTGGTGTGGGTTGCGGTTGCTCCCATTGCGTATGGCCGCCTGCTGACGCAATTTACGTGCCGCAAGAAATTCTAAAATGCGCTCTTTGATGCCTTCTAATCCATAATGATCTTCATCAAGGATACGGCGCGTCTCTTCAATATCGAAGCTATCTTCATTGCGCTCATTCCAGGGTAGTATAAGCACCCAATCAATGTAAGAACGAATCACGGCCAACTCTGCTGACTGTGCTGGAGTTTCGTTCTAGTCGATCAATCTCTTTGCGCACTTTGGATTCAACCTCGGCTGGTAGATGCTTCTCTTTCAACTTCAGGCGCAGCTCATCGACCTCGCTGGAGGTCTCCATGCCTAGTTCTTCCTGGATAGCACGCAATTGTTCTCGTAAATAGAATTCTTTTTGTGAGCGATCAACCTGTGAGCGAACGCGGCTACGTATCGTTGTTTCAAGCTCAAGGATTTCTATCTCGTTACCCATAATCACGCAGATCTTCTCCAGGCGGGCTAGCGAATCAAGCGTCTCTAAGAGATCCTGTTGCTGCTCTGCGTCGGTAACAAGATGTGCGGCAAGGGTATCGGAGAGGAGTTGAGGTGTTTTAAGCGCAACAATCGAATTGATATCTTCAACCGAGAAGCGTCGGTTGAGTCCAGCATAGCGTTCAAATAAGCTGGTGGTGTAGCGAACAAGTGCGTCGGCTTGCGGTCCCTTCTGCTGTGGTTCTGCCTGCCTGGTTACACGTACACGTAGAAATGGTTCTTGATCCAAAAACTCATCCAGATGTACACGACAGATACCTCGCACCAGAACCTGGACTGCACCATCTTGTTGTCGGTGCATCGTCACCACTTCAATCAATGTACCTATCGTATAAAGGTCTTTGGGTTGTGGATCATCGATATCGGGATTTCGTTGTGTAATTGCAACGAGCGTCCGGTCTGATCGCATCATAGCTTCTTCGATAGCACGCACTGTCTTCTCGCGTGCTATCGGTAATGCCTGACGGTTATGAGGAAACGCAACGATGTTCTTCAACGCCACCAGAGGATACTCTTCATTTAACTCATTCACCACATCCTGGCGTTCTTGTTCATTCATTGGCTCCTGCCTATCTGCCATTCTAAGTATGTGTGAGCATACTCAATTACTGTGAAAACTCAGCACACCGCACGAGATCGCTCGTGTGTGGCCCTTGCCGGGCAAGGAACCCCGGTTCTCAAAGTTCTAAAAACCTGAGATAAAGCCCAGGGTGCCATTTCTATGCTGGCGCTTTAGCCATTCCATTAACTAAAATAATCAATTAAAATATATGAGTCTGCCTTAAGCAGACTCATTTTCAGAGTACGCTGTATTCCTCTCTCCACGCGTAACGAGGAGAGGTTTGTTGTGTGCGGTTATCACATCGCCATTGATAATAATTTTTTTGACATCAGTACGCGAAGGTATCTCATACATAACATCTAAGAGCACCTCTTCAATAATCGTGCGTAAACCACGTGCTCCTGTGCGTTGCTTGAGAGCGCTTTCGGCGGCTGCTTCAAGCGCGTCGTTCGAAAACACCAGTTCTACCCGGTCAAGCTGCATAAACTTCTGATATTGCTTGATGATAGCATTTTTGGGTTCCGTTAAGATGCGTATGAGCGCGGCTTTATTCAGGCTATCCAGGGCGACTTCGACTGGTAGGCGTCCAACAAACTCAGGAATCAGGCCGTATTTAAGCAGATCATCAGGTATGAGTCTGGTAAGTACGTTTTCTTCCTCGCTCGTCTCTGTCTCAGCTTCAGGCGTTTTATAATGGAAGCCCATGTTTTTGTTGCTGCCGATGCGCTGCTCGACGATTTTATCCAGACCTTCAAACGCGCCACCACAGATGAAGAGAATATTCGCCGTGTTGATCTGTATGAAGTCCTGATGTGGATGTTTGCGTCCACCTTGCGGGGGGACATTTGCAACGGTCCCTTCGATAATTTTTAATAAGGCCTGTTGCACCCCTTCGCCAGAGACATCGCGCGTGATAGATGGGTTGTCGGACTTGCGAGCGATCTTATCGATTTCGTCTATATAAACAATGCCTCGTTCGGCTCGTGCAACATCGAAATCGGCCATCTGAATAAGGCGTAGCAGGATATTTTCGACATCCTCTCCAACGTAACCTGCCTCGGTCAGGGCGGTCGCGTCGGCGATGCAGAAGGGCACATCCAGTACTTTTGCCAAAGTCTGGGCTAACAGAGTTTTTCCACTGCCTGTTGGCCCGATCATGAGGATATTACTCTTGCCCAGCTCTACGTCATCGATCTGCATATTTACACCAATACGTTTGTAATGGTTGTAGACAGCCACGGCCAGCGTCTTTTTCGCTCGTTCCTGCCCAATAACGTATTGGCTGAGTTGTTCGTAAATCTTCTTTGGCGTCGGTAGCTTCCCTGTCTGTAGGCGCGGCTTAGCGACGGTGGCTTGCTCTTCTTCGATGATCTCTCGACAAAGATCGATGCATTCATCGCAGATATAGACTCCACCAGGCCCGGCTATCAAGCGTTGAACCTGATCCTGGCTCTTGCCACAAAACGAGCAACGGTATGTCGTACGCATATTCTTTGAGTTTGCCACGTCTGTCACCTTTCCTGCATGTACAACACAGCACCTGATTGTTGCATTGTTACTCTACAATCTCCGCGTTTTGATCTTCTGGGAGAGGTGCTGCTGTTGCGGATTCCTCAGCTGGTACCTCTGCATTGTGCACTGCCTCGGATTCGCTTGCGAGGGCGGCAGCTTCGGCATTGGCTACGGCGGTCGCCTCTTCTATTATTTCTTCGTTCTCTTCTTCTTGATCAGTGGTTAGTTCTGTGAGCCTTGCCAGCGTTTTTTCACGTCGATAGTTGAGCATAAGGCTACGAATTTGTTCCTCTGTCTTAGGCAATGGTTGCCCCATCTGCTCGTAGCTGCTGAATAACGCTTCAATCTCTTCAGGCTGGATACTTATTTTCTCTCGCTTGGCAATCTCTTCTAATACGAGCTGTCGTTTGATCCGCTTTTCGGCATCTGGCTGCAGCTCCTTGCGGTACTCTTCCTGTGTCTTGTTCATCATCTTTAAGTACTGATTCATATTGAGATGTTGTTGCTCTAGCATGTGCCCAAACTGGTGCTCCATTTCTGCAACTTCTTCTTCGATCAGCAATGGATGAATGACAAACTCTGACTGCTCAATGACGGTTCCCAGTATTTTTTCGCGCAACTCATCTTCTAGCGCACGTTTCTTGCGTGCAAGAATGTTGTCGCTGACAACTTTGCTGAGTTCTTCTATGGTCTCATACTGACCATCACTGATTTTTTTTGCAAACTCGTCGTCGATTGCGGGTGCTTCTTTTGCCTCTACCGCGTTTACTGTTACTTCGTAGTCAGCTTGCTTACCTGCAAGTTTCTCGTTGGTGTAATCAGTGGGGATTGTGGTTGAGAATGTTTTGCTCTCACCAGCCTTCATGCCTACCAGGTGTTCATCCATGCCGGAGAACAAACCATGACGTTCATGGGTGAGTTCAAAAGTATTATCTTTTAAGTCAGATATTTTTTGCTCTTCCGAGGTAAGCTTCAGGTCAGCCTTGACGCGGTCGTCATAGTCGGCTGGTCGCTCAACTTCTTCCCATTCGGTAAGACGATTCTGATAGGACTCAAGCTCCTTGTCCACCTCTTCAGAGGTAACAGTCGCTTCTTCCCGCTCAAAATGGAGGCCTTCGTAGTCCGCCAATTTTACTGGTGTAACGACAGGAACACGTAAGCTGAAGTGGTAGTCCTGACCTTGCTCGAAAACGGGGGCCTCAAGTTTAGGCTGGCTAATGGGGGTTAGTTCATGTTCTTTGAGTGCGTCTCGATAGGCCTCTGAGATCAGCTCGTCCAGACCTTCCTGATAGATGTATTCTTTGCCAAGCTTGCGTTCCAGAAGGGTCCGTGGCGCTTTACCTCGCCGGAAGCCTTGTATATCGACCTTCTGCACCAATTTACGGTATGCTTTCTCCGAGGCTTTTTGCATCTCGTCCCAAGTGATATCTACGTTCAGGACGGCCTCACTTGTTGGCAATCTTTCAACAGAGACCTTCACGTTTCCTCCAACAGAATGTTTTGCTATCTTTGTTTTACTTGACTGTACTTGTAGAGTTGTAAAGCTCATCCTTTTTACAGTGATCCAGGAATATCGCTTCTAACACTATTATACAGCATTCATCTCTATCCAGGTGGTTTTATAATTAAGGTATTGGGAAGTGTAGGAGACAATCACTATCTATCCATAACCACCCCACAATAGAAGCTTGTTTGTACTCGTATATTTTTGTATGTGCGATACATTATACTATCTGTTTGTCTCATTGACCAACGTGCCTATGCCTTTAAAAACATATATGCAACCGATGTGCTTTGTATGCGTTGTCCGGGCTACTATGTAGCTGGCCCTACTGAACTGAGTTTTCACCTGATCTTTTCGGTTTCCGTGTTTGCGTACACATCTTTTTCCTCTGAGACGGCTGGAGCGAAAGCCTTTCACCGCCTGTGTGAGGTATCGAAACTACCTATCTGGATAAGGTGGAGCGGGAGGCAAGATTCGAACCTGCGACATCTTCCCTGGAAAGGAAGCGCTCTACCACTGAGCCACTCCCGCAAAGTAAATTACCACCGAGTATATGGGCGGTGAGAGACTCGAACTCTCACGGTTCATCACCAACAGATCCTAAGTCTGCCCTGTCTACCAATTTCAGCAACCGCCCGTTTTGCTAAAAGGATGGGATACGGTTCTCACTTGTGGATAATACATCAGCAAGTTATCCTCTGTCAAGACAATGTTGCAGTTCTCCCTTTTGGGCTACTGCTATTCCCTGCTTCTGCTCTTGTTTCTTCTATGTATGACCCTCTCTATCTTACTCTTTTGCTAGGGAGGATTGGGGAATTGAAATCTTTATTTTTTATATCTGGCTTTGTGTTTAGTCACATTCTTCAGAGGGTCTCTTTTATTTTTCTTCCCGTTACCAGATCAATTTTAGGGCATACTCTACTTGACGCTTTGATAGAATAGGCTTATAACATTCACAGGCAATATGTGTCGGGTGAGGTACTCATGGCAAAACACAATAGTATGCTAAAATCTGCTCGCATGAAGAAAAGCTGGACTCCTGAGTTTGTCAGCAAGCAGATAGGTGTAAGTCGCAACACTTATATTCGCTGGGAGACTGGTGTCCAGATGCCCCGTCTCTCTTCTCTTGATGCCCTCTGCCGGTTTTTTGAGATGTCGCCCACTGAACTTGGTTTTGCTCGCGTGGATGCTTTAAGCACGGCGAGTAGCACACTTGATGGCATAGCTGCATCTGAAACTCGGCAACTGATGAGCCGCAGGATGAACTGGTTGACTTACATGCATCTCTTGAGTATTGGACAAGTGGCATGGTGTCTTGCTGGCAGTGGTATATGGCAGGTGGTCAGACGGAGCTGGAACGTCTGGTCCCTGCCTATCTGGCACACCTGGCTCGCCCCACTCTTATGCCGGGACCCGATCAGAAGTTGGCTGCCAGCTTGACTTCACAGGTCTATCAATTGATTGCTATGCTCGCTATGCAGCGCTGCGATTTCTCTGTGGCTCAATCTAACGGGACGCAGGCGGTAGTGTATGCGCAACTTGCAAAAGATTGGAATATGTATGTGGCCGCACAACTGCGCCTGGCTACAATTTTTTCAGCGCGTAAACGTATCGGCTCTGCTTTGATTGCTTATAACGATGCTCTACATCGCATTAATGTCGATAATCATCACATCTCCCCCGTTCTGCATAGCTGGATTTTCGCTGGCCTGGCTGAAATACAGGCTACTATGGGCCGCGAGGCTGAAGCTCTGCAATTTTTAAAGCTCGCTATCACGGTTTTCCCGGCCGAACCAGAGGCTCCTTCTTTCCTCCCTTATGCCTATTGTGACCACTCAATGCTTTATCTCTACCAGGGACTTGTTTTCCTGCACCTGGGCCAGCCAAGATTGGCCTGGGAGGCTTTCGCGCAGGTCGATGCGTTGCGACCACCTCCCCCTGAACGGATTCGCGCCGAGTTCTTGAAGTATAAGGCCTATACTTCTCTTGTCCTGGGTAATATGATTCAGAGCTGTATCTATCTGGAGGCGGCGGCTAAAGCCGCGCTGGCTATCAATAGCGAACTGGTTTTTGGCGAGATCTATGTCTTCTATGAGCATATTCTTGCTCTCTGGGGACAGGAGCCGCGTGTGAGAGCTCTGGCTATGCTCTTCCAAAAATAGCAAGTCTTCCCTACCAGCCATGATAGATGAGAAATGATTTGGTCAAGCCTAAAAATTTTTCTCGGTGAATACTTGCTCCTGGGAAGAGTGTACGTAGTTCTTTTTCGCTGAGCAGGCGAATATTGCTTACATAGCGTTTCGCTTCCTGCTGGTTTGTTATCCTCCAGCCCCAGGGGCTCCGGCTGTGGAGCAGGATAAATATTTGCCATCTCTGCGGCAGAAATTGAAAGCCGGGCCATAATACGTGTGGCTCAATGGGAAAGTAACGGTTAGGCGTTTGTATACAGTAGCGCCGTCCAACGCGTTGTATCTCTTGCGCCATCTGTTGTTGTTGCTGATATGTGCCCACATGCTCAATGACTGAGTTTGAGAAGACAACATCGAATTGCTTATCTGAAAATGTATGCATGTCACGTGCATCACCGACCATGCTCGTTATGCCCGGCTGTGTGTTTGGAGTTGTGGTCTCTATCAAATTATAGAGCATGATTGTGCCGTTCCCTGGGCTAAATTTTACCTGTTGCCAGAACTCCGCTGTTCCTCCGATATCCAGCAGCTCATATGCAGGTGGCAGATTCGTAAATAGCAGCCGGATAAAATAGAAGCGCCGTCTACGCATATATGTCTGTAAGAGTTGCCATATGCTTTCCATATGCTTTATACTCTTTCTATCAATAATTTGTGTATAAAAATTCTGTGCTATCTTTCAGCGCCCTTTTATCATTTTTGTCCTTCTGGCTCTTAGTAGGCACATAAATACCCCGGTCTGGTAGGCTAGCTTGCCCAGGAAGATAGATGGGGTGTAGAGCAATATATATGGGTGATCGTGTATGTTGAGGCCTACTATTGTTATTGTTCCTATCAGAGCGAGCAGTGGTAATAGTACTAAAAAGAGCAATGGATATCTTATGATAATAACAATGAGTCGCTTTTGTAGCTTCTTATCGTGCTGGCGTTGCTTTTCCTCCAATCCGCTCTGATAGCCACGTATGTAGTTATAATTCAATAGCTTTTTCAAGGTATCACAGTGGTGATCATGTGTCACAACGATCTCGGGTCTATATATCGTGCGATATCCTTGTTTTTGTATACGATAGCAGAGCTCTATATCTTCGCTTGCGTACAACTCTTCATCAAAGCCGCCTAGCTCAACAAATAGTTCTTTGTATATACCTATGCTGCCAGCTCCCAATGGTTCATCTATTGCGTGTATGTGTTGATAGCGACCATAATTAGTGAAATCGGTACAGCGTGCATAGAAGGTCCGTGTTTTTCCTGGCATGCGTGCGCCTACCGCACCGATGTCTTTTGGTTTCAAGGCTTGTACATTCTGTGCGACCCAGTTTGTTGTAACCAGCATGTCATCATCTAGAAAAAGCAATACATCTCCACTTGCCTGTGCTGCTCCCAGGTTGCGAGCTTTTCCAGGTTTATAGACCGCTTCTGCATGAATGACGCGAATGGGCCAACGCGTTCCTAGCTGTCGAGCTGGTGGTCCAACCATAAGGATCTCTAACTTGCCAGCATACTGTTGTTGGTTTAGTGCTTCCAAGGCCTGTTCAGCTTTTTCAAGCCGGCTGGCAGGGATGATGATACTTACATCTGGATATAGTGCTTGCCTATTACTTTCGTTGTTTGATGGAGTTGTGCAGCTTGTTATCGTTCTGTCTCCTTTGCTAGCGCTCGTTCTGTGATACGCTTGTCTCAATGTTTCATTGTAGGCGTGTAGTACCACTTGCGCTTGTGTTTTACTATTCATAACATACATGCGTTTTTTCTCTTCCAGCCAATTTGTTTGCAATTCTTCATGGATATGTTCTGTACGTTCATTGTGCTCTGACACAATAATGATACATTCTGCACGTTTCATGCTTTCGCGTAATAAGTGTTGCCAGTAAATGAGTACATGAAGCTGTTCCGCTCGCTGTTGCGCATCTAGCGTTGAGAGACTGTGTACGGCTACGACAAATGGCCCATTCCAGCCAATAGGAGCGATTGTGTTCGGAACATGGAGTATGTCAGGTTGCAGTCGTTGTAGTATTACCGGGAGTAGCAATTGATGCTGAGTTAAAATGCCTTGCCCGACATTTATTTTGACCGGGTAGAGATGCACGTTCTCGGCCAATTTTCGTAGACGATATTCGCCTGGTTGTCCGGTAATAACAATGTATTCGTGGGTATCATCTTGCATTGCAAGATCGTTCAGTAAGATACAAGTGGTTTGTAGTGCTTCATTCTGTTCTTGTTCCACGATGAGCATATCAAAAGCTATGCGCATAGCACTCCCTCTGACTGATATGTGTAGACATTGGTACGGTTCGATAGCATAATTTATGATCTTCTCTGCAATTCAGAATTTATATGCCCTATTTGCCACAGTTTTACGAGATCTTCGCGCATGAGTGTACCTGTTGCTATGTAACTCATGATGCTCAATACAATTGATAGTGGCATTGTCAGTGTGAAGGGTTTACTAGATTGCCAGCGTAGTAGTGCAAGTGCCGGTAAATTGCAAACAAAAATACTTAAAGTTGCCCCTATCATAGGTAGAGGAGGAATGTATTTTTTAAGCAATATCGTGAACAAACATAGTGCCATACCCTCGCTACTCAACATTGCGATACTTGCGCCTATAATCTGCCAGCGCGGAATCAATAGGAGGTTGACGGCCAGGTTTATAATTGTGGACGTGGTTGTTACAAGCGGTACACGACGTTCCAGATGGGCTGCCGTACAGGCGCTTTCCGCTAGCTGATTCAAAAATGTGAGTATCATGGCCCACATCAATATCTGTACTACACCCGTTGCAGCTCTGAATTGTTCACCTCCTAATACCTCGACGATGCTGCTTGCACCCATGGTGACCATAATTGCGCCTGGTAGCGTGATCAGCAGTAGCCCTCTAACGGCCTCAGTATAGAGGACTGCAAACTGTTTCTTGTCCTCACAAAAGCTGGTGCATAACAGGGGGTACAAACCATTGACGTACACATTCGCAAGCGAGATAAGCGGATCAGTAATACGTGAGGCTAATGCGTAGATGCCAACATTCAGGGGTGTACTCTCTATAGTTAGTATCAGCAGATCAATTTGTCCTGCAACAAGGCTCAGTACTCTGTGTCCGACAAGTGGTAAGCCGTTCAGCGTATACTCGTGCAGGTGGGAGAGGCTGAAGCGCAGGCGTATATTATAGCGCCTGTATGCTAGCCATGCCTGCAAGAGAAAAGCTGGTAGATCCGAATAGACTACGATGATATAGATCCACAGCAGCGAGAGATGCAGCATAACGACAAGTGCAACTAATCCAGCGGTAAGTATCCGATTGGCGGCTTCTAATGTTGCAAGCAACGCGACACGCTGTTCAGCGCGAAATCCATGCGATAAAACGATACGTACACCGTTAAACGAGAAGCTAAAGAGCAGTGAGATGCTGCCGAGTAGAAACAAGTTGCGTTGCTCAGCCTGAACTGGCAGGAGGCAAGCAACCAGTACCGCTACGGCTGTGCTGATTAACGTTGAGATGAGCCGTGAGCCCAGTGCGTAACTTAGTATTCTGCTCCATGCTGTGCGCGGCTCGTTGCTCAACTGGCGAATAATTAACGGGTCCATCCCTGTACCACTGAGTAGGGCAAAGATCGTGAGAAATGGAAATGTCAGGCTGTACTCTCCATATTGCACCGGTCCAAGATAGTGTGCCAGCAAGGCCGTGGTTGGCAATATAAGTGGTATTGCAATACCCCAAGATAGTAGTTGAATGGCTATCGTGCGCCCGGTCGAGGTACTATCCAGCCTCGCGCCCGCCTGATTCTCTTTTGTTGTTGTTGCTGCTATTTTCTTGTTAAATGGTAGATCTTCTAATATGTATTTTATCATAGATAGTAGACCGTTGCACTTTATTTGGCGGCTGGCCGCGTAGCGACAATCCCTTGTGGTTGCCGTGCCCCCTTTGGGGGTCATCGTGGAACCGCCTGTCGAGCCGAGCCACGGCAACAAGGACAAGCCGTTGTCGCTACGCGGCCTCCCGTCAAATAAACTGTGCCAGAGCAATAGTACTATTGAAGCTGTTCTAGCTGATTTATTGCGTGCCATATAGTAGGATAAATGTATTGCGTTCTTGTATTGCTGTTGTGGTTCTAATGCACCATTGTTACTGGCAGTAGCATCATTGGAGCACACAGGAGGAGAGCCGGGCCATGAACCAGGAAATGCCTGCCCAAGTGCCAGGCCTGCGAGTGAGAAGAGTAAGACTGGCCCTTCTAGTTGATCGAGTGGGGCGTCGAAGAAGCCGATGAGTATATTTGCTATCATTGCCAGCCCTGCAGCCAGTACTATCATCTGCTGTCCATGCAGGTCATATTGATTATATTCCTGCAGTGTCTTCTGTAAATTGTGCTGTATTGAATAGTAAGAGCGTGTGCAGCAAAAGATAATACTCAACAATAATAATATGCCTATTATAAGCCAGAGCAGTCCGCTCTCCATGGCCCACTCTAAGTACTGTTGGTGGGGATGAATACCTTGTGCCCCTAACTCATCTGCCGGACTAACGATAAGCTGTGCATAATAATAATGAAACTGCTCTAAACCAATTCCGAGCCAGGGGTGAGTCTGGATGAGCTTGAGCGCCAGGTTCCAGATGAGTAGCCGATTCGTTGTGGACGCTTCGTCGTGTGTGAAGAATGTTCCTATTTTATCGCTAAAAGGTGCATAAAGCGCGATTGCCAGTAGTAATGTACTGATGAGCAACTTAAAACGTCGTGTCACGCCAAATGCAATGAGCGTAATCATGCTTGCAGCGATGGCGACACTTCTGGTCCCTGTGCCGATGATGCTTAGTGCTGTTACAAGCGTCATCGTACCGCCGAATGTACGTTGCCAGCGCCTCTTTCCCTGTAGCCAGCAGACTATAGCGACAGCGAAGAGATTGATCAGGTACATTCCAAAATTGACTGACCAGGGAAATGGCCCCCATAAGCGTCCCAGCGTCATCTTGAGATTGTTTGCTCCGCTGGCCTCTAGCCATGGGGCCAGCGGCACACCGATAAGCTCGGCCAGGCCAATCAGATAAGGAGGCAGGCTTACAAAAAGAATGCCAATTAAAAATCGTGCTCTATCTTTTATATATATCCCCAGCAGGGTGCTGCAAAAGAAGGTGCCAAGTACAATACAGAGTGCCAGCAGTCTTTTGTCTGCTCCATAAATATTATTACCCTGTGCACCACTGGCGACCTCTGGCACATGTATAAAAGAGATAAGTGCCAGTATCAGGAAGGCCAGCGCCAGTAGGTGTGGCACAAAAAGGCGAGCTGGTGGGCGACGTACGATGACTACAATAAAGCAAAGTGCGGTGACAGGTTCCACCAGGTGCATATGATAACCCGGCAATGGTAGTATCAGCGCAGGAAGACCTGCACATGCATACAAGAGGAGTAGCCCTACGTGCGGCCATATTACAGCGAGTATTGCCGCTCCTATCACTCCAAAAACTGCCAGCGTGATAAATGCGGACTGAGCCAACGCACATACAAGGCTCACACACAACAGTAGACAAGCAAAGACGATTAGAACCGTCTTTTGCTGCTCCAAATATCCAGCATGCAAGAAATCAGAATACGTTCTACGCCATACATAGATATCCCAGTGTTTCGCGACAGCTTGTTCTTCTCGCCTCCACATAACCTTCCCCCTTATAACGCACATTCACAATTCCGTAACATCGTTTGCGTTTATAAATTTTCTGAGATGAAAAGGTCGAAAAAATTATTACGTACGCTTATTTAGAAGAAATTTAAATTGCGTTTTTGATGTCTGTATCGTTTTCGCAACTTGCACATCTTGCTCAACCTCTACAAGTGGATCGGTAGTAGTGGCTACCAGCCCTTTATAGAGCGAGAACGGTGCGGGCGTTTCAACGTGAGATGCCTCCTCCGTATTTGTTCCTGGTTGTGCTTCAATTGCCGTGAGCCTGACTGGCAGGGCAATATGTCTGCTGGATACAGGGTGATATCGGTGTTGGAGGAATATGTTTTGTTATGTGTGCTAGTTTCCTGGTTGTAGAAGGCAGCGGTGCTTCAGATCGTAATGTTGATGTCTGTGTCATCGGACGCTCTGCTATCTTACGCGGAAGTACATACGGAGCTCCAAAGGTTACGCCGGGCATGTCGCTAATCGTTGGCTCCTCATGGGGTGAGCTATCTTTGGGCTGTGTCGCTGTTTGTCTATAAGTGTTATTTTTATCTACATCTGTTTTTTGTATTACAACCGCTGTTGTTTCTGTACTGTGCTGATTGGTGTAATAATATGTTGTCTGCCCAGCTTTTTGACGATTGATCACAACACCCAGGATGGGAGCCTTTAGATGTCGTGAGTGTGTGTTGCAGAGGGTCTCTTTCTGCTCTTTGGCTGCCTCAATAACCATTATTATGCCATCTGCAATCATACTTAATGTATATGTATCGTTACCCTCGCCGATGGGTGCCGTATCGCATAGTATGAGATCGACAAGTGGTGCGTTGCCATTCTTTGTCGTTTGTTGCTCGCCCAGCAACCAGCCTTTAAGTTGTCGTAATTCTTGTATCCATAGTGATGCGTTGGCAGATATATTTGTGGGTGGGCCGGCAGGAAGTAGCCATAAATTAGTTATGGGCGTTTTCCAGTGATGAAGCCAGTTATGGGGGTAGAGTGCTGGTTGTTCTTGAAAACGTTTTATATCGCCTATGCGGTTGCTTAAACCGTTTGCGTTGGAAGCATGAAACACCTCGTGTAATAGTGGTCTATGCAAGTTAGTGTCTAGCAATAATACCTTTATGCCTGCCCGCGCCAGGGAAATAGCCAGATAGGTAGTGATGGTGGTAACTCCTACTCCGGCGTGTTTACCGGAGACAAGCAGGAAGTGTGGCCCCTTCAAGTGCATATTCAGGTTGGTTCCTAACATGTTCAGTGCTTCGCGTACAGAGGCATTACTTTCCGCTGCAAGGTTCAATAATTCGCTGCTTTCTGCTTTCGGACCCAGTGGTATGCAACCTAGAGGTGTTAGCCCTGTCAGATTGATAACATCTTCTTCTGTTTTGATGGTTGTGTCGAGCCAGTCGAGTAGTAACACGAGCAGTAGCATTAAAAGAAGACTCATCGCCGCAGCTAGCAGCATGTTGGTCATTGTCTGGGGACTGATCGGTTGATCGGGTGCCTGTGCGGCCTGGGCTATGCTTAAGGTAGTGGCTGCCTGCAGTTTTTGTACTTGTAACTGACTATAGTCGGTCAAAAGTAGTCCATAGTTTGCCTGATCGGTATCAACGAGGCTTTGTTGTTGCGCTATACTCGCCGGGGTTGCATGGCTGTTCTGTAAGACGTTCAGATACGCCTGTGCTGTGTCCAGGTCGAGTCTTGCCGCTGCAATATGTTGTGTAATCTGATTTGCTGCGTCTTGTAGCCGGTTCGTCTCCTTTGTGGCTTGCTGTTGTATAAAGATGTTGGCTACTGTGTTGGCTCTATCCGCCGCTAGCTGGGGATTGTCTGCCTGCGCCCGGATCTCGATGATCTGTGTATTTGCGACAGGCGCATCGCTGATGATCTGTTGGAGTTTATCAATTGTTAGGCCCGGTAGCTTTTTGGCTACTGCTTGTAAAACCTCTGGGCTGCTGACGAGTAGGGCGTAATCTACTGCAACGGCCTGGGCACTGGAGACATCATTATTGTTGTTTGTGGTAATAGTATTGACTTTTAGCAGCGTTTTTGCCTGGTAGACAGGGGGAATGCATAAACTAATAATGCCGGTTGTGCTTGTGCATAATGCAATACCTAGCAGTATAAAAACGATGTGCTGTCGTATAATGTGGGCATAATGCTGTAGTGTTGTATGTATTTGCATGTGATCATATACCCCTTTCCACTTAATAAGCTCCTTCACCATATACAACTACAGGTAGTGTCCTGATGAGAATGTGCATATCAATTTCGAGTGAACATTCCAATACATATGTGCAGTCAAGCAGTAAGCGCTGCTCATAGGTGGTATGCGAGCGGCCGCTAATCTGCCAGAGACCGGTGAGACCTGGTTTGACCGTATGGCGCAGTTCGTCCAGCTCACCAAAGGCTGCAATCTCTGCTATTTGTATTGCCCTGGGTCCTACCAGGCTCATGTCTCCGCGCAGGATGTTGATGACCTGCGGCAATTCGTCGAGGCTGCTTCGACGTAAGAATTTTCCTGTTCGTGTGATGCGTGGATCGTTTTGTAGCTTGCCGTTGTGTTGCCATGCCTGTAATAATTCGGGGTGCTGCACTAAGTATTTGTCTGCGTTGGCGACCATACTGCGCAGTTTATATGCCTGGAATGGTCGCCCATTGAGACCAATTCTCTCTTGCTGGTAAAAAATTGGCCCTTGATCTTCCCATAAGATGAATAAGGCGATAAATGGCAAGAGCAATAGTAAGATTATTAATCCAAGGAGGCTACCCCCAATGTCGATGCCGCGTTTGATCAGTTGATAATTCCTTGCGTGCTTTTTTCGCTGTACGAGGTGTGCTGGTAGCGTTTCTGGATGCCGGCTGATTATTGGGGCTCGTGTCAGCACTTTTACCTGCACACGATACAAATTATGTATGCTGGACATGTGATAATTCCTCCCCCATACCACTTTACATACTACAGATCATACTTCTCTGCAGAAGATTCGTTCAATTTTATAAACGTTTGATACATTGCTATGTAACAATAATTGTATTTACTGGTAAATGATCGTTATATGTAAATATATCTATTAGTCTAGATTGTTTGGATGAGTATGCTGGCGCTAAAATTTTTGCCCTGCCGTGCGCTTCCTGAAATGAAAAGAGCTTTGTGGTTTTATGTGCTATGTTTCATTTATGATGAATTCATAAGGTTGACAGGTAGCAAAGTAGCGTTTACAATTCACGTGAGAAGAGTTTGTGTAATGTTTTAGTTCTGTCTTTTGGGCATATCGTATAAGTATGTGCACATTGGGAGGCCCCGCCCTACCGTTAAAAGCAGGAATATATGCTTGATGAATGATTCTAACGAACTCTATACTACCGCAGATTCGCAATATGCGCTCGGTCTAACTTACTGTTCTTCCTCCGACGGAGATCATCAGACTAACCTGAGACTGGCTATTTTGTGCTTCCAATCCGCTTTAGATCTCTATTCATTGGCGAATACACCCTCTAAGTGGGCCAAAACGCAGCAGCAGTTAGGGGCTGCATATCGCGGTTTATTGTATGATGATCGTGAGGCCAACCTGCGTAAGTCGTTGTCGGCTTTACAAGTATCTCTTGAGGTGTTTACCCGTGAATCTTCCCCCGTCGAGTGGGCACAAACTCAGTATGAGATGGGTATAACATATCTGAGTTCTCTGGGTAGGACGCGCCCCGATTTTTTGTTTCAGGCTCTGAATTGCTTGCAAGCTTGCTTAGAGATCTATACACGCGAACGCTTTCCTCTGGAGTGGGCGCGTGCTCAGTATAATCTTGCGAATCTCTATTGCCTGTTGCCAACGGATGATCGTTATGCAACCTTGCAGAAGGCTATCGTTTGCTATGAGGCGGCACTTCAGGTATATACACCTATGACCTTTCCGCAAGAATGGGCATATGCACAACATAGTATTGGCAATGTGTACTCGTTCTTACCAGGTGGAGATCGCTATAAGAATCTGGAGATAGCAATCTCTTATTATCAAACATCTCTACAGGTAAATACATTTGAGAGTCAACCGCGACAGTGGGCCGCTACTATGCAATGTATGGGCAATGCCTATCGTGCCTTGCTTGGTAAGGATATTGAGGCTAATCTACACAATCTGCAGGAGGCCTTAACATGTTATGAGTCGGCTCTGCGTGTTTATACACGCGAGGAGGCTCCTTTCGATTGGGCATCTCTACAGTATAATCTGGGGATTATCTATAATCTCATGGCGCAGGAGGACGAACAGCTTCGTTTAGAGCATGCAATTGCTTGTTTTCGTGCCGCTTTGCTGGTCTATACGCCTGAGTCTTTTCCCTCTGAGTGGGCCAGGACATCTCATATGCTGGGACTCACTTATCTCGACCTGCCTGCTGGTAATGTTCAGGTTCACTTGCGTATAGCTTGCTCTTGCTTCGAGTCTATACTCAAGGTGTATACACGTGAAAAATTCTCTCTTATCTGGGCCTCTCTACAGGCTAACCTGGGTCGTATCTACTCTTTATTGAAGGTTGATGGTGGTCAGGCCGATCTGCAACAGGCAATCACTTGTTATAAACAGGCTCTTCAGGTCTATAGTCGCAAAGATTTTCCGCAAGAGTGGGCCAGGACTCAAGATGAGCTTGGTACTGTCTATCGCGATCTTTCTGATGGCAATCTTGCTAGTAATTTGCAATGTGCGATTGCTTGCTATCGCGCTGCTCTACTGGTTTATGGATATGAGAATATGCAGGACGAATGGGCTGCGACACAGGTGAATCTTGGTCGTGCTTATAGTTGTATGCCTGGCACAGATCGTCGTGCTAATCTAGAGCATGCACTCGCTTGCTACGAGGCAGCCTTAAAGGTCTTTCTTGCTGTTCATGCGTACGATCAGGTGCAAGCTATACAACAAGATATCAAATCGGTACGCAATTCTCTGTAGTTATTATCATAGTGTTCTCCATCTCTCTTCATGATGTTCTTGACAGAAGACTTCTTTCCTCTTTATACTCAGTCTATAAGTACTCTTATTTAAAGTACTTATAGCAGTGCTATATGTGTTTTATTATTTGCTTTTTCTGTAGCTTGTTTATACTGCTCAGTGAGCGACGACAACCATGAGGGATTGCATTGCCCTTTTGAGGGCGCGACGCGGGGCGGTACGATTGAAGATCTATAGCATATGTTGTTGTGGGTGTGTATGTTTGCATTCCTACGTGTGTCCTTCACAGGAGGTCTACTTTGCGAAATCTGCGCTTATATTATGTTCTTTCTTTGCTCTGTTTGCTTTCATTATTTTTTGTTGCTTGTGGTGGCTCAGCTGCCACCTCTACCAGTAGTAGCACTGCTCCAACAGCGCCGTCTGCCGCGCCTGTGACTCTGAATGTCTTTGCTGCCGCATCTCTTACCGAGTCGTTCAATGAGATCGCAACGAAATATCATGCAGCTCATCCAAATATTACGATCAAGGATAATTTTGCTGGTTCGCAGGCGCTGGTGCAGCAAATTCAGAATGGTGCAAATGCTGATATCTTTGCTTCAGCTGATCAGGCAAATATGGATAAGGCAACGCAGGCGGGTGTTGTCAACCAGGCTCAGATCTTTGCGCGTAATAAGCTGACTGTGATTGTGCCTGTGAGTAATCCTAAAAATGTGACAACGCTTAAAGATCTGGCGCAAAAAGGGCTGAAGCTGGTGATGGCCGCTCCTTCTGTGCCTGTGGGCAAATATGGTTTGCAAATACTGGACAAGCTTGGGAAAGCATCGGATTACGGTTCTGCCTATGAAAGTAGTGTGAAGTCAAATGTAGTGTCACAGGAGGATAATGTAAAGTCAGTTGTCACTAAGGTACAATTAGACGAGGCGGATGCCGGAATTGTCTATCTGACCGATGTGACGCCTGCCTTAAGTAGTAAGGTGAAGGATATTGAGATACCCGATAACTTCAATGTGACCGCTCAATATCCCATTGCGACCACAAAAAATACTGCTCATACTCAAGAAGCGAACGCCTTTGAGCAATATATCCTGTCTGCTGATGGTCAGGCCGTCCTTGCCAAATATCATTTTATTGTTGTGTCCTGATCAAGGAGAATTCGTGCCAGGTCTATTGCCCACTTTTCCAACATATCGTTTATCTGCCATCAATTGGCTTGTCAGACTGACCGTTGTGGTCCTGGCAAGCCTCTTTTTCCTCTTCCTTGGTGTGCCTTTGCTGGCGTTGCTCTTTCGCGAGCCGCCGTCTGCGATCTGGGCACAGTTACTGCAACCTGATATTTTGCAAGCATTGGAGATAAGCTTTATTACGACGACTCTTTGTACCCTGTTGGCTGTGATTGTGGGGTTGCCGGTTGCCTATGTGCTGGCCCGCGCCCGTTTTCCTGGCCACGATCTGCTGGAGACACTGGTAACGCTTCCGACTGTGCTGCCGCCTGTGGTTGCGGGTGTGGCTCTATTATTGACTTTCGGTCGTGTTGGCCTGCTCGGTCGCTACCTGGCCTTTTTGGGTTTGAGCATTCCTTTTACGACTGTGGCGGTGGTGATGGCACAGATTTTTGTGGCTGCACCCTTTTTTGTGAATAGTGCGAAAGCTGGACTTGAGCAGTTGGATCGTCGCTATGAACTTGCGGCTTATACGTTGCGTGCTTCGCCCTTGTATGCCTTCCGTCGTGTGACGCTTCCTCTGATTCGCCCTTCTCTACTTGCTGGTATCGGCTTGACCTGGGCACGCGCTCTTGGTGAGTTTGGCGCGACCATTACTTTTGCCGGCAACTTTCAGGGAGTCACCCAAACTTTGCCTATTGCCGTTTATCTCGCTTCTGAGAGCGATCTGGATAAATCTATTGCGATCTCCGTTGTTCTGCTGGCTATTTCGACGGCTATCCTGTTGACCCTGCGCTTAGCTCACAGGCGCTCGGATACGCAGAGCGATAACAACTAGTCAGCTTTTCTCTGTTTTCCTCTATCTTTGCTCAATGAGCATACGAATTTATGGATTCTTTCCGTTTTCTTATTTTTCTAAGAAAACTGTCTCATGTTTTATTGACAAGTGAGGGGTGCATCGGTAAAATAGAAAGAGATAATGTCGTGTAATGACTAGGAGGCACCTTCATGGCTGTTGTACATACAGACCTATATCGTCATGAGAACCTCATTCGGAAATCTATTCAGATTCCCTCAACACAGCACAAAGAATTGAAGGCGCTGGCTGTTGAATTGGAGTCTTCTCTTGGAGATGTGGTAGAAACTATTATGGATATAATGCGCCAGGATAACTACCAGCAGCTAAAGTCAGCTATTATCGAAAAACGTGAACGCGAACTCTCCTCCCTCAACAGCACTCTCGATGACGCCTACGCCTATCTCGGTTCTCTCCCTGACACTCTCGAAGACGCCCGCTACTTTTTTGGAGTTGGGTGCGAAGGTATGTTTGCATGAGTGAAGAGGCCAGGCAGTCTCTGCCCAGCCTAAAACAGCAGCAGGATGCGTATTCGGCAATCCCAAGCCCCCGTCGCGGTGAGATTTGGGATGTGAACTGGTCGCCGGGTCGCGGTGCCGAGCAACAAGGCACTCGCCCAGCACTGATTATTCAGAATGATAGGGGGAATTCTTCTCCTTCATACCCTTTAACGATTGTCGCTTCAATGAGTCGTACGGAGCGTGAGCTCCCCTTGCATGTACGAATTCTGCCAGCTCCTGATAATGGCTTGACCAATAAGACTGATGTAAAATGTGAACAGGTTATGACAATTGAAAAGTCTCGCCTGATTCGTAGGCGCGGGGCTATCACTGCTGAAGAGTTATCTCGGGTGGATCACGCTCTACGCTTGAGCCTCAATCTTATGAAGGATTAATTTTTTTTGTTTTTTACATTTTTGCATAAATTGTGCAATCTATGTAGAAATGTGAAAAATGCAAGAGGGGAAAGAAGATTACGCGAAGAGCGCTCTGACTTGTATCGGTAAGTATGGTACAATGCGTGAGCGAATGGTTTCTTGCTCTCGAAAAATACCTATAGAAAAGTAGGTTGCTTTCTCCAGTACTAACACTTCAACTATATGCTGGTAAGGATCTGCTATCCAGTATTCTTTTACTCCTGTTCGTGCATAGGTCGCGTATTTGATATTGCGGTCGTAGCTGACCGTGGCGGGAGAGAGAATTTCGACGATGAGATCGGGTGCGCCAATAATGTGTGTGTGTACTATATTATTCTGATTTTCGTTTAATACGACGAGTACATCTGGCTGTACGACAACATTAAGGCTGAGTTCAACATCAAATGGGGCGGTGTATATGTGCCCTTTGCCCGCAAGCTCTATATAGCTGAACAGGTAGTGCGCAATACGTACAGAGGCTTTTTGATGCAGTTCGTCTGGCGATGGTGACGTCATGTACAACACTCCATCTATTATTTCATATCTCTTCCCGGTGTTAGGCAGGGTTGCGTAATAGCTATATGTCCATTGTCCCTGTTGTGGTCCAGGCACATAGTCCGCAAGCATAATTTCGTTTAACAATTTAGACATTGATAGACACCTTAATATAACACCTTAATATAACACCTTAATATAACACCTTTCATCCTCACTCACAGCTACAGGTTCGCATAATGTTATTACAACATAGCACGCTTTCCTGGTCAATTCTTAAAAATATCTATATCGTGCTCAAGAAGAGGATGAAAATGGCTGGCCTGCCTGCTCAATTGGCTGTAGCAACTCCCCTTTTCGTTGTGATAGAATCTTCACATAAACTACTCTTAAAAAATTCCTATCCTAATACACTCCAGGAGATATAGAGTCATGCAAAAGCAGACAGGGACAATTCAAGTAAAGCGCAGTTTCCCCGAGATGTTAAAGGGCGGTGTGATCTGCGATGTGGTGAATGCTGAACAGGCAAAGATTGCAGAGGAGGCAGGCGCATCTGCTGTGATGGCTCTGGAGCGTGTGCCGGCCGATATCCGCGCTCAGGGTGGCGTGGCCCGCATGAGCGATCCCGAACTGATTATTCGGATTAAAGAGGCGGTGACAATTCCTGTCATGGCTAAATGCCGCATCGGTCACTTCATTGAGGCGGAGATTCTGCAGGCCATCGGCGTTGATTGTATTGATGAATCTGAGGTTCTGACTCCTGCCGATGAGCGCTTCCATGTCAATAAGCAGTTGTTCTCGATCCCTTTTGTGTGTGGCGCTCGCGATCTGGGCGAGGCTCTGCGCCGTGTGGGTGAAGGGGCTGCTATGTTGCGCACAAAGGGCGAGGCTGGTACGGGCAATGTTGTTGAGGCTGTCCGCCATATGCGCACGATTATGGATGGTATCCGTCGCTTGCAGTATTTGCCTGTGGAAGAGTTGATGGCGGAGGCAAAAGAGCTTGGTGCTCCCTATGATCTGGTCCTTGAGGTTGCTCGCACTGGTAAATTGCCGGTTGTGAACTTCTCGGCTGGCGGTCTTGCGACTCCCGCTGATGCAGCGCTGATGATGCGTCTGGGGGCTGAGGGAGTCTTTGTTGGCTCTGGCATCTTCAAGTCGGGTAATCCACTGGCACGCGCTAAAGCAATTGTCCGTGCAACGACACATTATCAGGACCCTGCAATCCTGGCGGAGGTCTCGCGCAATCTGGGAGAGCCTATGGTAGGCATCAATATCGATGCCTTGCCTGATCAGGAGTTGATGGCCCGCCGGGGTTGGTAATTGGGGTCTGGATTTAATATGCAAAGATACAACTTTAAACCACGTATTGGCGTATTAGCATTACAAGGTGATTTCGAAGCTCACTCGAAGATGTTGACAGAGTTGGGTGCGGACGCAAAAGCTGTCCGTCTCCCTGAGCATCTGGATGAAATAGATGGTATAATAATACCAGGTGGTGAGAGTACGACCATCGGTAAGCTGATGATCATCTACAATCTCCACGACGTGTTGCTGAGAAAAATTCAGGCGGGGGTACCCGTTTGGGGGACCTGCGCCGGCCTGATCTTGTTGGCAAAGGAGACGGATAACGCGCTTGCCGGTCAACCTTTGTTGGCTAGCATGAATATTCGCGTCCGTCGGAATGCGTTCGGCAGTCAGCGGGAAAGTTTTGAAACTGATCTGTCAGTGCCCGCATTAGGAGAAGCGCCTTTCCATGCATTCTTCATCCGAGGACCCGCGGTCGAATCGGTGGGTTCTGAGGTGGAGGTGCTGGCAACGCTCGACGATGGAACCATTGTCGCTGTCCGTGAAGGAACCTTACTTGGCACTGCTTTTCATCCTGAAGTTGCAGGTGACACTCGCTTTCATCAGTACTTTCTCCGCATAGTAGAAAGCGTCAATCTGTAGGAAGCTCGAAGAGCTTCCTATTCGACGCGGGAGTAGTGGATGATACGACCGGTTCTTTATGTGGACTTGCCGGGAATCATCTACGCCATTAATCACCGCACTGGTGGTAAACAGTATGCTCTAGCGCATTTTGTTTGCTGGCTGGAGGCGGTGGAGGTTGCTCTTTCTCCTCCGCTTTTTCTGCGTGGCATTCTTCCTGTCCATCCTGCATTTCGTACCTGGATTTGCGAGGATCACTGGCGCTTACTTGGTTTCGCTCAGATTCGTGAACGTCCCGCTCATACAACCTGGGATATCTCATATCTCGCTTCTATGACGGCTCGCGATTTTTCAACTCTGACAAGCGAAGATATCCTTAATGCCCTTTTAGAGTATGCACTGGAGATGGCTGCAACTCATGGCATTCTGCGCATCTTTGCTAAACTTGAGGATGAGGTCCCTGAAGTAGGGCTTTTCCAACGGGCGGGTTTTCAACGCTATGCCCGTGAGTTGACATATGTGTATGACCCGGCTCGCTTTGCCTCTCAAGAAACCGTAGCTGCTCGGTCTCCTCTGTCAACTGTTCCTGATGTTCCTGGTATTCCTTCGCTACGTCGCTGGAACCGCCACTATGTGTGGGGCCTGTACCAACTCTACCGTGCTGTCACTCCTCAGCGTGTGCAAACGGCTGAACTGTTCGAGGATAGCGAGGAATATGCTAAACTGCATGTCGGCTCACTACAACCCTTACCTTCCCTTTTTTCACAGGGTAGTGAGAATTATGTATGTGACGTCGGTGTGCGTGTGGGGGCCTGGCTGCGGCTCAGTCGAGGTCATGGCTCGACTCCGCATCGTATCTCTTTGATTGTTCATCCTGAACATGCCGATCTGGCCGAACCTCTCTTGCGGTTCGCCATTAATCGGCTGCTGGCTTCTGACGTGCGTCGCATCTATTGCCTGGTGCGGGAGTACGATTCTTTTGTCAATGCCGCTCTTTGTAACAGTGGATTTGAGCAGACCTTCATAAAAGTTCTGCTTGTGCGACACGTGGCGTTACTTGCCACGAGGCAGAGCACTGTCCCCCTGCTTGAGCAAAGAGTGGCCTATGGTTTGAAGGGCCTGGGGACAGTCACTTCTCGCCAAAAAAATATGAGGTGATAAAACTGCCTATGCAACATGTGATCACTGACGATCTGGAGGCTCTGCTGGCTACTTTACCGCCAGATATCCACGATGCGGTCAATCGGCTCGATAACCGAAGCGAACTGCTGGAGATCGTGATGGACCTCGGACGCAATGCCGAGGGCCGATTCCCAGAAGGGGAGGTGATCCTTAGTACGACACCGGTAACCTATGTCGATCTGGAATATGTGGTAGGGCGTATTGGGGAATTCGGCGACGATAACCGGGCTGGTATTGAGCGGACACTCCATCGTATTAGTGCAATGCGCAATCGTAAAGGGAGAATTGTCGGCTTAACCTGCCGTATTGGTCGAGCAGTGCTTGGCAGTATTGCCCTGATCCGCGACATCGTTGAACAGGGCCAATCTATATTGATTCTCGGTCGTCCAGGCGTGGGTAAAACGACCTTACTCCGTGAGATCGCTCGTGTCCTCGCCGATGAAGCTAATAAACGCGTGGTGGTGGTCGATACTTCTAATGAGATCGCTGGCGATGGGGATATTCCCCACCCTGGTATCGGTCGCGCTCGCCGTATGCAGGTGGCTCGCACGGCCGAACAGCACGCTGTGATGATCGAGGCTGTGGAGAATCATATGCCACAGGTGATTGTGATCGACGAGATTGGCACTGAGTTGGAGGCTGCGGCAGCTCGCACTATTGCTGAGCGCGGCGTTCAATTGGTGGCGACGGCTCATGGTAATTCGCTCGGCAACTTGCTTGTCAATCCAACTCTTTCTGATCTGGTGGGGGGCATTCAGACCGTGACTCTCGGCGATGAAGAGGCTCGCCGTCGTCATACACAGAAAAGTATCCAGGAGCGTAAATCCCCTCCAACCTTTGAGGTGGTGGTCGAACAACAGAGTTGGGATGAGGCTACGGTCCACCGCGATGTTGCTGATACTGTGGATAATATGCTGCGCGGGCAACCCGTTGTTGTTGAAGAGCGGACTCGTGATGAGGAGACCGGTCAGGTCTCGGTTCGACGCGCTACATCTGGAGGAATGGATGTGCCCGCGTGGAATTCGGGTGCTCTGGGCGGCGCAAATTCACGCCAGGGCTTTACAACGGGGATGTTCGAGCGCTCTGATCGCAATGGGAATGCCCATGTGGGACAGATGCGTCATGCGAATGCAACTGATCTCTATGGTGGTGGCAGTGAGCGCATTCGTGGTCGTAATCAGACTTCGGCTCAAGCGGTCCCGCAGGTGCAAGCCCTTGCTCCTACTGGCACTGGCCCTCTCGGTGTCGAGTCTCATTCAACTGTCCTGATCCAGACACGCCCTGCTCCTGCCCTCTCTGAAGGCATCTATCAGGCAAATGAGCCGGTGACGGATATGCCTCATTTGAAAACGTTACGTGTCTATCCTTTCGGGGTGAACCGCGACCGCCTCTCAGAATCGGCTCGCCAGTTGCGCGTTCCGGTTGTGATTACTAATAATGAGCGCGAGGCTGATGCGGTCATTACGCTGAAAAACTATTATCGTCGCCAACCTGAACGCTTGCAGACTGCTGAGCAGGATCGTAAGCTGATCATTATCCTTAAAAATAATACTGTCGCTCAAATGCAGCATGCTTTAGCTCGTATCTTCGATATTCCACAGTCCCTTACTGAGGAGGTCGATGAGACGGTTGATGCTGCTCCTACATCTTCAACCGATGATGAACAGGAGTTTGATGATCCAACAAAACAAGCTCTCCTGGAAACTGAGGATGCCATTCATCAGGTCTTAAATAAGGGCTTGACAACTGCAGAACTGGCACCTGCCAATGCCTATATTCGCCGCCTGCAACATCAAATGGCGACTCGCTATAACTTGATCTCTCGTAGTCGTGGGAAAGAACCCTATCGTCGTGTGAAGATTTTCCGCTCACGCGACTAATAACAAAAGTCTCTTTATTGGCGCTTGCTAAACAAAATGAGCAACAGGGATATATGGGTCTATATCCCTGTTTTTGCTTGTAAAATTTCATACGATTTTCCAAACTATTGTGCTTTGTACGCTAGTTGGAAAATCGCAAAAGTATATGTTGTCACAAGCCTGCACTTGCGCTATAATCTTTTCCATAATATTGAGGCAGCGCCACCCATAAACATAGCTACGATAGCTGGGCGCGTCATGCATAGGACTAAAGGAGTCGTAATTAATGCGTCTAGTAGAAGGCGATACTGCCTCTGAAGAGGCTCAAGTGGTGGCAGGCTCTGTTACCATTGCTGATGTCTGGCAAGCATATAAGTTTCTTAAGCCCCTCATTCATCATACCCCTTTGAGTCAGTCACGCACTATGAGTATGCTAACAGGCTCCGATGTTTATTTAAAATGTGAGCATATGCAGCGCTCAGGGTCCTTCAAAGTCCGTGGTGCTAGCTATAAAATATCGAGGCTAACGAAAGAACAATCCAGCGTTGGGGTTATCGCTGCGTCCGCTGGTAATCATGCACAGGGCGTAGCTATTGCTGCCGCTCAAAACAATATCCCCTGCACGATCTTAATGCCCGAAAACGCCCCTATGGCAAAAGTGATGGCTACCCAGGGCTATGGTGCGAAAGTTGTGCTCTATGGTGCTACCTATGATGACGCCTATCAGCGTTGTTGTGAACTGCAAGAGCAATCGGGCGCAACCTTCATCCATGCCTTTGATGATCCCGAGGTTATTGCCGGTCAGGGCACGCTCGGACTCGAAATGCTCACTGACTTGCCCGACGCAGATGCGATTATTGTTCCTGTTGGTGGTGGTGGCTTGATCTCTGGTATCGCCATCGCTGCACGTGCCCTCAAGCCAGACATCACTATTATTGGTGTACAGGCTGCTGGTGCTCCCAGTTGTCGTGCCTCCCTCGATGCCCATTCCCTGCAAACGTTGCCCGCGATTACAACTATCGCTGACGGCATTGCTGTCAAACGTCCTGGTACACTTACATTCTCAATCATTGAACGGTTGGTGGATGATGTCGTCGTGGTTAACGATGAGGCAACCATCAACGCTGTCCTGCTGCTCATGGAACGCTGTAAAATGATGGTTGAGGGTGCGGGAGCAATCGGCCTGGCCGCTCTGCTCAGTGGCGCAATAAAGCTCAAGGGTCGCAAAGTCCTTGTGCCTCTTACCGGGGGCAACATCGATATCAACCTCGTTGGTCGCTTTATTGAGCATGGTCTTGCAACGGCTGGCCGCTACTTCTCCATTCATACGCGTCTGACTGACCGCCCTGGCGAGCTCATGCGTATGCTGGCCATTATTTCAGAGATGCGTATCAACATTATTGATGTACGCCACCAGCGCATCTCGAATCGCCTGCCCATCATGCAGCGTGAAGAGACTATATCTATGGAGACGCGTGATCGTGCCCAATGCGACGAGCTCTTGCAACGCTTACGCGCCGAAGGCTACATGGTTGAGGAGGCTCAATCTTTCGACTGACCCAATTTTGGAGATCTTCGTATACTATAGAATATAGGTGCAACGTATCCTTTGATCATTGAGGCTATAGGCATGTGTAGAGGATGAAGTCATGGAGGGGGTGTATATGCCGCGTAAGATTAGACAACTTAAGGCCGAGCTGCAAAAAGCTGGCACATTTCAAATTTCGCAGAGAGGAAGTCATACGAAGTGGAAACATCCTCTGATCCCTTTAATTATACTCATCATTTCTGGTCATGATAATGATGATGCCAGCCGTATCAGGAGAAAATAGTAAGGGATTTGTTGCAGCAAGTTGAAATAGCCAAAAGGTGGTTTATCATGAATGAAGCATCCCTGCATTATTCAATGCATATTGAGTGGTCTGAAGAAGATCAAGCCTATGTAGTCATTTTACCAGAATGGTCAGATCATGTTATCATGCCAGCAACGCACGGGAGTACCTATAACGAAGCGGTGCAACAAGGGCAAGAGGTTCTTGAGATGCTGGTAGAGAGTGCAAAAAGTCATGGAGAATCGCTTCCGGCACCAAAAGTACATGCCGCATGAGCTTTTTTCATTTATGACACATTTTACATTTTTGCAAGCGTATTGCACATTATGCAATAGGTTGCAAAAATGTAAATGTGTCATAAATGTTATACTGGTTCAACCGCAGTATAACATCCCCTTTTTGGAATAACGTCCCCATTCTTCGCCACCATTGCTACCACGCGCCCGGAGACCTCCGCCGCAATTTCGTTAAAAACTTTCATTGCCTCTAAGATCGCTATTGTTTGTCCTACTTGAATAACCTCACCAGGGGTTACAAACGGCGGTGAGGTTGGCGAGGCGGCCGAGTAATACACTCCGGTAAGGGGAGCAATGGCGGGGATACTCTTATCTGCTTTCCTTGTGTGTCCCTCGCCTTGTGTTGCTCCGACGTGATCAATTGTGCCTGTGCCGTTGGCAACTGCACTCATAACCATGCCTGGCTGACGGCGGATGATGATCTCAGTGCCATCCTCGGTCAGCTCTAATTCACCGACCGTGCTGCCATCCAGGATGTCGATGATCTCTTCAACGCGCTCCAACCACGTTGCTTTCTTTTCTCTATCCATTTTTTAATTACTCTTCGTATCGCTTGAAGATTAAGCAGGTATTATGTCCACCAAAGCCCATCGCATTCGACATGACCACGTTCACCTGCGCGTGCCGTGCCTCATTGGGCACATAATCAAGGTCACAATCCGGGTCGGCATGATGTAGATTGATAGTCGGGGGGATGATCCCTGTTTGTAGCGCCTGAATGGAGATGACTGCTTCAACAGCTCCTGCAGCTCCTAGTGTATGCCCGGTCATTGATTTGGTTGAACTGATTGCTGTTTTGTATGCATGCTCTCCCAGGAGAGTCTTGATCGCCATGCTCTCATTGCGGTCATTATATGCTGTTGAGGTGCCATGGGCATTGATATAATCAATCTGTTCAGGGCGCAGACCAGCTTTCTGGAGTGCCCGTCTCATGGCTCGTACCAGTCCTGAGCCTCCTGGTGCGGGCTCTGTAATATGATGAGCGTCGCCTGTACTGCCGTAGCCTACCATTTCGGCCAGGATATGCGCCCCGCGAGCTTTTGCAAATTCCAACTCTTCCAGGATCAGCATACCTGAACCTTCGCCCATAACAAACCCATCGCGGGTAGCATCAAAGGGGCGGCTGGCACCTTGTGGATCATCGTTGCGCCGAGAGAGTGCATGCATATTATCAAAGGCCGCCATCGCAATTGGTGTAATGGCCTTCTCTGATCCCCCGGCTATCATCGCCTTTGCATCGCCGCGTCGGATCGTCTCCCACGCCTCTCCAATCGTATTGCCGCTCGTAGCGCACGCAGAGACCGCTGCCCAGTTTGGTCCTCGTGCCCCCGTAAGAATCGAGACGATACCGGGTGCGCCATCGATGATCATCATATTGATAAAGAAAGGACTGACGCGGTCCGGCCCCTTGTCGTGCAGCGCTTTGAATTGGTCATGCAGTGTGACGAGTCCGCCAATGCCGCTGCCAATATAGACGCCAACCTCGTCGGCAATATCGTTGCTAATCTCTAGTTTTGCCTGTGCAAGGGCTTGCTTTGATGTCGCAATCGCTAGCTGTTCATAGGGGTCATTTCTCCGCGCCTCTTTACGGTCAATGTAGGGTAATGGATTAAAATCTTTGACCTGTGCCCCAAAGTGAACACGATGCTGGCTCGTATCATATGCTGTTATCTCACCGACGCCAGATGTACCCTGGATGAGTTTTTCCCATGATGAGGACAGGTCGTTGCCCAATGCAGTAACCAGTCCTAATCCGGTTACAACTACGCGCGACATAAAATCACCTCCCAATTGTGTGAAAAAGCATTTCTGCTTTTTTAAAACCTTCCGCTTTCGTTTTTTTTCTTATCCTTTGATCCCTAACGCGGCTGCTTCTTCCTGGATAAAGCGCGTATATGTGTCCCCTTTGATAAAACCTTTATGTTTTAATAGTCGTTGATGAAAAGGGATCGTTGTGGTGATGCCCTCAATGACAAATTCTTCCAGGGCCCGTTGGGCGCGTGCAATGGCCTCATCGCGTGTCTCAGCCCAGACGATAAGTTTCGCTAGTAGCGAGTCATAATGAGGTGGTATTTCATAGCCTGCATAAAGGTGACTATCGACACGTACTCCTGGTCCTCCAGGTGGTAGATACTTCTCGATGACACCGGTCTGTGGCCGGAAGTCTGCGTCCGCATCCTCGGCAGTAATACGACACTCAATGGCATGTCCCCGCAATTTGATGTCGTCCTGGTTGAGCGTTAATGGTTCGCCAGATGCAATATGAATCTGCTCTTTAACCAGATCCAGGCTAGTAACCATCTCCGTTACTGGATGTTCGACCTGTAGACGCGTGTTCATCTCCATAAAATAGTAGCGGTTCTGCTCATCTACTAGAAATTCGAGGGTGCCAGCGTTTCGGTATCCGATCTGTTGTACGGCTCGTATGGCACGCATACCGATCTCATCACGCAGATCACGAGCTAAAAGTGGGCTGGGCGATTCTTCTAAAACCTTCTGGTTGCGTCTCTGACATGAACAGTTGCGTTCACCAAGATGCACTCCCCGTCCATAGTTGTCTACCAGGACTTGAATCTCGATGTGCCGTGCCTTGGCCAGGTAGCGTTCAAAGTAGATCCCGTCGTCATGGAAAGCTTCACGCACCTCGTTTTGTGCGACCGTAAAAGTGCGCTCAAAATCTTCTGGACGATTGATCAGTCGAATGCCTCGCCCACCACCGCCTGCAACGGCCTTTAGCATAATCGGGAAGCCTAGATCCTGGGCTACCTCCTGCGCATCGGACAGCGTGCGCACAACAGGTGTGCCAGGCAACATAGGGAGACCTGCCTCAAACATCGCCTGTCGAGCCGATACTTTATCTCCCATAATGGACATCACTTCAGCGGAAGGGCCAATAAATGTGATATTGACGTCTTTGCAGATTTCAGCAAAGCTCGTGTTCTCCGACAGAAATCCATAGCCTGGATGTATTGCCTCGGCGTTCGAGATCATTGCTGCACTGATGATGTTTGGGATATTTAAGTAACTCTTTCCACTCGCTCCCGGTCCTATACAAATGCGCTCGTCTGCCATTTGTACGGGCAGCGAGTTCCGATCAGCCTCGGAGTGGGCGATAACACTACGTATGTTCATTTCGCGGCAAGCACGAATGATGCGTAATGCAATTTCACCACGATTGGCAATTAAAATTTTACGAAACATATGTTGTAGATAAGGTGTTTTAATGTAAGTATTTTACACCTAGCTCCTCTCACTAAAAGCCCTTGTGAGGGGTCTGTTGTAGGGAAATTATATCATGTCCGTCTTCCTGAGGCTAGAGTGTAGTGCTGATACTTTGCACAAACCCCGCCTGTTGTAAAAGCTCAGAAATATATCAAAGCATAAAAAGCCTGGCTAAATGACTTTCGCAAACTCCTATATGTGTGTACAATAGGGTGATGGAAGAGTACCGCTCTTTCGTGTGCATTAAGCTTGTATGTCTATCTGTGCGTCTTGTTAACTCTCTTTTTGGAGTAATTGGTATGTTTTGTAATGTTTGTCATACTCAATTTTCGCAATCCTCTGCTTTTTGTCCTCAGTGTGGCACTACACTCGCTCCAGATAGTGCCTCTGAGACCATTGTTCGTCATGATTTGCTCGTGAAGCAAGACGAGATGGTTGCGACCGAAAACAATCTGTCAGATACGACTCAAAAGCCGTACCTCTACCCTCCAGATCCATCTAATAGCGCTTACAATAATATTGGATCTCCCCAGGATTACTATAATCCTGTGCCGCAAGATCCCTATTATAGTGTTCCTCCTCCTCCCATTACCATTCCACCTCAGTCTCGTTCACCCAAAAGAGGATTGATAACTGCTATAGTGCTCAGTATTGTTGAGTCGTGCTGCTTACAAGTTGTATTACTATTGTTACTGGTTTATCTAATGCAATTAATAATGGACTTAAAACTGTATCTGCTACACAATCTGGTATATCTACGACTCAAAATATGACAATTGTTCAACGGCCTAATCCATATGCACCATTCAGGGGACAACTGGTTCTTGCAGATCCATTGGGAAATAATAGTCAGGGCTATAGATGGAATGAGGTCAATAATACCTCTCTTTATTGTCAGTTTGCTGCTGGCGCTTACCATTTGCGCTTATCTCCCCAATCTAAGTATCAAGTAGATTGGTGTTTTGCCACGAGTACGAATTATAGCAACCTTGCTTTTGAAATCGAGATGACAATGACCAGGGGTGATTGTGCGGGCCTTATCTTTCATAATGCTGGTGATCGTCAGCTCTACTATTTTTGTATCACTCATCTGGGTGGCTATGGGCTCTATCTTTATTATAAAAATAGCCTTGGTACTGTGCAGGTAAAAGAATTGGCGAAGGGCAATAGTCCACTGATCTATACTGGCTATAATATAAAGAATCTTATCGCTGTTTCTGCTAATAATGGCACTATCAATTTGTATGTCAATCATAAGCAGATCAAGAGTGTGATTGATAAAACATTTTTACATGGTGAAATTGGTCTGGCAACGCATGAATACGATAGCCGGGAAACTGATGTACGCTATCAAAATGCTAAAGTCTGGACCTTCTAAATAAATAATATGTATACCAGCCTTGGTCTATCGATTGAGGCCCACCAGGGAGTTGTTGATGTTTGATAAAAATATGCTTGGTCATAGTTTTCCCCCCTTTCTGTTTGAGCTCGCTCATGTGAAGATCCACGAGCTAGCTCTGGCAATTGGTGATGAGAATCCCATCTACCATGATAGCAGCGCGGCTCAGGCTGCTGGCTATCAGGATATGCCCTTCCCTCCGACTGCTCCTACCCTTCTCACTTTTTGGGGGAATACGCATATGTGGGAACAGATGAAGAGTGTAGGCTTGAATGTCACTCGTGTCTTGCATGGTGAGGAGGAATATGAGTACCTTGCCCCGATTCATCCTTCTGATGTTCTTACGGGCGTTATGACTATAGTAGATGGTAAGACGCGTCGCCTCAAAGATGGTACGATGGATATTGTAATAGTTGAAGTACGTTATACCAATCAGCATAGTCAATATGTGCTAAATGTTAAAACGATGTTTGTTGTACGTGAATAATAGTATGCTCTACATATCTCTTGTAGTAATAGTACAGTAAATTTCGTTTTTGCTTGCTATTAATTTGTTACTGAATGTATGATTAGTAATTATGGGGGCTACGATTGATAACGTTTCCTTTCGTACCTTAATGGTATAGCCTAAAGTAAGAAACTGTTCAGACTTATCCTTTTCTGCTATACTAACAAGTGTGCTAATAGAAAAGCAAATAGAGGATCTTTCAACTAAACTACATCAAATAGTGGAGTGACCAGAATAAGCGTAAGAGGAATTGAATTACATTTGATAAAGGAGGAACTGCCGCAAAAAGTGCTGTATATAGTTCAGGCCCATCCAAAAACACATGAATTTTGTCGGCTCGAATTTCGAATGGTGCCTAAAATATTTATTTCTGTGAATTCGAGCTTATACGTGGTAATATAGGTAGGAGTATGCTTCCTTGCAATTACGAGGACTATAGCCTGTATTGTGTTTGCTCGTTCATTCGTTCGTTTGTGTAAGTTCAGGGCTTTTTGCCTTACTCTACCGCGATGAAGGGGGGAGAGGCGTGCGTTATTCGAATGCTTTACCTCGTTTACTGCTTAATTTGTCTTTATCTATACAGTTGACTATTGCGATACTCTGTGGGATTATCGCTCTAATCCTGTACATAAATGCCCCCTGGATTACTCATAATCCCCTTATCCTTGTTGTGCCAGTTACTCTAATTGCCTGGATGTTTCGCAAGAATGGCTTATTTTATTGTATGTCTTGTATGACTTTTATCCTCTGGATTCATTATGCACAGGGCTACAATAGTATCTGGATACCCTGGAATGCTCTGATTCCTTTCCTTATTAGTCTCGCGACTCTCTTGATTATCGGGTTATTAGTGGCGTCGCAACGCAAATCTCTTGATATGGCGGATGCGGCAAAGCTGAGAGTTCAGCGCGTCTATGCGCAAAACCGGAAGTTGGATCAGATTAAGGATGAGTTTCTCCAGAACGTGAACCACGAACTGAGAACTCCTCTTACGGCTATCTATGGCTATCTTGAACTACTACTCGAACACGATGCACAGCTCGATAGTAATATGCGGGTAACTTTCTTGCAGCATGCGATGCAAAGCTGCGATGAGTTACAGTTGTTGGTGAACAACGTTCTGGATAGCATGGGGATGGAGAAAGAGAAGTTGCATTTATACATCGAGCAGTTACCTGTGATCGATATTGTGTATGAGGTGCTTGAACGCTTCGATCCCAAAAGTGTACAGGAACATAGTATTCATGTCCATGTACCTGAGTATATTGTTGTGCGTGCTAATGCTCAGTATTTTCGTCAGGTGCTCCGCAATCTTCTTTCCAATGCTTTTAAATATGCACCTGCGGGTACTCCTATTACGATTAGTGCATCTCTGTATGGGATTGTTGTAGATCCGAAGCATGCGGCTCCAGAGATTTCTATTTGTGTTGCTGATACCGGTCCGGGTATCCCACCAAGTGAGTTGCCGCATCTTTTTGGCCAATTTGTTCGTCTAAGACGTGATACTTCTGGTCGTGTGCGCGGATCGGGGCTGGGCCTTTTCTTGAGTCGGCAGTTTGTGGAGGCGATGGAGGGCCGTATCTGGGTGGAGAGTGAGGGCATAGAGGGGAAAGGGAGCAGCTTTTATTTTACATTGCCTTGCGTTGTGCGCCCAAAAGTGCAGGCACGCGTTCACCGTAGCGATTTTGATATCTATCTTACTCCTGTTCCCATCGACGTACAGATATCCTGAACTTTCCAACCACTTGTGGCTTCATGATTGAAGAAAGGTTTCTGCGATGTTGAAGAAGAGTGTGCTGCGTTCGTTGATGGCTTTACTTCCAAAGGGGCAGGTATTTACTGATCGCGCAACTCTTATTGCCTATGAGGTGGATGCGGGTATGGATAAAGGGGTGCCCGAAGGGGTGGTGTTCCCGCGTTCTACAGAAGAAGTGATGCTCATTGCTCACTGGGCCTCCGAACATGGTGTACCTCTGGTTGCGCGTGGGGCGGGCACAGGCCTGTCCGGCGGTGCAGTGGCTGATCTTGGTGGCCTTATTCTGGAGTTTGTGCATATGCATCGCATCCTTGATGTGGATGCTCCTGGTCGTAGTGCCCTGGTTGAGCCGGCTATGATTAATCTTCGCCTGGATGAGCGTGCGAAAGAATTTGATCTCTATTTTCCACCTGATCCGGCGAGCCAGCGTGCTTCTACTATTGGCGGCAATGTTGCGGAGAATTCTGGTGGCCCCCATTGTTTTAAGTATGGGGTGACGACAAATTATGTGATTGGCATGGAGGTGGTGCTGGCCGATGGTCGCTGCATTCGCGTTGGTGGACGGGCGCTTGACTATCCTGAATATGATTTTTGTGGCTTGCTCACGGGTAGCGAAGGTATGCTCGGTTTGATGACTTCTATCTCTGTGCGGCTCTTGCGTAATCCTCCCGCTGTAAAGACGCTGCTCGCGGTTTTTGATTCGCTGGCACTGGCTGGTGATGCGGTTTCGGCTGTTATCTCGGCTGGTCTGGTGCCGGCTACGATGGAGATGATGGATCAAAATATTGTGCGCATTATTGAGCCGTTCGCGCATGCAAACTTACCCCTGGATGCGGGCGCGGTGCTGATCATTGAGTTCGATGGTTATCCTGAGAGTCTGGATACGCAGGCCGATGAGGTTATTCGTATTCTTAAACAATATGGCGGCTATGATATGCGTGTGGCTCGCGATGAAGAAGAGCGCTCGAAAATCTGGTTGGCTCGTAAAAGCGCGGGTGGGGCTATCGCTCGCGAGGCTCCTGCTTATTATACGGTTGATATTACGGTACCTCGTAGCCGTCTGACGGAGATGTTGACGCAGGTAGATAAGATTTGTACTTCCTATGATCTGCGTTTTGGTCAGCTTTTTCATGCTGGCGATGGCAATCTTCATCCGATGCTTCTTGTTCCTGAGCCCGATGACCAGGACTTGCTGGCGCGTGTGCATGCGGCGGCTCAGGCTATGGTGAAATGTTGTGTTGATATGGGTGGTAGCCTGTCTGGCGAACATGGCGTTGGCATTGAGAAACGCCAGTTTATGTCGCTTATGCATAGTAACGCTGAATTGCTGGCTATGTGGGATGTGAAGCAGGTCTTTGATCCCCAGGGATTGCTCAACCCTGGCAAAGTTTTCCCTCACCCTTCTGGAAGTGAGCATGGCCCTTTCGCGGGCTACTCTCAGGCGCAAGAACGATCATCCGTTACCTCATCAGTAAATATGGTAGCTCTGACGGAGAAGATTTTTACCCCGACTAGCGCGGAAGAGGCTTCACAATACCTGCAAGCGCTATCCCACGCTGGCCAACCTGTTATGATCACTGGTAGACGACCGCGAGAGATTGCAGAGACTTTATTGTCACAAATAAGTACATCTGCCCTGCATGGTATCAAGACGTATGCGCCCGATGATCTCTATATCACTGTCGGCTCTGGTACCCCTTTGCTGGAAATTCAAACCTTTCTTGCCCAACATAACAAGCAACTGGCCTTATCCTCTCCGTGGCCAGATGCTACAATAGGTGGCCTGGTGGCGGCGAATGTTAACGCGCCGCAGCGGATGCGCTATGGGGCTATACGTGATAATGTCCTTTGTGCCACAGTCGCCCTGACAGACGGACGTATAATCCGTACTGGTCGCCCGCTCGTCAAAAATGTTGCAGGCTTTGATATCACAAAAGCTTTTATTGGTTCATACGGGACACTGGGCCTGCTAACGGATCTATCCCTAAAGATTCACGTGCAACCACGTATGAGGCGTACTCTGCTCGTTCCTGTGCATAATCTGATGGATGGGTTGCGTTGGGGTCAGCACATGCTCACATTGGCGCTCACAGCCTCATCGATCCTTTTGAGTAAGGGCTATACCGGTGATACGCTTACTACTATCCCGCAGAATAGCTATCTGCTCTCCTACACTGCTGAAGGTATATCTGAAGATGTGCAGGCGGAACTGGCTCAGGTGCGTACCGTTCTTAAGCAAACTGGTATGCCAGAACCGCTCGAAGTCGAACACATAACCGGAACTACTATCTGGCAGACGCTGCTAGGACAATCGGCCTCAACTGTCGTGCGTGTGGGGGTTCCTGTTAAAGATTTGCCCACTTATATGCAGCTCGGAACTCTGGCAAGAGGAACAGAGCGCATGGATCGCCGACTTTGGTAGCGGGTTTGTCTATGCTATCAAACCCGAAGCAGCTTCAATCAATTCCTGGCTTGCCTCCCTACGTCAGCCGGCCCTGGCGCTTACCGGGTACGCGCTCGTTATGTCTGTGCCTGATGATTCTTCTACTCTAATTGATCACTGGGGCTATCAACCTGCCTCTATAGATGTAATGCGCCGCCTGAAGGCTCGTTGGGACCCGCAGGGTGTCCTTAATCCCAACACCTTTGTCGTTGATATTCTCCAGTAGAAATGATACTTGCGTTATGGGGTAGAGAAGCAACTAGTACTAGCTTACCCTCATAACTCTAGACTTCACTACTGATATAGCGTATGCTAAGTACATCAGATAGCTTATCTATACAAATTTGCGGCATTAAACATATAAATATAGTAACGTACAGGAGGTAGATAGCGTAGTGTTTTCCTCGCCAAAAACCATACTTATGATCGAAGATCAGCTTGTCTATAGTAAAATTATGATACGCGCTCTTTCAGCGTGTACACCGTATGACATTATACATCTCCTTGATGGCACGCACATTCTTGATGTTATTCGTGAGCACCAGCCACAACTCCTCATACTTGATTACGATCTTCCTGGTTTGAATGGTATCGAACTCTACGACCTTGTTCATTCCACAACAGGCATTGATCCGATTCCAGCTATTATGGTCAGTGCTAATTTGCCTCGCGCTGAAATCGTGCGGCGCAATATTCCCGGCTTGCCTAAGCCCTGTCGTATCAGTGAGCTTGTTCAGGTTATAGAATCTGCCCTGGCTCAGACCATTTCTTTTTGAAACTATTCAACTGTCCAGTATCTTTTTTTCTCTCTATCTCGTGCATATTTGTAGAAGGACTATTGTATTCCCTTAATACAAAGATACACTAAAAAACTGTAACAGGAGCCTACAAATCATGGAAGAGCAGGAAAAAGATCAAAGGAAACCATCACAGCCGTCACAAGCCGAACTCTATGGGCTACAAGGCAACCAGGGTCAATATGGTCAGGGCCAATATGATAGCGATGGAAAGCCAGACCCCAACGGCGTCCAGGCTCAGCAGAGTATTCCCAGCTATGAAAATTCGCAATCCTCAAAAAATAGTAACGCCTTTCAAGCGCCCAATTATTACGACGACTACCAAAATGTTCCTGGCGACTAATACAAATAGGCGCTTACAAAACTTCCTCTCATGAGAAGGTAATTAACAACATGGTTGCTTTCTCATGTTCGCCTGACCTCTTACCTTACCTTACCCTACCTTACCCGTCTCTATACGTTCATGCCCTGATTTCTACTAATCCTCAGCAAGTTCACCATACTTCAAAGTTATCCACAATTAGAACACTTGTCCACATACTTATCCACAATTTTCATTTTCCCTTCTCATCAAGGGTTGTTGCTTAAAGTGGATACATACAGTACAACAGCAAAAAGCGTAAATAGCAGCAGTGAGATAAGACCAGGGCTTTATTCTAAAAATATGTAGTAATAGTGTGGCAAAGACGCAAGAAGTTCGTGAAACCTAAAACCCCTGCCTTGTTATAGCAACAATATAATAAGGCAGGGGTTTCTTTATTGAAGGCTGAGGAGTATTAAAACTTTTACTCTAACTTATCTGTTAGCTTGGAGAGCATTTGCACCACCAGATTAAGTGTCTTTTCCATTGTAACGAAGCGTTGATCGACGGCATCGAAGCGTTGATCGATGGCATTGAAGCGTTGATCGACGGCATCGAAGCGATTGTTTACACTTTGTTCAAGAGATGTAAGACGATTATCAAGAGAGCGCAAGCTGATTTTTATTTCTCTGATATCTACTTCTTGCTTGCCTATAACGCCATACATCAGCGTCACGTAGTGATTCATGTCTTTGACGGATTCACTTACTTGTTGATATCCATATTCCAAAGTCAAAAGCCTTTCCTCTTGCGTCGGCATTATTACGACCCCACCTTTCCACATAACAAATGAACAGATAATCATAGTGCTATTTCTCTATAATCATACCATAATGGAGATGATTTTTAAACGATTGACTGGATCAGTATTCAAAGAATACCGAGATTGCTACAAACAACGAAAAGGGCATAATAGTAAAAAGGCTTTATGCTGTCAGCAGAACGCCAGACGGAATAAAGCTATGCAACAAACAGGGGTTTAAAGAGACTATCATCCCAGGCAATCCAGTACGAAGATTTGAATTAGACATAGAAACCACAACATCACCACTGCTGACAGTACAAGCAAACAGCAAAAGAAATAAAGGGCAACTAATATAGTCAAAGAAACCATTGTAAGGTATAATAGAGCCAGCCCATAAGCTGGACCCCTAGTGACCAATTATCCAGTGAAAGGAAATATATCTATGCTAAGCCGTGAAGAAATCGAACAAATGATTAATCAAAAGATAGAGCCACTCACCGAAGAAATCGCACAGCTCAGCAAAGTTGATCTCCTCGCCGTTGACAACCGCAACATACGACAATCATTAGGGCGTATCGAAACCTCCCAAGAGAGCCTAAAACTCGACTTTGAACGCCAAGAGAAACGAATCATTCACTTTGAAAGACAGACAAACGAGCAGCTTATAAATGTTAATGAGCAACTTACAGATGTCAAAGCAGACACAACCACTCTCAAAGAACAATTGGCCTTAGTTGTTACTATGCTACGTCGTGCTCTACCCCCAGAAGAACAACGGTAGACCCATAAAAACCGCATCGCCCAATATCAAAAAAGCACCTGGACATCAAAAGAACAGGTGCTTTCTCACTTATCAGAAAAGATTGCTAAAGCTCTTGACGTATCCCCTCTAGACTTAATAGAAAATATCCCTGACGGACAAAAAACAAATAAGAGAACTGAGGAATACAAGCAAGCAGTAAAAGAAATAGGCATTGAGCTAACAGATAGTTGGTTTCACCTATTTTGGGTACTATCGTCACATAAACCCATCCATAGCAACTTACCTGATACTATGAACGGGCCTCTCAAGCGTCTTTCAGTGGGCGATTAGGGATTCGAACCCCAGACCTATTGCGTGTAAAGCAACCGCTCTAACCAGCTGAGCTAATCGCCCGTTTTTGTGTCTATATGTAAGAAAAAGCATCCGATCCGTTTCCTTCTCGGATGCTAAATCACGGTGCCCTCGAGTGGACTCGAACCACCACGCCTCTCGGCACAGCCCCTCAAGCTGCTGCGTATACCATTCCGCCACGAGGGCATTTCGTTTATGGACTACGCCAAACATAATACACCGCCATACTTATTTTGTCAACTGTTTCTGACTCAACTTTTTAATTTCTCACTTTAACATTTTCTGTTCATCTTTCCCTCGTATTCGCCTCCATAGTCCGCACTCACACAACCCTCATTGTCTCAGCTGCCGTCTCTGGCCTTCCCGGTTCTACAGGCACAAGTCGTGCTCGCCTCAACATCGTATCACTGCCTCGTCTCTTCATATCATCACGTCCCGCAACAAAGGGTGTCAGAGGCACAGCGTTGATACCTCGTAACAGAGGTGTCACGGGCACTATATCATCGTGCTCTAACGGGCCTGTCTCCTGCATCATATTCTTTTGCATTTCAGCAATGGGTGAGTACCCATTGTTATACAATAGCTGGGAACAACACAAGCCTGCCAGTTATCTTTTCTACTTCCGTGGCCTTATGCATGTGCCGTCTGATACGTATGTGTGGTAACATAACCAGCATCGCTGCTAAGAGTGCCAGCACGATAAGAAATTGTTGTATATGTGTTGTAAGAATCTCACTAGCATGTCTATGTACTGTTGCCGAACTGCGCCTTGCTATATTTTGTGCTGTGTGGCCACTGGCTTGTATCACGGCCTGCTCATGTCCCACCGTAATCGGCTGATGCTGTTTCTTACTTATCTCCTTTATGTGCATGTCGCTATTGGTGCTTCGCTTCTTGTCAGACATTTTGGCTATAGGTGTAGGAACGCCATTAGTACTAATATGCACAATCGGTTTTGGTGCAGGTACTACTATGGGCATGTTAGTTACAGATGTCCCGCCATGATAGCGCAGCATCAAATTAACGACATGATTGGCCCAGGTATTTGCCCCAGAGGTGCCGACATAGGGATAACATATCGTATAGACCGATGTAAGTCCTCGGTTCACATATCTATTACGTAGAAGCGTAAACCAGTCACTAATCGCAGCCGCATAGGATGGATAGATTGTGTAGCCATCAAAGGCGGCTGGATAGCCAATATTTCCCCTGACACTGCCAGGATTGCGGTCGGCCAGTCCTACACCTGCTGCACCATCGTTTGTCTCGGTCCACCAGACAGCCAGGGCAAAAGCATCATCAATATTGGTGCTCCTCGCTGCCTGCTCGACAATCTTTCCGGTGCCTATCATGGGGCTTCCCATGCGTGCAAATATTTGATTAATTGTTGCTGCTGTCAGAGTTGGTGCTCCTACTATATAGCCAGCATCCGCCTTACTATTCTCCCTTTGCTCTGTTTGCCACAGGAGAGTAAGCGTACCTCCTGCAAGTACAACAAGCGTGCTGAGCACTAGAAATATGTAAGAGCGTTTATTTTTACGTCGCTTATGTATGCTTATCATAACTCAAACACCAATCTACCTCTACTTTAAAGTTTACTAATCACAGTATAAACATAGCCCCATAAAAAGCTTTTTATACTCATGCGGGCGCAAAATGCGAGCTAGTTTCTATAGTATGAAGGAAAAACTTACTTGCTTCCTCCTAACTTGTCGTCTAGATAGTGCGAAATTGATTGAAAGAACGTTTTACATAATGAACCGTAGTTACGTCAAAATATGTATAGAGCAATTGCCAGCCAACCAGGAAGGAGTGCGAAACGCAGGGAATGCAAGTTGCATTTCTGAATATGAAGGATAGAATTTCTTTGTATTCTTTGTATTTCAGAAGAATGTGCTGTTTCAGTATACATTGAATAATAGAAACTGTTTTTTTGAATATATATAGTTTGATGGTATATTTTTGAGCATTTTGAATTGTTCTGTTGCTTATATTGCTGCTACATAACCGAGGTTCCTAGTAAGTAGTTCCTCTCAACAAGGGTATGTTATACTGGGGTGCAGCTATTGTTTCAGGGACAGATGTAGAGAATAGATGGGGGTTTACAATCAACGGCCGCTTGAAAACACAAACCGGCTTTTTGGACCGGCGCACCCTACTCCATAAGCGCTACCACATCCAGAAGATGATTGGTCAGGGGGGTATGGGTGCCGTATATCTGGCTAAGGATATAAAGGACCAGGGGCGTCTGTGTGCTGTGAAAGAGATGAGCCTTTCTATGGTGCCGGAGGAAGAGCAAGCGCAAGCCATTCAAAATTTTAAGATTGAGGCAAAGATCCTATGGGCTTTGAATCATCCTAATCTACCTGCTCTTACCGGTTTCTTTTTCCAAAATCAGCGCTATTTCCTGGTAATGGAATATATCGACGGCAATACTTTAGAAGAGTTGCTGGAGCGTAACAGGGCTCCCTTTACGGAACGCCGCGTGCTTGGTTGGGCCCGCCAGCTTTGTGATGTGTTGGAATACTTGCATAGCCAACGCCCACCGATCATTTTCCGCGATTTTAAGCCTGGCAACATTATGTTTACTCGCAATGGTCAGATTAAGTTGATTGACTTTGGCATCGCTCGTTTCTTCCGCTCGACGTCTTCGCAAGATACTCAGGTGCTGGGTACGCCTGGCTATGCTCCCCCTGAGCAGTATGGCAAGTCGCAGACGGACGAGCGCTCAGATATCTACGCATTGGGGATGACACTCTTCCATTTGCTGACTAATACGCTCTCGGAAAAGGGCTTCGGTCTGGATGATGTGCGCTCGGTTAATCCTCGGATCTCTCCTATGGTGGCCCGTGCTCTGGAGAAGGCGACAAGGATCGATCCGAATGAACGCTACGAGAATGTAGCTGCCTTCCGTCGCGCACTGCTGGAAGTTGGGACCTTTGTGTTTGAGAGCGGTGATGTTGCTACGACTCCAGATGAACTTGCGGAACTCTGTGCAAACTATCCAGAGGAGGCAGCTGATTATCTACGGGATAAGGAGATTGAGGCCTGGCTACGCGATATTGGCGAGGACGAGCTTGCCGATGTCGCTCTGTATCTCGATACGAATGTGCACGACCCGATGGAGGCAGTTGATCAGTTTATTAATGCTGTGATGGGTAAACATGCATATGCATCACGCCACAAGGTTTCTAGTGCCAGTGGAAGTATACCGCAGGTGCATGATCCACGTCAGCCTGTCCCCCTTCCTCCTGTCCAAACTTCGACACCTGATGGGAATAATGGTAGTGGTAACACTGGCCCACACAATTCTATCCGTTTGCACTGGCCAACTCCCAGGCGTGGAGTGCCTCTCCAGGTTCGCCCTCATAAGTTGGATTTTGGGACGGTCTACTCTGGTGGCCTTTCTGCGGCGCTTACGGTCTGGATTAGTGGCCCTCAGGGCTATACTGTTCATGGCACGATCCACACAGATGAGCCGTGGATTCATGTTGATCAGGATCACTTTGATGCTGTTTCTACTGAAGTCAATGTGCAGATCAATAGCTTGAAGCTACAAAGAAATACACATTACACTGGTCATATTATTATCTCTTCGTCTGATGAGGATCGCAACGATATTATGGTAGATGTTGAGGCCGATATTCAGGGCTATGTGGCACGCAATCGTCGTCATCCAGGTCGTACACATGGTGCAGATCTAGATGACGATGAGTTTGAGGATGATAATGATGATTTTTCACCTATTGTGGCGGACCCTACTACTGGTCAGATTATGGTCCCACCTGTAAAAAATATTCAATCTCAATATACTATTCCGAGTCCAGATGTTATGCTGAATCCCGTGCGTGATAAATATACTCCTATGAGTTTAAATGGTTCTTCAATCCCGCGCTGGGAGCCTGGCCCTATTACACGTAGACAGTTAAAATGGCAACGGAGGGCTTTAACTTTCACAGCGTCTTTTATGGCTGCTAGCTGGGTCTATACTATGTTTTCACAGATCAAGCCTCTGCCATTATCGCCTAATCCTTTGTTCATCCTGCTGCTGATCTGTATGCTTCCAGCTGCAATGCTAGGTGCGCTTACTGTGCAGTGGAGTAGTTCTTTCTCTTTTGATGAGCTGCTTGCTCGTTCTTCTACTAGCCTTTTCTGCACATTAGTCGGTGTTTCAGTGATTGAGGCGGCCTGGCAGTTTGCTGTGCATGCCCATCCAGGGCCTTTACAGCTTCTGTTTATTCTTACGGTTGCGGCCCTTTTTGCCGCCTTTGGCGCTTACGGTCCACCATGTGCTTCGGCTATCGCTGCTTTGAGCAGAGTTCATGCCGCTGTCGGTGGCGTAGGCTGGCGGGCTATTGTGCTGTTTGCACCTGTTGGTGCTATCTTTGGCTACTTGCTTACGTTCGGTTTTGATCCGGGTATCTTTACAGCTTTGGGTATCCTGGTTGGGGCAGGGATTGCCGGGAGCCTTATGTGGGTTGTGGATTACCTGCTAAAATCCAATAGTGGCACGCATGCTTGAGACAGGGGATGATGTGGTTGTATGTCCAGATCTGATTGTTATCCTTGGTCCAACGGCATCGGGGAAAAGCACGCTGGGTATTGAGTTGGCTCTGCGTTTCGCTGGGGAGATCGTCTCAGCCGACTCGCGTCAGGTGTATCGTGGACTCGATATTGGCACTGCAAAAGTAACTCTTGCTGAGCGTGCTCTGGTGCCTCATTACCTTCTGGATGTGGTGGAACCAGGGGAGGTGTATTCTGTAGCGCAATTTCAGTCTGCGGCGATTGCAGCTATAGATGCTATCTTTGCGCATGGTCATCAACCTTTTCTCGTTGGTGGTTCTCCTCACTACATCCAGACGGTTGTTGATCATTTTATAATCCCGGAGGTTCCTCCGCAGCCTGCTATGCGGGCACAGCTCGAAGCTTGCCCGTTGCCCGATCTCCTACAACAATTGGAAGCGCTAGATCCCCAATGTGCGGCAACTATTGATCGCAAGAATCGCCGCCGTGTGATCCGTGCATTGGAAGTCTGTCTTGTGACTGGCCTCCCCTTTTCGCATCAGCGTGGCGTCTCTGCTCCACTCTATCGCTCTTTGTTACTGGGTATACACTGGCCCCGTGAGATACTCTACCAGCGTATTGATGCTAGGATTGACGAGCGCATGCAACAGGGCTTGCTACAGGAGGTACATGCTCTGTTGGAGCAGGGCATCAGCCATGAGCGCCTTGACGCTCTGGGCCTTGAATATCGCTTTGTGAGTCGCTTGCTCCGTGGTGAGTTTGCTGGTTCTGAAGAAATGGTTCAGCGTCTCAAATATGCCAGTCATGATTTTACCCGTCGTCAACTTAGCTGGTTTCGTCGCGACAAGCGCATCCATTGGCTCAACGGTGGTGCAACCCTCTTCGCAGATGCCGAACAACTAATCCTGGATTTTCTTGCTCACCCCCTATCAACATCATCAGACTTCATGTGACGGCTCGCCGCGTAGCGACAATCCCTTGTGGTTGTTGCCGTTCACCCTGGTCAGAGGCGGCTGCACCACGGCAACAACAAGGGATTGTCGCTACGCGGGACCTGGGCAATGAAGCTTAAACTACTAGTTTCCTCAGATGAGCAGACAGGAATCAGGGATGTAGTATATAATGGATTGCAGTCTTTACGATGCTGTGTAGACAACGAAATAGAAAGGCAATATACATGGTAACTGCTCTTGTCTTAATCAATGTGCAGCGCGGTGCCGTCAATGAAACAGCGCAACGGCTCCTTGAGGTCGATGGTGTGGCCGAAGTCTACTCGGTAACTGGCGAATACGATCTTGTGGCTCTCTTACGCTTCCAGGATTACGAAGATCTGGCTGATGTTGTTACCAGGCATATGTTGCAGATACCTTCCATTACCCAGACACATACACTGATGGCCTTTAAGTGTTTCTCGCGCGAAGATTTACAGCAGACCTGGGATATTGGAGGAGAGTAGCTGATCAATGATCCTATCAACCAGACGCTTGCTTCTACGCGAGTTCGAGGAGCGCGATTGGCGTCCATTGCTTGACTATCAGTCGAAACCTGAATACCTGCGCTACAATCCCTGGACATACAGAACGGAGATTGACGTCCGTTCTTATTTACATATGTTTATAGATTGGCGCAACGAAGTGCCGCGCAAAAAATTTCAGCTTGCCATTGTGCTGAAAGAAGAGAATCGTTTAATCGGGAATTGTGGTATTCGCTTGCCTCAGATATATGCACGCACCGCCGATATCGGCTATGAAATTGATCATCGTTACTGGCAGCGGGGCTATGCTACTGAGGCCGCATGTGCCCTGCTTGCCTTCGGTTTTGAACAACTTTGCTTACATCGTATCTGGGCACAGTGCGTGCTAGAGAATACTGCCTCTGCTCATGTCCTCGAAAAAATTGGTATGACCTATGAGGGTTGTCAGCGCGAGAGTGAGTGGATGAAGGGTTGCTGGTGGAGCACCAAACTCTATTCTATCCTCGATCACGAGTGGTCTGACTATCGGCGCAGATGACCTATTTCTCTTTATCTATTCTATAAGGAGACTGTTCTCTTCTCGGCGGCGGATTGATATGCGCCAAGGATGATCTTGAGGACGCTGATGCCTTCAACCTCGGTATTAACGGGTCGGCGCTTCTCGCGCAGGCAGGTGATGAAATCGGCGATCTCTGCCTCAAATGTGTTGATATGAGGTAGCTCTATTGTCTCTTGTTGACCTCCACGCAGTTTATAAAACAGGTTGCTGCCATAGCTGTATATATAGCCCTTCTCACCAAGAACTGAGAATTTCTCGGTGATGGATGTTGGTTCATACGCCCAGCTGGTGACTATATTGCCCACAGCTCCGTTGGCGAAGCGCACTAAGACCTGAGCGGTATCTTCACCGTCCATAAAGTGCAGGCGATGGTTACTGATCATTGCTGTTACTTCTGTTGGCTCACTTCCTGCTAGATAGAGCAGGAGGTAGGTTGGGTGATAGCCTGTATCTATCAATTCGCCTCCGCCTATCATTGCTCGTTGTCCGCGCCAGCCTATTGTGCTGAGGTTGAATGTATGGTAGAAGCTATCTGTTGTCCGTATCTCATAGACCTGGCCTATAATGCCCTGGTCTATCATCTGCCTGGCACGCATAACGGGTGGCATTGTCAACTGATTATGTGCGCACATCAGGGTAACGCCATTTTCGTTAATGGCTGTTTGTACTGCTTGTGCTTCTATCATTGTCAGACATAATGGCTTCTCGCATAAAATATCCTTTTTTGCATGAGCGGCAGCCACGATTGCATCTTTATGGAGGTGGTGAGGAAGGCAGATATCGATTGCATCTATATCTGCGTTTGCAAGCATGACATTATAATCGCTAAAAATCTGTGCCCCGCCTACCTGCTGCGATCTCTTCTGAGCGTTTTCCGCTACGACATCACATACAGCGTTTACAGTAGCATCCTTTGCTATTTTGAGATAGCCATTGATGTGAGGTTCTGCAATACCCCCGCAACCGATCAGACCAATTTTTATAGTCATGGTTTTCTCCTCCTTTTATTAAGTTTTTACACTGTTTACATTAATTTATACGTACAGTGCATAAATTAATGTAAACAGTGTAAAAACTAAGAAACAGGCGCGAGTGCCGAAGGCGATGAGAATCAGACGCTCTCCAAAGCATCCAGACGGACAGCCAGTCCCTGGCGTGCGGAAAGGTTTGCCGCCTCCATTAAGCGAGTGAGGTCAACGGCGATCTGGATATTTTCTGTAGCCGTACTTCCATGCTGGATATGCCTTATCCATTGCTGGAAAGCAGTTGGTTGCTCTGGTGGAAACTGTGTCTGGTCATGCCACCGGTCCGCGCCTGCCGGCCCTAATTGTGTACTGCGAATGAGCAGCTTGTTTTCTGGTGTGCCATACAAAAGGCTACCCTCAGTCCCATGGGCCTCTATACTAAATGGCGAAAAGCGGTTGACAAAACCTGCCTCAACAATTCCTAGCGCCCCATTGGCGTAGTGTAACGTGGCCACGGCATTATCTTCCACTTCCCGTCCAGTTATATAGCCATAAGATGCGCTCACACTCTCAGGCATACCCAGGAATAGTCGTGTCAGGTACATTGGATGACAGCCCAGGTCAATCATCGCTCCACCCCCACATTGTGCCAGGTTGAAGAAATAGTCGGGTAGCCAGCCCTGCCCGATTGCCCCATTATGCGAGAGTCGTACCCTGACCTGCGTTGTCGTGCCCAATAGATTACGTTCCAGTATGTCTTTAATCGCTAATGTATAGTCTGCATTCAGCCTTGGTAGTGAGACAGTGAGTTTGACCCTTGCTTGCTCGATAGCGCCTAGAATTTCATTGCATTCGTGCAAAGTAGGCGCTATAACCTTTTCAGTAAAGACATGCTTCCCAGCTTTTGCCGCTGCAATGATAACAGTATGGTGCATTGTCGTTGGGGTATCAACAATGATCCCATCGATAGTGGGTTGTGCTAGCAGGTCGTCCAGATGCTCATAGAAAGGCACACCGAGTTTCGTTGCCCACTCGCGGCCACGCTTGCTATCTTCGTCCCATGCTGCGACAATCTCTGTCTCTGCATTCTCTGTTGCTTGCTTTGCATAGTCTCGTGCATGCACGTGCCAGAAGCTTACCATTGCAACGCGAATCATGACATTTCTCCTACTTTTTCAGAAACCAGTCAGTGGTTGCCCCCACAGCCTTTTTTACCACCCCGGCAGGTGGCCCTGGGAAGTTTACAATGGGATGTCCCTGTTCCGCCATTAACATCGTGTCATGCCAGATCGGCGCGGCACCATCCACACCTGTAATATTCACCATGGCCGAGTTATCATTGTTGCCAGCCCAGACGCCAACAACAAAATCACTTGTATAGCCCATCGTCCAGTTGTCGCGGAAGTCGTTAGATGTGCCTGTTTTTGCGGCCGATGGTCGTGTTGGGCCAGGTTTGCCGGCATAACAAGCGTTCATTGTGTTGCTATACAATAGCAATGCGCTACATTGACCAAATTCAAAGATACGAGATTTATTATCGCTTAATACGTCGGTCATCATAAATGCTGTTTGTTTTGTAATAACCTGTTTACCTGCAGGGTTGATATGGAGTATGACATGCCCCTGGGTATCAGTGACTGTGTCTATAGCATGATGTTGTACGCGAACACCCTGATCGGCAAATGTCCCAAATGCTGTGGTTTCATCAAGTAGGTGCACACTGAGTGTGCCGAGCACCATAGTGTAGTTGGGCACTCCAAGGTAGTCACCAATCCCCATGTCCTGGGCTGTTTTTAAAGCAGGATCGACTCCTGTTTTCATTAACAACTTGACAGCTGGGATGTTGAATGAGTTTTGTAGGGCATAACGATAGGTGACTGGTCCATGATATTTCAGGTCGTAGTTATGTGGTGAGTATGAGGGCAGGCCGCAACACAGTGGTACAGTTAGTGGCTCATCCAGCACTATATCCCCTGGGCTTATCCCCTGGGCGAAAGCTGTGGCATAAATGAAGGGCTTGAAAGATGATCCTGGTTGCCGAAAACCCTGTGAAGCTACGTCGAAATCGCCATCTTGCGGACTATTGGGGTCGATATTGCCGATCATGGTGCGAATCGCGCCTGTGTGATAGTCGATAACAACGACCGCCGCGTTCGACATATGATGTGCTTGTGCCAGTTCTTTTATGTGCATCTGCGCATCTTTGAGCACACGATTCTGTAAGTCCAGGTTGAGCGTCGTTGAAACTATCAGCCCCGAGCGCGATAAATCTGCAGTTTTTACATGCAAATCGTTGGCCAGCTCTTTCATAGCGTAGTTGATGAAATGAGGCGCTTGCCTGTTATCTATAATGCCACGCTTGAAGAAGTTTGGCTGCTGCATCTCCTGAAGGGCCGCAGCTTTCTCACGCACTGTGATATAGCCTTGCACATACAGTTGTTGCAATACTTCTTGTGCTCTTACGTTGCCAGCCTGTGGATGTAGTAGCGGATCGCGTGCTACTGGGGAGCTTGGAATGCCCGCTAGCATGGCTGATTGAGCTATGTCTAGCTGTTCGGCAGCGGTGGCTTTGGGGGTGTCTTGGAGCCCATAATAAGTAAATGCGGCTGCCTCAGCTCCATAGGCTTGTTCGCCATAATAGGTAGTGTTGAGATACATATCAAGTATCTGTTCTTTACTATAGTGCCTTGTGACATCAGGTGCAAGGATGAGCTCTTGCAGTTTGCGTAACGCGGTTGTCTGATTGCCAACAATTGTGTTTTTGATCAATTGCTGGGTGATGGTGCTACCTCCCGATACAACACGATTATTGGTCAAGTCGTCGATGGCCGCGCGTACTATGCCAGTGATATCATAGCCTGCATTGTTATAAAAATTTTGATCTTCAATAGCGATTTCTGCATGCGCTAGATGTGGTGATATCTTGTCTAAAGGGACGCTTGTTTGCATTCCCTGGTCAGTCATTTGATAGATGAGTTTACCATGTGTATCGTAAGCTTTTAAACTGTCTTTTGGTATGATGTCTTGGAGTGTGGTGATTGAGCTCTCATATTTTTTACTGGTTGCATTAATAAAGCCTGTTACCGTTATAAATACAATGATAATAATCAGAAAGATAGAGACTATGCCACCTGCCATGGGAAGCATTGTTCGTATTCCAGTTTGCTCGACTTTAGCTAATCTCCCCATCGTCTCACGCAAGTTTTTGCGCTTGATATACCTCTTGGTGCGCCAACCAGTTGGATGTGTACGTAGGTGGGGGACCTCGTAGTGTACTCCATGCACGGGCGCTTCTGGTACATCGTTTAAGCGTTGTGCTGCTGCTGCCTGACTATACTCGGGTAACCTGGCGGGTGTTCTCTTCTTTTCCGCCACACTCAAACTTTTTTTTTCTATCTCTTCTTCAGATTTATCTGGAGTGTCTCCCTTGGTGAGCCTATCGGTTTGCATTATTTCTCAAACCTCTTTCTAGTGAAATAATATATGATACTACTTGTTTTGTCATTTTTGCCTTGTAGAAATTTCTTACGGCTTTCTACTACTCTATACGATACGGCTGCCTGATTTTCCCCTGCTCCTCTGCCTTTTCTTATACATATCCATATATAGTTATATCCAGGTAAGTCACAGGATGGAAAAAGTTACAAATTAATATCAACGTATACATAGAAACTAAATTTGTTTCTTGCCATCGAGAACCCGGAATTCCAATCTTTTTTTTATATAATACCTACTGTAGTAAGTTTTGTTGTTTGCTGGACTATAGGTTAAAACGAACGATCCTCGTTTTATTTATGCTTGAATTCTGCTATACTGAGCGCAGTTCATATACTTTGTAGCTTTTTTTAGAAGGATACTCTTATATTCTAACGCTAGAGACAAAACAATGGTAACTTTTTGGCTCTTAACAGAGAATAGTAACGATCTACAAATAGTTACTTGAACAGCTTTTTTTGTACTCTTTGTATTCAATACTATGCTATGACGACCTTAAGAGGAGTATCCTCTTAAGGCTTTCTCTACCACCACCCATTGTTGGCCTGGCTTTTGCCACCTGGTGGATTAAAGGCGTAATCGTAGCTGGTGCAATATGGGCGTGTCGTTACAGGTTCCATCTGTGAGTTGTTATTGTTGTTATTGTTGTCATTGTTGTCCGGGTTGAGATTGATGGTATCATCCGCTGGTGTCGGTGTTGGTTGAGCATCGAAATTTGGATAGGTGTTGGGCAAGAACCAGTCGGTTGTGTGTACGCCATCTGGATAGGTTATTGATCTATGTTCCAGACCACCAGGATTTTGAAAGTTTTGAATTGGATGGCCCTCTTCTGCAATGAGCATTGAGTCGTGCCAGATGGGAGCGGCACCATCTACGCCGGTGATGTTGACCATCGGCGAGTGGTCGTTGTTGCCCGCCCATACCCCCATGACATAATCCGTAGTGTATCCCATTGTCCAGTTATCGACGAAATCATTTGTTGTTCCTGTCTTGGCGGCTGCCGGTCGTATCGCGCCTTTATCTCCTGCGTAGCATTGGTATGTACTGGTTGAGTACAGGAGTAGTGAGCTACATGGCCCAAATTCCATATAGCGCGATTCGTTGTCGCTCAGGACACTTGTCATCATATAAGCGATCTGCGGTGAGAGGGCGCGTGTGCCTGGATTTGCGGGATGGCCGAAGGTTTGCTGTGTGTTGGCGAATATTATTTTATCGATTGAGTAAGCTGGAACGTGTATGCCGCCGTCGGCAAAAGTTCCATAAGCAGATGTATGTTCTAGCAGGTTTACATCCAATCCTCCCAGCACCATCGAGTAACCGGGCTGTCCTTGAGTATGCACTATGCCCATATCTCTGGCTGTTTGTACTGCGTTCTGTATTCCTACATGTTCAAGCGTTTTGACGGCGGGAATGTTCAGCGAGTTTTGTAAAGCACAACGTATGGTCATATGTCCATGAAATTGATGATCGTAGTTAACGGGCGAATAGGTTGGTGGGTTTGAATCAGGTATTTTGATGGTTATTGGCTCGTCTAAAATTGCTTGTGCTGGAGATGCGCCCTGTTTCATTGCGGTGGCGTAGACATAGGGTTTGAATGATGATCCTGGCTGCCGAAAGCCTTGTGTCGCTACATCAAATTTGCCATCTATAATTTTGCTATTATAATCGATACTGCCCAGAAGAGATTTGATTGCTCCTGTATGGAAGTCAAGGATGACTTCAGCCGCATTGCTCATATGGTGTGTGGCACTCAATTCAGCAATATGGTTCTGCATGATTTTCTGGACTTTGTCCTGCAGGTTGATGTCCAGTGTAGTGTAAACACTCATGCCAGATCGCGATAGATCCAGGCGTGTCTTGTGAAATTGTTGCTCCAGTTGCCTCAAAACAAATTCTGTGAAGTGTGGGGCTCGGCTCTCGAACATGGTCGGTGTTTTGAGGAAGTCTGGTTTAGAGGCCTCCTGGGTCGCTTGTTGCGCTTGTGCAGGTGTGATGTAGCCCTCTCTCGTCATCAGGTCGAGTACGATTTGAAAGCGTTGCAGCGATGCTTGCTTATTTATGCGCGGATCATAGAGGGTGGGTGAACTGGGTATTCCGGCGAGCATAGCCGATTGCGCAAGATCTAGTTGTGAGGAGGCTGGTTTGCCGGGTTCATCCATGAGCCCAAAGTAGACAATTGCGGCTGCATCAATTCCGTAGGCTTGTTCTCCATAATAGATGGAGTTGAGGTACATTTCCATGATGTCGGATTTGGTGTACTGGTTATTTACTTCGGGTGTCAGCACGACTTCTTGTAGCTTGCGTACGATGTTTGTTTCATTTCCTACAACCAGGTTTTTGATCAGCTGTTGCGTTATTGTGCTGCCACCTTCAACGATATGCCCATGGCGCAGGTCGTCTAATGCAGCTTGCGCAATACGCAATACGTCAACTCCTGGGTTGGTCCAAAAATTTTTATCTTCGGTCGCAACCGTTGCATTGACCAGGGTACCTGCTATCTGATTGAGCGGAACCGATGTGTGGATACCCTGATCGGTCAATTGCATAAGCTGGATGCCCTTACTGTCATACATCTTTAAGTTATCTTGTGGTAACAGATCGCGTAAGGTTGTGATCTTAGGGGAAAATTGTGCCTGGGTGTCGTTATAGAACCGGTATGAGGCATAACCACCAGCGCCAGTGATCGTGAGAAAGATGGTGATAAAGGCGGCAAGGATGGAAAAAATAGTGAGCCAGAAACGATTGAATGCATCTCTTGTGCCCTGCCGACTTCGGCGCAGGTTTTTGCGCGACATGTGCCGCAATAGCAATTTTCTGCGCCGTTGAAGATAAGGGGTATCGACGGTCAGATTTTTAATACTGGCTATATTTTCGAGCGGTCCTCTGTGTACAACTACAGATGGTGATACATGTATCTTTTCCATCGACATTGATCCTGCCGTTACTAGGACTGGCAATTTACTGTTAGCAGGATTTTCAAGAGGTTCAGGATCTAAAGGCTGATTTTCGTGCTCTCCCGGTGTTTGATCTTCCGTTGGCATTGAAACTATCCCTCATTTTAGCTATAGAGTGTGTTTTGAGACAAAACATCAACAAGTCTTGTTTTTCTATCTTGCCCCCAACTTCTCTTCATAATTCTGGTGAGTTGTACAAAACTATGGTTATAAGATAGTGATCGTCTTTCTATCTAAATAAGTGTATGCAATGTGACAAGTGTTTACGGCTAGCTCTCAAGGTTCATAACGAGGAATATGCCTGCATAGTTTCGATTTATAGCTACAATTTGTATTGTAGAGAATAAAAAAGGTATAATACCATTACCAATTGAGATGGTATTAAAAAAAGATACCATAGCGTCGTGACCTGTTCTCAATTGGCTCAGTTTGTAATCTGTGCTGCTTCGATCAATGCTGGTAGTATCTCATTTGTAATGGCCTGGATTTTGTGAAAGCTCTCAATCCAGAGTATATTGTGATCTCGGCTCCCGCGCACCTCTGCGAGTTGTAGTACCCCGTCATCGATCAAGGTACGAAAATAGAGGAACGCACGTACTGCATCTGCCACCGGGACATTGGAAGCACAAGTAATTGAGCCATATTCATGTCCCAGCTCAACGGCCTCTTTTTTTAAAGCATCCAGGTGTGTATCATCGTTAAGTGCGCGTAGTACAAGATCCAGCAGCCGTCGTCCCAGGCGTCGGTAAGCGTCTCGCGCCGTGGTATCGAAATGCTGGTACCAGGGGAAAGTTGTGAGGGTTCCATCCGTAAAAGCAAAACGTACGCGACCCAGTACGCTTTGAATCAATAAAAGAGAAGCAGGATCTGTCTTAGGTTCTGCCTCTTGCTGCAGACGCGTCTCAAGATCTGTGCGTCGGAAACGTCGGTGTCCGCCGCTCGTGCGGCGCGATGGTATCTCGTTACGGTCTGCCCACAGTCGCACTGTCGCGGGGTGCATGCCCAACAACTCTGCGGCTTCTCGCAAGCTTAACCACTCTTCTCCTGTTTGTGATGCCATTGTTTTACCTCCCGAAGAATGGTGGTCCTAAAAATATTTATCAATACTTTACTTTTCTCTGTTTCTCTGAACACAATGTACAAGTAGCCTGTTTACGTTTTATGTTCAGGTGAATGCAAACGCTTACATTTCTTAACGCTTCTCACCATCAAAGGTGGTTTGATTGTATGGAATTTCAACTCTCTCCGTCAAGTGTACTAAAATTCTTGCTCGTCACATATAGGATACACGTGTGCGGGGCTCCCGTTGAAAAGAGCTCTGCTCATGTTATCAAAAAAGTGTTTTTCCTGTTCCATGTGTGTTATGGGTGTGCGTCATTGAGTACAATATGTATTGGCTGTTGTGGCAATATCTGTAGTGCGCTTCTAAAAAATTTGGGCTGGATGTTTAGCTCTGTTAGTTGCGCCAATGGAAGCCAATCAAAGATAATTGGGAGTGCAACTCCTTGTTCCTCGCGTATAATTGTTTTGGTCTCATTTAATAGGCAGGAGTTGCTCGGTAAATACATTGAGAAGTATAATCCTAACTCATGATGCCTTCGCGTGTCCACAAAAAAGTTTTCAATAATGAAAAGTAAGGGTCCAACCTGCACTGATTCCCCTAGCTCCTCGATCATTTCCCGTTCGAGTGTCTCTTTTGCGCTCTCTCCTATTTCAGCGCGACCTCCCGGTAAAAACCAGAAGATATGTTTTGGATCAAGTGTAGCCCTCTGGAATAGTGCATGGCCATTATAAATGATAATCCCGCCAACACGATAGGTGAATCTGGTACTACCTTGCTTAAATGTAATCATTGTGCGTGTTGTGTCCATTAAATTTCTCTTTCTATGTACGTCTTACATACGTATGATGTACATTTACTGTTATGAACAGGTATGTAGAAGAAATAGCATATACTACTACTTATAGACGAATAGAAAAGCCATTTCTTATAAGCTACTTCAGTAACCCATTTTTGTAAATTTGCTGAAAACGCCGTTTTCCACCTGTACCTCTTTTTGTATGTGTTGAGGGGACGGTACGTTTTCAAGTCTCTTTCCCACATGCTAAAATAGACCTATTAACCTTATATAGATCGCAGAAGGAGAAATATTCAGTGACGATTGTGCAATCGCTCCCTCGTTGGAATATGAATACTGTCTATCCGGGCCTGGAGTCGCCGGAGTTCACCCAGGGTTTCACGCATACGGTTCAAGATATTGTTGAGCTTACACAACTTTTTGTTACTCATGATATTACCGAACAACCAGAGATCGTTGTTGATGATTTGCTTGTCCAAACATTTGAGACGATTATCGCCCGCTATAATGCTGTGTTGGACAGCAATCGAACGCTAGTGGTCTATATTAACTGTTTCGTGAGTACAAACTCTCATGACGATATCGCCCAGGCCAGGATGAGCGAATTGCAGAAGTACCAGGTTCAGCTGGCCCAGTTATCGAGCCGCTTCACTGCGTGGCTTGGTTCTCTGGATGTGGAGGCTCTGATTGCACGCTCGGAAATTGCTCGCGCTCATGCTTATGTGTTGCGTAAGACGAAAGAACAGTCCAAGCATCTTATGTCGCCAGCTGAAGAAACTCTGGCTGCTGAACTCAACACGAGTGCTGGCTCGGCCTGGACCAGATTGCACAATAATATTACTTCACAGCTACTTGTCTCTCTGGAGCTTGATGGGACGATGCAGAGCCATCCTATGAGTGTCGTGCGTAATATGGCATATGAAGCCGACCGCGAAACTCGTCGTATTGCTTATGAGGCGGAGCTTGCTACCTGGCAGCGCGTCGCTCTACCATTGGCGGCTGCGCTCAACAGTATCAAGGGCGAGGTCAACGTCTTAACTCGCCAGCGTAACTGGGAGTCTCCTCTGGCCGCCTCTTTGTTCTTAAATAGCATCGATCAGCGGACCCTTGATGCTATGCTTGGGGCGGCACGCTCTGCCTTTCCCGCTTTTCGTTCTTATCTACGTACAAAAGCCCGTATTCTTCATGTACCTCGTCTGGCCTGGTATGATCTCTTCGCCCCGCTGGATACGAGCGGTAAAGTCTGGCCGTTTGATGAAGCCGCAACTTTTATTGTTGAACAGTTCGGTTCTTATTCTTCTCGCCTCTCAGACTTTGCCGCTCGTGCTTTTCGCGAGCAATGGGTCGATGCGGAGCCTCGTCCGGGCAAGCGCGATGGCGCTTACTGTACTTCGTTGTATGCGGATGAGTCGCGTGTCTTTACTAATTTTAAGCCAGCTTTCGGTGGTATGAGTACTCTGGCTCATGAACTGGGTCATGGTTACCATAATCTGAATCTCGCTCAACGTACTATGCTGCAACGCTTACATCCGATGACTCTGGCCGAAACTGCTAGCATCTTTTGTGAGACGATTATTCGTCATGCTGCCCTGCGCAATGCTGATCGCCAGGAGCGCATTGCTATCCTGGATGCTTCTATCCAGGGCTCCTGTCAGACGGTGGTGGATATTACGAGCCGCTTCCTCTTTGAGCAGCGCTTGTTTGCGAAACGCGATCAGCGCGAACTGTCTGTCGATGAACTGAATAGCCTTATGCTGGAAGCTCAACTGGAGACATATGGTGATGGCCTGGATGAGTCTCTTTTGCATCCCTATATGTGGGCGGTCAAGACTCACTACTACAGTACCGGGCGCTCTTTCTATAACTATCCTTACATGTTTGGACTTCTCTTCGGCCTGGGCTTGTATGCGCGTTACCAGCAGGACCCGGAGCAGTTTAAACTGGGGTATGATGAACTGCTCTCTTCAACTGGTCTGGCCGATGCTGCTACTCTGGCTGCACGCTTCGACATTGATCTGCACTCTGAAGCTTTCTGGCATGCGAGTCTGGATATTGTACGTGCGGATATTGCAATGTTTACTGAACTAACCAGCGCATAGCTGTTTTTATTATCGCATCCTGGTTTATAATGTAAAATGGTTGTGTAACCATGATGGTTTGTCTCTTCTGCAGAAAGGGGAAATTGCGGTGAAGCAAATTATTGGTCTGTCTGAAATTGTGTGGAGTTTATTTGTCGCTCATTAAAAGATGAGCATATAGCATAAAGAACTATGCCATTTGTCAGGGAAAGCGGGGAACAATTGTCGGCTCTATGGATGGGCTCAAGGGAAGTCGGCATCATGCGATGAGGCTTCCACTTTCTCGCACGTAAGATAGGTGTGTGCCGACATAAGGAGATGTGATGGAAAAAATTAAACCGTTCGCTCAGAGCGCTATTGTTGTGGATGAACAATGGGACCAGGCGGTTGAACAAGCGCTTGAACAGATAGAAGGCGTTCCCGCTGATGTGGTGTTTGTGTTTGCCAGCGGTGAATATACAGGCCACTTCTCGGATATAATTCGCGTTGTGCGTCGAGAGACCGGGATGCCGCTTGTCATTGGGTGTTCTGGGCAAGGGATTATTGGTACAGACCAGGAATTAGAGGATCTTCCTTCTCTTTCCCTGCTTGCCCTTTCGCTGCCAGATACGACGCTTCATCCCGTTCGTTTAACACAGGCTATGCTTGAGTCTTGTTCGCGTCCGCAGGATTGGCATGCCAGGTTGGGTATTGCTGGGGATGAGGTCAATGCATGGTTGCTCTTTGCGGACCCCTTTCATATGGATTGCGAAACCCTGGTGGAGAGTTTTTCGCGTGCCTATCCTGGTGTTCCTATGCTTGGTGGCCTTGCCTCAGGCTCTATAGAAGATCACTTTACCCATATGTTCTTGAATGATGAGGTCTTTGATGATGGCGCAGTGGCTCTGGCTATGAGTGGTGCATACACATTGTTCCCCCTGGTATCTCAGGGTTGTGACCCCATTGGTGAAGCCTGGACCATTACAAAAGTACAGGAGAATGGTTTGATCGAGAGCATTTCTAATCGTTCGGCTTATGATATGCTCATTGATACATTTCAAACACTCAGCCCAGAGGTACAACGCCGTGCTCAGCGCAATTTGTTGGTTGGCCTTGCCGCTGATGAGTACCAGGATAGTTTCGAACGTGGAAACTTTTTGATCCGTGAGTTGCGTGGGGTAGATCGTCGTACGGGCTCGCTTGCAATTGGTGCTGCGCCACGTGTGGGTCAGACTATTCAGTTCCAGTTGCGTGATGCAGGCAGTGCGGATATCGATTTGCGTTCACTACTAAGCCAGGCAAAATATGATCTGCAACAAAATCCGCCCATTGCCGCTATTGTCTGTACCTGTACTGGTCGTGGGATTGGTATGTTTGCTATACCAGACCATGATGCTAGCGTGATTGCCCGCGAGCTTGGTCATATTCCGGTGGCTGGCCTGTTCTGTTGTGGCGAGATTGCTCCGGTGGGTAAACGTACGTTCTTACACAATTTTACGGCGAGTATAGCTTTATTCATCAGACTATCTGAATAATGTGTAAGGGGTTCGGGATTGTGTGTGGCTGGCTAGCACTTGTGTTGGCTCTCTCTGGTGATGCCACATGATACGTTTTGCTTTTAACAATGTCTTTCTCTATATGATATGTGTAGTACAATGTTATTGGAACACAAATACTCTACTCACTAGATAAGGTTGCTGAGATGATTCAGGGAAAAGGTTCTACAACGCAAACGCTGACAGTTGAAGATGTGCAACTTGTGCTGTCTCAAACATTTGCTTCTCTCTCGCTTACTGATAAACGTGTGCTGGTTATTATTCCTGATGGGACCCGTACGGCCCCTATTCCCTTGCTCTTCCGTCTTCTCTATGAGCGGATTGGCAAGCAGGTGGCTCGCCTGGACTATCTGATCGCGCTGGGTACTCATCAGCCAATGTCGGCTGAGGCTATTACAAAACTTGTTGGCACTTCGGCTGCCGAACGGGCTGAATATTATCCTAATGTCCAGATCTATAATCATCACTGGTCCGATCCTGCTGCTCTGCATACTATTGGGACCATCTCTTCGTCGGAGGCCGAACGTTTGACGGAAGGTATCCTGGCTGAAGAGGTCCCGGTGACGCTGAATCGTATGATTTTTGATTATGATCAATTGATCATTTGTGGTCCGGTTTTCCCTCACGAGGTGGCAGGCTTTTCAGGTGGCGCAAAATATCTTTTCCCTGGTATCGCTGGCTCAAATATCATCAATTTTTCGCATTGGTTGGGGGCGCGGGTGACAAATATGGCTACGATTGGGGTGAAGGATACGCTGACACGTCGTGTGATTCATCGCGCCGCTGAGTTCGTGCCACGACCATTGCTTTGTATTTCTCTGGTGCTCCAAGGAGACGCTTTTCACGGTATCTACACTGGGTCATACATTGAGGCTTTTGAGCGTGCTGCAGATCTTTCCGCTCAACTCAATATCATTTTCAAAACTCACTCTTTCCGACGTGTTCTCTCTATGCCCTCAAGCCTCTATGATGATCTATGGACTGCCGCAAAAGCAATGTATAAAACAGAACCTGTTATCGCTGATGGAGGTGAGGTGATTATCTATGCTCCTCATCTCACCGAAGTTTCTTATACGCATGGCAAGCTGATCGATCAGGTTGGCTATCATGTGCGCGACTATTTTCTGAAACAATGGGACCGTTTTTCTACTGTCCCTGGCAGTATCCTTGCCCATAGCACACATGTCAAAGGCTCCGGGACTTACGATGCTGCAACTGGTATCGAAACTCCACGTATTCAGGTAACGCTGGCTACTGGCATTCCCGAGGCTCGCTGTCAGCTTATCAATCTGGGCTACACTGATTATCGTACTATTGATCCACATGAATGGGAAAATCGTGAAGATGAGGGCGTACTATTTGTGCCGCATGCTGGTGAGATGTTGTATCGTCTTGCTCTTTAAGGCCCGTCGCTGTTTCCGCCCTTATTTTTTTATAAAAAAGGTAGATCGTCGTTTGCTACGCTTCTTACCTGATGGTAAAATGAAGCTGACTACAGGTATTTATATAGCGGGGATATCTATGGATCAACAAGAAGTGCCTGGGACCTCTATCTCTTCTCTGGAGAGTCCCAACCTCTACATTAATCGGGAACTGAGTTGGATTGAGTTTAATCGGCGTGTTTTCGATGAGTCTAAAAAGGCACGTCATCCGCTTTTAGAACGAGTCAAGTTTACTGCCATTTTTGAAACGAATCTTGATGAGTTCATTATGATTCGCCTTGCAGGTCTCAAGGATCAGGTTGATTCCCAGAAGTCTTTGCTTAGCCCGGATGGTCGTTCGGCAGGTCAACAATTGACGGCCATTCGTCAACAATTGGCTCCCCTTGTGCAAGAGGTACGTCAATACTGGCAAACCGAACTCTTACCTCTTTTGGCCCAGGAGCATATTTACGTTCTTGACTACGAACAGTTGAATGAGACACAGCGCGAAATGGCGCGTGCCTATTTTGAGTCCGCCATTTTTCCTGTGCTTACTCCTCTGGCTGTAGACATTGGGCATCCCTTCCCTCATATCTCAAATCTTAGTCTGAACCTGGCTGTGGTTATTACTGACGATTTGGGCGATACCCTTTTTGCCCGTTTGAAGGTGCCGCCATCCTCATCCTTGCCGCGCCTTGTCTCCGTTCCGGTTGAATCGGAAGAGCCACAGGCGTCTGCCTTCGTTTGGATTGAGCAGGTTATCAATGCTCATCTGAATTTGCTGTTCCCAGGTTTTCAGAGATGGGAGTCTTATCCATTTCGCGTCTTACGCGATGCAGACATCGAATTACAAGAGGATGAGGCTTCTGATTTGCTTGAATATATCGAGCAGGAAGTCCGTGAACGCCGTTTTGGGGCAGTGGTTGATCTCGCTGTGAATCCTTCGATGCCTACGCGTATTCGTAGCCTTTTGCTGGATAACCTGGAGATTACTGAGGATGATCTGACTGTAATCGATGGCCCACTAGGCATGGGCGATGTGATGGAGCTACATAGTATCACACGCCCAGATCTGAAAGATACTCCGTTTGTGCCGCATGTTCCTTCTATTATCCGCCATAATAAGGATATCTTCTCATCAATTCAGAAACATGATATACTGCTCCACCATCCATACGATAGCTTCAATAGCGTGGTCGATTTTATCAGGACAGCCGCTCATGATCCACAGGTATTAGCTATTAAACAAACACTCTATCGTACAGGTTCAAACTCGCCAGTAGTGCATGCGCTCTTAGAGGCGGTGGAAAACGATAAGCAGGTGGCTGTGATGGTTGAGTTGAAGGCCCGCTTCGACGAGGAAAATAATATTGTGTGGGCTAGAGAACTGGAGAATGCGGGCGTTCACGTTGTTTATGGTCAGATTAGTCTGAAGACTCATGCCAAGGTGGCTATGGTTGTGCGCAAAGAAGAGGATGGCTTAACCCTCTATGTACACCTGGGTACTGGTAACTACAATGCTTCAACTGCGAAAATATACGAGGATCTGGGTATGTTCACCTGCCAGCAAGTGTTTGGCGAGGATGCTACTGTGCTCTTTAATTCGCTGACAGGCTACTCACGCCGGGATAAATATGACAAATTGCTGGTTGCTCCTGTCTACTTGCGTGAGGGGATTATTGAGCGTATCAAACGCGAGATAGAGATGCACCAGAAATATGGCAATGGACGGATGATCTTTAAAATGAATGCCTTGACCGATCCTGCGATCATTCATCAACTCTATTGCGCCTCTCAAGCTGGCGTAAGCATTGATCTCATTATTCGTGGTATCTGTTGCCTGCGTCCTGGTGTTCCTGAGATTAGTACCAATATTCGTGTTCGTAGCCTTGTTGGGCGTTTCCTGGAACATAGCCGAATCTATTACTTTCACAATAATGGGCAGTCGGAGGTGTGGTTGGGTAGCGCTGATATGATGCAGCGCAATCTGGATCACCGGGTTGAGGTCTTGTTCCCAATTGATTTGCGTTCGATGCAGCAGGCAATTATGGAGCAGTTGCTGATGCGACAATTGGCCGATACCGTCAATGCACATCAGTTAACTCTGATGGTCAGTATGTGCCGGTTCAACCGTTTGCTGATGCGGAGCCTTTCGATAGTCAACGCTGGTGCATAGATAATCCACTGCTTGAACTAGATGTCGAAGGCAACGTGCGTGAAATGCCGCGCCGCGCTGTACCATTTAGCGCCTGAAAAATTGTTAAATTCTTGTTGAATCCCGAATGAGGACAACAGTCATAAGGCTTAACGAAACTATCTGAACATGATACAATAGTCCCATCGTAAAAATGAATAGGACTATCACCCTTACCTGTTTGATGACGTGGTTGCCTTTCAGTCAGAGGAGCAGAACTTTCTAGCGGTGAGCTGCTTGCTCCTCTGGCTGCTCTTTAAATAAATGACCTGCCTGTCATGGCCTGAAACACATGCAGCAACTAGTAACAAAACGAAGCGGGTACATAGATTTTAGTATGCTTGACATCATTATTATGCTGGCGCAGGCTTTCCTTGCCCAGCAGAAACAACTCTATATGGTCGGTGGCACAGTACGTGATGTACTGCTCCATCGCGGGCAATCCAGTGATGCGGATCTTGCTACTGATGCTCGACCCGATGAGATCAAGCGCCTGGTTGCTCCGACTCATCCCTCGGCTGTGATTCTGGTGGGTGAGCGTTTTGGCACTGTACGCCTCCATTATGGCGAGAGTATCGTTGAAATTACAACGTTCCGTTCCGAGCGCTATAATGCAGAATCGCGTAAACCGGAGGTCTGTTTCGGCAATAGTCTGGAAGAGGATCTGGCCCGCCGCGATTTTACGATCAATGCTCTGGCCCGCGATCCTCTCGATGGTTCGATCATTGACCTTTTTCATGGCCGGCAGGATCTTGAAGATCATATCCTGCGGGCAGTTGGGGAGGAGCCTGATAAGCGCTTCGATGAGGACCCGCTCCGCTTGCTGCGTGCTGTCCGTTTCGCCGCTCAACTCGATTTTGTGATCGAGCCAGTTACCTGTCAGGCTATAATACGTCAGGCACCCAAGCTGCAAAAGATTAGCCGCGAACGCATTCGCGATGAGATGAATAAGCTCTTGCTTTCATCTCATCCTGCCAGAGGCCTTGATCTTCTGGCCGAGTTGGGTTTGATGGAGTGGATTATTCCCGAAGTTATGGATCTACGCGGTGTGAGCCAGCGTCCAGGACTGAAAGCGGCCTCGACGAAAGATGTCTATGCACATGTGTTACGCGTGGTTGAGCAGTCTTCTCCTCGCCTTGTGACTCGTTGGGGGGCTTTATTGCACGATATCGCAAAGCCTCGTACAAAGACTGTCGAGGACAATAAGGTTCATTTCTTTGGCCATGAGGATATTGGAGCCCATATGGCGTATGATATCCTGAAACGCTTACACTTTGATCGCGAATTCATTCAGAGCGTTTCTTTAATTGTTCGCTTACATATGCGTGTGAATGCCTATGCCTCAGATTGGACCGATGGGGCTGTGCGCCGCTTGATGATCGATGCAGGCAATACTTTGCCCGATCTACTCGATCTCTCACGCGCTGATATCACCAGTTATCGCACGGATAAGATAAATAAGGCTGCCGCTCGCGTCTCGGAACTTGCTATACGCTGCCAACAGTTGCAAGCTGAAGCTGAACGCGTTCCACTGAAGAGTCCTTTGGATGGCAATGAGTTGATGGAGATGTTTGATCGCGGTCCAGGACCCTGGTTACGCCCTATCAAAGAACATTTGTTGGGTCTGGTTATTGATGGGATGCTCTCTCCCGATGATAAAGAGACGGCGGCTCGTATCGCTCAAGAAATGCTGAATGGCTAAGAAAAAAACGAAGGTTGATTGAGAGAGGTTTTAAAGAGATGGCTGATGAGAATACATCACGACAGAAGGCTTCAGGAAGTGCTTCGAAGGCTTCTGATGCCTCGAAAGTAACCCAACAGGTAGCTGGCACTGTTTCAACTCCAGCTCCGGCTCCACGTAAGAACAGTAAGAGCAATAAATCTGCTGTTGGTGGTAGCGCGGTCCCTGGCGCAAAGTCAACACAACCTAAAAAGCTTACTGAGAATGCTAATGCTCAGCAACAGCAATTAGAAAGCTATAATCGCGATATGCGCCGTCGTATGGAGCGTATGGGCGCTAACGATGACGATAACCGCGCGAAGACAATACAGGATCAACGCAAAAAGCGTGCTGATCGTTTGAAGCAACGTCGCGAAGAGCAAGTCGCTCGCGTGAAGAGATCCCTTCCTGGTGGCAAGGTTGATACCAGCCCGCGTAGAGTCTATTTTATGATTGGGGTCGTAGCTATTATAGTAGTTGTGCTCATTGCGGTCTTTGCGATTTTACGTGCGAATGGCGTTCTATAATCGTAATGGGTTCCGATTGTGTGGATTATGTGGTCATAATTTTACATATTGAAATGTATTAATGTTGATGGGTGACAGCCGTGCGTGATTGCCGCGTGCCTCTCTGGGGGTCGCGATGCGGGATGTAGGTGTGCTTGTGTTTCCGAGATGGCATATGGTACACTTTCAGATGGAATGATATAACTTAATTTGGCTTTTACTCCTGTGGTAGAGGCAGGAGTGGAGATAAATAAATTTACCGGTTTATAGCTTTGGACTGCACATGTTTGTGGTCCATATGGTGTGGTTAGGAGGTTGTTTATACTTTGACAACAGAAAAAGTGCGGCTTGTCCCCCTGGGAGGGCTGGGAGAAGTTGGCAAGAATATGATGGTCGTTGAATATGGCGAAGACATCATTATTGTGGATATCGGGGTTATGTTCCCCGATGAGGAAATGTTTGGGGTGGATCTGGTTATCCCCGATACCAGTTACCTGGCAGATAAAAAGCATCGTATACGCGGTATTCTTATCACTCACGGCCACGAAGATCATGTCGGCGGTCTACCCTACATACTGCCGATGCTGGATTTTCCACCCATCTATGCGACTCGTTTGACTCAGGGCCTGATCAATGTCAAACTCAAAGAGCATCGCTTGCTCGATAAAGTACGTGTTCAGGTTATTGCTCCCGGTGATCGAGTAGATCTTGGTTCATGCTTCGCTGAGTTTTTCCGCGTCAACCATAGTATACCAGACTCGGTAGGGATTGTACTGCATACTCCCATTGGTACCGTGGTGCATACGGGCGACTATAAGTTCGACTATACCCCTGTCGATGGCAAACCAGCTGACCTGGGCACGTTGGGTAGGATCGGTAACGAGGGGGTGCTGGTAATGATGGGCGATAGTACGCGTGTGGAAACACCCGGCTATACTCCATCCGAACGCATCGTGAACGATTCACTGGATAAGATTTTTGCAAATGCGCCCGGACGTATCCTCTTAGCAACTTTTGCATCGCTTATATCACGTGTGCAACAGGTGGTCGATACAGCAGAACGCTATGAGCGCTTTGTGGCATTGGTTGGGCGTAGTATGCAAAATAACGTTCAGATGGCTATTGAACTTGGCTATCTTAATGTGCCTAAGGGGATGCTTATTCGCCCCGAAGATATTAATAAGTTTAATCCTGAGCAGATTGTGGTCATTTGTACTGGCAGTCAGGGGGAACCTACTTCGGCTCTCACTCGTATTGCTAATCAGGATCACCGTCTGATTCGTATCCAGCCGGGCGATACCGTGATCCTTTCGGCGACTCCTGTCCCTGGCAATGAGAAGATGGTGAACCGGACTATCAATAGCCTGTTTCGCCAGGGCGCTGAGGTGTTCTATCAGGGCATTGCACAGGTTCATGTTTCTGGTCATGCGGCACAGGAAGAGCTGAAGTTGATGTTGAGCCTGGTGCGACCTAAATACTTTGTTCCAGTTCACGGCGAGTATCGTCAATTGGTGCTACATGCCAAGCTGGCTTACTCCCTGGGTGTACCTGAAGAGAATATTGTGGTCGCTGAAGATGGCGATATTATTGAGTTAAGTACCGATGGTGGCATTGCTATTAATAGTCATGTGGCTTCGGGTAATGTTTTTGTCGATGGCTTAAGCGTTGGTGGGGTGGGACAGATTGTTCTGCGCGACCGCAAGGTGCTTTCTCAGGATGGTATCCTTATGGTCGTTCTCACTATCGATAAGGAAACGGGACAACCGCTGGCCGGACCAGATATTGTTTCACGCGGTTTTGTCTATATGCGCGATGCCGAGGAGTTGTTAGAGAGCGCTCGTGCGCGGGTCTTCGATGCGTTCGTTGGCCTGGAAAACCATGGCGGCTCCGATTGGTCATTTGTGAAAGATAAGATCAAACATACGTTAAGTGAGTTCCTCTACGAAAAAACTCACCGTCGCCCGATGATCTTGCCCGTGGTTATGGAAGTCTAAACTTGCCTTTAGGCAAGTGCATCTACCTTTTGAAGAGAGGGCTCCTTGAGGCGTCCTCTCTTTATAACTAATTGAAACTTTAAAAAACTACTTTCTTGAAACTCTTTCTCTCTTTTTAATCTAAAATAGACGAGAGAAAAAAGAACGTTCTATCTCCTATTGCTTCTCTCGAACATCTGCGCTATCATACAGATGTCACGCTTAGAGAAGGAGGGAACCAGCAATTGGCAAGCAGTAATCAAAATAATGAGCTGAGGCGACAACGGGAACGCCTGGGGCCAAGTCTGAAACCGGGGACCTCGCGTGTCAGCAAGGCTACTGGGAGCCATCAATCGGTGGTGCAGCGCATCGAGCAGCGGTCGAACTTCCCAGCACAGAGGCCTTCTGGAAGTTCGCGCGGCGCGGTCTCCCCAAAGCAGCGCGGTAAATCAGTCTCAGGGGCCGCACGACGAGGAGGGGCAGTTAGCACGCGTTCAAAGCGTCCTTCCGCGTCTTCCTCTGCGCCCAGTAGCGCTCACGATGTACAATTTATTGGCTGGATACGTGATAAGTGGAATAGTTTAGAGTCTCATGAACAAGAACGCATACTTGGTATCGGGTTCTTGTGTGTATCATTGCTCTTATTGGCTTCGCTTACTGTATTTAGTTCCGCACCTGTTTGGAATGGCATTAACAAATTTTTTATAACTTTCTTTGGTTGGTCTGCTTATGTATTCGCTTTTGGTCTGGTGACTTTTGCTTCTATTCATTTGTGGGAATCTATACGCAAAGTACGTGTTCTGCGCTGGTCACTGATTATGGGCCTGGTATTTATATGCCTTTTAATACTTGTTGAGAGCCGTTTAATTATGGGTGCTATGAAGGCTGGTGTGTTAGCTGAGCTACTGGTAATGCCTCTTATTGGCTGGTCGCCCGCTGTGCAGCATGTGACGGTTATGGGGCTACTTCTGGTTGCTATTATCCTTACTTTCCGTATTACCTTTGGGCATGTGCTGATGGTTATGCGTTTTATTGATAGTATTATTGCAAACAGTTCTAAGGTCCAGCCAGTACGCGCTGACAAGCAAGATGAGACTGCACGTTTCCTTGGGCAGCGCCCGCAATATACACGTTATGGTGCTAATAAGGGTTCTGCGTCTGAGTCACAAAAAAGGTCGAACTCGCAGAAAGTTGAGCGTGCAAGTCTGGCACCAGGTATCGGAAAACGTCGCTCAATTAATGATGATGAGACGGTATTAGATAATGGCCTTGGCTATGATGATAATAATGATGATGTAGATCTCTATAATGAGGAAACGGTAGAGTTCGAGGATGGTGCTGGCGTTGTGGATGATCCACTCAATGATATCAATGTATATAATCATCAAATAGGTGTGGTGCCGCGCGGAGCAGTCGAGCCTCAACCACTGGATCTTTCGGAACACAGAGGCGCTGTGCGTGGTGCAAGGCAGCAGCCACTTCCCTTGCAGCAACAAGTGCATGAAGATGAATATGAGGATAAACATGCTGTGCGAGGGCAGGTCATAGAGCCGCTTGCTCCAAATCCACCTGTGGCGAAGCCGCGCTCTAAATCTGGTGTAAATAATGCACGTCCTGTAAATGCTATTGTGGTACCCGTGGCTCCTGCGGTTGCGTTACCAAATATCACTTCCGTCTGGAAGGTGCCTGGTACGGTCCTGCTCAACAATCCAGAGGTGGTCAAGCTGCAATTGTACAATGAGGATACCTCTGCTCTGGCGGCGCTCATTCACGATACGCTACGTAGTTTTCGTGTTGATGCTGAGGTGCGCGAGGAGGATATTAGTATTGGCCCGACGATTGTTCGCTTTGGCATTCGACCGACCGGGAAGCCGGAAATGATACTGGATGAGAAAACGGGTAAGATGGTGCCAGTACGCGATTCAGCCGGTCAGATCGTCTATGAGACGCGTACCCGCGTGAGCCGCATTATGGCGTTGCAAAACGATCTTGCCCTGGTGCTGGAGGCCAAAACTATTCGTATGGAGGCTCCTGTTCCCGGTCGTCCCTATGTCGGCGTCGAGATTCCGAACAAGAATAGCCGTATGGTGACGTTACGCGAAGTATTGGAGAGCAAAGAATATTCGACGTTGAAGGGAAAATCGAAGCTGGCGATTGGGCTGGGGAAAGATGTAGGGGGCCTGGTACGTGTCGGCGATCTGGCCAAGATGCCCCATCTGCTCATCGCGGGCGCAACGGGTTCGGGCAAAAGCGTGATGATCAACACGCTGATTGCCAGTATCCTGACCCAGGCGACGCCCGACGATGTGCGCTTGTTGATGGTTGACCCGAAGATGGTGGAACTGAACATGTATAATGGCATCCCTCATCTGCTTTCGCCGGTCGTCATTGAGGTGGATAAGGTGGTGTCGCTGCTCAAGAATGCGATTAGCGAGATGGAGAGACGCTATCGCCTTTTCTCGCAGCTGGGTGTACGCAATCTGGAGAGCTATCGCAAGATGCGCCTGGAGCGGATCGCGCTGGGCGATCTCTCGCTCAACAATCTGCCATCAATAGTGATAATTATTGATGAGCTGGCCGATCTGATGATGGCTGCCCCGGAAGAGGTGGAGGGTATGATCTGTCGCCTGGCACAACTTGCTCGTGCGACTGGTATCCATCTGGTTGTGGCGACACAGCGCCCTTCGGTCGATGTGATCACTGGCCTGATTAAGGCGAATATTCCAACGCGTATCTCATTCATGGTCAGTTCCTCGGTTGATTCGCGTACAATCATTGATATGGGAGGCGCGGAACGGCTGCTGGGTCGTGGGGATATGCTGTATCTCCCCGCTGATGCTGGTCGTCCTGAGCGTATCCAGGGGGCCTTTTTGTCGGACGATGAGGCTCAGAAGCTGGCCGATTACTGGCGTCAACAGATCGTTGAGCATGCACAGGCGCTGGGTGAAGCGCCGTTGCCAGCGGGCGTTGAAGCGCAGGAGGAGCCAGGCTGGGAATTAAAAGCTGAGTCTGATGATGAGTTTGAGCTGGAAGATGATCTACTGGAGAAAGCGGAAGAGGTGGTACGCGAATATGGCCGGGCTTCGATCTCGCTTTTACAGCGCCGCCTGCGTGTCGGCTATTCACGTGCAGCCCGGCTGATCGATCTGCTGGAAGAACATGGCGTTATTGGTCGTTCAGAGGCTGCTGGACGTGCCCGCGAGGTCTATGACCAGGGTGGGCACGATAACCAGCCACTAGATGAGGGCCAGAGCCTCCTGGACGAAGCGGACGATATCATGGACGAAGAAAGGGCTCGCAACGAGTTCCTGCGTAGTCAGGCTGCCCGTTTGCAGGAACAACGCCGCAGCCATCATCCGCCAATGCCCGCTGGTACTGTTGATGAGGATGCTGTTGAGTAGCAAATGCCTCTATTAGCTATTTTACATTTTTCGTATATCTTTGCACGATGCCAAAGATATACGAAAAATGTAAAATAGCTAACTGCTCAAACTGACTATCTTACCCCCATACCCCCATACAACTATCACTTCCAAAGGCGAGCATAATAAAGATCTGGAATGCAGGGGCAAGGCAGAAAAACCAGGCTGCACAGGTTGCTAAACTGATTGTACGTGTACTTCTAGAGAAAAGGCAAACCACGCAGACCACAAAGGCAAGAATGGTGCTCTCTCCAAAGCCATTGGTCGCTGCACTTATGTCGTTGCAAGCTTGAAACTCGGTCCCCGGATGTAAATATTAACATCGTGAAGTAGAGCATTAAAAGAAACGGCAGCATACCAAAGAATATGCCGATGGTAGCTTGTCCAGCGGGACTCCAGGCCGGCTGAGCTTTACGGGGAGATGCGTCGTGATGGTCATCCAGAGTGTATTTCGTCGATTCCATTTTATCAATTCCTCCTCATTTCAGAGCATATCGTCTTCTTATTGATAGAAGTGTACCCTCCTGGCACCTCATTTTCATGGGGCATATGTCCTATTTATGCTAATAGATATATCTGGGGCGCAAGCAATCTGAACATGCACTATTATACCTACGAATAGAGAAGATCTTGACGCATATAACTATATACTATAAGATAATAAAATGAGAAGGATAAGTGTGTTCTTTATGTATAATTATAGAAAGGCAGTATGCTATTATGGGTGCGTCAAACGAAGATTTTATGGCGAATACTATTTCTATCGCTCAGACGGGACGAGATGTACAGGCGAATGCTGTCAATCTGGGCGATGATGTGATGCAGCAAATAAACAGTTTTGAGTACGAAACGGCTTCCTTAGCAGTGCCTTCTTGCTTACAAAAAGAACTGGACCCTTACATTACGACTCACAAGGCAGAACTGGAGAAGATGGTGCAGAAGCGTCATAACATTGGCGCTCTTCTCTCTAAAGCTTCCGATCTGGTCGCTTTTAATGAGCAGATGATTGCAAGCGGCTTTAACAAACTCTATCAGAACGTCGATAGCTTTTATGGTGGGAGTGGAGATAGCACGAACCCGGCGAATATGCAACGTGCAACAGGTTTTGTTGTCAAGCCGAAATAATGCAGAAGGATTTGCTGTATGCCAGAAAATATTGTGTTGCGCCTGACGCCAGAGGAGTTGTACTTGCTCCAGAGCGCTCTTGGCATCGATGAGTTGCCGGGCTTTGACTCTGATTTGCTAGCGAAGTTGGATGATGTGCAGAGAGAGCAGGCGCTGGCGACTGCTGATCATACATTGCGTGCGCGGGGACTGGTGGGCTGGGATGAGACCCGGCATCGCATGGTGAATCCAACGTTGGCCGCACTCCTGCTTGATTATGCCCACCCCCGCTATACACTTTTTGTTGATACATATATTGCCTCCACACGTGTTGCTCCTTTTCTCTATATATTTGGCAGTCCTGATAATATTGGCGGTCAGGCTATCTATGAACAATGCGAGCCTGAGCCGGATGTGTTGCAGTTGCGCATACTGGCAAGCTACGAAGAGCTGGAGCAGCGGCTCTATCCGAAGTTGCCGCAGGAACAACGCGGCGCGGCGTACTTGCAAGGGCGCATTGTACAGCGAGAGCTAAATGCAGGCGTCAAAGTGGCACGCGAGAATCCTACGCTGGCTCAGCAGATCTTCTCGATCTCGCTAGAGTCGCCAGCAGCTACAGAACTTGCCATTGCCTACCATGAGCCGCAAGTGGTGCAATATATGGCACGCTGGAAACAGACACCAACAATGGATCATCCCACGCCCAATGTCGCTCTGACGATCTTGCAGGGGCCAAAGAGAAGCTATCTGCTCTGGGTAGAGGAGCCGAGCCCAGGTGAAATGGCGATGGTTATGGTGCAGCGAGCCTCCGCCGAACTCTTACAATCCTACCTGACACGTCTACTGCCACCACGCCCGACTAACAACGAAAACGCCAGGGGCTTCGGGCGGGATTGAAGCTTTGCCGGGCAATAGTGCTTTGTCAAACGTCCTCGCCCCGCATGACACGCCCCGTGACGTGGACGCAACGACGTTTGACAAAGCCGCAATAGGGATACATCCTGACTCTGTAGAAATATCCGCTCTCTTTACTGTTTTTCCGTCCAAAGATCCAAGGAGATGTGTCAAATGAGTAACTGGCTTACAACGCTTACTCAGGCGAGTGCCGCTCAGTTAAAAAACATGGGCGATGCACTCACCAATGCCAGAGATCGCTATATGTTCTGGAATGATGACTATTTTCAAAAAGCGCAGCACCTGGTTGATCAGCAAGAATATAAGGGCAAAGGGGCCACAGCTTTTCTGGAAGCGGTCAATACAGATATCAATACCAGCCGCCCGGTCTACGATGGCCTGGGCCACGTTGGGAGCGCTTGCTCCAATCTTGGGTTTGTGATGACGACCTCCAGCTCCACCTATGATAATCGCATGCTGGCTGAGATGCCTCCTCATAATATGCAATGGCAGATCCCGCAGAGTGTATTTGATAGTTGGCGGGATAATTTGATTCAAATGACGCTAAATAATATCGGCAACAGCGCCAACGTCTCCTATGTAGGTCTTAGTGTAGGTGATACAGGTATTCTCAATAATGTGCTCCAGAGCGGCTCAGCAAGCCTATCCAGTGCATATAATCAGGCGTATCGGACGGTCGAAGCTCAGGCAATGCAGGATGCCGTAACTTATATGCCGTTGACCCCTGGAGATCCGAACTTGACCTCTCTTTATAGCCCAAATCTGACGCATAATGGTCTGGGACCGGATCGCCAGGCCTCGAACTCTCCTTATGGCTCGATAACGCCAGTGCCGTCAGAAATGCAGTTTCAGGCTTATTATCTCCAGGCCTTCAACCAGCTAGCCGCCGAGGTCAAGCGCGATCTCACATCCTGGGCCAACGAACTTGAGCAAGAGTATCATAATTTTCAATACGCGGTTCACAACTCCGAAAACTATCTGAGCTCAAGGGATGTGTTCGATTATGTCCAAACAAACGTAGATACAACTCAAGGAACAAGCAAACCAATCACGATTACTCCTTACAAGAAAGATGGCAAAAACGGTCTTTTGATTAGCATTGGTGGCACCGACCTGAATAATATTAACTATGATACAGATTTATTTACGGCTTTGCAGACTGGTCAGGGCTACACTAATCCATATCTGGCCGATGTAAGACAAGCACTCTTAGACTATATGCGAGAACATCGTGAGATGGCTGGTTCTGAGATCACATTTGCTGGCTATAGTCTGGGAGGAATGACGGCCCAGCAAATGGCAAATGATATTGCTAGTGGTAATGATTCAACGATAAACCAATCTGGTCTTCGCGTTGCTCAGGTAATTACCTATGGAGCGCCGGTTATGGGAGCGCCGTTGAATAACGTGAAGTATAATATGTATGATGCTACCTATGATCCTATTCCGCTGCTTTCGTCTTACGAGGACCATCTCCTGAATCAGCTTGACTCGCCTCTCAATCCCAACTATTCTCCCCAGGCTCCTCTTTCAGGTCTTCGTTTTGCTGCGGCTTTAGGTGTAAACCTCGGCATAATTAGCGCTGCTCATATGATGCCCTGGGATACGAAACTACATAGCTATATTGATCCAGGTGGTCAGTATGGTGCTCAGATCCATAACATTAACGATGTAGGAAATACGCCTCTAGGGTCTGGTGGCCCTCTTGTTATCCAGAACCATCTGGAATATCAGAATAGTAATCAGCTTAATGCAGCTTCTACTGATACTGGCATCAATACAGCTTCTCTTGGACCAACCGAATATTTCGGTATGAAAAATACTGAAAACTATTATAGTAAGAATGTGGTACCTCTAAAAAATACACTTTCTTCACTAGGAAACGCGTTATCTATGCTTAAAGCAGCCGAAACGTACTTTCCAGCACCGTAAGAGAGTGCCATATTCCTGTCACTATAGGTCGTTTCACTGTATGAGTTCGCACCGAAGATGCAATCATACTAAGCAAGTGCATAAGTTGGCAAAACTCAACTCGATAAGGTGATACTACCAATCTTGCCGCTGAGTTCTGTATACCAGAGCGTGTTGTTTGCGCCCATAGCAAGCATCGCAAGACCACAAGGTACATTACCACAGTCAGCGGTAGGAACAGATATTTCGGTCGTGTCTCCCTTGGGCGTGATCCCTGCGATCTTATTGGCAAAATTCTCTGTGAACCAGATTGTCCCATCGGACCCTGTGGTAATCCCTTCCAACGCACTATAATTGGTGGGAGCCGTAAATTCGGTGACTTTACCTTGTAGGGAGATACGCCCTATTTTGCTCAAACCGGTTTCCAGGAACCAGAGCGCATTATCTTTTCCCGCAGTGATTCCTGTTAGATCCTTGTTTGCATTAGGAACAGGGAACTCAGTGATTTTGCCCTGTGCAGTGATGCGGCCAATTTGATCGACGCCAGCTTCAATAAACCAGAAGGCACCATCAGGTCCTTTGGTGATATCTTGTGGTTCACTGTGTGTGGTAGGCGGAAGAAACTCGGTGATTTTGCCTTGTGCAGTGATATGGCCTATCTTGTCTGTATAATTCTCAGTGAACCACAGTGAGCCATCGGATGCGGCAGCAATCCCATCAGGCCAGCTCTTAGAGGTGGGCACGGGGAATTCGGTGATAGTTCCTTCTTGCGAAATACGCCCTATCTTGTTCCCTTGAAACTCGGTGAACCAGATCATGCCATCTGAACTCGCAGCGATTCTATCTGGTTTGCTTGCGGGAGTAGGTACAGGAAACTCAGTAATCTTCCCCGTTTGCGTGATGTGACCGATCTTGTTACCATCAAATTCAGTGAACCAGAGCGAATTGTCAGGTGCTTTTGTAATCCCCGTTGGGTGAGAATCGGCAGTAGGGACGGAATACTCGGCGGTGACTTTGCCTTGTGGGATTGAACTGGAGCCACAGGCAATGAGCAGCAGAATACAGAGGGACGAAAGGATCAGGGCATGCATGCGTTTCATGGAACGTACCTCCTGAAAACATAACAGAACATGGTTACTGATACGAATTGCGAGATGTCTATATACTTAATCTACCTGAATTTACTTGTGGGAAGATACCGCTTCCAGATACAGATTTTGCATTATCTGTACTGCATACTGTATTCTATCATTATTCTCGCATTTTCCAGTAAGGAGCATCGTGATAATGCTTGCTTCATATATTGATGTTTGGACCATCCTTCCAGCGGTTCGCGAAAAGATTGACCTCTATGCTCATTTCGGAGCAATATCGTATTCCTAATAGTTAGTATGTAGTATAGAGTGTACCTTCCCTGAGCCTCATCTTCATGGGGCATATGACCTATTTGTGGTAAATAAATATATATGGAGCGTGAGCAATCCTATTATTCTACCTTGTTCTCTATTTTTGCGCAAAACGCAAAAATAGAGAACAAGGTGAATATATAATAAAAAGCATATTCTGTAGATTTTGGAAAATTGGGGATGGCTCGTATATACTTGTGTACTTGACTCGATTTAAGATCGTATAACCCATCCCGCACTAAAGTTGAGTTGGTGGCTCTGGTGGATTTAGCGATTCTGCCAGGGCCACTGCCTGCTTCTCCTCATCGTCCAATTCTTTGAGCAGCTTCTTATCCGTTTTACTGCTAAGATCCAACTTTGCGTAGAGATCTGGGCGACGCTGGCGGGTGCGCCTGACAGCCTCTTTTCGCCGCCAGCGAGCGATATTTTCGTGGTGGCCTGAGAGCAACATGTCGGGGATGCGCCAGCCGCGAAACTCGGCTGGACGCGTATACTGGGGATATTCTAACAGATTGTTGCTGTGCGACTCTTCCTCCGCCGAGCCCTCTGTCAGCACGCCGGGCATAAGCCGGCTGACCGCGTCCACAACGATCATCGCGGCCAGCTCGCCGCCGGTCAGGACGTAATCGCCAATAGAGATCTCGTCGGTTACCAGATGTTGGCAGATGCGCTCGTCGATGCCTTCGTAGTGTCCACATAAAAGCGTGATACGTGTTTCATTGGCTAGCTCACGGGCGATATGCTGGTTAAACAGTCGTCCCTGTGGCGTTAAATAAATGATGGGACCACCCTGGTGGATCGCTTCTATTGCATTAAAAATTGGTTCGGGCTTCATGACCATGCCCGCACCTCCACCATAGGGATAATCATCGACAACATGGTGTTTGTCGCTGGTCGCGTCACGAATATTATGCAGGTCGATGCTCAGGAGACCCCGCTCCTGAGCGCGTTTGAGAATGCTCTCGCTAAATGGTCCCTGGAACATACCTGGGAAAAGTGTGAAAATGTCAAAATGCATGTGTCTACTCACCTCTATGTATATGTGTTAAAATAACACTGTTGTCTCTTGCTTTGCAAGTCTATCAGGTTTGCAAGATTTCTGCTTGATCCATTAGGCCTTTCGAAAGCCGTGTTGGTGCGAAGCGATGTTCGAAATGTCCTGATTCCAATTTTCCACAGTGGAGCCCATTATGTCTTGGTCCCAAGCGCAGCAGGTAGAGGACTCGTCTGACCAAATGACCATTCTGGTAGGAAGTGCCATTCAACTGCTACGCGGCGATTCTGGTGTGTTTGTAGTGTCAAATGAAGCGTTTGATCCACAAAGTAGTGCTGAGTATACACTCTATCACATAGAGAAAGCCGTTTTACCTGTATTGATGCTTCATGCGCAGGAAGGCATGCAGCCTAACACGCTTCACCCGCTTATCGTTGAGTCGCTTGCCCCCGATTCGGCGCGTCAACTAGGAGTGGCTGAGGAGGTGATAGAGCGCCATGGCGTTGAGTATTGTGCACTTGCCCTTTATGATGGAAGTGGTCCATTGGGTGTTTTGTACTTTCTCAGGCGAGCAACCTGCCGATCATGTTTTGAGCGGCAAGGGGAGGTTGAGCTGTTCGATGTTACCGAAGGTACGGAGAATGTACTTCACCTCTTTATTGTCCAACTTGCCGCGAGTTTGCGTTTTGCGCTCAGATCACAGTCTCTAATCAAAGAGCAGGAACGCCTGGCCGCCATTTTTCGTTATAGTACAGAAGGTATTCTAACCGTTGATCATGCTCTGCGCATCATCGATTTTAATCCGGCCATGGAACGTCTGACGGGTTGGCGTGAGAGAGAGGTGCTTGGGCAGTTCTATTTTAAGGTTCTGCGCCCCAAGGATCGGCAGGGCAATGATCTAGGATTACAGGACTCGCTCATCTTGCAGGCCTTTTCTGGCAAAGAAGTCGTGAATCGTGAGATGATCATCTGTGCTCGCGATGGGCAACGCTTCGCCGTTTCGGTAACCGCTTCCTGTGTACGCTCTATACGTGGTGAACCTATAAATGGAATTCTCAATGTGCATGATTTAACGCGTGAACGTCAACAAGAGGAGCAGCGCTCAACGTTTATTTCGGTGATCTCACATGAATTGCAGACACCAATCGCTATTATCAAAGGCTATGCAGCGACTCTTGCTCGTGCGGATGCTCGTTACGATACGAAGACATTACGCTCACGCCTGGTCGCAATTGAAGAGGAGGCTGATCGCTTGAATAAGCTGGTCGGTAATCTGCTTTATGCATCGCGCATCCAGGCCAATGGCTTACAAATGGATATCGCGTCGCTTGACCTGGATCACCTGATTCGTGGGGTGGTACGGCGTCTACGGGCGAAGAGCCCGGATGTCGCTATAAGGTTGGCCATTCCAGCACATTTGCCTGCTGTAATGGCTGATAGGGAGCGTATTGAAGAGGTCTTACAAAATTTACTGGATAACGCAATTAAATATTCGCCGGGTCGGCCAGAGATTCTGGTGAGCTGTAATGCAACTGGCGAAGAGGTAATTGTGAGTGTAAGTGATATGGGTATGGGCATTTCATTGCGTGAGCAAGAGCAGATTTTTGATCGTTTCCAACGTGCGGTCAAGCCAATGATGCAAATAACCCCTGGCGCAGGTTTGGGCCTCTATATCTGTCGTGCGATTGTAGAGGCTCATGGAGGGCGGATCTGGGTAGAGAGCACACTTCGACAGGGATCGACTTTTTCGTTTAGTTTACCGCGTGAAGAGAAAGCGCAATTACCAATGGTGGTTTTTTGATGATGGAACAGGAAGTATTTGATCAACGTGATATGACTATTCTGATCGTGGATGATGAGCCGCGCATTCGTGACTTCGTGCGTATGAACCTGGAGCTAGAACATTATAGTGTGCTAGAAGCAGCTAATGGCGTTGAAGCTCTGAACGAGTTGCGTGAGCATCTTCCTGATCTTGTTGTTTTGGATGTGATGATGCCTGAAATGGATGGTTTCGAGACGCTTAAAGCGATTCGTGAGGTATCAACCGTCCCTGTCATCATGCTTACGGTACGTCAGAGTGAGCAGGATCGTATTCTCGGTCTGGATCTGGGAGCTGACGACTATATTGCCAAACCGTTTAGCCCGCGTGAGTTGCTTTCACGTATCCGTGCGCTGCTACGTCGTTCGCTTATGGCACCGCCATCGCGTAAAACGGAGATTGTAGTTGATCCCGATCTAACAATTGATTTTTCACGCCGTGAGGTGATTGTACGCGGTCAGAAGGTGGTATTGCGTCCGACAGAGTATCGTCTTCTCTATCACCTGGTGAGCAATGCTGGTCGTCTTTTGACCCATGAAACCCTGCTCTCGAAAGTCTGGGGGCGCGAATACCGCGATGAGGCTCATTACTTGCGCCTGTATATCACGTATCTGCGTCAGAAGCTAGAAAAAGATCCAGCTCATCCGCAGTACATCCTAACGGAGCGAGGAGTGGGATACCGCTTCGTTGCGATTCCGGTTTCTAGTTCGGTTTCGACCCCATCAATCGGGTCAGGAAAAATATGATTCATCGGTGATGGGTTCAGGCAATAGAAAGGATCTTTATGAACAAGAAAGAACGGGTTGACGCTGCGTTGCGTGGCGAGAAAGTAGACCGTGTCCCTGTTAGCCTATGGGGGCATGACTTCGAGCGCGAGTGGGAGGTGCAGTCGTTGGCCGAGGCTACGGCGGAAAACTATAACCGTTATGACTGGGATTATGTAAAGGTTAATCCTCGTGCGAGTTATCTGGCCGAAGGCTGGAAAGCTCGCTATCATTCTTCAGGCGAAAAATTTAAGCCACCAGTCTGTGAATATACTCCCATTAGAAGTGCTGCCGATTGGAAGCGCGTTCGTCCTTTAGAGCCCGATTATGCAGCTCTTGGTGAGCAATTGCGCGTCCTGCAACTCGTGAATCATGAGGTAGGCTACGATGCCTATTTTATCCAGACCATCTTTTGTCCGCTTGGGGTGGCAATGTACCTGGCCGGCAATAAACATGAGCCGGTGTTACAGACCATTCGCGAGGACCGTTCAGCATTACATGCTGCGTTGCGTATTATCACAGAGACTTTGAGCAACTATGCCATTGCTTGTTTAGAACAAGGGGCAAGCGGTATCTTCTATGCCACCAATGGTTGGGCACGCGAGGGTATGCTCACACAGGATCAGTATCGTGAGTTTGGCGAGCAATACGATCTAGAGTTTCTAGACACTATTAAAAGTCGTAGTAAATTCAATGTGCTGCACAATTGTGGCCCCCGTATCTATTTTGACCTGTTAGCCTCATATCCTGTACATGCGATCAACTGGGCTGCAACGCTCAATGGGAATCCTGATCTGCATGAAGGCAAACTACGTTCCGGCAAAGCAGTCATGGGCGGTATCAGTGAGCATACTATACTTAAAAACGGTACACCAGATCAGGTACAGGAAGAAGTGGGCCGGGCGCTCGAAGTGACTGGTGAACGACATCTGCTGCTTGCTCCAGGTTGTGCTGTGTCGCCAGAGACACCTGGGCGCAATATAGAAGCTATTCGGCGCATGTTATCTTGACACTATCCTATGTATTCGCTATACTCTCACATAATTCTCTACGGTAGAATAGCTGTGCAATATATTTTTGCATATCAAAAATGTTGGGTAGGCTCTTCTTTTTAAAGGATTAATTCTCGATCAGAGCAGTAACAGTGATATTGGAAAATGTTGTATAGTGTATGTTGATGTAATGGAAAAGAAGGCCATACATCGCGGTTTCTAGCATAGAAGGCCAGCAAGCAAGGGGTATTGTTTGTATGGAATCATGAACGCGTTGAGCGTTTGGAATTGAAATTTTGCGATTGAAATATTGAAATAAGATGGAGCGATATCGAACAATGCGAGCCTACTCAGCGGGTGGCGTCGTATTCCGCCTTGCTTCTATGCGCTCTCCTGGCAGAGAAATCCCTACAAACAGTTGTGATACGGGGCAGGTGGCCCTGGACCTGGAGCATACGATAACCGTGGAGGTAGTGCTGGTGGGGCGTAGCCATGCTGGCATCTGGGCATTACCCAAAGGAACGCCTCAGCCAGGGGAGACGGTGGAGCAGGTGGCAATGCGTGAGGCACAAGAAGAGACAGGTTTGCAAGTGCAGTTGATTGGTTATATTGGCAGTATCTCATATTCTTTTGTACGCGAACAGGTGCGTTATCATAAGCAGGTACGTCACTTTTTATTAGAGGCCGTGGGTGGTGATACCATGTTACACGATCATGAGTATGATCTTGTGCAGTGGTTTTCCATCTACGAAGCGAGCCGCTATCTGACCTATCAGAATGAAGTACAGATTTTATATCAAGCAGAAGAGATGCTACAGCGATGGTTGTACAAGCGATAACGGGAAGGACTGACAGAGCTGTATGCAACAAGATCAACCTCGTTTCTTATCGGTGCGCCGGCTCCTCTTTCCCTATAGCGGAGAAGAGCCTTTGACACGGGCACAGGGGGCGCGGGTTATTGTCTCATGGGCGACCTTTTTTCCGGTCATCTTAATGGTCGGCACAGTGCCAATTGTGCTGTTAGTAAAAAACACATCCTTGCAGGAGGCTGCACTGCTACTCTTCTTGATTTTCCTTGCGGGAGTAGCTACTTTTGGTGGACTAGCCTGGTTTGTTGTTTTTATGATCAATCGCTCTGCTCGCTTCTTACAAGCGAAAAGAGGACAATTATCTGCAAGGAATAGCAACCCCAGCGGAGGTAGGTATGGATCTTAGTGTTGAAGGTAAATCAGAGCGTATCCCCCCTGGCTCACATATCTGCCAGCTTTATAGTAAGGTGACTGAAATCCCTGGCGTCACGGCCCGCCTTTTGCGTGTAGGGCTCTCGCTATCCGAAAAGTGTCTTTTTGCTGCAGCACCCGCACAGGTGAAAGAATTACGTGAAGAGTTACTAAAATTACAGGTCGATGTGGATGAATTAGTGGCTTCAGGTCAATTGGTATTGATTGAAGAGCGCGAGGTATTTCTGGCGAATGGGAAGCGCTTTGATCCGTATTTCTTACTCTCATCACATCAAACTTTTATTGCTCAAGCTTTGCGTGAAGGTTGGCAGGCAGTACGCATAGCGATTGATATGACGTGGTTGGCAAAGGATATTGCTACCCCAGAGCAGATTCTTAAATATGAGGCGGCTTCCGACGCAGTATTTACTTTTCAGAATGCACCCATCATTGCTCTTATGCATTATGATCATAGTAAGCTACAGCCCAGTCTGGTGGTGGAAATACTCAAGCTGCATCCAATCTCGGTTGTAGGAAAATATATTAAGCGCAATCCTTTTTACTTAAATTCCGAGCAATATATGCTAAAAATTCTCCGTATTAATAAGGAAAAGGGGCATAGTAATCCCTCAGCTGTCTAAGAGAGGGTTTGATTGCCGTTTTGTGATGAGATTTATTTTTATTTATTTTTGCGCTCAGCTAAAGCAAAAATAAATAAAAATAAATCTCATCACAAAACGAGCTGAAGGCACGAATATACACTTAGAAAAGGTCGCCAAGGTTAAAATTGCCCTGCAGATTGTTCTGTCCCCCGGCCTGTTGTGCACCTTCAGGGGCGGGTGGATGGTAGGTCATAGATTGGATGCCAATGCGGCCAGGACCAATAAAGCGATTCATAATGAAAGATGCCCCGGCAACAAAGTTGCTGATGGCACCCAGGATACCGCCACCGCTACGCTGTGAGCCTGCGATAGTAGTTACCTGCATCTGTACCGAAGGATCTTTCCAGAGCCATGCACCTGGCTCAACGTCCAGAACTTCGCCTGGTGCCAGCACCTTCTCGAAGACATTGCCATAGCCGTGTAGCAAGAGCATGCCCTCACCCCCCTGAGCCGTAAACTGGTCGATGAACATACCAGTTCGACTGAAGAGAATGTTCGATGCTCCCTGTACAAAAGTGAAATTGTAGTCTACATTCCCAGTTGCAACCAGAAACTGGTGTTCACGCACTTCGACCATCTGCCCCGGCTGGAGGCGCAGGGCCACAATTTGCCCGACAGAATCGCGTGAGAAAGAGATATTTCCTGGACCCTGCGCCTCGGTGATAAAGACCTGTAGGCCAGCGAAGAGGCGTCTGGCGGCCCCGCGCATTGACTTAAAACCGATTTGGACGCCGGGATGTTTCCAGAGTAGAATATGGTGTTCAAAGTAAATGGGCATTTGATTGCCCAGCATAATATCCACAACGGGCACAAGTTCACCATCAATGGTGATGGTAATATCTGCGATACGCAATGGGCTCTTAGGATTATGCAACTCGGCTTTCGGCACAGAATTGCCGAACATACTGCTGCCATACTCTTCATATTGATTGGGGGGAACAGAGGCACCCTGCGGTGCTCCATATGATGCTTGTTGAGGGCCATTTTGTGGTGGTGGAGTCCCTGCTGGCATAGCTGCCCCACAACTCCCACAAAACTTAACCCCTGCAGCCACCTGGCTGTGACAACGAGGGCAAATCATAGGTTCTCCTTGTGCTATCTTACTACTTTTTTGAATACCTGGCTTTTATCATGTCAGGCTGAAAGAGTTTTTAGTCTGAAGTATTCGATTTAGTATTGATAATAGCAGCCTTTGTGACAATATACAAGTGTGAGAACCAAAACGAAAAGGAGGGAGCACATACATAGATGCTCCCTTAGAGTAAGAATAGAGAATGAAGACAAGGAAACGCTACAATACGAAACTGTCAGCGAGAGGGCTACGTATATTATTATTATTATCGCGTTTCTCGCCGTTCAAATTAACCTGTGGTTGCCCATTTGTATTGCGAGTATTTGGGCCAGGATTATTATAATTGCCATTTGGTGTCGAAGGAGGCATTGCGGGTGTAGCATTCATACCTTGCAGGCTTTGTAATGCCGCTTGTGACTGCGACTGGTTCGACATACCTTGCTCGGTCGCGAGTTGGATAGTCTTGCCTTCAATCATCACTGCAATACCGATACCACGGCGGAGATCAGCGAGTTGCCGGCGCAACTCACGATTCTCAGCTTCCAATGCATCCATTAACTTTTTTTGTTCGAGCAGCATCTGCGCGATGCCTTCAAAACCAGCGCTAGCAGCACGATCCATCGTGGACTCCTCCTGCGTACTTTCTGTACCCATTAAATCTAGAACAAAATCTCCCATCACAGCGCCACGTCCTCCAAACTACGTTTTGCTGAGTAACAACACAACTCGATCCCAAACTGCTGCCGCAACGCCGCTTTTAGGCATTACTGGCAAGTCTTCCATTGTACTATCTGCGTGAAAGATAAGCACTTTATTGGTATCCGTCCCAAAACCGCTATCTGAACGAGAAACATCGTTAGCGACGAGCAAATCCAGGCTTTTTGTGTACAGCTTAGATCGCGCATAATCGACTAAATGTTGTGTTTCTGCTGCGAAGCCGACGCGGATCAGCCGCCGACCACGATTTTTGAGCGGACCGTTTTCTGTGTCCCCCAGCTCTCTAAGTTCAGCCAGGATGTCTGGATTTTGCACCAGGCGTAGAGAGAGCTCGCTTTCATACTTGTTTTGTTCGTCGCTGTGCTTCTTGATCTTCTGTGTAGCGACATCCGCTGGACGAAAATCTGCGACAGCTGCGCTCATAACCAGGGCATCAGCATCCGCAATAAAGTGATGGACTGCGTCACGCATTTGTATTGCGGTCTCAACCTGTTGTAGTTCTACACCATAAGGTGAGGGGAGTGCAACCGGTCCTGATACTAATATAACGTGTGCGCCACGGTCTCTCGCATTGGTAGCGAGAGCATAGCCCATTTTCCCTGATGAGCGATTGCCTAAAAAACGAACAGGATCAATAGGTTCATGTGTGCCACCGGCCGTAACAATAACGCGGCGGCCTGCCAGGTCCCCTTGATGCCCCAGAGCGGTCGTAATTGCTCCCAGGAGTGTTGCCGTCTCTGGTAACCGCCCTGGGCCGATAGCCCCTGAAGCCAGACGCCCTACTTCTGGTTCTACAATAAAAGCGCCTCGTTCTCGTAGTAGAGCAAGATTTGCCTGTGTGGCTGGATGGACGTACATTTCTTTATACATCGCAGGAGCCAGCAGTAGAGGGGCCCTTGTCGCTAATGCTACAGCTGTAAGCATATTGTCTGCCATACCATGAGCAAGTTTAGCTATTGTATTGGCTGTAGCTGGAATGATAGCCAGTAGCTCCGCCTCTTCCGCCAACGCGATATGCGTCTCTGCCGCTTCCCCCGAAGGTTCCCATAGATTGCTAAATATGTGTCTATGGCTCATTGTTGCAAATGTAAGTGGGCGGATAAATTCCTCCGCATGCTCCGTCATAATCACATCGACAATCGCGCCTGCTTGTTGTAATTTACTGACAAGATCGATTGCCTTATAACATGCGATTCCCCCACAAATACCGACGATAATCCGCCTATTGAGTAACATTGTTAGCCTACTTGTTCTTTTGTATGTATACCCAATCCATGGAACACTATTACAATAGCATAGACTGTTGTGCAAGGCAATAGAGATGCCAAGAAGTACCAGCCTGTACAAATGCACGCTGAAAAAACGTGTATTATCCTATCTCTGCATACACCTTTATGTATGCTTTTAAGAATCAGCTTTTTCAGCATGGATTATCTTATCTTACCTACGTACATCCTTGCGTTTCAAGAACCAGCTTATAGCCAGGCCTTGTAAGACAATCATAAGTGTCAGGATGCCCCAGCAGAGAAACAGGTGTAGTGTTGCCTGTGGCTGGCCGGTGCTATTGAATGCCGGGAAAAGCGTCCCGACGTTTGACCACGCATCTGCCCCAAGCTTGTCCCCATGAAGTCCAATTGTGGAGCCCATCGCGGCCATTGACCAGCGTGCGGCAAAGAATGCGCCGGGTATTTGTAATGCCTGAGGATTGTCCAGTGAGAAGATGACACCTGCAAAAACGACCTGCGGGATCAAGGGTAGTGGGACCAGGCTCATTGCACGATCATTATTTGGCACTATCGCGGATATCAATAGACCAGTCATCAAGCCAGCCAGGGCAGTAAGGGCCATTGAGATATAGATCTCTAAAAACGGGCCAAACAGGATGCTATGAACGAAAGGAGCTTTAGCATTCACAAAGAGAACCAGGATCAAGCTTTGTACCAGGCTAAAGAGACCCAGCACAACTATTTTGGAGAAGAGGTAAGGGGTGATACCCAGGTTAACCGCTCGCTCTCGTTTATAGATAGCGTTCTCTTTCACGATTTCGCGAGCCCCATTAATGCTCCCAAACATAATGGCGGCGAAGGACATAATAAAGAGAATCTTTTGTGCATCTCCGCCTGAGCCGAATTCAATAGAATCCTGGAATAATTGCTTTTTGGATTTTCCTTGCAGTTGAGCGAATTGAGTGCCTTGAGGGCTATTGAGAAAAGTTTGTACTTGTCCGCAGTCGAACGAGATGGGGCCAGTGTTGGTAGCGATATCCTGCCGATGGGGGCAAGTGACGATACTGGTGGGTGTGAAGGTGCCGGAGCCTGTAAGGCCAAACAACATCAGACCAATGATAGGTGCCTGTAAAATAAGAATAGCCAGGTTCACTTTATCATTGATCAGTAGTTCCAGGTAGCGCATGGAGAGCAGGATGAACTGCTTCCAGGGATCGCCACGTTTGGGTGGTTTGATCGTAGCCGAATCTTGTATTCCTGACGCGCGTCCAGCGGGTCCCTGGCGCAGCGGATCGGCCACATAGCGTGCGTAATCGGCCGATTGTTTAAAACGAGTTTCGGCCTCCTCTGGAATTTTTGGATTTTCCTCAGTTGGTTCCAGGGAAGTATAAATTTCTGCGAAATCCGTCTTGCCAAAGTAAGTCTTGGCCTCATTTGGCGGGCCGAAGTAGGCCAGGCGGCCTCCCTGGCAGAGGAAACAAATGTAGTCGCAGGCATTAATATTATTTGTCGCATGTGTAACCAGCGCGATAGTGTGTCCCTTATCGGCCAGTTTGCGTAAGAGCAACATCATTTTGCGATCAAGGCCTGGATCGAGGCCCGACGTAGGTTCATCCAGGAAGAAGACACTTGGGTTTGCCAGCAACTCCAGGGCAATAGAAACGCGTTTTCTCTGTCCACCTGATAATTTGTTGACTAGCAGGCCACGGCGGTGGCGCATCTCCACATCGTCCAGCACCTCATTGATACGCTCTTTGATCTGCTTTTCAGTGAAGTCCTGTGGAAGGCGTAACTTAGCTGCGTAATACAGCGCCCGCTCCACAGTCAACTCGCGGTGGATAATATCATCCTGCGGTACATAACCGAGCTGTGTACTGAAGGCCGCGAGGTGGGTATAGTAGTCTTGCCCATTATAAAGTACCGCCCCTTTTTGAGCTGGTCGCAAGCCATTCAATGCATCCATAAGTGTTGATTTGCCTGCGCCAGAGCCACCAACAATGGCAACAAATTTACGCGATGGAATAGCGAAAGATATGTCGTTGATCAGGATAGTGTTGCGATTGCCAGTCTTTACAAGATGGAGCGCATCAATGCGAATGCCATGGCTTTCATCGTGTTGTGTCAGGACATTGCCAGAAAAAGTGAGCTTAAAGGGGCCGATGCGGATCTCGTCCCCGATCTTGAGTATCTGGTTTGTCACACGTTGGCCGTTGACAAAGACATGGTTTGTGCTGCCTGCGTCGATAATGCGGTAGCTGCCCTGCACCTGTTCCATACGTGCATGGTGGCCGGATACCTGGGGATGGTTGAGGACAACGGTATTGTCGGATGCGCGTCCAAATGTGAGAATAGAAGCTCCCAGCGCGATTGGATGCAATTCTGGTATGGCCTCTTGCGCCTGACCGGAGCCATCGTTATAGGTAAGAGAAACAAATGTGCCGTTCTCGTCGCTGATACGAATGATATCACCGCGCTTGAGAACCTGCCTGAATTGTTCGTTGCCTGCAATATTGCGGCCATTATAGGTCAGGCCATTGAGTGTGTGACCCTGTTTAGGATGGGGATGGATGAGAACGAGCTGATTCCCTTCGCGCACAATCTGGGCATGGAAACTTGAGACAGTGGGTCTTGGGATGACGACCGTATTGGAGGGATGACGCCCAATATCGAAAACTGTTTTGTCAGCGGCAAGTGAGTAAATCTGTCGTTCGTGGTCAGTATTGGTGCTAATTTCCAGCGATGGTGTGCCTACTATGTTCATCGGTGGCATGCCTGCTTGCTCTGGCAACGTTAAAAATTCTGGTTCTTGAACAACTGGTTTTGCCGCAGGTGGCGGCCCGTATGACATTTGTGGCGGTGGTGCCTGTGGTGGTTGAGCGCGTTCTGTACCATAGTGACCGACTTGTTGTTGAGCCTGGGGAACCTGGGGAGCCGGTGGGGATTGTATAGGTGTTGCCGCCGCCTGGGCATGGTGTGGGGGATTTGGGTTGGGTGGTGATGGTGCTCGATTGAGTGCATTGAGGATGTTGCTCTCGGTTGCCGTTTGTACTGAATTAGCATTTTCGATAAGAAAGAGGAAGGTTGTTTCTTGTCCCAGACCAATCGTATCGCGATTGCTCAGAGGGGATTGATGGACATCGCGCTGATTGAGCAACAGCTTATTTTGCGGTGTCAGCTTTTGGATCGTCCACTCTTTCCCATTCCACATAATCTGTGCGTGTTGCCGCGAGACTGATGGATCTGATACCACTATATCGTTGCCTGGTTCGCGGCCAAGCGTCGTAATTGATTTATTAATAGGAAAAGATCTACCTGCCAGAGGCCCTGTCAGGAATCTGATTGAACCCAGTGCTTTATTTATCGCATCCATAAGAATAGCCAGAGAAGCATGCTCCTGGGCGTACCATCATGCAGGCTTCAATGACTCCTCCTTTCTACTTGACCTGATGGCTCGACGGTCATGTCTCATCTCAACCACATCTCAGCATGCATACGCAACTTTCTTTAATAAGGATCGAAAAAAGATCGAAGCTTATTTTAAGAATAGAAGCAACCTCTGGGCGCACTTTGTGTTGCTTATGCGCATTGGCGAAGATCCGCCACGCAAGGCAATTATACTGTAGCGTTTGGTTTGTGGCAAGCAGGAAAAGTAGCCTTATGTTTGTGAGCGATGGATAGTCACGTTGCCCGTACTTACATCCAGGACGAGTGTAGAGCTTGATTGTGTACTGGTGCTGGCCGTAGTATTGAGAGGCCCATTATAACTCATCGCGCCATTGGCGTTAGTAACGTTAATGGGGAAATCGCTGCTGATCTTCCCTACATTAGTATTTGCATCGAGTATAACGTTTGTATTGCCAGGTAGCGTCACATCTACATTATGTTCGCTCTGAATGATATATTGTGCGCCTTTGCCGTTATCTGTCTGTGGAGCTGCAAGGAAACCATTAAATGCCACATTGCCCTGTGCAGTTTCGATATGTGAGCCATCAACGAGTATAGCGTGTTTGACCGTCACATTGCCCGTTCCACCGCGAATGTTCAGCACTCCGCTTAACCCATCCACATTGATATCACCTATGGGAGCTTCTACATCCACTGATGTAGAAGGGCCGTTGGCGTTGGAGAGCACGGTAGGGGGGAATGCAATAGTGAGATCGACTGAATGCTCAAAAGAATTGGTATTTGGGAAAAGAACATTTATGGTAAGCGTCGTATTGTCAGCGGAGTTTGTAGCTGTAGATGGGTTCGCGGCAAGGGTAGTTGGTATGATAGGCGCGTTGGTAGTATTGGTAGTGAGAAGTGGGCATAACTTGAGATCGAGCGCAGGTAAGTGGATGTGTAATCGTATTGGGTGGTTGTACCTCAATAATGATCTGTTGTAAAGCCTTGTTCGCGTCTGCTTGATTAAGGGCACGTACAGTCTTTTTTGTCGTAACGGCCGGTTTACTAAGAGTAGGATCAACGCGCAGTGTCACATTGCCGACCTGGTCGCAAACAAGTATCTGTGAAACCTGGCTGAGAGGTAATTCTTGTGCCTCATCCTTGGAGAACGACTTCATACTGATCATGCCTGGAATGTTAGCGATTGTGCCGCCGTTCTGCAAGTTGTGGATTGCAAAGGCCACGACGAGCGCAGCCGCCAGGACGACAAGAAAGACGCCAAGTGCGCAACCGCCAAGCAATGCAGGCCAGACGCTTCGTTTTCGCTGTGGTCGTCGTTGATAGCGAGGGGATGGTTCATTGGCAGAAGGGCGGATATTACGAGTAGTACGGCGTGTACGGCGCATGTGTGGAGGAGGATAAGGAGGGTCGCTTGCTCGTCTGCGCGGAGGACGTATCTCATCCTCGTCCTCATAAATATAACTATCCTCGCTCGTGGCATCATTGGTATAATGATCTATAGGATGGTCTTCATAACCGTCCTCATCCTGCTGGTGCCAGTGATCACGCGCATTATATCTCCCTCTACCCATGTGTCGTACTTGCCTCGCTTTACTGTTTAGATGCCCATCGAAATGAGAACTATAGACTAAATGCATTCTCATTGGCGTTCAAATTAAAAAAGTATTACAATATTTTTTTAAATCTCAATGCCAGAAACTATCGATACATTAGTACTACGAACGAGATGGTCTCTCGGTTTTTTCTATTACAAAACATGCAGGAATGCAATAAGCATAACATATAACGATATGCATAGCATAGAAAGATGGTCCGTGAGGATCTTTTAATGTTAAGCGGGAAGAGTAACCTTTTCAATATAGGTGTTACCAAGTTATAATATGGTGGGCTATCCCTAACCAAATGTGGATTGCGTAGGAGCAATTGTTTTATGGCTACTATTGAGCATGCACGTTTCTTACTTCGCTTCTGGGGAGTGCGAGGAAGTTATCCTACTCCCGGATCGCACACGTTGCGCCATGGAGGGAACACGGCCTGTGTCGAAGTGCAAGCGGGGTCGCATACACTGATTTTTGATGCAGGTAGTGGGATTATCGGGCTGGGGAAGGATTTGATGCAAGCTGCAAAGAAGCAAAAGCGCCTCAATGTGGCATTGTTTATTACACACGGGCATGGAGATCATCTCGTCGGATTCCCTTTCTTCGCACCACTTTTTGATTCCCGCACGAATATTCACCTTTTTGGGCCCCGGCTAGCCGATCAAGATATTGAGCAACTTGTAACCCCACTGATGTCTCCACCGTATTTTCCTGTAGACGTACGGCAATTACCATCGCAGCGAACATTCCACACGATCACAGATGATCATTACATCATCTGGCCGCATAGGGATAGTGAGCCAGAAATTCGTGAGTGCAAAAAGAAATTGGTAGCAACTCAAGATGGAGAGCTACGTGTGCGTGCCAAATTTACGCGTAGCCACCCTTTAAACGGAGCAATTGTGTACCGGATCGAATATGCAGGCCGCTGTATAGTATATGCTACAGATGTCGAATGGCGTGATGGATACGAACAAGAATTTCTGAATTTTGTCGAAGGGGCAGATGTGCTTATTCATGATGCACAATATACAACCAGGGAATATCTGCAGATGAAACAGGGGTATGGTCATAGTACAGTTTCTATGGCAACGGGGGTAGCCAGGGCAGCACATGTACGTCAGCTGATTCTGTTTCACCACGAGCCCACGTATGATGACAACAAACTGGATATAATGGAGAAAGAGGCACGTACCTATTTCAGGCAAACGCGTTCGGCATGCGAAGGCATGGAAATTGATCTTTTAGCTTGAAGGATTGAGTGAGAATAACATGATAGATGTTTTGTTGGCGTTAATGCTAATTGGCTCATTTCTCCTGGCGTTGCCATTGCATGAGTGGGCACATGCGCAAATGGCTTCCTGGCTGGGTGACCGTTCACCGCGTGCTGATGGGCGGCAAACACTAAGGATACGTCCGCATATTGACCCGGTCGGTCTACTGACCTGCGTGATTCTGGCCTTTCAATCGGCTGTTGGGCTTGGCTGGGGTCGCCCTGTGAAGCCTGATCCCTGGAAGATGCGTGTGGGTGCAAATGGAGGTGTACTGGCCGTGGCCTGTGCGGGACCTGTGTTCAGCCTGCTGGTTGGGCTTGCGATGACAGTCCTCATCAGCTTTGTAGAGCCCTTTTTGATGAATAATATCTTAACGTTCTTCATATTGAAATTTCTGGCCGCGTTTGCCGTTGTGAATACAGGCCTGGCTATTTTCAATTTGATCCCGCTCTATCCTCTTGATGGTTATCAAATTCTTTACACTCTGCTGCCAAGCAAACAAGCTGTACAATTTTCCCGTTCGGCTACTTATGGACCATTTATTATTCTGGCGCTTTTCTTCTTCTTGCCCTTCCTGGCTCAACTGGCTGGCCTTAGTAGTTTCCCTTTATTCCAATTGCCTGCTTATATCAAGCTGGGAGCGTTTAGCTTGATGGCGCTGGTCACCGGTCAGCCCTTTGATATGGGACTTAGAAATTTAGAAATACTCTATACTTACGGGGCTGGTGTGTTCGCGCGATGAGTATTCTTCGTACATCGGCAAAAGATGTATTGTATCGCTTAGGGCAGGTGTGTCAGCAGCTTGGGTTTGTTGCTCCACTTTCACATGAGGATTACAGAGAGGTAGATTGCTGGCTTCCTGAGGCGGGATTGGCGCTCTTTCGGACTATGTCGATGGCTGATCAACGGCATAGCCTACGCGTCTGCCGTGAATTGCAGGCACGAGGCTGTACGGAACGAGATATGCTCGCCGCCGCTCTACTGCATGATGTGGGGAAAGCCGAGGGTCGTGTGCCTTTCTGGACGCGACCTGTGATTGTGTTGGGGAAACGTTTGCGACCTGCATGGCTTGCGCGTGCCATCGTCGCTCCAGAGCGTATTGAGCATGCCCCACGCTGGCAACGTGAGCTGAGTTATGCCTGGTGGCACGCGGAGGTTGGGGCTCAATTAGCGGCACGTGCAGGCCTCTCCAAGCGCTCTATCCTGTATATTCGTACTCATCATCTGCCTCAAGGTCCGGCTGCAGAGCTCTATGCCGTCGATGAGGTATCATAGCCTATGCCCGAACACGTACATCTTACCACTGTGGTTGGGCAGCCAGTGCGCTATTTTGTCCATCTACCCGCCTTTGATGGTCCCCTGGATTTATTATTGCACTTGATAGAGAAGCGCCAGATGGAGATCACAACGATCTCGCTGGTCGAGGTGACAGATCAATATCTGGACTATCTGCGCCATTGGGAGGCCGAAACGCTTCCACTGGCAAATATGGCGGCCTTTGTCTCTATCGCAGCTCGTCTTCTCTTTATTAAATCACAAAGCCTGCTGCCACATTTGCCACAAGAACAAGAAGATACCGAACTGGAGAGCGCGGTAGCGATGGCCGATGAACTGCAACGGCACCTTGTAGAGTACAAGTTGACAAAAGAGATCGCCCAGATTTTGCGCAAGCGCGAAGAGTCAGGCCTACAAACATATGGGCGTTCAGGGCTACTCGCTGGTATTGAGGCACAACTGACCTGGACCCCCCCCGCACTGGTTGGTATGGAAGTACAGACGCTGGCACGCGCTTTCCAGCGTTTGCTGGAGTTACAGACACGCAACGTTGAAAATGGCAATGAATTGATGCCAAGGGCACGCGTACAAGTCAGTGAATGTATTGCGGAAGTCAGAAGCCACCTTGAAATGCAACCCTCAGTTTTGCTTACAGACGTGCTTCTACACGGATGCTCACGCCTGGTCATCATTGTTACTTTTATCGCGGTCTTAGAATTGTGGAAGTGGGAGCGCATCGATGTGAGGCAGGAAGAGTTGATGGGGCCAATTCTATTAGAGCGCGGAAGATGCTGGGCAGAAAAGTGGCAAGAGATGGTTAATGATTAGACCCCTGCTTGTAAAACTTGACAGTAACCGACTCAAGTTTTATACTATGGTGGTTAGTAAAGCTTGTGCATAACCTTATGGTCAAAATAGAGAGCAAGGAGAAATATAAGTAAAATGGAGGATCGTCAGGAAATGTCAACGGAGCAGCAAAATAGTAATAGCAATGCAACAACCAATGCGGAGCAGGCCGCGGAACAGGCGGGTCAAACGCAGCCGGAGGCTGATCGCGTTGTCGAATTAGAGGCACAACTGGCTCAGGCACGTAAAGAGGCAGCCGAGAACTGGAATAAATATGTGCGCGAACGAGCAGATTGGGACAACTTCCGTAAGCGTCAGGAACGGCTGGTAGCGGACCGTGTACAATACCAGAAGAAAGCGCTTTTTAATAAATTACTGGATGTGATGGATAACGTAGAACGAGCCCTTCTCTATGAAGATGCAATGGACAGACAGCAAATGCAGCATACGTTGCGCATGCTGCAATGGCAGATGAACGAGGTATTGCGTGGGGAAGGACTTCTGCCAGTACAGGCAGTTGGCGAAGCCTTTAACCCATATGTGCACGAAGCGGTAGAAGCGGTCGAGGATAGCGATAAACCAGAAGGAACTATCCTGGAAGAAATGCGCAAAGGTTACACACTTGGAGAAGAAACGTTGCGCCCTGCTCGTGTAAAAGTGAGTATGGGGAGCAAATAACGAGAACGAGCTGGAAGGGGCACGGATGAGCACTCGTGCCTCGTAGTAAAAAGGGCTGGGACATGGATTATAAAGATTATTATAAAGTACTGGGTGTACAGCGAGGCGCGACTGCTGACGACATCAAAAAAGCTTTCCGTAAACTGGCCCGCAAGTATCATCCCGATGTAAATCCTGGTGACAAGAAAGCGGAAGAAAAGTTCAAGGAGATCAACGAAGCCTACGAAGTGCTTTCAGACCCGGATAAACGACAAAAATATGATACGTTGGGCCCAAACTGGCAAGAGCAATTCGGCCCGAACTTTTCTGGCAACGGTACACGACGTAGCTATGCATAAGTAGTAATAGCACTCGCGGTAATCCGTTTGAATTTGATCCGGCCGGGACAACAGGCTTTTCTGATTTCTTTGAAGCGCTTTTTGGACGTGCTGGAGCGGGTGGAGCAAGTAGCGCGCGTCCGGGTATGGGTAGTATGCGTGGAGAGGACATGCGCAGGCGTGCCGGTGATAACATCGAGCAGCCAGTGGAAGTCACTTTTCAGGAAGCCTATAGTGGAGGTGTACGCACCTTCAATATCCAGTCAACCGAAGTCTGCCCGACCTGTCGTGGTACCGGTGAGGTAAACGGAAATGTGTGCTCAGTCTGTGGTGGGCAGGGCATGCTGCCAAAAAACAAGCGCATTCAGGTAAAAATTCCCGCTGGAGTTGATAATGGCTCCAAGATTCGTGTCGCGAGTGAGGGGCAACCAGGTATAGGAGGTGGGCCGCGCGGCGACCTTTTCCTGGTTATCAGTGTGAAGCCTGATGAAACATTTGAGCGTAAAGGCGATGACCTGCACACAAATGTTGATGTCGAACTGGTAAAAGCTATGTTAGGTGGTCAAGTTGCCGTACCTACTCCTGATGGCCGTAAATTGTTGCTTACTATTCCAGCTGAGACGCAGAATGGCCGCCAGTTTCGTTTAACCGGAAAAGGCATGCCACGCTTACGCGGTGAGGGTAGCGGCAACCTGTACGCTCATTTGAATGTAACGCTACCGATGCACCTCTCCCAGGAGGAACGTGAACTGTTTGAGAGGCTTGCGCATATTCGAGGTAGCAAGGGCGCTGAGGTGCACTCGTAGTGCAGGCGAAAGGAGTGTGTTATCATGCCTGAGAGGAGTGATGGCGCATGGTACATTATCAGTGTGGCGGCTCAGCGTGCTGAGGTGCATGAGCAGACTTTGCGTCATTACGAACGTTTGGGGTTGATCTCACCTGCACGCAAAGGCAATAGCCCGCATAGTCCGCGACTCTATTCCGAGCGCGATATAGAACGCGTTGTGCAGATTCGCAGCTTGATGCGCGACCTGGGGGTGAATCTCGCGGGTGTAGAGGCCATCTTGCATATGAAAGATCGTATGGAAAAAATGCAAGATGACCTCGACCGAGAGCTTATGCTGCTACGTGATCAGCATGCATCTGAGACGCGTCGTTTGAAGGAAATTATCGAGCGGCTACAGCGTGGTTCTTCATCATCATGACAAGAGCGTTTGAGCCCCGTTTTGCCCCGCGTGCGCTGGTGTGCAGATTAGGAAGTGTTCTGGCTCTGCATAATATAGAGATAAGCAGAACAGGCAAATCTGGATGTGTGGTCTCTCTCGTCTCTCAGGATCAATCGGGTATGCTGCCTTCTCTCTTTGAAGAAAGGATTGCACTCTCTGCGTGTATTTGCATCTTGACCACATCGAGGAAGCGGCGTACAATCGGTGAACGATCTGCGCGTTGCCAGACGACCTGGATTTCGGCCTGCATGGTGATACCTTGCAGCGGTAGATAGACTACATCGGGACGCTGAAAGATGTGGATACAGGCGGGAACCAGAGCAATTCCCAGCCCGGCAGCGACCAGACTGACGATGACATGAAACTGAGTGGCTTCTTGCACCATCCGTGGCTGGAAGCCCGCCTGGAGACACATTTCCATCATTTGATGAGAGAGGCCCGGAGCGAGTTTGGAGGGGATGAGGATGAATGGTTCATTGGCAAGTGCTGGCAGTGGAACAGGCGAGGTCGTCGCCAGGGAATGCTTCGTTGGCAATGCCACGAGAAATGGTTCCTGTTGCACTGTCAGGTGTTGGAGCGTCGCATCCAGGACAGGAGGACGCAGAAACCCGATCTGGATCTGTTCATTGTGCAAGGCTTCCACTTGCTCAACGGTCGTCAATTCCCGTAAAATCAATTCTACATGGGGAAAGCGTTCGCGGAATGCCTGGATCATGGCGGGAAGAACTCCATAAGCTGACGATCCTACAAAGCCGATGACAAGTTTCCCAATTTCGCCATCATCCGCCCGTTGCGCTGTATGTACTGCCCGTTCCACCTGAGCAAGCGCCTGATACGCCTCTTGGAGGAACACCTGTCCAGCGGCAGTCAGGCGAACGCTTCTTTTTGTACGCACAAAGAGTTGGACGCCAATCTCTTTTTCGAGACGTTGAATCTGTTGGCTAAGAGGTGGCTGAGCCATATGGAGTCTTTCGGCCGCCCGACTAAAATTCAACGTCTCCGCAACTGCGATAAAATAGTGGAGTGAACGCAACTCCATCCTCTTCTCTCCCTCTAGTTGATCTCAAGGAACAAGCCCTCTTTCTTGTAAGGAAACAAGCCCCAGATCTCTCTTCTTTGCTCAACCAATTATATCATAGCGATATAAGTAGGAGTGGAAATATATATTGGACAACCTGTTCTTCTTCGCCTACACTGGGAAAGAGATAGAGGAGTATTCCTCGTTTGGCATCCAAAAAGCTATGTGAGAGAAACTAAGAGAAGTATCGGGATTGGATCTGGTGCTGGATGCAAAAGATAAAGGAGATAAAAAGAATGGGTACGAGTTGGAATATACAAGAGAAGACAGTGTTAGTAACTGGTGGAACCAACGGAATTGGTTATGAGACGGCACGTCAATTGGCCGCACGAGGTGCCACGGTAATCACTGTTGGTCGTGATGCAACACGAGGTGCAGCTGCGGTTGCTCGCATACAGTACCAGACAAGCAATACAAAGATTGCCTTTCTTCAGGCGGATCTCTCCAGCCTTGCCGAGGTTCGTCGTCTGGCAGAGTATATCATCACCCATATCCCCCAATTGCATGTACTCGTGAATAATGCGGGTGGGAGCAACGCACAACGGAAGATGACCGCCGATGGTCTGGAAGCGACCTTCGCGACGAACCACCTGTCTCCCTTCCTCCTGACGAATCTGCTGCTCCCCATCCTGGAAGCGAGCGCACCTGCACGGATCGTGAACGTCAGCACAAGTCTGCATCGCTCCGGTCGTATCGACTTCGATGACCTGCAATCTGAGAAAGTTTATGACCGGATGCATGCCTATCAGCAGGCAAAAATCGCGAATCTGTTTTTCACCTATGCATTGGCGCGTCGTCTGAGTGGCACAAACGTGACCGTGAATGCCGCCGATCCTCTTGCCACTAAAAAGGGGGCCAATTCCATGCCATCATCGCTACCCCTTGCCACGCGGCTAATTCTGCCTCTCTTCTTACCATTTCTAACGACCGAGCGAGCGGCACAGAGTTCGATCTACCTGGCCTCTTCACCGGATGCGGAAGGGCTTACCGGCAAGTATGTGAATTTTCGCAAGAAGAGCGTGCGCTCATCGCCAGCCTCCTACGATGAGGCCACCGCCGAAAAGGTGTGGCATATAAGCGCCAGGTTGGCTGGTTTAGACCTGAAGAGCCCAAGCTACGAAGCATAATACTCTCATCAGAGTGAGAGGGACCACCGGATCTGGGCACAGAACAGCAATAAGTTGGCAATGAGCAATTTTCTGTCTGTCTGTCTGTAAAGAAGAAGTGAATCTTTCCATTTAGTACTAATGTGGGGCAAATTAGGGCTCCTGTAAATATCATGCGGGATCAGCGTAAGAAGATATATAGCAACTCTTTTATGAGGAGTATGCTTGCAGGGATCAGGCGGTGCCCTCTGGTTAAGGTTTTAGCATTGGTACATATAATCATAGGACTATATAACTAATTTAAAACGCTTCAAGCATGAGACGCACTTGCAATGGTTTATACTGCGAACAAGCCAGTGCACTTCATCTTGTATTTATGGAATGCATGGAGTTTAAAGCCTCTTCAAATAGATAGGGGCCGTAGTCACTAAATGTGGTGGCTACTGAAAATGTTCAGTTTTGTTTAGGAGATTACAATGTTTTCTTTCGCAAAGAAACCCGTAGCGCAAGAAGTTGTTTTGCGCGACCTGACCGAGGATCAGTTGACTCAGGTCGCTGGCGGTATGTGCAATGATCATGATGCAGACGATATGAAAATGAAAAACGATCATGATGCTGATGATAAGAAAAAATGGCATCGTCACCACCACCACCACCATCATCATCATCATCACCACATCAATGATCATGATGCAGACGATAAGTAGAGTTTAATCACTGGTAGGTTGGATAGCAAATAGTAAACAACGTTTGCTAAAGATTTGCCAGCTAATGAATGGTGCCGCTCACCAGCTTGTACTTAGATCGTCGATTATGTATTTTCGATCTAGTGCTCTGGCCGTAGCGGCACTTATTGCGAAGTGATATCAGGGAATAGGGTGGAGCTATGGCATCTTTAGACAGTTCGATCTTCCGTAAACGCGCTATAGAAAAGTACATGCGCAGAAAAGAAATGCATGTCATTTTGCGCCTGGTCTCTCCGCCGATGTTTCTCTTCTTATGGGTTTTACTTTTACTTGCTGTGTGTGGTGGTGTACTGGTTGCATTGATACAGGTGCCAGTATTAGCGCCGGGGAAGGGTATAGTGGTGCAGCAGGTGATGCAGCAGAAAGTAAATACCAAACAGAATGCTCAACAAATAATTGTGTTGCTTCTTCTGTCGCCAGACCAACAGAAAAACCTGAAAGCGGGTCAGCCTGTAAGTATCAGTATTATGGCAGCGAATATTACTTTTAATAGCACAGTTGAAAATGTCCAGCCGATGGTGATGAGCCCGACAGATATTCGCAACCAGTATAACTTATCGGTACCATTAGCGCAGACGATATCAGGACCATCCATGGTTGCCAGTGCAACTGTGCAACCTGCATCTTTAGCAAAGACCTATCTAGGCAGTGAGTGTGATGTGCAAGTGAAGATTGGATCGCAGAGTGTACTTTCGCTCGTACCAGGCATCGACAATTTTTCTGGCTACCTGGCTAATGCACGCAAGTTTTTCAACAATCTGCTTCCAAAATAATCTACTAGGAATGAGTATTCATGGAACCTGTACAACGCGAAGGCATGATTCCCGATGCTTTAGGTCAAACAAGTAAGAAACAAAGTATAGTTTTACCACGAATCTCTCTGCCTAATCGTCATGATGAGGGGAGTAAGGAAGCTATTACCGATAATCCTATTGCTGGTTTACCTATTACACCTTCACCTTCGCAAGAAAATAGCAGGCGAAATGCTAATGCAGCGCCTCCCCAAAATGTTTCTGGGCCTCAGTTCTTTTTGCCTGCTCATACCCCCACACCGCAAGTAATAAAAGCGAGCACTCCCCGTCGCCAGAATCCGCCCGTCCTGCCTGAGACAGGGAAATTCAAGGTACAAACTTCGTTTCGGCCTGGGCAAGCGAATTCTGAGCCACGCAAGGTAGGGAAGCATCGATGGGAACATCAGTCCTCAAGGTACCCGGCAGAACTGCTTGATCTCATAGAAGCGGAAACTCAGGTCTTGCAGGTTGTGGTTGCCGATGGACCAGAGACCACCAAATCGGAGAAAAAGGTTCATCGGCGCAAGTTGCGTAGCGTGCCCGAGATGAGGCAGGTGACAGCGGTTGAGTGTGGTGCGGCATGCCTGGCGATGGTTTTAAATTATTATGGTTATGCAACGAGCATATCAGATGTGCAAGAGAAATGTCGTGTAGGGCGTGATGGACTTACCGCGCTTGAAATTGTGAAGTCGGCTCGCAGTTATGACTTACGTGTTCGCGCGGTCTCGTTGAAGCTGGAAGATTTCCGCTTTGTCACGCTGCCGGCTATTATACACTGGGAATTCAACCATTTTCTGATTGTTGAGCGCTGGTCTAGCAGCCATGTTGATGTGGTGGACCCTGCTGTTGGGCGGAGAAAATTAACCGCCGAAGAGTTTGATGAGGGGTTCACTGGCGTGGCTATCATGGTTGAGCCAGGAGCACAGTTCGAACAAAGAGCGCCACAAAAAGCGCTTACGCCGTTATCCTACATGCGCTCACTGTTAAACATACGCGGGATCATCGTCCAGATCATCGGTGTATCCTTATTATTGCAAGTGCTGGGATTAGGCTCTCCTCTGCTGACAGAGATCGTAACTGATCGTATTCTACCGACAAAAGACCTTAACATGTTGCAATTATTGGGTATAGGCATGCTCATACTGGTTGTCATGGAAGGGTTTGCGGTGTTTTTACGTTCTTCCTTGCTTATCTATCTACAGACGAAGATTGACTCGCATATGATGCTTAACTTCTTTGAGCATATGTTGAGTTTACCCTATCGTTTCTTCCAACTCCGTTTGAATGGAGACCTGCTGGCTCGCGTGAATAGTAACCTGGCGATTCGTGATTTGCTCACGAACCAGCTTGTGTCAACTTTATTGGATGGTGGCACCGTTGTGGTGTATTTCATCATTTTGTTATCTGTCTCAAAGCTTATTGCGCTGGTGACGCTCGGCATTGGAGCTGTACAGGTAACGCTACTGTTACTAACATCTCCAATCATTCGCAGGTTAACGCAGCGCGACCTGGAGGCACGAGGAAAAACGCAGGGTTACATGAGCGAGGTCTTGTCTGGGATTGCGACGTTAAAGGCCGCTGGAGCTGAACATCGTGCATTTACGCGCTGGGAAAATCTTTTCTTCGACGAGATGAACATCTCGTTGCGTCTCAGTTACCTCTCTTCGGTAATTAGCACTGTTTTATCGACAATCAGTGTTTTATCGCCGATGATACTCTTATGGATTGGTGCAACCCAGGTTATCAATGGAAGTATGACGTTGGGCACTATGCTGGCCTTCAACACACTGGCGATAGAATTTTTGGTCCCACTTGGTTTCCTTGCCACCAGTGGTCGTGATTTACAGGTTGTGCGTGCTCACTTTGCGCGTGTGGCCGATGTGATTGGGGCACAGCCTGAGCAAAATCCGACTGAAGTCCATAGTCCGCATAGGCTCAACGGCAAAATTGAGTTGAGGCATGTGAGCTTCCGCTACGATCAGAGTGCGCCCCTGATTCTACAGGATATCAACGTGAAGATTTATCCTGGGCAGAAGGTGGCGCTGGTTGGTAAAACTGGTTCTGGCAAAAGCACGTTGGGTAAATTGCTGGTGAGCTTGATTATACCTACAAAGGGATCAATCTTGTTTGATGATGTCCCTCTGGAGCAGTTGAATTATCAGGAGGTACGCAGCCAGTTTGGTGTCGTGCTGCAAGAATCTTTCATCTTTAGCGGATCGGTGAAGGATAATATCGCTTTAAACAATCCTGATATGAATATGGAACAGATCATTGAGGCCGCTGAAATGGCTGCTATCGATGAAGATATCGAAAAGATGTCTATGGGTTACGATACGCTTGTCTCAGAAGGTGGTAGTGCCTTCTCTGGTGGTCAACGTCAGCGTCTGGCTCTGGCACGTGCTCTGGCCAATTATCCGGCTCTGCTTCTACTCGATGAAGCGACGAGTGCGCTGGACGTTGTCACAGAGCGAACTGTAGAACGGAATCTCAGCCGACTCAATTGTACCCAGGTTGTTATTGCGCACCGGCTCAGTACGATTCGTAATGCGGATGTAATCCTGGTTCTAGACCAGGGACGTATTGTAGAGCAGGGAACGCACGCACAACTATTAAGAAGAGACGGTTTCTATGCACAGTTGATTCAAACACAGTTACAAAATGGAGAGATTGCAGCATCGTAAGCTTCATAAGCGTTATCCCATTATTTCTCTATTTTTTCATATATTTTTGCGCTCGAGTGCAAAAATATATAAAAAATAGACAAAAATGAAATAACTACTAATGCTTATTATGCTTGCGCTTGCGAGAAGATGGTATATGTGTACTGTGTGGTGGTGCATGCGTTTTTTGCCTTGTGTCTGCGGATCCTGTGGCACATTGCTTCGGTGCAGAGAAAAATAGCTATAAATAGCGGCGCGAGCGGCGAGCCTGGCACGCACAGGAATAAGATCAAATATACTAATGCTTATTATGCTTGCGCTTGCGAGAAGATGTATATGTGTATTGTGGTGGTGATGGTTTTTTGCTTTGTGTCTGCGGATCATGTGGCTCATCGACTACTGTGTCTGCTCCTGGTATGCTGTTCTCCATCATACGCCTCATCGACTACTGTTTGCTCCTGTATGGCCTGTTCTGTATCAGCTTCTGTAGCAGGCAGGTGATCATCAGCTTGCATGGCAACCGGTTCGTTGTCATTGGTAGCGCTTGGGTCGGCTGGCCCTTCTGCATTTTCTTCTGTTGATTGTTGTGCTTCTGCATGAGTATCTTGTGCTAACTCTGGATGTGTTGTAACGTGCTCTTCATCTGTTGGCGTTACAGGTTGATAAAGGGGAGCGTCGTGTTTAACTTCATATGTACTCGCTGCTGAGGATGGGGATTGCAGCGAGAGGTCATAATGTTCCGGTGTATAGAGTTCTAAGAGGTCTAAAGGAGGAAAGTCTTGTTGAGAGCCATCGATTTGTGGTGTATCTGAATCAGATGTTGTGCTCTGGTGGGAGGATTCATCGATGAGCGGTGTGAGCGGTTCTAATGGAAGCACCTGGTAAGAGTCGTTAATGTGTGGTGTGGGCAGTTCACCTGATGGAAGGGCATGATCGTTCTTCTCATGTATAGCTGTGCTCGTTGTTTGTAGAGAGTGTTGCTGATCGCTATCAGTCTGGGTTGGAGCTGGCATATCTTTTTCCACGACGGGGATCGATGACGCCGTATCATCATTTTCGTCGTCATCCGGTTCAGCCGAAGCAGGAGAGATAAAGGATGCAGGTAGCTCTTTGGCGAATGATCTGATAGGAGGAGTATCCTGGATCTTTGTTCCATATAGGGTGTCTGGTTTGCGACCTGTTGTAGAGTTTGGTCGAGGCTCGTGAGGCAATTCTTTTTTCTGTGGCTCTGCTATATTCTGCTCGATGGATTTTTTTTCAGAATCAGGATAGTCTCGATTAAAGTTTACCGTTATATGGCGGTGACGTGGGGCCGAAGCACGCACATTCGGCACCACTGAAGCAGGGAGCAGCGAGTAGTCAAAAAGAACCTTAATGGCGCGGCTCTCCGCTTTATGTGTTGTAGTGAGTAGAGCATGTTTATAGTTATTCAGTGCGAAGTGATGGGTAATTAACTGTTCTGGAGCGATGCGTCCCTGTTCCATAAGTTCGAGAGCGATACTGAACGTCGATCTCTGTATAATATCGTTGTCGGGCCAGGTTTCCATGCCATGAGAAGTACTGCCAAGCAGATTGATCTCCTGAAACCAGATTGGAGTGAGATCGAGGTGCATCATATGCAGGTCGATACCAACGAGAACAATTGTCCCCTGCGCTCGTGTCCAGCGCAGAGCGTGGTGTAGAGTTTTGCGATGACCAACAGTATCATAAATAATATCGTAGCCGCCGGACAACGTTTGGTTGCCCAGGTTGCCCTGATAGAGTTTAGCTTGAGTTGCTCGTTTGATACCAACATAGGCATCATACGGATAAATAATATGTGCAGCGCCTAAACGTGTAGCTCGTTCGACTTGAAAGGGGTGGCGTGCCAGGACGCTAATCTCAGATTGAGGAGCGAGAGCACGCACAATTTGGAGGATCGAAAGGCCAATAGTGCCTGCGCCAATAATCAGGACGCGCTCGCCCGCTTTGGGGAGGCGGCGCAGCACTGCATGTACGGCCACCGCAGTGGGTTCAAGCATGACGGCCTGCTCATCGTTGAGAGTTGCAGGGATCTGAAAGAGATGCTGTTCGTGGATTAGCATCTCCTCGCTCCAGCCACCGCCAATAGGTTGAGGACATGCTGCACTATTTTCACACAGATTATAATTCCTCGCCATGCAGAAGCGACAAAGTGGTTGAATGCCAGCGGCCAGGCAATTGGGGCCACTTTGGAGTACCACACGATCACCGACATGGAGACGTTGCACATCCTTGCCAATTTCGATAACCTCGCCGACAAGCTCATGGCCAGGATAGAGATATTTATGGCCTGGTACGGCGACCGGGGCAATACGTATATCGCCATCAGCATAAATAAGATGCAGATCACTACCACAAATGCCAGAGAGCCGGTTGCGTACACGTACCCAGGAGGTTTCAGGGAGAGATTGGCGTGGTAAGTTTTGTACTTGCAGTGGTGAGTACGAAGAAAAATAAATATTATGATAAAAACGGCCGATTAGTTGCGTGAGCAGCAGCTTTTTAAAATCAAGATCTATCGTTGAGGTCCACATAGCTACATCATACCTTCATCCGGTAGGTCATAAGAGTGCTCCTACAACCGTTTAGCCCAACTTTCTATATGTGTGCAGTGTATCATGTTGAACTAAATACAGTCAATATGTGTAGGAGAAACGAGTACACACTCTAGTCTTTAGAGGGTAAAAGCACCTTGAATTCAGTCTTACCTGGCTCAGTGGAGACCGTAATAGTACCATGATGAGCATGTACAATAGCAGAGGCAATCGTGAGGCCCAGGCCAGTCCCTATGATAGGAGTAGCATTAGGCGATAGGCGGCGGCGTCCACGATAGAAAGTCTCAAAGATATGCTCAAGATCTTCAGCGGCAATCCCTTCGCCATTATCGATCACAAAGATAGCGAGATAGCCATTTTGTTTATCCAACTGTAATGTAATCTGGCCATCTGGTGCGGGTTTTCCGTATTTCAAGGCATTGTCCAGCAGAATAAACAGGAGCTGCTTGATACGCTCTTTATCAGCTTGCAGGCCCAGGCGTTCCTCTGTTGCGATAGCAAGTTGAATTTTGCGCTCGTCGTTTGCACGTGTGCGTGTGCGCTCAATACTCTCAACTGCTAGCTCTAGCGGATCAATATATTGTAGCTTCAAAGGATAGGTATCATCCAGGCGTGCCAGAGTAAGCAGGTCATTGATCAGCAGAGTCATGCGCTCAGCCTCATTTTTCATGCGTTTAAGAATGCGCTGTGAATTCTCAGGATCATCTTTTGCGCCCCGTATCAATAGCTCAGTGAAACCACGAATGGAGGTCAATGGTGTGCGCAACTGGTGTGAGGCATCAGAAAAAAATTGGTGGAAGTGCTCCTGCGAGGCCATCTGCGTTTTTTCCGCGCGTTCAAGACGGATCACCATTTCATTAATGCTGCCAGCCAGGCGATCAATCTCATCCTGTGGGGGGAGACGTAGAGGGAGGCGACCTTTTTGTGCGAGATCCCCAATCGCAATTGCCTGTGCTGCATCTGTCACGCGCCAGAGAGGTCGCAGCAAGAGAGTTGTGATGACAAAAGCCAGTCCGGTACCAGCGCAAATAAGGCAAAAAACGACAATCATCATATACAAAGAAGATGGTTGCTGATATAGTAAAAGATAAGTAAAGGCTATCATAAGAATCAGCAGGAGGCTATAGGCTAACGTAAGCTGGATACGCAAGCTGAAAAAAGGCCGTAGCCAATAAGGCGTATTTTGCTTATTACGTTGTGCGTTAGAAGCGATCAGAGGTTGCGTTATCAGCTCCTCTCTTGAAGGACTCATCAAATACAAATTTTTGTGCTGGTGAGTGGCATGAGCAGCCTGACCAGGCTCAATGGTTTTATCATGTTGAGCATCATTAGATTTTTTTGCACCTGGAATTTCTGATTCTGCCATCGTTATAAAACTCCGCTTGACGAATATAGCCTGGTTTATCCTTTTAAGACATAGCCGACACCACGTACCGTCATAATAAGACGTGGTGAGCTGGGCGAATCTTCGATTTTTTCGCGTAAATAGCGGACATAGACCTCAATGATATTTGTTTCACCTAAAAAATCGTAGCCCCAGACGCGATTAAGGATCGTCTGACGATCAAGCACCTGGCGTGGATGACTCATAAACAGCTGTAGAAGGTTGTACTCCGTTGCAGTCAGTTCGATAAGCCTGTTGCCACGTGTTACCTCATGTGTCGCTGTATTCATGCGTAGATCGCCAAATTGGAGCACTTGAGAGGCATCACTTGAATTTGTGTCCCCGCCAGACGATTTGGCACGGTTCTGGCGACGCAAAATAGCCTTAATGCGTTCAAGTAATTCATAGAAGTCAAAGGGTTTGGTTAGATAGTCGTCGGCACCAGTTTGTAAGCCAAGGATACGATCACTTACTTCATCTTTTGCTGTCAACATCAATATAGGCACATCACGCGTCGTCGGGTTATTGCGCAAGCGACGAGCAACTTCTAGCCCATCGATTCCCGGTGGCATCATGATATCGAGAATGACCAGATCGGGGTTGATACGCTGAGCAAGAGTGATACCTTGTTCGCCATCCGAAGCAACCTCCACCTGGAAACCTTCATAACGCAGACCCAGGCGGATCAATTCTATAATATTATCCTCATCATCAACGACAAGAACCTTTAGTGACGGCTGTTTCTCCTGGTTTGTTTGCCAGGTAGCACCTTGTTGCATAGTCTATCTCCCCTTATAATCCACCAGAAAACACTGTTATGCAGTAAAACGTATGAGGCTCAAAGTGCACATATGTTTCTTGCTTTATTATAAATGTGTCCAGGTTTGCTAGCAAGCCTAACGCATCCCTTTAAAAACATTCTCAGCAGAATTTAATTAATTGTAACTCATGCAGCCTTTCTGTCGAGCGGAAGAGTAGTGTACTTTATACACTCATGAAGAGCAGAGAAAGTTTCCATTTTTTATTTCATCCATATGCTTGCACATTGACCTATTTTTGCGCTCTGCCTAAAAGTGGCTCAATGTGCAAGCATATGGGTAAGGTGAGTTTGTTGATCAATTTTCTATAGTTATTAGTAGAAATTGATAGCCGCCTGATTCAGAAACCATTGACATGCATTCTCTACTGATATATCCTAGCATTAGTTGTAAAGATACCAGGGTGCTCAAGTTTCGGATGGTAAGTTTCTAAGATCAGCCACCTGGCCCTATGGAAAGGTCCCTGCGATGAAGTTAACAATGAAGGGAGATTATGGCCTGAGAGCCATGCTCGATATGGCTGCGTATTATGGGCAAGGGCCGATTGAAAGTGCGGACATTGCAATGCGCCAGCATGTTCCAGAGCAATATCTCGATCAAATCCTCATGGTGTTACGTAAAGAGGGATTGGTGAAGAGCGTGCGTGGTCCGAAAGGGGGGCACATGCTAGCGAAAGCGCCGAGCCAGATAACCATGGCCGAAGTAATGCAGGCCCTGGAAGGGTATGTGCCACCTATGGAATGCCTTCCGAACCCGGACTTTTGCAAGCTCTCCCCCGGTTGTGCATTGCGGACCGTCTGGCAGCAGATTGACATACTCACACAACAAATTCTGTCATCTACGACAATAGAAGAATTAGCGCAAAAGCATCAGACTGGTAGTACAGAAGAGACGATGTATTATATCTAGATCGAGAGTCAGGAAATAATATTTATGCTATAATTGGTGCGAATCCTAGTGCGAGGGTGGAATGTTGGGCAAGTAGGTTAGCTATTATGTATGAGGGAGTGAGATAAGTATCAAAGAGGAATGATAGCACGTGGGTGAAGCATTAGATAAGCACAAATTGATCGCTATTGTCGAAGATGATCCACGTCTGGTGGAAATGTTTTGTAACATGTTCAAGTTTTTTGGTCAGTGGCGCTTACGTATATTTTCCGACGGAGAGACAGCGAAAGAGCAATTGCCAGAGCTTGGGGCGGATCTCATTTTGCTCGATGTAGGGTTGCCTAGTCTGGATGGTGGCTCCCTCTATAAGATACTACGTGGGCATAGTAACACCAAAAATACACCCGTCATTGTCATCACAGGTAGCTATGCCTGGGAACTGCAGCGCATGGGTTTACAGACGGGCATCCTTTTACGCAAACCGTTTAGTATGCAAGAGCTGATAGACATCATTCAAGCTTTGCTGCCGGAGGAGAAAGAAGGCTAGCGGAATATGGTCCACTGGGCAAAAGACGTGACCGAGTTGGTTGGACGCACTCCTCTCGTCGAGTTGAGGCGTTTTGGTGCAGGAGAGGGTCAGTCTGATGGGGGCAAGGGTGCGGTTGCGAAGATCTGTGCCAAATTGGAAATGTTTGGTCCAGGTGGAAGTTCGAAAGATCGTGTTGCGTTGCAGATGATCAACGAAGCGGAGATACAGGGGCTGTTGCGTGCAGGGAGTACTATACTGGAACCTACAAGCGGCAATATGGGTATCTCCCTGGCCTGTATTGCTGCTGCACGAGGTTACGGTTGCATCCTGACCATGCCTGATACGGTGAGCCTGGAACGTCGTCTCCTCCTCCAGCGCTTTGGGGCCGAGGTGATCCTTACACCTGCTGCGCAAGGCATGCGTGGAGCAATCAATAAGATCATTGAACTGCGTACAACCTTGCCACAGAGCTGGTACCCACAACAATTTTATAACCAGGCCAATCCACGAGCGCATCGAGATGGTACCGCCGTCGAAATCTGGGAGCAAACAGCGGGAACGGTGGATATAGTCGTGATTGGCGTGGGTACTGGTGGTACATTGACAGGGGTTGCTGAAGGTCTACGTGCTTTTAAACCTGAAGTTGAGATCGTTGCCGTTGAACCTGCCACGTGTGCGCTTCTCTCTGGCGGGCGTCCTGGCCCGCATCGCATTGAAGGGCTGGGAGCTGGTTTTATCCCCGATACCCTGCGTGTCGATCTTATCAGTCGCATTATTCCAGTTACCGATCATAATGCAGTCGAGACCGCTATTCGTGTCATGAAGGATGAAGGTCTCTCGATTGGCATCAGTAGTGGGGCGGTAGCATGGGCAGCTTTGCAGGAAGCGCACAAAGAACAGAACAGGGGGAAAGTCGTGGTGGCAATCTTTCCTAGTGCTGCAGAGCGTTATCTACAAACAATCCTCTTTGATGATCTGCGTGCCAATGCACGTTGAATGGGTGGGGCAGCCTCAATCTTTTTACACCTGTACCTGCACAAATGGGTAAGCGAGTTCAGACGATCCAACGACCTGAGGCTATTTTAGGGATATTTGAGAGGAGTAAGTATTGAATTTCAACGATTGCTGGTGACTTGTAACTTTTTGTGTCTTCTGAATCGTTAGTAAAGATAAGAACGAGGTTTTAGTTAAGGTATCACCATGATAATCTGGTAATCCTCGTGCGCACTTATAATTCTAATTGAGCTAGGGGTGGAGTCATGATACAATCGGCAATAGATACTTACTGCTTTGATTTAGAGCGTGTTCAGTATATGCGTATTAGGAGTTATGCCTGGCTTTTTCTGGCAGCCTTACTGGTGTGCGGACTTATAGGTGCCCTATCTGGTATCCTGTTATGGAAAACGTACACTCATACGTTCACCCCATACTTAAAGTGGCAAGATGCGCTTGTTAGCCTCTCCTGGTTTATCACTTTTGTCTCGCTCGGTGGTAGTATGCTCATTATACGTTTTTTGCATGCTTTATATGCAGGGCATACTGAAGGTATGGTCACTTTTAAGGGGAAAGATACGATAGTTGTGCGTGACCTATCAGCCGAGAACTTAAAAAGTATCTTCTGGTTGATGAATAGTGCCTTCTGGTGTTTTGTAACTACTTTGATCGGACTCGTCCCGGCCATATTAATCGGCTGGACCTTGAAATTATCCAATCCCTTGCTTATGTTTACCACCACTGGTATCGCTATTATCCTCAGTATTGCCGGTTTGATTATAAGCATTGCCGCTGCCTCAGTTGTCGTAATTGGATTCGTGGGTGGCGTATCTTTTGGTCGCAAGCTAGGTTCTTCAAATACCTATCAACTGAATGGTCAGGCAACGATTCGTATCGATAACTTTGTGCTTACTATTATTTATCCTGGTAACCCGGAGTCGATGGTGGATCTCAATCTCCTGACCACTGATGATCAGACGGCAATTGCTTTCGCTATTGCATAAACGATGGGTGGCGGCAGAACAAGTCTGGAATCCCACGCTGGGCGAGGAGATAGCGCAAGCGTTGATGGGGGCGGGAAGCGTGTTGTGTTTATCTAGTGGCCTGAAGAATTTTCAGATTGCAAAATTTGATATGAAAAAGTATTGACAAGAATTGAACCACAGCGTATAATTGTAACTTGCCAGCCTATGTATACTATAATGGTGCTCTAGATGTTTTCAAAGAAAACATAGGTGGCTGCGTAGGCCGAGAGACGAGATATATTACGAAACAACACAGCATTCCCCAGACAATATGAGGATGGATACTATTAGAAGCCACATAGAGTTTAACCCGTGACGTGACCTATTTTCATGAGCCAGGGCTCTGAAGTGTGTAAGTATTTCGGGTGAAAGTACGGTGTGGTGTTTTTTGCTGTTTGAGTTATTTGTGTTTCGGCGTCTATAGATTTTTATTTAGCGGCTAGCTTGTCTTTAATTTGGAGGGATAGTTGTTTGTGTGGTCGATGTGCGAGCTGTGTAATTATTACTAGCCAGTTAGCAGGCAATGTGTAGAGGTGTAGGAGTAACCGCTTATTGCAATCGCAAGCGGTTACTTTTACTGTCATAGACCGTTTCACAACACAGGCATTATTTTATCATTTTATCATTTTTCCGTTTTTTTTGTTGCGCAGAGAGAGATACGTATTGTCGTGTCTCTCAATTCCTCTATGGGCGATTTTGGTGAGAGGAGAATATCAAGTATGGCAGTAAGCACGAGGGCCGTTGCGCTCCCTGAGCGTGTATCGTTTGCACGTATCCCTGACATACGGCCTATGCCTGGCCTGATTCAGATTCAGTTAGACTCCTTTGAATGGTTTAAGAAAGAAGGTTTACGCGAGCTCTTCGAAGAAATTTCTCCTATTGAAGATTTTACTGGCAAAAACCTAAGTCTAGAATTTATTGTACCACCAGAACCATTTGGTAAGCCAAAATATTCGGAAGATGAGTGCCGTGATCGTGACGCAACGTTTGCCGCCCCTCTGAATGTAAAGGCCCGCCTTATAAATAAAGAAACTGGCGAAATTATTGAAAAAGATGTCTTCATGGGCGATTTTCCCTTGATGACAAAAGATGGCACTTTTATTATTAATGGTGCGGAACGCGTTGTTGTTAGCCAATTGGTACGTTCTCCTGGCGTCTACTTTACGGTAGATGAAGATGCGACAACGGGCAAGAAGTTGTATGCGGCAAAGCTTATTCCTGGTCGTGGTGCATGGCTGGAATTTGAGACGAGCAACAAGAATTTGCTGACGGTCAAAATTGATCGTAAGCGTAAGATTCCTGTGACGACTTTGTTACGTGCGATCTCAACATTATCAAAAGATCAATGGCACTCTGGTAACCTGGACCTTTCGACGGACCAGGGTATTCTGGATGCGTTCACTGAGGTTGATAATGATGCGAACATTCGTTATATCCAGGCAACGTTGGATCGCGATCCGGTGAAGAAAGAGGACGAGGCTCTGCTCGAACTTTATAAGAAGTTGCGCCCCGGCGATCCTGCGACACTTGATAATGCACGTTCACTGGTAAAGAACTTATTCTTCAATGCACGACGCTACGATCTGGGTAGCGTTGGTCGTTACAAGCTGAACCGCAAGCTGGACGAGTCTATTCCCCAGAGCACGCGTATTCTGACACAGGACGATCTGGTGAATATCATTCGTCGTCTGGTTTCTTTGAATAATGGGCGTGGGCGTAAGGACGACATTGACCATCTTGGCAATCGCCGTGTGCGCTGTGTTGGTGAGCTTATCCAGACACAATTCCGTGTTGGCCTTTTGCGTATGGAGCGCGTCGTCAAAGAGCGCATGAGCATTCAGGAGCCTGGGCAAGCAACCCCCAACGCCTTGATCAATATCCGCCCGGTGGTGGCGGCGATGAAAGAGTTTTTTGGTGGTAGCCAGCTCTCCCAGTTCATGGATCAAACGAATGCGCTGGCCGAAATTGGTCACAAGCGCCGTCTCTCGGCCCTTGGTCCTGGTGGTCTCTCGCGTGAGCGTGCGGGCTTCGATGTCCGTGACGTTCACGAGTCTCACTACGGTCGTATCTGTCCAATTGAGACGCCTGAGGGTCCAAACATCGGTTTGATCGGTAACCTGGCGACCTATGCTCAGATTAATCCTTACGGTTTTATCGAGACGCCATACCGTAAAGTTTATAAGCGTTTAAGCGCGAATGATCCGACTATAATTGGACGTGAGTTTCGTGGTGTCTTTGGTCGCGAGCGCGAAGAGGTGAAGACTGCTGATGGTCAGGTCCTGATCAAAGCGCGTGAGCATGTGCGCATAGATCGGGCTCTGTTTAATCAGTTGTCGGAGCTACTGGGCGATGCGCAGATACGTGTGCGGCCCTTTGTCTCTGAAATTGTTGATTATCAGACTGCCGATGATGAAGAGAATTACTGGATCGCGCAGGCGAATGCGAAACTAAGCGAGAATAATGAGTTCGCGGAAGATCGTGTTCTGGCACGTTATCAGGGTGAGTTCTTCATGGAGCCCTCCGATAATATTGACTATATGGATGTCTCGCCGCGCCAGACGGTGAGTGTGGCTACCGCGCTTATTCCGTTCTTGGAGCATGATGACGTGAACCGCGCCCTGATGGGTGCAAATATGCAGCGTCAGGCTGTGCCGCTGCTGCGACCGCAGTCGCCGATCTGTGGGACTGGCATTGAGCGGCAGATTGCTATCGACTCTGGACAGGTAGTGGTGTGTAGAGTAAATGGTGAGGTTACATCGGCAACCGCGCGACGTATTGAAGTTGTTGATGAGCAAGGCGAAGTACACTCTTACCGTTTGCGCAAGTTTGTCCGTTCGAATGCAGGTACCTGTATCAATCAGCGCCCAATTGTAAAAAAGGGTGATTACGTCATTAATGGACAGGTGCTGGCAGATAATACCTCGACCGAGAATGGTGAGCTGGCCCTTGGTCAGAATATCCTGGTGGCCTTTATGAGCTGGGAAGGTGGCAACTTCGAGGATGCTATCCTGATCAGTGAACGTATCGTGCATGAAGACCTCTTTACATCAATTCATATTGAAAAATACGAAGTTGATGCTCGCGATACCAAGCTTGGTCCAGAAGAGATCACGCGCGACATTCCAAACGTTGGTGAGGAAGGTCTACGCAATCTGGACGAGCGTGGCATCATCTATGTCGGTGCCGAAGTTGGGCCTCAGGACATCCTGGTCGGCAAGATCACGCCAAAAGGCGAGACTGAACTGACTGCGGAAGAGAAACTCTTGCGCGCCATCTTTGGTGAAAAGGCTCGCGAGGTAAAGGATACCTCGTTGCGTGTGCCGCATGGTGAGCGTGGCAAGATCGTTGAAGTAAAGGTTTTCTCGCGTGAAGCTGGCGATGAGCTGCCTCCAGGCGTGAACCAGCTGGTGCGCGTCAGTATTGCGCAGAAGCGTAAGATTGGCGCTGGCGACAAGATGGCCGGGCGACATGGTAATAAAGGCGTTATCTCACGTGTGCTACCAATTGAAGATATGCCATTCTTGCCTGACGGCTCTCCAGTTGATATTATTCTTAATCCCTTAGGCGTGCCTCACCGTATGAATATCGGTCAGATCATGGAGACGCACCTGGGTTGGGCTGCTGAGGCACTGGGCTTTAAGATCGCAACCCCCGTCTTTGATGGAGCATCGGAAGATGATATCGAGGAGTTCCTGCGCCGTGCTGGCCTGCCAGAGACGGGCAAGGTTCAACTCTATGATGGGCGAACGGGTGAGCCATTTGATCATCCAATCACGGTTGGCTATAACTATATGCTGAAATTAGCTCACCTGGTTGAAGATAAAGTGCATGCGCGTTCTACTGGACCATACAGCTTGATTACTCAGCAGCCGCTCGGTGGTAAAGCTCAGTTTGGTGGACAGCGCTTCGGTGAAATGGAAGTGTGGGCGTTGGAAGCCTATGGGGCCGCGCATATCCTGCAAGAAATTCTGACCGTCAAGTCGGACGATGTTGTGGGGCGTGTCAAAACCTATGAGGCGATTGTGAAGGGCGAGAATATCATGGAGCCGGGCGTTCCTGAGTCCTTCAAAGTGTTGGTGAAAGAATTGCAAAGCCTGGGCATTAACGTTGAGGTACTCAATGAGGACGAGCAGAAGATTCAGTTCGTCGAAGATACTTCCAACGATGTGATGCCGGAACTGGGTATTAATCTGTCCGGTTTCGAAGGGGATCAATAGTGTAGGGGTTATACAAACAACGGGTTACATTTGTTGCTGTAATTGCGCCGCGACAGCCTGCCACAGGCATTCAGTAGGGATGCTGGTATCGCATGGGCTGTCGCTAGCCCCTATCCCAGGAGAGGTAGCATGCTCGAAGTAAATGATTTTAACGCAATTCGTATCAGCCTTGCCAGCCCTGAGCAGATTCGCGGTTGGAGCTATGGCGAGGTCACGAAGCCAGAAACAATTAACTATCGTACACTCAAGCCCGAAAAAGATGGTCTCTTCTGCGAGCGCATTTTTGGACCAACGAAGGACTGGGAGTGTTATTGTGGTAAATATAAAAGGGTACGTTTTAAAGGGATCGTATGCGACAAATGCGGAGTCGAGGTAGCACGTTCTAAGGTGCGCCGCGAACGCATGGGCCACATCGAACTTGCATCACCGGTCAGCCACATCTGGTACTTTAAGGGCACACCAAGCCGCATTGGTCTCTTGCTTGATCTCTCGCCACGTAACCTGGAGCGCATTCTGTACTTTGCGCTCTACGTCGTTACTCATGTGGATGAAGAGGAGCGCCAGCGTGAACTGATGCGTCTGGACGAAGAGGCGGCTGGCCTGGAGCAGAATCTTGATGAGAAGGTTGTTGAGCGCGTCAATAATCTGCGTTCTCAGCGCGATACGGCTATCAAGGAAAGCGAGCAGCGCTTCACACAGACCGACCGCCTGGCGGTTGAGCAGCGCCGGGAGCAGGATCTTGATGATGCACGTCGTGCCGAGAGCGAGACTCGTGCAAGATTGCGCGAGGTCATGGGTGAGGTCGCTGAGGATGACATTCTCTTCGATCCGACCGACCAGGTCATTGTTAAACAGGGCGACACCGTCACGTCGAAGCACCTGGATGTATTAGAACGTGTCGCTGAGGCTGCCCGCAATAATATCGCGGAGACCGCTCGCCGCGAGCTGGAAGGCGCACAGTCGGAAAGCAAACGCGAGACTGATCGCCTGGGCCTGGAGTATCAGGGCCAGATCGATACTGCTCAGACCCAACTTGAGCGTGAGCGTAACGAGGCCCGCCAGCGTATCGAGCAAGCTCGTCGCGATCTGGAAGGTCTCAAAAAGATGGACCTGCTGCAGGAGAATCGTTATCGCGAGCTAAAAGATAACTTTAGCGACGTCTTCCGCGCTGGTATGGGTGCGGAGGCTGTGCGTGAGCTTATCGCCGATATCGATCTGGACAAACTGTCCGCTGATCTGCGCCATGAAATCAGCTCGACCGTGGGCCAGCGGCGCAAGAAGGCTACCAAGCGCTTGAAGGTTGTTGAGGCCTTCCGCAAGTCGCACACATCGCCTGAGTGGATGATTTTGACCGTGTTACCAGTGCTACCACCGGACCTGCGTCCAATGGTGCAGCTGGATGGTGGTCGTTTCGCCACTTCGGACCTGAACGATCTCTACCGTCGCGTGATCAATCGTAACAATCGCCTCAAGCGTTTGCTGGAACTGGGTGCACCAGAAATCATCATTCGCAACGAGAAGCGTATGTTGCAAGAGGCCTGCGATGCACTGATCGACAATGGACGCCGAGGCCGTGCTGTGGCTGGCTCTGGTAATCATAAGCTGAAGAGCCTGTCTGATATGCTCAAAGGCAAGCAGGGCCGTTTCCGTCAGAATCTGCTTGGTAAGCGCGTTGACTACTCCGGTCGTTCGGTTATCGTCGTTGGGCCTGAGCTGAAGTTGAACCAGTGTGGCTTGCCCAAACGTATGGCCCTGGAACTCTTCAAGCCCTTCGTCATGCGCAAACTGGTTGAGCAGAACTTTGCTCACAACATTAAGAGCGCAAAACGCTTTGTTGAGCGCGTCAAGCCAGAGGTCTGGGATGTACTGGAAGAGGTCATTAAAGACCATCCCGTCCTGCTGAACCGCGCCCCAACGCTGCACCGTCTCGGCATTCAGGCCTTCGAGGCCGTGCTGGTCGAAGGTAGCGCCATTCAGTTGCACCCGCTCGTCTGTTCAGCCTTCAACGCTGACTTCGATGGTGACCAGATGGCGGTTCACGTGCCATTGTCTGATAAGGCCCAGGACGAAGCACGCCAGTTTATGATGTCAACCCGTAACCTGCTCTCACCTGCAACCGGTGAGCCATCGATTGGCGCTAGCCAGGATATGGTGCTCGGCTGTTACTACCTGACGCAGGAGCGGCCTAATAAAAAGGGTGAGGGTCGTAGCTTTGCCGATCCCGGTGAGGCTTTGCTGGCATACAATGCTGGCTTTGTAGACCTGCAGGCACCCATTAGAGTGCGCTTGAGCGACAATAATGTTTATGATCAGCCACCCCCAGCAAAGGTAACCGTTTACCCTGCAGGGCAAGCTGATTACAACCACGGTTGGACGTATCATTTTCAATGAAGGGCTACCTGAGCGTCTGCGTTTCAAGAACTATGTCATGAAGAAAGAGAACTTGAGACAGGTAATCGGCGAATGCTTCAAAGAATATGGGCGCTCCAAGACGACAGACCTGGCCGACGAAATCAAGCGCCTGGGCTTTTACTATGCGACCAAGGCTGGTGCAACCGTTGCTATTAGCGACGTGAAAGTGCCAGAGGGTAAGCAGGACGAACTGAACAAAGCAGATGCGAAGATCGCGGAACTCGAAGAGCAGTTCCATGAAGGTCTCATTACCGAGAACGAAAAGTATATGCAGACCATCGAGACCTGGAACGAGGCAACTGACAACGTACAGAAAATGGTGCGTGCAGTGCTGGACCCCTACGGCTCGATCTATACCATCGCTGAATCTGGTGCCACGAAAGCCAAGTTCCAGCAGATTCGTCAGTTGTCGGGCATGCGCGGTCTCATGAGTAGTCCATCTGGTAAGATTATTCCTATTCCTATTCGTGGTAACTTCCGCGAAGGTCTGAGTGTGTTGGAGTACTTTATCAGTACCCACGGTGCTCGTAAAGGTCTGGCCGATACAGCCCTGCGTACGGCCGAATCTGGCTACCTGACGCGTCGCTTGATCGATGTTGCTCAGGACGTTATCGTGACCGAAGAGGATTGTGGCACAACTGAGGGCATCCTGATCACGGATAAAGATTCTAGAGATATGGCTCTGGATAACTCGCGTAACCGCTTGATCGGGCGCGTACTCGCCGAAGTCATTGCCGAGGTTCCGCATCTTGAAGCCGGGGAAGAGCTCTCCGACGATGATGTGGATGAGATCGTGGCAAGCGGAGTAAAAGCGGTACGTGTACGTTCGGTCCTCAACTGTCTGGCACGACGCGGTATCTGCCGCAAGTGTTATGGCCGTGACCTCGCAGCGAACGCCCTGGCGCGTATAGGGGCCGCAGTTGGTATTGTGGCTGCACAGTCCATCGGTGAGCCTGGAACGCAGCTCACTATGCGTACGTTCCACTCTGGTGGTATCGCAGGAGCCCAGGGAGACATCACGCAAGGTCTGCCACGCGTCGAAGAACTCTTCGAGGCTCGTGTACCAAAGGATAAGGCAGATATCAGCGAGATCGATGGTCTTGTTGAGATCGTCAAAGACGAAGGTACAGGTGCGCGTACCGTGCGTGTCGTCTCAACCAACGTCTTCTTCGACGAGTATCCATTGCCGAAGGATGTTGCAAGCAAAATCGTCGTAAACGAGCATGACCAGGTACACAAAGACCAGATCATCGCTATCATAGCCGATGAGAAGGGCAATGAGTCCATGCCGGTCATCGCGCGTACTGAAGGTGAAGCACTCATCAATGAAGAGGGTGGCATCTCCATACGTTTTGAAGAGCGCGACGAGCGGTCCTATCCCGTGCCTGCTTCGCGCAACATCGCAGTCACAGAGGGTCAGAAGATCCAGGCTGGAACGCCAATCACTTCTGGTCAGCGTGACCCACAGGATGTACTGCGCATCCAGGGCCGTGAAGCAGTCCAACTGTACCTGACCAAAGAGGTACAGCGCGTCTATAGAAACACTGGTGTGTATATCCATGACAAACACATCGAGGTCATCGTCCGTCAGATGCTGCGTCGCGTCAAAGTCGATGAACCCGGTGATACCGAGATGTTGCCAAACGACCTGGTGGATCGTTTTGTATATGCCGACACTAATGCACGTGTACTGGCAGAGGGTGGAGAACCCGCCACTGCCTCGACCGTCCTGCTAGGTGTCACTAAAGCATCGCTAAACACTGACAGCTTCTTAGCGGCTGCCTCCTTCCAGGAGACCACGCGCGTCCTGACCGAAGCTGCCATTGAGGCGCAGACAGATCATCTGGTAGGTCTAAAAGAGAACGTCATTATCGGTAAGCTCATACCGGCTGGCTCTGGTATTGCGCAGCGCCGTCGTGAGCAGATTGCTCGCCAGCAAGCAGCCGCAGCACGTGTTGCGGCCGTACCTCCTGTCGTCGCAGGCGTCATCTCCGGTACACCCGTTGGTGCGGGTGCCCCACTTGGGCTAACACTTGACAGCGAGGATAATGAGTGATAACATATGCAATCGCATATGTGTGAAGAATAACGCGGGTAGCATAGCTATCCGCGTGAGCTTAGAACGAGGACAGGGAGGATTGTTCCTTGCCGACAATTAATCAGTTGGTCCGAAAGGGCCGTTCAAACAAGCAGAAAAAGGTGAAGGCCCCTGCGTTGCTGTATTCGTACAACGCGTTAAAGAACAGGACCTCCCGTCTGCGTGGGTCGCCCCAGAAACGTGGCGTTTGCACCCAGGTACGTACGATGACCCCGAAGAAGCCGAATTCGGCAATGCGTAAGATTGCCCGCGTTCGTCTTTCAAACCAGATGGAAGTAACGGCATACATTCCTGGCGAGGGACATAATCTGCAGGAGCACTCGGTTGTGCTCATCCGTGGCGGTCGTGTGAAAGATCTGCCAAGTGTACGTTATCATATTGTTCGTGGTACGCTAGACAGCGAGGGCGTCTCAAAACGTCGTCGCGGCCGTTCAAAGTATGGGGCCAAGCGACCGAAACCCGGTCAGGCTGCCGCTCCAACCAAGGGCAAGAAGTAAAGAAGAGCGCTTAAATCGCTAAATCACACGTCATCGTGAGCGAGTCCATCCATATGTACTCTCTCCTCCGATGATTGTCGGGTGTTCTCCTGGTTCCATCGCGTTGATCCGTTGGAGAAAAAACTGCATGCGGATCATATATCTGATAGAACGATCTCTCTGAGATTAAGGAAAGGCACCCGCGTGTAGGCGTCCGAAAGAGATTGAGAGGTTTTCCTCTCCGTCGAATCGACGCCTTTTCTGGTGCCTGTCGTCAGATGCTCACAAGAGCTATGAGAGCCAGAGAGAGTGCATAAGAGAGAGAACCCCGCCTGCGGGGACGAGTGATACACTGAGGAGTTATATGCCAAGACGTACGAAAGTGGTGCGAAGACCGGATATACCGGATGCCAAATTTAAGAGCAAAAATGTAACCCGCTTTATCAGCAAGATGATGATTGATGGTAAGCGTAGCCTTGCTGAACGCATTATCTATGATGCTTTCGAGGCCATTGAAGCCAAGCAGAAGCGTCCTCCTATCGATGTATTCGAGCAGGCGCTTAAAAATGCGAAGCCAACCATTGAAGTGAAACCCCGCCGCGTTGGCGGTTCGACCTATCAGGTCCCCGTAGATGTTCGTCAAGATCGTGGTAGTGCACTGGCTATGCGCTGGCTAATCCGCTCTGCTCGTACTCGTACTGGTAGATCTATGGCGGAGAAACTTGCTAATGAACTAATGGATGCAGCAGCGGGTCAAGGTGCAACTATTAGGAAACGTGAGGAGACCCACAAGATGGCGGAGTCCAATAAAGCCTTCGCTCATTATCGCTGGTAAAAAATACATCATGGCAAGAGAATATCCACTCGAAAAAACACGAAATATTGGTATTATTGCTCATATTGACGCCGGTAAAACGACTACAACTGAGCGTATCCTCTTCTATACAAAAAAGATCCACCGCATTGGTGAGGTCCATGAAGGGGCTGCGACGATGGACTGGATGCCGCAAGAGCAGGAGCGTGGCATCACGATTACTTCTGCTGCTACTACTTGTTTCTGGCAGAACCATCGTGTCAATATTATCGATACCCCTGGTCACGTTGACTTTACCGCCGAGGTAGAGCGCTCGTTGCGCGTCCTCGATGGTGGCGTCGTGGTCTTTGATGCTGTCGCTGGTGTTGAGCCACAGTCCGAGACTGTCTGGCGTCAGGCAAATAAGTATGATGTCCCGCGTATCTGTTTTATCAATAAGATGGACCGCACTGGTGCTGACTTCTGGCGTACGGTCGATATGATTCGCGAGCGTCTGGATGCTGTTCCTCTGCCCATCCAGCTTCCCGTTGGTCGCGAGAGCGAGTTCAAAGGCTTTATTGATCTGCTTGAGCAGCGTGCAGTCATCTTTACCGATGACCTGGGTACTACTTCCGAGCATGTTGGTATTCCTGCCGGGATGCAGTCAGAGTTTGATCAGCATCGTGAATTACTTATTGAGCGCATTGCTGAGACTGACGAAGAATTGACGCTGAAGTATCTCGAGGGCGAAGAGATCTCTCGAGAAGAGCTGACGCTTGCATTGCGTAAGGCCACCATCGCAAATAAACTGGTTCCAGTACTCTGTGGTAGCTCTTTGAAAAATAAGGGTGTGCAGGCCATGCTGGACGCGGTTATCGATTACTTGCCTTCTCCACTTGATATTGCCGTGCCTACCGGTCTCGATCCCGATACTGGTGAACAGATCACACGCAATGTTGAGGACACTGCACCTTTCAGTGCATTGGTCTTTAAGATTGTTTCTGACCCATTTGTCGGCCGCCTTTCCTATCTGCGTGTCTATTCTGGTACAATGAACAAAGGCAGCTCGATGCAGAATACCAACAAGGGCAAGACCGAGCGTATTGGTCGCCTCTTGCGTATGCACGCCAATCACCGCGAGGATATCGATGAGATTCGCGCGGGCGATATCTGTGCAGCCGTGGGCTTGCGTAATACCTTTACTGGTGATACGCTTGCTGATGCTCAGAAGCCCATTGTGTTAGAGTCGATTACTTTCCCAGAGCCGGTTATCTCAATTGCGGTTGAGCCAAAGACTCGCTCTGACCAGGACAAAATGGCTATCGCGCTGGGTAAACTGGCGGAAGAAGATCCGACCTTCCGCGTCCATACGGATGAAGATAGTGGTCAGACCATTATCGAAGGTATGGGCGAATTGCACCTGGACGTGATTGTGGATCGTATGGCGCGTGAGTTCAAAGTGGAAGCGAACATTGGTCGCCCACAGGTGGCTTACCGCGAGTCGATTACAAAAGAAGCCCAGGCGCAGGGTAAGCACATACGACAGACAGGCGGTCACGGTCAGTATGGTGACGTCTGGTTGCGTGTCGCTCCGCAAGAGCGCGGCAAGGGCTTTGAGTTCGTCAATGCTATTGTCGGTGGCGTTATACCAAAAGAATATATCAAGCCAGTTGAAAATGGCGTGCGAGAGACTCTCGATAACGGCATTATTGCTGGTTTCCCGATGATTGATGTCAAGGTTACACTCTATGATGGGTCTTATCACGACGTAGACTCTAGTGAAATGGCCTTTAAGACCGCTGGTTCGATTGGTATCAAAGAAGCAACGCGTAAGGCAGGTCCAATCCTGCTTGAACCTATCATGTTGGTAGAAGTCACTACCTCTGAGGAGTTCTACGGCGATGTTATCGGTGACCTCAACCGACGCCGTGGCACAATTCTGGGTATGGAGAATCGTGGGACGATGTATGTGGTGCGGGGACATGTTCCTCTTGCCGAAATGTTCGGCTACGTGAACGAACTCCGTTCTATGACCAGCGGACGCGCAAGCTACTCCATGGAATTTGCACACTACGATCCAGTGCCAAGAAACGTTGCCGAAGAGATTATTGCAAAGCGTTCGGCGAAGTAAGTTTAGAGATAAGATACTGAGCGGGGGCATCCATCATACGGTGTCCCTTAGCCTGAGATAGGTGATTTCCAGGGGCTGTTATTTTTGCCCCTTCACTACCTCCTGTCATACAGACGCGTAGCGATAATCCCTTGTGGTTGTCGTTGGTACGCTATCGGATTATACAGACGCGTAGCGACCCCACAGGGGCACGGCAATCCCTTGTGGTTGTCGTTGGTACGTATCGACGACAACCACAAGGGATTGTCGCTACGCGTTCTTTGAACTAGCTCGGTGCCGAATTCAGGGAACAGGCCTACCGGGTCAACGTATCTTTTGAGATGTGTCCTGCATGTTGGCAGGATGATAACTGAAATATAAAGAGGTTTAGAAATGGCGAAGAAAAAGTTCGAGCGGACAAAGCCGCATGTGAACATAGGCACGATTGGACACATTGACCATGGCAAGACGACCCTGACAGCCGCGATCACGAAAGTGTTAGCAAATGCTCAGCTTGCCAAATACACTGCCTTTGACCAGATTGACAAGGCTCCCGAAGAGCGCGAGCGCGGTATCACGATCTCGATTGCTCACCTGGAGTACGAGACGTCGAAGCGCCACTACGCTCACGTGGACTGCCCTGGTCACGCGGACTATATTAAAAATATGATTACGGGTGCCGCTCAGATGGACGGCGCGATCCTGGTGGTGAGCGCTCCTGATGGTCCTATGCCCCAGACGCGCGAGCATGTGTTGCTGGCTCGCCAGGTAGAAGTGCCCGCAATGGTGGTCTTCCTGAACAAAGTCGATATGATGGATGACGAGGAATTGCTCGAACTGGTGGAGCTGGAAGTGCGTGAGCTGCTCTCCAAGAACAACTTCCCAGGCGACGATGTTCCCGTGGTTCGTGGTTCGGCCCTCTTAGCCCTGGAAAGCAAGGGCGACCTGAGTCGCAATGATCCCAACGCCAAGTGCATCTGGGAACTGATGGACCAGGTCGATGAGTATATCCCAACTCCCCCACGCGCAACCGATCAGCCGTTCTTGATGCCGGTGGAAGATGTTTTCGGTATTAAAGGCCGTGGCACCGTCGCAACCGGACGTATCGAGCGCGGTATCGTCAAAGTTGGCGAGAACGTCGAGATCGTTGGGATGCAAGAAGTGACCCGGAGCGTGGTCGTCACAGGCGTTGAAATGTTCCAGAAGACGCTGGATCAAGGTATGGCGGGTGACAACGTCGGTTGCTTGCTGCGCGGCGTTGAGCGTGCCGACATCGAGCGCGGTCAGGTGCTTGCCAAGCCGGGCTCGATCAAGCCTCACAAGAACTTCCTCGCACAGGTCTATGTGCTCTCAAAAGAAGAGGGCGGACGCCATACACCGTTCTTCAACGGCTATCGTCCACAGTTCTATGTTCGTACCACGGACGTGACTGGTGCGATCAAGCTGCCAGAGGGCGTTGAGATGGTGATGCCAGGCGACAACATCGAGATGACCGTCGAGCTGATCCAACCAGTTGCTATGGAAGAGGGCGTGAAATTCGCTATTCGCGAAGGCGGACGTACCGTCGGCGCTGGTATCTGCACAAAGATGATCAACTAACAGACGGACACCGCGTAGCGACAATCCCTCGCGGTTGTCGCCGGTACCCCTGATTATAAGGGAACGACGACAACCACGAGGGATTGTCGCTACGCGTGATACACACCCGCTTCAGGAGAAGAAAATGGCTACGGGAGTTAAACAGCGCATCCGCATTCGCCTTAAAGCATATGATCATCGTATTCTTGATCAGTCGGCGATCCAGATTGTGGATACAGCGCAACAGACGGGGGCACGTGTCTCAGGGCCAGTGCCGTTGCCTACGGAGATCGACAAGTACACAGTTATGCGTTCGCCCTTTATCGATAAAGATGCGCGTGAACAATTCGAGATTCGTACACACAAGCGTTTGATTGACATTATTGATCCGACGAATAAAACTGTTGAGGCTCTAACACGTTTGAATCTGCCCGCAGGCGTGGATATCGAAGTCAAACTGTAGGGAAGCAAGGATAGGAAAATATCCCCACCTTATAGTTGAAGAGAGGGTTTTTAAGAATATGCTAGATGCATTATTGGGCAGGAAGATCGGCATGACCCAGGTGTTTGGGCCTAACGGAGTCGCCATTCCCGTCACCGTTATCGAGGCAGGTCCTTGCGTCGTAACGCAGGTAAAGACAGTTGACCGCGACGGATACGAAGCAGTGCAACTGGGCTTTGAGCAGAAAGCGACGACAAAAAATGTGACCCGTCCCGCACTTGGACATCTTGGCCATAGCCTGCCACTATTAAAAGCACAGCGCAAAGTGCTACAGACACATCAACAAGAGCAGCAGCGTACTGAAGGCGCTGAAGAAGAGCAAGATGACGCAGCTGCAAAGGCAAAGAACAAGCAGATCCAGAAGCTACAGAAAGTGCAATCGAATCGACAGCGCCGCCCAGGACCATCGCTGGGGCCATTCAAAGTTCTGCACGAAGTCGGCTTACAAACAAGCCTGGAAAACGACAAAGTAGAACTGGGTGCCCAGTTTGACGTCAGCCTATTTAAAGATGGCGAAGCGGTAGACATCGTTGGCACCTCAAAGGGTAAAGGTTTCCAGGGTGGTGTCAAACGACATGGTTTCCGAGGTGGACCGAAGACTCATGGTCAGTCGGACCGCACTCGTGCACCAGGCTCGATAGGTTCCGGCACGACCCCAGGTCGCGTTCTCAAGGGAACCAGAATGGCTGGTCGTATGGGCAATGATCGTGTGACAGCGAAGAAATTGCAAGTGGTACAGGCTGATCCTGAGCGTAACCTCCTGGTGGTCAAAGGTTCGGTACCTGGCGCTAATGGCGGCTTGCTCGTGATTAAGAAGCATGTGATGAGGTAAACCGAAATGCCCTCGACTACAGTATATAATCTGGCCGGAGAGGCCATAGAGAAGCTCGAACTGAGCGAGCAGGTGTTCGGAGTTACTCCAAACATGGCGGTTCTCCATCAGGTTGTGACCGCACAACTGGTGAATCGCCGTCAGGGTAACGCCTCAACCAAAACTCGCGCAGAAGTATCGGGCGGCAATAAAAAGCCGTATCGGCAAAAAGGGACTGGCCGTGCTCGTCAGGGTAGCACCCGCTCGCCACAGTTCCGTCATGGTGGTATCGCCTTTGGCCCTAAGCCACACCCCTATCATCATGATGTGCCCAAGAAAATGCGCCGTCTGGCGATCCGCTCCGCTCTATCGGACAAGGTTGCCAACGAAAATTTGATCATCGTCAACGATCTGACTATGGAAGCCCCTCGTACCAAAGATATGTTGGCACTCCTGGGCAAGTTTCCCTCCAGCGCGGGAAAACGAGTTCTCATGATGTTACCGCAGCGCGACGAAAATGTTGTACTATCGACACGCAATATCCCGACTGCCAAAGTACAGCATGTCGCCTCGATCAATGTTATTGAGCTCTTGAAGCACGATTATGTGATCATGCCTGTCAAAACTGTGCGCTGGATTGAAATGGTCTTCGGCGAGGGTTTAAGTGCCGAAGAGGCAAGCCTCAAGATCGCTGAAGCCGAAGCCGAAGGGACAAGCCCGGAAATCGCCGAAGCCGAAGCAGAAGAGGCAAGCCCGGAAATCGCCGCTGAGACTTCAGCTAGCGCTGAAGACGAAGCATAGGCGAGGAGGAGAGACAGTGGAAATCACAGAAATATTGCGCAGGGGTATAGTCACCGAGAAATCGGTCAAATTGCAAGAGCAAAACCAATATACCTTTGAAGTCGCGATACAGGCCAACAAGATAGATGTCCGTCGGGCGGTGGAACAACTCTTCAAAGTGAAAGTTGTAAGGGTGAATACGATGCGCATGCCAGGCAAGCCTCGCTCGATCCGTCGCCGTGGTGCTGCTCCTCGACCCGTAGAGCCCCGTGAATGGAAAAAGGCGATTGTCACCCTTGCAGAAGGCGAGACAATCGACGCATTAAAAGCATAGGAGATTGAGAGATGCCAATAAGACAGTATCGACCAACGTCTCCTGGGCGTCGTGGTATGTCGGTCTCGACCTTTGAGGAGATCACAAAGACCAAGCCAGAGAAATCTCTGACCGTCAAATTAAAGAAGCACGCCGGACGTAACAACCAGGGTAAGATTACCACCCGCCATCATGGTGGTGGGGCCAAGCGAGCCTATCGTATTATCGACTTTAAGCGCAACAAACTTGGCGTACCTGCTAAAGTGGCTGCAATCGAATATGATCCAAATCGTTCAGCACGTATCGCCCTGTTGCATTATGTAGATGGAGAGAAGCGTTACATCATTGCACCTCTCGGCCTCAAGGTTGGGGATCGTGTCGAGGCGGGGCCGGAAGCGGACATCCGTGTCGGCAATGCGCTGCCCTTGAAGAACATCCCGACTGGTACGACGGTTCACAATGTTGAGTTGGAACGCGGTCGTGGTGGTCAGTTAGTGCGTGGTGCCGGTGTTGGTGCACAGTTGATGGCAAAAGAAGGCGACTATGCCCTTCTACGCTTGCCCTCAGGTGAGCAGCGCAACGTCCATATTCTCTGTATGGCGACCATCGGCCAGGTCGGCAATGTTGATCATGAGAACCGCAGTATAGGAAAAGCAGGACGTGCTCGTCATATGGGTCGCCGCCCAACCGTGCGTGGCTCCGTTATGAACCCACGCGACCATCCTCATGGAGGTGGTGAGGGCCGTGCACCAATTGGTGGTAAGCCACAGACCCCCTGGGGCAAGCCAGCAATGGGCTTCAAGACCCGTAGGAACAAGAGAACGGACCGCTTCATTGTCCGACGCCGCAATGCAGGTAGGAGGAAGAAGTAATGTCGCGCTCAAGGAAAAAAGGACCATATATTCACGAGTCACTCAGGAAAAAAGTGCTAGTGATGCGCAAAACTGGCGACCGCCGCGTGATCAAGACCTGGTCGCGTGCGTCCATGATCTTTCCCGAAATGGTTGGTATGACCATCGGAGTGCATAACGGGAAAACCCATGTGCCAGTCTTTATCAGTGAAAATATGGTCGGCCATAAATTAGGTGAGTTCGCCCCCACACGGCATTTCCGTGGTCATGCGGGCGGCAAAAATGAGAAAACCACTTCAGTACGGTAAGTGGTCGTGTTGCGGCTCACTACGGTGAGTCCTCCGGGGGATGCAGCGGATCGTCCGAGCATCCAGGGGGCCTACTGCCAGCTAATAATACTGGTAGCGCCCCTCTCCGGCGATGGATATGTAAGAGGTAGAGATGCAAGTCAGGGCTATTGCAAAAGATATCGGCATTCCGCCGCGCAAGATGCGTCTGGTCACGAACGCGGTGAAAGGGCTTCGGGTAAATGAGGCTCTGGCTATTCTTCAGTTCTTGCCCAACGCAGGCGCGACACCCGTAAGCAAAGTGGTGTCATCGGCGGCGGCAAACGCGGAGAATAACTATAATCTCAATCCAGATGACCTGTATATTCTTAATATTGTGGCAGATGATTCGTTTCGGATTAAACGCGTGAAACCACGTTCACATGGTCGGGCAGCTCGCATCTTGCGTCGCTTCTGTCATGTCACAGTGATTGTCTCCGATGATCCGGCAGACTCTGGTCGTTAAAGGCCGTTATGGGCCGCTAAAGGCCGTTTCGGGCTGCTATAAAGGAGGACACTTTTGGGACACAAGGTACATCCCAATGGGTTCAGACTCGGCGTCGTAAGAGGATGGCAATCTCGCTGGTATGCCGAGCGTGACTATAAAGATATCTATGCAGAAGATGTCAAAATTCGTAAGATTATCAACGAAGAGCTGTCAAATGCCTCGGTCTCTCTAATTGAGATTGAGCGTACAGCAGCCGATCAGGTGCTGGTCAGGGTTCATACGGCAAAGCCTGGTATTGTCATCGGGAAGAATGGCGATAAAGTAGATCGGCTGAGAAATCTACTGGAGTCCAAGACCAAGAAGCGTCGTGTGCGTATGGATATCGTGGAGATCCGTCAGCCTGAACTGGACGCACACCTCGTCGGTCGTAGTATCGCTGAGCAGCTTGAGAAGCGCGTCTCTTTCCGTCGCGCTATGAAGCAGGCTGTGCAGAAATCTATGCGTGCCAATGCCAAGGGCGTGAAAGTTATCTGTGCTGGTCGTCTCGGTGGAGCAGAAATTGCTCGTACTGAAAAAGAAGTCGAAGGTAGTGTGCCTCTGCAGACACTACGCGCTGATATCAATTATGGTCAGGTTGAAGCTCATACGACTTTCGGCGTTATCGGTATTAAAGTGTGGATCTATAAGGGCGATATTCTGCCTAGCAAACGCCGCGAGCTAGCGGAGGCGCAAGTGGAAGCCGCCGTGCATCCAACCTACGCACCACGCCAGGGCGAGCGCGGAGACCGCCGCGACAACCGTGGTGGAGAGCGTCGTGATAACCGTGGCGGCGACAACCGTGGTGGAGAGCGTCGCGACAATCGTGGTGGTGGCGATAACCGTGGTGGAGATCGAGGCCCACGTCCACAACAGGGAGATCGACCCCCACGTCCACAAGGTGGAGACCGTGGTCCACGCCCTCAAGGGGATCGGCCCCAGGGGGATCGACCTCAGCGTCCACCTCGTCCACAGGGAGACCGACCATTTGGTGATCGCCCACAGGGAGACCGTCCGCAAGGAGATAGGCCCCAGGGAGATAGGCCGCAAGGGGATCGACCCCCACGTCCACAAGGTGGAGACCGTGGTCCACGCCCTCAAGGGGATCGGCCCCAGGGAGATCGACCTCAGCGTCCACCGCGTCCGCCACGTTCTGAGCAGACACCGGTTAGCGAGAGTCCTGCTACACCAGCGGTAACTCCAGTAACTCCGGTAGCTCCTGTGGAAACGCAGCAGCAGTCAACGCCAGAGAGCACTCAGAGCGAATAGAGGAATAGAGGAGAGCTAAGCCATGTTATTGGCACCATCACGTACAAAATACCGACGACAGCACAGAGGGCGTATGAAGGGAGAGGCTCAGCGCGGCAACAGCCTCGCCTTTGGCGAATTTGGCCTGCAGGCCCTTGAAGCTTGTTGGATGGAGGCTCGTCAGATCGAGTCGGCTCGTATCGCACTCACCCGCTTTATGAAGCGCGGTGGTAAAGTGTGGATTCGCGTCTTCCCTGACAAGCCGATCTCAGCCAAACCGGCCGAGACCCGTATGGGTAGCGGTAAAGGCGCGGTTGACCACTGGGTCGCTGTTGTAAAGCCTGGGCGCATTATCTTTGAAATCGGCGGCGTAAGCGAAGAGATCGCCAAAGAGGCCGTCCGTCTGGCAAGCCACAAACTGCCCATCAAGACACGCTTTATAGTACGAGGGGAGGCAGAGAGTGTCGAAGCTTAATGCACGTCGCAAAGAGATTGCTGAACTGACTGTTGCCCAGACTCAGAACGAGCTCAAAGAGAAACGCGAAAAACTGTTCAACCTCCGCTTGCAGCAGCAGCGCGGTGAAGTGAAGGACAGCCGTGTGTTTGCACAGACGCGTAAAGATGTTGCGCGTCTCCTGCATCACCTGACTGTGTTGGAGAACGAGCAATAATGACACAGCAATCTACATCAGTTACACCCCCTGAAGCTGCGGTGGCCGAGAATGCCCAGAAGACCAGCCGCCGACAGCAAAAGGTCGGGCGTATCGTGAGCACGAAAATGGACAAGACGATTGTTGTTGTCGTCGAGTCTTTGAAAAAACATCGCATCTACAAGCGTACGTATAAACAAACAAAACGCTTCTATGCGCATGATGAGAACAACACCTGCCAGGTTGGCGATACAGTACGTATTGAGGAGAGCCGTCCTCTAAGTAAGTTGAAGCGCTGGCGTCTGGTTGAGATTGTAAAACGAGGCAGCGGTATCGTGCCAGTGGAGAATCTTGCAGTTGAGCCTGTCTTAGACGAAAACGCGTCGGCGGGATAAGGGAGAAAACGAGATGATTCAGCCACAAACACGCTTGAAAGTCGCCGACAATACTGGCGCAAAAGAAATTATGTGCATTCGCGTTATGAGTGGTTCTGCCAAACGCTATGCCCAGGTAGGCGATGTGATCAAAGCTTCCGTCAAAGTGGCCGCCCCTAACGGGCAGGTCAAAAAAGGCGAAGTGGTTAATGCCGTTGTGGTGCGTGTATCCAAAGAATATGCTCGCCCCGATGGTTCTCACATTCGTTTCGATGAGAACGCGGCCGTCATTATCGCTGCTGGTAACAACCCGCGCGGGACGCGTATCTTTGGCCCGGTGGCACGCGAACTGCGTGAAAAGAACTTCACTCGGCTTGTTTCGCTTGCACCTGAAGTGCTCTAACGGGGAAGAAGATGGCAACATTACAAAAAGATAAGAAGCCTCTCCATCTTGCGAATAAGATGAATATCAAAAAGGGTGACACCGTTTTGATCATCAGTGGCAAGGATAGAGGAAAAGAAGGCACTGTTTCGCGGGCAATGCCACAGGTTAGCAAGGTTATAATTGAAGGCCTGAATATCGTAAAGAAGCATGTGCGCCCGCAGGGCCAGACGCGTCAGGGGGGCATTATCGAGAAGGCAATGCCTCTCCATGTCTCCAACGTGATGCTAAAATGCACTGAGTGTGGAGAGCCAACTCGCGTCGCTCGTGAGCGCCGCCCGTTGGGGACCGATCAGAAGATACGTCCTGTCCGCGTTTGCAAAAAGTGCCATAAGGTTATTGAAGACCGCACAAGGAGTTAATGACTATGGCAACTGCATTTAAAGAACGTTTTCGCCAGGATGTTGTGCCGGCCCTGCAAAAAGAATTTAATTATGCTAACCCTATGCAGGTTCCTAGCATCAGCAAGGTAGTAATCAATATTGGTATGGGCGAGGTCATCCAGAACGCCAAGGCTATGGATGCCGCCGTGGCCGACCTCGCCGCAATCACGGGGCAGCGTCCTGTGATTACACATGCCAAACGTTCGGTCGCCGCTTTTAAATTGCGTGAAGGCATGCCGATTGGCTGCATGGTCACGCTGCGCGGCAAACGCATGGACTACTTCCTCGATAAATTAGTCAACGTAGCTCTGCCTCGTATCCGCGATTTCCAGGGTATCTCGCCAGATGCATTTGATGGTCGTGGGAACTATACGCTGGGCTTACGTGAACAATTAGTCTTCCCTGAAATCGACTATGATAAGGTCGATAAACTGCGCGGCATGGAGATCACTATTGTGACGACTGCCCTGACAGATCAGGAAGGCCGAAGGCTGCTCGCATTGATGGGCATGCCCTTTAAGAAGTAACGCTGGAGGGCGGAATGGCAAAAATCTCAATGATTGTGAAGTCGCAGCGCAAACCTCGCTACAAAGTGCAGCAGCATAACCGCTGCCAGATTTGCGGTCGGCCTCGTGCTTATATGCGTAAGTTCGGTCTCTGCCGTATCTGCTTCCGCGAGCGTGCGTTACGCGGTGAGCTGCCTGGAGTGACAAAATCGAGCTGGTAGAACGCGCTGATGAAAGGACACGTAGAAAGAAAACAGGGGCCTGTTTTGACTGCTACGTGCTATGGAGGATATTCCATGAATATGACTGATCCGATTGCGGATATGCTCACGCGCATTCGTAATGCGGCTACAGCACGCCATACTCGTGTCTTGATCCCTGCTTCAAAAATGAAGCTGGGTATTGCACGCGTGCTGAAAGAAGAGGGCTATGTCAAGGACATCGAGATCCTGAAGGATAATCCGCAAGGGACGCTGCGATTGACTTTGCGCTATGTGGATAAGAAGCCTGTGGTGTCACAGTTAAAACGTGTCAGCAAGCCTGGTCTGCGCGTCTATACCAAGCAGACGGACATTCCCAGGGTGCGCGGTGGACTGGGTGTGGCGATTCTTTCGACGCCAAAGGGCTTGATGACCGGTTCTAGCGCCTACAAGCAAGGTCTTGGCGGCGAAGTCATCTGCTACGTCTGGTAAAGGGAGGTATCAAATGTCTCGTATTGGACGTGCTCCAATCGTTGTCCCTCCAAAGGTGCAGGTGAGCTGGACCGAGGGCAATTATGTGACCGTGAAAGGTCCCAAGGGCGAATTGTCACAGCAGATTGAGCCTGCTCTGGCTCTCAAACTCGAAGATGGTCAGTTGACTGTCTCGCGCCCTTCGGATAGTAGAGAGCATCGCGCAAAGCATGGTCTCTATCGTACCCTGGTGAACAATATGATCATCGGCGTGACTACTGGCTATACCAAGTCGCTGGAGATTCATGGCGTTGGTTATCGCGCCTCCAAAGTTGGCAACAACCTGGTGGTGATCGTCGGCTACTCGCATCCGGTTGAGGTACAGCCTCCTCCCGGTATCACGCTCTCTTTTGATGGCGTTGATGCCGCGACCAAGGCAACGAAGATCAGTGTGAGTGGCATTGACAAGCAGCTTGTCGGTGAGTTCGCGGCCAATATTCGTCGTATCCGTAAACCAGAGCCCTATAAAGGCAAAGGTATCCGCTACATGGGCGAGAAAGTACGACGTAAGGCTGGTAAGGCTGGTAAAGTCGGCGGCAAGAAAAAGTAGTAAAGCTATAGATTCTGGCCTATGTGTGTTATAGTATATGGGCATTATCCAATGATTCCCAGGAGTTTCGCCGCTTGAACGTGTGAAACTATATTCATTTTTGTTAAATTTGATGCGTATGCAAGCATATACGAGCATATACGAGAGTATACAAAAAGTAGATAGGGGCATGCGCGAGCATAAGTCATGAGAGGGTGTGTTGAAGAGCGACGTAGTGCCGACCACGTCACTCGTTTTCCCTCCTCTCAATGGGCTATCTGAAGAAAGGGGAATTGCGAAGAAGGAGTAATGATCTTGCTCAGGCGAGGACGACCCCCAAAGGGGGCATGGCAACCACAAGGGATTGCGGTGCCCCTGTGGGGTCGCTACGCGGGAACCGACGAAGAATATGCGGTGAGGAAGGTCTTCTTCTATCTTTTGCGATGGAGCTATGATTAAACGATTTGAGTCTAACAAGGCGCGGCTGCGGCGGCACCAGCGTATGCGACGCCATCTTGAGGGGACACCGTCTCGCCCACGCCTGAATGTCTTCCGCAGTGGGCAGCATATCTATGCACAGGTTATAGACGATGTAACTGGCCAGACATTGGTAGCGGCCTCATCTCTCGAAGAGAGCTTGCATGATTTTAAGCCAGCTGCTTCGGACAGCGCTACAGAGAAAGCACAACAAGAAGCGCAGCCGGTTGCGGTACAAGAAGTTGTGGCCGAAGTTGCAACCGAAGCCTCTGCCAAAGGCAAGGCGAAAGGTGCAAAGCAACCAGATGGTAAGCAGCAGGGTGGCAAGCAGCAAGGTGGCAAACTGCCATCTCGTTCAGCCCTTCCCGCCGCTGCAAAAAAAGAAAAGAAGCCTCCTGTTGAGCAGCTAGCTGCTATCGCCAATAACCGCAAGGTTGCAATTGCCCGCGAGGTAGGCAAACTTGTGGCCCAGCGTGCGAAAGAAAAAGGTGTAACTCGGGTTGTCTTTGATCGCGGTGGCTACGCCTATCATGGACGAGTAGCTGCACTTGCTGAGGGCGCTCGTGAAATAGGCCTGGATTTTTAAGTGTTGAGCTGACCAGGCCCGCAAGGCAACCTTTCATGCGTGTAATCAAAGAATCAGAGAACCAGAGAACCAGAGTACAAGCGCGCTAAGGCATGCGCAAGGGATCTAGCAGAGACTAGCGTAAGGTGTTTTCCGTTACAGCGAACACGCATGAATTTAGAGGAGTAAGACAAGAAAAATGGCAAGAATAGATGCTTCGAAACTAACGCTGGAGGAGACGGTGGTCCAGGTGAGCCGCGTCTCCAAGGTGGTTAAAGGCGGCAGGCGCTTCAGTATTCGCGCACTGGTCGTTGTTGGTGATCGCAATGGGCACGTTGGTTTTGGCTTTGGTAAGGCGAGCGAGTATACAGAGGCCATTCGCAAAGGTGTTGAGGATGCCAAAAAGCACCTGATCGAGGTCCCTCTGAGCGGCGCAACCATTCCTTTTATGGTAAAGTCGGCCTTCGGCGCTTCAGAAGTGCTACTAAAGCCCGCTGCCCCTGGTACCGGTGTTATCGCTGGTGGTGCTGTACGCGCCGTCATGGAAGCTGTGGGTGTGCGTGATATCCTGACGAAAACGTTGGGGAGCACCAATAAGGCAAATACGGTGCAGGCTTGTATGATGGGTTTGCGTGACCTTCGTTCTGCTGATGCTGAAGCAGCACGTCGTGGCAAGACTGTTGTAGAGTTGCTCGGTAAGAAACGTGCAGAGCAGATTGCGGTCGCCGCTGCTAATGCAGCCGAACAGGCCGCCGCCGCCCGCGCAGCACGTGAAGAGGAAGTCCGTGAGAGCCGGGCGCTTTCTGGTGGTCGTCGTGACCGAGGCAATGATCGCGGTGGTGATCGTCGTGGCGGCGGTGACCGTGGAGGTGATCGTCGTGGCGGCGGTGACCGTGGAGGTGATCGCGGTGGCGATCGCGGTGGCGACCGTCGTCGCTAGGAGTTAAGTAATGTCAAAATTGCGTGTTAAATGGGTAAAGAGCTCAATTGGCTACCCGAAAGACCAGAAAGCGACGATCCAGGCTCTGGGTTTGCGTAAGCTTCAACATACTGTTGAACATGATGATCATCCCGCTGTGCGCGGTATGATTCGCAAGGTGAGTCACCTGGTTCAAGTAGAGGAGATTATCAGTGAAGCTCTCTGATTTGCAGCCAGCCCCCGGTTCACATAAGGTTGAGCGCCGCCTTGGGCGTGGGCATGGTTCTGGTCGCGGTAAAACCGCCGGCCGTGGTACAAAAGGACAAAAGGCGCGTACAGGCGGCAAGATCCACCGCGCTTTTAATGGTGGACAGACGCGTCTATCCAAACGTTTACCTTTCGTTCGTGGTCTCGGAAATGCGAATCTGGCTTTCCGCGATGATTATACTGTTATTAACGTCCTGAGCCTTGAGGCGTTTGAAGCTGGCTCTCAGGTCCATCCTGAAGATCTGGTTGCGAAGAAACTGGCGACCCCTGCTCAAGGACGTGGTCTGATCAAGATTCTTGGCGATGGCGAAATTGATCGAGCTTTGACCGTGCACGCGCACAAGTTTTCGGCCAGTGCACGCACAAAGATTGAGGCAGCCGGTGGCAGCGTCGAGATCATCCCGGTCAGGGTGTTTGAGAAGACGAAACGCAGTAAAGAGCCACAAAAAATAGCTGAAACTACACAAACCGCACAAACCGCACAAACTACACAGCCAGTACAAAATGCCGGGGAGTAACCTCCCTGGCCTCTTGTTCGTAGAAAAGACTGTAAGGTTGTCCCCTGTTCTTTACAGAAGGAGGTTTCCATGTGGGAAAAACTGCGTAGCATCTGGACTGTTCCCGATCTGCGCAAAAAGATCCTTTTTACGTTATTGATACTGCTGGTTTTCCGCGTCCTCGCTCATATCACAGTACCTTTAACGCCTGAAGAATCGAAGAATCTGAGCTCGCTCTTTAGTCAGGGCAATGATCCGGTGGGGCAGTTGCTCGGTCTACTTGACGTATTTTCTGGTGGTTCTCTCCAGACATTCTCGATTGTAGCTTTCTCGGTTTATCCCTATATCACAGCAACAATTGTAATGCAATTGTTACAGCCTATTATCCCGGCGTTGCAGAACCTTTCTACACAAGGTGAGTCTGGCCGTCTCCGTTTCAGTCAGATTACACGTATTATTACCGTTCCTCTTGCATTCTTACAGGCATTAGGCCAGTGCGCTCTCTTCCAGCAAAAAGGCGTGCTAGTAAATTTCAGCCTTATCGATCCACGGTACGCTCTGGATACGTTTTCGATCCTGATCTCTCTGGTAGCTGGCACTATGATCCTTGTCTGGCTCGGCGAGCTGATCACCGAAAAAGGTATCGGTAATGGTATATCGTTGATTATTCTGGCTAATATCCTTAGTAACCTGCCCAAGTATGTCAACGAAGGCTATCTAGCTGCTGTCGGCCCTGGTGGTGGCGGTGCTGGTGTCGTAAGTGTTGGCGTTTTTGTATTGATTGGTTTGATCACCATAGTAGGCATCATTTATATCTACCTGGGACAGCGGCGTGTACCAGTGCAGTATCCGACAAAACGTTCCGTTGGACGTGGTATGTTGGTCGGATCGGCACAGACAACCTATATTCCCATGCAGATTAATAGCGCGGGTATGATCCCGCTCATTTTTGCGTCATCCATGTTGCTCTTCCCGACAGTCATCGCGCAGTATCTGTCAGCAAGTAGCACTGTCTGGCTCAAAAATGCAGCCTTATGGGTTTCGACTTATATCATTAATCCTAATACATGGTATTATTGGGTTATCAACTTTTTGCTTGTCGTTGCCTTTACATACTTCTATGCATATGTATTATGGCAGCAGCAGAACATTCCAGAGAATCTGCAAAAGCAAGGAGCTTTTATTCCAGGGTATCGCCCTGGCGAACCAACAAGTAGGTATCTAACGAATATCCTGAATCGTATCACGCTAGCGGGGGCTCTCTTCCTGGGCATTATTACCGTGTTGCCATTCGTTGCCCGTGTGGGTGGGAATCAGCTACTCAGTGCGGCTTCGCTCTTGATCGCGGTTGGTGTGGTTTTAGACACAGTGAGACAGCTCGAATCACAGATGGTGATGCGTAACTATTCAGGTTTTCTTTCCTAGTCAAGGGGTTATAAGGTGGTTGCTTCACTGTTTACCCTTGCATGCTTACCCTGTTCGTGAGGACGCAATGAAGCTCCACCACGATTTTCCAGCAGAGGAAACACATGAATATTATCCTGATTGGTGCACAGGGGTCGGGGAAAGGGACACAAGCAGAAATGCTGGCCGATGCTCTACACATTCAGCATGTTTCGAGTGGTGACCTGTTCCGACAGGCGTCTGAAGAGGGGACTGAGATCGGTTTAAAAGCCAGAAAATATTTAGATCGCGGAGAGCTTGTTCCCGATGATCTGACTGTGAAAATGGTCCTTTCTCATATCTCTGGACCGGATTGTGTACGCGATGGTGTATTGTTGGATGGATTTCCTCGTACTATTACGCAGTCGCGAGCACTGGATGAAGGATTGGCGCGTACTGGTCGAGCCATCGATTGTACTTTCTATCTGAATGTGCCGCAGGAAATTCTCATGCACCGGTTAGCTAATCGTTATATTTGTCAGGCTCACCAGCATGTGTATAATATTGAAACACATCCTCCAAAGGTTCCAGGTATTTGTGACCTGGATGGAAGCGAGCTGTATCAACGCTCTGATGATACAGGGCCCGCGATACAAAAAAGATTAGATACCTTTTTTAAAGATACTATTCTTTTGCTTGACTACTACGAGAGTCAACACAAGCTGATAAAAGTAGATGGCAATCAAGAAATTGAACAGGTGCACCAGTCTGTTCTTGACGCATTAAAAATATTTATGGAGAAGAAAGGCCAGAATGGCGCACACTGATGTCGTGTAACTCTTCGTTAGTGCCACCATTCTCTTCTTCAGTAAAGTATGGCAAGAAGAGAAATAAGTAGTCTGATTGATAAAAATGCTAGAAAAATGCGCAAACTGGCCGTATTGTAGAAGCTAGTTGGCGGAACTACGGAATAAGGAATTTCATATAGTCTTGTAACGTTTATAGCTGAGATCAAGCGAGAAAGAGGCACGATGCCGGAGAAGAGAACCGTGAGGCTAAGGGCCGAATGGTAGCTCTTTAGGCCGGCTATGGTTACCTCTCCTGACCTGATACGTCTCTATAACGAAGAAGCTGTTCATGATGTTACAGGAATTATGTGTAGTGTGTAAGTACTGAGTACGCAGTTAGTGTGCGCTGCTATTTGAAGATCGCAACGGAAAAGCTGCAAGAATATGGATTTGCTACTGGACATCTTCAAGAAAGTATGCTATAATTCGTAGTTGGTCGCAGCAGTATCCACTGCTGCCCTTTTGTACTTTCAAGCGCATCGCGATACGTCCAATATATACTTGTGTGCTCGTGCATTTTCGTGTGAAGGCTGCCACACGGAAGAGAGACGGTTAACATATGTATTAGGAATGAGCAAATGTAGTCCCGCCGTCAGGGAAAGGATTTTATGCCAAAAAGGATGAAATTGAGGTCGAGGGTAAGGTACTAGAGTCCCTCCCCAATGCCATGTTTAAAGTAGAGATTGACGAAAAACACCAGGTCCTTGCTGTCCTATCAGGGCGCATGCGTATGAACTTTATACGTATCGTCCCAGGTGATAAGGTTAGGGTCGTGCTGTCCCCTTATGACCTGGAACGTGGGCGCATAACATGGCGTGCACGATGAACTGGTGTGACTGACCTGACTCGACCTGACTCGACTTTGCCGAACTTAGGAAGCATGCAGGTTGGCATCGGTCATTGTTCCTTTTCTCCTACGGTTTTTTTGAAGAGCAGGCTGGGTAAGAAGGATCATTATATATCCGTCCGTATCAAGAACTTTTTACCTGGGTGCGCATCGTGTACATTGGCGCTATATGCATTCAGTTGACACAATATGTGGCATTTCTGAATGATGAGTAAGTGAATTCAAATTTTAATTTTTTGTATACAAATTGTTGGGCAAAATTGCCGGGGGGCAAGATTATGAAGGTAAGCGCCTCAGTGAAACCGCGCTGTGATAGCTGCAAAGTCATTCGCCGCAATCGTGTCGTAATGGTTATCTGTAGCAAAGATCCGAAGCACAAGCAGAAGCAAGGGTAAAAAAAGTTTCGGCTTTCAAATTGTGAGCGTGAGCAGACAGAACGAAAAGCCGAAGCGCTAAGCTGGAGGAAAAGATGGCAAGAATTGCTGGCGTTGACATTCCACGTGAGAAGCGCGTGGAGATTTCGCTATGCTATATCTTTGGGATCGGGCTGACCACGAGTCGCAAGATCCTGGAACGAACACGCATCAACCCGGATACAAGGGTAAAGAACCTGACAGAAGAAGAAGTCAATCGTCTCCGTGAAGTGATTGATCGCGAACACAAGGTCGAGGGCGATCTCCGCCGTGAAGTGGATATGAACATCAAACGGCTGATCGAAATCGGTTGTTATCGTGGTATGCGCCATCGTCGGAACTTGCCACTGCGTGGTCAACGTACGCGTACAAACGCACGCACCCGCCGTGGTCCAAAAAGAACGGTTGCAGGCAAGAAGAAGGCCGCAGCTAAGAAGTAGTGTAGGAGAGAAATCACAAACATGGCAGATAAGAAGAAACCCGTTGGCAAGATCCGACGCCGTGAGCGTAAATCTGTGCCCCGTGGTCAGGCTCACATTCAGGCCACATTTAATAACACAATTGTAACCCTCACGGACCCTAACGGGAATGTGCTTTCCTGGGGCAGTGCTGGCGGGCAGGGCTTTAAAGGTTCGCGTAAGAGCACTCCCTACGCCGCCCAGGTGACGGCTGAGACGGCTGCACGTAAGGCGATGGATCATGGCCTGCGCCAGATCGATGTCTTTGTAAAGGGCCCTGGTTCGGGTCGTGAGGCTGCTATTCGCTCGTTGCAGCGGCGTTGGCCTCTCCGTCACTTCAATTACAGATGTTACGCCTATTCCGCACAATGGTTGTAGACCGCCCAAACGGCGTCGCGTATAACCGTAAATCACGCTGTGCGTGTGAGGAGGATTGATCTAGATGGCGCGTTATACCGGCCCCGTCTGCAAATTGTGCAGACGCGAGGGGGTAAAGCTATTCCTTAAAGGCGACAAGTGCATGACTAAGTGCACTCTTGAGCGCCGCAACACCCGTCCTGGCCAACATGGGGCCAGCCGAGCTCGTAAAGAATCTGGCTATGCCAAGCAGCTACGCGAGAAGCAGAAGGTGCGTCGTAGCTATGGTATTCTGGAGCGGCAGTTCAGCAAACATTTCGACATTGCCGCCCATCGCCCTGGTAAGACGAGCGAGAACCTTTTACAGATCCTTGAGATGCGCCTGGATAACCTGGTGTATCGCCTTGGCTTTGCCGATTCGCGTGCTCAGGCTCGCCAGTTGGTGAACCATGGACATTTCGCTGTGAATGGTCGCAAGACTGATATTCCTTCGTTTATCGCCAAACCTAATGATGTACTTACGGTTCGTGAACGCAGCAAAGGTCTTGAGTACTTCAAGACACGTGTCAGGCTTCTGGCCCAAAAAGGTGTTCCTACCTGGCTGAGCCTTGATACCAATGCGATGTCTGGCCGTGTTGTGACTGTACCTTCACGTACAGATCTCGAACTGCCCTTCGATGAGCAGATGGTGGTTGAATTTTATCAGCGGTAATATGGTTGCGTTGGTGGAAACTTTCCGGCATGTGCTGGCAGGCTTGAGGTTCCCTCGTGAGCCTTTTCTTTCTTGTTTCTCTGCTAAGATTAGCAGGAGAGAGCATGTCTGGCATATGCATTTGAAGGGTTAGGTCCGTGCCAGGGTAATTGTTATTGAATGATTGCTCTGGGGCGAAGAAATCTTGGACTACCAGCGTTCCTGGCTTCTGTCCCCCTGGCTTTATAATCATCTACTTATGTGGTTATATGGTCAAACCAGCAAAATCAGCAACCTGGTAGAAAAAGAAAGGCAGGTTAGAACCTTGCTAGATATTGCACTACCTCGCATTAAAAATACAAAGACACTGGGAAATTATGCGAGCTATGATATAGAACCGTTAGAGGCTGGGTATGGTATGACCCTGGGCAATTCGTTGCGGCGTGTTTTGCTGTCTTCTTTGCCCGGTGCGGCCGTGACCTCTATTCGGATCGAGGGTGTGCAACACGAGTTCCAGGACATCCCGAATGTAAAGGAAGATGTCACGGATATCGTGCTGAACGTGAAGCGTTTGCGCCTGCGCAGCTTCTCTGACCATCCTGTGTCGATGCGTCTGGAAGTGACGGGCGAGCGCGATGTGACGGCCGGCGATATTATCGCTCCCAGCACCGTTGAGATTGTCAATCCCGAACTGCATATCGCGACTCTCGATAACGAAAATTCTCGCCTCGATATGGAGCTGGTCGTTGAGACTGGCCGGGGCTACGTTCCTGCCGATTCGAAAGAGGATCAGCCTATCGGGGTTATTCCTGTCGATGCTATCTATACTCCTGTGCAAAAAGTGAATTATACGGTTGAGCACACGCGTGTAGGGCAGATGACAAACTTTGATAAGATTGTGCTTGATATTACGACGGATGGCACGATCACTCCTGATGAGGCTTTACGGCAGAGCGCAGATATTCTGGTGCGCCACTTTACGTTGCTTGCCAATTATCGTGCCCAGGTGCCTGAAATTGAGAAGGCACCTCTGAGCAGCTTGCCCATCCCACAGAAGATTTATGATACACCCATTGAGGAACTTGATCTCTCGGTACGCGCTTACAACTGTTTGAAGCGTAGCAATATCACGAAGGTTGGTCAGGTGCTCTCGATGAATGAGGAAGATCTGCTCGGGGTGCGTAACTTTGGTGAAAAGAGTTTACAGGAGTTGCGCGAGCGCTTGCTGGTGCGCAATTTCCTGCCCAATCCGCGCACGAGCGCCGTTGGTGCCGATTTAGACGGCGACCACGAAATGGAGGAATAAGTTGAGGCATCGAATTGCCGGTAACCGGATGAATATGCCGGAGCCGCGTCGTCGCTCTGCACGTCGTAACCTGATGGCCGGTCTTATCCGTTACGACCGCATTCAGACGACTGAGGCTCGCGCGAACGCTATCCGTGGCGAAGTTGAGAAGTTGATTGATACGGCTGTAAAAGGGCGCGAAGCTGCCCGCAAACATCTGGCCTCGGTCGTCTCCGACGAAGAGCAGGCTATAAAAGTGCTGGAGTTTGCTCGCCGTGGCCGTTTCTCTTTGAAGAAACAGGTGGCCTCAAATGAGGATCGCGCTAAATCTCTGAAGGCTCCTCTGACTGAGAAGGGCCGCAAGTTCCAGGAAGATAAGTTGAGTGCTCGTCGCCAGGAACTGCTTGCGATCATTGCGAACGAGGATGATGCTGAGAAGGCTTTAAACGCTGCTTACGAGGCTATGGTCATCGAGCTGCATGCGCGTCGTACTATCTTAAGCGCTTTGCCCGATGAGCTGGTTGTGAAGAAGCTGTTTGATGAGCTGGCCCCGCGCTATCTCGGTCGCCCTGGTGGCTATACACGCATTACGAAGCTTGGCCGCCGCAAGGGCGATGCCGCTGAGATTGCTCAGATCGCCCTGGTGTAAGTAATTATTATTGTGTGGAACCCGGTTTGTGGCGTCCGATCCGCTGTATCGCGCCCTTTGTACGTGAACATTTGAGTATGAACATCGCTTGTGGTATTGAGTACGATGGCACCGACTTCCATGGTTTTCAGCGTCAACCTGAAAATCATGGAGCTACTGTGCAGGGTGAGCTAGAACGGGCAATCGCCCGCATCGCTGGAGAATTCTGTACGGTGCATGGGGCCGGGCGTACTGATGCAGGGGTCCACGCGAGTGGGCAGGTGATTCATTTTCACACCCAGTCTCATTTACAGCCTGCGGTATGGCGGCGGGCACTCAATGCTCTTTTACCTGCTACGGTGGCGGTACGCTGGGCGCTATAGCGTTCCTGAACGCTTTCATGCTCGCTTTAGTGCCCTGAGTCGTTCTTATCGCTATACTATCTGGAACGATCAGGTACCAACGGCCCTGCATGGCAGATATAGCTACCATTGCCCATATGCTCTGGATGCCGAGCTGATGCAGCAAGCCTGCCAGGCTTTATTGGGGCGTAAGGACTTTGGAGCCTTTGGGCATAGTCCCGATGATTCAAATCCACAGCGACCGGGCCCGCATCACTGTGTTCGTACTATGTTGGAAGCACGTTGCCTGCGCCCGGAGGCGAAAGAACTCATTTATTGTGATTTTACTGCCGATGCCTTTCTTACGGGCCAGGTTCGTAGAATGGTTGGCACTTTAGTATTGGTGGGGCAGAAGCGTCTCTGTCTCGATGAATTTGTTGAAATTGTGCAACGTGCGGAGAAGACGCATCCTGGTTCAGCGGCCCCATCACATGGGCTGTGTCTGGTACGGGTTGATTATCCTGAGAAGTTTGGAGTAACGAACGATGATGAAGACATATAGCGCCAAGGCCGCTGATCTGCAACCGAAATGGTATGTCATCGATGCTGAGGGGCAGATACTTGGTCGTGTGGCGTCACAGATCGCGCAGATTTTGCGTGGTAAGCATAAACCTACTTTTACAACCCACCTCGATAGCGGGGACTTTGTGGTTGTGATCAATGCAGATAAGATTGCCGTTACAGGTAAGCGCCTTGATCAGAAAATTTATTATCATCATACGCAGTATCCCGGCGGTTTGAAGCAGATTACGCTGCGTCAGACGCTGGCTGGTAAACATCCAGAGCGTGCGCTTGAGCATGCGGTACGCGGTATGGTGATGCACAATCGCCTGGGTTCGCAGATCATGAGCCACCTGAAGATCTACGCAGGCCCCAGCCATCCACACGAGGCCCAGAAGCCAGTCGTCTGGACCGGCCCGGAAGCGTTGTTGAAGCAAACGACTGAGGCCGAATAGAAAGAAGAAGAGGAGAATCTACCTTGGCTGAAACCAGCAGGAATGACTACTTTTACGGTATGGGAAGGCGTAAGACGGCTGTAGCTCGTGTGCGTCTCTTCCCCAATGGCGATGGTAGCATCACTATCAATAATAAGGATGCCCGCAATTACTTCGGGCAGCGTGACGCGCTTCTGGCGGCGGTTGCTGCACCTTTGCGTGCGCTTGATCTGGGCTCGACCTATACTTTGACGGTCCGCGTCGTTGGTGGCGGCTCCAGCGGTCAGGCTGGTGCAATTCGTCACGGCCTCTCGCGTGCCCTGGTCCGCTTGAACCCCGATTTCAAGGCGGCCCTGCGCAAAGCCGGTTATCTAACCCGCGACCCACGCATGAAGGAAAGAAAGAAGCCAGGCCTGAAACGTGCCCGTAAGGCCCCACAGTACACAAAGCGTTAATCTCAAGGCACCGCGTAGCGGCAATCCCTTGTGGTTGCCGTTCTCGCCCGTTGGAAAGCGCCGTGTAGCGACCAATCCCTTGTGGTTGCCGTTCTCGCCCGTTGGAAAGCGCCGTGTAGCGACCAATCCCTTGTGGTTGCCGTGCCCCTTTGGGGTCGTCGGTGGTATTGCATAAAGCACGTAGAACAAAATGAGACTATTTTAAATTTAAAATAGTCTCATTTTGTTCTTACACATATATAGCATTTTACAACATATTGAGCTTGCGTAATATGTTGTAAAATGCTATATATTAGAAATGCAGCACAACCCGCGAAAGGAGAGCAGCACATTATGAACAGTGACCAGTCAGCATTCTCGATCCCTTCTGGACCTAAGTGAAGCCCTGCGTAACGCACGCCATGTGGTTGTGCTCACAGGAGCAGGCATCTCAGCCGAGAGCGGTGTGCCGACGTTTCGTGATGTCATGACGGGACTGTGGGCGCAATATAATCCGCAAGAGCTAGCGACCCCACAGGCCTTCGTCCGCGATCCTAAGCTGGTATGGGAGTGGTATGCGTGGCGGCGCGAGCTAGTCTCGAAAGTGGAACCCAACGCCGGCCATCGAGCACTGGCGGAACTGGAACGACGCGTACCCCGTTTCACATTGATCACGCAGAATGTCGATGGACTGCATCAGTGTGCAGGCAGTCAACGCGTGGTAGAGCTTCATGGCAACATCGTACGCGTGAAATGCTTCGACGAGGGCACGATAATCGAGCGCTGGGAGGAGACGGGCGAGGTCCCGCCGCGCTGCCCAAATTGTAATGGCCTGCTGCGTCCTGATGTCGTATGGTTTGGCGAAGCTCTGCCAGAGCAGGCTTTCAATGAAGCGGCCCTGGCATCGCTTGCTTGCGATGTTTTTCTCTCCATCGGAACTTCCGGCCTTGTCGAACCTGCTGCATCACTGCCTCTTGTTGCGTTGCGGCGAGGGGCGCGTGTGGCGCTCATCAATCCAGAGGAGACGCCACTGTTGAGTGAGGGTGTAGATTTCCTGCAGGGTCCTGCTGGAGTCATCCTACCAGCTCTGGTGGAAAAGACGTGGTTATCTTAGAGCTAGAGCTATGAGGGCCTGTCACTATGTATCCTATGTACGTAGAGCAGCAACGCGGGAAAAAGAACAACTCCTGCAGCAATCAGGGCAATACGTGAATTAAATGCTGTTGCAACCATCCCTAGAAGAGGGCCGCCAACGATCTGAGCAAGAGCATTAACTTGCCCCCGGAGGGAGAATACCGTTGCTCGTATGCTGGAGTCGAGATTCTGATTCATCCAGGTTTGCTCTAGAGGTGCACGTGGTCCTGCTGCTATTGTGAATAGCCAGAATATAGCCAGGGCCAGGAAAAATTGCCCGGCTAGCGCAAATCCAATGGCACCCGCAACCAGCAGACTGTCCACCGCGACTAGTGCCCAGGCGACGGCATAGTGGCTGTTCATATCAACACACCGCCTGACGACCTCAATCCCAATCCAGTTGGTCATCACAATACCCGCTTCGATGATACAGAACCAGACTACAGGTGTAAATCCTCCCAAAGGTGGGAAGGTGAAGTGCTGCTGCAGATGATACGGCCAGAGCCGGTCGAACCCCGCTGTGAATATGCCATAGAATACGCCAATGCCCAGGATGGTGAGCAGCACGGGCCGCAGGCGTACCAATTGCACGCTAGCATGGAATGTCTGATTCATCTGTTGAAATATTTTGTGACCTGCACGCTTCGTTGGTTTGAAGTGGCGTTCAGGCATAATTAGTGCCAGGATGATACTCAGGGTTATGAACAGACTGCCTCCCAGAACGATTGGCAGGTTAAGATGGACATTGACGAGGCCCGCGCTTACAGCAATGCCAAGCAACGAGGTGATGGAGCCGAACTGCGCAGCTTGTATGTAGATCTGTCCTGTATGTTCTGTACCCATCTCATCAGCGATCCATGCCGCATCGGCACCGTTGACGAGCGTGGCACCGAGACCTCCTATCCCCGCAGCCATGAGCACGACCGTGAACACGGGAATAAGGCCCTCGACGAGATAGCCAGTGCCGACTAGGAAGAGGCCAAGTACAACCGCCCAGCGACGGCTATACATATCAGCCAGGATGCCAGTCGGTACTTGCGACAAGAAGTTGATGGATTGCTGCACGGAGCCGACGAGCATCAGTTGTAATGGGTTAAGCCCCACGATGTTGATCTGGTAAATTAGGTTGATAGTAAAGATCATTGAATAGCTGAGCGATGACATACCACTCAGGAAGATATAAATGGAGGAGGCTCCTCGATTGCGCATACTATCTCCTTGGTAATTTATCATGTATGGAAGATAAGTTTGGGGGAGGAGAGGTAGCACGAGGACGAGGGAGGAGAATGCATCCGTTGGACGTCACCACAAGACGAAGATACATTCGTTTTGAGACGTCATTTGGAACCGATGTAAAGAGAGAATATGATGAAAAGTCGGGCAATCCTCACAAGAAAGATGCCAACACCGACAAAATCGACTTTCTGCTAGCTCACACCGGTTGCGTGCCCATAGTCCACAGTGCTACCCAGTGCAGAGACGATCATCATATAATATTACCTCCATACGCGTGGTTGGTGTCATGATCAACAGAACAGATTGTGGAGCTGAACAAATACTGTACAGCGTTGCCACGTGCTGAGCATACCTGATGGAATGCGAAAAAGCAAGGTATTAACCTCGTGCCTGGTCAGTGATCGTCGAAAATAGCCCCGCGCACGGGGAAGGGATGTTCTGTTTCAATTGTTGAGATGGACACTCACGAACAAAAGTATGATCCCAAGGATAAACAGCCCAATGCCGCTCCAGAGAGCATCGGCCATTACTTTAAGGAGCATTAGACCATCGCTGATATTTACCTTTTTCGATTGAGTGACAAAAATAACGATAGGGACAATAAATGCACTTACAATAAAAACTAAGCCAGAGAGAAGTGCAAGAGTTTTCATTGAAGCTCCTTTATTCTACTATTCTATCTAAAGTATACGGTTTGAGGGTTGATTGTACAGGGAATTTGTGGATTTACTATTGACTGATAATTCATGTAACGAGGTGAGAGGTAATAAGAATACCTCTCGCCTCGTTCCTTTCTGGAAAGTGGGCAGTAAGCAAGTAACAACAACCCCAAAAAGGCCAATACCTCTCACTCACAGGATTCCAGGAAGGCTGCGTTTGCCGTTCCCATATAGTCCTTAATGTGTTGAGATGTTATTGGCTTTTTTGTGATTGTTGCGAGTGGTATGAATGAGACCAGCCTAAATTTGGTTAGTCATCTAGCCTATTTAGAATGGTCTTGTTTGTTTCTGTAGCTTGTGTGCTACTAGCGCTTCGTCGCGACCTCGGCATAGACGGGAGTGCACCAGTCGAGATATTCGGGTTTGCGGCCACGGACAATATCGAAGTAGAGATCCTGCAACTTCTGGCCGATAGGGCCAATTTTGCCGGTGCCCACAGCGTGAGTGGTCCACCTCGACGACGGGGGCGATCTGTGCGCCGGTGCCGCACATAAAGATCTCGTCGGCGATGTAGAGCTCGGTGCGATCAATCTGGCGCTCCTGTACTTTGAGGCCCAACTCTTTTTGTGCCAGCTTCATCACGGTATCGCGGGTGATGCCGAGCAGGATGTTCTCGGTTGGCGCAGGGGTGACGAGCTCGCCGTTGATGTACAGGAAGATGTTTTCCGCGCTACCCTCGGAGACGTGGCCGTCGTGGGTGAGCATGATCGCTTCGTCGAAGCCGTTCTGCATCGCCTCCGTCTTGGCGAAGGCTGCGTTGACGTAGCTACCGCAGATCTTTGCGCGTGCGGGTAGGGCGTTGTCATCGATGCGCCGCCACGAGGAGACACCGCACTTCATGCCGCCGAGATCGACGTAGTTGCCCATTGGCTCTGATGTTAAGAGGTATGCATCTTCGACGCCTTGCAGGCGTACACCGATGATCTGGGCGTTTTTGTATGCGACTGGTCGCAGATAGACATCTTGCCTCTGATCGTTCTGGCGCACCAGTTCTATGCTCTGTTCCATCAGTTGCTCAATTGTGAATGGCAGGTTGATGCGCAGAATTTTGCTGGAGCGCAATAAGCGTTCATAGTGCTCACGTAAGCGGAAGAGGTAGACCTGCCTTGTCTCTTCATTCCAGTAGCCGCGAATACCCTCAAAGCATCCCGTTCCATAAGCAAAAGCATGTGTGCGTACCGAAATAAAGCCCTGCTCGGCTGGTATGAACTTTCCGTCCATAAAAAGCATTTTTGCATCCATCGTTTGTTTGTTGCGGATAAGTGGCACTGTTGCTACTTATCGCTCCCTCCTTCTCTGATTTCTATAAGTCTACAACATAGAGCGCTAGCTACGACAATATCGGATTATAATATCATCCCTTGTTATCCTTAATAAAACGAGGGCTATAAAATCTTTTTGCCGAGGGCGGAACAGATAAGTTCGACGGCAAGTTGTGCAGTCGTGTTCTCGCGATCCAGGATCGAATTGACCTCGACGGCATCCATCGAGATCAGGCGCTGAGATTCCGCGATCATCTCCATTGCGAAGTGGGCTTCTCGATAGCTGAGGCCGCCGCGCACCGGTGTTCCCACGCCAGGGGCTTCGCGTGGATCAAGTGAATCCATGTCGAGGCTGAGGTGGATGGGGGCTTCATCGCGGCCGGCGATCTCGATGCTGTGCTGTATGATTGCCGCAATGCCACGCCGGTCGATATCGGACATGGTGAAGACATGGATATTGTGTGTGCGCAACAATTCTTGCTCATGTATATCGAGGGCACGTGCACCAACGATGACGATTCTTGTCATATCAATCTTCGGTGCCCAGCCTTCCAGGTGCGTGAGCCGCTTGTCGCCCAGCCCGGCCAGTGCGGCGAGGATCATGCCGTGGATATTGCCGGAGGGCGTGGTCTCTTCGATGTTGAAGTCTGCGTGGGCATCAATCCAGATAATCCCGACATTTTTATGTGCATGAGCAACGCCGCTCACGGAGCCAAGCGAGATGCTATGGTCGCCACCCAGGATGAGCGGAAACTCTTGCTTCTCGAAGGCATCGCTGACGATGCGGGCTAGCTCTTCGGCTGTTTGTATGATGGGTTCGAGATATTTTAGACGTGGGCTGCCTATTGGTTGGCCTTCGGGCAAGGGAACGTTTAGATCCCCAATATCGTTGATGGTGTGACCAAGGTGAAGCAGTTGGTCGCGCAGGCCTGCATAGCGAATCGCCCTTGGTCCAATGTCAACGCCACGTCGATCTGCGCCCAGGTCTATTGGCGCTCCAATAATACGTATCCGCATAAAATAGATGAACCTCTGTCTGTACTAGAATGCGTATTATTTTGTGACAAATAATACATTGCTCCCCTTCTGCGTGAGCGTCTGGGTGGGCTTTCTTTCATTATAGTCATACAGAGGTAGTTTGTCTATCATGCCATCGCCGCGATCTGGTTCAGATCGCGCTGGGCTATGTGCTGCGTTTCGGGCAGGAACATGTATACAGAAGAGCCGCTTGCTATTATCCTGGCAAGCGACTCTTCTGTACAAACCATACCTGTACGTACTATTAAGTACTATTAGTACTATTAAGTACTATTAACTGGGTACTATTAATTGGTTTCGATTCCCCTGCGCATCGACAGCGTGCCCAATCCCAGCGCCACCAGCACTGTAACGCTTAGCACCAGCACATCGCGACCGAGCAGATCTGCCGAACTATAGAATACAGCTTGCTCCAATGCATGGATGCCGTAGGTTAGTGGGATGTATGCCGCGATATTTTGTAGCCAGCTGGGTTCAAAGGCCAGCACGCCCACGCCGCCTGCCAGAAAGAACAGGTAGATAGCCACATTGAGAGAAATGGCTATCACTGGTTGCGTGCGATGCAATGCAGCGCCTAAAGCGACCCCTAATCCCGTACTGAACAGGGCAATCAGTGCCAGGATGAGCAACGTACTGAGCCAGTAGATGCCTTGCGGTTGTGTCCACCCCAATGTCGCTGAGAACAGAAACACCAGTGTTCCCAGGCAAAAGGTCGTTGCGAACCCAGCCAGCACTTTGCCGAGAATGATCGCTGCATCCGACGTTGGCGATAGCAGTATTTCTTTTACTGTGCGCGTCTCCCATTCCCGTGCTGTCGAGATGCTGCTCGTTATGAGGCCGGAGAGCATGAACAGCAACGAGATCGTTGGCAGGACTAAGTACTGAAACATTTCCACATCGCGCGCTCGCAGATTGTGTACGTCCGTCGTTATCTTGATGGGGCTCGCACTTCCCTGTGCCTGGTAAAACTGTGTAATGATGTCGGGCACTGATCGGCGCACATCGTTGGTGAAGTCGAGATTGAGATTGTTTACCTGTACATCCACTGGCGAAGGGTCGTGTGCCTCGACACGCTGCGTGAAGTCTGCTGGAATGGTGATAATGGCGATTATCTGCACACTATCGTAGAGCCTCTTTGCCTGCGCCGGGGTAGCGTCTGTAGTACGGAACACGTCGGTCTGGCGAAAAATCTGCGCCATTTGCCGACCCTGTGAGCCGTGATCGAGTGTCACCAGAGCTACTGGACTACGTCCCACCGCCGCAGATCCAAGCGCTTGCACCAGCAAGAAGGCAATCGGCGGAATAATAGTTGCAGCGATATTACGGCCGTTGCGCAACCATACGAATATATCTTTTCTAAAAATGGCCCAGACCGAGCGAAAAAATGATGGATGCATGCTGTTTCCTCAATTCGCAATGGTGCTACGGCGCAATACAATCGCCGCCAGCATGATAAACAACAGCAGGAACGCGCACAGAATGAGCGTGTTGCCGACGATGGTATAGGTGTTCAGGATAAAATTGTGAAAGGCATACTGCTGAAGTACAATCGCGTAGTAGACGGGCAGTATTTGCGCAAGTACCTGTAGCGCAGGTACGTTGAATGAAATCGGGCCAAACGCTCCACTGATGAAGAAGAGCGGTATGGCCACACCAAGTGCCAGCCCGGTGAACGCCAGCCTCTGCCTTATCAGTGTTCCCAACCCTATGCCCAGTGCGACGAAAATGGCGGAGGTGAGCAGCGTATAACCAATCATTGCTCCCCAATGCAGCGGATGTACCCCGATAAGCCCGATCAGTACAAGCAATACGACCAGCACCGAGGCCAGGCCCATCACCATCGCGCCCAGCATCTTGCCCGTGACGATAGCCCAACGGCTGGCGGGCGAGAGCAATATTTCTTGCATGGTCGCGGCCTCCCACTCATGAGCCGCCGCTGTCCCTGATTGCAGGAGACCGCCGATAATGAGCGCAATAACCAGGACGGAGACGCTGAGGTAGGGAATATAGTCGGTATCCTGCGCATATTGATCGGTCTCATGGGCCGTTACGGTCACGACATGCGGAAATGCTTTCGCGTAGAATGTGGTGATCGAGAATGGCACCGCGCGGCGAATATCGTTGGTGAAGTCCGTGTTGAGGTTATTGATCTCTACCCCCACCTGCACAGGCTGATTGCTCCTCACCTGTGTATCAAAATTCGTGGGAATGGTAACCACAGCGACGATACGCCCCTCTCTTATTAGTGCGTCGGCTTGCTGCGAACTTGCCTTTTGTAACACAAAAGAATGTGCCCCTTGCATCGCTTTATAGAATTGCTGCGCGTAGGGTCCGCTGTCGTTCATGACGATGGCCGTGGGAGCTTGCCCACCGGATATGAAAAGAAGAACGAATAGGAAGAGAAAGTTGACCGGCAGAAAGACGCTGACAATGGTAAAAAAGCGCTCTGTCAGGGCAACTTTAATATCTTTCTTCATGCACGCCCAGATGACGCGCAAGTTATATGCTATCTGTCGCATCGCTTGTTCCCATTCTGCGCACTAGTCGCGCAATGCTGTACCGGTGAGGTGCAGGAAGATTTCGTCCAGGTTCGGTTCGCGTACAGTGATATCGCGCAGTTCGCCCTCCTGCGAGATGATAGAGATGATCTGTGGCACAATATTACCCACCATACCCTGGGTCAGTATGGTAAGATGTGTTCCGTCCTGCTTGACCTCTTTGACGCTTTCCAATGCCCGAATCTTGTCAATCGCGTTGCTTGGTTCCCCTGTCTCCAAATCAATGACGCTGCCACCATAGGTTTGTTTGAGATGCTCTGGTGTATCTACGTCGATAAGCTTGCCGTGATCGATGATGGCAATGCGGTCGCACAATTTCTCTGCTTCTTCGAGGTAATTGGTAGTGATCAATACGGTCTTCCCCTCAGCTCGCAGAGTGAGAATGTAGTCCCAGATAGCGCTCCGCGCCTGCACATCGACGCCGAGCGTTGGCTCATCCAGATAGATAAGCTTGGGATCATGTAGCAGTGCACGACCAAGTGCGAGACGACGCTTCATGCCACCAGAGAAGGTGCCCACACGCGAGTTCTTGCGATCCTCCAACTGTACTAATTGAAGCATGTGTGTGATGCGCTGCTTCTTCTCACGCACTGGAATGCCGAAGAGATCGGCGTGAAAGTCCATGTTCGTCCAGGCACTCAACTCTTCATAAAGCGCTGTCTCCTGGGGAACTGCACCCAGGATCTGACGTACCTGTCGCGGGTCCTGACGCACATTGTAGCCCAACACTCTCACCTCGCCGCTGGTGGGAACGCTCAGACCACTAATCATGTTAATCGTGGTGGTCTTGCCCGAACCGTTAGGACCAAGCAAGCCAAAGATTTCCCCTTGCTGTACAGTGAGAGTGAGATGATCGACGGCGTGAAAGTCGCCGAAGTATTTGGATAAATCGATCATTTCTATCGCAGGTACCGTCGCCTGCACGTCCTGTTGTCCTTTTGTGATAACATGTGTTTGCTGCTTACTCATCTGTTCCTCTCTCTTTCGGTAGGATATTTCGACAAAAATGAATTGTTTGTTTCTGCAAGTTATTTCGTCCGCATCAATCCTCAAACATCTACTTTTGCTGAACGATAGTCGAGTAAGAGGTTGAAGCGGTCTCCTGTTCCCAACGTCTCATCAGAGATGTTTGCGATAAGTCGTCGTAGCATGGATAGTAGCATTTGCGTTTCACTGGTTGAGAAGCCGCCTAACATCTCATCGTTAAACGATTGTATGATGGGCAAGAGTGATTGCATGATGTCTCGTCCTTCGTTGGTGAGGTAGACTCTTACCACGCGGCGATCTTCACGATCATGGCGGCGCTCTACCAATTCCGCTTGTTCTAGCCGCTTGATAATACCTGTCACTGTTGGCGCATCGAGACCGCGCAGTTGGCTAATCGTGCCGATGGTAAACCCATCTTTCCCATGAAGTAGAAGCAATACTCCCCACTGTGGCGGTGTCACTACATATGGCTTTCCTTGCTCCATGCAATGTTTGCGCATCGTTTCAGCGCTGGCGTAGGCGAGACAGCGTTGCGCGTAGAAAAGCCAGTAGCCTACACTGTCATTTGGATCGATGTTTTCAACGTTCATCATAAGGGCCCATCGTTTCTACAAATTATTTAGCGTGCTAAATATTAGCACACTAAATTTATAACAGATTAAAATGAATATGTCAAGTCCAGGCACCTGAGAAAACTGTTCAGAATTGACCTAAGGAAGATTTGGTTGAGAGTGCAGCCAAACATTGGTGAAAGGGATTGAGATGTTGGGCGCTCCAGGTCCCAAACAGGCTGGCAAAAGCTTCATGCGTGTTTGGCTGCCTGTGAGGAGAACGGGTTCGCCCACTGATGGCACACCTGCCATAATTGCTGCTCAAAGGCATGTTGGAAACGCTCACGTTCCTGCTGTATTTGGCGAGGGGAGAGCGTAGGATCAGGGCTTGAAGCGACCCAGTGTACTGCTGCTCGTTCATAGCCGCTACGCAGCTTAGCGCCGATGATCGTGAAATGCCGCGATCTGGGCGCTGTGCTCGCGTTTATGTCCATAATACATGTATACAATTACATCATCCAGTGCATAATCCAGCCCATACCAGGGGAGCGTTCCAGTTTGACGACATATCTCTGGAGGAATGGTTTCTATAAGTGACATGACCTGTGCGTGGGCGCTATTTAGCTCTGCCAGGGTATCTTGTACACTATTTTTCCTCCGTTTGTCTACCTCTGTATCGTTGAAGCGAATTCCCTCTTGCATAAATTTGTTTAGCATTGGTGTATTGTTGCCTCCGCCGATAGAGGTGAGTATATCAACTAATACCAGTTCGTAAGAGGCCAGATGGGCGATGATGTCTTTAATTGACCAATGTCCACAAGCTCCAGCGGTTTCCCACACTGGTGCAGGTAGGTCATTGATGGCCTGCTGTACTGTTCCCTGACCATACTTCAAGATGTCTGCTGCATTCATATTGCTTTACCTTTATTGTATGTTAATATGAGACAATGAGCGAATCAGCATATTTAACGTAAGCCTGCGAACATATCATCTTCTATTTGTCGGCCTCCGTTGACCAGGCTAAAGGAGCGATAATAGGTTTGCGTTTCCCATAAAGCTCTGCGCTGACTCTCTGAGAGCTGCTCCAGTACATGATAGGCTGGTAGTTGTGTTTTATGGCAGCGAATAGCTTGTAAGGCGGTGTTCCAGTACTCCCAGGTATGAATGCGCGTGGTTATCGACCAATCGGGCCAGGAGACGACGCCACGTTCAAACCCGTCGATGCGCATTGCTAGCTTACCAAAGACTGCTTGATAGGTATCAAATAGATGCTGTGTCTCTGCCATATAATACAACTTTGCTACCTGGTGAGGGGCCAGATCCTGGTAATAAAGAGAGCTTGAGGAAGCGGCTTCAACGATGGCAGCGGTGGTGAACTGCGAAATGGCGATGTGGTCTGGATGTCCATACCCACCGTATTGTCCAAATGTAACGACCACATCAGGCTTTACACGTCGTATATGGCCGGCTATCTTTGCAATCGCCTCAGCCGGGTGAGCTGCATCCAACTCGCCATCTATGTAATCCAGAAAAGCAACATTTTGTAGGCCAAGCACATCTGCGGCTGCACGTAACTCGGATTCGCGTATCCTCCCCAACGCCTGCGGGCCAGGATTCTCGCGCTCATCGCCGGGCCAGCCATGTTCCCCACGGGTTGCCATCACAAGGTGAATCTCAATCCCTTCTGCGGCATATTTTGCCAGTATGCCCCCATTGCCTAAAGACTCGTCGTCGGGGTGAGCCAGAACGGCCATCAATCTCTGTGTCATTGTCGGTTCCTCTCTTTTTATGTTATGGATCAGCGAGGGCCACGCCGCGTAGCGACGACCCTTGTGGTTGTTGCCCTCGCCCAGCATGACGCGCCCAGCTACATGGTTCGATTGAACTTTGACAAAGCAATAATAGTCTGTTGATCTTCATTTGACGGGAGCCCGCGTAGCGACCCCAAAGGGGCACGGCAATCCCTTGTGGTTGTCGTCGTGGAACCGCCTGTCGAGCCGAGCCAGGACGACCCAAGGGGCACGGCAGGGACAAGCCACTGTCCTGTCGCTACGCGGCAAGCCATCAAATGATCCGCAACGGTCTAATAATGCTCTGGCACACTTCATCTGGGGGCAGGCCGCGTAGCGACAATCCCTTGTGGTTGTCGTGGTGGTCCGGCTCTACAGGCGGGTGGACGGCAACAACCACAAGGGATTGTCGCTACGCGGAATCAGGGCACGGATTCCGCGTTTCAAGCTTGAATGTACTTAGGCTGGTTAATTAATGGGCCGAACGTCCATAAAGGTGACCACCCTGAAAATCGAGTCCAACATAGGGTTCGTTACCAACCACCCAGGCATCATGTCCAGGTGAGAGCAACTGTACATCGCCAGGACCGATTTCACTTTCAGAGCCATCATCCATGCGGATGTGCAGGCGGCCAGAAATACCGTAGTTAAAATGTGGTACTTCACAGCTTGCCGTACCTACGGCTGGCTTCACATTTTGCGACCATCGCCAGCCGGGCTCTAACGTCAATTTCATAAGTGAAAGCTCTCCGAAATTAACTACTTCGATTCGGGTTCCGGGTAACTCTCTTACCTCATCGGGCGAGTTCAAACTCTTGGTTTGCATCTGTTGTGCTGTTGACATTTTTGTCCCTCTTTCTTGTGCTTATCTAATGGCCAACATTATCGTTTGTCAGGAGGGAGAGGAAGGAAAGGGAAGCGCGAGTGCTCTCTCTGACACTTCTAATTGTAGATATTTGAGGGCGTGTTCTCATCGTGGAAAACACGTAGAGAAGATGTATATCATACGGAGATTATTGTTTGTTTGATAAACCAGCTTCGACCGCCCACATCGCTATCTGTATACGCGAGGTAAAGTTTAACTTGAACATAATATTGCTAATATGCGTTTCAACCGTGCGTCTGGTAACGACTAGCGTTTCGGCAATAGCGTGATTCGATTTTCCTTGCGCAATAAGTCGCGCAACCTCGCGTTCGCGCTCGGTCAATCCTCCTGGGCCTTGTTTTGTCTTGCGGGTCGGTGTAGGGAGAGGAACTTCAGGTAGGAAAGCGTTTGCCTGCTCCAGGAAATGTTTGTGCAGAGTCTCATCCGTCAGTGTAGTAGCGAGTGCGTCAATGAGCTTGTGAGCACTTGCAAAGGCCTCCTCCGCTTCCGTCAGGCGATTTTGTGCACGATAGAGGTTACCAAGTATGATACAGAGCCGCCATTGCAGAGGTCGTACGCCTTGCGCTCCAGCGGTAGCTTGCGCCGCTTTGAGCACTTTCTCAGCTTCGGGAAGTCGTTGTAGCGCGATCAACGTTTCGCCGCGTAGCTTCGCGATACGTAGACCACTTTGCTGTGATGCCAAATGTGCATCAGCTAAGGCAATTGCATCGATGATCTCTAATGCTCGCTCAGGATAACCATGTGCGAGTGCCAACTCTACTTCTGCACACCAGGCCATACGTTGTGCCATCGTTTGAGCCGGGGTAGTGGGCTTGAGTGTAGAGCGGAGTACCTGCTCTGCGGAAGTTAGATCATTGAGTTGGATGCAGGTTGAGGCGAGATAGCCAGCAGCGATATATGTCCAGAGTAGTGAGCCAATCTCACGTGCAAGCGTCAATGCCTGCTCAAATTGCTCACGCGCTTGTACAAGGGCGAGTACGCTACTATATATTCCTCCCAGGACAGTATGGGCTGCTGTCTGCCATTGGCGATGCTCAATCTCATCCGCGATATTCAGGCTTTGTTGGGCTAAGGTCAGAGCACGGGTATAGTCGCCCTGCGAGGCCAGGCAGAGGCTTAGTTGGAAGAGTGCATAGGCTTCGGCCGAGCGTTGTCCAATCTCGCGTGCAATTACCAGGGCGTGCTCGGCATCCAGGCTCGTCTCAGCTAGACTTGCGGTGGATATCAGTGTGTCCGTCTGATAGGTTGGGCCTCGCAACGTCAATGTGGCTAAACTTGATGTTAATCCTTGCCGATCACCTAATGCCTGGAAAAGTGTGATGGCTTGCTGATAATATGCTGTACCTCCGATTAAATCGCCACCAACGTAGCTTACCATGCCCAGGAGGTCCAGTGTTTTGGCAATGCCATCTGTATCATGGAGCTCTTGAAACATCGTGAGCGCTTCCTGGTGGTAGCGTAATGCTTCGCGTGGTTGTTCCACATTGGTGTACCAATTGCCGATGCGGTTGAGGCTGTGGGCGTGAAGAGTAGGATCATTGAGCGCTTGTGCAAGGGTTAGCGCCTGGCGAAACCATGGTTCTGCCTGGGTGTAGTCGCGCCCTGCCCACAAAAAACCAAGGTCCATCGTACATTGCCATTCTGCTTTATGATCTGATAGCGTCTGGGCTGAGTGCAGAGCCTGTGTATAATTCTGGCGTGCCTGCTCAAAGTCTCCGAGCATCTCATAGGCCTGCCCACGTGCGCGTGTAAGTGTGGGCGGAGGAGCGAGCGAGAGTTGATGAGCCGCATCCAGAGCCCAGGTAAAATAGTCTATGGCTGTTAGATGTGCATAGAGGCGTAAAGCTTTTTCTCCAGCGCGTTGAGCATAAGACATCGCCTTTGGCCAGGCCTGGGCACGATAGAAATGAATGGCTAAATCTTCCAGGTGGGCATTAATAGTAGTTGGAGAAAGCTGTTCCAGGGTTTCAGCAATAGTTTTGTGCAGTTTGATGCGTTCACGTGTAAGAAGTTGTGTGTAAATAGCCTCTCGTATCAGCGCATGCCTGAACGCAAAGCGCTCAGCAGATTCTTCGATGACCAGCCGGGCTGTCAGTAACTCTTTGAGCCCATTCAGCAATTGGTCCTCGGTATAGCGGGTGACTTGCTGAAGGAGTAAAAAATCAAAATGGCGTCCGATGACTGCGGCGAGCATCAAGATATACCTGGCTTCTGCACTTATATGTTCTGTTTGTTGTTGTACCGCATCTTGCACGCTGCGCGGAATATAGACTTTACTGGCCGATTGGCGATTCCAGTACCCTTGCGCGAAGAAAATGTTTTTTGCAGCAATGAGTGAGCTGAGCGTTTCTTCAACGAAAAAGGGGTTACCATCGGTGAGATCATAAAGCGCTTGTAGAAGTTCTCCATGCAAAAAGCGGCGCATGTCGAAGCTGGTATAACTTTGATCAAAGATGGCGGATAGCATTGCATCGACATCATCACGCGAGAGTGGAGTGAGCTGGATCTCCCAGTCGAGTCGTTCCCGCTCGAGGAGTGTAAGCCAGTCGCGTAGTGCTGGCTGTGTCTCATCATGGCGATAGGTTGCCAGGAGCAGTAAAGGATGAGCTGTACTGCGGCGTATCAAATAATAGAGGAACTCCAGGCTAGTAGTATCGCTCCAGTGTACATCTTCAATGATTAGAAGTACAGGCATCTGCGTAGAGAGATAGTCGAAAAAAGTTGCCAGGACAGTAAAGAGACGGCGTTTCTCTTGTTCGGGTTCCAGCTGTGAAAGCGTAAGGCCAGAGACTAACTCGGGGAGTAAGGGAAAAATGTCATGTGCCAGAGTTTGTATAGCCGTGACAATGAGCGCTGATGGGTGAGAAGCAAGCAGTGAGCGTAAGAGATCAAGCAGCGGCGCGTATGGACAGTTATGATCGGCCGGAAAGCATTGTCCTTGCAGTAAAAGAAAGCCCTGTGTTGCCGCATAGGCTTTTGTCTCAGCAACCAGGCGTGATTTTCCAATCCCTGCCTCACCGCTGATCCGGGCGATATGCCCCATACTATTTTTAGCCTCATCAACGAGCAAACACAATTTTGCAAGATGGTCCGTGCGGCCAACTAAGATCGGGGAGGTAATCGGTAGTGTGACCGTTTCTTTCATAAAGGATATTTCCTTGAAGTATGAATAGATTTTGACTCATATTCTTCGCTATTCTTTTGTCAATGTCTCTACTATTTACCTGTCCATTGTAACATGAATATATTTTTTGCTGCAAGCTGCTCCTCTAGAAAGGGTTCGTATACAAATTTATTCTATAGTATATTTGATTTGTTATAAAAAAGTGCTATGCCTCTAATACTGGTGAACATACTTAATCTATAGAATGTATACCTACTTGCAAGCACAGAAAAATCAATGTTATACTGAGAGCGTTACGCAGCCTACTTCTAGGAAAGTAAACTTTTTTAGAGGCGTATGCGTTATATAGTGTGAGTAACGATACACATACTCATGTTTTGCGAAGAAGCAATGTTGCTTTTTATGCGTTGTAGCATATTGGATTGGCCACAGGGTTTGGCCAATTACGAGGAGGTTTTTTTTATTATGACCGTAAATAACATTAATCCTTATGAAGTGGCGGTGGCGCAGTTTGACGAGGCAGCGGATCGGCTTGGATTGTCTCAATCAATGCGTGCGGTATTGCGCAAGCCCAAACGTGAATTGACTGTCAACTTCCCTGTACGTATGGATAATGGTGATGTAGAAATGTTCACCGGTTATCGCGTACAGCATAATATTACCCGTGGTCCTGCCAAGGGCGGTATCCGTTTTAGTCCGCAAGTCTCGCTTGATGAAGTGCGTGCACTGGCGATGTGGATGACCTGGAAAAGCGCCGTTGTGGGAATCCCCTTTGGGGGGGCGAAAGGCGGTGTCATCTGTGATCCACGTAAGTTGTCGCGTACTGAGCTTGAACGCCTGACACGTCGTTATGCAACAGAGATCTCTGTATTGATTGGTCCCAATAGCGACATTCCCGCCCCCGATGTAAATACGAATCCCCAGGTGATGGCCTGGATTATGGATACCTACTCGATGCACCAGGGCTATTCTGTACCTGCTGTCGTCACTGGCAAACCGCTGGCAATTGGCGGGAGCGAGGGACGGCTTGAGGCGACCGCACGTGGTGTACAGATCATCACGCGTGAGGCCGTGCGGCATATGGATATGATACCAGATCGCTCCACCGTAGTGATACAGGGCTTTGGCAATGTTGGTGGTATTGCGGCTCGCCTATTGCATGAAGCGGGTTACAAAATTGTCGCGCTGAGCGATAACAGTGGTGGTGTGTATAATGCGAATGGTATTGATGTGCCGGCAGCGATGCGCCATTCGCGTGAGCATAGCAGCTTGCATGGCCTACCGGGCACAAAAGCAGTCACAAATCAGAGGTTGCTAGAATTGCCTTGTGATATCCTGATTCCCGCAGCATTAGAGAACCAGATCACAGAAGAAAATGCGGCACGTGTGCAGACTCGTCTGATCATCGAGGCAGCCAACGGCCCCATCACTCAGGAGGCCGACCTTATCCTGCATGACAAAGGTACTATGATCGTTCCTGATATCCTGGCTAATGCAGGTGGCGTGACGGTTAGCTACTTTGAATGGGTACAGGATCAGCAGGACTTCTTCTGGGCGGAGCAGGAGATTAACCAGCGCCTGGAAGCAATCATGGTGCGTGCATTTGACGCCGTTTATAATAAAGCGATTGAGCAGAGTACCACCTTGCGTATGGCTGCATACCTGCTGGCCGTAGCACGTGTTGCCGAGGCGACTGAGCTGCGTGGCATCTATCCGTAAGTGCTCTGAACCCAATGTTTGAGGTGCGGCTTTCCCGTACTTATAGTTATTAATACATAGAAATTGCGCTTTTACCTGTTTTATGCCTGGCATAAAACAGGTAAAAGCGCAATTTCTATGTATTAATATGCAACACCTTTATCCATATTTCTGCTTTGGCATCATCTTCGCCTGAGTCGAGGCGAAAGATAATATCGATGTGAGAGGCTTTTGCTATGCGCGGCTGCTCAATTGCGCCGCGTGTATATGTGCCTATGATTTGCTTGCCGCTGCCAGGCTCTTCCAGGCGCAGGCGCAAATTCTGTTTGTTTGGTCCGCTGGTCCATGTGCTTAGTAAGCGCAGGTGCTCCATTTTAAAAACTGGTTCGGGATTGCCCGCGCCGAAGGGGCTAATCGTGCGCAGCAGCTTGTAGGTATCATAATTGAGTAGTTCGAGCCTCGTGAAGGTCAGGTCAGCTTTTTTGAGAACAGGCTCTGGTTCGAGGTTCTCTTGTTCTGTAATTACACCTGTCTGGTCTGGCAGTTCAGTGCCCTCAATAATAGTTGAACCATTTTCTTTCCATTGCAGCAGATGTTCGCGTAGATCTTCGATGCGCTCACTGCGAATAGTAAAGCCGCCCGCCTGTGCATGGCCCCCATAGCGTTCCATCTGGTTGGCGAATCCACTAAGGGCTTCAATGACGTTAAAGTTCTTTTGGCTACGGGCTGAGCCGCGACTGAGCTTTGTCTGTGGATCATTGCTGAGCACCAGTACAGGTTTATTAATCTCTTCCGCCAGCTTGCCGGCCACCAGACCTATGATGCCCTCGTGCCAGTCGTCGCCACTTACTAACACGACGCTTTTGTTCGCCTGTCCCTGGGCCTGTTCGCGCACGCTACGCATAAGCTCTTCGGTTTGTTGCTGACGAAGTACGTTGAGCTGCTCAAGTTCGCTTGCTATCGCAGCAGCTTCGGCGGCGTCATCGGTGATTAAGAGCTGGAAGGCGATGCTTGCTTCTTTCATGCGCCCGGCTGCATTAAGGCGAGGGGCTAAGCCGAAGGCGATGTCGCGCTCGCGTAATTTGCCTGCTTGTAGATTAGCATTTCGTATAAGCGCTTGCAGACCTGGCTTGCGCGTGGCGTTTAAACGTTGCATACCCAGGCGAACAAGGGTATGATTTTCGCCCAGCAACGGCGCGATGTCAGCAACGGTGCCAATCGCCACCAGGTCGAGCAGGTCCAATTCGTCTTCTAAAACGCGTTTGTACGCTCGATAGAGGGCCTGTGTAAGCTTGAATGCTATTCCTACCCCGCATAAGTAACGCTCGCCATACGTACAGTCTGGACGCCATGGATTGACCATTGCATAAGCACGAGGACGGTTAAGCGGGGGGCGGTGATGGTCAGTAATGATGACATCAATGCCCAGTGCGCTGGCATATTCTACCTGCGCAACATCTGAGCTGGCGCAGTCTGTGGTGATGATTAATTGTGTGCCGCGTGCTTTAAGTATATCAAGTGCGGCATTATTCAATCCACAGCCATCACGTAGCCTGTGTGGTATGTGGTGATCGAGGATCGTGGTGGGCTGCTTCAGGGTGCGCAGTGCGCGGAAGAGCAGGGCGGAAGACGTGACACCATCGGCATCGTAATCGCCGTAGACTGTAATATGTTCGCCATTGGTCAGCGCCTGTTGAATGCGTGCAACGGCACGTGGTATGTCAATGAGGGAAAGTGGATCGCGTGTCTCGGCATATGTGGCCTGAATGAAGGCTTGTATCTCTGGCAGCGTTTCGAGGCCACGATTATGTAGCAATTGCGCGAGAATCTCGCTGATACCCGCATTTTTGCAGGCTTGAAAGTACTCTGCTGGGAGTTGAGGATAGACTTCCCACGCTTCTAATGAGTGAGGTGATGATTCCACGTATGTATCCCTTACTGTGCTAATCTGGCAGCAGGCGCATAAACACCTCGTTGCCAAGAAGACGCCCACGTGTACTCAAGCGTAGCCAGCCATCTTCAAATTCTAAGAGTCCCGCTTCTTCAACAACGTGCAGGCGATTGCCGGCAAATTGTGCGAACGGTTCGCCGAAGCGTTGCTCAAACGTTGGTAGGTGCAGGCCCGTGGCTGTGCGTAGTGCGAGAAATGCTGTTTCAGACATAGCCTGTACACGTTCAATAACTTCGCTCTCAGCCTCTGGTATGCGGTTTGCCTTCAGCTGCTTGATGTAGGCCGCTGGCTCACGTTCGTTGGAGAAACGTCGGTTGGCGAAGCTAGAATATGCCCCCGCACCCATCCCAATATAAGGCAAATTTTGCCAATAGGTCAGGTTGTGACGACTATGATGGCCTGGCAGCGCCCAGTTAGAGATTTCATAGTTAAGATAGCCAGCCTCTTTGAGGCGTTGATCCGCGTACTCATACATATCGGCGCACAAGTCTTCGTCACCTGGTGTGATGCGGCCTTCTTGTGCCCAGGTATGAAATGGAGTTCCTTCTTCAACGATTAACGAATACAGCGAGAGGTGTTCGGGACGCAGGTCTAGCGCTTGTTCAAGCGTCTCGTGCCAGTGTTGCATTGTTTGTCCTGGCAGTCCAAACATAAAATCTATGTTAATTGATGTAAATCCGGCTGCGCGTGCATAGAGTACAGCCTGCGTAATCTCTTCAGGTGTATGAATGCGGCCTAGCGTTTTTAGAAGCTCGGCATCGAAGCTCTGGGCCCCCATGCTTAAACGATTAACTCCGGCAGCACGCAGGCCCATTAATTGTTCCTGGTCCAGCGTCCCAGGATTCGCCTCCATCGTAATCTCCGCATCGGGATCGACCGCGAAGGCAGTCGAGCAAGCATTGAGCAGGCGTGTCATCTGTTCTACGGTGAGTAAGCTGGGTGTGCCACCACCGAAGAAGATCGTGCGTGAGCGTCTACGTGTGCCATCCGTGTGTTGCAGCATCTTGCCGGCGAGCCCTATTTCAGTCAGGAGGGCGCGTACATAAGCCGAGCGCATAGGAAGAATACCCGCGTAGGTATTAAAATCGCAGTAGTAGCAGCGTGTGTGGCAAAAGGGAATATGCAGGTAGAGCGAGGCCGTTTCCAGCAAGTCCTGGATTGATTCGGTCGGCTGTAAGAGTGCCTGGGACACATGAGATGCATTAGATACGATTTGTGAACCTTTTGAGATAACCGTCATGAGTTGTATGTAGTCCCTTGTTCTTATGAGTCGAGCCCAGGAGCATTCCTCTTGTAACAAGCAGGAATGCTCCTAATGACCAGTCTCTATGGTTGGCTGGAAGTGCCGCTAGCACCACCAGAAGTGCCGCTAGCACCACCAGAAGTGCCGCTAGCACCACTAGAAGTGCCACTAGCACCACCAGAAGTATCGCTAGCACCGCTGGAAGTGCCGCTAGCACCACTAGAAGTGCCACTAGCACCACCAGAAGTATCGCTAGCACCGCCAGAAGTACTGCTAGCACCGCTAGCACCACCAGAAGTGCTGCTAGGAGCAGAGGCCGGAATCGACTGCGGCATGTTCAGCGGATCTAGCAGTTTATTCTGATCGACATCTCCAACTTTGACCCCAGGCATAGCCTTGATAGATTGTATCCAGGCGGTTAAAGCATTGGTTTGGAGATCACTGAGCTTTGCATCTACGATTGGGCGTGACGGATCGACCTGCTCAATCTTGACAATGTGATAGGTTCCATTTTCCGTCAAGACCGGACTTAGATCACCAGCCTGGCGAGTTGGGTCTGAGAGCCAGTTATCGACAATGCCGCCGATATTCGAGCCATAATCCTTAATGTACTGGCCCTTTGCAAGCCAGCCCAGTTCACCGCCCTTACTCTTCGTATTTGTATCAACCGACTTTGCCTGCGCCAATTTAGCGAAATCGCTGCCACTCTTAAGCTGGCTGAGGATATCATTGGCATCCTTAATGTTAGTGGTGCTCAGTGTGATTGCTTGTGCCTCGACTTGTCTGGCTGGAGAGACAATCTGTGATGCCAGGTAAGTCTGCATGTTATCTCTGCGTAGCTTCAAAGCCATCATCGTATGCACATCGTCATCGCTTATCGTATAAGTTGTAAGGACGCTTGCATAGGTCGTACCCTTTGGCAGTTCAGCCTTCAAAGCGTTGACCCCGGCCTCAATAGTCGTGCTGGTTGGCTGGATTTTGCTTTGTATGGCGTTGCTTTGCTTCGTCAGCCAACCCCGAATCAACACATCTTCTTGTAGCCATTCAGCGCTATCGGTGCCGATTTGCGATTGATTATACAGTGCTTCCTCGGCAGGGATACTGGCCTGTAGCATTGCCTGATATTGTTGATTGTATGATGTGTACAGTGCCTGTGCATCAGTGTTACTGGCTTTTGCAGCTTTTAGCTGGTTTTCAAGGTCAGTACGCTGTGCGCCAGCGGGAAGTGCGGCAATCTGCTTGGTCAGAGTATCAACCTGCTGTTTCGTTTTGGTCACAAGTGCTTGTTGCGTAGTAGCTTTAGCATGCAGGTCGTCGCGTTGAGCGTAGAGACCATGTATGCCCTTGATCTTGTTTTGTTCCAACTGTGCTTTCAAGCCAACGAGCTTATGATAATCTGCTTGTGGAATGGACTGCCCGTTTACAGTGGTGATAGGCTGATTTGGAACGATAATATTAATATTGATCCAATACGCGATAAGAACGCCGATGATAAGAACGACCGTGAGAATAATGGTAGACCAGACAGCTCGACGTTGGATGGCTGTTTTTTCAGGGCGAGAGAGGTGACCGCCCCAGCCAAAAATAAGAGGTTTACCATCCCGACGTGCCGCGACATGGTGCGCGGTTTGTTTGGTATAGTGTGGCCTGGTTTGAACTCGTTTAGGTTGAGCGGAACGCGCGGTTTGCTGGTTGTCAGGCCTACGCGCCGTTTGATTTTTCATCAAATCCTCCAACATGGATATCTCTGACTTGTGTCATGAGGGGGAATAGCTTCCGGCACGCTACGTGCAAAAATATCGAGTATGTCCCTATGCAGAGAGCGAAAACAGAACATGTTTTTCACTCTCTGCACATTTTCAGCTACAAGCCAGGGCATAACGCACTATTACATTCCACGCATATGTTCGGCAGTGTAGGGGAGCAGAGCCATGAAACGAGCCTCTTTAATGGCAGTGCTCAAACCACGCTGATGCTTTGCACAGGTTCCTGTCTTGCGGCGGGGCTCGATCTTCCCACGATCAGAAATGTAGCGCTTCATGAAGCGGCTGGCATCTTTATAGTCAATTTCGCGTACGTGGTCATGGCAAAATTGACAGATTTTACGACGGGACGAACGCTCACCACGCCCACCTTCGCGCCTCTCGCGGCGTGGGCCGGATGAAGAGCTACTTTGTCTTTGCACAATCTTTCTCCTTCAACGTTAGAAGGGGTGATCATCCAAATCTCCAAGACTATCATCAGGGCCCCCGAAAGTATCCACGCCACCGCTGCTCGGTTGCTGGTTCTTCGGAGTAAGCATCTCCATCTCGTTCATAATAACGTCCAAAGCAGTACGCTCTACGCCGGTTTTGTCGGTATATTTGCGCTGCTGCAAACGTCCCTCGATGTATACTTTCTGGCCCTTTTTAAGGTAAGTATTACACGTCTCTGCCAGTTGGTTCCAGGCAACAATGTTGAACCATTCGGTCTCTTCTTTTCGCTCTCCACCAACCTTTGATATGCGGTTGACGGCGAGTGAGAACTTTGTGACAGCGGTGCCGCTGGTCGTATAGCTCATGTCAGGGTCTCTTCCGAGATTCCCAATTAAAATGATTTTGTTCAAGATTCAAATCCTTTCGACGTGCTATCCACCCCAACTCGCTTGACGCTTAGAGATTGCATGAATTTACCCAAACATATATGAACTAAATTTCGATGGTCTCTTCTATTGGTTCTTCAATGGCTGGAGGAATACTTTCTAGCTCTTCAGGAGATAGTAAGGAGACCTCGGGTGTTTCTGTTTCTGCAACTGCTTCGGCGGGTTGCTCAACTGGTGCTGTGTGGCCCTCGCTGGTTGCAGCAACAGGCGCAGCGGCGGCGCGAGCTTCACGCTCCTCGCGCTCCCTCTGGACCGCTTTGGCATCGCGCTTTCTGGTCATATAGCGCAGAACTACTTCAGAGACCTTTAGTGTACGTTCAAGCTCGCTCACTGTCTCAGGAGTCAGAATCATATCAATAAACACATAGAGTCCATCGCGGTGGCGCTCGATGGGGTATGCCAGACGGCGACGGCCCCACTGATTTACTTTTACTATTTGACCGCCATGTGTTGTGACGATCTGATCGATACGATCTAATAATGATCGTGTCTCCTCTTCGCTGACTTCGGGATTGAAAATTACTCCAAGTTCGTAATCTCGGTTCACGAAGCCCTCCTTCCTTTGGGTATGCGACTGGTCAGCCTTTGTGTCTGCTGTCAGTGCAGGTGGAGCATCAACACCAGGTTGATGCTGCTTTTCGGATGCCGCTTAACTGTTCATCGGGCGGCCTCAGTAAAATGTTGCTCCACGATTACGTGGGTTTCGATGTCTTTTTCTATACTGTTTATACTAAATTGGACATACCATTTTTAAGTTGCATGCCCGAAAGATCGTATATGAAAGCCATCGGCACCACGCATTATAACACCGTTTACGATATCTGACAATAGAGTCAGGGTTGGGTGGTTTCAGGTTGTTTTAGAGTGTACAAACTTTCAATGTCCTATTCTTTCTATACATGGGAAAAGTGGAAATGCGGAAAAAGTTAATTGCATGGCGAAGCGGCGCTTCTCTGCTTGTTTTATTGACAGTTTTTCCTCTATGGCCCATACTAATGCTAGTGTCAGACCTCGTATATAAGAGCCCACTTTCCACTGAACGGAGAAACTATACAACGAGCTCCGAATATTCAAGTCGGAAGCTTGCCTGGTGAAATATGCCGAATATGACGAACACTGCTTGCCATCCCAAAGGAGCGCCCCTTCGTATGAATATAGTGTCCCGCAGGTATGCTGCTGCCGATGAGTCCGCCAGAGGTCTGCAACTGGCGAGCTGGAGTGCAGTTTTTCTCTTATTGGTCCTGGGCTCTCTGCTGGCATTGCTCTATCTCGGACTTTACCCCTTTTTTTTGGAGACCGCTTCTGACCCTGTACAGTTGGCCTGGATAACCTTTTTCCCCTGGCTATCAAACGTCTACCAGCTTGTTGCGTGGACGCAGCTACCCTGGTTCCGGCTGGTCCATACGGGTGCTTTATTTTTTCTGCTGCTCGCTCTGGCCGCTTTCTGTATGTTGCTGGCAATGCTAGTGGGTCAGAGGATGGCGCGTGTCGGGCTTACTGTTCCTTACTTGCGCCCGATCTTCTGGCTGATCCTTATTTTTACAGCTATCTTCTCGCTCATAATGGTTTTTGCTCCGATTAGTTTGACGGTGATGTCGCGCGACATGTTGTTATCTAGTCTCTATGGCCGCCTGGTGGCGAATTATCACTATAATCCCTATGTGAGTGTACCATCTATATCGATACATGATAATTTGCAGATTGTCGTTAACCAGCTATCGAGTTCTGGCGTGACTTCTGTTCCTACCTTTGGCCCGGTATGGATGGATTTTAGTATTTTGATTGCGCTTTTGTCTCGTGCTGATCTGCCTGTGATCCTGCTTTGCTTTCGGTTGCTTGGTCTGTTAGCTCACCTGGTGAATGTGGTGTTGATCTGGAACCTTTTCGCATCCTCGAAACCTGCGGGGAGAATTACTGCTACCCTGGCTTATGCATGGAATCCGCTGGTACTATTGTTGAGTGTTTCGTTTGTGCATCAAGAGGTTGTGTGTGTACTCTTTGTCCTATTAGCTGTACTTGGCTTGCGGCGGCAGTTGATGCTGATGAGCTGGATTTTTGCTTTGCTGGCGGTGCTGGTGAATGCATACTGTCTGGTTTTGCTGCCCCTTTTCTTCCGCTTGCTCATACGGCAGACACGTTTTATGGATTGGCTGGCACGTTTTTTTTGGCTGCTTGGTCTATTGCTGGTGACCGCTATTGTGATTGTGCTGGCCTATATCCCTTACTGGCAGGGTTGGGGTGTAAGCGGAATCGCAATGAGTATACGCGAGCTGTTCTGGCCCACGAGTGCAATCAATTCAATCGCGGCGGCCATTCTTAAATTGCCGCTCCAGTTTCCGGCTGCTGTACTATGGATCTTCTATCCGCACCACTGGGCTACACTTATTTTAATCCTGACGGGCAGTTTTTTGTTGCTCTCGCTCTGGCTGGCGGACACGCTGGAGCTGGTTGTGCTGTGTAATAGTTGGATGCTCTTACTGCTGGTTGCGCTGGAGCCTGTGTACTGGCCGTGGTATATTCTATTGCCTCTTGCCCTGGCACTCTGTTCTGGTCGGCGGAATGTTATGTTCTGTGCAGTTTTGCTGGCACTTGGTGCGCTACTGGCTTATTATTTTTGGCAACGCTCTTACCTGTGGGTGGGGCAAGGCCTGGTCACGATTGGCGTACCTTTTTTGCTTTGGGGCTGGGGATTGTTTCTGCTCTCGGCCGTCCAAATAACGCAGACGAAGAAGAGCGGGTTGGAGTTGGATGAAGAGAGTGGGCCGTTGCATCTGGTTCGTGCTCCCTGGTTTTCTCGACCTTCGTGGTCGTCGCGCCCGCGTCGTCCACGAGTGCGCTAAGTCAACTCTTATTATGCTTTTTTACAAATATATAGTAACAGTATTAGATGTGTGGCAAAGTCGGCGCGAATTCACAAGAATAGAAGATAGAAAACTATTGTACTGAGTGGCAAGGTATGCTACAATAGTCCACGCATGCGGGGATCTCTCCTGAAAAAGGCTTCTCTTCGCCTTTGATAGAGTACATAAGAGATTGAAGGGTTCAATCGCCACCTATACTGCTCCTCTCCTGTTGTGCTGAGTGCCTCACACATCGACAGTTAAGAAATGCAGTTTGACATGTGAAATTATATGATATTGCCCCGCCTAAGAAAGAAAGAGTCATGCCAAAGCAGAAATTAAAAACACACAAAGCCATGGCCAAGCGCATCAAAGTGACTGCGTCTGGCAAGTTTTTGCGCCGTAAGATTGCTATAAACCACTTGCGCCGCAATAAATCACCCGAGGCTGTTCGTTCAATGGACAAGATGTTTCAGTTGAAGACCGCCGATACACGGCGTCTGAAACGCTTGCTCCCCTATGCTTTCTAGCACAACGAGTTTGATGGAGGATAAGAAAGAACTATGCCAAGGGTAAAACGTGGAGTTCCCGCTCACAAGAAGCATAAAAAACTGTTACAGATGGCGGAAGGCCATCGTGGTACGCGCAAAAACTTGTTCCGCCCCGCACATGAGTCGGTCATGCGGTCCATGGCGTATATGTATCGCGACCGTCGCAACCGCAAACGCGACATGCGCAGCCTGTGGATCACGCGTATCAACGCCGCTGCACGCATGCATGGTATTAGCTACAGCCAGTTGATGCATGCAATCCATGTTGCAGGTATCGATGTTGATCGCAAGATTCTGGCCGAGCTGGCCGTCAATGACATGGCGGCATTTAGTAACATCGTGACTATCGCTCTGGAAGCTATCAAAGCCTGAAGAAATTTGAAGCAAGGGACCCACGTATCGTGTATCTATTGGAGATAGGATGCGTCGGGTCCTTTCCTTTGCCTCTTGAGAAAACAATGACAGTAATTAGCAGTCCAACGAATCCCCGCATCAGTAAGTTACAGACCTTGCATACGACACGCGGACGCAAGAAAAGCGGCCTCTTTCTTATGGAAGGGCCTCACCTGCTGAAGGCGCTGCTCGCGGCCGATCTTTTGCCAGCTGAAGTCTACTATCAGCCTGCTTTGTTGCAGCGCACGACCGAAGGTGCAGCTCTCCTCGAACGCTTGCTACATCATGGCGGCCTTGCGCCGCAGCAGTTGATCGAGGTAAGCGAGCGTGTGATTGAGGCAATTGGTGAGGTGCAGACGTCGCAGGGTGTTGTAAGTGTCCTGCCGCTGGATATTTTTGATGCTCGCCAGATGCAGTTGCGTCGCCGTCCCGCTCGTCGTCCTTGCTTGCTGATTCTGGATGACCTGGCTGATCCAGGTAATATGGGCACGATCCTGCGTACCGCTCTGGCAGCCGATGTTGCTGCGGTGCTGCTCACGCCCAATTGTGTGGATTACTATAGCCCTAAAGTGGTTCGTGCGGCGGCTGGCGCACATGTTGCGCTGCCTGTTGAGACTGCTCTTTCCTGGGTGCTTATTGCGGAGCGTGTGCAGGAGCATTGTGCTGGCTTGTTGCGTATCTTGCTTGCTGAAGCTGGTAGCACACATATTTATTACGAGCAGGATCTACGGCAACCGTTCGCGCTTATCATTGGCAACGAAGCTCATGGACCTTCGCAAGCGGCTCGTGCGCTGGCTACTCTCCCACTAAGCATTCCCCTGGCTAATAACGTTGAGTCGCTGAATGCGGCCATGGCGGCTGGCATCATTTTATATGAGGCTGTCAGGCAGAATAATAAGATTTAGGAAATGCCAGCCTCCTAATTACGTTTATGCTATATTTTTACAGCCCATTGCATCGCAATGGGCTGTAAAAATATAGCATAAACGTAATTAAGATAAAAAGCTTATTTGTTCTGAGGCCAGTGCTCTTCGGATTCTGGAATATTGCCCCATTTTGTGCCATTGCCGGGCTTATGGTTTGGTCTGACTGATGGGGGGACATTTGGCATTGGCGTAAGAGCAAAAACATCATTGCCAAGTGTAGGTGTGAATGTGTTGAAGGGATATTGCCAGCCATTGGGCACTTTAAGCGGGAGTAAATTTGCATTCATTGTACGGAACACCCCGCTTACTGTTAAGGGACCATCGGCAACCTGGTCCATATCGAAGGATGAGTTTGTGTGTGGGACATAATAGCTCAGATTTTCGCGTAGTTTGAATGCGGCCACTGAAGTATGTAACTGCTCGACCAGCTGGCCCAGGCGCTCCATATACTGCGAAGCTTCCTGCGTATTCTTCCCACTGCGTTGCGTCGATTCAGTAACCTCCCTCATAATATTCACAACGGTGCTCGAAGATTTAAGTTGCTGCCTCGCCACCTGGTTGATATTTTCGATTTCTTGTGCCTGATGTTCAACTGCGGCAAAGATTGCTTCCAGGGCTATGCCCGTCTCCTGGGTAAGTTGTGTGCCTATCGCCGTTTCCCGCTCGGTGTCCTGCATAGAGGACGCCACAGCACTAATATCATCATGAACTTCACGCACAATATGACTAATCATACTGGCCTGATCTTTGGCGCGCTCTGCAAGCCGTCGAATGTCTGCGGCCACGGCCCCAAAGCCCTTGCCATTCTCGCCCGCCATTGCGGCCTGGATAGCTGCGTCAAGAGCCAGACGGTTTGTTTGATGGGCTATGCCGGAGATAGCTTCTACAATTTCGTTTATCTCGCGTGAGCGTTCGCCCAGAGTTTGTACTTTAATGGCGGTGGCCTGTACATTCTCATTGATGCGACCTATACCAGCCGTCGCTTGCTCGATAGATTCGCGCCCAACGTGGGCGTCCTGGCGAGCCAGCCTGGCAACATCATAAAGATTCTTTGCACGCTCCGCAACCTGGCGGCTGGAGGCTGTCACACGGTCAACCTCGGCCTTTGCCGTTCCTATCTGCTCAATCTGTTTGTTGCCCGTTTCTACCAATTGGGTCATGCGCTTTAAAACAACACTGGTCGAACCCTCAACTTCCCCCGCCACATTTTTGACGCGTACGACCAGGCTCCCAAGCTCTTCGATCATATAGTTAAACGAGTCGGCTAAAACACCTAGTGCGTCGGTTGTAACTTCAGCTTGTACACGCAAATCACCTTCACCGATGCCGCTGACCTCGCTTAAGAGCTTTTCGATCTGGCCTTTTAGGGCGTCGCGCTGTGCATGTGCCTCTTGTATCAGGCAGACGATGCTGTCGAGCATCATGTTCATGGAAGTGGCAACAAGAGAGATTTCATCGTTGCCTGTGATATGGGCACGAGCATCGGTCTCGCCTTTGGCAATGCGCCTGGTGAGCATGGCGAGTTGGTGCAGAGGTTGCGTGATCGTGCGATAGACGATGTAGCCAATGACCGTTACAACGAGGACTGTGCTCAAAAAGGCGATTAATGTGGCGAGTGCAAAAGGGTTGGTCTGTGTCGGGCCAATCTGGGCAACCTGGTAGCTTACCTCGTCGGTTATGTTGGTGATCTTGTCCCAGGTTATTTCAAGTTGCATATAGTCGTTGTTGGCTTTTAGCAGTAAGTTGTGTGCTTGCTCGCCCGGCACTTTTTTGATGATTGCATCTTGCACATGGGCTTGTGAGCTTTTGTAGGTTAACCAGAGGGCGTTGATCTGGTTGAGGGTATTCTGCTGTTGCTCTGGTAATGATGTATTGTTATCATTGCTGCTGAGAATAGCATGGATACCTCCCATGGCGGGGGCGGTGTTGATCTGGTAATCTTGTTGGAATTGTAGGACCGCTGTGGCGAAATTGTTTTCCTCCATTTGAAGCTGGTTGATAGTCTCCTGTGTTTGGGAGGGTGTGGTGCTCTGGCTGTTCTCGTATTGCTTTTGATATGCTGTATTGAGCAGTATATTCATTTTGAGCAGATAGGAGTTGACCATGCTAGTGGACTTAGATGCGTTTATATTTATCTGAACTGCCCGGCTACGAGCATTTTGCTCTCTGACAAAAGTAAAACCTAGCAATGATATGACAATACCGGGTATCACTGCTGCGAACAGGAATGCTAGCAAGAGTCGGCGAGAAATCTGAATTTTGGTTATGAATTTGAGCATAGATACTTCGGCTCCTCCTCAGATGCCTAGAAAAATCGCCACAACGTATCCGCACGAAGCAACTTTCGCTAAAACCATGCAACTCGGTTAATGAGAAACAAGGTGATGGTATATTGTTTGAGCAATGTACGTGTTTACAATGACAGTTGTAGAATAAAAGTGTTTGCTAGCTTGTCGCTGCCAGGCATTCACTGGATTTTGCCTGTAATCGAATAGGCTAGTTAAAAGTCAGTGTACTCCGCGTTTTCTTAAAACCAAATTTTGTGTTGTCTATGGCCCGATTTTCCTACTGTTTTATAGAGATAAATATAAATGCATCAAAAATGTGAATTTGCCCTGTAGTTGCTGGCAACTAACTGGAAGAGCTAAAGGATGAATGCCAATAGCGTGCTCGACTGCTATTCCCTTTTTAGAGTTGTAAAAATGCAAAATGTGTAAAAAGGGAAGCGAAAAGTTCGTAATTGTATAATGTACAATGATTGGAAGCGCTCACAGTTTTGGACGGCTGTGTGAGTACAGTTTTTCTCTATTTTGAAAGGCGGCCCTCTAGTGGAGACAATTTCTATTGCTCAATGGCCTTTTCAGAAGGTTCTCGTTGTGAATCGCGGCGAAATTGCCTTGCGTATTATTCGGGCTTGCCGCGAGCTTGGTCTGCAAAGTGTGGCGGTTTATAGTGATGCTGACCGCGATGCACTACATGTACGGATGGCTGATGAGGCATATCACATTGGTCCGGCGGTTGCCGCGCAGAGCTATTTACATATCCCGACGTTGCTGGAGGTTGCCCGGCGCTCCGGTGCGCAGGCGGTCCACCCAGGTTATGGTTTTCTGGCCGAAAATGCGACATTTGTGGAGGCATGCCAGGCACAGGGTCTTACTTTTGTTGGCCCTTCGGCCGAGGCACAGCGGGCTGTAGGCGAGAAGACGGCCGCGCGTCGTGCCGCACAGGCCGTTGAGGTGCCCATTGTGCCAGGTGCTATGAGCGATGTGCAGGATGATGAAGAGGCGCAGAAAATTGCGGAGCACCTGGGCTATCCTATCTTGCTAAAGGCTGCGGCCGGTGGTGGCGGCAAGGGCATTCGTTTTGTGGGTGATCCGCGTGATCTTTTATCGTCGCTACGTGCGGCACGTAGTGAGGCAACAAGTGCTTTTGGCGATGGACGCGTCTACCTGGAGAAAGCTATCTCGCCCGCTCGTCATATCGAGGTGCAGTTTATCGCGGATGCATATGGGCATGTGGTGCACCTGGGGGAGCGTGAGTGTAGTATTCAGCGCCGTCATCAAAAGTTGATCGAGGAAGCTCCGTCGCCCGTGGTTGATGAGAAGTTGCGTGCACGCATGACGAGTGCGACGATCAATCTTGTACGCTCTATTCATTATGAGAATGCTGGTACTGCTGAGTTTCTGCTGGGGCCAGATGGTAACTTCTATTTCTTGGAGGTAAATGCGCGTATCCAGGTTGAGCATCCTGTGACTGAATGGTGCACTGGCATCGATCTGGTGCAGGAGCAGTTTCGCGTTGCTGCCGGGCTGCCTCTCTCTTTTACGCAAGATATGATTACACTGCGTGGCTCTGCGATTGAGTGTCGTATCTCGGCAGAAGATCCTGAGAATCGTTTCCTGCCTGCTACTGGTACTGTTCTGGCGCTGCAAGAGCCATCTGGCCCTGGCGTGCGGGTGGATAGCAGCCTTTATCCAGGTTTGCAGGTGCCTCTTTTCTATGATCCCTTGCTGGCGAAGTTGATTGTCTGGGGCAATAATCGTGCACAGGCTATTGCTCGTCTGCGTCGTGCTTTGCAGGAATACCAGGTTGTAGGTGTGCGTACTACTTTACCCTTTGCACGCTGGTTGATGGATCAGCCGCGTTTTATTGCTGCTGATATCTCGACCGATTTTATCGCTGAAGAGTGGTCTGGTGGTAAGCCAGGGATAATGCATGATGATCACGATAATGACAAACATACGTCTCAACAAGAATCCGTGGGTGCTGGGCAGGCTGCAGAGCTGACAAAAGAACATCTTGCTGCTATCGTTGCCTGTCTCTTGATGCAAGAAGCTGGTGAGCAGGAGCAAGCACGACGCCATCCCGCATCGGCGGCCCATGAGAATGTAAGCCGCTGGCGCGATCTGAGCCGGAAAGATGCGCTACGTCGTCTTTAGATACATTAAATCGATCTTTTTCATATTTTTGCGCAAAGCGCAAAAATATGAAAAAGATCGATTTAATGTATCTAGTGTATCTGTGCAAAGACATTGCTCATATTGGGGGTAATGCCAAGATTATCAACCTCGAAGGGCCAGTAGACAGCCAGGACTTGCCCGACGATGTCCTGGCGTGGGACAAAGCCCCATTGGCGCGAGTCAGAGCTGCCAGCGCGGTTATCGCCCATCACAAAATACTCGTTCGGGCCTACAATCCGTTTTGTAAACGAAGGGTAGGGATTGCCCTGGTTTTCCTTGCGCACATAGGTCTCATTGAGCTGTATCCCATCGACGATAACCGTTTGATTGATAACGCTGATCACATCGCCAGGGATGGCAATGATGCGTTTAATATAGTCCTCTTGCGGGTTGAGCGGATAATGAAAAACAATCACATCGCTGCGTGCCGGTGGCTGGAAGAGGTAAGAAGCTTTATTCACAATCACATATTCCTGGTCATGAAATGTAGCTTCCATGCTATGACCCTCAATATGAAAATTTTGCAGGGGCAGACGGATAAGGGCGATTACCAGCGTTATAAGTAGCAGTGTCTCAATAATTTGGCGCGGCCTGCGCAAACGCTGTTGTGAAGTGCTAATTCTGTTGGCGCTGTCCTGGCTCAAATTCTGCTCCTGCAATCAAGTATATATAACGCATTGTTTTCTCGATTGACATTTTCGGGCTCGAAGTGCATAATGGCATTCTAAAGACTAATAAATAGGACTTATGTCGCGTAGGAATCGGCTTGAAGGGATTGAAACCAACCTTGAAACAAACTATTGCTCTGTCAAACTTCATTGCAGTACGAGGGCAACAACCACAAGGGATTATCGCTACGCGAGCCGGGGCCACGCCGCGTAGCGACAATCCCTTGTGGTTGTTGCCCTCGCACCGCAATGACACGCCCCGCTACATGGTTTGAATGAAGTTTGACAGACCACTATTTTTCCTCCACTGGTGGAGGAAGCTCGAATACAGGTGGGTTGCGACCTCGCCGTTTGGCCGCCTCCGCTTGTAAACGCTCTACAGCTTCGGCGGGTACAAAGCGAGCGCCTAGTGGAGTGGGATGAATACCAGGGCCATGGTAGTCGCTTCCACCTGTAGGGATGAGCCCATACTCGTCGGCCAGTGCGCGTAGTTCCTGAACTTCTTGTGGTGTATAAGGTCCATAATAAGTTTCTAGACCTACCATGCCAGCGGCGCACAGCTCTGGCAGCCAGCGGCGTAGTTCGTCCAGCCCTGGCAATGTGATGGGATGTGCCATCGCAGCCAGGCCGTTGGCGCTTGTAATCAGCCGTACAGCGTCTTTGGGCGTTAGCTTATAGCGTGGCACATAAGCTGGACTATGCTTCCCAATATACTTATCAAAAGCTTCACCAATAGAACTGACATAACCTGCCTCTAGAAGCGCCTTGGCGACATGCGGGCGACCCACCGATCCCTGAGCAAGTTCGCGCACACGCTCCCAGCTAATATGGACTCCTTGCTCGTTAAGCAGCTCTACCATACGTTCTCCACGTCGCACACGGGCGTCGCGCAAAACCTTGAGCGTGGCCTGGAAGTCTGGTCGCTGATACTCAAGAAAGTAGCCCAGAATATGTACCTCATCATCACCAACATCTGAATTGAGTTCGATACCAGGAATAAGTTCTATATGCAGCTTTTGTGCGGCATCTATTGCCTCAGCTATGCCATCTGTGCTATCGTGATCCGTCAATGCCAGGATGCGCAGGCCCGCTTCGTGTGCATGCTGGAGGAGTTCGGTGGGGGTGTACAGGCCATCTGAGGCGGTAGAGTGTGTGTGTAGATCGATATAGTTTGGCATCGTTTTTTTCTCTTCTTCTCTGTAGATAGTGAGCAACAAAAGCAGACACTATTAATCTTGTTGCTCATTATCGCTATACGTTATTTATATAGGCTCTATCTTTATCGTGCGTAATCCACTGAACGAGTTTCGCGTACTACACAGATTTTAATCTGTCCGGGATAATCTAGCTCTTCTTCAATCTTATGTGCAATATCGCTGGCCAGGCGCAGTGCAGCATATTCGTCAACCTCTTCAGGTTTAACGATAATACGGACCTCGCGGCCCGCCTGGATAGCGAAAGATTTCTCGACGCCAGTAAAAGAATTGGCAATATGTTCAAGAGCTTCCAGGCGTTTGATATAAAGATCAATCGTTTCTCGCCTGGCTCCAGGTCGTGCCGCAGAGATCGCATCGGCTGCTTGAACGATTGCGCCTTCTAACGTTTGAGGCTCAGTCTCGCTGGCATGATGGGCAACGATTGCATGAATAATTTTCGGTGATTTACCGAAACGCCGCGCCACTTCGCCGCTAATAATCGCGTGGGGACCCTCAACTTCCTGGTCGATAGCCTTGCCCATATCATGGAGCAGGGCCGCAGTCTTACAAACATTTACATCTGCGCCCAGCTCATGGGCCATTGTCGCTGCTAGAATAGATACTTCCACCGAGTGGGCCAGCACATTTTGTCCATAGCTGGTGCGAAAATGGAGCCGCCCCAGGATCTTGAGCAGCTCTGGTTGCAGGCCATGGACATTGGCTTCTAACGCGGCGTTCTCGCCTGCTTCACGGACAATGATGTCAACCTCTTGACGAGCCTTGGCAACTACATCCTCGATACGGGCCGGATGGATGCGGCCATCCAGGATCAACTTTGTCAATGCAACGCGGGCGATTTCTCGCCGTACAGGGTCAAAGCCGGAGAGGATAACAGCTTCAGGCGTATCGTCGATGATCAGATCGACACCCGTGGCCGCTTCAAGGGCGCGGATATTGCGGCCCTCGCGCCCAATGATGCGACCTTTCATTTCGTCATTGGGTAATGGTACAACCGAGACAACCGATTCAGCAACCTGATCAGAGGCGCAGCGCTGAATTGCCAGAGTGATGATTTCGCGTGCCCTATATTCGGCCTCCTCACGTGCTTGCTCTTCGATACGCTTTACTCGCTGTGCTGCCTCCACACGTACCTGTTGCTCGATTCGTGTGAGCAAGAGATCTTTTGCCTGATCTTCTGTTAGTTGTGCAATGCGTTCCAGTTCCGCAAATTGTTGCGCTTTAATCCCTTCTAGCTCTTCACGTAGTGTATCTAGCTGGCGCTCTTTTGTATTTAATTTGCGTTCACGCACCTCGAGCGCATCGATTTTACGTTCCAGGTTTTCTTCCTTCTGTTGAATGCGACGTTCCTGGCGCTGTAATTCGCTGCGGCGTTCGGCATTTTCGCGCTCAATAGTGTCACGGAAACGTGCAGTCTCATCACGTGCTTCGCGCAGCACCTCTCTTTGTTGTTCCTGAACAGCGATCAAGCGTTGCTCATTCACTTCTTTGATTGCACGCAAATTTTCCTCAAGTTGGGCTTTGTTACGCGTCGATCCTATGTAGATACCGGCCCAGAGAGCTCCCAAAGCTCCTAGTGGAACGGCAAAAATGAGCGCTACGACGATTATTGTTGACACGTCGGCCTACCTCCAAGAATAAGGCAAAACAGGCCTATAAAGGCTTAAAATGACAATATGATACAATATATGTTTGTATTATCTGCGGACAAAGGGCAAGAGTGTACTTTGCGCCAAGCATACTATATAAGAGTGTTAACAATTCGTCAATAAGTGGAAACAATGGTTGCGCTTTTCTTCTAATTGCTCTTTGTATTACACTACCATACGTTTAAATTGTCCAATGTCCTGTGAAAAGTTGAAAGGTGAAGAATGCAAGCATTGGTAATGAAAACATGAGATAGCTAGTGTGAAACCAGGGATGTTTCCCCAAGCGTGCGAGTATGATAGCAACAAGAATGAGCTCAAGGTTTGCCGATAACAACGCCGGAATAGGGTCATACTGGCTTTGCATCCCTCCTGGCAAGTTTGGAAAAATTAACACATAGAGCAATACAAGTACACCAAATATCATGAAGGGCCACTGTTCTGGTGTAAGACGTACAGGCCCTTTATAGGATAGGATGAGTGTAGTGAGCAAAAGTAGAAATAACAGCAATTCGAAGCTGCTGTGTGTGCCTGCAAATGAGTAGGGAGAAGTGCCGATGAAGGTTTTTATGAGCGTGATGAGCGTTGTCCAGGGTGCGAATAAGCCGGGCGTTGTTTGGGGATAAATAAATGCGAACGAGTCGAGAGCTTTCCTGGAGAGTGCATCAGTGTAGATCTTGAGCCCTAGCGGTATAAGCAGGGCGGCGCTAAGGGGCAGCAAGGTAATGGCGCGTGACTGCTTCTTTGTTGTATGTGTAGCTTCTAGAGCGATATACTGGCGCAAGAATTCGCAGATAAACATGATAAATAAAAGTATACCTATAAAGTCGGTAAGCGCTGCTAACATACCAATAAACCCGGCCATCCACCAATGACCACGCCGTAACAGATAGAAACAGAAGATTGCTAAAAAGAAGAGCGTCGAGGTGTTGTAAGCATCGAAAAATAACAATGCAGTCGGGAAGATTGAAATGTAGAGAATGCTGCGGGCCGCAATCTCGCGGTCAAATTCGTGCTCTACTAATCTATAAAGAACGACCAGCCCCGCAAAAAAACTGAGATTCGCGATGAGCATACCTGTCAGCAAGATATCGCGATGGAAGAGTACACTAAATGTATGGACAAGAGTAGGGTAGAGGGGAAAGAATCCAACATAGCTCTTATCAATATAGCCCTGGGTTGCGATTGTTAAATAGCGTGGTGCGTCCCAGTGATACCAGCTATAGAGTACTGTGTTAAATGTTAATGCAAATGCAGAATTTGTAGGGACACTGAAAAGGACGCCACCAAAGTAGGTCAGAATGAGGAGAAGGAGACGAGTGAGCAGAAATATTGGAAGGACAGCCTGGCTTGCTTTCCACCAGGGGGCAAATGTGTTGCGCCATCCCTGCTGCTCGTCTGCAGGGAGGTTTAAAGGGCTATTTGTTCTATGCGATGGTTCTTGTGCCAGCATAAGAAGCATTACTCCTGTGTAAATAGTATATACTATCAATATACCGTTATAACTATGAGTATACTACAAGTGAGCACGTCTTGTTGTCAGTGTGCAGTTGGCAATGAACACGCATCAGCTTATCCGATGTGTTATCAAACTCCGCTATCTAGCAAGTTGCGGAGAATTCATGCAAAGGAGCAACCAATGAGTACAGGAAATCCTTTACGTACAACCCATGTTGTTACTTGTTTTCTCTTTAGTGAGGATCAAAAGGAGCCGCGTATACTTATTGTGAAGAGGAGTCAGCGTGTAGGTAGCTACAATGGCAAATGGGCGGGAATAAGCGGTTTCGTGGAAACAGGTGTTTCGCCTGATGAGCAGGCATACACTGAGATCAGCGAGGAGACGACTTTACAGCGTAATCAGGTGCGTATGCTCAGGCGCGGCGCTGTCGTTGAGCATATCGATACTGAACTTGGCAAGCATTTTTATATCCACCCATTTCTTTTTGAGGTTTTTAATCCAGAACAGATTAAGACCGACTGGGAGGCGGATGGTACGCTTTGGATCGATCCGGCGGAACTGAGTAGCCAGGAGACTGTACCTAAACTACAGGAGGCGTACAACTCGGCTATTCGTGGTGAAGAGGTGTTGCCAGAGTGATGGTACATTTTTACGCTCTCTCTATTTTTACCAGCTGTTGAGCGATGCGCAATAGCTGGTAAAAATGTAGGATTACTTGCCCTGGAAATTGGCCTTGCGTTTCTCAATGAAAGCTTGCATGCCTTCGCGTTTATCTTCGCTGGCAAAGAGTAGGAAGAAGTTCTTGCGCTCGATATTTTCTCCTTCGGTCAATGAGGTTTCGAAGGCGGCCAGAACAGCTTCTTTGGCCAGACGTACGGCGATAGGGGCCTGGGCGGCAACCTTTTGAGCGAGTTTGAGCGCCTCGTTGAGGTGCTCCCCCACAGGGACGACGTGGTTGACTAAGCCATGATCGGCCATCTCGCGGGCACTTACCATTGTGCCTGTGAGCACCATCTCCATCGTACGATATTTGCCCAGGGTGCGTGCTAAACGTTGTGTGCCGCCGGCTCCCGGTATGATGCCGATATTGATCTCTGGCTGTCCAAAGCGAGCGTTTTCTGAAGCAACAATCATATCACAACGCAGCGCCAGCTCACAGCCCCCTCCAAGCACATACCCATTGACGGCAGCAATCAAAGGTTTATGAATTTTGCTGATGCGCTGCCAGGCATCGAAGCCACCAATCAGCATATCAATTGGTGACTTGTCGGCCATCTCTTTGATATCAGCTCCAGCGGCGAATGCCTTGTCGCCAGCTCCTGTAAGAATGATACAGCCAATCGCATCATCGCGATCAAATTCTTCTAGCGCCTCGGCCAACTCGCCAATGAGCTGAGTTCTGAGTGCATTCAACTCTTTAGGGCGATTCAGGGTTACGATGCCCACGCGCTCATTGCGCTCAACGAGTATATCATTGTACTCTGTCATGTCGGCTCCTTCTATCTCTGGTTGACTCACCGCTTGTGAGAAGAAAATTACATCTAGCGCCTCTTAGTGTGTTGTTCTACTCTGTGTATTATGCCATTTTCTGTAAAAAGCTTGCCACAGTACGGATGCCGTTGTAGAACTGGTCCAGGTCGTACTTCTCGTTTGGCGCATGCAGATTATCATCTGGCAGACCAAAACCCATCAAGACGATGGGGACCTGCAAAATTTCGCTAAAGAGGGCTGCGATGGGAATCGAACCACCTTCGCGCATGAAGATCGGTGTTTTGCCATAGACTTCTTCCAGAGCCGCCGCAGCAGCTTGTACTGGCTTTGTATCACGCTCGACCAACGCGCCTTCGCCGCTGTGTATATTCTTTACCTTCACCGTAACATCAGTTGGGGCGACCTCTTTGACGGCTTTTTCGAACAGGGCAAATACTTCTCCTGCGTGCAGGTCGGGGGGGAGGCGCAGGCTAATCTTGGCGGTCGCGACGGCGGGTATAACTGTCTTTGCTCCTTCGCCGGTAAAGCCGCCTGTGATTCCATGTACTTCTAAGGTTGGTCGCGCACTCGCACGTTCCAGGGGCGGATATTCTAGTTCGCCGGCCAGCTGCGAGACACCCATCTCATGCAAGAAAGCTTCATTCATGTGTAAGGGATCTTTGTGCCAGAACTCTTTTTCCTCATGAGTTGGTTTGCGTACTTTATCGTACAGGCCAGGGATGTGAATATGTCCATCGGCATCTTTTAAGCGGCTAATGATAATCGCTAACGCATGTAGTGGGTTGGGGGCCACGCCACCATAAGTGCCTGAGTGCAGGTCTTGCCGTGCCCCCTGTACCTCCACTTCGGTATAGGTGATGCCGCGTAAGCCATAGATCAGCGCGGGCGTTTCCTTGTTTGGCATATGCGTATCACAAATAAAGACAGCATCGCAGCTCAACGGCGTTGTTTTTACATAGTGCTCGATAGATTCGCCGCCAGCCTCTTCTTCGCCTTCAATAAGGATCTTGACGTTGATGGGGAGGGACCCGGTCACATTTTTGAGCGTCTCAAGGGCCTTGAAGACCAGCATAACTTGTCCCTTGTCATCGGCTGCTCCCCGGCTATAGAGCTTGCCGTTGCGCACGGTTGGCTCAAAGGGTGGAGTTTCCCAGAGCTCAATGGGATCGACGGGCTGGACATCATAGTGCCCATAGATGAGCAGCGTGGGCTTACCGCTGGCACCAAGCCATTCGCCGTAGACAAGGGGATGCCCCTTGGTCTGGATTAATTCTGCATGTTCGATCCCACTGCGCTTCAATTGAGCTATGGCGTATTCGGCTGCAAGCTGTACATCTGGCGCAGATTCTGGTAGCGTGCTGATACTGGGTATACGTAACCAGCCTTTCAGGTCTTCCAGGAAGTCATCTGCATGCTTCGTGATATATGTTTCAATTGCTGTGCTATTCATAATTTGTTTACTTCTTCCTTTCACCTATCTTGTTCCTGGTAATTATGGTAGCAGGGCATGCCTTGATTGTCCAGTGCAGATCTGAAAGAAGCTTGACTATTAGCGGAAATCCCCATTCCTCTTGACATATGGTATGACTTCAAAGTAAAATTATGACTAGTTAGTCACTGTCCATTTATGATTGTTTACAAACATATAGAGAAACAATAGCTTGCGTTCTGTAACAAAAAACGAAAAAGAACGATATTAATAATAAGGGGACTTATTGCCATCGGAATGGCTATAATTACGCTACTATAAATGTTTTTTCGTATTCAGTAAGTAAATGATGATGATAAGGATAGAGTGTCGGTGATAGAAGTAGAAAAGGCATAATGGCGATGGCACAAATTAAGAATATAGGGGACAATATATATGTACACACGGATGCCTGCATTGATGCCATTAGTACATACAGATGAGCAACTCAATGATAGTATTTTAATTGAGCGGGCACTCTTAGGCGATCAAGTGGCTTTCGAAGGTTTAGTAAGTCGTTATGAGGTTGCCCTTCATAAGTATGTGAGACGATACTTAGGGGACCATGAGCAAGCGTGGGATGTAGTTCAATTCGTCTTCCTCCAATTATATAGATTTCTTCCCAAACTGCAGGGTAATCTTTTCTCTGACCGCAGCAAAGCACCACTGAAATCCTGGCTTTTTCAGGTAGCTGTCAATCGATGTAGAGAGGAATTGCGCAAGAGTCAGCCTCTCTACTTCTCCGATCTTGATATGATCCCGGACGAAAACGATATGACAATCGGACAAAGTATAGCAGACCCTGAGCCTTTGCCCGAAGAGTTAGCTGAGCAGCACGAATTGCGCAATGATCTCTATGCAGCTATTCAGACACTCCCGGCCCGGCCACGTTCTGTTGTGTTCTTGCGTTACACGGAAGAGCTAAGTTTTGGTGAGATTGGTCTGCGTCTCAATATGCCAGAGAACACGGTGAAGAGCCACTTCCATCGTGCCTGCGGACACCTGCGTAGTGTATTATCGAGGAAATGTATGGCGAACAGATGCTTAAGTAAGCACTTGCAGCAAAATCAGATGAACTTTTCTAATGGGTAATACTATGTACCTGTGTTATAATGTTCTATGAACACTCGTTCTTACTATTATAATTTGTATCGTTAATGGGATCGATAGAACGGATAGAAGCAGAGACATAGATAGCCTGGCGAAAATGTGATCTGGTTGATTGTGGAGTGTATAGATAATGCCCATACGACAACTTGCCCCTGATGTAGCTGCGAAAATTGCTGCGGGAGAAGTGGTGGAGCGGCCTGCCTCCGTTGTGAAAGAGCTGATTGAAAATAGTATCGACGCGGGCGCAACACAGATCCGTGTCGATCTGGTTCATGGTGGGCTGCAACTTATTCGTGTAACTGACAATGGTTCTGGTATTCCGGTCGATGAGTTACTCCTGGCCCTGGCTCGTCATGCGACGAGTAAGGTGGCAAAAATCGATGACCTTGAACATATCCGCTCGCTTGGCTTTCGCGGTGAGGCGCTGGCAAGTATTGCGGCGGTCGCTGAGGTGACGCTGTTGAGCCGGCATCGTGCCGCTGATCAAGGGGCACAGGTGAGCGCCCAAAATGGAGAGCTCTCTGAGGTGACGACTGCTGCTTCAACGCCGGGGACGACAATTACGGTGCGCAATCTATTTAGTGCGGTGCCTGCGCGTCTGAAGTTTCTGAAAAGTCGCAATACTGAGGTGAGTCACTGTCATCATCTCTTAGAACAATATGCGCTGGCCTATCCTGAAATTCGCTTTAGTGTCTTCAGTGAGGGGCGGCAGATCTTTGCAACTCCCGGCGATGGTCAGCTTGCGAGTGTCCTGATCGAGGTGTATGGCCTGCAGATTACCGAACAGATGGTGCTGGTGCCCACCAGTGAGCGCTCTGCTGATGCTGAGTATCCGGTTGTGACTGGTTATGTCAGTCGTCCGACCTGTTATAAGAGTACGCGGCAGTATATTTCTTTCTTCGTCAATCGGCGCTGGGTCTTGAGCCGTATGTTGACTGCTGCGGTCGAGGGTGCCTACCACTCTCTCTTGTTAACGGGGAGGCATCCTATCGCGGTTATTAATATTGAGCTTGATCCGACGCTGCTGGATGTAAATGTGCATCCGGCCAAGACGGAGATTCGCTTCTTAAAAGAACGGCGTGTCTTTGCTGCTATTCTGCGTGGGGTTCGTGCGGCCTTGCTTGCGGGGCCGGAGGTGCCACAGTGGCAGCCCAGGCATGAAATTTCTACTCATCCTGATGCGCCAGCTGATATGACTCCTGAGCTAGAGGCACTTGCGGATGATCTAGAAGAGAGTGGCGAGCTCCTGTCAGCGGCAACTTCGTCGTCAGCCGTCAACAATGCGGCAGATCAAATGTTTCCAGACGATAATCCCTGGATGACGGTCATTGAGGAGGAGACGGGGACAAAACCACCTTTGTTGGGCCGTCTGTGGCAGAGCCATGTACGTGGGACAGAACGTAGCTCCGGGGATACAAAAGAGGGGATACAAACTACTACTACAAAGAAGAGGTCGCTATCATCCTCCAGTGAGCAGCCTGTACAGGAAGAGGAAGTTCCACACGAAACCGGAGCGCTATCCTATAATCTAGATGATGCGCATGATGCTCATGATAGGCATGATACACAGAGTGCATCCTTGCTGACAAGCCGGTTGGCGCAGTCATCCTCTCTTGTTGAGCCTTTGCCGCAAGGGAATGTTGAAAAGGAGCAAGCTCAGCCACGGCAGGTGCCGCTTATGCCGTTGGAACAGACGGAGCAGGCATTAAACGTTGTTGATCCACGGCAGTCACGCCGGTTGCCACATTTACGTGTGGTTGGGCAGGTGGCGCAAAGCTATATTGTGACGGAGGGGGAAGATGGGATGTTTCTGATCGATCAGCATGCCGCTCACGAGCGTATTTTGTTAGAGCGTATGGTAGCTTCTCTTAAGGCCCGTGCCCCCATCTCGCAATTGTTGCTGACACCTATCAAGCTTGAACTGGCTCCACGTGAGTTGGAGGCGATAGACGAGTATCGGCCGCAACTGGAGCATATTGGTTTCAGGCTTGAGTTTGCAGATGATGGGATGCTTGCAATACGTGCCGTGCCTGGTGTGCTTGTTAAACAGATGAATTCGCGTTCGCTGCATGAGCTTTTGCTGGATATAACTTCGGCTGAGAGCCTGGGCGATACTGAGACGTGGGAAGAGCGTGCGCTGGCTAATGTTGCCTGCAAGGCTGCTATTAAGGCGAACTATTTTTTGACGGTGAGTGAGATGCGCGAGATGCTAGAACAGTTGGAGCAGACGCAGGCACCTTATAGTTGTTGTCATGGCCGCCCGACGATGGTTCAATTTGGTTTGGCTGCACTTGCACATGCATTTGAAAGGCGATAAATTATGCTCGCCGATGTGCTAACTCCGGCTGCAAGTTGGAATAGTGAGCATCCATTGCTCACTTATTTTGTGCCTGATGAGCTAAGGGAGGAGCTACGCTGTGGTCAACTGGTGGCTGTGCCCTATGCTGATCGCCTGATCGAGGGCATTGTCTGGCATATTATTGCCGATATGACTGTGGCCGATTGGCATGCTGCTACATCCGATGAGGTACTTCGCCCGCTACAAACTATCCTGGACCTCGAACCAGCTCTCCTACCGCATCAGATGGCGCTGGCTCAGTGGATGTCCGAATATTATGTGACTGCACTGGCCCAGGTGGCGCAGATGATGCTTCCACCCGGTCTTATGCAGCGTTCACGTGCGGTTCTGCGCCTGGTTGAAGGCAACGGAGATAATGGACAGGACGAACAGGCTCTGGATGCTTCTATGCAGGGCACTTCATTACGCTTACGTGCCCTTGTCGGTCTACTGTTGGCAGAGGGTGAGATAGATGTTGAGCGCCTCAAAGAGATGCTGGGGCCGAAACGGGCCAAAGAGGTGCTGAAAGAGGCGCGAGCTCACGATCTGTTTCAGCAGGATGCGGAGCTGCAGGCTCCGCGTGCTCGTGCTCGCGTCAAGCGCATCGTGTGCCTGACTGCTGATAAAGCAACTTTAGAAGAGTGGCGTGCACGTACAGCGGCCATTGCTTTGCGCGGCGTATCTCCCACCGCTTCAATTGAGGTGCTGCCCGATCATGTGAAACGGCTCAGGCCCGGTAGAAAGGGCCGTGATGCGTTGCCTAACCCCTGGGCTCTCCCCGATCAGTCTACTACGGTGGCCACGCTCGTGCTGCCGGATAAAGACAGCTTACGCGCTCAACGCCAGCTGGCTGCTGTGGATCTGCTGGCACAAAATACCAATGTGCAGGCGCATTGGACGCCAAATGCACTCTGCAAGGCCAGCGGTATGACGGCTGCACAATTAAAGCAATTGGAGCATGAGCGTCTGGTGACAATTGAAGAGATGGAGGTGCGCCGCAATCCAAATGCCGGGCGTAATATATTCTCGACCACCCCGCTTGAGCTTACCAGCGATCAGCAGCGCGCGCTGGACTGCATTGTGGGAGCTGAATATGAGCCGCGACCGATTTTATTGCATGGGGTGACAGGTAGCGGCAAGACGGAGGTGTATCTACAGGCGTTGGCAACAGTGATTGAGCAGGGCAAGCAGGGCATCGTGCTGGTGCCGGAGATTGCTTTGACGACGCAGGCCGTGTTGCGCGTGGCGGGCCGTTTTCCTGATCGTGTGGCTATTATTCATAGCGAGCTGAGTATAGGTGAGCGTTACGATGAATGGCAACGTATTCGTGCTGGTCAGGTGGATGTGGTGATTGGCTCGCGCTCCGCGCTCTTCGCACCGGTTCCCAATCTGGGTATCATTATTATTGATGAGGAGCATGAGCCAGCTTATAAACAGGCGGAACGCAGGCCGACCTATCATGCGCGTGAGACTGCCCTTGTGCTGGCTGAGCTGCTGCATATACCCGTTATTATGGGTAGCGCAACTCCTTCTCTGGCCTCGTTTTATCTGGCGCAACAGGGTAACTATCGGCTGGTGGAGCTGCCCGCTCGTATCAATGCCACGCTGCCTCCGGTCGAAGTGGTGGACCTGCGCAATGAACTGCACGCGGGCAATACAAGTATTATCAGCCGCCGCTTGCATGAGGAGCTGGAGCATGTTCTGGAGCGAGGTCAGCAGGCGATTTTGTTTCTCAATCGGCGTGGTGCGGCGAGTTGTGTGCTGTGTCGCGATTGTGGCTATATCACGATGTGTGAGCACTGCGATATTCCGCTGACATATCATTCGACTGAACATATCTTGCTCTGCCATTATTGCGGTAGCCGAAGTAAAACAGTGCATTTCTGTCCACAGTGCAATAGTTCGGGTATTGGCTACTTTGGTTTGGGGACCGAGAAGGTGCAGGAGACTATTCAGCGCCTCTTTCCGCAGGCACGCCTGTTGCGTTGGGATCGCGATACTGCACGCAATCGACGTGCACACGAACAGTTGCTTGATCAGTTTGCTAACCGCCAGGCCGATATTTTGATTGGTACGCAGATGATTGCAAAGGGTCTGGATCTACCTGGTGTCACTCTGGTGGGGGTTGTTTCAGCGGATATTGCCCTGAGCTTGCCCGATTATTCTACTACCGAACGCGCTTTTACGCTCTTGACCCAGGTGGCTGGACGGGCCGGACGCGGCGCGGAGGCGGGCCAGGTTATTATTCAGACCTTTAATCCGCAGCATTTTTGTATTGAAACTGCTTCCCATCACGATTATCATACGTTCTATGCCGCAGAGATTGCGACGCGGCGCAGCTATAACTACCCTCCGTTTCGACGCTTTGTGAAGTTTACTTATAGCCATGAGAATCGCCATCGCTGCCAGAACGAGGCGTTGCTGTTATTTGAGCATCTCAATAAGTGGATCGACCGTTTATCTCTGGAGAATACTGATATTGTGGGGCCCGCTCCAACATTAATAGAACGTGTACGTGGCAAGTATCATTGGCAGATGATTGTCCGTGGCCCAGATCTCCACCGCTTATTGAGGGTTATCGAGGCTCCAGGCTGGGAGATCGATATTGATCCGGTGAGTACAATATGAACCGCACTGATCGCCTGCTGGCAATTGTGCTGGAGCTCCAGGCTAGAGGTAGGCAGCGGGCCGAAGATCTGGCGGCGACCTTTGAGGTGAGCAAGCGCAGCATCTATCGGGATATCCAGGCTCTGGGCGAGGCTGGTGTGCCACTTATCTCCGTCCCTGGTCAGGGTTATTCGCTCATGAAAGGCTATTTTTTGCCTCCGCTGAGCTTCACGGTGGAAGAGACAACTATATTGTTGCTGGGCAGTGACGTGATGGATCAAAGCTTCGATGCTCAGTATCGTCTGGCAGCTCAGTCGGCGAGCCGCAAAATAGAGGGCGTATTGCCGGAGCAATTGCGCGACGAGGTAGCATATTTGCGCACGGCTATCCGCTTTGTGGTGGCAAATTCGCGGGAGGATAGCCAGGAAAGAGTGAAGCTGCAACAGCTGCGGCGGGCGATCATCGACCATGCGGTTGTACGCTTTGTCTATCACACACGCTATGGCACAAATAATCAGATGGAGCAGCAGACGCGTGAAGCCGATCCTTATAGTCTCGTGTATATTAGCCGGAGCTGGTATCTTGCGGCGTACTGCCATCTGCGTCAGGCTATGCGCCATTTTCGCCTTGATCGTATGGAGACGCTAGAAATATTGCCGCAGACCTTCCGGCGCATCGCTGGAAGAGGCACAGATTTGCGCCAGTCGGACGAACCAGGCAGTATTAAAGTACGCGTGCTCTTTGATCACGAGGTCGTGCGCTGGATACGGGAGGCACGCTCGTATTATCTGGTAGCCGAAGAGGAGACGGTTGATGGGCTGCTCGTCACGTTCAGTGTGCGCCGGGAAAGCGAGATATTCCAGTGGCTGCTGAGCTGGGGCCGACATGCGCATGTCCTTGAACCCGTTTCACTGCGTAAGCAATTGGCGGAAGAGGCGCAAGCTATGCTGCAAAACTTCGACTATTCGGAATGATGTGTGGATTGCCACTCGGTTTGTCCTCGCTGGCGACGCATAATCTGTCTCATATAACCTATCTACCATCAAGCGTGCTTGCATACCATGAAAGGAAGGTTAGACGCTCTTTATTAGCGAGAGAAAGGAGATGATTGATGAGCTGTTTGCGTTATGTCTACTATATCGATTGTTATTTGTGAAAGGATATAACGTAATGAATAGAACAATGAGCAGGTTACTCGTATGTGCGCTGTGCCTAATGATAGCTTTTCTGGTCAGCCTGACGACTACTACTTCTCCTGCCCATGCCGCCTCAGCCCGGTTGGACTCGCCGGCAGTATCTACCCACGTGGAGAACGAGGCCTATAGCACCAGAGCATTTAGTGTAACACGACTTACCTATTGCCCCTCACCCCTCACACAATATGTCAAGTTTACCTTACTGGGTGGTGCTGTAAATTGTTTTTATGGTAGCGGTTATCAAGGATATCCTATTATACAGAATGTAGTTCTTGTACAAAATTTTAATGGTAGCAGGATCTGGTTTGTCTATTACCAGACCGGAAAGTCAGGCGGCACTAAAGAGTTTCTCTTGAATGGAGGGTATGTCTTGTTTAATGTCCCAGCTGGTATCACACAGGTATGTCTTGGTTGTTGATGAATAACTGCTAATCAGCAACGTTTTTTTCAACATAGTTTACTAAACCTCTGCGCTGGACACTAGCATTTGGTGCAGAGGTGTAATAAAGATGGTGCTGCAAAAAAAACCTCTCTCTCATGCTGTTTGCAGAAACTCGCGCAAAGTGGTCATGACCAGAGGGGCATGGGTATAAAATACCATGTGTCCACCTCCTGGAATGGCGAGTAGTTTAATTGTTGGCACTTTTTGGGCTAGCAGTTGCGCATCTGCAAAGGGTACCTCATCGTCGGCCTGACCGTGTACGGCAAGTGTTGGTGCTACAATATTCTCCAGCGGATACCTCGCTATGTTGGCAAATTGCTCCATGTCGTTTGTATAGCCCATTTTACGTAGATCATACATTGTCACTGAACGTAACAGCCTGGCTGATCCGGGCAGCGTTGATGATAGCCGTACTAATGGTAAGGCAGAATATAAGAGTGGCTCAAAGCTAACGACTTTGTCGTACACCTGCCTGATGAAGCGCTTTATAGGTGATCTTGCTTGCTTGATCTCATCCTCGCGGTAGCGCTGGGCCACGCCACTAATCATCACCAGTCTGCTACAGCGTGCGGGATAGCGCAGGGCGAACTGCAGGGCCGATGGACCTCCGCCGGAGATGCCAATAGCGGTTGCCTGCTGAATACCCAGCTTATCGAGCAGTGCCACATAGAGATCAGCCTGTTCGGCTGGCGTTTTGCCAGATGTTAATGGCGTGCGTAAATAGCCTGGACGCGAGACTGAGATATAGGTGAAATTCTCGCTATTCATCAGTTGCGAGAAGGCAATCCCCATATCGTAACCACCAGGCGAACCATGGAGAATAAGCACAGCCGGCCCTGAACCTGTCTTATAGTACTCGACAGGACCCAGGCTGGTCTCGCTTATGCTACTCTCTTGCCGCAGCCTCACGACCTCTCTTCTTCTCCAGCAAGTGTAAGAGGTCGCGTAGCCTAAGAGGCTCATGATCATGACTGCTCCCATGATCAGTAGCTTCTTATCTTTCATTAACGCCGTTTCCTTTGTTTGTGTAGTTGATGCTTGTACTAACTATAAGCCATGTATCTATGTCATCTATTGATTAGAATACCAGCTAAGATAAAATAGTTGCAATTTGTTGGGGTTTAACTGATTTATTTTTACAACTCGGCTGGCCTGGATTTTCTTGCGCGAACGTTTGCTGCGCAATCAGCGGTTAGGGATTGATGTTATCTTTACTGACATGTCCTGGGAAGTCTCCAGTTGTTTAATGCGTAATTTACATTTTTCATAAATCCTTGCGATTAGCGCAATAATTTATAAAAAATGTAAATTAAGATCCGCCGTGCCTCTTCTGCAACCATTGGCGAATGCTTCTCTCTTTACCCTGTGTGCCAGGCTCATAGAAGCGTTGTCCCACCATGCGTTCAGGCAAATATTCTTGCAATTTTGCCGTAGGAGGTCGTTCGGGATCTTCGCTCTCCATATCTTTATAGTAATCGTGGGCGTATTTATAGTCTTCGCCGTAGCCGAGATTTTTCATGAGCTTTGTTGGCGCATTGCGAATCCACAGGGGTACGGGATCGTTTGGCCCATTTTGCAGCTCGCTACGGACACGATTATAGGCGGCGTAGACTGCCGCGCTTTTGGGGGCGGTGGCCAGGTAGACAACTGCCTGAGCCAGAATCACACCGGCCTCCGGCATACCTACAAAATGGACCGCTTGCTGCGCGGACGTACATACGACCAATGCCTGCGGATCGGCCATGCCGATATCTTCGGCTGCCATGCGCATCATGCGGCGTGCAAGGTAGAGCGGATCTTCACCCCCCTCTAGCATACGCACCAACCAGTAGATGCTGCCATCAGGATCAGAGCCACGTACCGCTTTATGCAGGGCCGAGATCATATCGTAATGCTGCTCGCCTGCCTTGTCATATTGCAGGGCGCGATGCTGCATCGCATCCTCAACCATCTCCAACGTAATATGCACTTGCTTGCCTGGCTCGTTAGATGTTTTGTTATTTTCCTGCATGCCCAGAGCGCCCTGTACGGCCAGTTCGAGCACATTTAAGGCTGTACGTGCATCGCCGCTGGCAAAGATCGCAATTTGTTGCAGAGCATTTTCGTCTATACTAATATTATATTGGCCCAGACCACGCTCTTTATTTTGTATGGCCCGCTGCATAATAAGCTCAATCTCTGCTTCAGTGAGCGCCTTCAGCACAAACACGCGTGAGCGCGACAAAAGAGCAGAATTAACCTCGAAGCTCGGATTTTCGGTCGTGGCACCAATAAGCGTTACCGTTCCGCGCTCAACATGTGGCAGGATGGCATCTTGCTGCGCTTTGTTGAAGCGATGGATCTCGTCAATAAATAAAATTGTGCGAGCGTGGTGTTTTGCCTCCTCTACAACCTTACGCAGGTCCGCAACGCCTGCGGAAGTGGCGTTGAGCCTGACAAAGTGTGCGTGGGTATGCAGCGCTATGACCTCGGCAAGCGTCGTCTTACCGCTTCCCGGTGGGCCCCAGAGAATCATAGATGTGACCTTGTCGCCTTCAATGCTACGGCGCAAAATTTTGTCTGGTCCTAAGATTTGTGGCTGCCCAATGATTTCGTCCAGCTTTCGTGGACGCATGCGTGCTGCCAGCGGCTCTTTACTTTTAGAAGATACTGCTGAATTTAACTTCGCTGCCGATTGGTTTCTCTGAGTAGATGTGTTATCGTCCGACTCGAAGAGTGATTCCTGGTATGTCATGCTTTCTCTCTTCCGCCAATAAGAGATTTCCAATGCTTTACTACCTAAGAGTACCATATATTGTTAGTTCGTCAATTGCTCTCTTGCCGACCTGATAATACAGAAAGGTGTATGTTGATACAATATGGATAATGTTTGGGAAGAAAAGTAACATCCATTTTGGGGTTGACCTGTGTTTTATTCCATTTTTTATGTTATACTCATTTTTGTGTAGCTTGATGGAATGCCTATGCTCTATTATTGGGAGGCAACTTACAATTTTTTTACAAACTCTGTGTGACCTTTCATATACTAGTACGTATACGATTGTGTAACAGTTATAAGAGTTTTTTTGAATATAAGTAGTATGTATATCGTCATCTGTCCACTTATCTAATATTCACCTGCATTCGGATACGCGTTTGCCTAATATGAACAGTGAGCGTGAGCAACGAGAGTTGCGTTTCTGGATACATATTAACAACTCTATTTTAAAGAATAGGAGAGCGTCTTTGTATGTCACAACAGCCGCCAAATCAGCTACTAACTCTGCCAGGGCTTAGTGGTGGAGATGCCAATGATGTATCTACTGCACCTCTTCCATGGTGGAGACGGCCCAGAGTTATAATAGGTATTGCTATTGCCTTATTGATTATTATTATTGGTGGGGTATTGCTTTCAATACTTAATCGTAAAGCTCCAACAACTTATCAAACTCAGCAAGTAACCCAGGGTGATCTATCTCTAAATATTAATGCTACCGGTCCTTTAGAAAGTTCAGTGTATAATTTAGTATTTAAGGGTTCCAGTACTACAATTTCGGAGCTTGATGTTCGGCCAGGACAAAAAGTAACCAAGGGTCAGGTGGTTGCTAAACTGGACAAAACCTCACTGCAGGATGCCGTCCAATCAGCGCAGGCGACCCTTGATTCTGATAAAACAGCGTTAAATAATGCTTTAATGAACGCGGGTGCTGCTGCAAACCAGGACAATACAGGTATAACAGTGGCTCAGACAGCGGTAGGCGTTTCACAGAACAATAACGGTGCAACTGGCGGCGTAGCTAACGCAAACGTTTCTAATGCACAAACAACCCTCAATAACGCACAAGATAACCTGAGCAGCACACAAAACTCTGCAAGCGCCACAAAGAGACAGGCTCAGGCGCAAAGGCAGTCAGACCTCAATGCTTGTAATGTGTCGGCAACTGCAACTGCACAGTCGAATCTTGTAGCGCAAAGTACATATACTGCTGCAGTAGCTACTGCTGCTGCTGCTAATCCGCCAGCGGCAAAGCCAATAAAACCATCGACAACGAATCCAAGTACAACCTTTAGCGATTGTAAGCAGACAGCGGAACAAAAATATAGCGCATCGGTAGCATCCGCCGAAGCCAGCGTTACGTCAGCCCAAAACACAGTCAACAGTGCCGAGACCGGTCTGACACAGGCGCAAGCGACATCGAACCAATCGGTTACCTCATCGCAGGGCCAGGTCACCACGTCGCAGACCGGGGTAGATACTGCAAAAGCCAACACAGGAGTAGTAACGGCAGAGACCCAGGTTGCAACTGCGCAGGCCACGCTAGCGCTTGGAGTCGCGAACTTAGCCACGGCGCAGCACAATCTTGATAATGCCACGCTGCTTGCCCCTCACGATGGTACAGTCACAACAGTGAATGGTACAGTTGGTGGGACGCCAGGCGTCCCGACCACCACTGGCGCGACCTCCACATCGACTGGCACATTTATTCAGATTGTCGATCTTACCTCGCTCCAGGTGCAGGCCAACGTCAACGAATCTGATACGGCCAATCTGAAAATTGGGGACCCGGCAGTGTTTACCGTTAATGCCTATGGCAACCGTCAATTTAACGGAACCGTCAGTGGCATTTCTCCCAATGGCGTTACCTCTTCAAATGTTGTAACCTATCCAGTGATGATTGATGTTGACATCAAAAGTGCCAATGGTGCCAACCTTTTACCAAATATGACCGCGAACGCAACGATTACCGTCGTCCAACATAAGAATGTTCCTCTGATTTCAGTTAATGCAATCAACTTCGCTCGCCTTGCGAGTAGTGGCAGTACTGCTAGTACCACTCCACAACTCGTAACCCGGCAAGCTGCGAATACCGCACTCGCGAAAGCACGCCAGATGCTCGGCGATCTGGAAAGTCAGAACCCGAATGTCACAGCGGACAGCCCAATTGCTGCTTTTGTGATCGAGCGTCCTGGCGGTGGAGATGTCTTCGTTGCCAAGCCTGTTGTGTTAGGCTTGACTGATGGAACCAATTATGAAGTGCTGGAAGGTCTCTCTCCGGGCGAAACCTATATTGTCGGTACTAGCAGTAGTACCAAAACCGGGACAACAGCCGCAGGTGGGTGATCCGAACTATGGTTGGTAGGTCTCCTGGCGCTATTTATACACACCTATACTGGTATCAGGTGTGTATAAATAGCGTAAAGAGACCTTAGATTGAGAGATCCTAATTATGGCAAATAATGACCCAAATATGTCAAGAAGGGATAATGAGCAGCATCAGGTGCCTGAAGCAAACAAGGCTTCATCCACTGTTGATGAGCTCCCAACGGGGCCTATAGCCGCAATAGATATGCCCCATGCGCCACAAGAAGTTAACGAGCATCCTACATTGCCTGAGCAAAAAGCAATAGGGGCATTGGACGAACAGCCCACATTGCACGAGCAGGAAGCCGTTGTGGCACCGGATGAGCGTCCCACATTGCATGAGCAGCCGGCAGTAGCGAAACAAGACGTATCGCTAATTGAAGATCAGCCAACAAGTAGACAGCCCGCAATTATGACAGCGGAAAGTGAAAATGTGGTTATTCCCAGGCCTCAACAATTAGTGATCTCCGTACGCAACATGACAAAGATTTATGCGGCTGGTGGAAAAACGACTGTTCATGCCTTGCGCGGAATCTCGTTGGATATCTATCCTGGCGAGTTTGTAGCGATTATGGGACCTTCTGGCTCAGGCAAATCGACTTTTATGAACATGCTTGGTTGCCTGGATCGGCCAACCGCTGGCGAATACTGGTTGGCTGGCAGGCTGGTCAGTCGTATGTCAACGGATGAACTTGCTAACATGCGTAATCAGTTGCTTGGTTTCGTCTTCCAGGGCTTTAACCTGCTAGGTCGCGCAACGGCACTGAGAAACGTCATGTTGCCAATGATCTATGCAGGTGTTTCTAAACGTGAGCAGGAGCGCCGAGCGCGTAAGGTGCTTACACTGGTTGGTCTGGGTTCGCGTATGCACCATAAGCCACCCGAGCTCTCTGGTGGTCAGCAGCAGCGTGTAGCTATTGCTCGTGCATTGGTAAATGGTCCCGCATTATTGCTGGCCGACGAACCAACTGGTGCATTGGATAGTAAGACAGGCGTAGAGATCATGGGTGTGCTACAGGCGTTGAATGAGCAAGGACTGACAATCGTGCTGGTGACGCACGATCTGAAAGTTGCACAATATGCCACACGGCAGGTAACATTTCTGGATGGTAGTATTCTGCGCGATGAGCCTGTGTTACGTCCTCGTTCAGCACAAGAAGAATGGGCCGCTATGGTGAGCGCCCCAGCTGTTGAAAGTAATATGGCAGTGAGGGAGGGAACGCCGTGAAGACCAGTCCGATACAAACACGGTATCACGCCACCCCTTCACCTATGCCTGCACAGGTAGCTCCCGGGCTACCTGCGCAGGTTTCTCCTTTGCAAAGTATGTTACGCGAGTTACGCGTGCGCGGTCCACGCCCTGGCCTCTTCCGTATGATGGGAGCGAATTTTGAGAGTGCGGTAGAGGCTTTGTGGGCAAATGGCACACGTTCTTTTTTAACCGCATTGGGCATTTTTATAGGTGTAGGGGCAGTGGTTGCTGCACTTACATTGACTCAAGGAGTGAGTGCATACGTTACAAATGAGTTAGCAAGTCTGGGCAATGCAATCATCATCTTCCCGGGCACCTCAATTAAGGGTGGTGTGTCTCAGACCGTAGCCTCTACACTTACAACCCTCGATGCCCAGGAGATCGCAACGCTGCCACATGTAACAAGTGCCAGCCCTTTCATCATCACAAGCGACCAGACCGTCTATGGCAGACAAAACTGGTCAACGCAGATCGAGGGTGTGAATTCCGATCTCCAGGTTATTCAAAACTGGAGCGTATCTCAAGGGAGTTGGTTCTCTTCCAGTGATGCTGATACCGGTGCGAGCGTAGCGGTGCTCGGCGATACGGTGTACCATAACCTCTTTGACACTAGTGGTGATTCACCCATTAATAAGACGATTCGTATACGCAATCAAGTGTTTCGCGTAGTAGGGGTACTGGCTCCGCAAGGAGGAGCTATCAGCCAGGACGATGTGGTTTTTATACCACTAAAAGTGGCACAAATTCGCTTGAAGAATACGACCACCGTTGACCAGATCGAGGTGCAAGCAGACACTGCTGGCAGTGTCCAGCCAGTGGCAGCGTCGATTACCAGTCTTCTGCGCAAAAATCATCGTATTCAAGGTGATAATGATGATTTTACTGCATTTACTTTTACGCAGATTCTGCAGAATGTAAATACATCTGAAACGATTTTAACGGCCTTGTTGGTTGGTATTGCGGCCATCTCGTTAACGGTTGGCGGCATTGGTATTATGAATATTATGCTTGTCTCGGTGACTGAACGCACCTGGGAGATTGGCATTCGTATGGCTATTGGTGCGCGGCGGGGTGATATCCTCAACCAGTTTTTGATTGAGGCCGTGCTTTTATGTCTGGTGGGTGGTGTGATCGGGCTTGGATTGGGTTTACTCATCGGGTGGGGTGTGGTGAAGGCCAGCCAGTTACCTTTCGTCATCACAACGGTGACGATAGTGGTGCCGTTCGCTGTTGCATCATCAATTGCCCTCCTCTTTGGTTTATATCCTGCCATACGAGCAGCGCGCCTTGATCCTATCGTTGCGATACGCTCCGAAGAATAAAAGGGAGGATTACGCGTGTTAGAACGCAAAACACAATCTAAAAAGCCGCGAGCCACTCGTTTCTTGCCTGGGTCGTCCGCCCCACCCAAGCCAAAAAACGACATGCCGTCATCAAGCGAGCCAAAAAACGACATGCCGTCATCAAGCGAGCAAAGATCTGTCATACCAGCACCAATGGAGCAAAGATTTGCCGCCTCGATAGCGACCGAACGAATGGCTGTCATGACTGTTCAACGCCCGTCCCTGCCAGACAACACGCCGGTGGCAAACCTGTTGCGCGAACTGCAGGCTGGTAAGGGTGGTCGCAGTAATTCTCTTTGGGCAAGTTGGGATACCGCTGTAGAGTCGGTATGGGCCAACCGTACCCGGTCGTTGCTAACGATGCTTGGTATTGTGATCGGTATTGCGGCTGTAATCGGTGCGCTTACCCTGGCGCAGGGCGTAGGCGCGTTCTTTTCAACTCTTATATCTAGTCAGGGATCTAATCTAATAACCGTGCAGCCTGGTACTTCGTTTAATAATAGTCAAAAAAAGTCAACGACACGTGATCTCTCTTTGCAAGACTTTCAGGATGTGGCGAAAATTCAGCATATAACAGGTATCAGTCCTGTTGTGGGCCCTACTAGTGGTCAGGCGGTGTTTGGTGCTCAGAACTGGAATACGCGTGCCCAGGGAGTGAGTACAGATTTCGAAACCGTTCAGAACTGGAATGTGGCCGAAGGCGTCTGGTTTAGCCAGTCTGAAGAAGCTGGCGCACAACCAGTGGCGGTGATTGGCGACACTGTGAAGCATAATCTTTTTGATCCAACGGGGACTGATCCGGTTGGGCAAAAGATTCGTTTTCGTAGCCAGATTTTCCGTGTCGTGGGGGTGTTGGTTGCCAAAGGCGGTTTTAGAACAGATGACGTCATCTATATACCCTATAAAGCCGCACAGGCTCGTCTGACGAATAGTACGTCTTTTAGCCAGATTATTATGCAAGTAGATGCGGCGGATAATGTCAATGTGGTAGTGCAACAACTCACGTCTACTATTGAGACTAACCATCATATTCCGCGCGGCAGTCCTGATGATTTTCAGTCAACAACTTCGATACAATTGTTGCAGCGTTCGCAGCAGATAACATCTTCGATCTCGCTGTTGCTAGGAGGTATTGCAGCCATCTCGCTCACAGTTGGTGGCATTGGTATCATGAATATCATGCTGGTCTCGGTGACCGAACGTACACGTGAGATCGGTTTGCGCATGGCTATTGGCGCACGGCGTGGCGATATTCGCAACCAGTTCCTGGTGGAATCTTTGCTACTCTGTTTGCTGGGTGGAGTAATTGGTTTACTACTTGGTTTGTTTGTAGGCTGGCTATCAACTGGCGTACTGCTATCGGCTCTAGCAAGTGGCACTGGTGATGTGCCTTTTATCGTAACACCGACTACGTTGATACTTCCGTTTGCAGTCTCTTTAATTATAGGTGTCGTTTTTGGCTTGTATCCTGCTATACGTGCATCACGTCTCGATCCTATTGTGGCGCTGCGTCGTTCAAGATAATATAAGAAAGATAAAACAAACAACATTTTGTACTAAGTATAAAATGTTGTTTATCTTTATTTACCATGAGAAGATGATGCGCGAGCCTTTGCGCTCTGAGAGTAGTTCACGAGAGCTGGGCTCGTATGTGCTTTCTCGTGGATAAACATATATTTTGCTGTTTTGCAGCAGACTCCAGTTATACCATTGGAATGGTCGTCCGGCTTCATGCCACGCTTTTATCTGCATGAGTAAGTGCTGCGTAGATACGTCGTGCGGACCAAAGCCGCGTATAATTAGCTCAAATGGTCGTAGCCAATAGTCCGAGTTATTTGTGTTACCTGCATTCTCTTCTATGGGTCTCATCAAGAGACTGATACCATCATTTATACACATACCATACGTGGCCGTAGAGCCATCAGCTAACTGTGCAAGCGACGGAATATTTTTATACTTCTTGTGGTCACTCTTCCCTACTAATTCGCAATATGCGGCTTCGCGCAGGGTAAGCCAGGTATGCAGGCCCCAGAAATCCATATATGTACCGCTTATATTTGTGGCCATGTCGCTATACGCGCCCTTTAAATGGCTAAAGATCGTCTTCTCGGCGTGATTTTGTGTGCATGTCAGCGTAAGTTTGTGTTCAGCGTCGTGGAAAAATAGCTGACCGGTTTGGATCGCGAAGCTACCGCGCAACGGCATAAAACCAGCCCCACGCATGTTTATGCTCTCCAGATGGTCGCCAGCATTTTTCAAGTTGAGCACAACCTGGCTCACTGCTGGTAACAGATGGGGGATATGGAGGATGGATCGAAACGGAGTAAATTGAAATGGCAAGACGATGTTTCCGTCCAGCTTTAACTGGTCGCGCCAGGCTGGTGCTATATCGTCGGCGCTCACCGTCAGGATGATCCGATCATAAGGAGCGAGGTCTGGATAGCCTGTGCTTCCATCGGCGCAGATTACCTGTACCTGGGGCCAGCCTGCCGCTTGCAAATGTGCCTGTGCTGCTAGAACAATATCTTCATCAATATCTATGGTGACGACATGCCCTGTATCTCCAACCATATGGGCCATCAATGCTGCGTTGTAGCCTGTCCCGGCCCCAATCTCTAATACGTTCTGGCCTGGCTGGAGTTCAAGTTGTTCAAGCATGTAGGCCATAATTGCCGGTTGTGAGGATGAGCTGATAGGGATATCGTTTTCGATCTTGGTTGCTATATAGGTATCGCTATAAACTCTCTGCAGCTCAACGCCTGGTAAAAAAAGGTGGCGTGGTACTGCACGCAAGGCTTGTTCGACTTGCTGAGTCTGTATATGACCTTGCTTTTTTAGAGTAATCGACCAGCTCTTGCCGCAGCAGAGATGCTTGCTCTTCTTTACTATTAAATATGCCCATGTCTGCCACCTTTCGTATAGGGTTATGCTTATACAACTATTTTACCATATGTCTTGAAGGAAAAACGATATTCAAAAAAGCTCATCCTTTCTTAGTTGATGGCAATTGGGCGGCAATCCCTTGCGAGTGGCCCCGCCAGGGGGCAGGGGATATGCCCCCTCTGGGATCGCTCGTGGGTCAATGCTAACGATAGAGTAGATAGCCGACAACCGCGCTCAGGGCTAAAATAAGCGGGATATTGACGCGTCTGGTCAGGGCCAATCCAAATGCGGCGAGGCAGATGAGCCAGCCGTACCAATCTTGTCCAGAACTACCGATAATGGTCCAGAAGACCGCTATAAATGTGCTGACGACTGCGAGCGAGATGCCGCGCATAAGTCCCGGTACCCAGCGCTGGTGCTCAATGCGAGTGTAGATCGCGGCCACTCCTAAGACGAGGAAAGGGGGTAGGACCAGGGCAATGAGTGCCAGGGCAGATCCCAGGTAGCCATAGGTGAGATAGCCTAGTGCAATAACCCACAGGCCATTTGGACCCGGACTGACTTGCCCTATGGCAAGAGATTCGCCAAAGTTTGTCTCGACCGCCCATTTCCTGGCCAGCAGATCCTGATGTAAGCTGGGCAAATTGCTGAAACCACCCGACGAGAAGAGTGTAGCTTTGAGGAAGAGTAGAAAATAAGTGATGGGATCAATCATCGGTGCTGCTCCCCGCCTGCTTCTTAAAAAGTGGCCGTGTAAAGAGTACAACACCGAGTAGCGACATACTCAGTATCACGGTAAAGACAGGTATTTGTAATACAATGATTGCCAGCGTACTGATGGTTATGGTAATGATGGTAAGTACGAGGTCAAGTGCCCCTTCTTTGTAGGCAAGGGTGAGCTGTGGACGGGCGAAATTGACTCCTACCAGGAGCATAATGCCACCTGTAGCGGGTATGACGCCCTTGAGGACGGCCTGTGTGATATGATTGTGTTCGACTTGCTGGAAACCTGCCACGATCAGGCAGGTAATCGTCGCACTTGGGATGAGCATACCCGCGAGCGAGCTGAAGATACCAGGAACGCCGCCAAGTTTCTTCCCAATAAGGATAGTCAGGGCGACCAGGTTGATGCCAGGGGTAAATAAGCATAAATTCCAATAGTGAGCGAATTCTTCCATCGTCAACCAGTGATGCTTCTCTACAAATTCACGCTGTATAAGGAGAGTAGTGGTGGCCCCACCGCCAAAGGATTGCAGGCCGATTCCCGCCCAGATGAGGAATAAGCGCCATGCTCCAGGTCTGTGATCTTGCTGTATTATATGCATAATGAGTAGCCTTTACTTCAAATACGCCGCCTGGTCCCCTACATACTGGATAGCTTGCTCGTCAGGGCGAGCCGAGCGCACAATGGGGCGACAGATAAAGATTAAGGTGAAGTGGTAGCGTTACAAATCATCAGGAGGCTCACCTGCATTCAGATCGCCTTTAAAGTGTTGGGCATAGACTGGTTAATCATGATAGAGCAACTTGCGGTGCAGTATCGAGATGAGTGTATCGGTCAATGCAAGGATCTTTTCAAACTGAGCTGTCTGTTGCTCTAGTGGTAGGTTTGCTGCCTGCCATTGTGGCAACACATGCTGTTCATAGGCCGCTATCTCGCTGCGCACGACCTGGCGCAGTTGGAAGCGAATTAAGGCTGGCAACGCCAACGTCAGGCCAAACTGCTCCAGGTTCTGATACAGATTCAGCAGCAACACATCGTCCCCCGTAAAAATAAGGCTTTGTTCGGACTCAATGGGAAAGAGCAGGCCCTGTTGTAGCAGAGCTTCTAGCTGCTCATTGGTAATGCTGGTTTGCTTGATCAGTTCTTCTCTGGTAAGTTGCACCTGTTGTCCGCCAAAGGAGCGTAGGGAGCGTTGTTTCAGTGCCATATTCATCTGCACATCGCCATATTGTGCACGCAGCTCCAGCAATCGCTTAATCTCTTCTAGAGGCAGATTGTGTTGTTCTTTGAGTTCACGAATGATGCCAAGTACTATTATATGTTCCTGATTATAATATGCGGTGCGTCCGCGCATATTGGGTGCCGGCAATAGGCCTTGCGTATTATAAAAACGTATGGTTCGGCTTGGCACGCCGGAGAGATGAGCCAGGTCATCAATGCGTAGCAATTGTGGCTGTACTTCGCTTTGTATCAATGCTGATCTACCTTTTGTGGGATGATTGTTTACCTTTTTCTATTTTATCCTAAAAATCTTTAGGTTGACATATAAAAATTTATCTGCAAATTGATTTGAATAATCTTCTTCGCTGGTAAAGAAAAAACGGGAACGCGTTTTTGAAGTGCGTTCCCAGATGAATTAGCCTTAGAATTACTTTTTAGGCACCTGTGTTGGTTGAATAGGAGCGGCCGGTGTTGTCTGTTTGCCTTGCTGGTTCTGTGGAGCGTTCAACTTAGTCTTTTCCACCTCGATCATGCGTTGCAGGCCACGCAGGTATGCCTGTGCGCCATCCAGGTCAGTCTGCGTGATTGCGTCAAGCTGTTTTGGCATTGTCGAGACCTGGGTAGTCCAGGACTCAAGCACCTTTTGAATAGCAATCAACGTCACATTATCCTGATAGACGCCGGCAAGCCATTCGCGTGCAGTCTTAAACGCCTTGAGCATCCCATTGAGGAAATCGCCAGTCAGTGCAGAGCCGTTTTTTATAACCGGTGAAACAAAGACATCATATGCCACTCGTGTCAGGCGTGCTGCTGCGACAGCCCCTTCGAGTGTGAAACCTTCAAGATTATCGAGCGCAGTGATAATCTCTTTGCGTGCTTGTTCTGCTCCCTGCTGCAAGCCTTTTTGGAAAGCTTCCTCCACCTGGTGTTCGAGATTGGTGGTAGCGTTATTGAGCACAGCAGGCATTTTCGGAGCAACCTCGTAGGCTGCAACACCAATGCCGGCCACAGTCGCAATGCCAGCCCCTAGAAGGAGGCCACGCCGCGTAAGCTTGCCCTTTTTTTGTTTTGGTTGTGCCGAAGGATGCGCCTCTTCGTATGTATCGTACTCATCATCTTCAGGATACATGCGGCTGGGAGCGAGTTTACGTGTTGGTTTTGCTTGTCGGCCGCGTGCTGAGGCAGATTGAGAGGGACGAGCGCGTGGCTCTTCCACAAGGTCTACGAAGTCGTCGTCATCTTCTATATAGCCACGGTATGGTTCTTCAATCCCTGCTTCCTGGTCTACATCCAGGGATTGCCAATCCTCTGGGGAGTAGGATGGTATGGATCATCCAGGTATTCATCTTCTGATGGTAGAAGTTCGCGGGTATGTGGCAGGGCAGGCTCGCCAACACGTGCTGCTCGTAACGATGAACGCCGACCGCCAGGTGCAGTTGCCATATACTCATCGGGACCGACTTCGCGTGTTACATAACGCTTGCCTGCCCTGGAAGATGAGCGTTCAGTTGTATTCTCAGCATATTCGATATACCCATCATGTGTGGAGGCCTCATATAGTTCCTGTGAAGAACGGCGCTGTGGATACTGTTCTTGTTCAAGAAAATCTACCGTCTCCTCATCGTTTATTCGTTTGCTTGCAATAATGCTTTGACGCATGATTTGCCGGGTACGTCGTGGATTAGGGCGCTGGGATAATAGAGCGCCTGACTTGCTGGCAGTCTCGCCATATTGAGATTCTTTAATTTGGTTCTGCCCACTCTGGCTTCGCAGCGGATCGTAATCGTATCCATACTGGCGTCCAGGGCTTTTACGGTAAGTTCGTCGTTCCAAATGATCCTTCGACATGCTTTCTTCTACTCCTCCTGGGCCTATAGCTGCCTTATTAAGGGCGCTCATGCGGCAAAGAAACTCAGGATATTGAAGTATACTCCTTATAACACTCATTCTACATTACTTCGACCGTTTTCGTCTACCATGCGCAGACTCGTCTTTGCCTCGCGTAGCGACAACCCTCTCTGTGGTTTGTGTTATCCTTGCCCTCATCATCGCCTATATAGTCCCCACCTCACTTTGTCAGCAATGATTATCATCCGCGCTCTACTTTTTTCGTCTTTACCTGCCGACAAAGAGATGTGTACAGATTATCCAATGTACTGGGGTTAGGCAGTTCTATTATATAGGAATAAACTGCTATTGGCAGTGAACTTTGCGGCATCTTAAAAATAGGCGTTATGGCAGAAGAGAGGGTAAAAAAGGGCGCATTATACATGTAGTAACACGGAAAACGGGACTTTTTTTCCGCACCTGGCGTAGGAGCTGCTATGTTATAATGTTTCTCAGTATTATGTACCCAGCTATCAGGAAAACCCATACTATACCCCAATAGAAGAAGACACAGAGGGTATGCTGATGTTGTGTCTTTCCATGAATCACTTAACGACTATTATTGAAGAGAAGTATGAAAATTCATTTGTAATTGCAGAGGAGTAATATTGTGTCAGTTATCTGTGTAATTGGTACTGGCTATGTCGGTCTGGTAACGGGCACGTGCCTTGCCGACATGGGCAACACCGTAACGTGCGTCGATATCGTCCCAGAAAAAATTGAGCGCCTTAATCGAGGTATCCTACCAATTTATGAGCCAGGCCTGGAGGAGATGGTCGAGCGCAATGTGCAGGCGGGTCGCCTACGCTTTACATTAAGCTATAGCGAAGGTCTGGAGAACAGCGAATTTATCTTTATCGCAGTAAATACACCCACCGGTAATAATCAGGGTGGCGCTGATATGCGCTATGTCGAGAGTGCCGCACAAAGTATTGCAGAGAACCTTGATCACTATGCTATTGTTATTAATAAGAGTACGGTGCCGGTGGGTAGTGGCGACGTAGTTTCGCGTGTGATTGGTAGCAATCTAAAGCGTCCCGATGTAAAATTCTCGGTCGTTTCCAACCCTGAGTTTTTACGTGAGGGTGCAGCTCTCCTGGACTTCCAGAATCCAGATCGTGTGGTGCTAGGATCATCCGAGCCAGAGGCGGTACATAAGGTTGCGCATCTCTATCTGCCGTTACGAGCACCGATTGTGGCGACCGATCTTTATACCGCTGAGATGATTAAATATGCGTCAAATGCTTTCCTGGCAACGAAGATCTCATTTATCAATGAGATTGCGCAGATCTGTGAGCGTCTGGGTGCTGATGTGAAAGAGGTTGCGGTTGGCATGGGTTATGATAAGCGTATTGGGCGTGCTTTCCTGGATGCAGGTCTGGGGTATGGTGGCAGTTGTTTCCCTAAGGATGTGCGTGCGCTGGCCCATATGGCTGATGAGGCTGGCTTGCATCCTCAGTTATTGCATGCCGTCATGGATATCAACCACGACCAACGCCGCCTGATTGTATCAAAGCTGACCAATATACTTGGTTCTCTGCGTGGTTGCACAATTGGTGTGCTTGGTCTGGCCTTTAAGCCGAACACTGATGATATGCGCGAGGCTCCTTCCGTCGATATTATCCGTTGGGTGACCAGCCAGGGAGCCACAGTGCGTGTATATGACCCTGTAGCGAAAGAGACGGGCCGTGAAGCCCTGGTACGCGAGAATGTAGACATGAATATGGTCACCTTCTGTGATCGCTCCTATGATGTGGCAGAGCAGGTTGATGCTTTGGTTCTTGTAACCGAATGGAATGAGTTTAAGTCTTTGAATATGCAACGTATTCGTGCTGCGATGCGGCGTCCTGTTTTGATCGATGGTCGCAATATGTATGAGCCAGGCGAGATGAATCGCTGCGGCTTTATCTATCGTGGCATGGGTCGTGGTACCAACGCTGCGCCTCCCGTTCTGCCCGCAGGCGACGCAACGAGTACACTTGACGATGAAATCATACAAGAGACACTTATTATAGGCGAGAGCAAGCAATGATGGATGAAGAAGATCAGCCGCTTCTTTTCACACCCTTGGTGAGCCAGCCAGGAGCCGCGTTTCCTGGTTGGCTCTTTGGGCCGGGTGGCGTAGCAGGTCTTCCCGCTCCTCTCCTCGTCCCGCAAGGCGTGAACGTGGCGGTCGGCATTGACATCATCGAGATTGACCGTGTGCGTAAAGTCTACACAAAGTATCCAGAACGTTTCCTCAAGCGCGTTTTCACGCCTCTTGAAGTGCAGCAGTGTAGAGGCAAAGTCACGCGCCTGGCCGGCCGTTTTGCGGCAAAAGAAGCCATCAGTAAAGCGCTAGGGACGGGCCTGCGCGGTGTTGCCTGGCACGAAATGGAAGTTGTACAACTGCGTAGTGGACGCCCCTCTGTTCGCCTGTACGGCAACGCTAAACGGCGTGCCGAGCAACTTGGCCTGAGCGCTTTCGACGTTAGCATCGCTGACCTCGCCCAACTCTCTGTCGCCATCGCCGTTGCCATACAATCTACCCCACCTCAAACGCCGTCTCTATAAGAGTGTGTGAGCTTCCCAATGTGTGAGCGCCGAAGGCGCGAACACCTCCTTTTTCGTTTGTCATTTATTTTGCATTTTATATATTGTTGTGCATTGCGCAACAATATATAAAATGCAAAATAAGCAGAGAAGAAATGTGGTGAAGCAGCACGGACTCACTTTTAGACTCTAAATGCTCTACGCACATAAGGATCTAATAAGAAGTAAAGAAGGATGATAACGGGAAGAATAATGCTAGCTACGATTGGCCCTACTGCCGCGTGCGCTTGTGTGAATTCGAACGCGTGCCTCAATAACGTAATGACTTCTATGATGATAGTTAGCCAGAAGGCCCAGCGCTGTAATAGCCACAGTCCTAATGCGAAGATAAGTGTGATGATTCCGATTATCAGTGAAGAGCCTCCAAGCACAACCCCAACTATATCTATAACGGTTTTCGTGGTGGTATGGCCGTTAACTGCAGCTGCGTGACCAATGGCGAATATACCTACAATAGCTAGAATACCGAGTCCCACTTCAAATAAGCCCTCGATACCCAGCAAAACAGCGATAATTGTTACCCCTATTGGACGGCGGGGCCCATCTCCAACTGTATTACCCATAATATTCTCCTGCAATACTCTTTAAAATCTCACTTGAATTAAGAACGTCACAGGAGTATAGTAGCACGCGAGCATGGAATAAGGGCATAGAACAATATCACATAACGAACTTTTTTATATGGAGGTATTCACTATAAATTGAATGTATGAGGTAAGAATAATGGTATCATGAAAAATAAAAAAATTATGGAAATAATTTTTAATACATTAAAAAATCATTAGAATCGTTAAATTCTTTAAATAAAGACTATATTATTAGTCATTCACCTTGCAATCGAAAGAAATGTTCGTTACAATGAGGGAGTCACACTGTTTTTGAATACTTAAAGGAGAGTATTTCTCATGGGCGAACATATCAGTAAAATTAAAGGTATGGTACCAGAGTTTCAGGCAAAACTTGAGGCCGAGGGCATCCACCATACTGACCACTTGCTTGAGCATACTAAGAATGAGAAGCAACGTTCCGATCTGGCAAAAAAAGTCGGCGCAACACCGCATGTAATCAAAGAATACGCCAACCGCTCTGATCTCATGCGCCTCAAGGGGGTTGGCGGAGATTTCTCCAATTTGCTTGAAGAGGCTGGGGTCAATAGCTGCAAAGAGTTACAGCATCGTAGTGCCGACAATTTGCATACGAAGCTGGTAGAAATCCATACAAGTCAAAAAGTCGGTCATCACGTACCTACTCTGGCTCAAGTAACGGAATGGATCACGGAAGCAAAGGCGCTGGCCCACACCTCTGTAGAGTAGAATAGAGTAGTTTTTAATCGTTATAACTTACCTGTCGTCATGACCTGCGGAAAACATGTTTCCCGTCTATCAAAGAAGGAAAAAGTCTATGAGCAATCAATACCGACAGAATCCCAATCAAGGCCAACAAGATCAGTACGGAAATCAACAGGATCAATATGGCAATCAGGGCCAGCAAGATCAGTATGGAAACCAACAAAACCAGGGCCAACAGGATCAATATGGCAATCAGGGCCAGCAGGATCAGTATGGCAACCGAGGACAGCAAGATCAATACGGAAACCAACAGAATCAGGGCCAGCAAGATCAATATGGCAACCAGGGTCAACAGAACCAGAGGATCGCGGCCAGCAAGATCAGTACGGAAATCGACAGAACCAGGGCCAGCAGGACCAGTATGGTAACCAGAAAGGCCAGCAGGACCAGTATGGTAACCAAAGTCAACAGGATCAATATGGCAATCAAGGCCAGCAGGATCAGTACGGAAATCGACAGAACCAGGGCCAGCAGGATCAGTACGGAAATCAGCAGAACCAGGGCCAATCTGGCTCGCGAGGGGCATTTGATAGTGCACGTCAAATGGCAGATGATCAGGTTAATCAAGCCATCGATCAATATGGTAACAAGATCCCTGGTGGTTCACAATACACTGGTCAGGCCAAAAAAGTTGCGGGTGACGCTCTAGACAATCTGGAGCAAGAGGCCGAGAAGCGCATGGGTAATATGGGCGGCATATTCGGCGGCAACCAGGGCAATCAATAGAATTACACCCAGGCCATACTATTATGTGTGAGAACTTTTTTCATGCATAGTAAGTAAAAATATTGTTTGGTTTTCTAGACTGACAATACAGATGATTTAGAGGAAATCATTTATTACATATTTCATACTTCTAATGTAATAAATGATTTCCTCTAAATCATCTAGTTGGACAGTGCCACATCGATTTTGCTAATGAATAATGATTACAACCGAAAATTTCCCTGCCTCGTCGTCACCTCAGCACAACCCCATCATAGCTTATTAGCATCATTAGCATATTTTTTTATAGCACATTAACATTGTATAAGTACTGGAGACATAGCCTGAATAAACACCTCATAAACCCATACAATAGCTTTTAAATTAATTTTTCTCATAAACTATGCAGCTTTTTTATGTTGAACCACCTGGAATTTATAAATGTCTATTTAAGCCTCGTATTAGTTGTATGAAGTGTGTTGGCGGCACCTCTGACAATGATCCAAATATATGATATTATGATATTGGAACCTTGCCTTCTTAGTAACTCCACAAACTATAGGGTCCAGCGAAAGGAACAAGCACTATGTCAGTGACTCGCTCTTCTCACATTGTTGGCGCGTTTACAGATCGAACTGTAGCAGACCAGGTAGTAGAAAAACTCCTTAATGCCGGTTTTGAAAACGAACAGATCTATTATTTCTCCCCAGGTACCTCAGGTGGCTTTTTTGAAGGTCTCAAGAATCTGCTAACAGGTACAAGTTCAGAGGCAAATAATCTTATCTATGATCTGACAGACATGGGTTTGTCAGATGAGGAAGCTCAGCATTACGTTAGCGAGTACAATAGTGGTAACACACTTCTAGCCGTAAATACACCAGACCGCCAGGCGGAAGTTTTAAGTATTTTACACGAGTACGGTGCATCTAGCGTTGGTGGAGGGTCTATTTCCGCTAGCGCTACAACAGAGTCTACCCAGCAATCATCCAATAGTATTGATATAAATGACTATACAAACGCGGAGGCAGAGTTGCAGAACCGTTCGATTGATACAGAAGTACAGCCACAGCACCAGACTATAGAAGATCAATCCCCTGAGCATCATGTGGAAGAAACAGCAACCCCGGTAGCACTAGAGGCAACAGCAGAAGAGACAGAGGCCCCAGTAGCATCAGAGACAACAGTGGAGGAGGCAACCCCGGTAGCGTCAGAGACAGCAGTGGAAGAGACAGAGGCCCCGGTAGCATCAGAGACAACAGTGGAGGAGACAGAGGCCCCAGTAGCGTCAGAGACAGCAGTGGAAGGAAGCAACCCCGGTAGCAGTCAGAAGAGACAGAGGCAGATGGAAAGGAGGAAGCAACCCCGGTAGCGTCAGAGACAGCAGTGGAAGAGACAGAGGCCCCAGTAGCATCAGAGACAACAGTGGAGGAGGAAGCAACCCCGGTAGCACTCAGAGGCGACAACGGAAGAGACAGAGGTTCCGGTAGCATCAGAGACAGCAGTGGAAGAGGAAGCAACCCCAGTAGCACTAGAGGCGACAACGGAAGAGACAGAGGTTCCGGTAGCATCAGAGACAGCAGTGGAAGAGACAGAGGCTCCGATAGCATCAGAGACAGCAGTGGAAGAGACAGAGGCTCCGATAGCATCGGAGACAGCAGTGGAAGAGACAGAGGCTCCGATAGCATCAGAGACAGCAGTGGAAGAGGAAGCGGTTCCGGTAGCGTCAGAGACAACAGCAGAATTCCAGCAGCAAGATACTATAGTAGCTCCTGATCACCATTCAGAAAATGGGACTGGGCATTTAAACCCGATTACCCCTGAGGAAGGGAAAGAAGAGGAAGAGGTGACCGGGCCGGTGGCGGTAGTGGTAGAGGACGAAGCAGGAGAGCCGATAGCGGTAGTAATAGAGGACGAAGCAGGAGAGCCGGTGGCGGTAGTGGTAGAGGACGAAGCAGGAGAGCCGGTGGCGGTAGTGGTAGTTGAAGATGAAGAAGGTGGAGCAGGAGAGCCTGAGACGACAGAGATGGTGACGGATACCGCTATTCCCGAGGCTGAGACAGCGGAACAGTCAGTAGTGCAAGACAGCACATCCACTCCAGAGCCAGAGGTTGCGGTAGCCCAGGCCGCTTCCCCGTCCGTTCCTGACTATGCCGGCAAACTTCAATTACTCCAACAGAAGCTTCAAGATACTCAGCAACAACTAGAAGCAGCTAAGGTCCAGTTACAGACGGCTAAAGAGCACGAAACTCAGATCCAGACTACCAGCCAGCAGCTACAAGCGATCCAGGAGGAACTCCAGGCCATTCACGCAGAACTGCACGAAACACATTCGCGAATCGATCAATACTGATATTAAGTAACTAGATAGATGGAAACTCTTCTTAATAAATAATAAGAAGAGAGAAAGTTGAGACGCCAGATCGATCTGGCGTCTCAATGATTCGTTAAAGAATGATACTATTTAGAGAGCCTTTACTCCTCATCACCCTGGCCAAAGTCATTTTCGTATGTGCTTACGCCTTCAGCTCCGCTCCTCTTTTCTCTTCTATTTCATATTATTTGCACTTTTACAATATTTTGCGTTCAGTACGAAATATGGTAAAAGTGCAAAATAACAGGGAATAGAGGGATATAGCTTGGCAGCAAATAGTCTCTTCTAGAGGAAATAATATGCATCAAATATAATCCCTGATAGCTAAAGTCGAAAATAATGATCGTTTAGTAATATATAAAAACGCTTATATATTACCGGATAAATGGTATAAATGATATATACATATCAATGTTTTGGAGGTATAATAAACGACCACGTTGTTTTTTGAGGTACCATAATTATGTTAGATGTGTACAAAATATTGATTGTTGATGATAGTGCCGCCACATATCTTCTTGTAGCTCAAATTCTTACTGGTGTAGGGTATCGAGTGAATGTTGCTCTGACTGGAAATGAGGGGATAAGAAAAGCATTTAGCGAAGTGCCTCACTGTATAATCCTCGATATCATACTGCCAGATATTAGCGGCTTCGAAGTATGTAGAAGACTGCGTGTTAGCGATCCTAATCATCAACACCCAATAATTCTTATAAGTAGTAAGAACATGCCACTTGATTATAGCTGGGGATTGAAGCAGGGAGCAGATTGTTATTTGACCAAACCGTTTACCGCAGAGGCACTGCTACAGGCTGTCAGGTACGTACTAGCGCCAAATTTTAGCCCCCCCAGGACTGTCCAACAACTTATTGCAGGCTATCAACCGGCACCCTCTAAATTTCCTCCACAGCCCCGCCTGATTGACTGGACCCTCTTTATTCTTACTCGTAAAGAAGAGTCGGACTTACTAACAACCGATAATCCGTTTGACAGCGTAGTTGTTATTAAGGATAGAACTGCTCGTCATGTCTATGATGCTATCGATGGCCACAAGAATGTCCGTGATATTTGTAATGCCACAGGCTTGTCGGCAAAAATAGTATGTGAAGCGCTACATCTCTTGCTAGAAAAGGGGCGTGTGCAAATGTATAAACCTGATGGGACATTAGCAGATGTTTCCCTTTTACCCAATAGTCACTGATCTGCTTGCCCTACTTTTATTTATTAAGGAGTCTGTCTTTATGGATCAAAATCTAGTTGCAAATGCGCTTTCCTTGACGCAATTTGTTACTGCTCTTATCATTGCGGTGCGTGGGTTCTATTTATTCGGGCAATCGCGCAGTCGCCGCCTCTTTATTCTGGCGTTGTCCATGCTTGTTTTTGCATTGACATCGTTAGCTGGCTTTATCGGTGATAATGTAACGACCATCAGTCTCAATGTTGATTGGTTTAACTATATTGGTCAAACTGTGAGTTTCCTATTTATTCTGTTCAGCCTTCTGCGCAGTTCGGAGAACTATCTGCGCCGTATAATGTATAGTCATATTGTTGTATCCGCATTATTGCTAATTTTGTTATTTTTGGCTCCTATTTTGCCTGCCGAGTTTCCCTATCCTGTGATAACGAAGTCGTTATTGAGTGGTTCGCGTGGATTGACCTGTGCAATAATCTTCTTTTTTTATGCCTCATCATTAAGGAAAAAGGAAACCCTTTTTGGCATTCTTATGTGTGGTGCCTTTTTTCTATTAGCTATTGGTTATTTCACAATCCTTCCAAAGTATTTTTCGCCAAATGATTTCCTTGATCGTTTGGGGGATATTTTGCGTATGAGTGGAGTAATTGTTTTACTTCTTGCCCTTTCTCATAGAACGCAGTGATGTGGCGCTACCGTTGGAAGCGGATGAAAAAGCATGCGTTCATTCTTTCTGGCCGGATGTTTGTTTCTGTTGTTGATGATCAAAAAAATAGCCTGCAACTTCATATGTAGCAGGCTATCAATATTCATCTATACCGAGATTGGAACAGTAGTTTTCACATGATTATCTAATGAGAGCAAGGTGTTAGTAGATTCACTATAAAGAGATATCGTATAGCATGATATCTCTTTATGTATATTTTACTTTCATACTTTGTTGCTTAACCTTGTCTATATTGAGGATTTTGAGGGTATTGAGGGTATTGAGGATTTTGAGGGTATTGAGGATTTTGTGGATACTGTTGACCGTCCTGGCTGGGTGGATAGGGTGTTTGTGGAGGGAACTGTGTGTTACGCATCATCGCCATTTGCTGGCGCAGCATATTCAGTTCCTGATATATGGGCCATTCACCAAAGGCAAGGATGCAGAGCATGACAATATTAGCGATTGGAACAAACATTAGCAAACTTAACGCACCGCTGTAGCCCGCTTTTGAAAAAATTCTCCAATAGACGACAACTGAGAAGATAACGGTGAGTATCATGACAATAGCGAAGAAAGCGAAGTAAGCTGTTACCGCCGCCGAGAGATTTTGTGACTGACCAGGCATACTGTTCTACCTTCCTTTTCTGGAATGTTTGTATATTTACAGTCAGTTGGTTAGATGATATAGACATAGTACAGTGCTTATCGTTCTGTGTCAATGATGTATTTAACTATGGACATCGTGTTTTGAAAGACAGCACGAAGCGACAATTCCGGGTGATAAGTGTCATTATCTCGACTTGTTCATACTCTAGAAATGAAGTATCATTGAGCGTAAGAAACTCCTTCTGGAGCAAGCCTGACCTGCGCATTATCAAGGAAAGCTTGTGATAGATAGTGTAGTATGGGTTGTGCTGATTAGTAGATTCAGGGGATTCCTGAAATAATTATGTTATGTGGTAGAGGAGAAACGAAAAGAAAAATGGCTGCAAATAAAGAGCGCCTGGATGTAGCATTAGTACGCCTGGGCCTGGCCCCTAGCCGTGAGCGTGCGCGTGCAATCATTATGGCGGGCCAGGTCTATGTAGGAGACCGCCTGGTCGATAAACCTGGTACACTTGTGTCGCTCGACGCGCCATGCCGCTTAGCCGAAGTCACGCCAGAACTAAAGTATGTCAGCCGTGGTGGCTTGAAGCTGGAGAAAGCGTTGGATACATTTCAACTGAATCCAGCCGGGTTGATAGCTATTGACGTGGGTTCTTCAACTGGTGGTTTTACGCAATGTCTTTTAGAGCGTGGTGCCGAGCGGGTGTATGCAGTCGATGTCGGCCATGGTCAGCTTGCCTGGACTCTGCGCAACGATCCACGAGTTGTGGTCATGGAACGTACGAATATTCGCCATCTGGCGGAGCTGCCTGAGCCAATTCAGTGTGCGGTTATCGATGTCTCTTTTATCTCGCTGCGCCTGGTCTTACCTGCTCTTGCACCCTTGCTGGTTCACAATGCTGACACATGGGTTGTGGCACTTGTGAAGCCGCAGTTCGAGGCAGGCAAAGCTGAGGTTGATCGTGGCAGTGGCGTCATCAGCGATCCGCTGGTGCATAGCCGTGTGCTGCAAGAGCTCAATATATGGATTCCACAGCGCACGCCATTTCAGGTGCAGGGCCAGATCGACTCTCCCATTTTAGGGCGTGATGGCAACCATGAATTTCTCTTTCTCTTGCGCTATCAATCCTCTCTGTCTATTCTATAAAGAGCACAATTTTACAATAAATAAAAGGAATATATTGTGGTACAGCAACAGAAACCTTCATGGAAAGTTCTTTCAAAGCGACAGGTCATTGATACACCATTTTTAAAGATTCGTAGTGAAAAATTGGAGCTTCCCGATGGAAGCATTATCGATGATTATTATATTATTGAGAATCGTGGTTGGGTAGGCATCGTCCCTATAACGGAAGATGGTCGCTTCATTCTCAACCGGCAGTATAAACATGGCATTGGGAGAGAAGTGCTAGAATTTCCGGCAGGTGGAATCGATGAGCATGAGAATGATCCTTTGTTGGCCGCGCACCGCGAACTCATGGAGGAGACCGGCTACAGCGTCGAGCCTGGCCAGATCGAGCTCCTGGCCCATATGCTCGCCAATCCAACTGGAGCAGTGACAGAGATCTGGTGGTACCTGGCCCGCGACGTGCGTAAGACAGGGAGCCAGAAGATAGATCCCACCGAAGTAATCGAGAACATCGTGGTAACGCCCGCCGAGCTTTTGCAATATATTCATAGTGGCGAGTTTGCGGTGCAGGGCCAGATCGCAGCTGCATACATGGCACTTGAGCGTCTGTTTCAGTATCCTGTCAGCTTTTAGTATCTCATCAGCGGATTGTCGTTAGCTTTCTGGTTTTGCCCTGCCATCGCAGGCTGGATACAGAAAGAAAAGTGAGAATATGTAGTGATTTTGCGTAATGCTGCTATCATGTGTATTAGGAGAACTCAGTAGAATATATAAAAATTTTACAATTCTATGGCAGTTATTTGATGTGTGATAGGTAGAATAAAGACATGAAAGTACTCGTTATAGAAGATGAAGCAAATATAGTACAGGTTATCCGTCTCTACCTAGAGCAAGCTGGCTATACCGTCGTTACAGCGAACGATGGGATTGCTGGCCTGGAACTGCATGCTCGTGAGCAGCCAGATCTAGTTATCCTGGATCTTATGTTGCCCGTTCTGGATGGTATGGAGGTGTGCCGCCGCATTCGGGCCTGGGCCAGCACGCCCATCCTGATGCTGACAGCTCGTCAGGGTGAGGATGATCGCATTGAAGGGCTTGAGGCTGGGGCAGATGATTACCTGGTAAAACCCTTCAGTCCGCGCGAGCTTGTGAGCCGCGTCAAAGCCATTTTGCGCCGTGTAAGCACCAGCAGCACGAATCCTCACGAAGCTTCATCCGGTAACGAGGTGCAGGAACCAGCGGCGGCAGATGAATTGCGTTTCGGTGGTCTGATCATCAATCTGCCATCCCGGCGCGTGCTAGCCAACGGATCTCAGATCGCGCTGACGGTGAAAGAATTTGACCTGCTGGTGGCGCTTGCATCTTCTCCTGATCGTGTTTTTACGCGTGAGTCCTTGCTCAATCAGGTCTGGGGTTATACATATCTTGGTGATGGGCGTACCGTTGATGTGCATATTGGCACACTACGTAAAAAGCTTGAGGCAGCTCCAGGTATGCCATATCATATCCAGACGGTCTGGGGCGTTGGTTACAAGTTTGTGCCTGCGCCCGCGAACTCTACGACTAACTTGAATCGTTCTTAAGGTTTGAAGGTAAGTGGAGGATGCATGCGTAACTCCCGTTCCATCACAACAATGAGTCTCAAATCAAAATTAGTATTGAGCTATCTTCTGGTCATCCTGGGCACTGTGCTTGTGCTTAGCTTTGCTGTTTCCTTTGCCGTGCAAAACTATTTCAAAAGTGCGCAGATCGAGGGGCTACGTGAGATGGCTAGCAACATGGCTGTTGATGCAGAGAACCAGTACAAGTATAACGGAGGTTGGGGGAATGTGCGCCTCTCTTCTGTAGCGCTGAACGAACCTTTATTGTTCGTTATTGTAGACGCAAAAAATAATCTGTTGCTATGCGCACAGCCGGATCGCTTTGATGGGAGCAATTGTAGCAACCCATCTATAAAACAGAATCTGTCGCATTCATTGCATGATCAGTCTGTGCTCTCAGGCGATATACAGATCTCGGTGCATCAAGGCCCTATTTCGTTTATTTATATATGTATGCCGCTCAAGGCTGGTGACCAGACAATTGGGGCGCTATTCATCACCCAGCCGTTTTTCTCCCCCAAGGGCGATTTCCTACTTCAAATTAATCAATCAATATTACTGGCGGGCTTGATCGTGGCAGCGATTGCGGCCCTTTGTAGCTATCTGTTTGTACGCCGCTTTACACGTCCAGTCGAGTCTTTGACTGCGGCCGCCGAACGCATGAAGCATGGTAACTATACGCAGCGTGTCGTCATTCCCAACTCACGCGATGAGTTGGGAATGCTTGCCCAGACTTTTAATGAAATGGCCAGTGTGATCGAGGCGGATGTAAATGAACTACATCGTCAGGATGAAGTTCGCCGCGACTTGATCGCCAATATCGCGCACGATCTGGCAACGCCACTGACCGCCATTCAAGGATTGAGTGAGGCGTTGGCTGACGAGGTTATCTCTGATCCCGTGGCCCGCCAGGAGACTGTCTTGCGTATTGGGCGTGAGGTGCAGCGATTGCGTCGTATGGTCGCGGATGTACGCCAGATGACTTCGTTGGAGGCTGGTCAGACACCATTAGACCTGGCTCCCCTTGATTTGCACTCGCTGGTGGATGAAACGGTTTTTGTGCTTAAACCAGAATGTGAGCAGGCCGGTATTGCTCTCTGTAATGATGTTGCTGCTAATCTTCCCCAGGTGCGGGCCGATAATGATCGTATTATACAAGTGCTGCTCAACCTGCTGGATAATGCACGCCGCCATACGCCAGAAGGGGGAAGCATCCATGTTGGGGCGCGTGTACAGGATCGTGTGGTGGCGATCTGGGTCAGGGATACTGGTACGGGTATTGATCCAACCGATCTCCCCCATATCTTCGAGCGCTTCTACCGCGCCGACCGCTCACGTACGACGACAACTGGTGGTAGTGGCCTCGGCCTCTCTATTGTCAAGGCGATTATCACCGCGCACGGCGGTGCTATCCAGGCCGAAAGTACGCCAGGCCAGGGGACGCGCATCACCTTTACGCTCCCAATCGCCAGCGAGGTTTCCCCAACCCCGCAAGGAGAGCCAAGTATCTTGGTATCATCGACATAGGTAGATCTGACTATGTTTGCTGAGTTCGCGCGGTTTAGCTGTGCTTCAAACATACCTTGAATCCCTGCACTAAACCTCTTGACTGTCATAGGACAGTATGCTATTATCATTGTGCCGAAGGGAAAGGCTTTATCGCACATTGCCAGACTTTCAGCGAATATAGCACAATGCATAATCGTTATGCCCGCGTAGCTCAATGGCAGAGCACTCGACTCTTAATCGATTGGTTGGAGGTTCAAATCCTCTCGCGGGCACTCCTTTCTCTTTGTAGAGAGCACTTGATCCTCATCGCCTTCATCTTCTCACTTTACTTTTATCTAAGACAGACCCAGTGTCTCAGCAAACTCATTTATGTTGAGGCAGTTACTGTACATGTAGCTGTAACATTCACTGTCACGCTTGTTGCTTGATCGCCTGCGTTATGACTAGCGTTCACTGTCGTAGTGCACTGTGGACTTCCCACAAAATGCTCATCTGACTGGATTTGTTTTTGCAGGTTATTTGTTGCGTTTTGGGTCAGAGATGTCCGCAAGGAGACTGCTGTATCATTAATGTCGCTTTGCTGTACAAATGCTGTTGTCTGTGCATCTTGTCCGAAGACAAAAGGAGCCTCGCTTTGAGCGTTCCAAGAAACATCACCGCCGCTACAATTCCCGGTAGTTGCATAGCTTCCATAGGTTTTATTGAGACTAAGTCCATTACCAACTGTACCTGGGGGATCAATATGAACCTTCATCTCCACTACTGCTGGAGCAGGAATACTCGCTTCTGGCACCGAATCTATTACTATTGTCAGAGATATACCATTGTAGTTAGGTCCATTCCAACGGTCTCCAACATTGAAATTTGCTGTACCACAAACCACTCTGACATCTAGAGTCATCCAAGCTGGCTTAGCAGGCGTCGTATTTTGTCCAGTTGTATTGACTGTCTGCGATTGTGTTGTACTCGCCGTGACTTGACGTTGTACAGGGGCGTTGGAAGTGGTGGTAGTATTTGGTGAGTTGGAAGTGGTGGTAGTATTTGGTGAGTTGGAAGTAGTGGTAGTATTTGGTGAGTTGGAAGTGGTGGTAGTATTTGGCGAGTTGGAAGTGGTGGTAGTATTTGGCGAGTTAGAAGTGGTGGTAGTATTTGGCGAGTTAGAAGTGGTGGTAGTATTTGGCGAGTTAGAAGTGGTGGTAGTATTTGGCGAGTTAGAAGTGGTGGTAGTATTTGGCGAGTTGGAAGTGGTGGTAGTATTTGGCGAGTTAGAAGTGGTGGTAGTATTTGGCGAGTTAGAAGTGGTGGTAGTATTTGGCGAGTTAGAAGTGGTGGTAGTATTTGGCGAGTTAGAAGTGGTCAAGTTCCGAGCTTCAGGTGACAGTGTGGTATTTCTCGCAAAAAGAGGCAAAATGTAGAATAGAGTACCCATCACTAATAAAATTAGGAGCAACAAATAAAGCACCTTCATCAAGTCACGTTGAGTGCCTAAATTGTGTTTAGGCGCATTGGTAATTGTGGATGCTAAAATGGGAGGAACAACTGGTTCTGTCATCTTCTCCACAACAGTTGGTTTCTTATCGGGGTTCTGCACAAATATAGCAATATCCTGCTCTGTCCTTGGCTCTGCAGGAATTGAAGTAAGTGTATCTCGCTGTAAAAAGCTCTCTTCCAGTGCCTGTGCGAACCCTTGCATATCGATAAAACGTTCTTCTGGTTTTTTAGCCAGAGCTCTTCTTACTACTGCCTCTACTGCTGGCGCGATCTGTACCCCTTGTTCTTCAAAGGTAGGAGGCGGAGCAAACAGGTGTTGTTGTCCCACTTCCGCAAATGAGCCGACGAAGGGTAAGGTACCACAAAGCCAATCATAGATCACAACTCCTAGAGCATATTGATCACTGGCTGCGCATGGTTTACCCAAAATCTGCTCTGGGGCCATATAGGAGACAGTCCCCGCCGCTGTCTTGGTGCTCTGCGAAGTAGAGAATGAGGAGATTAAAGCAATTCCGAAATCGCCAAGTAGCACCTCATTATTGCTATCAAGCAACATATTCTCTGGTTTAATATCGCGATGGATCAGCTTGCGCTCATGTGCATATTGTAAAGCTGAAGCAATTGGTTTAACATATGTAATGATCTGCTGTAGTGGTAGTCGGCTTCCTTTAGGATGACGTTGTCGTAAGGTGCCATTAGGGGCATAGTTCATAACCAAGAATGGTTGACTCTCCTCAATGCCACTGTCTAGTAGATGTACAATTGAGGGATGATCCAGCGAAGCAATGACTTGTGCCTCTTGCGAAAACTCCTCTCGCTCACGCGAGAACAACTGATTATCGAGTATCTTAATGGCTACATCCGTATCTGAATGGAGCTGTTTTCCCAAATAGACCTTCCCGAAACCTCCCTCACCTACGAGTTTCACCAGACGGTAGTTGCCAAATAGTTGTTCGATACGATCTATCATTGATCTCCCCTTAAAATAACTAAAACAATTTCTGATCACGAAAATAGTCATTCGTATAAAGTAGAGAATATTGAATTCATATTATTCGGTATATATTACCTTTCTTCTCGGATTTTGTCCACTTCCATTGTGTACTACTTGATCGCTAATTTCCTACTTGTTCAAGATAGCTAGATCAGCAAAAAAAAGATTTGTATTAGATCTAGTTATGAGCCTCTTTCACTATGTTGCGGCATAAACTATATATTATTTACCGTGAAATACTTGCCAAATTTTTGACGAAGGCATCTACGACTTTCTTTCTATTTATATTATTAATGCTCTATACATTTTTATGCATTCCTGCTAGAATAATAGTGTAGATGTGAGTAAGACAAGTATGAACGTGAAAATAGAACTAGTCTCTGTTCCACCACTATAAGACTGTTTCTAATATAGTGACTAACTCAGACTATGGGGACTCACTAAAATAATCTGACCAAATTTTGTCAAGAACGGCCTGTGTCATGGGCAATCAGGCGTCCGACAAGGTCATGTTATTGGCGCGAGAGCCCTATGGGGTAGAACTTTGGCATGAGCATATTATCTATTTATGGAGTCAAATTGGATCTACTACTGCACGATGTGGAGAAGATTGCGTGGATGTAAAAGAAAGAAAGAAGCGCATAAAAATTGTTTGTTGCTACGCTCGTGCGGACGAGAGTTTACTCATAGATCTCAAAAAACACTTGCGGCTGTGGGAGCGCCAGAAGATAATTAATGTATGGTCGCATATAAATAGTATGCCAGGTGTCAATTGGAAAAAAGAGCTTATGCAGCATATGGCGTCGGCGCACATTATTCTTTTGCTTGTCAGTCCGAATTTTTTTGCGTCCGAGCACTGTTTAAATGCTGAAGAGGTTGCAATTGAGCGGTATAAGCGTGGAGAGGCACGGGTCATCCCTATAATTTTACGCCCTTGTCTGTGGCAAGATGCCTCCTTTGGTGAACTTCACGTATTGCCGGAAGATGAAAAACCAGTAACCATGTGGAGGAATCGGGATGAAGCTTTTAACAATGTTGCCATAGGTATTCGGCAAGTAGTTGACGTATTGAGCTACTCTTCCGATCAAATAGACTTACCAGAAACTCGTTCGATACTAAATCGTCGCACACTTATTATGGGGGCGTTGGGATCTGTTGTAAGTGTTAGTATTGCTGCTGCCGCTGTCATTAATAACTTGAATCATCCTGATATTGGTACAATCTATAAAACTCTTTCTGGTCACACAAATTCTATACGTGCTCTTGCTTGGTCGCCTGATGGGAAATTTATCGCAACTGCAAGTGATGACCAAACTGCACGGACATGGGATGTTGTTGCTGGAAAGCGGATTATTACTTTTAAGGGCCATTCTATGCCAGTTGAGGGAGTTTCCTGGTCTCCTAATGGAAGACTTATAGTTTCTGGTGGTGCCGATGGGACAGCTCATGTTTGGGAGGCCATTACAGGTAAGTCCGTTTCTATCTATGAAGGCCATCGGATTACCTATCAAGGATCGGCACCCTCGCAGAATCAGGCATGGGTGAATCGTGTGCAGTGGTCCCCGAATGGTATTTATATTGTCTCTGGTGATCAAACAAGTGATGTACAGAGAATCGCGACTGTGCATGTATGGGAAGCAAAAACAGGGAATACCCAGATTATTTATCGCGAGCATAGAAACGGTGTTTATTCGGTAGCATGGTCACCCGATAATACACGTGTTGCCTCTGTGGGATACGATGGGATATTGCGGGTATGGGAAGCCTCCTCTGGGAAAACTCTTTTAACCCATTCTGGCTCTTTTGCATCTCAGCGCTTTCTTTTTGGTGTCGCATGGTCTCCTGATGGTAAGTATATAGCTTATGGAGGAACTGATCATAAAGTCTGGGTGATAAGTGCTAATGGTGCAGATGATGCTTCTTTTTATGCTTTTCCCAGCACGGAAGATCTTGGAGTGCGCGATATAGCGTGGTCTCCTAGTGGTACCTATATTGTAGCTAGTAGCCAAACACAAGGAATACACATTTTCAACGCTGCTACAAAGGAACCTGTGTATAAACATATTTTGTATCCTGGCGATATATCTGCTCTTGGGTGGGCATCGAAAGGTAATTTTATCGCTTCTGGGAACGGGAATGGTGCTGGTGTATCAGATTTTGTGGTCCAGGTGTGGCAAGCACCTTTATGAGTGAAATTTTCTGTCACCTCTATTAGCAACTTTGAGAGGCTAATAGAGATGACAGAAAATTTCGGATGATATTGAGAACGAGCGCCAAAATTTCCTACAACCTTGACATGCTAGCCGCCGAACATATAAAATATAAATATTGCTTTATGTATTGTATTTGTTAGGGATCGCATAACGAGAGAGTTGTAGCACTGGTATGGAAGATTGGCGTGAAGTTAAAATTATGATGAAGGCGCTAGCAGCGGTAGCGCGGCTAACCATCATCTATCACCTGGCCCGTAAGCAGGAGATAACGGTTACAGATCTTACCAGCCTGCTCAATATTAGTCAACCGCTTGTCTCCTGGCATCTGCGTAAATTGCGGAAAGCCGGTTTGATTGAAATGCGGCGTGCGGGTCGCCAGGTCTATTGCTCACTCAATTCCCAACGTTTTCAATTCTGTTTGCGACACCTCGAGGGGCTTATTGATCCACATATCCAGGCGGCTATACCTCCCACTGGAAATGCTCTTATAGAGGCTGATATGGGGTCAGAGGATTGACAAACAATTCACGAATACGAAACATAATACAGCTAGCATAGAGCCATTCGCTATGCCACTCTTACACTACTCTGATGACACCAGTGTTTTTTATAGTTAGAATGTAAAAGATAAGAGTAGATAGCTATGCGGATATCAGTATACAAGCCTTTAACAAAAGTTTACAAAGCGTTAAGTCTGAACTTTAACGTAGCTGTGGTACTGTTGGTGTGGGTAGGACGTGAGCTTTGAGGGGTATGAAATTATAGAAGCCAGAAAAGAAAGGCGAAGGCAGAAAAGGAACCACATGATAACGAGCAAACCCGATCAGGCGATGAACGAACTTGAGAATGTGTCCAGTAGTTTACCGATGTTGAACAAGCATAGTAAGATGACAGAACAACAGGCATACAGTGCAGGAAAAAGCGGCAGGGCAGACCTGCATATGCATAGTACCTATAGCGATGGGTGTGCCACTATCGAAGAGATTCTTGAGCATGTTCAACAGAATACCAATCTAGATGTGATCGCTCTGACTGATCATGATGTCATTGATGGAGCTTTACGTGCTCGCGATCTCTGGGCACGGGGTTCCTACCGTTTTGATTTTGTTGTGGGCGAAGAGGTTTCGACGAACGAGGGTCATCTGTTGGGTCTTTTCATCGAGAAAGGTGTGCCTGCTGGCTTGAGCATGGAGCGTAGTATTGATCTGATCCACGAGCAGGGTGGCCTGGCCGTGGTGGCCCATCCTCTTCATCGCTTTTTCCGCCATAGCTGTAAGCGTGAAGTGCTGGATCGCATTGCAGAGTCACGGGACGTCTGGCTGGATGGTATTGAGACGTGGAATGCTAGCTTCTGTGGCGTCTATGCCAACTATATAGCTATGGGCACCAACCGTGCTGTATATAATATCCCTGAACTTGGTAACAGTGATGCGCATATGCTGAGCGCGATTGGCAGTGGCATAACCTGGTTTGAAGGGAAGAGTGCACAGGACGTACGTGCAACTATAGAGGCCGGTGTAAGTGCTCCTGGCGGCAAACTGTGGGGAGTAGAATCGTATTATCATTGGGTGCGCTACCTGTTGAATAAAGAGCAGCGCGAGGCACGTCGTCCCGCTATCGCTTAAGGTCCTTACAAACCTGTTTTATATATGTTTGCGCTTTTATATAGTATTACACAGCATTACTGCGCAAAGGCGCAAACATATGTAGAAGAATGTAGAAGAAAAACGTGCAGGCTCTTCACAGACTCTTCTATATATAGTACTTATTCATCTGGCTGTTGCCATTGTACTCAATTGTAAGGGGAGGCAGAGATATGTACAACATTTTATATATTAAGAATGTTGTACATATTTTATGTGCACCCACCCCCATAAGTCCTAAACATTGTCTATCAGTTATCAACCCTCATGTGATAGTTAAAAGCAGCCAGGCAAGCATCTTATATTTCTAGTTGCGCAGAGTATATATAGCTCGTAGAGGCCTGGAGATAGCTAGGAAGCCAGCTGGCAGTATGCAAAGGGTTTTAGAGTAAAGGATACATCATTTTCTAGGGGAGCGCAAATCGATAGTGACATACTACTAGTCCCCATGGCCATAAGTGTGGTACAATAAGATTATGTTTAGCAAACGTATACAGCAACGTGCCAGGCAGCTAGTTACAGCGATTATACAACCACTAGCTCACCTGGGTGTAACTCCCAACACATTGACTGTTATAGGGCTGTTGCTCAGCGTAGTTACGGCTCTAGTCATTGCGCAAGGGCATATGTTTGTGGGAGGACTGCTCGTGCTGTTTGCAGGTGTGTTTGACATGTTTGATGGAGCGATGGCTCGTGTTCGTAACGCCGCCACCACTTTTGGCGCTTTCCTAGACTCGACGCTTGACCGCTATTCAGAAAGTATCATCCTGTTTGGGCTGCTCTATTATGCATTGCAGCATCCAGGCCTCCAAGACGTACTTTGGCCTGCTCCACATGAGCAAACCTGGATGATCATTTTCATATTCATTGCGGCGGTCGGCTCATTGATGGTTAGCTATACCAAAGCACGCGCCGAGGGTTTGGGGATTGAGTGCAAGACTGGACTACTGGCTCGCCCGGAACGTGTCATCGTTCTGGCTATTGGACTCTTATCTAACACTGGTATCTGGGCTCTTGCCTTTCTCGCGGTCTTCTCTCATCTGACCGCCGTGGAACGTATGATCGCTGTGTGGCGTAGTACTCCTGTTGCGCTTGCTATGCGCAATCAGGCATATAGTCATCGACAGGATACCAGCAAAGACAATCTTCATCTGCCAACGATGTTAGAGCCCAACGAGGGACATGGTTCTGATATTCGTCCTGTACCTACCAGTATTCCGCCGTTCAATGGTGGTGTACAGCAAGACTAAAAGCAACGGCATTGACAAAGAGAAGACCGAACCGGATAGTGTGGAAGAGCGCAGTGCGAAAGAAACGAGAGCCGAGGATAATAAAGGGGCGGTAGTGTGGACATTTGTAAAGACAAGATTTCTTGTTGTGACCGCCCATGAGGAGTACAGATCGGCATTTAAGCTGGATACAGGTTAGGAAACGCACGTTCGCCCCAACTATCTTCAGTCGAACACATTTTACAGGAAGCAACCTGCGCACCGGTTCGTAGCGACTGAGACTGGAGATCTTAGTGACAACGCAAGATACACATCAAGAATACGACGACGTTGATGCATCCGTCGTAGAGCATCCGTCTACCCCCGAACACGAAACGACGGTCGATTCCTTGGCATCTGAGTTGATGATGCCCGTTGGGACCCATGAGGTAGAGGGTAACCTTTCTCCTGAGTCTATTCTGCCCGCCGAAGATGAGCATCAGGTTCATCAGGAGGCTCCTGCCTCCTCTGAAGCAGGAGAATCAACAGCAACGCCGGAGATACCCATAGAGGCACAAGAAACACCGACCGTAACACTAACGACGGCTATTGAAGATGCGGCGGAAGTACAGGAGGCTCCCTCCGCTTTAGATACGATTTTGGAAGTGGCTGACATAGAACAAACTGCACCAGTTGTACCCGGCGTTGAGGCTTCTTCAGAGCCCTTACTTGCCACGATTGATGGACCAGTTGTAGAACACTCTGCATCAATTGATGCAACTGAGGTTGAGCCACAGGCACACGAGGTGCACACCGACGCGCTCTCTACGGAGCACAAGCTCATACTGGCAGATCTTTCTTCCGCTCTGTCGGAGGTGCTATCTACCATGGAGCCTGTCTCCGAGAGCGAAACAATACATTACAGAGAAGAGTTGGTGTCATCTATAAAGGAGGAGCACAGTAGCGCTCTTTCTGAAGAGGCGTCTTCGTTAGTAGACTCGAAAGTAGAAGAAGTTCGACCCTTTACAGATTTTATTGCAGAATTTCGCCAGGCTGAAGCCGCTTTACGTGACTCTCAGGTAGAAGCGCTCTCGATTCTGTCTTCTGGTACGGCTGACCTCACTTTTGTAGAAGCGCAAGCAGAGGAAATCACAGTGTTTGAAGAGGTGAAACGTAGCGATGCGGCTGTTGCCGCAGATAAAGAAGATGGAGTGCAAGTGAAAATGGATGTGGTCAACGTAAGTAATCCTTCCGAATTGCAAAGTAGTGCACCAGATGTGCAAGCAGAAGTCACAAATATAGTAGAAAAGAGTGCGCCGCAGCCGACGATACGTCCGGTTTCACCGTTGCTGCGACCAGCGTCTCGCCTGCGTATCCCTCGTCATGGTGTAACCAGGCATCAGCGAGAAGAGGCGAATAGCGAAAATCAAGCTTCGGCAGAGACACCGCCCCTAAAGGTTGAGCCTGTGTCACCCCCGCCTGCGTCGGCGGAGCCTGTTGCAGAACTAACACCGCCACGGCCAGCTCGACGGTATCGTTTTGATCGCCCGGCAACGCTAAATAATGGGAGCGCAAATGGCTCAAGCCCCGCGCCTGTAACGGTTGATAGTCCCCAATCCGCAACTCTAAATGGGGCAATACAACATCCAGAAGAGACAAATGTTGCATTTACGGCAAAGGTTGAGGCCGTTCAGCCTGCTAGTGAGCAGCCAGTCGAGCCGCAAACTATAAAGCCGGCTGTCCAGGAAATAGAGAGTCCTGCCCCAACAACGGCTATAGATCATAGTCGTCGTCGTCACAATAGTCATAAAGAGCCGCCCGTTGCTGCACAGGTTACGCAGCCCGTTGCAGAACCAGTGGTACAGGCACCGGAGCCAGTTGTCCCACTGGCTGAAATTGCTCCCGAGGATCTGCCGCCATTGGAATATTCGGAGCTCCAAAAAGTGAGCTCACGCCGCCGCCGCCGACATCGTTCTGGATCAACAAGTGTCGCGTCTGCGCCAGCCATTCCTGCAAATAGTCAGCCAGTCGTGCCAGTCGTGCCAGTTGTGCCGGTTGCACCAACTGTCGTGCCGCCGCCAGCGCCGGTCGTGCCGGTACCCGTTGTGCCCCTGCCAACACCCGTGCGCAGTGTTGCCAGCGAGCCCAGCCAGTCGTCGTATACGATTGTTTCAGGCTATACAGTAAACCAGATGAATCAGGGCAATGATCTCAGCGGGCCCTTTATGGCACCTGATCCCTCACCTGCCCGTGGCAGTGTCGTGACGCGCGATGGCCGTGCTGTTCGCGCTGAGACACGCACCGCTCAGCCTGCGGCTCCGGTTTATCCGCCTTCACGACCAATGGAAAATGGCTTGTCAACTGCTGCCATGACACAGTTTGCGAATATCGTATCACAGGCCCTGCAGACACAAACAGATCGTATGGTCTCCGAGTTCCGCCGTATTGGCCAGTCTCCGACCAATGTATCTGTCACGCTGCCTCCATTCCCTTCAACGGAGCGTGTGGGTGTGTTTGTCGATGTCGCGAATCTGCTCTACTCTGCGCGTACGTTACGCATCGGTGTCGATTTTGGGAAGCTGCTCGACTTCTTGCGCGGGAATCGCCGTCTGGTTCGTGCACATGCTTATTGTCCTACCAGCCCGCAACCGGGTGATGAGCAGATGTTTTTACAGGCTGTAAAGGGTCTTGGCTATCGTATCACCACCAAGAACTATAAGACATTCTCCAGTGGTGCAAAAAAGGCTGATCTGGACCTGGATCTGTGCATGGATGTGGTGCGCCTGGTTGATGGTGGTGCCGTAGATTGTGTTGTTCTGGTCAGCGGGGATAGCGACTTTATGCCAATGCTTGATTATTGTTCTGATCATGGTGTACGCGTTGAAGTAGCTGCGTTCGACGAAGCGATGTCGGCCACTTTGCGTCAGAGTTGTGACCTCTTCATTAACCTTTCTATGCTCGATGATATTCGTGCTTAGCATAAGCGTAAACAAATAGTATTAATAAAGAGGGAGGCTTGTCCTCCCTCTTTATTAATATATAAATTTGCTGTTCTATATTGTTTACAATTGCTTATATTTCGCGTGCACCAACTGCAGCGATGAGACCGGCAAGGAGCGCGGTCCGTGGTGCGATACTACTCTTGAGCATATATTCGTTGGGGCTGTGATCCAGCCCGCCAATGGGTCCCAGGCCATCGAGTGCGGGAAAGCCAAAGCCAGAGGCATAGTTGGCATCGGAGATACCGCCAGTAGAGGCATGATCTACATTGAAGCCAAGTTGCAGGGCAATTTTCTGTGCGCTATGTACCATACGCAGGTTATCAGGTGTGCAAAGCATGGGATCGCGGTCATCGGGATCGACATGTAATGTTAATTCAACTTTATCTACGCACTTGTTCAGTAGCATTTCGTGCCAGCGTCTCTCAACCTCGCTACGGTCCGCAGGTTCGGCGTAACGCAGGTCGATGCATACTTCTGCATAGTCTGGAACCACGTTCGTCGCAGTGCCGCCGGAGATGCGTCCGATATTGATAGTCAGGCCTGGCCGTAAAGCATTGAGGCTTTGAAATTGTACAATCTGGTGTGCCAGCTCAACAATTGCATTCGAGCCTTTTTCTGGTTCGACACCTGCATGGGCCGAATGCCCACGTGCTTGCAACTTGTACCATGCGCCACCTTTGCGTGCGCTAACCAGATCACCATTGGCACGTGCCGCCTCTAATACGAGTACGCCATGAGACCCCTGGCAGGCTTGCCAGATGCTATTTATACTGTGGCGATCACTGATCTCTTCATCAGAGACGCAAAGGAAACGAATTTCGGCGAAGTCTTTGTGCGACAATCTTTGAAGTGCCTCAAGTGCGAAAATGGCGGAGAGGATGCAACCCTTCATGTCGATAACGCCTGGACCATAGATTTTGTCGTCTTCAATACGAACCGGCCGTGCCGCCCCCGTTCCAACGGGGTAAACCGTATCTATATGACCCAGAATTACTACAATTCCTTGCCCCGTACCACGTAGTACGCCATAGACATCATTGCCCCATTTTTTATGTTCGAGTAGAGTCGCTTCCATGCCCAGACCACGCATGCGTGCCTCCAGGTAGAGCGCGATTTCATCGATGCCCGCTTTATGGTAGCTGCCAGAATCGATTGCACAGAGATCGCTTAACTCTTTAAGGTAGTACTCCAGATGATCTTGTATATACGCCTCGACTTCTTGTGCAAGCGTATGCGATGCTTCAGATGTCTGTTCCGATACTAATGATTGTGCACACATAATATCTCCTCGCCATACATTTTCCTAATAAAAAAACGGAGCGCCTTCGAAATGCGCTCCGCGTTTGGTAATAAACCGCCTATGTCGCGAAATGCGCCTCTCCAAGCAAAAACTCAATTAGCCCCAGCCAATACTGGAGCTGCATAAGGCAGAGAGCTTTTATTTGATGGTCATGTCGCAAATACATATGATATCCTAAATATTTTATTTTACCAGAAGTAAAGATACACATGTTATACTTTTATCATACAGAAGTTGTCAAGAAAGTTAGCGTTTCCATTACTATTTTCCCTGCATCGAAAGAAATTTCATTTGTGGCTGGTGTTCTCAAACAAGATCTGCCACCAATCTTGCCAATAACCGTGTTGTTGAGCAGGGTTCTTAAGCGCTTCTGTTTGTTTTTGCGACTGGTTATCTGCATTAATGATCACAACAGCCTGCTCACCAGGGCGAATGTAACCGAGCTGTTGACGAGCTTCACTTTCAATCACTGCTGGATCTTTGTAATGCTCGGCTGCTTTTTGCAGGTGATTGTGCTCTATTTGCACCTGTTTCAGAGCATGTTGCTCTTGTTGCACTTTTTCCATCAAGGTACTGTTAGACCAGGCCTGCGCAAGTGTCGCCAGTAAAAATGCAGTGCACACAAGGGCAGTAATCCATATCACTGTCTTTGTAAAAAGAGATGTACGTCGGGCTCGGACACTACCAAAACTCTCTTCTCTACCAACCGCCGAGGTGACATTTGTTGTATTGCCTTCTGGTCGTGAAGAAACCCGTGGTTTTCTAGGGCGACTCTGCACATAACCTCCTTCAATTTATTATACGTTTTACACACACTGTTAGTATCACTGTCTCTATTTTAACATGCATATTGGATAGTGCAGCGTTATAGGTACATGCTTGTCTGCAACGTAGCAAAAATGGATGTATCCTCTTAAATATTTGCACTTTTTCAATTTCTTGCACAACAAGCAAGAAGCTGCAAAAATGCAAATATTTCATAACGGTTTATGGACGTTGTGGTAGCAAGCATAGGGAAAAGATGATGTCGAGGATAGTGAGTTTGCAGATGAGAATCTGTGGTTAAATAAAATATGCGCAAAAACAGGGAGGGGATGAAGGGGAGAGAACAGGCCGCATTGCCTGATTATTAAGTGTGTGAGTCTCTCCCTAGTGCATATAAAGAATGAGCAATCCCATGAGGTCAAAACCCATGAGCATAAACATCAATGCCAGGCAAATACGATTCATATAATGCTGCCAGCTTTGTTCTGATAGAGCTATTTGACTGGTGCCCCTGAATTTTGCCATTGAAGCAGTCAGGTTTGAGACAGTATGCTTGATGACTCTATGCTGTCCTATGATTTTGGAGTTACTCTTTGGCGAGTTCCAGCTAATGCCAGATGCAACTAGTGTATTAATGCGGTCGCTAATCGCCTCTTCAAATGACATATGCAGTGATTCTTCGTCAATTGGTGTGTATCCTATCTGGACAGTCTGTATTGGCCTTGTTGCAAAGTCTTCTTTTAGATCAGGGGCACAATGCATATCTACTGCATCCAAGGTCGCATCGGTCTTTATGCTGAGTTTGCAAAATGTTGGCTCAGTTATTATGCAGGGATCACAAAATATTGTATTCATCAGTTTTACACCCCCTTCGTTAGTTGTACATTCTTTATACGAGTAAGCATAACGGAAATGGGATACTATCACATGGGACATATGACCCGTTTTAAGCTGATATGGTAGCGTTTAATAAAAGTCTAATTCGTTGCAAAGCATGTTCTAACCTGAGAAAGTGTTCATTTCTATGGGTCTTCTCTTGTGGACAACTATGAGGCCTACATACGTGTGAATCTTTTTCTGTTATTTTTTATCATCGGTCTCTGCCCGCTAAACTTGAGTTATGCAATCTATTTCATCCTTACATGTCTGGATCTATCTATTCTGGTCATATTGTTATACTGGACTCACCAGTACTTTCTGTATCTCTTTATTTTAAAGGGACGTTAGTTAGCCTTATAAGTGGGTAGGGGAATTGCTGTTCGCCGTGAATTGCTGTTCGCTATAGGGAGTTCAGATGTTACCTTCTATTACTATGCCTCAAATGGATATTACGCCACGCAGAGATGAATTGCCAACATGTTTAAATGCGATCTGGCAACATTATTTTATGGATATGCCGCGCGTGAATAGCGTTCTGATAGATTACTGTTATCCCTGGAAGAGCCGTCTTGGTTTGATTCGACTTTCTTTAGATGCCAGTGTAACTTTTATAGGCATCAATGCATTGCTCCAAATGCAACAGATACCTGACTATGTTTTAATAACGACTATTGCACACGAGATGGTTCATTATAGCCATGGTTTTGGATCGCCTTTGCCAAGATGTTTTAAACATCCACATGCCAACAAAGTTGTGGATAAAGCATTGGAGCAAAGGAAAATGGGACCATACTTGAAGTGTTGTGATGAGTGGATTGATAAGAACTGGTACTCGTTTTATGATGCACAACGAGCATCAGGTTGGTCTGGTATAATACAATCTATGCATCGAAGGGGTCAGTAGCGCTGGCTGCCTCTTTGGATCGGGGTCAGATCAAGATTTGTCGTTTGCCCAATTGTATAAACCTGAGAACATGTATTTCAATCTCTTGACATCTTTTTATGCCTGTGGTATATTTCTGCTAGCTCCGAAGGAATGTACTGCACTGCTAAGCTGCTCCACTGGTTTCCGCTTATATCAAGTTGTGTTGTACAGTGTCTTTGGTACATTGGCTGGCACCTCTTATATACATATCAAGCCACCTATTACTGCAGCATCTTGCAAGCAGGGTATTTTTAAATGGCCCTGATGTCAAAATCCCACCGAAAAAACTACCAGTTTCGACCGCAGAAAGGAGATAGGGCGTTCCCCAACAATTGTCGCGCCCTTATAAAACGTGAATATAGCTGAGTTAGAAACGAAAACGATAACAGATTTACGCGACATTGCTCGCGATCTCGAACTCTCTGGTTACAGCACCCTCAAGAAACAGGACCTCGTCTTTAGACTCCTTCAAAACAATACCGAACAGCAAGGAAATATTTTCAGCGCCGGTGTGTTGGAGATTGTAGAAGATGGTTTTGGCTTTCTACGTCAGGAGCGCTTCTTACCTGGGAATATGGATGTATATGTTTCGCAGTCGCAAATTCGTCGCTTTGGTTTACGTACAGGCGATATGGTCTCAGGACAGGTTCGCCCCCCAAAGGATAATGAAAAGTATTATGGTTTGTTGCGGGTCGAGGCGATAAATGGTGTTGATCCCGAAATTGCGAAGCGGCGTCCTCTCTTTGATAATCTGACACCAATCTTCCCACGTGAGATGTTCAATTTAGAGACTGGCCCCACCAATGTTTCAGGGCGTCTGGTGAATCTGGTCTCCCCTATTGGTCGTGGGCAACGTGGTCTGATTGTATCCCCTCCTAAAGCTGGTAAGACTCTCCTCCTCAAATCTATTGCAAATTCTATCACCACAAATTACAGTGATGTGCACCTGATGATTGCGCTGATTGGCGAACGACCGGAAGAGGTGACCGATATGCGGCGTTCAGTGAAGGCTGAGGTCATCAGTTCTACTTTTGATGAGCCAACTGAAGCACATACAAGGGTGGCTGAAATGGTGCTGGCACGCGCAAAACGCCTGGTTGAAGGTGGACGCGATGTGGTGGTTTTGCTAGATAGCATTACGCGTTTGAGTCGTGCTTATAACCTGGCTGTACAGCCAAGTGGACGAACTCTTTCTGGTGGTCTTGATCCCAGCGCCTTACTGCCCCCCAAGAGTTTCTTTGGTGCTGCTCGTAAAATTGAAGAGGGTGGTAGTTTGACGATCATTGCCACGGCTCTTGTCGATACTGGTAGTCGTATGGATGATGTAATCTACGAAGAGTTTAAGGGTACTGGTAATATGGAGCTTGTGCTGGATCGTAAACTGGCCGAGCGTCGTGTTTTCCCGGCCGTAGATATCGCTCGCTCCAGCACGCGCCGCGAAGAGCTATTGCTCGACGATAAGACATTGCGCTCTGTCGTTGTTATGCGCCGTATGTTCTCACAGCTGGCCGATCAGCAGAGTGGTAAGGGTAGCCTGGAGGCAACAGAGGCTCTCCTGCAACACATGGCTAAAACGACCAATAATACTGAGTTTCTGGCAACACTCTCCCGGAGCATTATGTAATAGCGCGATACCTACCAGGAAGAGGAGAGAGTTCCCTATGGCATCATCTTCTATCGGGCACGAACGGGTTTTTGTTGGGCCGGGCCTCAGCCTATTTAAACGCATTGGAACAATCGTGGGTGTTATCGCCGTTACTGCGCTGGTACTCTGGATTGCTGTATATCAACACTATACACATAATGACGCTTCTGTCATTGGGAGTACTATCGCTGCTATTTTGTTTATTGCTGGCTTTGTCTACTATCTGAGTCTGGTGGCACCGGTTCCTTTTACTATTGCGGTCGGGCCTCAAACTCTGATAAAGCGTAGCAGTAGAGGCGAGTTAGTCGAGCTACGCTGGGATGAAGTTGCAGGTGTGAAAGAAGAATTTTTCCCCAATAGAAAGCGTATCAGCATCAGTGTCTATCGGGTGGTGACCGACCCTGCTCAAAAGGCGAAGGTGTGGGCCGTTTATCGCGATGATGTAACTGATCTGGATGGTCTGGCCGAAGCTTTGAAAGAGGCAATCCCTACAACATGTACCTGGCAGAGCGAGACTGTGCACGAGTGAGTAGCTTGCTTCTGTATCTCGTTTGGCAATTGCGACCTATAAACTATGTGTAGGCCAGCGCCTCTGTGGCTTTGAAGGTAGCATAAATAATGTCTCCTTCGTGCAGTTGCATACGTGTTGCTGAGGCGGTTGTAATTTCTGCTGTAAGGGGCGCTGTGGTGCTGTTCAAGATGATGCTGACGCGAGTATGCTCATCTTTGTCTCCTATTATGCCTGCTATATGGCCTTGCTGCAATATATGCATGATGGTGCCGCGAAACATGTTGCGGGCAGAACTCTCTGGTGGTGCCTGATGCAGGGTGATGCTACGTGGATCAATGATCACAAAGGCCTCTGTCCCGATGGTGAGTGCAGCCTCAAAATCTTGTCCCAATTCTTTGAGAGTTGCAACAACTTCGAGGGAAGCTTCGTGTGCATCTTCTGCATGAACCTGGATGATGCAGGTGGTGTTGGCCTCTAAGCTGATGATGTGACCGTGAAAGAAGTTTACTCCTACCAGTTCAGCAATATAGGAGGAACGTGGATATTCGCGCAGTTCGCGCTGCCCTCCTTGCTGGATGATACGTCCGTGATCCACGACAAGGATCTGGTCGCCGAAGAGGAGCGCGTCGAGATATTGATGGGTCACCATGAGCGTTGTAATGCCGGTTTTGGCGAGAATAGAGCGTAACTCCTGGCGCACCTCGCGTCTGGTTTGGACATCCAGTGCTGCAAGGGGTTCATCCAACAGCAAGAGCTGTGGTTGTAGGACAAGGGCACGTGCAAGAGCTGCGCGTTGTTGTTGGCCGCCGGAAAGTTGTGCTGGATAGCGCTGATCCAGGCCTACCAGGTTGACCTGCTCCAGAATCGGCAGAACTCTCTTCTCGATAATGCGGCCAGACAAGTGTTGAGCGCGTAGGCCAAAGGCGATGTTCTCAAATATGGTGAGATGGGGAAAGAGCACATAATCCTGGAACACATAGCCGAAGGGCCGTTCCTGTGGTGGAATGCAGACGTTTTGTGTGCCGTCGTAGTAAGTGATACCATTGAGTATGATGTGGCCCTGTCTGGGACGTAGCAAGCCTGCTAACAGGCGCAGTACTGTGCTCTTGCCCGCGCCACTCTCACCAAGGAGAACCGTGGTTTGCCCCGCCTCTGCCTGGAAGCTAACTGCCAGATGAAAGTTTTTAAGATAAGTATCCAGTGCAACGTCTAACATATTGGCTACTCCTGCGCTTCTGCTAACTGTATATTAACAGAATACTTTGTAAAGATAGCATATAGTATGAAACATGCGTATGTAGAAATACAACAGAACGGCTTTCGTGCGACCAGCTATTTTTGCGCGTTTGGGGAACCAGGCCACAGCACAGCCTGAGTGCTGGTAGTTCTACCATGCTCTAATGCATCTAAGGATGCATCTATAACATGCTTACTTTTTACACGTAACATTACTTGCCTTAGAGTAAGAAGCATGGTATACTTTGGAAAATATAGAATGTATACGGTATCTTTGTCCCTTAGTGCCCTTACCCCGGTATTCTACTGGCCGGAATACGAAATGGCAGGTAAACAATCATGGCGACGCAGCCAATAGAACAACTAGAAAAATCTTCACCAAGAGCTCATATGTGCCCCCGCTATGAACGAGCAATACAAGTGCTCGGTAAACGTTGGACCGGGCTTTTAATTGATGCTCTTATGGTCGGTCCGCAGCGTTTTTGTGAGTTAACAACATTGGTCGAGGGTTTATCAGATCGTGTTCTGAGTGATCGTTTACGTGAGTTAGAGGTGGAAGGTGTTGTCAAACGTGTCGTGTACCCCCAGATCCCTGTGCGTGTCGAGTATGAGTTGACTGAAAAGGGCTATGCTCTTAAACCAGTTATCGACAATATTCATGATTGGGCAGAACATTGGGTGGATCTTTCGGCTCCTTCCGCTGTACATACCCAGAAGTGATCGCGAATAACTAGAATGAATTTCGATATAGCGCGCATTTTGAGGCTCTTTTAAGTATGGAAAATTTATGGGCTCCCTGGCGTATGGCTTTTATTGAGCCAAAAACGCCAGCTCCATCTGGCTGCATTTTTTGCATGCAGCCAATCGAACACGAGGACGCTAAATATCATATTCTTCACCGTGGTGAATATTGTTTTATGATGCTTAATCTATATCCATATAACAATGGACATTTGATGATTGCCCCTTACGAGCATATTAGCGCACTCGATGAGCTCAGCCCCGAAACTCTGGCAGATATGATGGCCCAGGCTCAATTGGCTATGAAGGCTTTACGGCAAGCGCTGAAGCCTGATGGCTTTAATATGGGCATGAACCAGGGGAAAATTGCTGGAGCGGGCTTTGCCGATCATATTCACTTCCACATTGTGCCGCGCTGGAATGGCGATACCAATTTTATGCCTGTTATCGCCGATATCAAAGTAATGCCTGAACACCTCGATATCGTCTACCAAAAGGTGCTCCAGGCGTTGACTGAGATTAAGGGCGAGGTATGAATAAAGCGGTTCATCCAGATTCCGCCATTAGGCTGTTGAGATTTACAATATGCACGGTTCTATCACTGGCCGATACCAGAAAACGGCCATCCGGGGACCATGCTAATGTACGTATCCACGCTCTATGTTGCTTATAGTTGGTGACGATCTCACCTGTCCGAGTAGACCAGATATATATCGTCATATCATCGCCTCCTGATGCAACGTATTGTCCATCTGGAGAGAATGCAACTGTTTTTATGGCTCGCGTGTGTCCTATAAAATTGTGTAGTAGCTGTCCCGATAGTGCTGACCATAGCTGCATTGTGCCGTTGTGGTCGGCTGAAATCAGTGTTGCTCCGTCAGGAGACCAGGCTGCGGTATAGACCGGGCTAGCATGTCCTCGATAGGTCGTAAGTATTCTACCATCCCTGGCATCCCAGATCTGGACGAGACCGTCAAAACTCGCTGATGCAATATGTGTACCCACAGGCGACCAGGGAGCGGCAAAGATGCGGTATTGCGTCGAGTGTGTATAGAGATGTTGTCCTGTAGACGCCTCCCAGATCTGTACTGTATTGTCGCCATACTCGCCGCCCGAAGCAAGCAAGCGGCCATCAGGCGACCAGGAAACGCTGCGTACAAAGCGTACATGCCCCCGATAGGTCGTAATAACTTTCCCTGTATCGTACTGCCAGACATAGACAAGTCCGTCTGTGCAGCCCGTAGCAATATAGCGTGAGTCGGGAGACCAGGAGATTGAGAGGATACAGCCTGTATGTTCGCGAAAGGTAAGCTTATGTTTGTGCGTCAAGGCTTGCCAGACCTGCACGCTGCGGTCGCGTCCACCGGAAGCGATAAAAGCCCCATCAGGCGAGCAGGCTACAGCGAAAATGTTATCTGTATGTTGTGTGTATGTAGAAGAGTGTGTCGCATCCTGGTTGGACATATTTAATGTTCCCTGGGACCCTCGATAAGCAGATTGATTGCGTGAGGCAGGACATCCAGCAAATATTCGAGACATTCTTTTACAGCTTTAGGACTGCCGGGAAAATTGATGATCAGCGTTCGCCCACGTACACCGGCCACACCTCTGGAGATCATTGCCATCTTCGTATATTGCAGGCTCATAGCTCTTAGAGCTTCTGCGATCCCTGGTGCATCGCGCTCAAGTATAGATTTTGTGGCCTCCGGCGTCACATCGCGTGGAGCCAGGCCCGTACCGCCGGTTGTCAGAACGAGGTTGAGGTGTTTCTCATCGCTCCACGCGCGCAAAACATTGGCAATCTGATCCTGCTCATCAGGAATAATGGCCTCGGCCGCCAGGGTTGCGTCAGGAAGTTGCGTGATCAACGCGCGAATTTTCGCGCCGCTGAGATCCTCTCGCTCGCCCTGTGATGCGCCATCGCTGATCGTAAGAACACCAACAGTGATCATATTATTATCCTCGTGGTGCCAGTTCGCGCATAAGGGCACCAACCTGGCGGCGTGATCCATAGAACCAGACGGTATATTCGTCGGGTAGGTCCTCCACCTCAATACAGCAGCCCATTTCGGTAGCTAACTTGCGGGCGATATCATGAAATTGGCCGCGCTCTGCCTCACTGCGACTTTGTGTATTCATAGCCAGGCGTCCCAACTTCTCTTCATGGCTGAGTACGCCGTTAATCAACTCTCCCAGTTGATCGATGCCAAACACAACTTGCAGTGGTGGCATCTCTTTGGCCTCAGATGGCGAAATGGAGATCATTGAGCCGCCATTGTTGCTATTCTCATGATCCTCTTCGCGCAGTTTGCTTGCGTCCATATAGACGGAACGTAACTTCTCAAGGATCATAAGACGTGCATCTTCGGGCGCATCTGAGCGTGGATGCACATAGGCCAGCAGGTTATGCGCTGGATCTGAGTAGATAAATGGCGTTGCCACTGCAGCACGGCGTCCACAATTAGGACACGTCGCAACGTTGAGCAGACCTGCCAATACTACATAGCGCAACTGCGGATCATTTGCGACATTAACATATTCATATGCTTGCGCCGTAAAAACCTGACCGCAGGGACAAGTAAAAGTGTGTGTTGTTGAACGAGACATAAGCCAATTCTTTGCTGTATTTCTAGTGACAAATTCAGATTTAAACTATACTTAAGTATAACATATTCACTGTCTATCAATCACTTCATTAAGGCGACTAGATCCTCCACAACCCTGATTATTACCCCAATATAGTTCAAATAAGTCAAAAAAATTATGTGATAATAATGCTGAAGGTGCAAAATATTTCAGCCATTATATTTTTGTGTCTGGAGTAAAATAATTGATAGAAGAAGATCTTACCTTGACTGCATGAGTATACTTCAGTATATTGATGATAAAGTTGTAAATATTAAAGTACGAGGTGTCATTGAGATACGAGATTGGCTTAAAATGAGAGCACATAATCAATAGAAGGAAAGCAGGTATATGAGAAGAATAGAGAAGATTTCAATTACCAATCTCTTTGAGATGTTCAATTATGACATCTCAATAAACACAAGCGAACATATAACGATCATCCATAGCCCCAACGGATTTGGAAAAACAGCAATACTTAGGCTGCTCAATGATCTCTTTAGTAGAAGTAGTAAAGCATTAAGAACTATACCATTTAGCAAATTTCGCGTGGACTTCAGTGATAATACTAGCCTTTGGGTTACAAAAAATGTAGAAATAACTTCAAAAGGGCAAAAAAAGAAAACAGCTGTACCCAAAATTACTTTTCATCTTATTGATGAACATGGCAAAGAGCAATCTCATAATTTGCATTCATCGGATCAACTGACTTCAGCTCGACATATGCCATTATCAATGATAGAACGTATAATGCCACAAATTGAGCGTATTGGGTCTAATAGATGGCTAAATATTCCTTCAGGAGAAATACTTTCGCTCGAAGATATATTGGAACGTTACGGCGATACATTACCTACAGAATTGGGTTCAATGAGAGACCCAGACCCGGACTGGCTAAAAGAAGTGAGATGTTCGATTCCAATCCGTTTTATAGAAACGCAGCGATTGTTAAATCCCCTGGGAAATATGAAGCGTAATGAATTTGGTTCACACTCCGTTATGATTCCCACCGTTAACATGTATTCGGAAGAACTTGCTGAAGCAATTAAAACAAAACTAGCAGAATCGACGGCACTTTCCCAATCATTAGATAGCGCCTTCCCTTCTAGATTAGTGAATCCAACAATCAAACGCAATAATATAACAGAGACGGAATTGCGCCATAAATTAGCTGCGTTAGAGAGAAAACGTTCGGCACTCATGGCTGCTGGACTAGTGGACCAGGATAGTAATAGTGCAGTTCAAGTCTCAGAAAACGATGAAATAGATCCTAGCACACAAACTGTATTATCTGTCTATATTGAAGATGCTGAAAAAAAACTAGGGGTTTTCGACGAAATAGCGAGTAAGATCGATTTGTTGAAATCAATTATCAATAAACGGTTCCTTTATAAATCGATGTCGATTAGCAGAAAAAATGGTTTCACTTTCACAACTTCAAATGGAGTTTATCTAGAACCTGCTGACTTATCTTCGGGAGAACAACATGAGTTGGTGCTCTTTTATGAGTTATTATTCAAAGTAGCTCCTGGTTCTTTTATTCTAATTGATGAACCAGAATTATCGCTCCATGTAGTGTGGCAAGAACATTTTTTGAAAGATGTGCAAGACATAACTGAACTTACAAACACTGATGTGCTTATTGCAACACATTCACCAGACATTATTAATAGCCAGCGTAATTTAGTCGTGGAGTTAGAAGGTCCTCACTGATGGGTGATTATAGAGAGTATCAGAATAGAAGCTTACGTAATGCGGATAGTATTGCCAATAGTCTAATTGCAAAAAGAAGATATCCAGGAAATTATTTTTTGTCTTTCTTACTGGTAGAGGGAGAGACAGACAAGAAATTATTTGAAGGATTTATTGAGCCTACTAAGTGTTATATAAGTATTGCTTATGGTAAAGAAAAAGCAATAGAGATAGTATCAATTCTTGAAAGAAGTAATTTTTCCGGTGTTTTAGCCATTGTAGATGCAGATTTTGATATACTTGAAGCAAAGTACAGCAATTTGTTAAACTTGATTTTTACTGATACTCACGATATAGAGATAATGATGATTGAAGCTCCATCTTTTGAGAAATTCCTGAGAGAGTATGGTTCTGAGGAGAAAATCAGTAACTTTACGAGAAAGTTTGGTCACGATATTCGCTCACTAATAGTTGAACGTACATTACCGATTGGTTACTTACGATGGATTTCTTTGCGAGAAAATCTATCTTTCGATTTTCAAAAACTAGAATTTGGTAAATTTGTGAACAAAGATACATTGGAAGTCGATGTTCAAAAGTTAATAGGAATTTTACAAGCTAGATTACGTGCTAGTGGGGAAGTATCTAAAAGACATATTTGTACAGATAAAGCAATTCAAGAGAAAATAGAACAATTAGCGAGTGCTTCACATCACCATTCACAAGTTTGTTGTGGTCATGATGTTGTGAGCCTTTTATCTATAGGTTTGCGTAAAGCATTAGGATCGCACAATGCAAATTCAATGGACGCAGATCACATTGAGGCTAGTCTCCGTCTGGCATTTGAACAGATCCATTTTGAGAAGACACAGTTATACAGTTCTATACGAGACTGGGAAGAGGCAAATGAGCCGTTTTCCATCTTGAAAACCAATAGATAATTAAAACATTTATGTTAGCGCCGCCTATTTTTACTCAGAGACTTGGTTGAGTAGCTGAACTTAACGCCTTGCTTTTGCATAAACGCCTGGAAGTAAGCGTAGAACTCGCTACGATCTTGCATCGTAATCACCGAAACTGCATCGGCGGTCTCAATCGCGTAAGGATAGCCGCTGCCGGCGATGATCTCGGCCCTTACAATGTCCAGCACAGGTTCTAACACGCCATCCTCAAGCATCCAACGCGGGAACTCAAGGCGTGTGGGGGGGCGATTGGCCGATGTTTGTAGATAGCAGAAGGCGACCCGATCACGATAGGGTCCATAGCTCTGTAGAATGTCCTGGCGTGCGCAGATCATCGCAGGCGTGCGATCACCCCAGTGCAGGCGACCCTGCCAGAGTAATGCATCATGAATTTTCTTTGTCTCGCGCAACACAGGCTTTTTCAGGGTAGTATCCAGGCGTCGTAGCATCGTGATCATATCGCGTGCATAGCTCGTATCGATATAGCCGATGAGGGGGACGCGCAGCTCCTCTGATGTGCGCAGCAGCGAGATTGCCGAGTTGATATAGCGCTCACGATAGGGGTTAGGCATGGTCAGGGCGAACGAGACGACAAGTGAGCCATCGAAGAAGACTATCGGGCTATAAACGGGATCATCACTGCGTCGTGCGGTGGCCCATTGCTGCATAAGTTCGCAGAGTGTTTCGACCTCTAATAGATAGCGCCGCATCGTGACCTGCATCTCCGAATAGGGATAGCTATCGGGGTCGCTGCTCTCGCTTTTGGACTCTTCCATAATCTCTTCAGGTGACAGGACCTCCATGCGTACATCTTTAGTGTAGGGGCGGCCCTGGCTGTGATGGTTGACGAAGAAACCTACCTGGACCAGGGCGACCGGGACTGATGCATCGCGCCAGGGTAGCAGTTGACTTCCATCGACCGCGACTGTGGTCACCCCCTCTATACATTCGGCCCATTGTCTGGCATGTTCGTGGCTGGTAAATTCACGGCCAAAGGGGAAGACCGGACCATGATACTCGTTGTGGGCCGCATGTACCAGCCACCGATCAAACTCGTCGCTGGGACGCGCCCCGGCTGGTGGCATGCCACTTTCATTTGGGGGTAGCGCCTGTTCGAGCTGATTACTGGAAGGGAAGTGTATATAGAGAGTGTCAAGTGCATGCTGATACATCTGCAATTGTTCGCTAAATGAATCGTCGAAGAGCGAGAATTGACCTCGTTTAGCATTTAATGCGGCCTGCAGTTTACCTTTATGAAGCATATCTTTCCCCTTACAGATTAGTTGGTAGCAAGAGTGGCTGTCCGCTCCGCCCGGACTCCGGGTCAGATCCCGAATTGCGCAATGCTCCATCTTCAACGATGAGCAGAGTCTCGCCATTCTCCTTTTTGAGCCGGATCAGGCTATCAAGACTCTGTTCAAACGTATCATCGTGACTAATGACAATAAGTTGATCGAAGCCACGGACGCGGCGTATCTGCTCGGCCAGGTTCATGCGCCGTATCTCGTCCATATTTTGCGTTGGCTCATCAAAAAAGGCGATATTGAGCGTCGAGAGCTTTTTGAGCAGAGCCAGGCGAACGGATAGCGCGGCACTCATCTGTTCGCCACCGCTCAATTGTGCGAAGCTGCGATCCACTCCCTGGCGACGTAATATAATTTCATAATCGTTCTTCCACGAGAGTTGTGCGCTTCGGTCTCCCATCACTTCACCGAAGATGCGGTTCGCTTCGGCTGAGATATCGGCCAGCATAGCCTTGAGAACGTGTGGTGCGGCATCTTTGATCAATTTGCGGAATTGCTCCGTCATAGCCTGTAGATCTTCGAGTGTTTGCTGCTCTTTTCTTGCCGCCTCCAACTCAACCAGCAGCAATTCGGCGGCCGCGATTTTCAACTCCAGGTTGGTGATTATCGTCTGGTGATTCTGCATTTGTTGAGCTAATGCGGCCAGCGTCCTGGTCAGGTGATCGATCTCTGTACGTAGCGTGTCTAACTCATTTTGATTAAATGCTGCTCTGGCGCTGAAATATGCATCCTCTAATGCGTGTACATCTTGTTCCGCCTGTCGGGTTGCCTCTAGCTGTTGCTGATAGGCCAGTTCGCGCTCTGGCAGGCTGCGTGCGGCGTTGATATTCGAGAGATAGAGATGCTGGCTCGCCATGCTCCTCTGGCTGATGCTCTCTTGTGTGGCAAGGTTGCTATCCAGGGTGGCGTAGATGGCGAGCTGCTCGGTAAGCGCCTGGAGCTGGAGATGGATGGCTTGTTGACGCTGCTGCTCTGCCTGTAGCTGTTGCTGATAGTGGTCTTCGCTGGCAATGATGCTTTGCTGTGCCCTGCTCTGCGAACGTGGATCATTGAGCGTTTTGAGTTCAGCTTCAAACTGTCTATGTCGTGTGCTGCTGCCCTGGAGTATCGTGGCCTCTTCACGCAATGCCTGGATGTCAGCTTCAAGCTGCTGTATCTGTGTTTGAAGTTGCTGCACCTGCTTATAAAGCGCGTTAAGTTCGCGCACTTTAAGATCTGCCTGCCTGCTTTCATTGTATGCAACTTCGGCCATGCTCAATTGCTTCTCGACCTGTTTGAGTGCCTCTAACTCTTGTGTCAGGGTGGCAATATCGCTTTCCAGGCGCGTGATTTCAAGATTGACACGCTTAAATTGTTCGGTGAGGAGATTGCACCTCTCGATATATTGATCGACTTTATTGAGCGCATCGGCATATTTTTTGATCTGATTTATGCGGTCACTGATACTACTTTGTTGCTTCTTGACGCTGGCTACCTGCGTCTGCTCTTTGGTGAGCAGATTTTCGAAGTAGGATTCAAGGCTGACCATGCCATGTTTGCTAATATTCAGGCAACTTTCGTGCAAGAGGGGACATTGTCCACCGGCTGATTGGGCGCGTGAGCGTGCATAGCCTTCGATATTGCCTTCCAGACGGTTGAGCTGCGCTGTGAGTTGCTCAGATTGTGCTTGCAAGCCGGACATCTCTTCTGCTTCTTGACGATGTTCTTCGATGAGTGCTACGTTTTTTTCGGCTCGCTGCAATTTTTCTGCTGTTTGATCGCGGTCAGAATGCTTGTCACGTAAAGCTGTGCTTTTTTCCTGGAACTGGCGTTGTTTACTTGCACGCTCGCTGGCCTGGATACGGAGCTGGGTGAACGTCTCTGTTCGCTCGTTGAATTGTTCTGCGAGCGGCAGTAGTGGCTCGATGATGGCGATTTTTTGCTGATGATGCTCCCGCTCTTGTTGGATGTGCGTCAGCTGATTGCTGAGCCGTTTGCCGTTAGCCACAAGATCTTCGTAGCGCATAGCTTTTTGTTTGGCGTCGTCGCGTTGCTGCTCAAGATCAATCTGCTGCTCAATAAGGGGGGCCAGTTCCACGATTTTCTGTCGTGCTCTGGCAACCTCATCCAAACGTCCTTGCCAGTTGTTAGCCTTCTCAGTAATTTGTGTCTGGGTATTTTTTAACTCGGCATATTGCTGGCGTAGCATCTCGCGCTTATTGGCATCCTGGCGCAGACGACGCAGGACATCTTGAGTGCGTTCATAGAGCTCGTAGTCGGCCAGGTTCTCTTCTACAATGTGTTGAGCCTGGCGTGCGGTCTGTAGCTTGTGTTCACGGTCGCGTAACAGTGATTGAGCATGCATGTATGTCGTTTGAGCATGCTTATGGCGATGCTCCAGGGTCGTCAATTGGGCGAGTTGCTGATTGAGGATCTCTACCTGCGCTTCATAGCGGATAAGTCGTTGGCTTTGTTCCGCATTTTGTGTTTTTTGTTGCTCATCAAGCAGGCGTGCATCTTTTAGTTGCGTGCGCCAGTCATCCAGCTCCTGAGTGGCAATAGTCAGGCGTTGAATCTCGAATAGCTGAACGGCTATCTGTTCCCGATAGTATTTCTCTGTACTGAGCAGATTGTCGGCGGCAGTTCTGTAATCTTCGATCTGTAGCAGGGTATCAAAGGTCTGTTTGCGCTTGGCGGGTGACTCTAGAAAAATAGCGGTAAATGTTCCCTGTGGTACGCCCAGCGCATCTCTAAAGAGGGAGTCGAGGGGGCGTTCCCGTTCGATGCCAAAGAGCTCGTGCAGCTTATCCTGTACGTCCGCCTGTTGCTCCAGGCGCAGATCCGCCTCCTGATCATAGATCAGCCAGCGCGAGCCAGTGCCACAGCGCCTCTCGACCGTATAGGGGCGGTCATCGTTGCCAATCAGATGCACAACAACCTTTCCACTTTTTTCGCCTTCACGTATAAACTGCTTCTGGTTATAGGAGATATGCCCGAAGAGTGCAAAGCCTACGGCCTCGACAAGGGTAGTTTTGCCTGCGCCGTTAGCCCCATTGATTGCGGTGGTCCCACGCCGAAAATCCACACAGATGTTACGATAACTTTTGATATTCTCTAACTCGATACGGGTGATGAGCATAATGAAGATGGCCCCTGGAAATAAGAAAAAAATGCACGGCTTTAATACACAAATTCTAAATTTGACAGTTCAAAGCGGAAACGCTCAGGCGCATTATAACATGCTGCAATGCTTGATACTAGATCAACTGATTTACCATAGCTACCTGTTATGCTACCACGTTCTTCTCGGCTGGTCTGCGCCATAGCCACCCTGATCCTGCAACCGCCAGACTGAGAAATGCACAGATGAGCAGGCCCATAGAAGCTCCATAGAGACCAGCCAGCCAGCCAGTCAACAAAGATCCCAGCGGGAGGCTGCCGGTAAAGAAGAGGATATACACGCTTATGACCCGCCCACGCAAGTGGTCTGGGGCGACCGTTTGCAGCATCGTAATCGCCATGTTGCCGAAGACAGTCTCCGCAACGCCAATACTCGCGATGAGCACGAGTGATAGCCAATAGAGATGCGAGACCGCAAAAATTGCCTCCAACACCCCGAAGACCAACGCGCCTATCAGCACACGCTGGATCGTTGGCTGCAGATTGCTCCAGGCCAGCCACAGAGCCGAGATTATCGAGCCAATCCCAAGTGCGGCAGACAGAAAGCCAAAGCCCGGTGCTCCCACGTGCAATACATCTGTAGCAAAGAGTGGAAGCGCAACGTTGAAGTTCTCGCCAAAGAGCAAGACCAGGCCCACCACCAGGGTCACCAGCACTATCGCAGGCGTCTTCCAAACATACTCCACCCCTTCGCGCAGGCTTTGCCAGGTGCTCTGCTGTGTGCCCACTGTGCCAGGTTGAAGTGTCTGGGTGTGTAGAGTGCGCACGTTGATCAGCGCCAGGCCGGCGATCACCGCGAGATAGCTCAGCGCGTTGAGCAGGAAGAGCATAGGAACGCCGCTTGCCGCAATGATGATGCCTCCCAGGCCAGGGCCGACGATGCGTGCCAGGTTCATAAGAGAGGAGTTCAAGGCAATCGCGTTGGGTACATCCTCGCGTCCGACCAGCTCGACGGTAAACGCTGATCTCGTCGGCTGATCCAGGCTATTCGAGAGTCCCAGCAGTAATGCCAGGATATAGATATGCCAGAGCTGGACGGTGCCCGTCACGATTAATATCCAGAGGAGGAATGCCTGCATCATCGCGGCCGATTGTGTTACGAGCAGGACGCGCCGTTTGGGCCAGCGATCAGCAAGCACCCCGCCAAAGAGCGAGAAGAGCAGCACCGGTAGAAATTGTAGTGCGCTCACCAGACCGAGCTGCCAGGCGCTATGGGTCAGTTGCAGCACTAGCCACGCTTGCCCGACCGTTTGCATCCAGGTGCCCATCAGCGAGATCATCTGCCCAAACCAGTATAGACGATAATTGCGCTGACGCAGTGAGGTGAAGGTGTTCAACAACAATCATTCACATATATAATCCTGGTTATCTATAGTTACGCCTCGATTCCCGTCAAGTGGCTGATATATAGTACCCCGATACTTCGCCTTCCCAGTGACACAGACTTGATTATGACCATCTACCATATCGGTCCATGAAGGTGATAACCCTCCTGAGTATAATCCAGAGCAGCTAGTAGGATAGCAATTCTCCGGGGTGAGCGTGGCTGAAGCGGTCATAATAGAGATGCTGAGTGAACTTCCGCTTGGCCATTCGATTTGCCCCCAATTTGTGACACATGTCGGAGAATACCAATTTTCAACCGTCGCAAGCGTAGTGTTCCCAGCTTTTATATACTCAACACCTGCTACATAGGCTCCTGATGCACATCCTGAATCATAGGGGTCGTTCGAATTGTAAGCGGCATGCATACTGCTTGAACCAACGGTATTCGTTTTTAGTGAAATAGGCGTTGTATGCGGTGTTTTTATGCCTGACTTTGTCACAGAAGAGTTTCCGCCAGAAGCAAAAACTGGATTCATCGAACCGATAAGCAAGAAACTGATGGTAAATAAAAACGCTACTCCACTCATTAATAGTTTGCGCATGAAAGAATCCTTTCTTTACACATATATTGGAACATTAATTGCTATATTGCCTGATTACTAAGAAATCCTTACTACAATTATTTTGCAAATATCACTGACATTTTCATTTGGGTTTTAGATGACTTCAACCTGGTCCAATGCGAGTGGTTGGGTTACAAAGCGCAATAAATGAAGCGACTTCTGTCTTTAGAACACTCCTAATTATAACATAAAAGAGAAAAAAGATTAGCTAGTTAGCCCTTAATCTTTTACATGGACTTCTGTTTCTTCCGGTTTGACCGCCAACTCTTCATGCACATCATTCGAAGGTTCCACATGCTCAATATCGTTCTTCTCCATCTCAGCCGCTTCGCCTATGTGTGCCCCAATTTGCCCTGGCTGCTCGTCTCTGTCTAGCTGAGCAACACCATATGTCGCTGCGACTTCCCCGGCCGGCACTGGCCTGGAGTGGCGTAACACCCAATATGTAATGGGAAGGAGCGCACAAAACACCACGAGCGAGGTCCATTGCGCCTGTTTCAGGCCGGGATTCAAGCCCAAAAAGCTCACAATGCTATTGTCGCGTATGAAGAAGAGCAGGAATTGCGAGATTGCATAACTGAATAGGTAGAAAAGCATAAGTATGCCAGGGCGTGTGGCTTTGCGTGCCAGAAAGAGCATACTGGCAAGAATGACAAGATTGGCAAGCAGCTCGTAGCCCGCCGCAGGTTGTACTGGTACATTACAGGTTGCAGGATTCAGGCAGGCCCAACTATTCATATTTTGATAGACCGTGGACCAGGGAAGCGTGCTTTGGTAACCGATGATATCGCCATTGATAAGATTGCCGACGCGCCCAAAGATCTGTCCAGCTGATGCAAGCAGAACGGCTGCATCGATCAATACCAGCGGGTTCAGATGTTCGACGCGTGCACGCCAGATGAGGGTAGGTATGACCAGGAAGATCGCACCGTAGAAGGCCATACCGCCCTCCCAGGTTGCCAGGATGCGCCAGGGCTGTAAGATATAGCCTTGCAGCAGATCTGGTTGCTGGATCACAAAGTAGAGACGTCCGCCTAACAGTCCTGCACCGATACACCACCAGAGGATACGATAGACGGCATCTTCATCGACGCCTTTACGCTTCGTATAGCCGGCAATCACCTTGAGCCCAACTATGATGCCGACCACATACATCAAGCCGTACCAACGTACTGCCAGTGGCCCTAAATGGATAAGCACCGGATCAATGTTGAGATAAATATAGGGAGGGCCGATACGTAGCCAGCCCCAATCGAGTATGTAGGCAAGTGAAATAGGCAGGACCATAGTTAACTCCAGTTGTTAAACACTTCTCTGTATGTATCCCGTATGATAATATGCATTCAGGATATGTGCAAGAAGGAAAAATTATTATAAAAACAGTTGAAAATGTATGTAAGCGAAATATGCACAAATGTGATTTTCCGCTTTTATGTATCTTGTCGAAATCCTAATTAAAAAGGAATGAAATATGACTACCGTCGGCAATGAGGAAACCGAGCTGCTCTCCTCACCGCAGCAGATAGTTCATGTAGAAAAACTGAGCTGGCGACAGCTTATCACAATTAGTATCTTCTGGTTTGCACTTAATTTTCATTGGGCTGCCCTCGGTATTATTATCCTTCCTAGCCAGGTCTTTAAGCTTGTTGGGCCGTTGCATCAAGGCGAGTCGCTGGCATTTGTGCTTGTTCCGGGCGCATTTGTCGCGCTGTTCGCGAATCCGCTCTTTGGCATGCTGAGCGATCAGATGCATGGTCGGCTGGCCAGTTGGGGGCGAAGACGCCCGTACATTCTGGTTGGTACGCTAGTAAATGTCATCGGTCTGGGCTGGATGGCCGGTGCACGCGATATTCCGACTCTCACACTGGCCTATATTCTAGTACAATTTGCAAGCAATGCAGCTCAGGCACCTTTTCATGCTCTCCTGCCCGATCTTGTACCTGCGCAACAACGTGGCTTAGCCTCAGGAGTGATGGGCATGCTCATGATTGGCGGCAACATAGGTGGCGTCGTTGTCTCAGGACTTTTTGTGGATGCCACAAAGCCTCTCCATGTCTATCAACAAAGCCTCTGGATTATCTATGGCCTCATCATTATCGTCATGTTGATCTTTATGTGTGTAACGATTATCACCGTGCGCGAAAAGGCAGGTCTATCAACACAATTAGCTATCCAAAAAGCTATGTTACCACCTTCGTCAATTGTAGCTCCTCGTGCCTGGTTGCCCACATGGTTGAATCGTTCGTTTATCTACACCGTCACTGGCACACTACTGGCCGCAGTGCTCCTCTGGAGTGTAATACAACTATGGAATGCATTGCATTTTACCAGTATTGAGATTAGTGGTGATGTGCAGCAGGTGTTGCTGGAACTTATTGCTACGCTGGGCATCTTGCGCCTGTTCGATTTTCGGCCCAGGCGCAACCCCAATTTTGCCTGGGTGTTTGTGACGCGTTTGTTGATGATGCTGGGCATCTACACGATTCAAACGTTTCTGCAATACTATCTGCGTGATGTTGTACACGTTGCGCGTCCTGAGTTGCAGACGACGAATTTCGCGATCATCGTATCTGTGACAAGCCTGATTAGCGCGTTGGGTGTCGGTTGGCTCTCGGACCGTTATGGGCGTAAGCTGATGGTGTATCTCGCGGGCATGCTTATGGGGCTGGTTGGCCTGGTATTTGTGCTGACACATTCATTGCCTATAGTCATTCTCGCTGGTGCGGTCTTTGGCCTGGGTTATGGTGCATATCAAAGCGTGGATTGGGCGCTGGTGGTCGATGTCTTGCCATCTCAACACAATTTTGCACGCGATATGGGTGTCTGGAGCATTTCGCTGGCCGTGCCGCAGATTATTGCGCCTGTGTTAGGCGGGCCGTTGATCGATACATTTACCCGCAATGGCCAGACTGTGCTCGGTTATCAGTTGCTCTTTATTATGGCGATTGTCTATTGTGTCCTGGGCACTGTGACGGTGCGCTATATTCGCGGTGTTAAATAAAAGCGCAAATTATGTGATAAAGAAGCCACTTAGACGACATGTGCCTCTTCTTCTAGCAGGTGATGGAGCGTTTTGAGCGAGGCTCCGCTAGCTTTTTTGCGCAGCATAACGATTTCAGCGGCGATGCTCAGAGCGATCTCGTCGGGAGTTTCCGCGCCAAGATCCAGGCCAATCGGAGCGTGCACCTGGGCCAGGCGTGCATGGCTCGCCCCTTCTTTGAGTAGATCTTTAAAGATATGCTTGACCTTGCTCTGACTTCCGATCATGCCAATATAGGCAGCATTTGTGCCCAGGGCGGCGCGTAAAGCCTCTTTATCCTGGTTATGGCCGCGAGTGACGATAACGATCCAACTGGCATCATCTGGCTCCAGCTCTTGTAGCGCCTGTGGGATGTCACCCATGATAAGTTTTACTCGCGAGTCAAATGCCTTGGGATCGGCCAGGTCGCGACGATCATCGACGACAACGATACGGAAATCCAGGTGTGCTGCCAGACGGGCAAGGGCCTGTGAAACATAACCAGCTCCAGCCAGAATCAGCCGTGGCTCAGGTTGCAGGACCTCGAAAAGAACCTCCAGTGTTGCGCCACAACTCCCAACTGCCTCGCCCTGATCGGCATCGAGGTGGATATGGGTTGTATAAGAGCGACGCTCCTCAAGGGCATGTAGTGCTTCCCTGGCGACCTTACCATCGGTCAGAGCGCCCCCCAGAGTTCCCTGTACATGACCATCAGCGTGCACAATCACCTTGCTACCAATCGGACAAGGGGCGGCACCATTTGTCTTGACCACAGTGACAATCACAATGCGCTCACCCTGCTTTAACGCGACCTGAATCTCATTATAAATACTTATTGTGTTCATTGCCGGACATCCCTTTGCCTGTTTGCATAACATCTCTTGAAGAGCAAAATGCTTGCCTGCCCATACATGAGTTTTAAGGCTACTTACTTATTGACTACTCTATCAATGTGTATCATTATATCCTATTTTAAGTTCTTTTTGTGATTGCAAGCGATTAAAAATGTGAGGATGGTCTGATTGAACTGCTCTGGACTATCTCCTATCCAGAGAGTCTCCCACTCGTGTCTCCATCGATTTTAATTACAAATTTCCATCTTCTATATGTCAAAAAAGAATAAGCCTGGGTAGCTAACTTGACAAAATAGACTGTATGTTCTATTATAATAGAACATAATTTCTAGAAGGGGCATGATATGAACAATCAAACCGACGAAACGGTTCGTGAAGAGCAGCAAAAAAATCGTATGTTTAATCCAAATGAGCATTTAATTCAGATCAAATCCGGGCAGGTCTCCCGCGATTACTTGCCGGTGCAATGGCGTTTGGTCTGGTTTCGTTCAGCTTGTCCACATGGCACAATCGAGACCGAGATGCTCCATCTTGACGTTGATCGCGATACCGAAGAAGAGGCATTTGTCTGGAACGCGGAGAAGCGTCGCAGCGAGAAAGTCATCAAGCATGCCAAAGGCTTTGCCATCTTCCGTGCAGTCGTTAAGGATGGTCAGGGGGGTATTGCGATGGGCACGAAATCGGAGAAGGCGGCGAGCTTTCCCGACTTTATTGAGAAGGCTGAGACGGGCTCGATAGGCCGCGCTTTGGCCGCATTGGGTTATGGCACTCAGTTTGCCCCTGATTTAGAGGAAGCGCACCGTATCGTAGATAGCCCGGTCGAGCGTCAGCTACAGGCCGCCAATGGCAATGGTCATAGCAATGGCACTCCTGTTCGTTCTGGCGTGATCGCTGACAGCAGTGCGAATGGGCGCAATGCGAATGGTGTGAATGGGCATAGCGCAAATAGTGTGAATGGCGCGAATGGGCGTAACACCAACAGTGTAAATGGCACGAGTGGAGCGGCAGTGCAGCCAGCTGAGAACGATACTCAGGCGAGTGCAACAGAGCGGCAGATGGACAGTATTCGCAAACTATCCGAATATCTAGGCAAAGCAATGCCAGAAGATAGTGCCACACTCACATCGCTAAATGCAAAGAAATTGATCAATCAGTTATCAGCCGAATACAGAGAGTCAAAAGAGTCAAGAGAAGTCAGGGAGTCCAAGCAGAACAATAAGGCTTCCTGAGGAAGAGTTATTATGACCCCAGCAGAGCTTGGATGTGCCGAGAGGCGTACACAGCAGAAGTGGTATGAGTTGGTGAAGGCGGAGCAGCAAGGTGCCTCTATACAGGTACTTGAGCGTTTGTATCGCGTGTATATGCTGGCGGTTGAGGATTATAACCGCGCTGCCCATCAGCATGATGAGCGTGCAGTTAATCCTCCCCCCAGCGCGATTGGATCGTTTTTGGGTCGTAATCTTAGGTTTACTTTTAAGATGTTCACTTAAGCGTTGTATGAGATGGGGCACCCACTGGCGCAAGAAGTTTTGTTGTGTGGGGTTAGTTTGCTTGCCTCCATAGCGCTCGCGGTTATACGCCTGTGTTAGCGCTGAGAGGATCGCAGGGTCGGTTGGTATGTTGGCAGCATCAGGTGCAGGAATGTTTTGTGCTGCGTGCAGGATGCGTGCCTGATACTCTGCTGGCGTCTCGTGCGTGTGGTGGACGAAGTCTTCGCCCCTGGCAGCCATCGCCAAAAGAAAGTCACGGTAGCGTGCACGCACCGAATCTTGATCCAGCGCAGCAAGCGTGAATGCTTGCTGGCGCTGCTTGCGTTCCTCGCGTCGCGCACGCAAAACCTGGTTGATATCTAACCCCTCGCGTACCTCTTCTTCCTCATCAAGTGTATCATCACTTGCCCGGCGTCTCTTTTGCAGGAAACGCGTTATTACGATTGTGGCAAGAATAATTAGTACAACGACAACGATGCGTAGGACGAATATAAGCATGCTTATGTCCTGCATTGTTTGAGCCGCTTGTGCTGCATGTGCAGGCTGTGCTCGCTGGGGGGTAGCTTGTAGATGGAAAAGTAATAATATCAGACTGATGACAAACGAAAAAAGGCCACTACTGATTGTTACTATAAAGTCGAGTATATAGATAATGACTGATGCTAGCAGGTCGAGCACAGACCAGAGCGGGCTGAGCAGAGCCATGATCGTTTGTAATGGGAGTGTTTCGAGCATTATACTCACTATCACAAGCACCGTCCAGGTTACTGTCAGGACGATGAGCCAACTTCCCATCTTCTCGCGCCGCTCGCCGACGGCGTGACGCGCCTGCTCTTTCTTGATGATCCCTATACGTGTGAACGAGAGGGTAATCATGCCTGCGAGAAAGAAGATTGGCAGGTCGCGCAGCAGCGTCTCATTATCCTGCTCGTGGGAAGAGGCATGCACCGAGAGGAGCACAAAAACCATGCTGATGAGGAGCGTGATAAAGCCAATTTTAAATGCATTGATGAGTTGTTCTTCGTTCAGTCCTGCCTTTGTGCGATCCGCCCCACGTTTCCAGCTCCAGCCTGTAAGTGTTAGTGCAAGAAACAAGAATGTTGGCTCTGTTATCATTGTGAGATGCGTTACTGCGAGCAGAGCGAGAGCCACCACAATGCCCAGGATATCGTAGAGCATGATAGAGATGGCATCCTGATACTTAAGCGCTCAGAAACGTATCTGATGCCCATAGACCACCAGTGTAGGAAGAGTAGTAAGAAGGTGACACTGGCGACATCTGGATACAGGCTATCGCTACCAAAGAGATATGGCACAAGCAGGAGTAGCGCGATTGCAATCGGCTGGCTCTCCATAATCGCGGATGCAATAGGGACCGCAAAAATTTCAATCCAGTTGGAGCGAGTTGGTATTGATGTTACCATGCTGTTCGTGTCCAGCGGTTCTAACGAGCTCATCCCATTTCTCCTTTCCGCCAACCTGATAAACCGGGAAGTTGCCTGTATCTGGTAGCTGACAATTCTTTTCCTGGTCACCCACCAGGACGATCTGTATTGCATTGCTATACTTGCGCCGTTCGAATAAGCGCTCGATGGTATTCTCGCTCAATGTATTGATGGGACTGATCAGGAGAATAGTCGTTCCACGAGGAAACATGTCGTCCTCCAGCTCAATAATACGTTCAATGGGCGTATTGTAACCTGGCACCAGGTGTGCCAGCGTTGTCAGGATCTGCTCATACTGGGTATTATCGAGGGCGAAGGGAACGCGTACGCCAGGGGGAGAGATCGTGGTGGCGTTTGATTTTAGTGCCGCTTCCTCATCCAGTGCGGCATGAGTATTGACCTCAGTACTGAGAATATTGCTGGCTGTAACTATCGAGCTATTCGTGAGGAGGCCAATCATATAACCGGTATCCAGCGCCCAGGTTGCCAGGGAAGCTGCTATCGAGATTGCAAATTCCTGCATCTCGAAATCCATGCCCTTCTTCTCATGCGAGTAGGTCCAGGTATCGAGCAGGATCAGCAGGTGGCGCTCGGTTGTTGATTCATAGAGCTTACTGCGCATCTCACCGGCGCGTGCCGTTGCCTTCCAATCGATGCGGCGCGGGTCATCGCCCATTTGATATTCGCGCAGACCCGCAAACCAGAGCGGATCTTCAAGCAACTGACGTGGGCCGATGCGCTCACCCATCGGAAATGTATCTGGCAGCCCCAGAGCCTCAAGCGGAGCGATCAGTGGATAGACCAGCAGCGTCTCGTTGGCCGGTAAGAGTAGCTCTCTTTCAAGCCAGCCAAATGGATCGCTACAGCGCAACCTGACCGGTCCCAGAACGTGGAAGCCACGCGCACGACAATTCATCCGGTAGCGCCGTGTCACGCGCTGGAAAGACCAGAGCAGCCATGTGCTAATAAATGTATCCCGGTTGACCGCTCGCAGTCGTGTATCATGGTGATCTACTACGGTCAATGGGGGCGTGACCGCATCCTCGACTTGTAGCCAGGGTAGCGGCAGCAGCTTACGATTCTCAATACTAATCGACAGCGTTACCTTCTCGCCGTAGAAGATATGCCGCTGATCTACGTATTGGCGCACAATCAGGTAGTTCAACGCATTGCGGAACCAGATTTCAGGCACCGCAGCGACCAACAAGGTAAAGACACTTGCCAGCACCAGCAGTGGTTGCCTTGTCAACACACTGAGCAAAAATAAGGTGAGGGCCACGTAATACCAGGGGCGACGTTGCTTGAGCATCGCAACGTGTTCTTCAGACGTTGGCGGACCCTTTTCCCTTGAGCGCATCATAGTCGTTCTCACCTGTTCGTTGGTGATGTTACAATTGTTTCAACAGGGACAGCGGTGGCCTGTACAATCTCATGGATAATGTCGCCTGCCCGTTTGCCACGCATGCGGTTGCGATTCGTCAAGAGCAAGCGATGACCCAGGACGGCAGGTGCTAGATACTTAATATCATCCGGCTGTACAAAATCGCGGCCCTGAATGGCGGCATAGGCCTCGCATGCGCGATAGAGTGCAAGACTACCACGCGGACTCACACCCAGCTGAATCGCATCGTGCTGGCGTGTAGCACGGATGATTGTCAGCAGATAGCGTTCAACCTCTGGCTGCCAGTGGACCTGACGTACAGCGCGTTGTAGGGCACTGAACTCGGTAGCTGTAACAACTGGTTGCAGCTCAGTCAACGGTTCTTTATCCTTGAAGCGATGCAGAATCTCCTGCTCTTCGTCTTCCGTTGGATAGCCCATCTGCACGCGTAAGAGAAAGCGATCAAGCTGTGCTTCGGGCAGCGGAAACGTACCCTCAAGCTCGATAGGATTCTGGGTGGCGATGACCAGAAATGGCCTGAGAAGCTGTCGGCTCTCGCGCTCAACAGTTACCTGACGCTCGGCCATAGCCTCTAACAGAGCCGCTTGCGTGCGCGGAGTCGTCCGATTCACCTCGTCAACGAGCAGTATCTGTGCGAAGAGCGGACCCTCGCGAAACACGAACTCGTTCTGCTTTTGATCATAATAGCTCACGCCAATAATGTCCGTTGGTAGCAGGTCGGGCGTGCCCTGCACACGCTGAAAGGTTGCATCAAGCGAACGGGCCAGCGACTTTGCCAGCACCGTCTTACCCATACCGGGCACATCTTCTAATAAGACATGCCCATCGCTCAACAATGCCACGAGCAGCAAGTCAATAACATCCAGTTTGCCGATGATCACTCGCGCTACATTGGCGCGAATCTGCTCTGCATAGCGTTGTACCAGAGCAAGAGAAACGGGTTCATTCGTCATTGCTATCCCGCTCCAATCTTTAAGAAAATATTTTACTCCCCTGGTTTAGTTGTGGCTATCTTATAAAAGCACACTTGCCTTTCGTGCAAAATTTATGTGCAAAAATATAAAAAGGGTTACTACTATAGCCTTGTGATAAAATCGCTCAGCGCAGCCGCCACCGCATCAGGAGCGTCGAACAGAGACATGTGTCCGGCATTGGGAAGGATCGCCAGCGTAGAACCTGGAATCTCGCGATGTAGGCGTTGCGCGAACTTGACCGGTACCTGCTGATCTTGCTCACCCCAGATAAGCAATGTGGGTTTGCCGGTTTTTTGTAGATCGCTGGAGACAGAGTTCAAATAGAAAGGTACGAGGCCGCGCAAATGCTGGAAGAGCACCTCTTTACCCAGCTCATTATTCCATGGCTCGACATAATCCTTGACCACATTGCCAAAGCCTTTAGTATTGACGACCGCACCTGGTAGAGTTTCGCGCAAATTGTTGATCAAATCTTCCACATGTGTATTCTGTGGAGCATCGAAGTCGCGCCGCTTCTCCATCTCGGTCAAAGGCCAGTTCTCGGCGAATGCGTGTAGATAGGCGATTGAATCGACAAGCACCAGAGCACTGATATGTTCGCGATACAGACGTGTAGCTAATACCTGGGCCACTCCACCACCAAGGCCATGTCCCACAAGGACTATATTGGTAAGCTTGAGATCTCGGAAGAGGAGAGCCAGGACGTCGGCGTGACCCCAGATGGAGGTATCGGCAGGCCAGGGATGGTCCGATTGGCCGTAGCCGAGCATATCAAAGGCATAGACTGCGCGGTTCAGCCCCGCCAGTTGTCCCATGATTGGTTCCCATGTGAAAGCGCCGGCGGGAATATCGTGCAACAGAACAATTGCCCCATCGGTACCATGCTCAATATCCTGAACAATATAACTAATATCATAGTGAACGGAACGTCCTATTTGCCGTTTTTGCGTGTTTGTAACGTTAGATGTATTATTTGCCATAAATCCTCTCTTTATCACGTTTATTATTTAGGAGCAGAAAACCCCAGGGTGGACGAGGGTAAACTCTTATGTTGTCAGGACTCTTTCATTACTCTCGTGTTTGCTAGCTATATTCCTAATAGCCGCCTGTATCTTTGTGCATTTCTGCTCAATGTTGATAGCCGATAATGATACATACTCTAATAACGATACTATAACGTATCTGGAGTGCTGTATACAAGGATACAGGGTGTCCTTGTACTACAGAGAGTCCTTCGAATGTTGTATCGGAGCGGAGAGATTGTATTTATGTCGTGGTGCCAGCTAGAGTAGAGGCCTGAGCTTTGCAATAATGGATTTGGTATACCGAAGTGTTGATGTCACATTATTGGTGGAGAGCGCAAGGAGTTGTATTAAAATGTGCTCAAGCAAGGAACCCCTCCAATACTTTGTAGCTCTATCCATCCTCTTGTTTACTAAATTAATTCCTTAGAAAGGCAATTTAGTCTATCAAAGAAAAAGACACTTCCATCATTTTTAATATCGTGAACAGTAACTCCAGAGCTATCAAATAAACCTTGAATTTCAAAAAAATCGTCATAGCCATAGAATTGCAAAACTCTTTCATCAATAAGCCATGAGGCTGTGTTTTTTGCAAGATCCTTCGGAAAATGCATGAGGCGTCGGTGCTTGAGAATCTGTCTTGTCTCATCAGCAGCAGTTATGTGGATGACAGTACGTACCCTCTCCATCCACTTTCGGTATTTGAGATTTTCTTGATATATTCTTTTAATCTTTGCATATGAATAATTAATATCAGAGCCCGACTCGTCTTTGAAAAGAGTGTTTCTTCCTCCTGCTAACTCTACAAAATATATTTTATTGTTAATATGTGGCAGATTATTGAGTGCCGTAAAAAAAAGGTGAAATGTGGAATCTGGTATAGTATTATCTGTAACCGTAAATGGAAAAATGGGCTCATCTTCTCTGGAATTGTGTTTATGTCCTCTGCTACTTTTTTCACACCAGCTATGAGTATGATGAATACCACCTGACTTATCGTCTTGCATCATAGATTCAAACAGATACTGAGAATCCGTAATAATTTCATTATGAATCTTGTCTAAGTCAATATATTTTTTTAGGTGATATATTGCAGTGGTTTTACCAACCATATTACGGCCAGTTACTAAAATAATATCGTTTTGACTTTTCATTGGAACATCATAGCGCACATTATAAAAAATGTCGATTGAATAGCCTCTATTTGCTGGGTTATCTACACTGGCCAGAGGAGCCCGTTAACTGCTATTGTATTAAGAATAAGTATGTGATCGCACCTTGAAAGAAGACCGTCACAAGGGTGAAGCCTGAAATCAATCTATTTATAGATTTTATTGTCTGTTGATTAGATCGATTTAGTTTGCAGTATGTATTTGCAATAAGGCAAGCCGATGTATTGAGGTTGTATCAAGTAGATAATTTACTACAATTTTAAATTGGTTTTTGAGCAATAATTTGGTTAGGCTCAATGGGGCGAGAGTATGCGTCCAACGTCTGGTAAATAAAGTTCAAGCTCTTTACGAGCTCTCCGCGACCGTCATCAAAGATAATCTGTCCACGCCTCTGAACATAACCATTTTTTAGAAAGGTTGTGATGGGTATAATAACATATCTTTCATCGATTATAGTGAAATGAATATTGACAATAGGGCTTGTTCCCCGTAACCGGCATGAACGTGGATGGGATTGTTGTGCTTCAGAGGAATATTTCAAGTATTCAAAAAAAGACAAATCATATTTAAATAACAAATCTGTAGTTTGAGACTCTTTAGGTATTTGAATTATCCTACGATGAAAGACTGAATTGCTTTCTATGTTCTCGCTAATTTTTTTCTTAATGGTCTCGTAATACCTATCTTTTGCACTTTTTAGTTCGGTGCTTGAATCAGGTTGATATTCCATTAGAGGGTTCCATGGACTAACAAATGTTAACCCTAAAGTAGCCTTCTCAACTAACTCTATTGAGCGCTTATAAGATTTTCCGTCAGCATCATCTTCTATGTATTCTATATTTAATCCTGTGCGGTTAGCAATGTTAGTAGCAATATCCGCTAATTTAGTATCAACGTGTTTGAATCTTTTATTCAGCATCTCTAATATATCTACAGAAATTAACAATAGTATTGCTAGTACGACTATGATCACTATTAGGACAAAGGACATTGTATTTTTAATAGGGAACCACTGATCGAATAAAGACTGAAAGACGATCCCAAGAAAAAATGTAGCCGTAGATACCAACAGAGCATATATTCTTGTTTTGGACATGCAGAATACCTTGGCCCCTTCTCTCGCTATGCATTTACTCAATTGTCTGCCTTATAATATTATACAATATTTTCTTTTCATACATGAAGTACTCATCCAAATTTGTTCAGCAATGTTTTGGAATGGAGATATTACAATAGCTCTGTAAATTGATATATTTGTATCAATTGTGAAGATTTACTATAAATGATAGAGAGCCTGATGACTTTTTGCGAGGTAAAATGTGTTTAAACAGTCAGAAACACTATCAGAGAATATATTCTCTGATAGTGTTTCTGACTGTTTAAACGAGCCCTTATGGAGTTTTATGTATTGTGCGCTGAATGTGAAAATAGGGCCCCTATGAGTTAGGGAGGCCAACACCACAGCGGCAAGGACTGTCGCGCTTTGTCTCTACTGGAGATATCCCGCTCCAGTGATGCATACACAGCAATTTACGCTTTAGCATACAGTCCTGGTACGTTATAGAAAGCGCTGAAACCTGCGTAGCGTGCGCTTTCCGTGCCCAGTTCGTCCTCAATGACAAGCAGGCGGTTGTACTTAGCAACGCGCTCACTGCGGGCCGGTGCACCGGTCTTGATCTGGCCTGCATTTGTTCCCACAACGAGATCGGCGATGGTTGTATCCTCGGTTTCGCCTGAGCGATGCGAGACCACAGCAGTAAACTGAGCTCGTTTGGCCATCTCAATTGCATCCATTGTCTCCGTCAGGCTACCAATTTGATTAAGCTTGACCAGGATCGAGTTTGCCGATTGCTCTTGAATACCACGTTTGAGGCGCTCTGTATTCGTGACGAAGAGATCATCGCCCACTATCTGAAGGCGACCACCCACGCGCTGGCGGAACAGCGACCAACCTTCCCAATCGTCTTCGGCCAGTCCATCCTCAATAGTGATCAAAGGATACTCATTGATCCACTGTTCGTACAGATCAATCATCTCCCGTGAAGTCAATGTGCGACCCTCGCGAGCCAGGGCATATTTATTATTGGTGAACAATTCAGTTGCAGCAGAATCCATACCCAGGAAGATATCGACGCCAGGTTTATAGCCAGCGGCCTCGATTGCATCCACCAACAGTTCAAGTGCGGCACGATTGGTTGGTAGGGAGGGAGCGAAACCACCTTCATCGCCAACATTTGTATTCAACTTTCTACCATGTAGTACCTTCTTCAAGGCCTGATACACCTCGGCCCCCATGCGTAGCGCATCGCGAAACGAAGGTGCGCCGACCGGAAGGACCATATATTCCTGGAAGTCAGTTGAATTATCTGCGTGCTTGCCGCCATTTAAAATATTCATCATTGGCACAGGCAACGTGCGAGCTGAAACGCCCCCCAGGTAACGATACAAGGGAAGTTGCTGCGCCTGCGCGGCTGCCTTTGCCACTGCGAGTGAGACGCCAAGAATAGCATTCGCGCCAAGGACCCCTTTATTGGGAGTGCCATCCAATGAAATCATCACCTCATCGATCATTGCCTGGTCTGTTGCATTGAGGCCGACCAGTGCATCGCCAATAGTATCCTGGATATTGGCCACAGCTTTGAGGACACCCTTCCCGCCGTAGCGGCTTTTATCGCCATCGCGTAATTCGACGGCCTCGTGTGCGCCCGTTGACGCGCCAGAAGGCACGGCCGCGACACCCTGCGCCCCACCTATCAAAAGGACCTCAACCTGAACTGTAGGATTGCCACGCGAATCAAGTATCTCGCGAGCTGACACGGCCTCAATCGTTGTCTCATCGTTTGTATTGTATGCCATAAATATGTTTCCTCCACGGTACCTGTAGAATATCTCTTTATATTTTTGTTCTTTTGCCAGCCACAACTGTTGCAAATATTCCTGGTACTATCTTTCCTTGCGAGGCTATTGTACCCCCGCAGGTGCGTGTTGGGCAAGTGGAAGAGGTAGAAATTACGGACGTTATTACATTTTTTGCACATTCTGCCCCTGGTACAGAATGTGCAAAAATGTAATAACATCTCTCTTACTGCTGTGGGTTAATGCTAGCCAGTGCACATGCAATGATATCGGTATGATGGGGGCATCCGACCGTCAGACGTACAAAGTTACTCAGGTAGGGGTGATTAAAGTAGCGCAGCATAACCCCGTATGACTCAATGGTAGCGCGGAACTGCTCCATTTTCACCTCATTTTCATCCACCTGCGTCAAAATGAAATTGCCCTGCGAAGGGACGGGGGCCAGGAAAGGGTGTTTAGCGAGTATAGCAAAGAGCCGTTCGCGCTCAGCCACAATGCGTTGTACTTTATCCAAGGTATAGTCAAGGTGTTTTAGCGTCTCGATGGCCGCGATATGTCCCGCAACATTGACCTCAAAAGGGGGTTGACCACGACGCAGATAGGCCACAATCCACTCAGGGAAGATGCCATAGCCGATGCGCAACCCGGCCAGCCCGGCCCATTTGCTAAATGTACGCATGATAATGAGATTGCGGTAATGAGGCACCAGGTGTGCTAACCCTCGTGGATGCTGCGAAAACTCCACATACGCTTCATCCACCATAATGATGCGTCCAGTCTCTAGCAATGCCAGAATATCCTGTTCATCGACTGTATTGCCCGTCGGATTATTGGGAGAGCACAGCACAATAATTTTTGTCTCAGGTGTAAGGGCTTTGATCACAGCCTCTACATTCAGCTCGTATTCTTCCGCTCTTGGCACCTCAAGCACATATGCGCCACAAAAAGTCGTAATCGAAGTATAGAGAGAGAAGGTTGGAGGGCAACAGATTACATTATCGCCCACCGAAAGAAAAATATGCCAGAGTAGATTGATCAGTTCATTGCTTCCGTGGCTTACCACGATATGACGGCTCTCTACACCAGTATATTCTGAAAGAGCCTTTTTAAGTGCACGTGAATCGGTATCGGGATAATTATTGTAGTTGCCCCAATCGCTGAGGGCGGTTAGAACCTGAGGTGCAGGTCCATATGGGCTTTCATTGCTATTCAGCTTAATAAGTTGCTCGATGGGAATGCCTGTACGTGCGCTGAATGCCTCTTGAGACTCACCGGGTCTATATTCTGCCATTCGGTCCATTTCTGGGCGCACGTGAACAGGATGGGGGGAATACGAATACATGCTCTGTCCTATTTTTTAGAGTCGGCGTCCACAAAAATCTGTGCCGGCCGACGAATCAATGTGCTACGTGGTGTAGGTCCAGTATTACCACTTAACAACGAACCACTATTGCCACCACCGAAGCGATTATTACTGAATGTAGGGTGAACTGCTGGCTGATTATCAGTATTTTGTGATGTGATAGCATCAGATGACTGCTGGATTATATCCAGGCCACGACGTAGTGTCATCATATCACGCATAAAACAAGCAACCGCCGAAGCAGCTGAACCTTTATCTTTAGAATTATCATATCGTCTTGCAGTTGCTTCACCAGCTGACTGGGCTGCCTCAGCCATCGGATCAGAGGTTTTAGCGGCATAAACATCATTAAAAATATCGTCCCAGTTGCCCCAGCGCCCGCGTAGTGGTTTCCAGCCCAACTGACTATCGCTGACGGTGCGCCATTTCTCTTCCGTAAATTGAATCCAATCTTCCATCAGGCGTGTGAAGGCTGCAACTTGTTGACGGAGCTGCTCTTCCTCTTGTGAAGGACGTTGTGGAAATGTGTGCGGCAAGCCGTCGGTACTCTGTGAGCTTACAAAATCGCCATTATATCTATTGTTGTTCTCCGACTGATAATTTACTCCCGGTTGACCGCCAAAGCTATTAGGAGAGAAATCGTTTGAGCCTGGGAAGAAGCCACCTGAACCTGTATTGAAGTTTTGCATATTGGTTGTCATTTGTCCATTTGGCATACCCAGGACCGGTAACTCTGTGCCAGCCGGCAATTCGCCAATGATATGGATGCCATTGGCACCAAGCATTGGGCTCATAATGGTCGTACCATCTTGCAGCATAATGCTTTCGCCCATGCCGATATTGCCGCCGATAACAATCTCTTCATGCCCGACTGCATCCAAAATACGCCATGCGAGCTGCGGATGCTTGATAGACCACCAGACGCGACGACCAATAAAGACAGAGGCAAAAGTGAAATTTACCATCAGCCACACGATACCACGAACCGCTAACCAGTTGACGAGCGCCACGATAATGATCCAATACCACTGGGTCTGTTGTCCCGCTTCTTCAATAAATGTTAATACAGCGGCTACCGTCAGGCTAGGATCGCGCAATGGATTGATGAAATCCAGAATGCGCCAGAGCCATTTCCTACCAGTCGTCTCTTCCAATTTGCGCTCCTCTCAAGTTCAGCCATGGGCCCGATAATTCACATATTTCTCTGCTTCTAGCAGGGCAATTCTAGCATGTGTTATTAGATATCCGCAAAGTTTTATGCGGTGCTAGTAGTTATGGGTTATGTCCTGGGGCGTCGTGTGAAGCACCAGCATAAAATCTCTCTCTTTACTATAGTACTATAGTAAAGAAGAAAAATAATAATTGCAATGGATAAAGTTTTTCAAAAAGTCAGCATAAGATTTTAGTTATTTGCGTATCACTTTACATTAAACAAAACGAGTAGCGTAGTCGGTCTAGAGACATGCGGTACTATTGTACCTCGTTTTGCCGCTAGCACAGAGATAGCAAGCAGTTTTGTGCTGATTATATACATATGAACCATCATAAATGTAAACAAAGTGCTAATCACTTTCGTGCTTCCCAATATAAATATAACTATACTGTAAACAAACTCACAATTACTATAACGTTACTGCTGGCAAAAAATGTTACTAATTTATAAAAGATGATTTCATTAGTCTACCAGCAGTACAGAAATATGTGCATAGTACACATGATAGAAAATCAATTAACTTGAATTGTACTGATTTGTAGCGTATCATAGAGATCAATAAAAGGGCAACAAACTCTGCAATGAAATAAAAGAAGTCTCATTGTGTTCCAGATATATTATATAGTGCTACAGGTGTTATCGAGAGGATTTGTAAAACGTACAGGTGATGTACTGTTCTAAGCTGCAAGGCTAGGCATACAGCTTTCGGGTATGGTAACATTACTCTCGAGAACTTGCATAGCTAGCTTGTCACACATAAAGACAAGGTCTTTCGAACGTTATGTTGTAGCGAAGAGAGAGTGCAAGAACAGTAAGCACCTGTTAGAAAGGATATACCCATGCCAACGCGGAAGACGACAAAAGCCCCTCCTCCGCAGTTAACGCATGCTCGTCGTCTTATAATTGCATCCAACCGGGGGCCGGTTGAGTTTCAATTGAGCCAGGATAAAACTCTTAAAGCTCGACGAGGTGCTGGCGGTATGGTGACGGCACTTATTGATGCCGGAAACCGCATGGAGGTCTCGTGGGTTGCGATGACCATGACAGAAGGCGACCGTCTGGCTATGAAGAGAGCACAGGCGGAAAACGGTGGATTGCTTCAATCGCCTTTGCCGGGCCAGAAAATGCAACTGCGTTACGTTTCTGTTTCTAAGGAGGCATATCGAAAATACTACGAGAAGATTAGCAATGAATTGCTCTGGTTCCTTCAACATTATATGTATGATCCTACCCAGGAATCCGCATCGGCGGCCCAGCTGCAAGATGCCTGGGAGCAGGGCTATACGGTCGCTAATCAAGCCATTGCTGATGCGATCAATGTTGAGATTGAGAGTAAGGAGACGGTGCCTGTAGTGATGTTGCAAGATTATCATCTCTATCTGGCTTCTGCGATGATTCGCAAGCGTCATCCCACGATTATTATGCAGCAGTTTATCCATATCCCGTGGCCAGATGTGCGTTGCTGGCATTTCTTGCCGAGCAATATTGCGCAAGCGATTTATACTGGTCTGATTGGCAACGATATTATTGGCTTCCAGACCGAACGCGATGGGCGTAATTTTCTGGAAGGTGCCCGTACCCTGCTGGATGGTGCGGTTGTGGACTTTGAAGAAGGTGCCGTCTGGTGGCAGGGCCATCGTACGCAGACGCGGGCCTATCCAATCTCAATCTCTGTTACTGAAGAGCGTCGTGCTATAAATAGTGCAGCCGGACGGCGTGCTGCCGAACAGATCAAGCCTTTGCTTGCTGAACGCACTATCGTACGTGTGGATCGCGTCGAGCCAACAAAAAACCTGATACGTGGTTTCCAGGCTTATGATCGCGTTATTGATCAGCATCCTGAGCTGCGTGGTAAGGTGACTTTTCTCGCTTTTCTAGTACCTTCCCGACAAACCCTGCCAATGTATCGCCGCTTTGATAGCGATGTGCATGCGCTTATAGAGGAAATTAACAATAAATACGGTACCGATGATTGGGTTCCTATCCGGGCATTCTTTGGTAATGATCGTATAAGGGCGCTTGCTGCAATGCAGTATTATGATGTGCTACTGGTCAATCCGATTATTGATGGGATGAACCTGGTGGCAAAAGAGGGTCCTGTTGTTAATCAGACTGATGGGGTACTCGTGTTATCACGTACGGCAGGTGCCTTCCAGCAATTGGCGAAAGGATCGATACCAACTTCCCCCACCGATGTGGCAGAAACCGCTGAGGCTTTATATAAAGCTTTGACTCTCTCCCCCGAAGAACGAAAAATAAAGTCAACATTAGCACGTCAGGCTGTGGAACGCAGTGATCTAAACGGATGGATAGACAGGCAGATATCCGATATCAACGAACTTCTTGAGCGCGTTTTCGCCAATGCTTTGAATGTTGTTGATACTGCGTCTGAACATATTGCTGAACCCCTTCAAGATAAAACTGTGATTGCTAAGTTAGGGTGATATTCAGATGCTCACGATGAACAGAAGATGATGGCTCGCTCGTTTAACGGTGATGTAATGGTACACAAGATGCCAGGGATGGCAAGAAGATGACGAGTAAAAGATGAGAATCACTCGTTCAATTGTGAAAAAGAAAGATAACGATACAGCTGCCAGGGATGGCAAGAAAGATAATAAGTTAAAAAGATGAGAGCCGTTTTGTCTGTCCGATAGCGATGTGATAGTACACGGGGTGCCAATGCCGGCAAAAAAGATAATAGGTAAAAATAATAACCTATGAATGCTAAATAGTAGTATAGCTTACACGGCCAATAATAGCGAGAGGATGATAGGCGAGACGACTATAGAGATATCGCGAAGATATCTCTATAGTCGTTTTTTATGTTAAAAAAGGTTTACGTATGCGAGATTTTGGAATTGGCCAGGAAGGTGTTTATTTCTTCCATTAGTTGAATCATTCCCTCAACCTCTTGTACTACTATATCCGCATGTTTGAGAAGATCTGGTGGCGTATCAGGATGCTGAACGGCAATACCCAGGGTGATATAGCCTTCCTGGCGTAGCCTCTCTATCTCCAATAGACCATTGAGGTCTGTGCGGTCGTCGCCAGCGAAAACGATGGCACGTAGCCCAAACTGGTTGACGAAGCGACGTAGTGCGGTGCCCTTGTTCGTTGTGAGTGGTGCGAGTATTTCTACTGCCCGCTTGCCCTCATTGATAAGCATATTCACGCGTTGAGCTGGCTCTTTAAGGGTGGCGAGGATGAGTTTGCGTGCATGTTCTGGATCAGAGGCCAGGCGATAGTGCAGTGTGCCACCAACCTGCTTGCGCTGTACTATCAGGCCAGGGATGAGCGAAGTAAGCTCTCGCTCGGCGAGATCCAGCAGATATGTGCCTGGCTCAATATATGGCTGGGCCTCCGGTATAAGTTCTATCGGGTGGGTGCTGGGTAGACCTGTGCTCCATTCCAGCCCATGTGTGCCAACGTAGGTCAGCCCTTCTACATTTACAATGCGGGCCCCATCCACAATCGCTCGTCCCGTTATAATACCAACATGGGCATACTCCTGCTCCTGACGGAGTAGTTCTGTGGTACCGGGATAAAGTCTGGCCTCATCTGGTGTAGGAGCAATGGGACTAAGTGTACCGTCTATATCAAATACAAGTCCGAGTGGTCGTTGGATGAGTACCTGCTGCAAAGCCTCAGTTAACATTCAATTCTCCTGAATCGTATAGTAGAATACGCAATTGGCTATAGAGATGAACTACTGGCTATTCGTCTCTCTTTAGACTATGCCTGATCATTATAAAGCGTGTCAAGGCGAGAAGCTTTGTTTTGTTGCTTCGTTTATAGCACGCGTATATCCACTTCATTATCTTTGCCGAGCACGATCTCAGTGTGTCCTCCGACGCGTAGGAAGCGCAGGTGTACTTGTTGTGAGCCTACATACATGCCATGGATCTCTAGCGTATTGAGCCAATCTGGCAGTGTAGGTTGATGGAGTGTCAGACGCTGTTCTTCGGCATTTGGATTCATGCCGAGCAGGGCGCTGACCAATGTAAATGGAGCGCCTGTGGCCCAGGCCTGTGGCGAGCACGCGACCGGGTAGCGTGTTGGACCATAGCCTTCGTGCCGGGGGAAGCCACAGTAGAGTTCTGGCAGGCGACCCTCATCAAAGTGGTGGCTGGCATCAAACAAGCTCTTGAGCAATTTGGCAGCCTCTTTTTTCTTGCCATAAAGGGCGAAACCGGTTCCTATAAAGGCTGTATCATGTGGCCAGACGGAGCCATTATGATAACTCATGGGATTAAAGCGTCTGGATCTGGTTGAGAGGGTACGTATGCCCCAACCGCTGAATATGTCGTCGCGCATGAACCGATTAATGACCTTATGTGCCATATTTTCGGGCACAATACCTGTCCATAAGCACTGGCCGGCGTTTGAGGATACCACGTCGCATATTTCTTTACCTGCTGCGAAGCCCTGGTAGAAGACCTGCTCTTCTTCCCACCAGAAGTGCTGTAAGAAGTTGGCCTGTAATATCTCTGCGGTACGATCCCAGTGCAGGGCTTGTTCATCCAGTCTGCGCCTTCTTGTCAGGTAGCTCATCGCACGATAAGCTGCGTAAGCGTAGCCCTGTACTTCGCTGAGTGCAAGTGGCGAGCGTGCAACCCTGCCGTCACTATGGTTGATGCCATCCCAGGAATCTTTCCAGCCCTGATTGCTCAATCCCTGCTCGGATACACGGTGATATTCAAGAAAGGTATCGCCATCTTTGTCTCCATAATTTACCATCCATTGGACAGCCGCTTCGGCATGTGGCCATAGCTTTTCTAGCAATTCGAGATCGTTCGTCCAGCGTATATACCCTTCGAGCAAGATGAGGAAGAGTGGTGTTGCATCGACCGTACCATAATAGGGAATATAGGGAATTTCGCGGCAATTGGCCATCTCGCCAGTCCTGAATTCGTGCAGGATTTTGCCGGGCTCCTCGTCTGTAAATGGCTCAATCTTTGTACCCTGGTAAGCTGCTAGAAACTCAAGCGTGCCCCGCGCTATCTGGGGGAATAAGGGCAGAAATTGTAGCGCCGCAACCAGTCCATCGCGTCCAAATGGGCAGTTGAACCAGGGGATGCCGGCATATGGGAAATAGCCATACGGCGTCATCGTACTCAACATCATAATGTCTTGCATGCCCCGTTTTAATAAACGGTTAAACATAATATCGTCGGTCGTAACTGATGGCTGTGGACTATTGCGCCAGAGCGTGACTGTTGGTATGGTTGGTATGGTTGGCTTTTTGACTGTAATTTGTTCTGTGCCTGATATCTCCATATGTATTACGGCCTTGATTTTGACGGGTTCGCCGCGTACAAGGTTGAGCGTCCAGTCAAGCTGATTGGCTTGTATCTGGTTGGCTACTGGCTCATACTCGATGTGGGTTGTGCGCTCGACTTCATCTAATCCATAATAGCTGAACCGCAGGTTGCCATCGTCCTGTGTAACTGGTCGATGCTCTCCCTGTTTCTTGCGTACCATGCCGCGCACTTCAAAGAGATCACAAAAGTCCGTCCCGAACTTTAAACTCACTTTCAGCGGTAAAGAAGTTGTATGGAAGCTTGTGATCATAAAGCTATGTATCAGGTAGTCTTGCTCCAGTTCCACGAAGCGCTCGATATGAATAATTCCCTGCTCAATAGTGTCATGGTCAGCGATAGTGAGTGATTTATTGGTTAGATCCAGGCGACACATATTTCCCATCGTCGTTACCTGGTGGGAGAGCGGAACAAGGGGGCGGCCTTCCAGATAGAGATTGCAGATATGCAGGAAACGTGTACCATGGCGGAAAAGGCCCATTTCTCGGTGTGATGCCAGGAAATCCCCGCATCCATCCATAATCAGAAAACTATCGCCGCACTTAATGCAATGCGTGCTCCCTGCCCCTTCTCCTCATCCGGTTGGTCGATTTTAACTTGTTTCTCCTCCACGCCCGAACGTGGAGCCGCTCCAGAGACATTATCCATCA
>CAWKKX010000011.1:0-21297 GCA_963850365.1 uncultured Chloroflexia bacterium
AATAATCTCGCAGCTATTGTGGGATGGCTATTCGCAGCCTATGGTATCTGCCAGTTGATCGCCGCGCCAGTTTTAGGCGTTCTGAGCGACCGTTTTGGGCGACGCCCCATTCTCTTCATCTGTCTGCTTGGTTCCGCGATAGGCTATCTCATCTTCGGCCTTGGCGGTGCGCTCTGGTTGCTCTTCCTCGGACGCATAATCGATGGCTTGACAGGCGGCAACATTCCAGTCTTGTTTGGCTATATCGCTGATATCACGGAACCAAAGGACCGTGGCAAATACTTCGGCATGCTAGGTGCTGCGGCAGGTGCCGGTTCTCTCATTGGCCCTGCTGTTGGTGGACTGCTGGCAACGATCAACTACAATGCACCATTTCTTGCCGCCGCTGGCCTTCTCCTGCTTACGCTCGTCTGTGGGTACTTCTTGTTGCCAGAGAGTTTGGAGAAAGAGCACCGCATCACCTCGATTGCTGTGAGCGAACTCAATCCCTTGAAACAACTGGTGTCCGTGTTTCGTTGGGCAAACTTGCGCTGGTTACTGCTGGCCTGGTTCTTCTATGCTTTCCCAGTGGGCATGTTGCAGGCGACGCTCACCGTCTTGATGAAAGACAGCCTTGGCTTCAATGTCACGCAGGCCGGTCTCGTGGTCACCGTGCTCGGCGCGGTAGACATTCTCGTCCAGGGTGTGCTGGTTAGCTGGTTGCTTACAAGGCTGGGAAACATCCGGCTGGGTCTCATAGCCTTCGTGCTGGTCGGCATCAGCTACCTTGTGCTTGGTTCCATCGCGTTTCTCGCCACACCAATTCTCTTGTTTGTCGGTATTATACTCTTCGCAGGTTCAGGTAGCCTTGTCGAAAATGCTCTGCGAGGTCTCATTTCTGAAACGGTTGGACGGCGCGAACAAGGTCGTGTGAGTGGAGCGACGCAATCGTTGCAATCGCTTGGATGGGTTGTCGGTCCACTTATTGGCGGTTACATGTACACAGCGTGGGGGCATTTTCAAGTATATGTCTTAGCTTCGTTCATTATTGTCCTCGCCATTGTCTGTCTATGGATCGCTCTTCCGCGCCTACAGAGGTATGAGGCGAAAGAGCAAATGCCAGGTGAACAAAAGGCTGCATTGCTATCGAATGAAGAGAACTGAAAAAGGTTTTCCTTGTCGCTTGCTTTTGAGGGAGAGGAGAAACACCGCTCTCCCTCTTCCTTCTGTGCTCCCTATAAATTCGAACCCATTGTATACTTACCGCGATCAATCGCTTTCATCGCTTTCGCGAGGAGACCCTATCGCTGTCTGGAAGCGTCAACAGTTTCTGCGGCGACGTTCTCTCATCAAGCTCTCTTTTATAGTGCTGACAGTTGGCTGGGCTGCACTCATCGCAGCGCATTATGTTATGGTCTATGCATCCTATCAGCAAGGTACCTGCACTATTACGGATAAACAGGTGCGTGAGTATGACACAACAAGCAAATCTGGTGACATTACAGACCGGAGGTACGTCGCGACCTTCTCCTACGAGGTCCATCTAGCGAACGGCGGACAGGCAGTTGCAAGTGACTTTGATGGACCAATAAGTAGAACTAATGGTACTTTTACTGAAGCAGAGACAATTGTTGATCGATATGCGATTGATCAAACAGTGCCTTGCTGGTACAATCCGAGTGAGCCCAGTCACGCATTCCTTGTCTTTTATGAATATCAATGGTTAAATGCATTTGACCTGTTTTTCTCGAATGTTGTTGGGTTTGGGAGTTTCGCCGTTTTCGTTTACTTGCTCTTTGATTGGTGCGTCTGGCGGTTATATGCACTTGCAAGGCGCGGAGTGCTCACGTGGGGAGGGGTGCGGAGATATGAGCAGAGAAGTAGCCGTTATGGTAGATACACTGTTTCTATCGTTGGTTACTATATAGCTGAAGACCTGGCAAATGAGCGATTTATAACAATATCAAATGTATTACCATCTGGTTGTGCTGTGCCTATATGCTATGACCCGTTCTGTCCCCGCTATCGCCGCTCTGGTAGTTGGCCTGCTGCCAATGATTATGTGCCGGGTGTAATACTCATTGGTATGTTGCTGAGTATTGTGTTGGTAGTGATGCTGATCTTGTGGCTGATACCATAGCTAAATCTTCTTTCATTTTCTGTATATATTTTGCGCTTTTACCGATTCTCACGCAGAATCGGTAAAAGCGCAAAATATATACAGAAAAGAACTGCAACCGGCTTTGCCACGCAAACTCATTGTGCGAGATCCTAGACGTGCTGGAGAGCAAATGTAATTCTTATAGTCATTTAGCGCTTGTTCTCTTGCCAGGTATACTCCATGCGCTTTGCCGTTGCCACCGCTGTTTCGCGTCCTAGCAGTCGCTCTACCAGATGCAAACTCATATCGATGCCAGCTTCAATGCCCGCTGATGTTACTAATTCGCCCTCATCCACCCAGCGTACATCCCTTTGTACCTGAGTATGAGGGAACTCTTTGTCCAGGCGTTCAAGGCTTGCCCAATGGGTGGTCGCTTTACGCTCCTCTAATAAGCCGGCATTGCCCAAGATAAATGCTCCTGTACACACGCTACTTATAATCGTCACTTGCTGTGCCATATTTTTTACCCAGGTTATAAGCTCCTGTTGCTGGAGTGCGGCCCATACTCCCCTACCGCCCGGAACGATTAGTACATCCAGCCTGGGATGGTCCTGGATTGTGTAGTGTGGCTGCACGATAAGGTTGCCCCTGGCCTTTACGAATTGTCCATTTTGAGCAATAGTATAGACATTGATGGCCGTCTCTGTTTCGCCTTGTTTATTGTCCGTTGCCTTCAGTCGGCCGGCCACCGAAAATACTTCAAATGGCCCACAAAAGTCGAGCACCTCTACATCGTCGAAAATCAATATCCCGACAGTAAGCTTTTCGTTTTGATCTGGCATTGTAATCTCCTTTGTCATCCTTGAGAAGAGTGTCAAACTCCAGTTTTCTTTACTGGATCAGGAAAGATCAGAGCAATTGTAGCTTCTCCATGCCGATGTAGGCACCTGCTATATCCGTCATATTGCCGGTTCTAACATGCTGCTTAAAGTCGGCAAGTGGCATCTCGATTACCTGAATAAACTCATGCTCGTCGAGGTCTTGTTCCTGGATTTTGATGCAGTTGCGGGCCACGAAATGATATTTGTGCATCGTCGAGTAAGCACAGTGCCAGCTTGATCCCGCCAGCTCTACCTCTTTTTAGCCTCTATTGTATCATAGTATTTACTGTCCATCATACGGGAAAGTGCATCACAATACTAAGCGAAAATATATGTATTATACAGAATAGCGTCAATTGACAAAAAGGAGGAAATTGGCTATACTTTTCTCAACACACATTGTAAACTAATCTCTTTAGCATACCAGTCTTGCTGCAAGTAGTATCTTTTACTGTATCAAAATGATAGGCGAAAGCTCTGAAGTGGATCTGCGATGACATACCGTAGTCATGATAGACAACAGAATGGAGGACTGCTCTTTGGCGCTTATCGAAGTACGCAACCTCAGCAAAGAATTTCGACAACATCGTCGCTTTTCGGGACCATTGGGAGCGATACGTACATTGTTTACGCACGAATATACGACGCGTCAGGCAGTTGGTAATATTTCCTTTGATATTCAGCGAGGCGAGGCGGTCGGTTATGTTGGTCCAAATGGGGCGGGTAAATCGACCACGATCAAAATGTTGACCGGTATTCTGGTGCCGAGCAGTGGCTCTATTCGTGTCAATGGCCTGGTACCGCATAAAGCGCGACGTGAGAATGCAAAGCATATAGGTGTTGTCTTTGGGCAGCGTAGCCAGTTGTGGTGGGATCTGCCTGTGATAGATTCGTTTGACCTGCATAAGCATATCTACAGCATTCCTCTGGACCAATATCAGAACAACCTGTCTTTCTTTGCAACGCTGCTATCCATGGAAGATTTTCTCCAGGTGCCGGTGCGGCAACTCAGCCTTGGTCAGAGGATGCGTGCCGAGATTGCGCTGGCACTGCTCCATGATCCCGATATCCTCTTCTTGGATGAGCCAACTATCGGCCTTGATATTACTGCGAAGGATCGTATTCGGAAGTTCTTGCATGCGGTGAATCGTGAGCGCCATGTGACTATTATCCTGACGACGCACGATCTCAGCGATATCGAAGAGATCTGTTCGCGGCTTATGATTATCAATCAGGGCGGGCTGATGTATGATGGTACCGTAGATGCTTTGAAGGCTCAGTTGGGTACTCAGCGTAAAATTACGGTTGAGTTTGCGCACGATCCGGGTACTATCGAGTTGAATGGTGCTAGCTTGATTCGCGATGATGGGCAGCGCAAGCAATTCCGCTTTGATAAAACAGTTGCTTCCGCGTTCGATCTGCTGGGTGCTTTGGCCGAGAAGTATCCGATTGTCGATGTGTCATTAGAGGAAACCAGCATAGAAGAGGTGATTCGCACGCTGTACAATAGTGCGGAAGAACAGGCGATTGAGGCTGAGCAGCTCGATACCTGGACAAAGGGAAGGGCAGTAACGCTTTGAGGACCTATTACGCGTTCTTCGTGAAGTCCTTTAAGAAGAATCTGGCGTACCGCTCTCAGGTCTGGCTGCGCATTATTGGCAATCTTGTAGCTATTTTTGTGCAGGTGGCGATTCTGGAGCGCTCTACTTGGTTCTGGTTCGGCGAGTGGAATTAGCTTCCATGACATGGTGACGTATACGATTTTGAATACGACGGTGGCCGCTGTGCTTATGAATGGCCTCTTTCGCGAGGCTGATGAGCGAGTACGTACTGGCAATATTGCCATCGACCTTTTGCGACCCCTGTACTATCCTTTGTGTCTTTTTGCCGATCAGCTAGGGAAATCCGCTTTCAACTTCGTCTTTGCCGTCTTACCAACCTTGCTTGTGGCAATGCTGCTTTTCGGCTTTACCGCACCGGATACACCCTGGAGCATCCTGGCATTCATCGTCGCAGTTGTCATTGCGCTGGCAATCTCGTTTGCGTTGGGGTACCTGGTTGCTTTGCTGGCATTCTGGTTTTTGACCACGCTCCATTTCGAGTGGGCTATGATTGGACTGATCACGGTCTTCTCAGGCTCTTTTCTGCCGCTCTGGTTCTTTCCGCCTGGCTGGTTGGAGCTGGCACGTATGTTGCCATTTCAATTTCTCGGCTTTGTTCCTGCTGCTATCTACATGGGGAAGCTGTCGGCCGGTGATGTGTGGCCTACTCTGCTTGTTGGTATGGTCTGGACTCTGCTACTTTTAGGCGTGACAGGCTGGATCTGGTCGGCATCGCTCAAGCGGCTTGTGGTGCAGGGTGGGTAATTAAAAGGAAAAAGAGGAGGGAAGAGAAGGCATGTCTCTCAGTGTTTTCTGGCAATTTGTGCGCTTGCGGATGAAAGAGCGTATGGAGTATCGTGCGGCTTACGTGTTAGGCATTGTTGCTCAGATCTGGGGGTATAGTGCTCAGTATCTGGCCGTATGGCTATTGCTGCACCGTTTTAGGGCGATTCATGGCTGGTCCTGGCCGCAGATTGCATTCTTGTATAGCCTGGATCTCTTTACCTATGCGCTTGGTGCGGCCTTTACGTTTAGTCCAATGACGGAGCTAGAGCAGATGGTTGAGCAAGGTACGTTTGATGGTGTGCTCGTGCAGCCTACAAACCCTTATATCTATCTGACGGCTCGTATGTATAATCTTGGCTATCTCGCGCACGTTATCCTCTCTGGAGTGGTGCTTGTCTGGGCTATCGGTCAACTCTCCATTCATTGGACCGTGCTTACCGTGCTCTATTTATTTTTGGTACTTGTGAGTGGGGTGTTGCTCCAGGCGGCGGCTTTCACGTTGCTAGGTGCCGGGGCATTTATCTTTGTCCGCACAAAGTTTCTGTTTAGCCTGTACTACAGCTTTAAAACGTTCATCTCATATCCAGTATCAGTATATGGAACGTTCGTGCAGGTATTGTTGACGGCTGTTATCCCGCTGGCGTTCATAAATTTCTATCCGGCGACCATCTTGCTTTCGAAGGATGGGCAGTTGTTTCCTGGCTGGGTTGGCTGGCTAGCTCCGTTGATCGGACCACTTATGTTTTTGATGGCATATAAAGTGTGGATGTATGGCGTGGACAAGTATCAGAGTGCAGGTGGCTAATTAACGTGATACGTGGGAAGATGGCCCTAATTAAGATAAACAAAACTACGAAGGTCCTTGTCGCTACGTATTCTTACTATGAGAGAGATTTCTCCCCCTAAAAAGCTCGATTCTATAGTTAGAAAGTGAATGCGATGAAAAGAAAAGATCGTGAGTTGACATGCGACCGCGTGCTTCTTTTGACATCCAGTGGGTTGTTTGCACTCTTTATTCCCCTTGCATGGTGGGCCCACAAGCATCCACACCCTCGCGTTGATGTTACTATCACTCATCATGTACAAAAGAAGCAGCGCCCTTTTATGCTCTCCTTCGTAAAGAGAGTAAATGGCTGTCTCTGCTCAGACTTCAGTTTGAATGTGCTGGCTGTGCCGGTGGCGATGCTCTTATGGAAGATGCATCTGCGTTTAGAGTCCTTGATTACCCTTGCACTATGCTGGACGAGTACATTGGTAAGAAGAGGGATCAAGCAAGTGGTTAATCGTCCACGTCCATCACCCCTGCTTGTTCACGTCAAAAAGCAGTCGCATGGCCAGAGCTTTCCTAGTGGGGATGTGGCCTCGTCTCTAGGTTTGTGGGGGTGGCTATGTGCGCTTGGATTGCTTCAACGATCAGCGATACTCCCTGGGAAAAAATACCTGTTGAGCTTTCCCCTGCTCCTGATAGTTCTTGTTGGCCCTGCGCGGGTCTACCTGGGCGACCATTGGGCGACAGATGTGTTGGGAGGATACCTCTTCGGTGGCGGGTGGCTTGGCCTCTGGCTTCGGCTGTATCTCAGGTTACGAGGAAAGGGTGTATTGAACGGTGAGGACTGTGTTGTAAAAAGAGCTGATCTAATAGAGAGTAAATAGCGAAAGCTATTCGTATGCTCAAGATAGAGTTGTAAAAAACTGTGAATTTTTGGAGCAAGGCCTTCATGGGGATGCATGTCACCAGAAGACCTTGCTCACTCATTTACCGTGAGGAAATTCACTGTCCGGTTCGTCAAAAAACTGAGTCGCTACTGCCAGGCTTATTCGTACACTAAGGACATAGATTGTATCGTATCAATGAAGAGTATAGAAAGCATGAGCTGTGACGAAATGAGGAGAATGTTATGACTCAGTTAAGCAAGACAACATCCGTTGCTCAACAATCAGATTATTATAAGAAATGGCATGTGTCGCCTGTTGCAGTAGTATTATGGGTCGTGGCCCTGATGGGGTTGATCGCGCTTTCCCTATTTGCTCATTCGCAGCGCCAACCACTGCCCTTCGAGCTTGCTACAAGTCGAATGTTACAAGCATCAATTGTCATACCCTGGATTGAGGCCGTATTCAGATTTTTGACGGCGATCAACGATCCTCTGCCCGATCTGGTGACAATGATAGTTGTTTTGATTGTCTTTGCCATCTTCCGCTGGTTTCGCCAGGGCATCTTTTTATTGTTAGCAGTTGTCGTGAGCAATGCGGTCGATGGCACGATTGGTGCCGTTGTGAAACGTCCTCGCCCGACACCTGGTCTGGTGCATGTGGATAGTCATGTCGTCTTCAATAGCTTCCCATCCGGCCATAGTTGTTATGTGCTGGTCTTCTATGGCTTTTTGATCTTTCTGACGCTAACACCGTCTGTACGTGCATGGCGCTATCACCGTTTGACGATCATATTGCAGGTATGGGGACTCATCAATATTTTGCTCGTGGGTTTTGCACGTCTGTGGGAAGGGGAGCATTGGTTGCTAGATGTGCTGGGAGGCTACCTGGATGGGGCGATCTGGCTCTCACTCTTCATTTATCTCTATCTTCTGGCAACCAGGAAGATGCAGGAGCGCAAAGCATCCGCCCATGCATAGGTAGGCTCTTGACATATCGCTGGGTTATCTCCTATATTTTTGTGCTTTTATCCATTTTTGCGCTTAGCGCAAAAATGGATAAAAGCACAAAAATATATAATAAATTATTGACCACGCAACTTGCTATACATAACCATATCATGCCATGTGCCACTACGCCACTGTGCTTTGCGTAAAACGCCTTCACGTGTAAAACCAGCTTTTTCCAGTGCATGGTGTTCTACTATATTTTCAACGTCGGTTGTGGCTTCAACACGCATGACGGTATAGGTTGCGAAGATATAGTCTGTTAATAGCTGTTGTGCTTCAACTCCATAGCCTTTGCCGCGATACTCGGCATCGAGTCCAATACCAATATTATACGCCCGGCTCCCATCGTTTGGGCCGTAGCGTACCATATGGTAGCTGACCGTCCCTATAATCTGGTCGTCGGGTAGAATAACGACGAGCGTGCTGTTCTGTGGATTGAGCATCCCATCTTGTGCGAATGCCTGCTCAAAATATTCCGTATCGCGTAAGCCAAAATGATTATATTCGCCTTTAAAGTCCAGGTCATTGACGCGCTCGGCCAGGATTTCAATGTCTCTGCGACTCACGGGTCGCAGCTGTATTCTTTTGCCTTGTATCATATTCTCCTTTTTCTGTCATAAGGCTTTTCTATCGCTAATTTAGTGAAAATAGAGTTTCTACCGTTTCTAAAACTCTGGTAGAAACCGATCTATTGCTCTGACCCAGCTCATTTGGCGGGAGCCCGCGTAGCGACGACCCTTGTGGTTGTCGTCGTGGAACCGCCTGTAGAGCCGAGCCACGACGACAACCACAAGGGTCGTCGCTACGCGGCAAGCCGTCAAATGACCCGCAACAGTCTACTATATATATGAACTAGTCCATCTGAAACGGAACATTCTTCAGTATCCTGAGATCCATATTTTCTATATATTGTTGTGGATTCCAGGTTATAACTTTACGTGCCGGGCTTGAGGCATAGGCATCATTGGCGGCCGCAATCCCTTCGGGCCCCTCCCAGCTTATGAGCCAGATAAACTCGTTTTTTTGTTCATTTACGAAGGCGTGGAGAATTTTGAAACCAATCTGCTCACGAACGGGCACAATATGTGTACGCCAACCCTTCACAAACTCCTCCATTGTGCCTGGCCGAATGCTATAGATACGCAGTTGATATTCTATCATAACTCTATTCCTCTTTCTCTATTGCTTTACTCTTTACTCTAGCCGCAATCCTTTGAGTCCGTAGGATTAGCTTACCTGGTCAACCTATTCTACCACCTATGATGCTCACGGGCGAACTGTTTCTATGTACTCATTATTGTTATGAAGCATCTCAGCAGAATAAAAATAAGTGGTAAAATAGAAAAAGAATTTGTTGTCTTACAGTCAAGGAATTATCCAGCTCACTCTCTTTTCGAATGGCTGATTATAGGATATTAGGAGTTTTCTTCATGGAAGAATCTGGCAACCGCTCTGAACTACGTCAACGCCATCTTGCCCTGGAAGGCAGTTATAATATCCGCGATATTGGCGGTTATGCCACCCTTGATGGCCATTCCATTCGTTGGAGAACACTTTTACGTGCAGATAGTCCCAACAACCTTTCACTGGTAAATCAGCGTATATTACTAAATTACCCTATACATACAGTTATCGACCTGCGCCGTAGCTCAGAGCTACAGGAATCGCCAAGCATCTTTGCTCAATCGTCGCTCATCAAATATGCTAATATCTCACTTCTTGAAGACGAGTACAAGATCGCGCAAGTGCAATCGCTTGAAGCCCTCTATCGCCTTATGCTTGAGACATACCAGCAACAAATCAAGCTTGTTATTGAGATAATGGCACAAGAGGACACCTTTCCTTGTCTTCTCCATTGCACTATCGGCAAAGACCGCACGGGCCTCATTGTTGCCCTGCTCCTGAGCATAAGCAATGTCCCCACGACCACTATTGCCGACGATTATGCCTTGAGCGAGCAGTATCTCGATCCCCTCTTCAAACTACTGCGTCCGAAGGCTGAGCGACGTGGGGCCAATATGCAGCGCCTCGCCTGGGTCATTCAGGCACGCAGAGAAACGATGCTTGCTACCCTCGCCTATCTCGAAGAGCAGTATGGCGGCGTCCGTAACTACCTCACCTCCCTGGGTATCACTGACCAGCAGATAAGTGCCATTCGTTCTCAATTAATCGAGTGATATCTATGTGAATTATTTGAAATGATCTTTATCTATCAGAAGAGATAAGGGTTATTTCTTGCTATATTGCTGCCCTAAATCTATGTTATACTATCAACATAAGTATGGTGTGTGTAAAATGCCTGCAATGTGGGATGCACGATAGATTTTGTTTGTCAGAAGGCTGATGTGAGCATTGGCACCATCGTGGTGGAACATCGTGATCGGCTCACACGCTTTGGCGCTCACTATATCGAAACCCTTCTGCAAGCGCAAGGACGCCGCGTTGAGATCATTTTTCAGAGTGAGACGGGTGATGAACTGGTTGATGATTTTGTGGCGGTGATTACCAGCATGGCAGCTCGCCTGTATGGACGGCGACACAGTAAGCGGCGGGCTGAAAAAATCAAGCACTATGTGGAAGAGGTGATGCGAGAGGAGAAGGAAGCACAATGAGTAGAACTATCGTGCGTGGCTATAAAACCGAGCTTGATCTGAACAACGTCCAGAAGACAGCCTGTCTTCAGCATGCAGGTGCAGCACGCTACGCGTACAATTGGGGCCTTGCCCGCAAAAAAGAGGTCTACGAGCAGACAGGCAAAGCCATCAGCGCGATGGAATTACACAAAGAACTCAATGTGCTCAAACAAACCGACATCCCCTGGATGTATGAGGTCTCAAAAACCGCTCCTCAAGAAGCATTACGTGACCTCGACAAAGCCTTTAAAAACTTCTTCCGTACGGCAAAACAGAAAAAAGGCCAAAAATGGGGCTATCCCCGCTTTAAATCGAAGAAGCACGGCATCAACAGTTTTCGACTGACCGGGACCATCTCTGTGTTCGACGAGGCCATCCAACTCCCACGACTGGGAACGCTTCGGCTCAAAGAACACGGCTACCTTCCAGTCAATCAGCATGTGCTTTCGGCAACAGTCTCTCATCAAGCAGGGCGCTGGTACGTCTCAGTGCAGATTCGTGAAGAGCAAGCAGAACGCCTGATCGCCACCGCCGATCCCATCGGGATCGATCTGGGGGTGAGCGTGCTGGCGACGGTTTCCGATGGACGCGTCGTTGCAGGTCCCAAGGCACTCACCTGCCATTTGAAGCAACTCAGAAGGGCGAACAAACGTCTGCACCGTCGCAAAAAAGACTCGAAGAATCGCAAAAAGGCGCAACAGGAGGTGGCTCGTGTCCATGCTCGCATTGCGCACATTCGAGCAGATGCATTGCACCAGACCACCAGTAGGCTCACGTATGGAGAGGAATCACTAGGCGCACGGCAGGCCCGAAAAGACGCGTTGTGTGCCACCTTCCTCGAAGCGAAAACCAAGCAAGAGGAAAAGTGGCAGCACAAGCAGATCAAGAAAGACCTGCGCATTCCGACAGAAATGACAGCTGATCTGAGTCCTTGCGTCATCGTGATCGAGGATCTCAATGTCTCTGGCATGATGAAGAACCGCCATCTTGCACGAGTCGTGTCTGATGTAGGCATGTATGAATTCAAACGCCAACTGCTCTACAAAGCAGAACAGGCAGGGTGCGAGATCCTCATGGCATCACGCTGGTTTGCATCAAGCAAAACCTGTAGTGGCTGTGGATGGATTGATGAAGATCTCACGTTGGCAGATCGCATCTTTATCTGTCAGGAGTGTGGGATGCACATGAATAGGGATTTGAATGCAGCTCGTAATTTGGAACTGCTCACTGCTGATGTGAGGTGGGTGGCCTCCAAAGAGGGATAATGGGATGAGTACCGTGAGTTACACGGGATTGGAAGCTTGTGGAGTTGGAAGCACTGGCTCAGTTCGCTGAGTGAAACTTCCAACGCTGAAGCAAGAACCGAACATTAGGTATGGCTTGTCCATATCTGGGTAGGTTTCGGATAACGGTATGTCGGTGGTGGGAGGAAGAGAAGGTTTCTGTTTTGAGCAAAACCTTTTCCTTCTGTGTATAAAAAGATGAGGGAGAATTATATTTTATGCATATTAGTGTCTGGCGGAAACGGCTGGCCACGCTGTGGCAAAAATTCTATCTCTATCCATCTCCTGAGCCGTTGCCTTATACACGTCTATCATGGTTGGCGTTGGGGTTGGTTAGCTTTGCTACGCTACTCTTCAGTGTCTTTTTTCTTGCCTATTTGACCCGGGGACAGAATGCGTATCTCACCAATGCTGAAGATATGGGTATTATGGACCAGGCTATCTGGAATACGCTGCATGGGCAGATCCTGCACCAGACTGTGTGCAATATTCTTTCCGATACCAATTGCTATGGGCCGCAAGGACTGATGCGTTTCGCTATTCACGTTGAGCCGATCCTGTTCCCGCTCTCTTTGTTGTATTTGCTCTGGCCCGATCCAAAGACGTTACTGGTTGTGCAGACGCTTGTGGTGGCGAGCGGTGCATTTCCTGCTTTCTGGCTTGCCCGGCTGCGGTTGCGTAATGAGCTGGCGGCTGCGGCTATTGCGCTGCTCTACCTGTTATATCCTGCACAGCAGGCGGCACTCGTCGATGATTTTCATGCCGTGACATTTACCGCTGCACTATTACTCTTTGTATTCTACTTTTTGTACACGCGTCGTACCTGGGCGCTCTTCCTCTTTGCGATCCTGGCGATGGCATGTAAAGAGGAGATTCCGCTACTTATCGCTTGCATTGGGATATGGTCGCTAGTATTTCAGCGCCGTTGGCGCAGTGGCCTGGCTTTGACGGGTCTTGCCGTTGTCTGGGCAATTGTTGCTCTGGTCGTGATTCCCCATTTGTATAGCCCGACCGGCCACGATCTCCTGGCATCACGCTATTCCGATCTGGGGGATAGTCCTGTGGATATGCTACAGAATTTGCTGCTTCACCCTTTGAAGACGCTTAAAGAGAATGTCTTTGAGCCAGGGAGGCTCTTTTATTTACGGGCGCTTGTTATGCCTGCCGGATTGCTGCCTCTGCTTACCCCCTGGGTGTTTTTGCTGGCCCTCCCTTCCCTGGCTATCAATATATTGAGTTCAAGCGAACAGATGCACTCAGGTCTTGCTTTCTATCATTATGATGCAGAGATCGTCCCGGTCCTGATTTTTGCAACGATTGAATCTATGGTCTGGTGCGTGTCAAGCGGTCAAAAACTTTTTAAGTATGTGCGCATAAGATTTGCCTGGAACGGCTTTGTTCCTTTTCGCTGCTTTGCCTCCTCTTCTACTATAAAGCGGGGAGTATTAGTATTGTTGTCGATATATGTATTAACACTGGTTATTCATTATGATATGTTGCAGGGCCCGATGCCAATCTCGAAAGAGTATCAGTGGCCGACGATCACGGCTCATGATGCGCTTGCACAACGCTTTATCAAGGAGATTCCATCTTCCGCTTCGGTGTCGGCGCAATCTGCTCTGGTGCCCCATGTAAGCCACCGCACGGATATCTATCTCTTTCCCTATGGGGATGGGGTGACTACTCCTGCATATGCAAGCTATATTTTCCTGGATATGACGAGCGACCCCTATCCCTACTACGATGCAGGGACATTGAATAATGAGCTTGAAAAGGTGCTGCAAAGTGGCGCGTACGATATTGTGGAGCAGCAGGATGGCTATATGTTGCTCAAACTTAGCCATCCCCCTTCTGCTTATTCCTCTACCTTGTCCAAATACCCTCTGGGTCGCAAGCCCGAATCAGGCGTAGCTCCGCAGCGCTGGGCGCAATAGTTTCGGCGCAATCAGGTGCCAGGCGCAGCTCCCAGCCAGTTTGCATCTGTACCTGCTCAATGCTTATGCCTGGGTGATATGATTGTAGCATTGCTTCGCCGCTCTCGCGCTCAAAATGAAAGACGGCGAGCGTGGTGATAAGCGCAGCCGGGCCGCCGCGTGGTAAGCCTACGCGCTTGCGCCAGCCCTCGCCCGCTGGCCCGTGCTCATCGGGATAGCCATAGCCGGGGCTAGTGACAAAATCTACCCGTTCCCGCATCCGGTGGCGGTCGTGGGGCATAATGATGGCCAGACGTCCGGCCAGAGAGGCGATATCGGCAGCCCCACCGCTGCCTGGTAGTCGTACTTTTGGCTCCTGCCAGCTCCCAATCAGGGAGGTATTCAGATTGCCGTAGCGATCAATCTCTGCGCCTCCAATAAAGCCCAGTTGTACCTCGCCAGTCGCCATCAGCCCTAGCACGTTGCGCGTCCCGCTTGCCCATAATGCGTTGGCGAGATTTGGCGGATCGCCCATCGTATATAACTGTTCTGGTGCGGGTACGTCGCGGATGATGCCCGTTTCGAACAGCCCGACACAATGTGGGGCATGGGTTTGCTTTGCCAGCGCGAATGCGAGCAGCGGCAAGCGCATACCCACGAAGACACGCTCACCATCGTGTATCTCGCGTGCCGCACAGACGACCATCATCTCGCGATCCGTGTAATCTGATTCCATAGTGCTCTCCTTGATCAAATCCTCTCTTAGTATCCATAATCTACTGGTGCGGCATAGCGATGCACTTTCACGTCCAGCGCACGCTTGCGTTCATCTGTCAGCTTTGCAAGATATCCGGCACGGTCTGGGACCTGGAGCACCCATGCCTCCAGCCATTGTTGGAAGCCTTCGTGTGTGCGTGTGTGTTGATGATACTCCTGGAAAAAGAGGTGATCCCGATTGTAGTAGCCCTGCACGGGCGAAGGATGTGCACCCCACGGCTCATGCACAACGGCGCGAACTTTAAAAGATGGTCCCAGCACACGATTGGGATCGCTCACAATGACCTCGCGAGCAACGATTTCTTCGGCGACGATGATCACATTGCGGGCCGCTAGCATCGCCTCCTCGCTCACGCCCAGGCTGCCCCAGGTATGTGCATTTCCATCTTCGTCGCTGCGCTGGACGTGGATAATAGCCACATCGGGTCGTAGCGCCGGTACAAGCACGACTGGCTCTTGATCTAGCGCAGATTGTTCCAGGCGAAATGTTGGATTCTGGCGCAGGATGTCGCTGCCCAGAAGCGAACGGGTGGGAATATAGGGTGAGCCCAGACTGGCCGCAAGTAAGGCTAAGGCGAGGGTATAGTTGCTATGGTCCTCGACCACAATCTGTCGTGGTATGCCCTTTTCCACTGCCCGCCGGTAACAATATGCCAGGCCGCCACTTACGTTGCCCACCCATGCTGCGATGACCTTCTCGACACAGCCTGCCCCAATCAGTTCGTCGAAGAGGAGGTCCGAGATTGGTCCGATCAGTGTGAGATCGCGTCGTCGCTGGCGAATGATTTCGTGCCCCGCCGCATACGGAATTAACGGCTCTAATGCCAGCCCAAACGCTATCGACATACCATCGGTGACATAGCGCGCAATAGCTTCTCTCATCGTTACTAATTTGTTCATGAAGGTGTCCACTCCATCATAGTTTTGTCTGACCATCAAGGAAGAAAAAGGTGCCGTTCTCTTTTATCATATCTCATTTTCTGTCACATTGTAAAAAAGATGAGGTCAAAAATCATTGACTTAGCAGCTTTTTCCGTTTACAATTCTGTCAGTTGATAAAAATATTTCACTGAGTAGGGAAAACTAGTTGAAGCCTGTAGTATCAGTTCGATGCACGAGCTGGCACTACAGAAAAAGGAGTATCATCTCCATGATTTCTACGGCCGTTCACGCCTTACAGAGCGAGGAAGCTCTCATAGAGCGCTTGCGTAAGCAGCAGCTCGTGGAGTCGCTTGATCATATGAGCCCCATCTATCTGGAAGGCATCAAACGTATCCTTACCGTCTCTGCGGATACCGAGCTGATAAGCGCACCTGCATATTACAACGCCGCCGTCCACGCCCCTAGCCTGAATCAATTTGGTTCAGCCATCTCGATTATCCAGGATGAGCTGGGTCATGCACATATCGCCTTTCGCTTGCTGCGCGACCTCGGCGTCGATACAGATGCAATGATCTTTGAGCGCGAGCCAAAGAAGTTCAAATATCCCTATGCCTTCGATATTCCTCTGGAGAGCTGGGTTGAGCTCGTTGTTGCGAACGCCTTTTATGATCGTGCTGGCTATGCGCTGCTTGGCGATATCTATCGCAGCACAACGTTTGGACCGTGGAAGCGTGCCCTGGTCAAAGTCGATAAAGAAGAGACCTTCCACTTACGGCATGGCGAACAGAACATGCGTAAGATAAACAAGACACAAGAAGGACACGAGCAACTTCAACAGGCCGTGGACTGGATGTTCTTGCTTACCGTCGAGTGGTTTGGTCTGCCGGATAGCATGAAAAAGCATGGCGAGCAGCTCGATTATGGCTTTAAGGGTCATAGCAACGATGAGTTACGCCAGATCTGGATGTCAACGGCTGTGCCATTCTGCCAGGAGCTAGAGCTGAACGTGCCCGCACACTTTGACGCGGAGCAGAAGAAATATGTCATCGATTGTCCTTTCCCCTTACACTTTGATGCGGTTGCTAAACATTGGTTGCTTGCGGATGGCGCATGTAGCTGGGACGATGTGATGAGGCGCTGGAAGGCACGCGGCCCCAAGAACGAGGAATTTGTAGCCATGATTCAGCGCGGCAAGAAAGAGATGCTGCGTCTTCTGGAGCAAGATGCATGACAACCACATATCCATCCTTAGATACACATACCGTCAATGATCCATCCTACCCGGCTTTATGGGATGCCCTGCGTGATGTTACGGACCCTGAGCTGCCGATCAGCGTTGTAGACATGGGCCTCATCATTGATCTCGCGCAACAGGATGGTATTGTTGATGTCAAGCTGACTTTTACCGCTATGGGCTGTCCCGCCACCGAGTTTATTATGGACGACATTCGCACGCGCCTCTTGCAAGAGGTCGGAGTGCGGGAGGTGCGCCTGGAAGTGGTCTGGTCGCCAATCTGGACAAAAGACCGCTTGAGCGAGGAAGGAATCGAAATAATGCGTATGTGGGGGGTATCCGCGTGAACGTAACACAGACCGCTATCCATCATGCTGACACGACCGATCACGCTCCAAAGCGACGAGAAGCGCTAAATGAGACACGTATCTGGCATGTCTATGCCAGGCGTCAGTATGATGAGCCCTTACATGAGATCGGCAATGTGATGGCTGACGATGAAGAGTTGGCAAAAGTCTATGCGCGTAGCATTTACGACGAATTCAGTTGGATCGAGATGATCATCGTACCACGCGATTGTATCATCACGATAATCGCTTCATAGAGAATCATAAGGGATCAAAAGAGATTATAGGGGATAAGATATGGTGGCAAGTACATCCATCGATAATGCCGCGCTCTTCGACCTGCTCTCATCGCTGGCCGACAATAAACAGGCGCTTGGGCGACACTATGCCTACTGGTGCAATGGTGCGCCTGCACTAGAAGCAGCCGTAGCCGCCGCAGCCATGGCGCAGGACGAGCTGGGACATGCACGCACCCTCTATCCGCTCTTAGCCGATTTTACGCAGTCGCAGGCACAGCCAGAGCAGATTGAGCCAATGACACGCACGCTGCACTATCACCTGTCCGCATTTGATACAGACTTTCACGGATGGACCGATTTTGTAGCAACAAACTTTCTCCTGGACACAATGCTCACGACCCTTTTCGAGGCGGCGCGAGATTCAAGCTATGAGCAGTTGCGCCAGCGTGCCCGCAAGGTCATCCAGGAGGAGCGTACCCATTTTATACATGGCGAGGGCTGGGTGCGCCGGCTCGCAAAGGCCGGTGGCGCAGTACGTTCGACACTGATTACCTCGCTACAGCAACTGTGGTACGAGACCCTGTGCTGGTTTGGGCCTCCCGATGACCCATCTATGCAACGCCTGCATCAGGAAAAAGTGCTTGCCGCGACTCCTGATGAACTACGTAGTCGCTACCTACAAAAGATCATGCCCGTTCTAGATGAGCTCGCGATTGACGTTCCGGCCTCATTTGACGCGATAACTCACACCTGGCAACTCACCCAGGATCTTCCGTGGTCCAATTGGGATGCTGTGAGTAGAAGGTTGAGGTAATGTGCATGTCTAGTCGTATGGATAATAGCATAGATAGGAGTATGGATGGACAACTGTCAGAGCACAAAGCAAAGGTAACCTGTCCATATTGTGCATCCGTTGACACCGAGTTCTTCTCACTATTTGGGCAGCAGCTACTCACAATGCAGTATTATTGTAATGCGTGTCACACACCATTTGAATATGTAAAAGACGAATTCGTGATAGAGGATGTAGCCCCGCGTAGCGACGACCCTTGTGGTTGTCGTCGCTCGCTTGCTTCCAATCGAACATTTTTGTACCTCCCTTGCGACGATAACCACAAGGATTGCCGTGCCCCTTTGGGGTCGCCATGCGAGCAGTGAAAGGATAAACCGATAATGACAACAACTACTGAGCGTACCCTGGTGAACTATACCGTGACCGATGGTGTTGCAATCATCGAGCTTAGCAACGCTCCTGCAAACACATATAGCTACGAGATGATGAGTCAGCTCGATGTGGCAATTTTGAAGGCACGCTTCGACGAAAATGTACATGTCCTCCTCTTGCGCGGCGCAGGCGACAAGTTCTTTAGCGCCGGAGCAGAGATCAGTATGTTGAACGCCGTCACGCCTACCTTCAAATACTATTTCTGCCTGCACGCCAACGAGACGCTTACACGCCTAGAGCAGACGCCAAAGCTCGTCATTGCGGCATTAAACGGCCATACAGTTGGGGGCGGCCTGGAGATTGCTCTGGCCTGTGACTTGCGCATCGCACGCAAAGGTGGCGGAAAAATAGGGCTACCGGAGCTCAACCTGGGGGTCTTACCAGGGACTGGCGGTACACAGCGGCTGGCCCGTGCTCTACCAAAGAACAAAGCCATCGAACTCATGGCCGAAAGCAAGCTCATGACCTTCGAAGAGGCCAAAGAACTGGATCTCATCAACTACATCTACGAATCGGAAGGTTACTGGGAAAAAGTCATGGACTTCGCACGCAGCTTCTGTCCTCCCAATAAAGCGTCCAAGGCGGTTGGTCGCATGAAGCGTGCAGTACAGTCTGGCTCCGAAGTTGCCTTCTCAGAAGCTTTGGCCATCGAGCGAGAACTACAGCAACTCTGCTTCCAGAGTGAAGATGCCAAAGAAGGCATAGCCGCCTATACCGAGAAACGTACTCCTCAGTTCAAAGCTCGTTAGACTGTTTTCTAGTATTCCTTTATTATATTCTGTACATTTTGTGATAGTGCTTTGACCCAGTTCACCTGGAGGCTGGCCGCGTAGCGACAGCGGCTTGTCCCTGTCGTCGTGGAACCGCCTGTAGAGCCGGGCCACCGCAACAACCACAAGGGATTGTCGCTACGCGGGAACCGGCACATCAACTGTGCCAGAGCAATAGTTTGCACAAAATGTACAGAATATAATAGATGAACTTCCTTTTCATTGAAGAGCAGGGGGATACATCATATGTCTATCGTTACACCAACTTCCACTATTATCCTACCCGATCAATTCAATGCAGCCAGCGCCTTTCTTGAGCGCAATATCGACGAGGGGCGCGGCGAAAAAGTTGCTATCTACCATGAAGGCCAAACGTATACCTACGCTCAGATTGCCGAGCTTGCTAATCGGGTAGGCAATAGCCTGCTTCAACTTGGCATCGAAATGGAACAACGTGTCGCGCTCATATTACTGGACTCCCCACAGTTTGCCGCCACATTTTTCGGTGCAATCAAGATCGGGGCCGTCCCCGTCCCACTTAATACCATGCAACGCCCCGCTGACTACGTTTACTTGCTGAACGATACACGTGCCAAAGTATTGTGTATCCACGCCAGTCTGTGGAAAAGTCTGCGTGCAGTGCTCCCACAACTTAAATATCTGCGCCATGTGCTTGTCGTTGGATTGGCACAAGAGCAGGAAGCTGACACCGCTATCGTTCACGATTTTGAACATTTCGTGCAAAGCGCCTCATCTCAATTAGAAACCGCCGAGACCAGTAAAGATGATAGCGCCTTCTGGCTCTACAGTTCCGGCAGCACTGGTTTCCCAAAGGGTTGTGTGCATCTGCAACATGACATGACGTATTGCACAGAAAATTATGCAAAGCCTATATTGAAAATTTCTCAGGACGACATCACTTTTTCCGCTTCAAAACTTTTTTTCGCCTATGGGCTGGGTAATGGCCTCTACTTTCCTTTTGGGGTAGGAGCCTCAACTGTCCTGTATCCAGGCCGCCCCATTGCGGAAGACGTATTCAAGGTCGTTGATCGTAACCATCCAACCGTCTTCTTTGGCGTACCGACATTGTACGCTAGCATGTTAGCATTGCCCGACGCGGAGAAACGCTTCGATTTCTCCTCTGTACGCGTCTGCGTCTCAGCCGGTGAGGCGCTACCGGCGGATATCTTGCGGCGCTGGCAAGAGAAATTTCGCATCGATATTCTTGATGGCATTGGCAGCACCGAGATTCTGCACATTTTCATCAGCAATCGTCCAGGCGAGATACGGCCCGGTAGCACCGGCAAACTGGTGCCAGGCTACGATGCACGAATTGTTGATGAGCAAAACACTCTAGTCGAGAATGGAAATCTCGGCTCGCTTATGATTCGCGGTGAGAGCACCACGGCCTGCTACTGGAATAAGCACCAGAAAACCAAGGACGTGATCAACGGCCATTGGATAGCCACAGGAGATACCTATTATCAGGATGGTGATGGCTACTTCTGGTACTGTGGTCGCTCCGATGATATGTTAAAGGTAAGCGGGCAATGGGTCTCGCCCGCCGAAATCGAAAATACCCTGATTGCCCATTCGGCCGTTCTTGAGGTTGCGGTCGTAGGGGTGCAGGATAGCGAGCAACTCATAAAGCCGAAGGCATATATTGTCCTGAAGAATGGCTATACAGCATCCGATGCCCTGACCGAAGAGCTGAAAGCATTCCTCAAAGAGCGCTTATCATCGTACAAGTGTCCTCACTGGATCGAGTACACGCCCGAACTGCCCAAAACGGCCACAGGCAAAATTCAACGCTTTGCCCTGAGAGAGGCGCGGTTCCAATAGGATAGAGTGAAGAAGAGGCATCAATTTATTGTGCATTGTAAGTGACATCAAGTAAGGACTGTTGTGCTTTTTGAGTAGGAAAAAGAAAGGCACAATTATTGCACTTTTCATGCAAAAAACAACAGAACCTATTGGTGCCAC
>CAWKKX010000012.1:0-29061 GCA_963850365.1 uncultured Chloroflexia bacterium
GTGTCAGATATGGCAGGTGTGTGGATTCCAGGATAGCTATTTGTGACAAAGATCGTTTTGCTCATCTGAGTGATATGGTCAGATGAGCAAAACGATCTTCCCTTGCAATACCTACCTTCCGTTGAAAAGTCAAATTAAACGTTTCGTGTATAAAGCGACGACGCACTTCCAACATCATGGGGACATCTGGTACTCGTAGGCTCCACTATCGCAGTTCCGTTTCATCTTCCCCGGTCGTGGCATCCCTCGTTGATCGGTAAGCACACGGTGACCAGCGGCATCGGTACAGGCAGTAGAGGGAACGGCATCAAATGCTGGATTGTTGGTACCTGGGATCAATTGGTAAGTCTGATCTGGATCATCCTTATTCGGGGCGACCGGAAAAGGGCGGAACACATGACTGAGGTCATCAACTGATCGATCCGTGCTATGCGCTGTATTATTCACAAATGTTCCAGAAGACATCAGCTGAATAATGTTATAGCCACCTGAAGTAATTGCTCCTCCTGCTATGCGTGTGTCCTGAGTACCGTTTCCACCAATAATGCTGGCTTTGAGATACATCTGGGAATATTTTGGATCTCCTTCATCATCTATGTTAAACCCATGACGATCAATTGCGCTATTATTCACAAAGGTACAGAAAACGAGTGTGACATGAGTAGACTGATGAGAACTATCGTTATAATTGTAGATGCCGCCGCCGTAGCCGGAAGCAGTATTGTCCGAAACAAGACTATTGGTCAGCGTAAGGGTTCCGCTATTGTCATTGAAGATGCCGCCGCCGGAGCCGCCGGCACCGGAGCCGCCGCCGGAGCCAGAAGCAGTATTGTCCGAAACAGGACTATTGGTCAGAGTAAAGGTCCCGTGATTGAAGATGCCGCCGCCGTAGCCGTAGCCGGAAACAGAATTGCCCGAAACAGGACTATTGGTCAGCGTAACTTTTCTGTTATTGAAGATGCCGCCGCCGTAGCTGACGCCGTAGCCGGAAACAGAATTGTCCGAAACAGGACTATTGGTCAGAGTAAAGGTCCCGTCATTGTAGATGCCGCCGCCAGCGCCAGCGTCAGAGCCGGAAGCAGTATTGTCCGAAACAAGACTATTGGTCAGCGTAAAGGTCCCGCCATTGTAAATGCCGCCGCCGAAGCCAGAAACAGAATTGCCCGAAATGCTGCACGTTTCTAGCGTGAGATTGCCTTGATTGTGAATCAAAGATGATTGCCCTTTTGCCTTGCTTCCCCGAAAGGTAATACCGGAAATAGTCGCACTGGCAGCCTTATCGACAACGATGCTGACTCCTATCACTTGAACAATGATATGGTTCGATACTGGGACTCTGAATGGTTATGTGTTGCCGATTGATATGAACATCAGAGCTCTTCAAGATGATTATGTGTCCTTTGAGGCCAGAAGCAAATGTAATGGTGCTCCCCGAAGGTGTATTCGCGATAGCCCAGCGGAGTGAACCAGAGCCATCATCATTCGCATTGGTGACGTAGTTATATTGAGGTTGGGAAAGGGCGATCCACGTTGCTATCCCTGATGAAGTGACTACAAGGAGAATCACTCCGATCACGGTGAGCAGTGAGCGGAGTTGTCTTGCCGCGCTCGCTTTTAGGAATGCTTGCTCCTGGCGGCTCACGGCGTTGCGTTTTGCCCATGCCCGTGCCTCTTTGAGTTCGGTCCCCTGATAGAGACGATCACTAGAACGTGTGTTGCGTTCCCACATCGTGGCATCCCTGCTGATGTTTTGCTGAAGAGATATATCATCACGAGCCTCGCGCAACCAATTCACCAGCCGAGGCCATTCCCGGATGAGTGCCTCATGGCTCACCTCAACGGTGGTCGTCCCAGTCTTCTCATTGGCTGTGGTTGTGAGCAGGCGAGCCTTCACGAAGATATCTTGTGTCTCTTGCATCAAGCGGGTCTGCTTACTATCAGCAAACTCGAACTCGGTGAGTGTCGCGCGGCGGCGTGTCGTCTCCTGCTCCGTTGTTCCTGGATCAAGTAAGCGCAGGAATAATGTACGAGCGAGCTCACGATGCTCTGGTGATGGAAGCGTCAGGTACCACTCTTCGGCGTGTTTTGCGAGTGCTCCTCTGATACCACCCATCTCCTGATAGGCATTCACCGTCAGAAGATGGCCTTCACGCCGCTCAAAGAGCTGTTCTAAGGTGAATTGCAGGAGTGGTAACGCCCCGATTTGTCCTTGCACATCGAAAAGCAGATCACCCACTAGATCCCCTTCAAAGGTCAGTTGGACATCAGGGAGTCTGGCGGGCTGGGCGATCACCGCACGTAAATCAGGCAGTGTCATCGGCAACATGGGCGTGAGATGATCGGCGACGAGCTGGTAAAGCGCTGGATACTGCATCAGGCGATCATAGAAATCTGCTCGCAGGGTGAGGACGAGGATGAGAGGGCCGTCTCGCTTTGTACACGCGGTCACCAACAGGTCAAGGAACTGCTGGCGCTCTTGCTCGTTCTCAGTGAGGGTGAAGACCTCCTCGAATTGATCCACCACCAGAACCACGTGTCTCGATCCTTCTCGCTGAGCAAGCGCGGCGGCATAGAAGTGCAGTCCGCGTGTGGAATCATCCCCTAGATCTTCGTGCAGCATCTTCGTGCTCTTCTCAGGGAACATGTCGAAGAAGGCAAGGGCGAGCTCATCGAGGGGATGTGTCTTTGGCGTAATACTGTTCAGGTAACTCCACGTATCGCTCTCAAAGACGTTTCCTGCTTGCAAGGTGGGAAGCAGACCGGCCTGCACCACACTTGATTTTCCTGCTCCGCTGGCACCAACCAGTGCCAGGAGACGTGCTGGCTGTTGTCCCTTCTTCTCCTGTAAAAGGGTCGTTTTCAGCGTTGCGACCAGAGAATCCACCAACGCTGTTCGCCCGAAGAAGTCGCCAACATCGTTGGATGCAAAGGCTCGCAGTCCCTTATACGGATTGCGTGGCTCCCGGTTGAGCACGGGCGTCTCTTGAGGAGGACAAGGGGAAAGCTGAGGGCTTTGAATGCGCCTCCTCTGTAGCGAGGCACGTAGTTCCTGTAATACAGTCTGCTCTTGCCTGGATTCTGTAACAATCCATTCCTGTTGATGTGATGGCTGAGGGGAAGCATCCGGTCTCGCGTCTTGCGTTTCATCTGTGACCCATACACCAATGACGGGGTGTTGGTACATCTCCGCGAGGTGGGTGGCCTCCTTGAGCGCACGGGCGTGTTCGGTCCCTGGTGAGGTGATCACGACGACCGCCGACGCCCCTCGAATGTGCTCTTTCAAAACTGCTGGTTCCTGGGTCGTCTCTGCCTCCCAAATGGGAATGCAATGAGCGGTGAGATCATGGGTCAGGTGCTCGCTGAAAGGCTGATTTGGTAGGCAGGAGACGATAACCACCGGTTGAAGGAGCCGTTCGGCCACCACACGGATTTCCTGGGCGATGTGCTCAAATGCTTCATCCTGGTCACGCCAACTGGTGACCGGACGACCATCTCTGGGGAGAGCCTGAAGCGTCCCGAAAGGTGTCTGTTTCCAATCAACGGGACGAAGTAGAATCGGGATCACAACCGCTTCACCAGCCTCGTGTCTCCTGAGAGCCTCCTGCATCTGGGCACTATCGTAATACTCCGAATGCAGAAAATCAGCACTGACGAAGAACAACAACAGGTCAGCGGTCCGTAGATGCTGATCGATCACTTGCTGCCACTCCGCGCCAGCACTGATATCCCGATCCGACCTGCTGTGTATCCATCCTTGCTGCTTGAGCACCGCCAGATGTTTCTCGAACTGCTCTCGCAAAGCCGCATCTTCCTGTGCGTAGCAAGAAAACACGGAGAGCGCCAATGGAGAAGGAGACATCATCTCTGCACTTCCTCACCTGTAGTCTGCCCTGCTGAGTAGCAGGAGCATGGTAGAAATGTATCTAAGAGTGGATTTTCTCTTTAAGATCACTCTTTCTTTATGAGAGAAAACGGGAAAAAGTAAGAATTGAGGCTATTCTACCAGAGAAAACAAGTTCTGTGAAGCCCAAACAGTACTGCTCTGACCGTCTTCATTTGACGGGAGGCCGCGTAGCGACAACGGCTTGTCCTTGTCGTCGTGGAACCGCCTGTAGAGCCGGGCCACGGCAACCCCACAGGGGCACGGCAAGCCGCTGTCGCTACGCGGGACCCGTGCAATGAAGTTTGTCAGAGCAGTACTGCTCTGACAAACTTCATTGCACGGGTCCCGCGTAGCGACAATCCCTTGTGGTTGTCGTCGTCCAGCCAGGTGAGAGGCGGTTCCACGACGACAAGGACAAGCCGTTGTCGCTACGCGGCCAGCCGTGCAATGAAGTTTGTCAGAGCAGTACTAGACCGTTGCAGGTCAATTGACGGCTTGCCGCGTAGCGACAGCGGCTTGTCCCTGTCGTCGTGGCTCGGCTCTACAGGCGGTTCCACGACGACAACCACAAGGGATTGTCGCTACGCGGTCTCCCGTCAATTGAAGAGCAACAGTCTAGTACAGAGAGGTAAGTATAATAGAATGAGCTGCCCATAAAACTTTTCTTCCAGGGTGCAACGTATTAAAGAGTGTGATTATTGTTTGAAAAGATAGAGAAAGAGGCATGTATGATTCTCCATCTTGGAGAGCGCGTCTACTGGGGCGCACCAGAAGTTATTTACCTGGAAGGAACTATAAGCTCATTGGACGAACAGGGGCAGACAGCCATAGTCCATATTGATCGCGCCACAACCCATTCTGCACACCTGATCGGTACCGACATCCCCTTCGCCGCTGACGGTATCAAACCCTTAGTAGGTGACAGTCCTCCCGGCACGACCACTGAGTATAGCACGGAACGAGGGCATGTGCCTGAGATGGATGACGACGAGAAGGTTCGCCGTGCCGCTGCTGCTGCTATCCATCAACAATATGGTTATAATATAGGTGAAGATGCAGAAGCTATACTAATTGATCATGTTATACAGACAATTAATAGCGACCCGGCGATGCATAAACAAATCATTACAACAATGGACGAAATTTTGCGGCGCGAATTCTAATGTCAAGCAACTTTTAGCCTGATCTTGTTCTTCCACGGATCATTTATCAGGATATCCCCATTCTGCTCTTGCTGCGGGATATTATGTGCCGTTAGCCGCTCTTTTACCGCTTGTAACGCATCCTGGTTTGGGAGCGCGATGATGAAGGTTTGTAGCCCGGCCGCCGTCTCCGGCGTAGGAAGTGCGCCGCGCGACTGCCAGGTGTTAGCCCCAATATGGTGATGATAGCCACCTGCGCTCAGAAAGGTCGCGCTTGCCATGTGGGCAGTAATATCAAAGCCCAGGATTGTATGATAAAAGTGCTCAGCCTGTGGGATATTGCCTACCTGTAGATGGATATGGCCGATGTGCGTCCCTTCTGGTAATCCTTGCCACTGCTTTCCGTCGTCCTGGGCGTCATTGAGCAAGCCTTGCAGATCAACGGGATCAGTTGCCATCTTTACCGCACCATTCTGCCATATCCAGGTATCGCGTGGGCGGTCGCGATACATCTCAAGTCCATTGCCATCGGGATCAGAGATATAGAGCGCCTCGCTCACCAGATGGTCGCCCTGCCCAAACTCCCAACCAGCTTCAATCAAGCGTGCGAGCGCTCGTCCCAGGTCTGCACGCGTCGGATAGAGAATAGCGACATGATACAAGCCCGTGGCCGGTAGTGGCTGTGGTGGCGCACCCGGCACCTCGATCAGCTCCAGGAGCGCTGGCCCATTGAGTGCCCCCAGCCTGGCAACGCCCCCATTGCGCTCGACGCGCTGGAAACCCAATAGGCCCTCATAAAAACTCAGTGAACGCTCAAGGTCGGCGACCCGTAATGTCACCAGGCCAATCCCCGTTGCGGGATGAATAGAATCTTGCTTAGCATGTATCGATTGTTGTGCCATGAATTTGTATCTCCATCTGCTCTCTCTCACTTATCTTTTAAAAGAAAACAAGCTTGACACCAACCGTATTCCCAGCGGGAAAGAGCGGCACGAATAAATTTTTCATGTTCCAATTTTTTGCCTCTGGAGCGTCTTATTTAATAGAAGAGATACCCATCCCTTCCTTCCTGAGAAAACTATATTGAGTAAGTGGCTCGAATGGGACGGAACGAATAGATAAATTGACGTTAAATGGCAACAGAGAAGTAAGCTTACAGAAGGAGTTATTATGACCACAGCAGATGATATGAGCACAGTTGCAGTTCTGACGCAGCACAACGATAATGCGCGTACAGGCGCGAACTTACAAGAGACGATTCTCAATACGTCCAATGTCAACGGCAAACAGTTTGGCAAACTCTTTGAGTTGCAAGTGGATGGTCAGGTGTACGCGCAGCCGCTTTACGTAAGCAACGTAATGTTTGCAGACCAGAGTGTGCACAATATAGTCTATGTTGCGACCATGCATAACACCGTCTATGCCTTCGATGCCGACGATGAGAGCGGAAATCTTATCTGGCAGAGCATGCTCGGCCCCGCGATCCCGCTGCCCGATCCGCAGATTGGCGGCTATAAAGGGTATCACGACATCGCGCTGGAGGTCGGTATTCTCAGCACGCCAGTCATCTCACTGGATAAGAACACAATCTACGTGGTTGCAGCCACCAAAGAAGGGGATGGAGCATACTTCCATACCCTGCATGCGCTGGACCTGCTTGACGGTTCCGAAGTATTTGACAATCCAGTACGCATCGAAGGTAGCGTCAAGGGCACCGGCAACGCGAGCGTCAATGGGACATTGAGCTTCCAGAGCCACCTGCAGAACCAGCGCCCTGGATTGCTCCTGGCCAACGATACCATCTATATTGCTTTTGCCTCGTATGGTGATGCAGGTCCCTATCATGGCTGGATCTTCGGTTATAGCGCATCAACCCTGGAGCGCGTCTCCATCTTTTGCACAGCATCCGGCAGTGGTATGATCAATGGAAAGCTGGTGCCCGACTCTGAAGCTGGCATATGGCAGGGAGGTCAAGGTTTAGCGGCGGACAGCGATGGGCTGATCTATGCCATGACCGGCAACGGCTCTTTTCGTCCTGATGGTTCTGCTTTGGGTGATTGCATCATCAAGCTGCGCCCAAACCTCACCCTCCTGGACTGGTTCGCGCCCTTCAACAACGGTGCGCTAGACCGTACCGACGAAGATCTGGGTTCGGCTGGCGTTATACTGCTGCCCGAAACGGACCTGGTAGTCGGGGGAGGCAAAGAATCGAAGTTCTACGTCATGCACAAAAACAGCATGGGCCATTTTAACGCCCAGAACGACAACCAGATCGTCCAGACCCTTGTAGTGCATGTGCAGGATGGTCCCACCCATCATATCCACGGCGGACCCGCCTACTGGCATGGTCCTAAAGGCGCGTGGTTGTATGTCTGGGTCGAAGGCGACTTCATCAAAGCCTACCAGTTTGCCAACGGCAAATTCCAGCCCAACCCCATCTCGCAGCACCCAAACATCGCCCAATCCGAGACTGTTGGTATGCCCGGTGCCGCGATCTCCATCTCAGCCAACGGCAACAAAGCAGGCATCGTCTGGGCCTCGCACCCGCACGACCAGAACGTCAAAGACTCGCAAGGAAACGTCATGGACGCGAACCAGCACATCGTACGCGGCATCCTGCGTGCCTACGACGCCTCCGATCTCACCAAAGAACTCTGGAACAGCCAGCTCGCCGCCAGCGATAGCGTCAGCGCCGATAGCGATTCAATAGGCAACTTCGCCAAATTCTGCCCACCCACCATCGCCAACGGAAAAGTCTACCTTGCCAGCTTCGGTCGCGACCCCCTTGGCACCTCCCCAACCGTGGCCGGCATGGACCGCTCATCGTTTCATATAGCCGTTTATGGGCTCAAGCAAAGCTAGGCGTGTCTGGTCGTGCTTGGACAAGTCCTTTATCACATCTCTGGCAGCGTTTAAAATGCATAAAAAAACACGAGCCGCTAAACCAGCCCTTGCTGAACCGCGTAGACCACGGCGGCTGTCTGGCACGTGACGCCAATTTTTTTGTAAACGTGGGCTAAATGATGCTCAACCGTCTTCCGGCTAATGTCTAATGTATGGGCAATCTGAGGAGTACGCTGTCCCTGGGCCAATAAGGACAACACCTCGACCTCGCGCCTGGTCAGATTGCCTACTTTCCGTGATCGTAGTGGATGGCGTGCTATATCATCTGTCCCCGTCACCGACATGACCAGGGCATCATAGCATGCCTGATCAAATTGGGTGCCAACTCGTGAGCGTATCTCTCGTAGAACCTTTGCTGTCTTTCTTTGGTCTTCCTGCTGTTGAACAAGCCTGGTATATGCGTTCGCGATAGCCAGAATCCGGCCATGCAGAGGTATCTGCGCCCCACTCAGTTGTAGATGATATCCCTGGCCGTTCATCCACTCGTGATGAGCGGCGGCGGCTGGCACGAGGTCCTGTAATGCCTCGACACGCTCAAGGATACGTTGCGTATAATAGGGGTGGAGGCGGTATGTTTCCCACTCGCTGGGCGAGAGATGCTCTCTCCTCGCCAGGAGAGGCATGGGGATGGCGACTTTGCCGATATCATGAACGAGGGCGGCACAGCGCAGTTGGCGCAGTTCGCTGGGACCCAAACCCAGACAGGTGCCGATCCCCTCAGCCACCTCCGCGACGGTGCGCGAATGATGCCAGGTTTCGCGGGTCTTGAGATCAATGAAGTCGGCGAGCACTTCGCACACTCGTTCTGTTAGTCCCTCCAGGACGTTGTCTGCTGTCGTCATAGGCCGCCGTGCCAGCAGGGCTTCTTGCGTTGATTGTGCCTCGAAGATGCTCCAGAAATCTGCGTGTTGAGCCAATATCAGAAATGCATCCACACTCTCAGGATCAAAGCGGCTACCACGCTTTGCCTGCGCAACCATCCTGGCCGACTCCGGGCCACCAAGACGATACGTCAGATCGAGTACCTGCACGAGATGTAGAATACGAGCCGTTCTTGGGATGGTTGGTCCCTTGAGCCCGTAGGCCATCCCCTTGCCATCCCAACGTTCCCACTGAAAGCGCAACGTCTCCTGTACTGAGTCTGGAAATCCCAGTTGCCGCGCAAATAGCTCGGCAATTTCGCAGTGGCTCCGCATCGCCTCTTTTATGATCGGACCACACTGCACCATAAAAGATAAGAGTTTAGCAATGCGCTGTGGGAAGTGCGCGTCCAGCTGGAGGTATTTGGATAACCATCCAACCATATCGCCGAGATTGGATGGGTCAAGAAGTATGACATCCGCCAACGAAACCTGTTCCTCATCGGGGAGAAAGGATGCCATCCCGGCCGAACACGCGGTACAGGCAACATCCTTGAGAAGCGCTCCATAGAAGATTGCCTCGCGATCCACATCGGTAAGCGCGAGTGCATCGGCAATCTGGAGCCCTAGAAAGGCGCTCCCCAAACCATGGTCCATATGACCGCCAAAGCCCAGGCCAGTAGCGAAAGATAGTGCGCAGAGGAGTGCTGCGAGATCATCCCCAATTCGTTTCATTTTTTTTACTCAAGCGAATAATGTAGTCTGGAACCTCATAAACTTGATCCCATTAAAAATACGATATAACCTGTATTATAATGGAATGATGAAAAAAAGTAAAGCTGGAGATATCGCAATAAATGCCATATATTCAATAGTAGTAATTACTACTATCACGCAACCTGGAAGCTCAAGAATAGGTAAACTCCCCGCTATTATGACCAAAAATAGGTAAACTCCCCGATGTTTTGTCCGATGAGAGCGAGTATACTGTTTACTGCGATCATACCCATCGAATGCACCTGAAGACACGAAAAAGCGAAGTAGTGGATTGGAGAGGATAAGATAAGTAACTATGCATGTGCATCTTTTGGAAATTGTCTACGCATCTGAGAACCGCGAAACCGTCGAGACATGGCTCTCGCGGGCAGATCTTGGCGGGGTTATCATTAGTACCGAGCAATACGATGACGAGGTGTTGGCCGTACTGGCAAGTGAGCAATCATTGGGTGAAGCGCTTCAACAAGTGCGACAGCAACCTGCAATCTCTTCCTACGAAGAGAAAAGGCGTGCTATCTATCGCTTCACCACGACGATAACTCCAGAGCATGTCCTTTGTTCCTTCCCATTTCATAATGGGGAAGAGTGGTATCTGGGATCTGGGAATGTGGCCTACCTCTGTATGCCAGCGGACCAATTCAACTGTATACAAGTGTCCTGGCTGGCCCATAGCACAGATATTGACGAGTGGTGTCCCGTATTTGACCTCGTCCCGGTTCTGACGTAAAAAAAAATGTTAATGAGATCAACAGGACCTGTTAGAGATTTATCCATCTTTTTGCACAGTAAAAAGATGGATAAATCTCTAAATCTCTACTAACTGCTATTCTTGCTCTTGTAATACTAATACAGGCACATTGCTATGGCGAACCACCTCCTGGGCAAGGTTGCCGAAGACCAGGCGTTTGAGACCCATCTCCCCCTTGCTAGATAAGACGATGAGATCAACGTTTTCTAAGCGTGCTTCCGAGTAAATCTCTGAAGAAGCTGCACCGGCGGTTACATCTATCTGCGTGTTAATGCCTGCTAACTCGTCTGCATGATTGATAATGACGCCCGACAAATAGCTGTTGGCTTCGGCCTCGCGCTTCTCGAAGGCGCTCGGCTTTAACGCGACTGTCCGCTCTGGCGAATAGGTTCCGAACTCAACCGGGGGAAGGACGACATTTACGAAAATAATAGTTCCGCCGCTAGCACGTGCAATCCATGCTGCCACTGGTATAGCCTTCTCGGATAGAGATGTTCCATCAAGAGGCACCAAGATTCGCTGAAACATGTTTTTCTCCTTTCAACTCCCTTGCTGTTTTCGCTACCTTTGCCGTTGTCGGGACAAGTTATCTATGCTCCAGTATACAACATTAAGAGGCAATATTAAGAGGCTTTGAATCCCGTTGTTGTCGTCTGCTCTCTTTTCTTGTGAGTGCTTACACCCTGGGTGTTGGCTGCGTGAGATTGGCAGGAAAGGCCGCGTACTCTTGAGTTGACAGTGAACCGAACTATACCTTACAATAAAATTATTAACCATTTTCTCGCTTAATTCCACGTGGTGTCATGGGCACGAGGAGGTGAAGCCAGGTAGTATAGCAAACGACTAGAACCTGAGTGCATCTTGCTGACGCATCGATGAATACGCTTCTTTTGTTTTGTTTTATGCGTAACAGACGCATTCACTACATATACCCCGAATATCTGTTACTGTTATGCGACAATTGACAATTAAGGAGGATAGCTCATGGACACCAACTTGCGTGAGGTTACAAGCTCGGCAGCGCTTGAAGAGAAAAAGAAACTTCGTAAAGAGTTTAACTACCTGGATATGATCTTCTATACCCTTGCCGCACTCATCGGGCTAGATACCATTGGAGCCTTTGCTGCCAACGGGGCACAAGCTCTAACATGGCTGGTCATCTCTGCCATAACCTTTCTTGTGCCCTACGCTTTGCTTACAGCGGAACTTGGCAGTACGTTTACGCAGGAGGGCGGCATGTATGTGTGGTGTAAAATGGCGGGGGGACGCTTCTTCGCCGCGCTGGGTGCAATGATGTACTGGGTCTCTAATCCTCTCTGGCTTGGTGGCTCTTTATCCGTTGGTGCCATTGCTGCGATCAAGTCCTTCTGGTTCGGGAACCTCAATTACCAATTTGGTGGCTCGACTACGAGTGATGCGGCCGTCGAGATCGTCATTGCCCTCTTCTTTGTGTGGGGCACTATCTGGTGTGCTATCCTATCACTGCGTGTGGGAAAATATATTTCTGTTTTTGGCTCATATCTCAAACTGGCGCTGCTGGGTATCTTCGTCATCCTGGCCGTGGTCTTCCTTGTAACCGGGCACTCCAAAGGTGGCAGCCTCAACCTGGCCGATCTGGTCCCCAACAACTTCTCTCTGATTGTCAGTGCTATTCTTCCTGTGCTGATCTTCCAATGGCAAGGCTTTGAAGTGCAAAATGGTGCGGGGGAAGAGATGGAGAATCCGCAACGCGATGTGCCACGCTCAATCATCCGCGCTGGAATCGTCGCGGTCATTGCCTACGCAGCTTTCCTGATTACGATCCTCCTGGTGCTGCCCAAGGATCAGCTAACAAATGTGGGAGGATTTTTAACCGCATTTAAGGTTGTGAATACTGTGCTCGGTCCTCTTGCAACACCCTTAGGCTGGCTGGTTGCGCTGGCTTTTGCGATTGCGCTGGCATCCAGTGGCGGAACCTGGATTATGGGTGCGGATCGTACTTATGCCATCTCTGCGCTTGATCGCACGGCTCCTCTTATCTTTGGTCGCTTCAGCGCGAAATATGGCACGCCTATCGCTGTCAATCTTATGTCGGGCATCATGGCAACGGTTGCGATGATCGCAGCAATTTTAGTCAATGCCTTTGGTTCCGGCAGCATTACAACGCTTTTCAGTCTGGTGCTTGGCTTTGTCATCTCTACGGCGACGCTGGCCTATCTGTTTATATTTCCGTCGTTCCTCATTCTGCGCTACAAATATGCTCATGTGCCGCGCACATATAGGGTACCTGGAGGGATGATTGGGGCATGGATTGTCACGATTTTTCCTTTCCTGTATGCGCTTGCCGCCGTTGTCTTCATCCTCGTTCCGGTCACGCTTCCTGGTTCAGTTACCCGCCTTACCTATGAGCTGACCCAGTTTGTTCCTTTGATTATCATTATCTTGCTCACGGTCATCTTCTACATCATCGGACACAATGAGAAGGGGAATCGAGATGTGGCGGTTGAACTGAACATGGCTGAGGCGCGTATGGGCGAAATAAGTGCTGGCGACTAAATGGTCCGTGCTCGCTCGCGTAGCGACGACCAATAGGCATCAACGTAAGAATTGCTGAGCTTATTAAGCGAGAAAAAGCTCAGCAATTCTTACGTTGATGATCATTCAACTGTATCAGAGCAATACATTATTATACAACAGTAAACTATAACACGCTCAATAGAACGAGCATGCAAAAACAAAAAGCTGTTACGCTTGTGCCGTGCTTGCTCGTGAATAACGTTTGCTGGGAGTGAGTATGATCGGCTGCAATTCTTGTGCCTGGAAAGATGCTTCTTTGAGCTTTTCGGGCGCAGGATTGTAGAGTGTCGTGCGTTGGAATGGTACACGATCAACCGAGCGAATGATCTCTTCCATTTGAGCTGGGGGCAATTCTTGACCGAACTCACCGCCCGCTGCACGCGTAATGCTTTCGTTCATCAGGGTGCCGCCCATATCGTTTACGCCCGCCTGCAAGCAAGCTCTCACGCCGTCCCGGCCCATTTTGACCCAGGAGACCTGGATGTTGGTGATGTGTGGATGGAGTACGAGCCGGGCTACGGCATGCATGAGTACCGCTTCACGGAACGTTGGCCCTTTGCGTGCGCGACCTTTCCAGTACATGGGCGCTTCCATATGCACAAATGGCAATGGTACAAATTCAGTGATAGCCGCCGGTACGCTTCTGCAATGCTTTGATACGTAGAAGGTGTCGTGCCCAGTGTTTTGGTTGCTCCATATGCCCATACATAATTGTCGCTGTGGTGCGCAGGCCAACGTTGTGCGCCTCTTCTATTACGCTGAGCCACTCGTCCGTCTTGATCTTGTCGGGACACAGCGTTGCGCGTACTTCGTCGTCGAGGATCTCGGCAGCGGTGCCTGGCAGCGTTTTCAGGCCCGCTTGCTTGAGTTCTACGAGAAAGTCGTGGAGGCTCATGCCCAGTGTTTGTGCTCCCTGCCAGACTTCCAGGGGTGAGAATGCATGGATGTGCATATCCGGCAACGTCTCTTTGATAGCTCTGCACATGCTCAGGTAGGTCTCGCCAGTATATTCCGGGTGAATCCCTCCCTGCATACAGACCTCACTCCCGCCGCGCTCCCATGCCTCCTGTGCTCGCCTGATAACTTCCTCTTGAGCCAGATTATAAGGGATACCGCGCAGGTTTTCGCTCAGTTTGCCTTTGGAAAATGCGCAGAACTGGCAGTGGAAGTAGCAGATGTTGGTGTAGTTGATGTTGCGATTGACGACGTAGGAGACAATATTACCGTTGACTTTTTTGCGTAAATCATCTGCGGCATGGCAGATGGCCGCAAAGTCGTTGCCGCGTGCCTGGAAGAGTTGCACGATCTCCTGCTCGTTCATCTCCTCGCCTTCAGCTGCTCTGGCTAGTAACGTTTGTATCCTGGGTGTACCATGCTTACTTGTATCTCTCGCTGTAATAAGCTGTTGTTCATATGCAGGTATGGCAACTGTAGCGCCTGGGGACCAGGTATCGTTACGCGCATAGCCGTCGCTGTCGCTGAGGTGCAGTACAGGAGTAACGAGGGCCGGGTCCAACCATTTCTGTGCTTCGGCAATATAGGTTGGGTAGATGGCCAGCCGCTCAACCAGAATCTTCCCCGCGGTCGCGGTCTGTTTTGCCAGTTCATCAAGATGGGGCCAGCGTGCCTCTGGATTCACATGATCAGGTGTGACAGGGGAGACGCCGCCCCAATCATTGAGTCCAGCCGCAATTAATGTATGATAGCTCCCTGGACTAAGATTAGGCGGTGCTTGAATGTTCATTGCACCCCCAAAAATGATCCGTGCAATCGCGATTGTCCAGAGCAGGTCGTCCAGGTCCGGTTCTGGTGCCTGCTCCATCTTTGTGCCTGGCTTCGCACGAAAATTTTGCACGATGATCTCTTGAATATGCCCATATTGACGGTGCAATAGTCTCAGTGCCAGTAGCGCCTGAACCCGCTCCAGCCGGGTCTCGCCGATGCCAATGAGGATGCCAGAGGTGAAGGGCACGCGTTGTTCTCCTGCCAGACGTATCGTTTCCAGCCGTGCCGCCGGTCGCTTATCGGGGGAGCCATAATGTGGTCCACCACGTTCGCTTAACCGTTCGGATATTGTTTCCAGCATGATGCCCTGCGAGGCAGAGACTTGCCGCTGTTGCGCGATCTCCTGCGCCGACATCACACCAGGATTGATATGAGGTAGCAACCCCGTCTCACGCAAAACAAGCTGAGCCATCTCCGCCAGATAAGAAAGGGTCGTTTCATGTCCTAGCTGAGCAAGCTCTCGCTGAGCAATCTTGTAACGCCGCTCCGGTTTGTCGCCTAATGTAAATAATGCTTCTTTACAGCCTGCTTCCGCTCCTGCCTGTGCAATCGCGAGTATCTCATCACGAGTGAGGTAGGCAGCCTGACCGCGCACAGGTGGATGTGCAAATGTGCAGTAATGACAGACATCGCGGCAGAGCTGGGTGAGCGGAATAAAAACTTTGCGCGAATAAGAAATACGGTTGGAATGAACTGCATCTCGTAGCCGGGATGCTGCGAGCAATAGCGATGGAAGGTCATTATACTCTGCTAACGTAACGGCGGCGCTATCGGATAATTCATCGCCTTGTAGAACAGCTTCGAGGATGTGTTCAGTCTTATAGTACATGAAACCTTGATCCTTTCCAAGATCACCAGTATATTTGCAGTATCCCATGACGGATCGAAAGAATGAAGAAAACCTGAAGCCGCCCAGCGCCTATCCTGATATGGGACATGATAACAAAACAATGCCTACCCGGTCAAGTGGTTTGCACTAGGGATAACAAGTACAAGTACACCAACGGCATTATAGCATACAAAAATGAGCGAACGCGCACGGGCAAGTGAAAATTGACAAGCGTACTTCACAGAGATTAGACTCTTAACAAGAGATGTGACATGTGCCCATCCGCGCTTTGAACGCGTGTACCTTAGACACAGTCGTCGTGGTAGGAGAAATATATTATGCATGAGATAATAGAAAGCCTGCTTGGTCAGATGACCCTGCAAGAAAAGGTGTCGCTACTGGCTGGTTCTGATTTCTGGCATACAACCCCGGTCGAGCGGCTGGGTATTCCCAGGTTGAAAGTCACTGATGGACCCAATGGAGCCCGTGGCGGTGGCAATTTCGTCAACGGTGTCAAGGCGGCCTGCTTCCCGGTGGGCATCTCGCTGGCCTCGACCTGGAATACCGAGCTGGTGACCCGTGTCGGGCAGGCATTGGCGCAGGAGGCCAGATCAAAGGGCGCTCAGGTGCTGCTTGCCCCCACTGTAAACATCCATCGTACGCCCTTGAGTGGTCGCAACTTTGAGTGCTATTCAGAAGATCCGTATTTGACCGCTCGCATGGCCGTGGCCTACATCACAGGAGTGCAGAGCCGGGGCATTGGCGCGACCGTCAAACACTATATCTGTAACGACTCTGAGTTTCAACGTAACAGTATCAGCTCGGAAGTAGGGGAGCGGGCGCTGCGTGAAATCTATCTGCCCCCTTTTAAAGCTGCCATCGAGGAAGCCCGGTCATGGGCGATTATGGCATCCTATAATAAAGTCAACGGCACTTTTGCCAGCGAGAATGCTACGACGTTGACAGAGATTCTCCGCAAAGAAATGAAGTTTGATGGGCTGGTGATGTCCGATTGGTTTGGCACGCAAAGTACTGCGCCATCGGTAAATGCAGGGCTCGATCTGGAGATGCCAGGCCCCCCACTCTGGCGCGGAGAGAAGTTGCTGCATGCCGTCGAGATGGGAGAGGTGCAGGAAGCGACCATCGACGAACGTGTGCGTGCGGTCCTTCATCTGCTCCTCAAAGCTGGCAAGTTCGAGCAGCGCGAGGAGAAAGACGAGCAAGCTATCGATCATCCTGAGCATCGTGCGATTGCCCGTGAAGCGGCGGCGGAGGGTATCGTGCTGCTCAAGAACGAGCGGAGTGTCCTTCCACTCCAGCGCGAGCAGCTTACATCGCTAGCGATCATTGGTCCCAACGCAAAGACGGCCCGTATCATGGGTGGGGGAAGCGCACAGGTTAACGCGCACTACGCCATTACCCCGTTCGACGGCATCGTTGCGAAGCTGGATGAGCGGGTGAAAGTCGGCTACGAACTCGGTTGCTCCAATGACAAATTACTGCCCCTGCTTGATGTGTCACAAATATTGGCTGGCAACGCAGGAACCGAGCAGGGATTTGCCACGACCTATTTCAATAGTGCCGATCTTTCCGGCAACCCGGTCTGGACGGAACGCAATACAATTGCAGAGTTTCAGTGGCTTGGCGGACTGGATTATCCTGAAGCCGTTGATCCTGGTCAGTTTTCTTTTCGCGGTACCGCCCGCTTTACGGCACACGAGACTGGAGCTTATACTTTTGGGCTGGTGAGCGCTGGCCTGAGCCAATTCTTGCTCGATGGGCAGGAGATAATTGATAACTGGACTCAGCAGACAATCGGTGATATTTACTTCGGTATGGGCTCGACTGAGGTGAGCGTGGTAGTCGAGATGGAGGCGGAGCATACATACGTCATTACGCTTGAATATAGTAAGGGCGAGAGTCCATTGGCGGCGGTTCGTTTGGGTTGCCTTGCGCCCAGGCCAGCCGATGAGATGGATCGTGCAGTATCGCTTGCGGCGGCCTCTGATGTTGCGCTCGTCTTTGTTGGCTTAACCGGCGAGTGGGAGAGCGAAAGCTTTGACCGGCCCAACATGGATCTGGTGGGCGAACAAAATGAGCTGGTCGAACGGGTTGCGGCGGCCAATAAAAACACCGTCGTAGTGCTCAACACTGGCTCACCTATCACGATGCCCTGGCTTGAGAGGGTGGCCGCTGTCTTGCAAGCCTGGTATCCGGGCCAGGAGTGCGGCAATGCCATCGCTGATGTGCTCTTTGGCGACACAACACCATCGGGCAAGCTCCCTCAAACCTTTCCTATGCGCCTGGAGGACACTCCGGCCTACCTTCACTATCCTGGTGAGCATGGCCGCGTGTATTATCATGAAGGTATCTTTGTCGGCTACCGCTACTATGAGAAGAGGAAGATTGAGCCGTTATTTCCCTTTGGCTTTGGCCTCTCTTATACGACCTTCAGCTATGGTCCGCTTACGCTGAGCAAGCGGCAGGTCAGCGTGGGCGATACAATTGAGGGAACAATTGAGGTTGCGAACACAGGAATGCGGCCAGGAAAAGAGGTGCTACAGGTCTATTTACGCGATGTAAAATCGAGCTTGCTGCGCCCCGAGAAAGAGTTGAAAGCCTTCGCAAAAGTATCCCTTACGCCTGGTGAGCGCAAGGCTGTCACTTTTTCGATTCCATCGGACGCCTTGGCCTACTACGACGACGTGCTACACAAATGGGTTGCCGAAGCTGGCGAGTTCGAAGTGCTGGTTGGTGCATCATCGCAGGATATCAGGGCGACTGCTTCTTTTACGCTCACAACGTCAGGCCGCTAGCGTCTCTAGCGATAGGTGCGTAGGCGCGTATGGGTGGAGGCCTGACACCCACTCTAAAGATGAGCTAATATCTCTACATCTATATATTTGATATTCAAATACTGCATAGAAAAGTTTATAATGTATAAGGCGTTACGATGTGGAAAATGTAGAAAGGGATACACTATGCACAGAAAAATTTCTTCTTTTCTAAAAAGAACTGTCCCGTTTTTAGTTGTTGCTTGCATTGCGCTGGGAACGCAAGTAATGCAACCTTCCTATGCGGCTTCAAAGGACCTGACAACCGCTCATCCGTCAACAAATGCAAATGTTGCAGTGATGGGGCCAGCGCCCTCTTTGCCTGCTTATGTGTCTGATATTGCGGCACTCTCACGGACCGATATCTGGTCGGCCGGTTCCGCTCCCGATACTGACGGCTACCCAATTCCCGTTATGAGGCATTTTGATGGCATACAGTGGAGCGAGGTGAAAACTCCCGATCTCGGTCGGGTAGGAGAATTCCTGCATTTAGCTGCCGTCTCTGCAAATGATATCTGGGTCAACGGCGATGTGCGTGATGGCTACTCAAGTAGCGCTTTTCTTGAACATTGGGATGGGACCGCATGGACAATAATGAATTACCCTCATTCTTCTTTCTCGGCTGGCTCCTATATTACTTTGAATGATGTGGTTGCGAAAAAAAATGGCGTCTGGCTCACTGGCAATTACACCTATTATGTAAAAAAGCAACCCATTGAGGGAAAATTTATAGATTATTTCAATGGTCAACGCTGGCAAGCAATCGAGGCTGGATTGGAGACGGCTGGGGCATTGGATCATCTCGATGTTCTTGCGCCAGATAATATCTGGGCTATTAATGGAGGTCGCACCTTCCATTTCGATGGGAAGCGCTGGCATGAGATTCCAAATAAACCAAATGTTCAGTTGGTGGCGATATCTGGCGATCCAGCGTCATCCAATCTCTGGATAGTTGGGCACGACGAGAGTTTTCAGGCTCTCTCTGAGCACTGGAATGGGAAGCAATGGCAGGTGGTAAATATTCCCACTATCCTTAATCCGAGTAATGGAACACAATACAGTGAGCTCACTTCAGTGTTTACTACAGCCGCTAATGATGTGTGGGCTTTGGGATATGTAAACGACGGGCTTGAGCAGCACTATGGGACCACCGAGCTTTTTGAGCACTGGAACGGGCGAGTATGGACACAGGTAAATCTATCCGCTCTCGACCTCTTGCGCACTGAGCGCCTTGGCACATCAAATACGCTGGTTGGCATTGGTACCTATCTAGGATATGCCCACTTGCTCGCTTTAACCTACTAACTGGAAGGTCTCTCAAATTTTTCGAACGTAGCGCTTTGATATTCTCAACACAGGAAAAATTTGAGCAGGCGAAATAGTTACAAGGCACACAGGGGTGACAGATCTCAAATATCCGTCACCCCTGTGCATTTTGCAAATTCAGGCGGTAGGATTAATCTTATTTAGAAGCAGGCAATACCTTTGGGCGAACCAAGCCCACTTTGGAAGGCATAGGTCGCGTTGCCCACCTTGTTCAGGCAGCCTTGAGTACGGTTTGTCCAGGGCACAATGGCTGCACTTGCGTCGCCCGCCGTCCCACCGGCCAGGGCAAAGGTTGCCGCAATGATCGGCGCGGATGCACTGGTACCGCCGACTCTGAGACCACCACCCTTATTGAACGTGTCGTAGACATAGACACCCGTCGCGGGATCAGCTACAGCAGAAACGTCCGAGACTGCACGCCTCGTACACTTCGTCACTGTTCGCACTTCCCAACTCGGAATGGCGATCTGCGTGCTACAGCCACCACCGGCCCCTTCTGTCGAACTCGTATTCCAGGACGTCTCACTGCCGTTTGAGTTTAAGGTCGTGCCACCAACTCCAACTACGTCCGGGCAGTTGGCCGGATTACCGACGCCAGGGCCAGAGTCGCCAGAACTTGCGGTCACGGCTATGCCTGGATGATTGTAGAACGAATTACAATTCGATGCATCACTTGCCCCTTCATTGCCACCATAACTGTTGCTAATTTCATTTGCACCGAGGGCTGCGGCCTCATTCACAGCTGTACCCAGATCAGCTAGACTGGCTGAACTGGCCTCGACCAGGAGGATATGACAGTTCTGGCAGATGGCGCTCGCCATATCTACGTCGAGCGAGATCTCAAGACCCCAGCCGCTATCTGACGTAGGAGGAGTTTTCCCTCCCGCTTGATTGACCTTACGGAAACAACCATTCGCGGTCGTGCAGGCCGAAAGACCGAACATCGAACGATATTTTGCGAGGTCGGCCTCAGCCTTAGGGTCATCGTATGCGTCTACAATCGCGATGGTCTGCACCGTTGCCGCTTTAGTCGGCAAGCTATATGCGTTGTGCAGGGCTGTGGGCGAATATGGAGCTGCACTACCAGGAGGCAGAGCGTTCGGGGAGGGCGCATTTCCCGTCGTCGCTACACTCTCTTGTGCAACAGGAGTAGCGAACGTTGGCTGGACAGTGGTTGTCGAGACAAGTGCTAGACAGCGTGCAAAACCCCTTGGCACCGCCGGGCAAGCTGGAGCGTACGATAGAGAAGAGGCACTTGTGTTGACTGTTGCAACGGATGTATTGACATCTGTGCGCTGATTACTGTGCTGTGCGATGATGGCTGGGCTTGCAAATATTTGTGATGTTGGAACGCCCACAGCAAGAGCCGGTAATAAAGACGGCTACTAGGATGGTTAGAAAATCCTTTTTCAACTAGCTGGCACCTTTCATATGAATCTAATAATAAATATGAGTTCTCTAGTGCATTTTTGCCGGATAATGTGGGATAAATTCCCTTCCCCATTGGAGTGCTGGCTGGCGCTAATGTTTGTTATGACCCGCCTGAGTATCATAAAACTAGAGAGACTACATGAGGGAATAGGCTGCGATAACCTCTATAGAATTATTTAGAAGCTTGTTTCCCCAATGAACCGCTAAAACCCCTTGAGTTAAACGCGCTAGCCCCTTATCTATATAAGACGCTTAATTTATCTATTAGTATCAATATTTCACTCGAATATTTCACAAGAAATAAAAAAGAATCTTGTAATAGGGGCTTAACATAAATAGTAGTCTGAAAATTTCTATTAATCGAGGCTTAACATAAATAATAGTCTGAAAATTTCTATGTTCTCGTAACTGCTCGTTTCTTAGTTTGTATATTATTTATGTTTCACATGCAAAATATACGTAAAATAAAAATAATGTAGTAGACCGTTGCACTTCATGTAGCGATTGGCCGCGTAGCGACCCCACAGGGATTGCCGTGCTCCTGTGGGGTCGCTACGCGGCCAACCGCCACATGAAGTCGGGTCAGACTAGTAGAAAGGGTCTAACGTGTAGCTCAAAGCAGGAAATTTGGAAGGAAAGATTGTTAGAAGCCCACTGATGCACTGATGACGAGCCTTGACAGCTCGTCATCAGTGCATCAGTGGGCTTCTTGCAGTAATAAAATCCAGTAGGATTGCTCTTAGAAGCAGGCAACACCATTGGGCGAACCAAGTCCACTTTGGAAGGCATAGGCTGTGTTGCCTACCGTGTTCAGGCAACCATTGGCTCGCTTCGTCCAGGGAACCATAGCAGAACTTGTATTACCTGCCGTCCCACCGGCCAGGGCAAAGGTTGCCGCGATGATTGGAGCGGACGCGCTGGTGCCACCGATCTGGAGGCCCCCACCCTGATTGAACGTATCGAAAACAAAGACGCCCGTATTGGGGTCAGCTACCGCAGAAACATCGGAGACCGCACGCATGGCACAATTGGTCACCGTTTGTACTTCCCAGGTCGGAATGGTGATCTGAGCGCTACAGCCGCCGCCAGCCCCCGACGCTGCACTCGTATTCCAGGCCGTCTCGCCACCATTCGTATTCAACGTTGTGCCACCCACCCCGGTGACATCAGGACAGACAGCAGGAAAATTGACTGCAAGGCCAGCGTCGCCAGAACTTGCGGTCACGGCTATGCCTGGATGATTGTAGGATGAGCTACAAATTGCTGCTATACCAGCTGCTTCAGTCGCGCCGTAGCTGTTGCTAATTTCATTTGCCCCAAGCGTGGCCGCTTCATTTACTGCAGTACCCAGGTCGGTTGTACTGGCTGAATTGGCCTCGACCAGGAGAATATGGCAATTCTGACAGATGGCGCTAGCCATATCCACATCAAGCGAGATCTCAACACCCCAACTGCTGTTGGCCGTAGGAGGGGTTGTTCCTCCGGTCTGATTTACCTTGCGGAAACAGCCATTGGCGGTCGTACAAGCCTGGATGCCAAACATCGAACGATACGTTGCTAGATCGGCCTCAGCATTGGGATCATCGAATGCGTCAACAATCGCGATGGTCTGCACCGTTGCTGCTGTCGTTGGCAGGTTATACGCATTGTGCAGAGCGGTGGGCGAATATGGAGCTGCACTGCCTGGCGCAAGAGCTGCCGGCGCGGCCACGTTTCCTGCCGGCGCAAAATTAGGCTGGGCAGCCGGAGTGGCGAACGTTGGCTGAACAGTTGTCGTCGAAACCATCGCCAGACAACGCGCAAAACCTGGTGCAGCCGTGGGGCAAGCTGCAGCATATGACATAGGAGCCGATGTTGGTGTGTTTATAGCCGTGGCGGACATGTTGACCGTCGGAGTGGCTGTACTGACAGCGATAGGCGTTCTCATCTTACCATGTCGTGCACTGATGGCCGGGCTGGCATGTGCAAAATTAGCTTGTAAGGCCGGAATGCTCGCCGCAATCGCCGTAACTATAATAAAGACTGCTGTCAGAATGACCGCAATGTATTTTTTCAACAGTTTCACCTTTCGTATGTGTCTGGTAACAAATAAGAGCTCTCTAGTGCATTTTTATCTGATCTTTGGGATTTTGTATATCTACTTTCCCTAAGGGAGTCACAGAACCAATGCCTTTCATGACCTGCTTTGAAGGTACTGAAACTAGAGAGAATATAGTAAGGGTTAGAATGCGATAACCTCAATAATCTTCTTGAGCTATCCTGAGCTTTCCTTGAACAGGATGAAACGCTCTGGTACAATCGGCATTCAACCCGTTGTATATATAGCACGCCAGATTTGTCTGTTATTGTCAGATCCTACCAAAAAGTCACACAAGCGATGGGCAGAAATCAGTGGAGATTTGCGGTATATGACAGTTTTTTCATGATTATTGACATGCGGCACTCTGTCAGGTATCCTCAATTGTAGCATGATGCTTAACTGCAGCGATTAGTGTTTTAAGAATTTATTCCTGAGCAGTTTTCTCTGAGCGAGTCAAGGGGGTTGAGGGATGAGGAAAGCGATTGTTAGTTGGATTTTACAGTGGCGAGCCTACTCTCAATAGAAGTAGATTCGCCACTAACTATTTTATTATTCTTGAAGGAAACTTGACAATTATTTAAGCTTTTCTTGAGCTCCCTGCGCTTCATTAAGAGTATAGTATAGCCAATTAAGTGATTTCTTTCCGTATCCTCAAGTGGATCGACATTGCGTCTCAGCCGAGTTGCTTACGCCCTGGGGATTGGACACGGGAATAGCGAAAAGATCAATTTTTTTGTACTAAAGAGAAAAAAGAAAGTATAAATGGTGGAAAATGATAGTACGGCGAAAATGTATCAGGACATTTGCATGCGTAACTTTGTTGCTTTTGGCTGCAATGATGACTCTGGCAGCTTGTGGCGGTGGAAGCGATACGACAACGGCATCGGATAGCTCGAACAGCTCGAACGCACCAGCGGCAGCCCCGCGCCCCAAGGCTCCCAAGCCAGTCTCCGGGACAATTGCAAGCTATGATGCAGCTAGCAAAGCCTTGACAGTTAAAGAGGTCAGCGGCACCACTCAGGCCTTTACAGTCATTGGTACAACCAGGATCGTAAAAAGCCAGAAGATCACAGCACAGCAATTGGATACAATGGTTGCTGGCGATGGGGTAAGTGTACTTGTCGTAGGCCCACTGGCTAGTGCGAACACATACACAGCCCAGGAGGTTGTCGTCTATGATGGTGCTACCTTAGCGCCCAATGCAAATGCTAATCGTGGTGGTGGAGTGCGCCCAAATGCAACTGCAGCCGCTCGCCCGGCAGCTAACAACAGAATCCTCATCCAAAAAGGAAAAGTGCAGAACAGTCAGCTTGTTGGACAAACTACGGCCGGTCAGACAGTCACCGCCAACCTGAGCCCTACAACCACGCTGTTTCAGGAAACGGTAGGGGCCGCAACGGACCTGCAGTCCGGCCAGACGGTGACCGTGAACTCTGGTCCTGCTCAGGGAAATGGTAGCATGAATGCTCGCCAGATCCTCGTGGGAGTTGTTCCTACGCGGGGCACTGCTGGCTAATCGTGTCAGCATCATATTGTTGGTAGAAAGCCAGCATGTTCAACCTTCTCGATACAGGTTGAAGGTTGAACATGCTTATGAGCCGCTTTTAGCGATTGGTACAATGAGAACTTAGCTGATCTGTTGCCAGTTCTTGCCCCCATCATTCGTATGCCATAGAGCGCTATCCAGTAATGGCCCAACCATGCACGCTGTCGATGAAACTGAAGGCTTTTATACTCCCGATGCTGTCCGATACCTTCTGCCAGCTCTTGCCGCCATTCGTCGTGGCATAGATGGTGCCAGTTTGATCATCGGACGCCCAGGCATTTTGTGATGTGGCAATATAAAGGTTAGCGCTAGAAAAAGTGGTTAATGCATTGAGCTCGGTCTTCCAATCAGAGAACCACGTCTGTCCCCCATCGGTAGTGGTTAAGAAAAAGAAGCCATGTAGAGGTTTATTCGCCTCGATCTGTCCATTAAAGCGTACCGGTAGCAATCCATAGTTGCCAAAGAAGACAGGTGGAGAAGTCTGGAAGTTCATAAAGGTTGCTTGCGTCCCGATAGAGCCAGGCAGGCCGGATAAGGTCTGTGGCTGCCAGGTCTGTCCGCCATCGTGGGTAACGTACAAAAGTGCTTTAAAAGAAGCATTATAGCCGGTCGCCCAACCATTTCGCGCATCTTTAAAGGAGATCCCTGTTTTAAAGCCACCGAGATTAAAACCATGCCCTGTACTCACAAGCTTGCTCCAGGTCTGCCCACCATCTTTCGTACCAAAGATCGCGGCACTCTCGTTGCCGGCGCCGGGGCCACCATAGTCGATTGTTTCAAGCCAGCCTGTTTGCGCGTTCACAAAATGTGGCGGATCAAACACCTGAGTAGCGGGATCATTGATCGTAGAAAGTTGCCAACTCTTGCCGCCATCGCTCGTGCGCTGTATATTAATGCTATTAGACACTTCTGGCTGAATCACGCTGGCGATCCAGGCATGAAGGCCATCCATAAAAGCGCCAACCGAACCTTGAGGAATAGAGTTACTCCGAGGGCTTGCGACGTTCGAGGGCGAGACATTGAGCCAGTGGAGACCGCCATCGGCCGTCTTAAAAACTGCTGACTTGCTCAATGCCCAACCATGCATCTGATCCAGCATCCGTATCGATGTAAACGGACCCGCCGCCTTCGCACTTATAATCCCTGAACTCGCGCCATTAGACGAGGTTTTGCCGCTATTATTACTAGCTGTGGAAACAGTAGTCGTTGCCGGTGAAGATCCAGATGCGGATGCAGGTATAGAAGAGGTACCAGCATTCCCACACGCAGTAAACATGCAGGCCAGCAGCACCAAAAATGCACTAACGCTAAACGAGGATAGTCTTGCCCCCGTTTTTATCGTTGTAGCTATAATCATAACCACTCCATTTACAAGAAAGAATATTCCAACATTAAAACCAGCTCTATAGAATATTACGTTTTTAATGCTTTATCGTATATATACTATTCATACCATGAAGCATTGCCCTTCCACATATACTTAATGCCAGAAAGCAGTCTATTTGTTTTGCTTACTTGTAAAACGCTCCAGCTAGCGGGATTTACAAGATGAATATTGTAATTGAATTACAACAAACACAAAAATCAATTTACTACTGACATAATACTGTCATCAGAATATGTTATACTTAAAGTGGAAAGAGAAGATTAAGTATAGTTTAGCAAATTTTTACGAAAAGAGATGTAATATGGTCCGAATCGAGCTAACAAACAAAGGCATAGGTTGGATGATCGGCACACCAATCATCCGATTTGTATTGCAAAAAGATGTCGTTACACGCTTCCAAACGCTGAAAAATCAGTTGGAAACCACGGCGCAAGATAAAGACAAGGAGAAATAGATAGATGCTCGCATATGTTTTCTGGCATTGGCGCACAACACAGATCGATGCACAAAGCTACCAGAGTTATCTGACAAGTTTTCATCAGCGACTTGCAGCACACAAACCGAGCGGATTTATCACTTCAAAGGTATTTTTGTTGGAGCAGGCTCCCTGGCTGGGCAGAGATACAGAGACGTATGAGGACTGGTACCTCATTGAGAATTCGGCGGCCTTAGATCCCCTCAACGAGGATGCGGTAAATGGGCAACGGCAGGAACCACATAACCAGGTTGCACGCTGGGCGGCTGGGGGAACTGGTGGGCTTTACCGCCTGCGCTTTGCAGGACAAGATACTCTCCCCACACGCTTTGCGTTCTGGTTTGCCAAACCCGCGACTATGAGCTATGCAGAACTAGAAAACGTGCTACAACCACTAAAAAAACAGGCCATAGGCACACTATGGCAACGGCAAATGACATTGGGGCCGACAACCGAGTTTTGCTACCACTCCCCCGAAGAAACTGCGCTACCAGATATTCTACAGGCACTCTTCATACCGATGACATATTTTGAACAGTGATTACATTGAGACTTATATATGTTGCACGTTGACTTCTGGCTAGCTATACTACTTTGTATGGGTTCCATTAATTATCAATACTCATTTCACATTTTGTATATTGTGCGGCCAATCTTCTGGCTCGTGTAGCGGTTTGGACAGAAAGGAGGGATCTAATTTCACATTTCGTGCGGGGCGGTGCTCAGAAGCACCACGGCATGTATTGCGTATATGGAGTCTTTTGGACAATTATATCGTATTGGTCACATGTTGCCGAAGGAGGAAACGCTGATGTTCAAACAGATCCTTGCTCCTGTCGCAGGGAATCTCTTCCTTTCATTCCTCGTCGGATTGATTCCGATTGCAGTCGTCCTCATCATGCTTGGTGTGCTGCGGCGGCCAGCCTGGCAAGCGGCCCTGTCGGGGCTCGTCGTTGGCCTGCTGATCGCCATTGGAGTGTGGCAGATGCCGGTTGGACTCGCGGCCAGCTCGACGTTAAATGGCATGCTGTTTGCCTTGCTCCCCGTTATGTGGATTGTTGTCAATGCAATGTGGCTGTATAATATTGCCGTTCGTTCGGGTAAATTTGAACTTTTCCGTCGCTGGATGATCTACAACGTTCCGGCTGACAAACGTATCCTGCTCATCCTGATAGGCTTCTGCTTTGGTGCCCTTATGGAAGGTATCGCTGGCTTTGGCACCCCGGTCGCCATTGGCAGTGCGTTACTCATCGCCCTGGGTTTTCCCGCCCTGGAAGCCATTACGCTCACGCTGATCTTTAACACAACGCCGGTGGCGTTTGGCGCATTGGGGACGCCCGTAATCACGCTTAGTGCCGTCACCAACCTTAATGCTGGTACGCTTTCCGCGATGATTGGCCGCCAGTTGCCTTTCTTCAGCCTGTTCTTACCCTTTTATGCGCTTATTATCTTCTCCGGCTTTCGCAGCCTGAAAACGATGTGGCCGGTGGCCTTAGTAGCTGGCGGATCTTTTGCTTTAACTCAGTTTGCCGTCTCGAACTTTCTTGGGCCACAGTTACCAGACGTGCTGGCATCGCTCGTTTCGCTCATCTGCGTTATCGCCTTCGTCCGGGTCTGGAAGCCCCGCGATATTGAGCAATATCAAGCACAATTTAGCGCTATTACTGCGAGTACAGAAGGGGCTACGACGATTGGAGAGGAACATGTGCCCGTACCGGTTCCTGGCTCATCGCCTGCGCTCGCTCAAGGGGCCAGGCCCACGATGAGCGAGGCCATGCTGGCATGGACACCGTGGGTGATGGTGAGTGCCGTTGTGATTGTCTGGACCTACTTTAAAGTAGCGTCAATAGGACAACAAAGCATAAAATGGCCGGGCCTACATAATGCTACTTTCCTGACTCTCTATAATAAGCCTTATGCGGCCATCTATGCTTTCCAGCCTCTGGGCACTGGAACGGCTATCCTGTTCGCAGTGGTATTGGTAGCACTGATAATGGTGGCGGCAGGCTCAAGCCCGAAAATTATTGGCCTGGCATTGATAGATACCTGGAAACAGCTCCGCTTTGCCATTTTAACGGTCATGCTCATTCTCGGACTGGCTTATCTCTTTAACTACTCCGGCATGGCCTATACGCTTGGGCTCGCGATCTCAAAGGTGGGCGGAATCTTCCCCTTCTTCTCGGTCTTCCTGGGATGGATTGCCTGTTTCTTGAGTGGCAGTGATACTTCCAGCAATGCGCTTTTTGGCAACCTGCAAGTTGTTGCGGCCAAACAGCTCAATCTCAGCCCCGTGCTGATGGCTGCTACAAACTCATCTGGTGCCGTCATGGGAAAAATGGTCTCGCCGCAAAATATAACGACTGGGGTCTCGACAAGCTCCCTGGTGGGCAAAGAGGGCCTGATAGTGGCACGCGTCTTTAAGCATAGCCTGTTCCTGGCAGCGTTGCTAGGCTTGTTAGTGATGGCACAACAATATCTCATCCCCTGGATTATTCCAC
>CAWKKX010000013.1:0-133203 GCA_963850365.1 uncultured Chloroflexia bacterium
TCTGCTGGACATGTGGGTGGTCACCCGCTATGACGATATCGCCGCTGTAATCAAAGATCATCGGCGTTTCTCTTTTGCCTCTGTGAATTCGCGCGCGGAGATATACACGCCTGAAGTTATCGCACTTTTGAGGACAGGTCATCTCAGTTCAGTGGCTTCTCTCACTACGAGCGAACCACCAGACCATACTCGACTACGCAGTTGTGCAAACAAGGTATTAGCAACACAACTTGCTAGACTTGAACCCCATCTGCGTCACATAGCTAACCAACTCATCGACACATTTGAGAGCCAGGAACAACAGGAACAAATTGACTTTATGGAGCAGTTTGCTCGTCCCTACCCACTGTTAGCAACGAGCTATCTGCTTGGTCTGCCCGAAGCGGATATGCCACAATTGGAAGTCTGGATTGAGCAGGTACGTGCTTTACTCTTTGCAGATATATCTGATGAGCAACAACTCATAGGCGCTCAGAGCCTGGTATCGCTGCAACAGTACATCCATAACCTCGTGGAGCAAGACCAAAGAACTTCTCAAGATACCTTCACAAGTATCTTGCTCAATGCAATGGAAACAGGTCAGGCAGCAGTGAGTAAAGCAGAAGCAGAGGTCATGCTTTTTGAAGTGCTTGCTTCTGGCATCGCAACTATTGGCAAAGGCCTGGGCAGTTGTCTGCATCATCTGCTGGCCGAACGTCGCCATTGGCAATCGCTCGTAGATGATCCTCATCTCATTCCTGCTCTGGTGGAAGAAGCGCTCCGTTTAGATAGTCCAGGCCTGTATACCTTCCGTCGGACAAATGAAGAGGTTGAGTTGGGGGGAAAGACCCTTCCGAAAGGAGCAAGGATACACGTGGTACTAGCCTCGGCCAATCACGATGAGGCTGTCTTTCCTGATGCTGGAACATTGTGCCCCCACCGGCAGAATGCTCACCGTCATGTCGCATTTGGGTATGGAATCCACTTCTGTCCCGGAGCCCCACTAGTACGATTAGCCCTGCGAATTGCTCTGGAGCAACTCAGCCAGCGGCTCCCCTCTCTGCATCTGGTCCCTGACCAGGAAATGAGCTATAAGGGACATTTGCTTGCACGTGCCTTGAAACATTTGCTCGTAATGAACCCATCTCCTCAGCCAATCTGAAAGGAAGCAGACCAGGGATTCCTCCTGCCTGTTTTTTGCAGGCTGGTTTCATCTTGTCTCTGAAGCACTTATTGAGGAACTATTCAATCCCCAAATGTGCTCTCAACACGCTGGAAATTTGTATGTATTGTCTAGAGAAAGGTTCATCATGCCTCTTGTACAAACACAAACAGACAAGCAATCTTCTCGTAAGGTTCCATCGGGACCACGTTCGCTCAATCCCTTGAGCACCACACTCGCTTTTAAGCGTGCTCCACTCGCGTTCTTGCAGACTATGACTCAGCAGTATGGAGACATCTGGCAATTTCGTCTTCTGAAGTGGCCAGTCGTCGTACTCAATCATCCAAATTATCTCAAGTATATATTACAAGAGAAATCTCCACGGTACGACAAAAACGTTTTCCTCTTCGAGGTGGGCCGTCTGTTCGCAGGAAATGGGCTGGTTACCAACACGGACGAAGAAGATTGGTTGCGGCAGCGCCGATTGATGCAGCCAGCATTTCATAAGCAACGCCTTGCGGGCTTTGCAACTACAATGGTTGAGATGACGCTCCAGGGTTTACAACGCTGGGAGGAGATCAACAAAGAAGGTCAACCCATCGCTGTTATGGAAGAGATGTATAAACTGGTCATGCGCATCGTGGGCCAGACGATGTTCAGCACTGATGTCGCTGAACAAACAAGCATAGTTGAGCATGCGGTGACTGAATTCAACGTCTTTCTCAATAACTATTACAAAATGCCATTTCCGCCACTGTGGGTGCCCACTACTGAAAACCGCCGTTTCAAGAAAGCACTGAGCAGCCTCGACACCGTCGTCTACGATCTCGTTTCTCAGCGTCGTGAGAGCAACGAAGAGAAAGCAGATATCCTCTCGATGCTGATCCATGCGACAGATGAACAAACAGAGAGGAGGATGAGTGATCAACAGTTACGCGATGAAATCGTCACACTGTTAACTGGTGGAGGCAGTCAACGACAAGCACGCTGTCCTGGACATGGTACCTGCTTGGCTTGCATCCTGAAGTGGAAAACACCCTTCATGAGGAGCTTGACAGGGTGCTTGGTGGACGGGTACCGACTGTGAATGACTTTCCGCAACTGATCTACACACGGATGATCATTGATGAGGTCCTGAGGCTCTATCCCCCACTCTGGTTATTGATGCGTCGGGCCGTACAGGATGATGAGATTGGAGGCTACTTCATCCCAAAGGATACCTACGTGCTCTGGAGTACCTATCTCCTGCATCGAAATCCCGCTATCTGGGAAGATCCCGAACAATTTCGTCCCGAACGCTTCCTCCCGGAGCAAGTGGCAAAACGTCCACGCTACTCCTCCCTCCCTTTCGGAGTGGGGCCGCGCGTCTGCATTGGAAACAGCTTTGCACTCATGGAAATGACACTGATCATCGCAACTGTGGCACAGCGCTATCGCCTGGAACTGGTTCCGGGACAGGTGATTGAGCCAAGCCCGTTGCTCTCGTTACGTCCCAACAAGGAAATATTCGTTCACTTACGTCCAAGAAAGTAAAGTAAGAAAATATTCGTTTATTTACGTCAAGAAAGTAAAGTAAGAAACTATTCGTTTACTTACGTCCAAGAAAGTAAAGTAAGGAGACCACAATGAAACAGCAACTCACGATAAGCCCCTATTGGGAAGCTTTGCGGCAAGATGAATGCGAGTGGGCACGCCGCTTTTTTCAAGATCCGAACCATCCTGCCTACCAGCAATTTCTCACCTTTGACGTTTCCCTTTTTACTACGTATGTATATCCAGAAGGCATTCTTGAGAGAATGCTCCTGGCCAATCAGTGGTTCATCTGGGGTGGGCTTCTGGACGATATGATAGAAAGGAATATTTCTGGGGCAGGCACAGAAGAGCGCCTCCAGGCATTCCTTACACCTCTTATCGCTCTCCATACTGATCCTGAGAGCATGAGTGATTCTCATCAGAACCCTTTTCTCTCCCTGTTTGCTCAGATCTGGCAGCACATGCTTCCACTTACGACACCATTCTGGCGTCAGCGCTTTCTTCAGCATTCAATTGACTGGCTGAATTGTTATCCTTGGGAAGCATATAATCGGGCGCACGGCATAATTCCTGAAGATGGCGCTTATCAGGCTATACGCCTCCGAACCGTGGCAGCGTACCCTACGTTTGATCTGTTCGAGTTCTGTACCGGGATCGAGCTCTCTTCTGAGGTCTATGAAAGTGCTGCGTGTCAACTCCTGCTCAAGCATGCAGGGCGTGCGCTGTCGTGGGACAACGATCTCTCGTCATTTGCGGTCGAGAAAGCGGTAGGAGAGGTCAATAACCTCGTCCTTATTGTGCAACGCGATTATGGCTACACGTTCCCAGAAGCAAAGGACCATATACACGGGATGATTGCAACAGATATAAGGCAAAGTATCCAAGCAGGAGAGCAACTCAGCGAGCAATTCCCTTCTCAAAAGCAACATCTGCAACGATTTATCACCGGGATACAGTCCATACTCGCCGGAGCAGAGAACTTTCACCAAGAATCAAAGCGCTATGAGGTGAACAATGTCCGTAACTATACACCACCGCTTAATATGAGCCATTAAGAGGTACAGTCAAACCTTGTACAAAAATTGGGCTATTTTATCAACATACACCTCTTAACACATCTAATGTGTACAAATAGCCAATTTTTATTGATTCTCAAAAGGGGCACGGCAAGCCGTTGTGCTTGCCGTGCCCCTGTGGGGTCCTAGGGGATGTCAATGAAGATCAACAGAGCAATGCTATATCCTAAGCTTTCACTACTCCACCATTACAAAGGCGGTCATGGAACCAGTCAGCCATGATGCTGTGTTTCTCGTGCGGGTGGTTGTAGACACAGTGCTCGCCGTCCGGCCATACTATGATCTGCTTGTCGGCACTGGGGGCGTCCTCGTAGATCGCTCGGGCCTCTTCCAGTATACTGATGGGATCAAGGGCACCATGGAGTTGGAGGAGCGCACACTGAATCTGGTTTGCCTTAGGTGTAAAGGAAAGTTGTCGTATCACTGAGCGTACCATCTCCTGGTCGGTTGTGCCAATCAGTGCTCCAGCTATCCTCATGAGCGGGGGAAAGCGGTCAAGGCCATCAATTGGCCGGGTGGGGCTGCCGTTGACGCAGATGGCCTGAATCCGAGAGTCAGTGGACGCAGCCCATGCGGCCAATAGACCTCCAAAGCTGTTGCCCCAGATGCCGATGCGGGTACCAACACGCGGATCGCTTAGCAGGAAGTCCACCAGGCAGGAAAAGGCTTCCGCGACATCTGCTGTGAGGTAGAGTTGGTGGAAGAGGCGCGTCTCGCCCTGACCCGGCGCATCAACGAGTAGCGCCGCTATGCCTCGCTCAATCAGGTACTGTGCACCGCTATGGAACTCCTCCCGCCATCCATCAAAACCTCCGACCACAATGACCACGGGAGGATCTTCTGTTCCAGGAGGCAACATAAGCCAGCTACTAAGTGCTCCGCCGCGATAGGGAACGACAACCTTTTGGATGGGTGGGGTCTCCAGGTACCTGCAGCCGCAAAAGTCTCAATAAGCCTGGAATACATACTCCTTTTGCGCTCGGTCTCTCCTGGTAGAGCAATCTGACCGAAGCGAAAGCAGGCCGAGGCGTAGCGGTAGAACGAACGTGCGCTCAACATATGTCCGGCAATCTGCGCCATGTGTGCACTGCGCAGATTGCGCTCCGCTAGCCACTCGCCGGCATCGGCCCATGCGATTCCCCGGTCTGCCAGATCATGCATCGCTCTAGCGTCGGCGTACTCCATACCGTTGGCGAGCAGACGAGATAACGGCATCGCTTGCTTAAACATCGCAAGTTCTTTTTTCCGCTCTTCGGAGATTGTCTCCGGCACAGGTGGTTCTGGTATATCAGGTCTGCCGCTGGCGGCAAGGGAAAACTGTTCCATTGTTATCTTCTTTCGTTCGCTACTCGATCATTGTTGCTATTGGTGAATAAAGATGAGCTTTCATATTTATTCACACAATCTTCTTTCTAATCTCCATATCTGTCTACAGATTTATGATATTTAGCTTGCATTTTTCCAAAAAGTGTGGTATATTCCTGTTAAGTGTATACAGGTTTTCTCTGCTTGTCAATAGTTTATGAAAGTTCTCACAAATATTAGCGTCTGGGAGAAGTTGCCGTGATGACGCCATATCCCTCATTGGCAGCATCGCAAGTTGTTCCTTCCACAGTAATATTTGTGGTGACGCCAGTCAGAACCAGGGCCGTAATTCCCTGGCGTCTGAGGAGCGTTTTTTGCTAGCTTAACGAAGGAGTTACCAGACCATGGGAGCACGAACAGGACAGGCGTATCTCGCTCATTTGCGTGAGTTCGGATCGGAGGTATGGATCGGGAAGGAGCGCGTGCATGATGTTACCTCCCACCCGGCCACCAGTGGAGCCGCACATGAGATCGCGAGACTTTACGATCTGCAACATGAGCCAGGACTGCGTGACAAACTGCTCTATCCATCGCCGACGAGCGGTGAGCCTGTGAGCACGCAATTTCTTTTGCCACATACAAGCGAGGATCTGCAAAAACGCCGGGAGATGCATAAATGCTGGGCCGATGCGACTTACGGCTTCATGGGACGCACGACTGACTTTATTGGCGCGATGCTAACCGGCTGGTACATTTCGTCCGACTTCTTCGAGCCATATGCCGATCACGTCCGGCACTACTTCGAGTATGTGCGGGAGAATGATCTGTTCCTGACGCACGCGCTGACCGATCCGGCAATCGACCGGACAAAGTTGCCCTCGCAACAGCCCGATCCCTTTATCGCGCTTAGCGCAGTCAAAGAGACTGATGAGGGCATTATCGTGCGCGGGGCGAAGATGCTGGCAACGGCCTCGCCGTATGCTGACGAGATCCTGGTCTGGTCGTTCTCGCATGTGAAGTATACCGAGGAGACCGCTCCTTACGCGCTGGCCTTTGCGATTCCGAGCAATGCACCTGGGCTACGCTTCATCTGCCGCGAACCCTATGGCGGCCAGGCACGCGGTGATCATCCCCTGGCCAGCCGCTTCGACGAGATGGACGCGGTTGCCATCTTCGATGATGTACTGGTCCCCTGGGAGCGCGTGTTTATCTACAAGAATCCTGAGAAAGTGAACAACATCTATCAAACGGCGATGGCGTCGTTCAGCGGACATCAGACCGCCATCCGTTTCCTCTCGAAGGTACAATTCGTCGCAGGCCTGACGCGGCACGGCGCACGTATGTTACGCGTCGATCAGTTTCTACACGTCCAGGATATGATCGGTGAGATGACCTGTTACATTGAACTGACCCGCGCCGCTATCATCGCCAGCGAGGCTGGTGCGCAACTCAACGCCGACGGCTACCTCATCCCCGATAAGCGACCGATTGTGGCGCATCGCAACTCGGCGAATCGTTGGTATCCAAGAATTAAAGAGAGCCTGCAACTGATCTTTGCTGGCCACCTCATGTACCTGCCCGCTTCGATTGATGCTTTTGATTCTCCACTGGCCGAGGACCTGCAAAAGTATTACCAGGGCGTCGATGTGACGGCCCGCGAGAGGATCGAGACCTTGAAGACGGTTTCGGATCTGGCGATTGCGAGCTTTGGCGGACGCCATGAACTCTACGAACGTTTCTACGCCGGTGACCCGCTGCGGCTACGAGCCGGGCAACAATATCTCGGCTACGACTGGTCACAGCCAAATCAGTTGATAGACCAGTTCTTCTCCGAGGCTGATAAAGAGAGGACGCTACCTCTTAACACCGCGCCTCCTAGTGAGACCTACCAGGCTGGCTAATAGAACAGGGTTTGATACGACGAGATGAAAAGAGGAAACGTATGATTCTTCGCCTTGCCCACGTCGAGTTGGGCGTGACTGATCTTGAGCAGGCCCAGATGTTCTATGTAGACCTGCTTGGTTTCCAGGTGTATCTGCGTGACAAGCAGAGCCTCTACTTGCGGGCCGCCGAGGAGTTTGACGCCTGGTCGCTCAAACTGACCCAGGCATCCTCAGCAGGCTTGCTGCACATGGCCTTCCGCGTCGATACGCCAGACGAACTAGAGCGTCTTGCGACTTTGCATCGCAATGCCAATCTGCCTTATCGCCTGGTACCATCTGGTATTGAACCCGCGCAAGGGTCTGCTTTACGGGTCTACTCGCCCGATGGTCATCCAGTCGAATTCTTCCACGAATTCGACGAGATCAACGTGTACGAGGCTGACGGAAAAGTGCGTTTGCCCATGCGTACGACTCACATACAGCATGGCCTGCCACCTCAACGCATTGACCATGTGAATCTGCGGGTCGTTGATCCCGAAGTATCACTTGCCTACTGGCGTGATCGCCTCGCGTTTAGCATCTCGGAGTATTATGTCGATGCCCAGGGACGACCAAGCATCGTCTGGATGCGTCGCAATATCGGTAGCCATGATGTTGCACTGGGTCGCTACAGTCATCCAGCGACCCATCACGTTGCCTACCTCGTTGATAGCCCATTGGCGGTGATGCGCGTTGCCGATCTGATGGGGGATGCGCGCTTGCCACACCTGATCGATTTTGGCCCTGGACGTCATGGGGTATCAAACGCTTTTTATTGTTATGTTCGCGACCCCGCCGGAAACCGGATCGAGATTTTTGCATCAGACTATCAGCGTGATCTTGATCGACCTCCCATTCGCTGGTCGCTCACGGATTATGAGAGCCAGGGACTTGTCTGGTGGGCGCAGGAGGTACCTGCACGTTTTCGCGAGGTGACGCCCATTCTGTCGAGTGACTGGGCTTAGTCGAGTAGCCCACAAAAAGCAGGCAGACGCTCTTCAGGGTAGAAAGACCGGAATGGTCTGTCAGCGAGATCGCCCAGGAGGTGAACTTGCTGAAGTCGAGCATCTCTGACAGGAGCTAGAGGTTTATAGTGAAGCAAATTATGAATACATCCAACGCAGACTCTATTGATCCTATGCTGTTTCGCGCAACGATGGGCTGTTTTACGACGGGTGTGACTGTTATTACAACAGCGGTCGCAGATCAGGCCTATGGCATAACAGCCAACGCCTTCCTATCCGTTTCACTTGATCCACCTCTGGTGCTAGTCTCAGTGAACAGACAGGGACGGATGCACCAGCGCTTGCTCGATAACGGCTATTATGGCGTATCGATCCTTAGTGAGCAGCAGGAGAAGTTGAGCCGTCATTTTAGCGGACGCCCGGTTGAGGGTCTGGAACCAGTATATACCTGGAAACAGGGCATTCCCTTACTTGTCGATTCTGTTGCCTCTATCGTAGCACGCCTTGTTGAGGCCCATCCGGCAGGCGATCATACACTTTTTCTGGGACAGGTGGAGTATCTTGCCAACACACCACGGCGCTCACCATTGCTCTTCAGTCGTGGGAGTTACGGCCAGATTGCCTCGGAAAGTATGCATACGGCACTTGGCTACGAATGGGAGTACATGTGGTAGGCTCCCGATTTGTGGCAGCTTTTACACCGTTGCTTGTGCCATAAGTGTTGCAAGCTCGCTGGACGAGATCACTTATGGCTCTTCTAACCTCACAAAAGGAGAGAAATGATGCATTCCAAAGAGGAAATGTCAACATTGCAAGTTGCGATTATTGGGGCCGGAATCGGTGGCCTGGCCGCCGCCGTTGCCCTTCAACATGTAGGTATTCGTGCTGAAATCTATGAACAGGCGACGATATTGCGCGAGGTGGGAGGAGCCATTGTTATACGCCCACCCAGTATCCGGCTTTTTCAGAAGTGGGGCATTGCTAACCAATTTGCGCAAAATAGCGTACGTGTCCATTGGTTAGAACAAAATTTTGCCAGTGGAGGTGTGATGAACAGAATGCCAGTCCCGGTTCAAACAGACGACCCGACCGAAGGCTGGATGGACCTGACTCACCGGGCCGATCTACACAGCCTGTTGCTAACACAATTGCCTCCTGCTTCTATCCACCTTGATCATAAATGTGAAACCGTCATCGACCACGGCGACCATGCAGAAATTCGCTTTGTCGATGGCTCCTCCGTACGGGCTGATCTGGTGATTGCCGCCGATGGCATCCATTCTGTTGTCAGGCCTTCCATCAGTGTCGATACACCTACCTACGCGGGACACCATATCTATCGGGGCATGGTCACACGCGAGAGCGCACTCGAATTACTGAAAGATGACATGGTGCGTATCTGGATCGACGTGGAAAAAGATATGGATTGTCTTCTCCTGCCTCTCCGTTCTGGAAAGCTCGTGGCTTACGATATCGCCATGCGTTCTGACGATCAATTTGGAGAATCCTGGAGCGCAACGGTTGCACTGGACGAGATCCTTGAAAAAATGAGCGGATTTGAGCCAGCTCTCCTACGATTGATTAGCAAGGCAGAGGGTCCCATTCGTGCAACGGCACTCTTTGATCGTGATCCAATCCCACGGTGGAGTACCAATCGGACCACTTTGCTTGGGGACGCTGCACACCCAATGCTCCCAATTCAAGGGCAAGGGGCGAACATGGCCATTGAAGATGCGGCTGCACTAGCCCAGGCTCTACAAAACGTTGACGTTGACGGAATAGCGGCGGCTCTGCAACGCTATGAAGAGGTACAAATAGAAAGGACAGCTCTGTATCAACGTATATCACGCGAATTTGACCGGAACGCCATTCGCTAGGCCTTTGCCAGGGAGGTATACAATTTCCCTGGCAGCATAGTTATTGTCAACGAAGGAAAACAAAAGGTTTTTCACGCAAGCAATTGAGGAGAGATATAATGTTTTATCTTGTAAGCTACAAGACGGATCAGGCGACATCACTTTGGCACGCGGGAGTCATGCGTGATCAGATGCTGGTTGATCTCAGCCAGGCACCCGGGCTGGTCTCAGCGCATGTACGTAATGATGAGGGGCTGTCCGTTCGTTCCTTTCTTGGCATGAACCGACGCGAACGTGAAGACATACTGGCATGGGCTACGCGTCAGCTTGATAGCGGCGATCATGGCATTGCCCTCGACCATGTTACACTTGGACCGCCAATCCCGGACCCCGAAAAAATCATCTGTGTTGGTCTTAACTATGTGGACCACGCAGCCGAGGCCGGGGCCGATGTTCCGGTTGTTCCTACCATCTTTGCCAAGTTTCGCAATAGCCTGGTGGGTCCAACCGATCCCATTGTGCTACCACTAGTAAGTACTCTGATCGACTACGAAGGGGAACTGGCCGTCGTGATGGGCGCACGCTGTAAAAATGTCTCACAACACGAGGCACTTGATTACGTAGCAGGCTATACCGTTTGCAACGACGTCAGTGCACGTGATTTGCAGCTGCGGACCAGTCAGTGGACTGCCGGGAAAGCGCTGGATACCTTTGCTCCTATGGGTCCAGGCATCGTCCTGGCGGCGGAAATTCCCGATCCGCAAACATTGCTGTTAACAACGCGGGTCAACGGCATGGTTGTCCAGCAAAGTAGTACTGCCAATATGATTTTTTCGGTGGCCGTTATCGTTGCATTCCTCAGCTCATTGATGACGCTGGAACCGGGCGATATCATAGCCACTGGCACACCAGCAGGAGTGGGCGGGAAGCGTCAGCCGCCTCTCTTTTTGCACGACGGGGATCTCGTTGAAGTCGAGATTGAGCATATCGGGACCATTCGCAATCGGGTGCAAGCGCCCGTGGGTGCGGAAAGCTAGAAGTCACAGGTCTCTGGATCTGGAGTAAACGATACCCCTGCGTCAATTTCGGCCTTGAGGTCGATGACAATGCCTACTATTTTGCAACCTGAATGAAGCTTAATTAAAGGCGGGAAGAAATGATCAGGCCAATCCAGGAAGGTGATCTCCTCTGGCAACCATCAGAGCAGATGACACAGTCAAACATGGCTCAATTCATGCAGTGGCTGGAACAGACAAAAGGCATAACGTTGCGCGACTACACGGCACTCTGGGAGTGGTCAGTCACGGAGCTGGAGGCATTCTGGGAGTCCATCTGGCAGTTCTTCCAGGTGCAGGCTTCCGTGCAACCGACGACTGTACTCGTGGAGCGAACGATGCCGGGGGCACGCTGGTTCCCCGGCGCTGAACTAAACTACGCCCAGCATATCTTTCGCAACGCAACCTCACAACGTCCAGCGCTACTCTTCCGCTCGGAGCGTGAGCCATTGCGCGAGGTTTCCTGGGAAGAGCTACAGCAGAAGGTTGGTGCGCTGGCCCGATCACTTCGCTCCATCGGTGTCGAGCGGGGGGACTGCGTGGCATCATATCTACCCAATATTCCAGAGACGGTGATTGCTTTTTTAGCCTGCGCGAGCATCGGCGCTATCTGGTCAAGCTGCCCCCCTGATTTTGGGAGCCATAGTGTGCTTGATCGTTTCAGGCAGATCGAACCACGAGTGCTCATCGCTATTGACGGTTACCAGTACAACGGCAAGGTCCTGGATAGACGCACTGTCGTTACTGAACTGCAACAGTCCTTGCCCAGCCTTATAAAAACGATCCTGGTTCCTTACCTGTTCAAAGGCGAAGAGGCAATGGATGACCCTGATACGCTGATGTGGAATGATGTAGTAGCCGGCCACGCCGATTTGACATTCGAGCAAGTGCCGTTTGACCACCCGCTCTGGATACTCTACTCTTCCGGCACAACAGGTTTGCCCAAGGCAATTGTACAGGGGCATGGGGGCATCCTCCTTGAACACTACAAGACATTGATCCTCGCCTCCGACTTAAAAGCAGGAGATCGGTGCTTCTGGTATACTTCCACAGGGTGGATGGTATGGAACATGCAGGTGAGTAACCTGCTCACGGGAGCGACGTCCGTGCTCTACGATGGCAGTCCGGCCTATCCCTCGCTCAACACTTTGTGGGAACTGGCAGAGCAGACAGGGATGACCTTCTTTGGTACAAGCGCTGGCTACCTCCTTTCATGTTTGAAAGCGGGACTGAAGCCAGGTGCAACCTATCATCTGAACAAGCTGCGATCCCTTGGGTCGAGTGGTTCACCCCTCCCGCCAGAGGGATACCAGTGGGTTTATGAGCATGTGAAACGCGATATCTGGCTCGCTTCGAGCAGCGGGGGGACGGACATCTGCAGCGGCCTGGTTGGTGGCTGCCCAATTCTTGCCGTACGCGCAGGGGAACTACAGGCCAGGGCGCTTGGAGCCAGGGTAGAGGCGTTTGACGAACAGGGACATTCCCTCATTGGGGAGGTAGGTGAACTAGTCGTCACCGAACCAATGCCATCCATGCCACTCTATTTCTGGAACGATTCAGACGGAAAGCGCTACTACGAGAGCTACTTCAATGTGTATCCAGGAGTCTGGAGGCACGGCGACTGGATCAAGATTCTGCAGACGGGTAGTGCTATCATCTCCGGTCGCTCCGACTCGACCATCAACCGCATGGGGGTGCGCATGGGCAGCAGTGAGATCTACCGGGTCGTCGAAGACTTCCCAGAAATACTCGATAGCCTGGTCGTCGGGGTGGAACTTCCTGGTGGACGATACTCTATGCCGCTGTTCGTTGTGCTCAGAGATCAGGACATGCTTGACGATATGTTGAAGGCGAAAATTCGGGCAAGTATTCGCGCCAACGTCTCTCCTCACCACGTGCCGGACGATATCCTGGCCATCCCAGAGGTGCCGCGAACACTTAATGGGAAGAAGCTAGAAGTTCCAATCAAGAAGCTCTTGCAGGGCCAGGCACCCGATAAAGCGTTTAATAGCGATGTGATGAGCAATCCAGGCTCGATGCAGTTTTTTATCGAGTACGCTCAGCGCTTCCTCGACAATCAGTAATAAGAGCGTCAGAAACCCTGGTTGAAAAACCTGACAGACTAATACACAAATCATGGGGAGGAAAGATGGGGCGCAAGGTGAACGCCTTCCAAGGTGTACATAACACGCATCCATCTTTTCCACAAGGTCCGCCATCTATAATTTCAGGTTCCTCAATCAGGTTTCTTCTTGAAAGATATTTCCGGTTGCTACATCTGCCTTCATCTGGTTTACAGACCACTTTTGGATCATGACTGGGGATGGCAATCCTGTCCTCGCCGTTGCCTCTTCATAGGGATAGAGTTCCTCTACTTATAGACATTTGCTGAGAAATACATTACAATAAGGCTATCGATTTTTTATTTCTCACAGAGTGTATTTGCTATACAACATTCAAGATTATCTATTTCTCCAAGTTGTATAAGAAATGTCGTAAGGGAAAACAACTCAGTAAAGAGGGTATATATGGATAACGACGAATGGTGGAGACATCAGCTGTGTCGCAGGAAGTTCCTGGCTAGAGCTGCAGCTATCGCCAGTGGAACAGGTTTTGTAGCGTGCAATCGTCCTTTTTCACAAGCTTCAATGAGCCAGAACCGCAATAAGAAGCGTTATGTCATTGCATTGGTGCTGGGCGTACAGAACGAATCGTTTTATATCACTATGCAGAAAGGGGCACAACTCAGGGCAAACGAACTCGGCGTCTCGCTCATTACCGATGCTCCTGCTCGGTTTGATGCTGCATTACAAACCGTTATTGTGGATGCAATGATTGCGAAGCGGGTTGACGCAATCCTTATCGCTGCTTGCGACAAAGATGTGATGATTAAGCCACTCAAGCGTGCATATGATGCAGGTATCAAGATCATCTCCGTTGATACGTCTATTGGTGACGGTGATTACGTGCATGGCCCGGTCACTTTTCCTCTCTCCTACATTGGTTCTGATAATGTCGAAGGAGGGAGAATCGCAGGTAGCGCTCTAATCAAGGCTATCGGCGGCAAGGGCAAAGTCTATATTCAGAGCGTGGGGCCTACCCTCAGTACGGTTGCACAGCGAGCACAGGGCTTCCGCAACGCCATTGAAGCGACAGGAGGAGCAGTCACCATGGTGAAAGTGGACTATAACGATGATAGTTCGGCTCTAGCCACAAAGCAAACAGCAACTGTATTGCATGATGTGAAAGATCTCTCAGGCATCTTCGGAGTGAATATGCCCAGTGCGCTGGGAGCTGCACAGGCCGTTAAAGCTACGAATCAGCAGGGCATCATTCAGGTTGTCGCCATAGATGCTCCTGACTACGCTGTTACGGATATCAGGAATGGGGTGGTCGATATCGCCATTGCCCAACTGCCAGGCGATATGGGCAGAATTGGCGTAGAGTATGCTGTTAAGGCGTTATCAGGTGAAGCCAGTAGCCTAAAGAAAAGAGTTGTTACTAATTATTTTAGTATCGACAGGAACAATGTCGATACTTCAGAGGCTCAGGCTGTAATCTATAAGAGTAAGTAGTGCGTCATGTTTAAACGGGTACATACACAACAGTATTGGCAGCAATTCTCGCTGACCACACGCTTCTCAGGACTTCTGGTGCTTGCAGCCATCCTCCCGCTGCTTCTTGCCGTTGTCGTGAGCCAGTTCCTGGTACGCCCAGCCTTAATCGATCAGGCCAGGCAGACAATGGAGACAGACGCCCGCACGCGAACTCAGCTGATCGAGGCCTATATGGCTGAACGTTTGCTGGATACCGAAACCGTCAGCAAACTGACACCAATTCAGAAGTTTCTTGCTGGCGATCCCGGTTTTCAAGAGCAGGCACGCGAAAGTCTCGCAACAGGTCACGTCCGTGGCAGCCACTATGAAACCTGGTCTCTCTTCGATCTCCAGGGCCATCTGCGCCTGTCTTATCCTACTACTCCTCAGACCCACGGGGCATATTTTGTGCTGCCCGAAGCCTTACAACAATTACAGACGACGAGTCGGTCTTTGGTTTCCGATGTTTTCTATAATCGTCCAAGTAATGATGCGTATATCGATATATATGCATCTGTAGTCACGCCATCCTATAAAGTGGTAGGTATTTTGCGCACTACGTTTGATCTCAGCTATATCTGGCAGATCGTTGATAATGATGCGAATGCCAATGGATCAGGCAGCTATGCTTTGATGCTCGATGAGAATAGAGTGCGCATTGCGTCAACAAATTTCCATGCCGCCGATGATCCAACTGGCATGACGGTCCCTCCTCAAATCTTCACTGCGACTGCTCCACTCTCATCCGCTCTCCAACAGCGCATTCGTGATGAAGAACTCTACGGCATATCTGGCAACCAGACGCTGCCTGTGCTTGATGATCCTACGCTTGCAGCACAGCAGAAGCAAAACAATAACTACTCACCGGTTTCCTTTGAGACAGTGCCGGCGGGCCAGCATGAGCTCTTCGAGGCAGTGAGCTTAAGGATCGATAGGGTCCCCTGGACCTATGTTGTGTTAAGCCCCCTTAGTACAGTGACCGCAGTGGCAGATCAACAATTGCGTCTCATCAGTCTAAGCGCGACACTGATTCTCATTCTAACGGTTGCTGTTGGGATTGTAGTAGGAAAGCAGTTTACAGAGCCGATAGTCCGCTCTCTTGAGAAGCAGCGTCTTGCATACGAGCATGAGCAGCGTTTGAATCAGCTCAAAGACCAGTTCCTGACCAATGTAAACCACGAGTTACGGACTCCAATAACCGAGATCTATGGATATCTGAACTTACTTTTAGAGAGTCAAGATCAGTTGGATAGCACCCTACAAACAACCTTTCTTAAACACGCTCTGAGCGGCTGTGAAGAACTCACGCTCATAGTGAATAACATACTGGACATTGTTTACCTCGATAGCCAGATGAAGCCGCCAAGCCCGCAAAAAATGTCAGTTAAGAAAGCGGTGAAGGAGGTGCTTGAGCAGTTCGATCCGCGAAAATCGCAAAAATATGAAATACAAATTCTGGTAGATGAAACGATTTTTGTCTGGGCAGACGTGCAGCTTGTACGTCAGGTGTTGCGTAATTTACTCTCAAATGCTTTCAAATATACTCCGCAGCAAACGCTTATCGTGGTGAGCACACAGACAGGCAAAGACCTTCCTCTTGCAAATGTCTCTGCCTCGTCGGTCGTTATCTGCGTGAAGGATCACGGTCCAGGGATTCCTGTAGAGGATCTCCCCTTACTTTTTGAGAAATTTGTGCGTCTCAAGCGAGACCTTACTGGTTCCGTACGGGGAACAGGGCTTGGGCTCTACATTAGCAAACGCCTCATTGAAGCAATGGAAGGACAAATATGGGTCGAGAGTTCTGGCGTGCCAGGAGAGGGGAGCTGTTTTTGCTTTACACTTCCTCTGGCAATGAGTGACCCTAATGCGAAGCACTAACCATTTCATAGCTCATCCATTACACGTTTGAGACAGCGAGGACGTCGCCAGTTTCGCAGCCGACTGGCCCATGCCTGATATAAAGGGATTATCTCAGCATGGGCACTATCGGCACCCACGAAAACTGTTGCATAGACACCTTTTTTCGCTCGCTACACAATCGCGGGCCGCTGGGAATCGATGATCTGCGTTCGTAGCTCGTCGATCAGTGTCGGTAGGTCACTCAACGAGGGAGCACACCCATAGATGTAGAAATCGGGGCGGGTCAGTATGGCCTCGAATCCTCCCTGCGCGAAGAAGCTGGTATAGGTGCCATCGACATCGACAATGTCCTGCTCGCCGGTATCTCCTGGTGGGACTACCTGTACTATCGTTGTGCCAAGTCGGTCGAGGAAGGCGAGTTGCTCATCATTGAGGACGCTGCGCGCATCGCCCGACAAACTCATCAATACCCATCCCTGGCCAATAAGATCGTCAAAGCGGCCCGTCTTACCCTGGTAGGATACACGGCCCTGCACGGACAATTGCCCGGAAGGCGAGACGGGAACCCCGGTAGCATCGCGGTGCAGGATACCGTCAGCAAGCCCTGGTAATCCTGGAGGTGGCGGAATAGCTCCGGCCAGAAAAGCCTGATCGCGTGCCGCCGCCATCACAGGATCGGTCATACAGACAATTCTCCCGACCATCACCGCCTGTTCGATGATGCTGCGTACATGGGGTCTGCGCTCGACGGTGAGAGTGTCGAGCAGCGAGGCGTCAGCTTTGCCATGCAGGACGAGGTCGAGCTTCCAGGCCAGGTTTTGGGCGTCGCGCAAGCCAGAACAGAGGCCCTGCCCCAGAAATGGCGGCATGAGGTGAACCGCGTCACCAATGAGAAGTACACGACCATCGCGCCATTGCTCCGCGAGTGTCGAACGGAAGGTATAAACGACGTGTCGTAGAAGCTTCCCATCGCCCGGCTTCACCCAGCGTGAGAGCAATTCCCAGACCTTGCCGGTCGCCGCCATCTCCTCTGGCTTCTCGCCAGGGAGCAACATGAACTCCCAGCGGCAGTAACTTCCCTTCTGGTGACCCAGCGTCGTCGGGCGTGCCGGATCGCAGAGCTGAGCCATCACGGGCATGTCAATATCGGACTTCAGGTCGTTGGGGCGATAATCGATGACGAGCCAGTTTTCCTCAAACCCCAGGTCTTCCCAGGCGATGCCCAGCGCCTGGCGCACAAAGCTGTTCGCGCCGTCTACTCCAATCACATAGCGAGCGCACACAGTTCGCGTCTCGCCTGTCGGGGCCCACTGACCATGAGGGCCCTTTCTTACCTGGCGTACCGTGACCTCAACATGATCGTCATGTTGGGTAAGCGCATATCCCTCCCATCCCTGATGGACTTCAACCGGAGGGAAGCGACAAGACGGTTTGATGCAGCAAATCCTCAAGGTCGGGCTGGTACATAAGTATATCCGCAGGCCAGCCGGAGGCACTATCCCCACTGCGGGTTAAGTGAAGGAGAACTTTACCATCGGCGCTGAGCAAATGATACTCGCTGGTGGAGAAAGTGACCTTTGAAAAGGCTTCAGCAACATTTATCGATTGCAAAATACGCATAATCTCATGGTCGATATGCCCGGCGCGTGCTAACCCATACAGGTTGCTCTGGCGCTCGAACACCGCTACAGAGTGACCCTGCTGTCCCAGCAGAGCCGCCATGGTCTGCCCAACGGGGCCATATCCAATCAGGACGACATCGAATAAGTCAGTGTTCATCTGCGAACTCCTTTGTGAGACTTACCACATATGTTCAGTTACAGCGCCTGATAAGAACGATCTTCGGAGTTGCCCCTACCAGGCACTCTTTAGATGGAGATCTCCTCTAACTCCTTACGGGGTGCGATATACGTGCCTGCAAACAGGACCGATGCTCCCAACACAGGGATAAGCGCGGCCAGAATGACGGTGGCAGGGAATTGACCGGCTCCCATGAGCGCACCGAAGATGAGCGGACCATACACGACTCCCAGACCATAGATCGCCTGGATCATAAAGATACCAGTGCCACGAGCGCGTGTAGGGAACGACTCGGTGACGTATTTGAACCAGCATCCGACCATGCCTTGCCCGAAGAAACCGAAGATTGCTGCGGCGGGAAAGATCAGGCCTGCACCGCCCTTAATCCCATAGGAAGCTAGCGCAAGGCCGCTCACCACTGTGCAGATGAGGACCAGGAGCCGCGAGGAGATATAGTCTCCCAGACGCCCCATCACAACCGCCCCAAGAATGCCGAAGGCGCTGATAATTGTGAGGGTCAAGGAGGCCTGCCCAATCGAAAGGCCATTATAGGAGACAACGTAGGTGACTCCCAGCGTAAGCACGAAACCAATGGCAACACTGAGCATAAGCGCACCGGCGATCAACACAAGGGTCTGACGGCGCAGGTCGCTGGCAAAAATCTGCCTCCACTCCAGATGTTTCGCCTTCTCCACATCGACGCGGTACGTCAACTCCGAAGCATCCTCAAGCCCTTGCTTGAGCCGTTTCACCTCCGCTGCCCGTAGAGGTTCCCGCAGTATGAAAGCGGCAATGATGGCGATGAGGACAGGGGCAAAGGCAATAATGAAGAGGGGACGCCAGTTTCCCGTTGGCAGGACAAATGCCCCAATCAGGCTCACAATCAAGATGCCAATAGAAAAAGAGCCTGCAAGCGCCCCGGTCATGACTCCACGTTTGTCGGCGGGCATCTCCTCGCCCGCTAGCACCTGCGCGGTAGTGGGCACCGCCACCGCAACTCCGGCAATGGCCCCCGTCAAGGCAAATTGCCAGGCGTGTGTGATAAAGGCCGTCAGACCACTTGTGAGCGCCGTGATCACCAGTGCTGCCAGAAAGGTGTTCTTGCGGCCCCAGCGGTCCGACAACTGACCGAGGATCAGATGGGACACCAAACTCACAAAGGCCGACAGGCTGAATACCTGACTCGAAAAGTTGATTGACATATGCAGGTCGTTGCTAATTAATGGAAGGGCAACGCTTCTGGCGACGGAGTCGAAGCCAGATAATGCAATTCCTGACATCGCGACGATGATGAGCACTTTTAGATAGTTTTTGCCCACTGCAACTGGTTGAACAACATGCAAAGGTACCTGCGATTCCTGAGTAGCCACGGTTGCCATCCTTTCTGAGGCATCAGTGCCTCGATAAAGAAGCCACTCTGAATAAGAGTGCTACAACAGTACTTTCTTTCTGGTTCGTTTGACAGGAACGACGATCTCATATAGATTGCTATCTGCTCCCACCACATGTAGCGCGGTTCGTAGGGCGGACGGATGATATTGCGGTGCCATCAACGAGAGGAGCGTGATCGCGGTACGTGCAAGGTGCAGAACGAGGCGACGTGCGGCTTCATCGGCATTGCGCTCTCGATATGCTTCAAAGATAGCGCGATGCTCTGTGCCAGCCGTCTCTCTTAGCTTGATCGGGTCGCTTTCATATATCTGTCGGAAGCCCATGCGCCGGTAATACTCGCTGCGGTCTGCATAGCCTGCAATGGTGCTACATAACTGCGTACCAGCATGTTGTACGAGCAGGCGGTGGTACTTGCGGTGCAAATCCACCATAGCAATACCGTCATTGTGCTCACCGGCTTCATCCATACTATCAAGCGTTTGCTCCAGAACCTCCAGGTCCCGGTGTTGCAACTGCATAACGGTCAGGGAGATGCCCACAGCTTCAAGTGGCAGACGGGTCGCGTAAAGCGCATCAAGTACCTGTGGGTCGAAGATGGGAATCCTGGCACGCTGGTTATGTTCCGCTTCAACCAGCCCTTCTTCCTGCAACATGCGCAGGGCTTCACGCAGGGGTAGACGACCCACCCCCAGCATCTCCGCGAGCTTCACCTGAGAAAGCATAGAGCCGGGTGGAAAGACGCCATCCAGAATTAAGGTGCGTAACCGGGCATGAACCGCTGCAATGCCCTCAAGCTGAGCAGCCTCATTGAGGCTATAGAAAGATGAGGTCGGAAACCCATCTTTGTTCATGCGATCTCCCTTCTTTTTCAAATCTGTAAACAGATTTATGAAAACACCCTTGCATTTTCATAAATCGTTTGCTATATTCCGATAAGTGTATACAGTTTTTCGGAGTTTGTCAATAGCCACTGGGGCCATCCAGCTCCTCCCTGCACTTGTAAGGTCTGGGATGGAAGGCACGAGAAGGAAACAATGATTCTCCGCCTCGCCCATCATCTTCGTCACCGATGTGAATCAGTCATCGACCATGGTGACTTTGCGGAAGTTCGCTTTGTCGATGGTGCCTCAGTCCAGTCCAGGCCGATCCTCTCTTTGAGCAGCCTTTGCCTCCTGGCACAAGGACTCAAGAGCAATGGAGGTACCCATTGATAATCTTTGAACCTCGCTCTAGGGGAAAAGAGAGGTCAAACGTTCAAGTCATCCACAGCAAGCGAACATCATCAAAATGGCGAAAGAACCGAAAAAGGAGTTCAGACCGGGATATTATGCAAGTACCACCCTCAAAGCGTCAGAGGCTTGCAATTTCCGTTCAGATATGATATATTGCTTGCATGAGCAATCAACACACTGCATCTGAACCATCAGAGGAACAGCAACACACGAGAGAACGCATTATCGCCGCAGCCTCCAAGGTGCTGGCCAAGAGAGGCTATGAGGCGACCACGCTTCTGGCAGCTCTCCTGCTCGCTCTTTTGATGGGCTGGCGCTGCAAAAGATCAATTGGATGGCTCGCGATGACATCGAGATTGTTTCTTAACTATTTTTTTGTTCTATTGCTTGCTTGAGCAATATATAACAAGCCATGACTCTCTCGCATGCGAGAGAGTCGGACCCAAAAGAAAGGTTACATTCTATGAACTCTTTACCTCCTTCTTCTCCCATAACTCGAAGAGAATCTTTCGCTGATAGCTTGACCGTGCGCTTTGACGAGCGAGAGAACAGCGGTCGGCCCATTCTCATCTTACATGGTGGTGGCGGCCCGCAGACCATGGCTAGCCTCGCTGCCGGGCTGTCCAAGACGCACGTACTCGTGCCGACCCACCCTGGCTTTGCGGGCGAGCCACGCCCTGAGTGGTTCAACAGTATTGATGATCTCGCCTTCGCCTATCTTGACCTGCTCGAACGGCTCGACCTGCGGGATGTGCTGGTCATTGGCTCCTCGATGGGCGGCTGGATCGCCTCTGCTATGGCCCTGCACGATACCTCGCAGCGGCTTCGCGGTCTTGTGCTTATCAATGCCGCCGGCATTCAGGTGGATGGGTATCCCATTGCTGATGTCTCCACCTTGACGCCGGATGAACTCTCCGCCCTCAGCTTCCACAACCCGGCGGCCTTCCGCGTCGACCCGGCAACGGTGACCTCTGAACAGGTCGAGGCTCGCAAGGCCAATTTCCGGGCGCTCTCGGTCTATGATCAGGGGCTGGGCAGTGCTGATCCCAAGTTGAGGCGACGGCTCAGGCGCGTGAACATCCCAGTCCTGGTTGTGTGGGGACAGAGCGATCGCGTGATACTCCCTGAGTATGGCCGTGCCTATGCCCAATCGTTCCCGAACGCACGCTTCGAACTCATCCCAGAAGCCGGTCACCTTCCGCAGATCGAGCAGCCTGAACGCCTGCTCCCCCTCGTGCGAAAATTCGCGATCAACACCCCTGCGATGCCGTAGGTTGCAGAATTGACTCCTTCCCTCTTAGGAAGGAGTCAATCCATTGTACTGTTTGAACAACACGCGTCAAGGAAGAGAGGATTTCTATTTATGGCACAATCACAGACAACACGCCCGTTACGGGTTGGTGTACAGCTCCGTCCTCAGCACACGACGTATCAAGAGTATGCCGAAGCTGTACGACGCTGCGAGGAGATTGGCGTTGATACTATCTTTACCTGGGATCATTTCTTCCCCCTCTTTGGCGACCCACAGGGCAATCACTTTGAAGGCTGGACATTGCTTACGGCGATGGCTACCCTGACAAAGCATGCTCGCATGGGTTGTCTGGTCACCTGTAATAGCTATCGCAACCCTGCATTACTGGCCGATATGGCCAAGACGGTTGATCACATCTCACACGGTCGCCTGATTCTCGGTCTTGGTGCTGGTTGGTCTGAGCGTGACTATCAAGAATACGGCTATAACTTTGGTACTACTGGGAGTCGCCTGGCCTCTCTAGAAGAAGCACTCCCAATTATCAAACACCGCTGGCAGGTCGATGTCCCGAAACCTATCCAGCAGCCCATTCCCATCCTTATTGGCGGTGGAGGTGAGAAGAAAACGTTACGCATTACCGCACAATATGCCGATATATGGCATGGCTTTGGTGATGTTGAAACACTTGCGCACAAACGAAGAGTACTCGATGGCTGGTGTAAAGAGAGAGGGCGCGATCCAGGAGAAATTGAGCGTTCAACAGGAACCAGGGCGAATGATTCGGATGAGCAACGCGATGCGTTCGTCAAAACAGGCATTACACATCTTATTGCTGGGATGCAACCTCCCTGGGATTTTGCTGCCTTAGAGAGGCTTGTGCGCTGGCGCGATTCACGTCAACACTCGTAGATCCTTCTAACTGCTTCCCGCTCTCTGGCTCGTTTTTTTCTTTGTGTTGCAAAACGCCGAGGAGCTAGGCCACGACGCGCGGGCGGCACTCGTCATAGAGACGCGCTGCTGATGTCCCCATACATACGCTTCTCCATCTGCTTAACCCTCCAGTTGGGCATTGATGTTGTACAGTAGAAAGGTGATCCAGAAAAAAAGCCTGGTCAGCGCGGGATCAAAAGGAATCAGACACGGCAATTTGTCACGCTATACCAGACGCTACAAGGATTCGATGACCGAGCCGCTCAAGCGCAGATCACCTGTCCTCGTCTCTGCTTTGTGGGGTCGGCGGATGAGATCAAGTACGACCAATATTGGGGAAATGTGTCTGTGAGTTTAGCAGGTCCAATCGTGCAGGGACAGGCACAGCTCTCGGATCTGGGCTGGGATGTGCGCGTGCTCGATTGGCTTGATCATATCCAGGCCATGCAGGCAAAACAGGTGGTGCCAATCCTGCGTTCGTGCTTGGCTACCAAATTGTAAAAAAAGTCATTATGATGAAATTGACAACTCAGGGCAGCAGGGTGTCCAGAAACGCATTGGTAAAGATGCGACGGGGATCGTAGGCATCCAGTGCCGAGAGAGCCGCATCCCAGTTGTCACCCACCGCCTGCCCGGCCCGGTAGGCGGTGGGGATGGTACTCTTTAGCATCGTGGGGTCGGACCAGGCGGCAGTGTTGGTATATCCCCACCCCTTCGACCACTCCGGCCGAGCCGTAGCATAAGAGCCAGTGTAGTTCCCGAAGATCCATGTCTCGAGCTCGCGATAGAACTGGTCAGCATATGGAGTGCCTGGAATTGTGAGGACATCAAGCCACACAGCCACATCCCACTCCGGGTGGTCGGGGCGGGGACGCAACACTGAGAGTTGGGGCGAGACGGCCGATGGAACCTGGACATCACCCTGGACATCCAGCCCGCTCACGCGGATCTCCATTGACCCGTTTACCGGATATCTACCCTGTGCCTGATAGGCAGCGAGCCGCGACTGGTAGTAGGCCACAAGCTCGCTAACGACGCGTTGAACATTGCTGCGCTTCGTCAAGACGGCGTAGCCATTCGCCGTCAGATGGAGCGTCGTGGGTCGTACATACAGGAGCAGGTTCTTCGACCATCCCCAGATGTCTGCCGTATTAGTGCTCACGAGACCCGTACTCACGAGGGAGAACTGGGTCAGTCCAAAGGAGGGAGTTAGAGCTACATCACCAGCGACGATCTCCGAAATAATTTTAGAGGCGACACGGGGGATATTGTCGGAGAACACATAGTTGTAGGGGCTAAAGACTTCCCTCGATGTGAGTGGCCGGGTGGGCGATATCGTCCATACCTTTAGCCAGGGATGACTTGTGAAGGGGAACCAGATAGTCTCAACCCGGCCAGCACTCTCAAGAAAGCTGGCGAAGGTCTGCGACCCACCAGAGCTGGGTGCGGCGAAGAGCGTCGCTGCAGGGATGTCAACCCGGCTCTGACAGCGGAGCCGGGTATTGGCACCCACCTGCAGCGTCACATCGGTGACAAACGCCCGACCGACGTGGACCAGCAGCGCCCTGGCAGCAAGGTCTGAGCGGGCGAAGGTGCGCAGGGCGTACTGCCCGCTATTGGGGGCCGTGAGAGAGACAATGAGGTTGCTAACAGACCCATATGTATGACCAGGAATCGGTGTCTCGCCTTGTGCAGGGATACCGGTGCCGTGTCCATCGATTGCCAGCACACCGCCAAGCGTCAGATCCCCTGGAGCTGGCGTCCCTGTCAGACCATACCCGGCCTGCTCCAGTTGGGTCAGCAGCGCCTCCATCGTCACCCCGGTTTGTGCCACAACTGTAACAGGTGAGCCAGAGTTGTCAATGGACACAGACGTGAGGTGCTGCCTGGTGTCAACAAGGACAACGTTAGCGGAACTCGATCCAGCTGGGATGATAAGCGGCGTCCAGGTGTGGCCCATGCCTCTAGGCCGAATGCGGTAGCCATTTGCCAAAGCCCAGTTAGTAATAGTCACTATGTCCTGGGACGTTTGGGGAGTGCAGGTCCAGAGGCTGTCAACCACAATCTCGCCGGACCAGTTTTCGAAGGCTTGTTGATACAGGGGGATTGAAGCCGGGAAGTTAGGTGGGGTCGAAGCGGCCGATGTGGTACGAAAGGCCTGGCTCCAGCTGATCGAACCGAACGCCGCTGCTCCGGCCAGGAATTCCCTCCGTGATAATCCGTTGGTTTGAGCAATAGAGTCATCCGACTCCTGACTTCCTTGATAGTGCAACATGGGTCTCTCCTCCTAAAAGATTAATTTTCTATTACATTTATACTATATATCCTTATATGCTAAAAATACGCTCATATTGGTGATACGTTGATAAAGAGGAAAAGGAGACACAAGGGATAATGAGTTAAATCAGGTTTTTGCGGCCTGCACATGCTGCTCTGTGAGCCTCTTTGCCATACAATTTTCCTTTCAAATTTTAGATGTGTCTACAGTTTTATGAAATTACGCTTGTATTTTTACGAAAGTTGTGGTATATTCCGATAAACGTATACAGTTTTTTCGCTGTTTGTCAATAGTTTATGAAAGTTCTCACGGATATCGACATCTGGGAAAAGTTTGCTATTCTCATGCGTAGGCAAAGTCTTCAAACAAGAGATTCGCGTGCGTTTTGAAGTGGATAGGAAAACATGTATCATGGATGAGTTATTCACAGCGAGGAAGATAGCACTCAATACCCTCCGAAGGTCTAGAGGAGAATCATTTCTGCAAATGAGCCATCCAGCCCCTGCACTTGAGAGGCCGAGGATGGATGGCGTGGGGAAGATGTCTAAACGCAGACTATCTACTAAACATACTGTTTAAGCAGGGGTGATGTCTTTGAGAAATTCATCTGCGTTCGTCACACTGCTACAGAGCAGACCGAGCGTTGCAAGGGAAGCCTGGTGAATATCGGGCGAGGCAGCGCTGCAGCAGTCGGCGAGGACGATGACGTTGTACCCCTCATTGGCAGCATCACGGGCTGTCCCCTCCACGGTAATATTTGTGGCAACGCCAGTCAGAACCAGGGTTGTGATGCCCTGGCGTTTGAGAAGTGTGTTCAGTTCCGTGCCATGGAAGGCGGTCACACGACGATGATCTATCACAAAGTCTTCCATCTGGGGTGCCAGTTCAGAGATGATCGCGGCTCCAGGCGTACCATCAATCAGCGCCTTTTTTTCGGCAGTAAGACTGAAGAGCGGATTGTTCGCAATCAGATCGGGATATCCTGGACGGAAACAAACGCGGGTGTAGATGATGGGCATACCGGCGCTACGGGCGCGACTGAGCACATGGGCTGTTCGCGCAATGATACCGGTGGCCTTAACCATCTCGGCAAAGAAAGGGCCAAACGCTCCTTCAGGTGTGACGATGTCAACTTCCCAGTGCAGTGCCAGTACAGCCGTCTCGCGTGGGTTGATTGTCATGTGTACCTCCATTGGTTTCTCGCTGTTCAAGTCGTTGGTTATGATGTTGCTGCTTGCCGCGCAATTTGCAACGGTGAATTGAAGCAAGTGTGCCATAGAAACAATGGAGGTTCAAGGGCGAAGTTCGCTATTTCCGAATGTTATAGTAAAACGTCTGTAAATTAATAGTTTCTCTCATGCTCCCTTAATTTTTATAGGTGACGCCCATTCTGTCGAGTGACTGGGCCTGAAAGGGAAGAGATCACCATGTCGAGCAGTCTACAAAAAGCAGTTACCGTGCTCACGCTCTTCAGGGTAGAAAAACCGGAATGGTCTGTCAGCGAGATCGCCCATGAGGTGCACTTGCCGAAGTCGAGCATCTCTGAGTTGCTCAGCGACCTGGCGGCGGAGGGTCTGCTGCACAGATTACGTGCAGGCCACTATCGTCTGGGCTGGCGGTTGGTAGAACTGGGGCAGGTGCTGCTGCGTACCACCGATTTCCGCACCGAGGCACGCGAGGTGATGCAAGATATGCTTCGCAACTGGGGTGAGACAATGCACCTGGCGGTGCTTGAGTCAGGGCAGGTGATGTATCTTGAATCGCTCCAGGCTACCCAGGGGATTCAAATCGTCGTCTCTGTCGTCGGCGGTCGATTACCTGCACACAGTACAAGTGTCGGAAAAGTGCTGCTGGCGCACTTGCCAGGTTTTGAAGTGGCTCAAATCATAAAAAAACATGGTATGAAGGCTTTCACCTCCAATACGGTGACGACATTGGAAGCCTTGTCAGCTCAGCTCGACGAAGCGCGTCGTGTTGGCTACGCCTATACTATCGAAGAGATTTCATTTGGCATGTGTTGTGTCGGTGCTCCCGTCTACAATTTTAAAGGGGAAGTCGTTGCCGCGCTCAGCTTTTCGGTACCCACTCACCGCTTCCATCCCAACAGAGGCCGATATGCAAAAGCCATTGTTGCAGGCGCACACCAAGTTTCTGAACGATTGGGGTTTCATATGGTAAAAACGCCAAAAGCTACAGGAGACGCGGACAAACCGCTATCTGTTTCTACACAACGAAGCATGTGATGATGTCAAGTCGGTGAACATTCATCATTTCAACCGAGCATCACCAAAAATATGTAAGACCCGGATGAGCAGGGCAATAAATACTACCAGAATGATCATAATAATAAGCAAGATGAACAAGGCATTCCCCGGGTTACCAGGGTGGAGCCTGGCCTCAATCTCTATATTTTCATCACTATTATACATGTTTAATAAAGAATGGAGAGTTGCGATTGTTGCTGATGTGTAATCATTGTTCCTCATGTTTTTATGAAAAGCATCTATAGCGAAACCCTCCTCAACATGGTCTAAAATAACGTTCGATCCAGCTTGAATTGAGATGTGTTTATTTTTCACATCAATCCCAATTCCAATACTCTCTTGATCTGGGAGGCGTTGCTGTGTTGCCTGGTCTAAGGCTTTTTGATCGCCAGAGAACGAAGTGGTGGTGTAGATAAACACCGTATTTTGAAATTGGCTCGCCTCTTGCTGAATCTTACTGCTATTAAGAACATGGGCCTGATCATCGAGGGAAATTTCCACTGCGAAGACCTGAAAGGGAGAAACAAAAAGAAAAATGCACGCAAGGATCGAAGCAAAGAGGGGCAAATGCAAAAAATGTTTGGGGCGTATGAGAGAGAGTTCTAACATGAAAACCTCCTATACTGTTCATAGTTTGTTCTAAAATTTTTCTCTAAAGAGTCATTCTGCAAACACCGGTTCTTACGAAGGTGCTTCTTTTTCTTTTATACCATCTAAAGAAAACTGTTTCAATATGGTTTGTGCAAGACCTCTATAAGGAGACTGGGGGACAGCTAATTGTCCTCCTCACTCTCACAAACTATCTGCGTAAGGCAGCAAGCTCTTGCACATACTCACAAGTTGGGTGTACGATTAAGGGCAGGTATAACAATCTTATGTTATACCTCCAAAACAATTTGCACGTTATTGTTTGAATTCCTGATGGTACACAATGATTCTTCCACAAACTTTTTATGCACAAGACACGGCCTCAGTAGCCAGAAAACTGCTGGGATGCTACCTCGTACACCTCGAAGAAGGCAAAACGACACTCGGACGAATTGTAGAAACAGAAGCGTATCTCTCGCATGATCCAGCTTCACATGGATTTATTGGCAAAACAAAAAGAAATAGCGTTCTTTTTGGCCCGGTCGGGCACGCCTACGTCTATTTTATTTATGGCATCCATTATTGCTTCAATGTCGTCACGGGACAGGAAGGAAGCGGAGAGGCAGTCTTGATACGAGCATTAGAGCCCCTCCAAGGCATCGCCCTTATGCAACAAAGACGCAACGCACAAACACTCTCGCTCTTATGTAGTGGTCCAGCCAGACTGGCACAGGCACTCGCGATTACCCCAGCTTTTAATGGCGTTTCTCTTCTTGATGGTCCCTTACAACTGTGGTCTGCCGATAGTCTTCCTTCTCCCCACATCATCAATACTGCCGATATTGTGGAAACAACTCGTATTGGCATTACAAAAGCGAAGGAACTCCCATTACGCTTCTATCTCAAAGGGAACAGCCATATCTCGCGCAAATGAGCCTCTCTCTGACAAGGAAAATAGCACTCGACATCACTCCTAAAGCGGCTTTTTCTTGTTCGCCTTGACGAATGCTGGCGGCGGCTTTTTCTACTTTTCCAACTCTTCAATACGTGTCAATGCCATCCCCAACTCTTCTCGCAGGGCTTGATTTTCTGCCCGAAGATGGGCCAGTTCTTCTTCTTGCATCATACATGCAGTTATCAGAGAGGTCAAGTCTGAACAGTTCCACAGTTTTGAAATGCTGGATTTTTGGAACACAACCTAGTATAATAGAGCAGGCATATCTCGCAGGATTGAGCTCGACCAGGAGAAAAACCAACGGTAATTCAACATGATGAGCACCAGGCAAAAATCAGCCTTGAGGAGTTCTTTGCCCTCCTAGAGCGCGATCCAGAACACCGTTACGAACTGATTGACGGTTATCCCTCTCTGATGACAGGGGGGTCACCCGACCACTCAATCATAGGCGCAAATCTGATAGGCATCTTCAGAGAGCAACTCCGCAAACGGCCCTACATCGTGTATAACTCCGATGTGTATATTGAACTCGATGGCGAAGAAAACTGCCTCTGCCCTGACGCATCTGTCAGTTGTGATCGGAGAGATCGCCACGCCACAAAAGTGATTCACTACCCTTGCATTATTGCTGAAGTGATCTCTCCTGGTACAAAAGCACGAGATCGAGGCATTAAAGCCGATTTGTATCAAGCTATGCCATCCGTTCAATCTATGCTCTTCATTGACACCAAAGTAATGAGAGTCCAGCTGTATCGACTTGAAGCGGATTACTGGATTATGCGCAACTTCACACACGACGATGACACCATAGCATTGACCTCTCAGGGGATTCAATTCACTGTTGCAGAAGTATATGAGAAAACCACCTTTGATGATTCGTTTACCGAAGAATAAAACCTATCACATCTTATACTCCTCTTGAAGTTGAAGCGTATTTTCAAAGGCTCGATTTGCTTCTAAATAACAATAGATATTCTACTTTTGAGGCCATTTTCAGCTTTCCTGTATATTCCATTTTTCTAAAAAACGATGCCCCATTACCTGCGAAAATTGGAAGCATCCGTACAATGGGAAGAGAATGGCATATTGTAGCAGGAAGGTCTGGACAAATTGTATCAGTGATAGTACACTTGTTCTGATGCTTGTTTCGTGAAGTACCCCCATCAAGAGGAGAGAAGAACAATGACCTCAGCCAAGAAGCAACTAATCACGATCAACATTATATGGGGGACACACAGAGCTAAGTTTGATTGCTCTGACCTCCAGATTGCAGGATGAGGAGATACTCTTTGGGTCAATCAGACACAGAGTGCAGGGGAGATCTGCTCCCGTGAAATGCAAGTCGGTTGAAACAGCAGGCAAGAGACAACATTGAAGCGATAGTATAAGGAGTTTTTCATGAGTCAAGGTATCGAATTATTCATCTATCCGGTCAAAGACATCACGCAGGCAAAGGCGCTCTACCGCACGCTTTTGGGAACCGATCCGTACGTAGATGAGGCATATTATGTTGGCTTTCGGGTCGGAGAGCAGGAAATAGGTTTAGATCCTCACGGCCACGCTAAAGGCATGACGGGGCCAATCGGTTACCGTCAGGTGAGCGATATTGAGAAAAGCCTGCAATCACTGCTGGACGCTGGCGCACAGGTGCAGCAAGCAGTCAAAAACGTCGGCGGGGGAAGACTGACGGCATGGGTAAAAGACGCGGATGGCAACATCACCGGGCTGATGCAGGATACTTGATCATAAGCAGGCCATGGATTGTTGCTGTCATTCGTTGCGGATAAACAGGGGGCACTGGTGCCCCTCACAAGCTCAAAGTATACATCTTTTACATTTCTTTCCCGCAATCGATGAGTGCAACAATACCTATTCCCCTCATGAGTCAGTATGCTGATGCAGTTGCCTTAAAGGCACAAGGTGACCACGCTACCTGTTGTTTCGCTGAGAATGTGTAAGCAAGCCAGTATCAACCTAACTGCCTCTGTTAAATTTTTGTATAGATGGAATCTAGCGGCTGTTTGTGTCGCTTGAGGAGCTGCTTTGCATGCTGCAGTGGCATAATCTCCTCCATGATCCCGGCTCACGATTTCCAGTAAAGGAAAAACTTCTCTGATACAACAGTTTCGCTAGAAGAGAAGATGCACAAGAATCCAGACAATATACACGAGCACCAGAAATATTCCAGTCACATGACTGATCTGTCGTCGAAAAACGCATAACAGGATAGTGGCAGTGAGGGCGACCATCAAGGGACCATCGAGCAGGGTCAGCAAAGCATCGCTCTGATGGTTGAACCAGAATAAAAGAGGGAGGGCAATCCCCAGCGTAACGTTGACACTATTGCTGCTAAACACCTCTTCCACACTAGCTGAAGCATGACCAGTGCGTGCCAGGATGAATGCCATAACTGTATTGGGCAACGATGTCGCTACTGCCAGGATCAGCAGGCTGAGAATAGCTGGTGACAGAGCGATACTGGTAGCGATACTCTGGGCTGTTTGGACCATGAGAACGACACTCCCCAGAGCAAGGGCAAGGGCAAGGGTCATTTCTCCCAGCAGACGCACTTTGAACCAGATGCGGTTGGATCGGTTGCCCGTGGTTTTGTCCTGCTCACACTGGATCTGCCGGACTGGATGCTGTTTTCGCCGGAGCGCGTGGGAACAGAGCAGAGCGAAGAGGCCCAATGTCAGCAGGCTCAGACCAATCAAAGTGATATGCACACCTGGAAAGGTTGGACTTCCAGAAGGCAGCGACCCTTGCCAGAAGCAATCTCCTACGGCAACAACTGTCGTGAGCAACATAGCCAGTGTCCATATGCCGACCAGACCGGCATCCTGGGCTTCGCCGGGTAAAAGCACAATGCCACGTCGATCTGGCGAAGCAAAGGTAGAGATGCCAAGGATCACCGCAATGTTATAGATATTGGAACCAACTATAATACCAATGCCAACGACCATCTGGCCTGAGATGATGGCGACTATCGAGGCAACGTAGTTAGGAATATTGGCTCCCAGCGCTCCAAAAAGACTGAGCAAACCCGGAGACCATTGCCAGAGGTCGCTGAGGACTTCCAGCCGGCGAGTAAACTAGGCCGAAGCTCCGATTGTGATGAGCAGTGAGAGAACGAAACCAGTGATAAGAAGAGACATGCTTTCCATTCCTCCAGATTACCCAGTCACGCGGCTTTGTTTTGTTCTTCCCTGAAGGAATATTCTCAGCTTTGAGTACAAAAAAAGCCGGGACTTGCCGACCAGCCTTCCCGGCTCACCTTGCTTGTTATATCGCTCTCAGCATATCACATCAACTCGGCTGTCGGCTAGTGTTGAGCATTTTTTTATCAATTTGGGTGATTTCTAGACATTTTTTGCAGGATTACCAGGTGACCTAACACAACCACAACAGGGAGAGGACAATAGCAAAGACGTATCTGATGGTTAGTGCTTCGCAATAGGGTCACTCATTGCCAGAGGAAGTGTAAAGCAAAAACTGCTCCCCTCTCCTGGCACGCCAGAACTCTCGACCCACATTCGTCCTCCCATCGCTTCAATGAGGCGTTTGCTAATGTAGAGCCCAAGCCCTGTTCCCCGTACGGAACCAGTAAGGTCCCGCTTGAGACGCACAAATTTCTCAAAAAGTAATGGGAGATCCTCTGCAGGAATCCCTGGACCGTGATCCCTCACGCAGATAACGACGGACGAGGCAGGAACATTCGCAAGAGGAAAGTCTTTGCCTGTCTGTGTGCTCACCACAATAAGCGTTTGCTGCGGAGCATATTTGAAAGCATTTGAGAGTAAATTACGTAACACCTGACGTACAAGCTGCGCGTCTGCCCAGACGAAAATCGTTTCATCTACCAGAATATGTATTTCATATTTTTGCGATTTTCGCGGATCGAACTGCTCAAGCACCTCCTTTACCGTCTTCTCAACTGACATTTTTTGAGGACTTGGCGGCTTCATCTGACTATCGAGGTAAACAATATCCAGTATGTTATTCACCATGAGCGTGAGTTCTTCACAACCACTCAAAGCGTGCTTAAGAAAGGTTGTTTGTAGTGTGCTATCCAACTGATCTTGACTCTCTAAAAGTAAGTTCAGATATCCGTAGATCTCTGTTATTGGAGTCCGTAACTCGTGGTTCACATTGGTCAGGAACTGGTCTTTGAGTTGATTCAAACGCTGCTCATGCTCGTATGCAAGACGCTGCTTCTCAAGAGAGCGGACTATCGGCTGTGCAAAGTGTTTTCCTACCACAATCCCAACAGCAACTGTTAGCATGAGAATCAGTGTCGCGCTTAGACTGATGAGACGCAATTGTTGATCTGCCACTGCAGTCACCGTACTAAGGGGGCTTAACACAACATAGGTCCAGGGAACCCTATCGATCCTTAAGCTTACTGCCTCGAAGAGCTCATGCTGACCCGCCGGAACCGTCTCAAAGGAAAACGGTGAGTAGTTATTGTTCTGCTTCTGCTGTGCTGCGAGCGTAGGATCATCAAGCACAGGTAGCGTCTGGTTGCCAGATATGCCGTAGAGTTCCTCGTCACGAATGCGCTGTTGGAGAGCGGATGAGAGTGGAGCAATCGCAGTGAAGATTTGAGGAGGGACCGTCATACCAGTTGGATCATCGGCGACATGGAAATTTGTTGAAGCAATGCGCACTCTATTCTCATCCAGCATCAAAGCATAGCTGCCTGATCCATTGGCATTCGCATCATTATCAACGATCTGCCAGATATAGCTGAGATCAAACGTGGTGCGCAAAATACCTACCACTTTATAGGACGGCGTGACTACAGATGCATATATATCGATATACGCATCATTACTTGGACGATTATAGAAAACATCTGAAACCAAAGATCGGCTCGTCGTCTGTAACTGTTGTAAGGCATCGGGCAGCACAAAATATGCCCCGTGGGTCTGAGGAGCAGTAGGATAAGACAGGCGCAGATGGCCCTGGAGATCGAAGAGAGACCAGGTTTCATAGTGGCTGCCACGGACGTGACCTGTTGCGAGACTTTCTCGCGCCTGCTCTTGAAAACCGGGATCACCAGCGAGAAACTTCTGAATTGGTGTCAGTTTGCTGACGGTTTCGGTATCCAGCAAACGTTCAGCCATATAGGCCTCGATCAGCTGAGTTCGCGTGCGGGCGTCTGTCTCCATTGTCTTCCTGGCCTGATCGATTAAGGCTGGGCGTACCAGGAACTGGCTCACGACAACGGCAAGAAGCAGCGGGAGGATGGCTGCAAGCACCAGAAGTCCTGAGAAGCGTGTGGTCAGCGAGAATTGCTGCCAATACTGTTGTGTATGTACCGGTTTAAACATGACGCATTACTTACTCTTATAGATTACAGCCTGAGCCTCTGAAGTATCGACATTGTTCCTGTCGATACTAAAATAACTAGTAACAACTCTTTTCTTTAGGCTACTGGTTTCACCTGATAACGCCTTAACAGCATACTCTACGCCAATTCTGCCCATCTCGCCTGGCAGTTGGGCAATGGCAATATCGACCACCCCATTCCTGATATCCGTAACAGCATAGTCAGGAGCATCTATAGCGACAACCTGAATGATGCCCTGCTGATTCGTAGCTTTAACGGCCTGTGCAGCTCCCAGCGCACTGGGCATATTCACTCCGAAGATTCCTGAAAGGTCTTTCACGTCATGCAATACAGTTGCTGTTTGCTTTGTGGCCAGAAGCGAACTATCATCGTTATAGTCCACTTTTACCATTGTGACAGCCCCTCCAGTCGCTTCAATGGCGCTGCGAAAGCCCTGTGCCCGCTGTGCAACCGTACTGAGGGTAGGCCCCACGCTCTGAATATAGACTTTGCCCTTGCCGCCGATAGCCTTGATTAGAGCGCTACCCGCGATTCTCCCTCCTTCGACATTATCAGAACCAATGTAGGAGAGAGGAAAAGTGATCGGGCCATGAACGTAATCACCGTCACCAATAGACGTATCAACGGAGATGATCTTGATACCTGCATCATATGCACGCTTGAGTGGCTCAATCATAACATCTTTATCGCAAGCAGCGATAAGGATCGCATCAACCCGCCTCGCAATCATTGCCTCTACAATAACGGTTTGTAATGCAGGATCAAACCGAGCAGGAGCATCGGTAATGAGCGAAACGCCGAGTTCGTTTGCCCTGCGTTGTGCCCCTTTCTGCATAGTGATATAGAAAGATTCGTTCTGTACGCCCAGCACCAACGCAATGACATAACGCTTCTTATTGCGGTTCTGACTCATTGAAGCTTGTGAAAAAGGACGATTGCACGATACAAAACCTGTTCCACTGGCGATAGATACGGCTCCAACCAGAAACTTCCTGCGACACAGCTGATGTCTCCACCATTCGACGTTATCCATATGTATCCTCTTTACTGATGTTGTCTTCCCTTACGACATTTCTTGTACAATCTGGAGAGGTTGGCAGTTTTGAATGTGGTATAGCAAGCACATTCTGTGAAAAGTGAAAAATCAATAGCTTTATTGTAATGTATTTCTCAGCAATTGTCTATAAGCGGCAGATCAAGAGATCCCCATATCTCTCTCCACTGCAAGTGCATATGGTGCATCTTCACCGGGCAAAATGGGTGGCTCGCTCGCTATGAGCAAGCGATGGCATTGAGGAAACAACGGTATGGCGGAAAAAATCCCTAGACTGGCGAGAGAGAGAGGAAAAGGCGAGAGCGTTTGCGCAAACGCTGAGAGGGGCTGGTGCAAACTGGAATATCGATCTCGCCGTAGATGGCCAACGAGAAATGCGGACGATTGAAAGAACCACTTGGCCTTTGAATGGAAAACATGTATCTTTCCTTTCATCCAGAAAAACCATGAAACACGCTCTCATGGAAGATTCGGGCAGGTTTCATGGTTTTTTAACTGGTCTTCATCGTTTAGAAGGGGGTGATGCCATACCCGTACGGGAAGAGAGCCCCGCTGCAGCCGTTGTTATGATTGCACGGTTCCTGCGTCACAGCATTAGGCCAGGTATAGGTCAGTTTGCCCCGAAAGCCATAATCACCAAACAACACGTCGGTAATGCCTTCGCCTTCCGTGGAGCCGGTCCACGCCGCAACGAATGCAGAGGATTTACTCAACTGGCTGTTGATGATGAGCGGACGCCCGGCGAATAACAACACGATACATTTTGTTACTCGGCTGCAAACATCTGAAACTTCGGTTGTGTCCGTGGCACTGAGCGCCAGGGTATTGGTATCACCATACCCTTCGGCATACGGCGTTTCCCCAACCGCGACGATGCCGACATCCCCTTTATAATTTCCCTGGGTGTTCGTACCGACAAAGTTCACTTTCACCGAGGAGGACAGGCCCGCTTGTTGAATAGCTTGCCGCAGCGTTGTACCGACCGTGGTTGTACCGCTTCCTCCCTGCCAGGAAATCGACCAGCCGCCTAACTGATAGCCCAAATTATCCGCGTGGTCGCCTCCGACAACCAGCGTATAGCTCCCGGTCTTTGATAAAGGCAATACCCCCTTGTTCTTCAACAATACCAGGGACTCGCGCTCCGCTTGCCGTGCTACTGCACGATGCGTGGCTGATCCCACATTGGGAGTATAGCTGCGATTGGTATAGGGCTGTGTAAACAAGCCTGCCGCGAACTTTGCAGTCAGGATGCGGGTCACGGCATCATTGATGCGCGACATCGCAATGTTCCCGGCCTTGATTTCGCTATCGAGGGTGCTGATGAAGGTTTTGTATGCATCAGGGACCATCACCATATCAATGCCAGCGTTAATTGCAGTGCGGACATCATAGTGGTAGTCCGACGAAATCTGGTCAATGGCTTGCCAGTCCGAGACGACGAAACCCTGGAAATTCAGATTAGGCTTGCCATAACTATCTGCTCCAGTACCTTTGAGTTTCGTCTGGATCAGATACTTGTTGCCATGGTCCTTGGTTCCATTCCAGCTACTGTACGAGATCATGACCGAGCCGACCTTGTTCGAGACGGCTGCCTGGTATGGTGGATAGTCGATGGTATCCAGTTGCTGCTCAGAGATCCTGTCGTCTCCTTCATTGAGGTAAGGGGAGCCGGTGCCCCAGGCGGTGTGGCCATCGCCGATAAAATGTTTGGCGGTTGCCAGGATATTGTTTGGTCCCAATGCGCCATTTGGTCCCTGGAACCCGGTAATGGCAGCGGAGCCGTCAATTGCATTATCAGAGGGAACTTCACTATAGCCCTCGTAGGTGCGTCCCCAGCGAATATCCTGTGGCGTACAGACACACGGCCCAAACGTCCAACGGACGCCGGTTCCCAGCACCTCATCACGCGTGACCTGCTCCGCCTGGGTGATGAGCGCTGGATCATGCGTGGCTCCTAAACCAATATTATGAGGAAAAAGCGTCGCGCCATAGACATTGTTATGTCCATGGACCGCATCAGCTCCGTAGATGAGCGGAATGCCTAAGCGTGTCTGGAGGGCATAGTTCTGGAAGTTATCCACCATATCAGCCCATTGCGTAGCAGTGCCGCCCGCGCCATTTGGACCGCTACCACCGCCGCTCAATACCGATCCTATGAAGTACTTTGTGATGTCGCTCATGGAGTTACCAGATTGTGAGAACGCACCGTTCTCCACCTGGGTCATCTGCCCCTCTTTTTCAGGGAGAGTCATTTTTGAGAGACAGTCGCCTGGTGAAGTGCATCCAGCTGTCAAAGCGGCCGAGGAGTGTGCAGATTGAGCGTTTACCTCATGAGCTGGTAAGGTGGACGGCCATGCGAACTGGACCACCAAAAAGAGCAACACAACTGGGACGATGCGTTCAGGACTGCGAGTGCCGAGAACCTTCCGAAAGAAGCCTTTGCTAGGAAACATCCATGTATCCTTTCCTTCGTGTGATAATCCTTTATCAGGAAGAGCATTGTACATTGACATTATACAACATTATCGGACCCATTATTTCCACGCGGGAAATAATGTTGCCCAGAAAGCCCTCGTAGCATACCACGTAGCAACTGACTGAGTATGCTCGAAACGCGCACACTTAATGCCTAAAGCAGAGCCCAACCTGGGCGGATATTCGCCTATGCATCAGGAAGGGGCCATCGTTCTGGGACCGGCGGTGACAACAGCAATGGCTCTGTCGGGTCCTTCTTCGAAGGGGTCATGACGTCGGGCTACCCGACAGATGCGGCTGATAGTGCGGTCCAGGCCAACATCGTCTCCGTTGGGTATAGCAACAGCAGTAGCCTACCCTACTACCATCTGGTGAACCACAATAGCGGCCTCGTGGCGGATGTCTCTGGGGCTTCGACCTCCGCTGGCGCAAATGTCATCCAGCAGCCCAACAACGGCAGCTCCAACCAGGAATGGAGCCTGGTCCAGGTTTAGATTGTTTGAGGAGTGAGGGGACGAAAAAGAAAAGCAGAGGTGCGCAAGGGCGAAGACCTGCCCCCTGCACCTCTGCTTTTTCGTTCTGACGGGATAATCAAAGGGATCTGAATCGTCCCCTCACTTTGTTAAGCCATATCGGGTCACTTACTTGCCGGCGTTATTCATGATAGTCTGAGCAGCGGCTGGCCATGTCCCTGCAGTAAATGTGTTATTCGTGACAACATCATGGTTGGCATTACAATGGGCCGAAGTCCCTTTGCTACCATTGCAAATGAGGTAATCAGTGTACACATAATTATGCTCCACAGTGTTATAGGCGATGTTGGTTTGCGACATGGAGAGCCAGTATGTTACCTTGCCCACTACATTGTAGGTGTCGGTGAAATGTTGTGAGCCCTCGTCATGGTACAACGCTCTACCAGCAGAACCAGCATTATAAATGTAGTTATAGTTCTCTGTCGATCCTGGCTGGCTGCTCAATGTGTAGATACTGCCACCCTGGCCGATTACTTGCAATGTGTCGTGTACCAGGTTATAGGTGATCTGGTTGTTCTGCGCATAAGAATTGGTGCCCCAACCCCAACCAAGCGATATGCCTGTATTGGATATGTCGTAGACGCTATTGCGTGTGATCAGCGTATTTTTACTATACCCGACCCAGATGCCGGCCGCATCACCATAATCTTGCCCAACCTTGTAAATCGCATTATGTAGAATAGTATTCCCACTCGTCATCTGGTTAGCATTGGTCGTGGCGTAATCAGTTACCTCTCCAAGCTGTATCCCGTTGGAAGAGATGTCTGTGATAGTACTGTTTGAGATGGTATTGTTCTGTGCTCCGTTGCCAAAATCAATAGCGGCACCACCCAGATGAGTAAAGGTGCTATTGGTTAAGGTGATGTTGTGCGCATACTGAAACGAGACATTCCCAAGCGTCTTGGCGGGAGCAGCTGCGTTGATCCACAAAATGCCCGATTGATTATCAGCATAGCCTTGATTACCACTCGGTTGCAGCCATGTCGCATATTCAAATGTAATGCCTGAGAAAGTGATGTTGTGTAAAGGTTGCGTGATGCTTGTTCCGCTACCATCAATTAATTTTTCGACAACAGGGGCAACTACCTGAGCAGTAGACATATTTTCACCCGAGCGCGGAATGTAGTAGAGGTAACCGCCGCTGCGATCCAGATACCAATCGCCAGCATTTTGTAGCAGCTCATATGCGTTTTGCACCCAGGTCACTGTATTCATTTGCACAATACCCTGTCCATTATAGGGATGCCCTGGATTGGGAGAGGTGCCTGCATTGTTCCAGCATGGTGTTTTCATGGTGATGTTTGTTCCACTAATGCTGGCAATTCCACAACTCAGATATTTCCAGCCAGCAAGGGTGGCGATCTCAATATCAGTCGGGTTACGCCACGTTTGCATAGCTGTATTAGTAGTGGTCCAGCCAGCAGTTGTCTTGGTATAGCCCGTCGGGTTTTTAGCACTTTTGGTACGGTTTGCTCGTATTCCGTTAACGTAAAGTTGACGTGTCTGGAGCGCAGTTCCTACAGAGGCACGGTAGATGTTTTTTGTGCTATTGTAGAGCGACCAACCCGTAATTGTCTTACCACCGCTGATGATTGGCTTTTCACCTGAATATGCCTGATAGATAATGTTGTGTCCATTTGTGCCAGAGTCGTGGGTGGTCGAGCTCTCTCGCAATGTAAAGCTAGAGGTAAGTACGTATGTGCCACCACGCAGGTTGACAACGATGTCGCCTGTCATATTGCTGCTAAGTGTGCGTACTTTCGCCTGCGCTCCAGAAAGTGAGCAGGGGGCGGCCAGTGAGCAGGTGCTCCCGCTCCCGGTCGGTGACGCATAGAGAGTTGTCTGGGTAGCTGCATGAGCTGGTGTTATAGATGAGAATACAGAGAGGGTTCCCAGGCCGCTGGCAAAAACCAGACTGAGAATGATGAGGAAACCTGTTCTGCCATTCCATTTGGTACGAGCCATACTTGTTTCTCCTTTGAAAATTATGCCGACATGATAGAGAGATTTCGGAGGCAACGATTTGGTGCTTAATCCATCATTTATTGGACAACACAGGCGCAAAAAATCGGGCCCCGATGCCATAATAAAACATATGTGAAGCATCACTGTACATGATTATGCTCTAATAGAAATGAGTTTCTGCAATTTCCAGAAAAAAAGCATGAGAGGAGCTGAAGGGGAACTCTGGGTGACGAAAAGAGCGTGCATGCGGAGTACGTACATTTTATGCAACATCGAGCTATGCTTGCTGTTGTAACTAAACAATTCATAAACTTGTCCTCCTTGACACCATTATTATTGACGGAATCCTTAGCCGTCAGGGCTGTGTGACTCACGAATCCTTCGTTTTGTCGGACCACGCCCACCTTTGAGATTGTCCTGGTAAAGGAAGAATAGATTACAACACTTAATTTGTCAAGTGATAGAAACTTGAGGCTTCAAGGCAACCCCAGTTTTTCAAGCCCTCTAGCATTTCTTGATTTCTTTCCACTGGCTAGTGGGGCTCTATCCACTCTGACGTGCAGTTAATTGCACTTGCTGATACAATACATAGAGAACATACGTGATAGTCATAATCGTCTCTGGCGAGGATAATGGAGGCTACAATGATCACGATAGATGAGCGACAGATCCAGTTGCAAGCACGCGCAGCGGACAAGCAAGAAGCCATCTATATGGCGGGTCAGCTACTCGTCGATAGTGGATGTATTGAAGCAGACTATATTGCCAGCATGCTCAGCCGAGAGAAAGTGGCAAATACCTATCTTGGCAATGGCATCGCCGTTCTCCATGGCATGTCTGCGGACCGCGATTTGATCAAAAAAACAGGCATAGCTGTAGTACAGCTCCCCGCTGGCGTCCCCTGGAATCCTGGTGATACAACACACCTTATTGTAGGTATCGCAGCAAAATCCGACGAGCATATTGATGTATTGAAGCGGCTCACACATGTATTGAGCGATAAAGAACAGGTAGATCGCCTGGTCCAGACGACTGATCCCCACGACATTATTGAAGCACTGACGGGAACACAACCAGCTGGTCCGGTTAGCAAAACTCAGAAAATCGATTATGCAGACTTTTTTGATGCAGAGATTCTGAACAAAACCGGTCTGCATGCCCGTCCAGCCGCAAGATTTGTCACAGTAGCAAAACGCTTTCAATCTGATATTAAAGTGAGCCATGGTGATACTGTTGTTAACGGAAAGCGTCTGCTCTCCCTGCTGCAACTGGGAATCGAACATGGCATGCGTATTCGTGTCTCGGCACAGGGCTCTGATGCCACAAACGCACTGGCTATGCTACAATCAGAGATCGCAACAGGTCTTGGCGATGAACCAGAAGAACAGAGTGTGCAAACATCGGCCAGTAGCCTCAGCACATACCAGGACTGGACACCACAAGCTGTAAGCGAGACTATAACTGGCATACCAGCTGCGGATGGCTTCGCTATTGGCCCGGTGCGTCAGTTCACCCAACAATTGATAACTGTCACAGATTATGCTAGCGATCCGACAAGCGAAGGGAACATACTACAAATTGCCCTGAAGGCCGCACAAGGTGAACTTGAACAACTGCATGAAGATGTGAAAACACGTCTTGGCTCTAGTAAAGCAGCCATCTTCCAGGTACACGCCGAATTTCTCAACGACATCGACCTTGTCATGCAGACTGTTAAGCTTATTCATCAAGGGCATAGCGCTGCCTGGTCATGGCAGCAAGTCATCAACGAGCGTGTGGGCCAGATACAGAAACTCGACGATCCCGTGTTAGCCGGACGTGCCATTGACCTGAGCGACGTGGGACAACGTGTGCTACGTCACATGCTTGGGAAAACTGATATGCAACCGACAACACTCAATGAACCAGCTATACTTATCGCCGAAGACTTAACTCCATCGGATACGGCTACCCTCGACGTAAATACAATACTAGGACTGTGTACTGTCCAGGGAGGTCCTACCTCGCATACTGCCATACTGGCACGAGGTCTTGGCTTACCTGCTATCGTAGGAGCCGGAGAAGCGGCGTTAGCAATAGCAGATGGTACAATCGGTATTCTGGATGGGAATAGCGGGAAGCTCTACCTCAAACCTGGTGATGCAGATATACAGGCAGCTAGAGATCTACAAAAACAGCAAATTCGGCAGAAAGATACAGCTCGTTCTACGCGCTTCATGGCAGCCGAAACAACGGATGGGCATAAAATAGAAGTGGCCGCAAATATCAATCGAGCTGCAGAAGTTCCTAAAGCAATCGAGGAAGGAGCTGATGGTGTTGGCTTAATGCGCACAGAGTTCCTGTTCCTGGCTCGCGATTCGGCTCCAACAGAAGACGAACAGTTCGAAGCATATCGCGGGATGGCCCAGGCTCTAGCCGGTCGTCCTTTAATCATTCGTACATTAGATATCGGAGGCGACAAAGAGGTTCCATACTTGCACATACCCAGAGAAGATAATTCCTTTCTGGGCATACGCGGAATTCGTCTCTGTCTGGTCCGGCCCGATCTCTTCATCCCCCAATTAAGGGCCATCTATCGAGCAGCCGCTTATGGCAAGATCCACATTATGTTACCAATGATCGCAACGCTCGAAGAAGTAGAGCAGACACGATCCATTACCGAACAGGTGCGGCAAGAACTCAATGCACCATCTATTCCGCTTGGTATCATGATTGAAGTACCATCCGCCGTTTTGATGGCCGACGAACTGGCGCAAGAGGTCGATTTCTTTTCTATCGGCACCAATGATCTCACACAATACACACTGGCGATGAACCGACTCCATCCGCAACTGGCAAAGCAAGCTGATGCCCTGCACCCTGCTGTTCTGCGTATGATAGACCGAACCGTCCAGGCAGCCAGGAAAGCAGACAAGTGGGTCGGAGTATGTGGAGGTATTGCAGGCGATCCTAAGGGAGCGGCCATCTTAACAGGGCTGGGAGTCGCCGAACTGAGCGTAAGTGTACCAAATATTGCAGAAATAAAGGCACACATCCGCAGTCTCCCGCTCACCGAAATGCAGCGAATCGCGCAGCAAGCATTACAGTGCCGAACAGCAGCAGAGGTACGCAATCTATGAGAATCACAACCGTGACGCTCGCCCCTGCAATAGAAAGTAGATCACTTTTTTTGTACATTTCCTCATACAACTCGTCTCTATAGCATTAAGAATCACAACAGCAACTCAGAACTTGTTGAAAGGTTCACGCGCATGCCTGATGAAACAGTATCACCAACCGAAGCCCTTGCAGCCCTGAACCAACTCTTCGATGGAGCGGCCCAACCTGCATCTATCAAATTGCTCCATGAAGCGCTTGTTTATGCTCAGCAAGATGTAGAGGTTGCTCCCGAAGTAGCGGCCGAACTACACTGCCGTTTGGGCAATGTGCTACAAAATACACTACAAGGAGCCATTGAATATTGCAACGTGGCTTTAACCATATTCACACGCACACAGGGTTCCAGATGCTGGGCTTTGCTCCAAAACAGCCTGGCGCAAGTCTATCAAGCACGCCTGGAAGGTTCACGCCAGGCCAATCTGGAACAGGCGGTACGCTGCTGCCAGAATGCTCTACAGGTACATATACTCGGTAACTCTCCGGTCGAACGAGCCATCACACAGGTGACATTAGGCAATGTGTACACTCATCTGGAATACTATACAAGCGGACATCGGTACATGACTGAACAGGCACTAGAACAATATCACGATGCCTCGCAGATTCTGACCGAAGAGGTATTTCCGACATATTGGGCCATCATTCAGCAAGGTTTAAGTATGGCCTATTGTTTGAGAATCGATGGCAAGAAATGTGAAAATCTGCAACTATCGATTGTCCATGGACAATCAGCGCTGCGTCTGCTTACCCGTGCAATGAATCCATTTGAATGGGCGGCCGCACACGCCCATCTGGGCGAAGCCTATCGCCAGGCAACGCTTTACGCCGATCTCCAGGAACTGTATAGTGGGCTCCCTGTCATGCAAGAACAGGCGCTTAGACATATGGAAGCCGCACTACAAGTCTATACACGACATACATATCCCTTACAATGGGCCCGCACACAACGCTTTTTGGGGTTAATCTATCTGGATCGTGTCCAGGATAAGCGATACGAAAATCTTGCATGGGCTAAAGCCTGTTTTGAAGCCTACCTACAAATATTCAACCGTGAATACTCTCCCCAGGACTGGGCAAACGGACAAAGATTACTCAAACTCGTCTCTCTTTCACCCCAAATTAAGCGTAACCGAAAGATCTCTAGGCAGCATCCAGAGCAATCACTGGAAACTTTTATCGACCAATAGTGAACCACAACAACAGGAAAATTTTCTTATTTCTTTGTATTACATACAATTCTCATTTTTACACTCTGTTGCACCACGAAACAGAATGTACAAGTGCAAATTGTATGTAATACAAAATTTTCTATTTATATCCAGTCAATCTGTGTTCCGGTATCAAACCATATCCCCCTCCTTATACCCCCCATTCTGTTAGTATCATCTCTTCTTGATATACAAATAGATTATTATTGTTTATACTGAGCGAGTGACCAGGGAAGCAATGCATATCATGCTAGCATCCTGGCATACATCTCCTGCTCTGTCCACAATGCAGAAAAAACTCCTAATGTCCTTCACATTTATACACAGGTCAGTCAGTATATATAAGAAGGGGGATGCAGAAGGGATAAGTTACCCTTCTGTTCATTGAAAACCTATTTAGTGTAAATATTAAACAAATCGATAGCCGGAATAAGAGTATCTCATACGTTTTCTTCATTAAGAAATTTTCGTAAATAAGTGGAGAGCAAATGGTTCAAAATAATATATTGCGTGATGAACGCCAGCGACGCGGCTGGACTTACAAAGACGTCGCTGATAAAATCAATTTACCAGACTCTCGTACCGTGGGACGCTGGGAACGCGGCATGACATCTCCTGGTCCACACTATCGGCAGGAACTCAGTCGCATCTTTGAGAAAAGCATCGAAGAACTGGGCTTACTTAAAGCACCTGCCGCAAGGGATACACCTCCAATAAAAGCAAGCAGCAATACATTCAATAAGTTGCCAGCGGCTTTCAGCTCTTTTGTCGGACGCATGCAAGAAGTCATTACAGTGAGTACTTTCCTGAAAGACCCCAGATGTGCGTCTGCTTACCCTGTTCGGAACCGGTGGCATCGGGAAGACCCGCCTTGGCATCGAGGCTGCGATCCAGGTACGTGATCATTTCACTGGTGGAATCTGCTTTGTGCCTTTAAACGAACTTTGTGATCCTGCATCGCTTCTTCCTGCTATCGCGGCTGTGCTTGACATCCAGGATAGCGTCCCTCTACCTCTTGTACATCAGATGAAGACGTTTTTACGCGAAAAACAGATCCTCTTACTCCTGGATAACTTTGAGCATATCGCCAGCGCCGCACCTTTGATCGAAGACCTCCTGCAGGATTGCCCGCACATCAAAGTTCTGGTCACCAGCCGCCATGTACTCCAGTTGCAGGGCGAATATACTTTTGCTGTCCCGCCTCTTGCATTGCCCAACCTCGAACCTCTTCCAGCAACCGAAGAACTTATACGCTATGCAGCTATAGCCCTTTTTATGCAGCGTGCGCAAACTCATATCCCTACATTCAAAATGACAGCAAGCAATGCACACGCGATTGCAGAACTTTGCATTCATCTAGATGGATTGCCATTAGCTATCGAGTTGGCAGCTGCTCGCATTAAGCTCTTTTCGCCGCAAGCGCTCTTAACGCGATTTTTACAGGATCAGAATATTCTCAGAAGCGAACTGCGAACGATACCAGAACGTCATCGTACGTTGTACTCCACCATTAAATCAAGCTACGACTTACTCGATAAACAGGAACAGTGGCTCTTACGGCATCTTGCGATCTTCGTTGGCAATATTTCACTCGAAACGATTGAGGCCGTTTTCAGTAGCTCAATACAAGCACCATTGACTCTTATGGAGATCGTTACTTCCCTTCTCAATAAAAGTCTCCTCCAACGCATTGAACGGGATAATGGGGAGCCATGCTTCTTTCTGCTCGAAACAATTCGTTACTTCGCGGCAAATTGCTTGCAAAGGAATGGAGAAATGGAGCCATTACAACAGAGATACGCACAGTACTATGTTGCATTGCTAGAACAGGCTGCTCCATATCTGAAAAATTCACAGCAGATTGTCTGGTTAACGAAGTTAGAGCAGGAGATGGGCAACCTGCGAGCGACATTACAATGGTTGATCACGCAACAAGAAACTGATCTTGCTTTACATTTTTGCGAGTCATTTGGCAAATTTTGTGGTCTCCGTGGGTACTGGCATGAAGAACAACGCTGGCTACAAACCACGCTACAACTACCTCAGACTCAGCAACAAAGTATACGGGGCAAGGTGTTACGCCGGGCCGGTCATCTGGCATATCGTCTCAGGGACCTGGCAAATGCACGCACATTGCTGGAGCAAAGTGTTGCTTGCTCACGTCAAGTAGAGGATTGGCACAATCTTGCAGGCGCGTTAAGTGGCCTGGGATGGGTTTTGTACCGGCAGAACGAGATAGACATGGGCGGTCAATTGCTCAAAGAGTGTGTAGATACCGCTCGTCGCACTGACGACCCCTGGGTGCTTGCAAATGCACTGGAAAGCCTGGGACGCTTTACATACTATCAAGGCAATATCGATGAAGCTTACCTCCTTTTGCAAGAAAGCATTGCCATCTCTCGTCAATATATGGACAGAGAGAGCCTCGCACGCATTCTCATGACGATGGTTACGTTAGAGATCGCTCAGGGGCATATGGAGCAAGCAACAAAATTGGCACAAGAAAGCTCTCAGCTTGCCCAGGAGTTAGGCACCAAACCACTCATTGCCCTGGCCCTTGATACTTCTGGAGAGGTCGCTTTGTTCCAGGAAGAGTATACTCTGGCAAGGCAACATTTTGAGACACGCATCAAGATGGCCAAAGATCTGGGTGATACATCTGCCATTGCCAATAGAACATTGAAACTTGCCGATATGGCACTATTAATAGATGGTGATGTCGCACAGGCACAATACCTGTTTGACGAGGCGCTTACACTCTTGGAACAGCAGGATGATCCTTCAGATTTTGCTATTGCACGCAATATTTTAGGCGATTTGAAACGTGTGAACGGCGATTTGGCACAGGCACAATCTCTCTATCTAAGTGTCCTACAGTACTATCAGGGGTCAGGTGACAAAAGAAAGGTGGGAAAATGTCTCATTGGCTTAGCTCAAGTATTTCTCGCTCAAGGGATAGAAGAAAATGCAGCCTATCTCCTTGGTGCCGTTGCATCTAGATTAAAGTTGCATGATATGTATCCAGCGCAACGTATCAATTTTCAACAGGTGGAAAAGAGGCTACATGATCAACTAGGAGAGATAAACTTTGAGAGAGCATGGGCACAAGGAACAACTGCACCACTGGAACAGGTGCTCAGCATCCTTTAAAAGGCTTTCTTGCAATCTCTTGCTCTTTCTCTGGTATACCTAAATCTGTATAGCCATAAGATCAATATTTAGGCTGGTTGTGAGCAATAACAGATTTTAAGTTATCCCAGTTTTGCGTAGCATTATCAGATGACATAGTATCATAATAACTATACCAGAGGATAATTCTTGGATGTGAAGTTGCCAGCGTCTGGGAAAGCATTAATTGCATTTGATTAGCAGTCGGGTAAGGGGCATTTGATACACCATAATTACTATAGCTAAATGATTGCAAAACAATAGCTGAACTTTCCCTATGTGCATTGGCGTATGCTTGCGTGCCAGATGCAACCAGGCTCGTTGCGTTAATTGAAGGGTAGTTAGATGATTCGCCTCTCAGCGGGTAAAAATCAGTGCCAATGACATCAGTGGTATCAAAAAAAGGACTGTTCCCACGCCATACTGCTACTGCAGGCTTGGCGCTATCGATAAACAGCCGGGGATGCATGGGATCTAACTGATGTACTAGATCTGTAAGCGAACTTTTTAGCTCATCATGATAGTTTGCGTCCACCTCGTCCCCAATATAATAGCCCCACACACTCGGATAACTCTTCACCAGATCTACCACATACCGAATAAAGCTGTCGTTATTTGTACATTTACATGTTTGTGCTAACGTGGGAAACTCTGAGCGCAGATTTTTCCCGTCATAAAATGCAGGATCTTTAAATGGTATGATTACTTTCATGCCTACCGACTGTGCATGCTGAAGATATGCTTTTTGAGCGCTTGCATTACCATACAGCTGCTCATAATTGAGAACCAGCTTAAATCCTGCTGCGGCCATCGTGTCTAAATGGGAGAGACAATCTGCTATATTCTTTGGTCCCAGACTACAATTTTCATAAAGACCATATCCATCAAATGGTGTAATTGAAGACGCTGCTGAAGTGGACTTAGGTGCCACTCCTGCAGATGCAATAGCTTGAGGAGTATTGACAGATGTTTGTCCCGTACACGCACTTAATAGAGGCGCAAACATAATTACGGTGGGAAACAGAATCTTCAGAACCAGTATATACTTCGATTTCATCAGAACAGTGTACCTTTCACGTTTAGACTAAATGACGAAAGGCCCTCATCCCTTGTGAAAGAGCATGAAAGGCACTCAATAACCTTTAATGCTAGTTATGTGGTATACAAAAAAGATATACCACACGCCACACATTATAAGATTCCATCATCATCGTCATCGCTCCAGCCACGTCCCTATATTGTGCTCAAGGGCTTTCTGGTAGACGTGAGATGCTAGAGCTACATCTTCTATAGCTAACCCAAAGGGGTTCACAAGCACAATTTCGTCGAGATGATCTCGGCTACTCTTGCTACCAAGAACAATCTCTCCAAGCTGTGCGTAGATACGTCGTCTCTGCTGCCCATCTATGCTATTATCAACTGGCTCGTCCGGTCCAATTATTTGCCCAGCTCTATACATCCGACCAAGTAAACGTCTTGGATCATTCTTGACAAGCTTCCAGTCATCCACAATTATTTTATCTGCCCGCAAAACAATTTCCGGCAAAGGATCATCCAGAGATATATTAACCAGGATTGCGCCCGGCTGCAGCCAGTCAAATTGTATATAACCAGTAGTGGTGGTAGTTACTGGCACAATCAATTGTGCAACCTCAATCGCTTCTTTTACGGTTGAAACGGTCTGAAGTTTCACATTGTGCTCTTGCAGTATTGCCTCTACTCTGTGATTTTAAGCCAGCTACTCTTTCTCCATCTATGTCAAATATATGTATGGAACGCAGATGTGGCAGTCGCTTTGCCAGCAATTCGATGTGAGCCTGCGCCAGAACCCCTGCTCCTATGATAGCTACACATTCAATCTCTCTCCCCTTAAAAATGTCCGCAGAGAGTGCCGTCACACAGGCTGTACGCAAACTTGATAGATAGGCCCCTTCCATGACACAATTGATGCACACTGATATTTTATCGTAAATCATGGTCAGACCACTGGCACGGGGTAGCCCTCGTGATGGATTCAAGATGTTTCCATTAATAATCTTTGTGCCAGCCACATTCAGTGTACCTCCTATATATCCTGGCATATTTAAACTTCTTACTTGTTCATCTCGCTCATTTGTCCAACCTAGATAGGCTTCGTCTGGTAAAATCGTCTGACCTGATCCATGGAGCCTGAAAAGATCGCGAATAACATCTACAGCATCAATGTCTGCGCACGCTAATTCTACATCTTTTCTACTAAGATAAAGAAAGCTGTTCTCTTTAGTGACTATCATTACTACCTCCATCTATTGATTTTAAGACTTTTTGTGGTAAAAGAGTGCCTGGTGCATTTGCTCCAGACACTCCTATTCTTCCTGCTAAAAAGAAGTTTTATATCCTTATGATCTCGGCTTAGCGGGAAAGAGGCAATCTGTGTGTGATATCTTGCACTGGCTCCAGACGCTCTTTTGATACGTCTAGCCCCTGTTTTTGTACCCAATCGTCATTAAAGATAGAGTTTGCGTAATTGTTGCCGCTATCAGCACATACGCAAACAATATTTCTGACTTCAGGATGGGCCAGGAGATATTTCGCGCAGGCAGCAAGTACCGCACCACTTGATCCTCCAACTTTGATGTCTGTAGCTTCCCATAGAGCACGACAAAATGCAAATGCTTCTTCATCCTTTACAAGCATATACAAATCATACAGGTATTTAGTAAGGAAACTAGATGGCCGCGATGAACCAATACCAGTTAATTTGCGCGGAGCGGGTGGAGTGCCAAAAACAACTGATCCATACGCATCAACCCCAATGATAGATGTTGTAGGACTGGTCTCACGGAAAAAACGACCAATACCAGCTAACGTGCCACCTGTGGATACTGCCATGAACAGGGCATCCACTTCCCCATGCATCTGGCGATATATTTCAGGACCGGTGCTCAGGTAGTGAATATGGGGGTTGGCGGGATTGGCGTATTGGTTGGTCCAGACATACCTGTGAGAGTTACGACACAGTTCTTGTACGCGTTCCAAACGTGAAAGAAGATATCCTCCATTCTCGTCCGGCTGATCTACCATTTCAATCTGAGCGCCAAGCATACGCATCTTGGCAAGATTTTCCTGGGTGGTTTTTGGGTCAACGACCGCGACAAACCTGTACCCTTTTAATTTACAAAAGAAGCTGAGTGCCGTACCTAAATTACCTGATGTTGATTCTATCACTATCGAAGTCTTTGTGCAAAGTACCTTCTGTCTCCAGAGCCTGTATCAGGCTATATCCAGTGCGGTCTTTGACTGAGCCCGTTGGGTTGTGGCTTTCTAGCTTCAGGTGAATTTTTCGGGCAATACCTCCTATCACCATATAAATTGGTTCCATTGGTGTGTTGCCCAGTTGTTGAGCGAGTTTATTTAATTCAACTGGCGGGAGGTCTGCGATTGCTGCTGTATCCATAAGATTTTCTCACTCATTCTTTTTATGTTATGCTCTACTGAAGAGCCTAATGCATTATAACTTGACTTTTTATGCTTTGCATATATACTTCCTCCTTCAGGCTGCAAAAACACAATGCTCTCGTGCCCCACTTGAGGAGACTGGAATTTACACTTCCGCATCCGTTGCTGTTATTTGTGCCTTGTTTAGACATATGCACACACATTCAGCTAGCACGGGAAGATGTTCGGTTCTACTGGTTATATGATTTCCTGGTAGCTTATAAATCTCTACCTCGCTTCCCTTCGCCTTCACTACTTTCTGCCATCCCACAAGACGCCAGGGTTCTTCGCTTGTCCAAAAAAATGTGATCTTGCCCGCATAAAGGTCAGGTGCATAATCTGATGCAGGCCAGTCATAGATGTTGAGATTATTCTGACGGAGAACCTCCACTTTTGGAATCAGTGCCTTCAGCCAGAGGTCTAAAGGCACCATAGATCTATGCCCTGGACCATTGTGCTCACTGGCTTTCAGAGTTTTGGAAATTTGCGATTGTCGGTAATGGGAAAATCGCAGGTATCTATATACATGTTGCAGACAGAGAAACCATGCAAACTGCTGCTCCTGGCTAATCCGCGTCAAGTTGCAGATGCGACTGATAGCACGACGAACCCATCGGTGACGCGCAGGAGCATCAGGGTCAATTAAAAGCAGCAGATCAATGACCTCGCCCTGCGCATGGAGTTGCCGAGCCATTTCATAGGCCATAAGAGCTCCATTACAATACCCTCCTAATAGATAGGGACCCTCAGGTTGCACTTGACGGAGCGTTGCCAGGTGCGCTGCTGCCATCGCTTCAAAAGTTGGTGGAACTACCAGGCCATCAAACTTGTAAGGTGCTAGCAAGTAAAATGGTTGCTCTGCACCTAGCCGATGTGCCAATTCCAGCGTGTAGAGAGCTCCACCATTCCATTCTCCATGCAGAAAGAAGAATGGTGTCCTGGCTCCTCCTGCTTGCACCGTTACTAGTGGAGTGCGGCTCTGCGTTTGTGCTTCTTCCCCCAACGCTACCGCCACTTGTTCTATGGTTGCCCCGGCAAACAGCGTTGCAAGTCCCAGCTTCTTGCCACACTGCTGCTCGATGCGCTCAAAGAGCCGCACTGCCAGGAGTGAGTCGCCTCCTAATTCGAAGAAATCGTCTTTGATCCCGATTGGCCTGACACCGAGTACCTCTTCCCAGATCGTTACTAGCTGGTGGTGGTGTGGTAGCGCTGGAGCAACATAGCTGTTCTCCGTTTCTCTGCTCCACTCCGGTGCAGGCAGAGCGGTACGGTCCAGCTTGCCGTTGCTTGTGAGTGGCAGTTTCTCTAATTGTACAAACGCCGCAGGCACCATATAGACAGGCATCCGTTTCTTTATCTGCCCTTTCAATTCTTGCTCCCTGATAACTTGTCCCGGCTGCAGAACTACGTAAGCCACCAGTCGTTTCTCGCCCCTTTCCGCATCGTACACGATCACTACTGCCTCTCGTATCTCCTGCTGCTGCCTGAGCACTGCTTCAATCTCACCCAGTTCAATGCGATATCCCCGCAACTTCACCTGTGTATCCCGCCGCCCGATGAAACTCCAGGTTGCCATCGGGCAGATAACGTACCAGGTCCCCAGTCTTATAGAGTCGTCTACCATCGCCTGCTATAAAGGGATCTATTACAAAGGCTTCTGTAGTACGCTGCTCATCGCCCAGATAGCCCCTACCTACGCCTATGCCTCCTATGTACAATTCTCCACTTACCCCTATTGGCAATAGTTGTCGGTGCTGATCAAGCACATAGAGTTGCGTATTGCGAATAGCTCGACCAATAGGGATGCTCCTCTGATTCACATCAGGTGCCTGGCTAATCACGTAATGCGTCACATCGTCCGAGCACTCGGTTGGGCCATAGGCGTTGAGCATCGGTATATGCGGATAATGCTGTAGCCAGCGACGGCACAACTCCACTGGCAATGCTTCCCCGGTCGGGATCAGCCAGCGTAGCGCTTTCAGTTGCGGTCGCTCGCTTCCTTTGTTCTCCTGAACATCAAGCATCGCCTGCAGGAGCGAGGGCACCGTTTCCAGGATGCTCACCTTCTGCTGCTCTACCTGTTGGAGGAGCTGCAACGCATCGTGCGAGATCACATCGGGATAAATCTGTACTTGCCCTCCCACGAGCAGGGCGGCTAGAAATTGCCACACCGAGATATCAAAACATTGTGAGGCTGTTTGCGCTACGATGTCGGCTGCGCTCAATTCCAGAGCCTCGACCTTGGCGAAGAGGTGATTGAGCATCCCGCGTTGCTCGACCATCGCGCCTTTGGGCAAACCTGTCGAGCCGGAGGTATAAATGACGTAGGCCAAATTCCCTGGCGTGCTGCCCGCTGGCAGATTCTCTTCCCTCTGACTGCTGCATGGCTCATCGAGGTTGATACGGAGCGGACGACTATCGCTGGAAAGTGTTACGAGTGTGTCCGTCAGTATGTCCACAAAAGCTGCTGAGTGCAGGATGAACTGGCAGCGGCTCTGCTCAATCACCAGCCGTAGTCTGGCCTGAGGATGATGAGGATCAAGTGGCAGGTAGGCTCCCCCGGCTTTGAATATGGCCAGGATCGCAACCACAAAAGCAATGCTGCGCTCTGCAAGCAAGGCCACCAGCGTTTCTGGTCCAATACCACAATCACGCAGGTGGTATGCAAGCTGATTGGCTTGTCGGTTCAGCTCCTGGTAGCTGATCCGTTCTTCCTGGCAGACAATAGCCACAGATGTGGGAGTGCGCTCTACCTGGGCTTCAAACAATCGATGCATGCACAACTCAACCAGAGGGTCGGCGCTGGTGGAATTCCATTCTAACAGCAATTGTGTACGCTCCCGCTCGGTTAACAGGGGAAGGCGAAACAGTGGTTGATCTGGCGCTGCTACGATGCCTGCTAAGAGCGTCTGCCAGTGTCCGGCCAGGCGTGCAATAGTCGCCTCGTCAAAAAGATCGGTGCTATACGTGAAGTGTGCGCTTAGCCCATGTGAACCCTCATACAAGGACAAGGCCAGATCGTACGAGACAGCTGGTGTCCCTGGATTGATCTGGATAAGCTGCCAGCCCGCTGGCAAGATGCACTGCGAACTGGGTAAGCGCAGTTGCACCGGGATGCGGACCCCCTGGCCCCACAAGTGCGTAGCTGGCAAGGCTTGTAGCCATGGCTCCAAGAACTGGTCTGAATGCTCATGGGCTATCTGCAGTCCTGTATGTACGCTCTTGAGCAGGTTGGTAAAGTCTGGCTGGCCCGACAGATTAGTACGCAATAACACTATCTGCTCACACGGACCAAGCAACATCTCGGTTTGCTTGCTGCGCTGAGCGGGAGAAATTGTTCCGATCAGCAGATCTTCCTGGGCTGTGTAGCGCGATAGCAAGGTCAACCAGGCAGCGGCCAACAGTGAGTCCTGGTTCACCCCTTGCTGCCGGCTCAGTTCCTGTAAAGCCTGGCTAAGCTCATAAGGCAACTCGGCCTGGTAGGTCGCTCCTCGTACGCTTACGGTGGTGGGTCGTAGATGATCGGTGGGCAAGGGGAGATCGCCAGGAACTTCAGCTAGCTGCTGCCGCCAGTATACCATGTCCTGCTCTGCAACCTTCTGACGCTGCCAGCATGCGAAATCAGCATATTGCCAGGGCAATGGCGGCAACGGGGAAGGCTGTCCGCTGCTGTATGCTTCATACAGACAGGCCAATTCGCGTACAAACTGGCTTACCGACCAATCATCGCAGATGATGCAGTGCATCGTCAGCAAAAGTTGATAATGCTCTGCCGCCAGTTGTATCAGCGTGCAGCGCAACAGTGGTCCCTGACTGAGCTCAAAAGGTAACTGGGCCTGTCTGGTTGCAAGATACTGTACTCGCATCTGTTGCTGCACTGATGATAACTCTTGCAGGTCGATCACGGATGGACGAATTTGCAAATGAGGAACAATGACTTGTAGTAACTGTCCATCCAGGACGTGAAAGGTTGTACGCAGTATTTCATGACGTTCAACTAACTCGTTGAGACTCGTTTCAAGTGTATTTAAGATCAGTGCCCTGCTCACCTGGACCATGGCAGTTAGCGTATTGGTGGCGCTCTCTGGCTCTAATTGATCCAGAAACCATAGCCCTTCCTGGTTAAAGGACATGGGTGACGTTTTTACATTACCCAGCGCTACCGTATCATGAACAGCTGTTGTAGTCATAGCATTATCCTTATACAGTAAAGCTTCCTTGCAAACGTCCAGAACCCCCAGAACCCCCAGAACCTTTCGGCGAAATGAAATGTCTAACGCCGCTTTTCAGGTGAGAGAAGAACTCCCAGATACCGGCTGTCTCAGTAGCCATCACCAGCCAGTGTTTCGTGTCACCTATATTTCTGCGTCGCAGGAGATGGCATGCACTCTGACAAGTATTTACGCCTGCTATAGTGGTTACAGCCCAATCGTAACCAGCCTGTTTTACTGCGTCTGGCCCATACTCTCCGATACTACCAAATGGATAGGCGAAGCTATGCACTGGTCGTTCCAACTGCTGCTCTAGCAGAGTGCGCGATGCTCCTACTTCGTGTTGCACCTCGCTGGGATCAAGCAGGCGGAGATCAGGATGATGTATAGTATGTGCACCAAATGAGACCCATCCGCTCTCTTGCATTTCGCGTGCCTGTACCCATGTAAGTAGCGGCATAGGCTTCTCTTTAAACACTACAGAATTTGGCACGGCCAGCATCTTATGAAGGTGTATGAGTAATTTCTCTCGCTCACTTGCAGATGCACACTGGCTAAGCCTGGCATCGATAGCCTGTGCCAGTGCTTTGCGTTCCTCAAGATTCTGCAAGCGATAGCCCTGTCCATCCAGCGTCACCTGGTCTACATGGGCCAGGCGGAGCAGGCGCGTAGCCCACCAGAAAGCGTTGCCCTGCTCTATATAGCCAGGGATGAGAAAAATGGTAATCGGAATCTGCAACTCACAGGCAAGTGGAAAAGCATGTGTGTAGTTATCATAGTAGCCATCATCGAATGTCAATGCTAAAAGCGCACGTTGATCCTTCTTCTGAATTGCGTTTTTAGATGGCGCATAAAGTTCTTCCAGTGCACTTTCCAGATCGAGTATACGATAGTGACGCCGCAGGTAGAGCAGATGGCTACGCAGATATCCTCCAGATGCCTGGTGATAATAGAGAATAGTCAGACGTGGCCCCGAACGTTGTGCCCACCAACGAACCAGACTTAATAGCCCACTATAATAAAAACACGCGGATACATATATTCTTATGCGATTGTACATCCATGCCCCTCTACTCTACCGCGATGGCTCATTGAGCTTAAAAAGCTTTGGTAATACTTCTTTGAGCGTTGCGAGGTTATGATGATAGTCAGCGTCTAGCCACAATTCTAATTTCTCGGTGACCGTTTCACCTGCCTGTACCCACCAGATTGGATGGGTGAGCAGCTGGATGGGCTTTCGTGCATGGAATGCTTCCGAGTCGAGAGGATGCCCATACCTCCATCTACCTGTCGAATCACTTATATAGGCCACATCCCCTTTCATAACCACCCCATAGACGCTATTGAGCTGCGGAATTGAAGCCATAGGGACGCGCTGCAGATCTAGAGGGCTATGTAAGCTTACAAGTTCAGTATTTACATATGGATAGCATTTAGACAACACCTCAACGTCCATAAGCATTCTGGCACAATCATTGTCGTAAACAGTAAGATCTATATGCGCGGCAACCTGATGGCCGTAGCGATACAACTGTGACAAAATCTCTGCACTGGCACTACTTAAAACATTGTAGAGTGGCGAATGAAGCATAACAAAGTACGTAGCCTGCACTCCATGTTCGTACTCCACACGCGCAATCTCTACTGCAGGGCGCAAGTTGATATCGATGTCATGCCTGAGTACTACAAAAGGACGCTTTTCTACAAGAAGAGCATTAACCTCATGAAAACCACAAAAGAAGTAACCCTTGTCTTTGAAAGCTGATAGTAACTGGCTATAGCCCTCTAATGAAAATTCTGCCATAAAATTATCTCCGCAAAAACTAATCCATTTGCCTGTTTGTATACAAACTCCTGTTCTGCCGCCCTTCAATCGCCCTCCCCCGCGTGGCGACCTCCAGAGGAGGCATACTCTCTCTGGAGGTCGCGGCCTCATGATCGTCCTTGCTCACAGCAACGTGAAAGATTGATTGATAGAGCTTAATGAGCTTAGTACTTTCTTTTTCCCAGTAAAATTCCTGTCTGGCAGCAGCGAGTGCATTGTTATGCATACGCGCAAGTACAGTAGGATCTGCCAACATGCTATTAATTGCTGCACCAATCTCAGCTGGCTCAAGGGAAGGCAGTATCTGCCCAACCTCATAGCTGTTAATCACTTCTACCATCGCTTCAAGCGACGAGCTGAGCACTGGTAGACCTGCCATGAGATACTCAAAAAGCTTGTTTGGCAAGAAATACCGCACATTCAGTGAGTAATCTGGTGATGCAACGTTGAGTCCGATATCAGCAGAAGAGGTCCAGTCTAGCAGTTCCGCGTAAACCACTGGCGGGATAATTTTGACGCGATTCTCCACGCCTTCGCTAGCAATCAATGCCTCTAACTGAGCCTGTGTGGTCTTGCGGTTTTTGCCCATCATTACGATCATGATATCGGGATCAAGGAAGGTAGCGGCGCGAATCAGTCTATCAAGTCCCCGGTTCGGCTGCAGATAGCCCTGGTAGAGGGCAATACGCACCTCTGGCCCCAGGCCAAGATACTCGCGCAAGCGGTCACTTTTTTGTACATCCTTGTATTCAGGCACATTGCGAATCAGTGCTACGTCCTTGATACCGTAGCGCTGGCAAAGCTCCTCTACAATAGGAGGTGAGACGGTGATAACTCCGACACAGCGTGGTACGATATGTGCCAGCAGGACGACTAACAACTGGCGCAACATGCGTCGGCTGCGCCCAAACTCCGATAAAGGTCGCTCAAACAGAGGCATTTCATGTGCATCAAAAATGACAGGTTTACGACGTAAACGAGCCGCAATATAACACGGCAATAAGCCCGATACCTCATGTGCGTGATAGATGTCGGCAGGAATTTGCAGCAGACGCAACGTCGTGCGCACAAACATTTGTGTGACTCTGACAATAGCCCATTTATCAAAGCGTGTAGAGAAAAATGTACGCGGCATCATGACATGTTTCATATGCACGCCCCGAATATCCTCTTCGCCTGGGCAATTCCCTTTCTCTTCGATGTCAACGATTGAGACATCGTACCCTGCCGCTATCAATGCCGTGGCTTCGCGCATGACGCGTGGATCGGTCGATGCGGTTCCCAGCACATGCATACCAACCTTAATGAGCAAGCGCCTAGAAGGTGGAAGGGGATTCAAAACATTGCTATAGACCTGAAAAAGTTTATGCTTTTCTTTTTCCCAGCGGAAATCTTCGCGGGCCGCCTTCAGCGCATTGCTCCGCATACGAGCAAGCGCAGTGGGATCTGCCAGCATAGTATTGATTGCCGCTGCAATATCTGTTGGCTCAAGCGAAGGCAGAACCTGTCCAACGTCATAGGTTTTGAGCACATCCGCAATTGCGTCAAGTTGAGAGCTGAGCACTGGCAACCCGGCCATCAGGTATTCAAAGAGTTTGTTCGGCAAGCAATAACGAATGCTGCGTGTATAGTCTGGCCGAAAGACTGTCAAGCCAATATCTGCTGAGACTGTCCAATCCAGCAACTCTTCATAAGGAACTGCCGGAATGATCTTGACCCGGTCAACAACCCTATTGCTTGCTATCAGGGCATCCAACTGTTTCCTGGTGGTCTCCACAGCTTTGCCCATCATGACAATGACAATGTTCGGATCTAAAAATGGCGCGGCATTCACCAGTTGATCCAGGCTACGGTTCGGCTGCAAATTGCCCTGGTAAAGCGCAATACGTACCTCTGGACCAAGACCAAGGTGTTGTCGTAAACGATCACTTTTAGGGACCTCGCGATACGTCGGAAAATTGAGCACCGGCACTACGTCGGGATAGTGGAATTGATTGCTAATCTCCCGTGCGTAAAGAGGTGAGGCCGTGATTACTCCCGTACAACGTGGCATCATATGAGCAAGTACACCTGTTGCCAATGCACTTAGACGACGCCAACGCGTGATATTTGGATCATCCAAAGGAATTTCGTGCGAATCAAAGATGAGTGGTTTATGGCGTAGCCGTGCAGCGATATAACATGCGGGTAATGCTTTTACATCATGTGCATGATACACATCAGTTGGCGTAGTAGCCAGACGTAGCATAGCGCGTGCGATCATCCACGCAGATTTAACAAAAACCAGGGCTTGAAGCGTGTGGGGATAAATAGGTCAGGCATAAGTATATGCTTCATGTGCACATCGCTAATGTCTTCCTCTACTGGTCGTGCAAATTCACCGATAATATCGACAATAGAGACATCATATCCCGCCTCGACAAGTGCTGTGGCCTCGCGCATGATTCGGTAATCAGGGTATGCTGCCGATGTGACATGCATGCATACTTTCGTAGGTACACTTGCGGCATTTGTATCTTTGGCTACTGAAGGAGTAATGTATAGCGATGATGTGTCCATAATGTTACTTCTCCTTATATAACCCACAGATCTTTATTGATCTTCGCATAATCGTTGTAGTTGACTGTGGTGCTGACATGGACGTAACAATCAAACTGCGTGTAGCGACCGTGACTTGCCTGTCCCCTCTAGGGGTCCTTCTCGTTGCTGAGTGTGTAATAGCAGATAAGCAACGACAATCCCCCATGATTGTTGCTACCCGGACAGGACCGATTGCACCTTGTCCAGACATGCGTGTAAATGTTCGGCCAGGATGGGTAGATATCTGGTTCTACTGGTTATGTGATTACCTGGAATGATATGACTATCAACTTTTTCAGCTGCAATTACTTTCGCTTCTATCAATCTCTGCCAACCCTCTCTGCGCCGTGGCTCTTCGTCAGTCCAAAAAAAGTAACATCGCCTGCATAGGCATGAGGCAGGTAGCCAGTTGCTATCCAGTCATAGATAGCAATCCAGTCTTGCCGCAGGCTAGCACTGGTCGGAATCATAGCCTTATGCTGCGCTCCAGCGTCTGCCAGATCTGCCTCAGGTCCGGGCTCATCTTGCCGGGCAGTTTTGGTGTGCTCACCTTTATGCAAACGCCAGTAGTGAAAAGATAAGCGCAGGTGTCTGTAGACAAGAAACCAATCTAGCTGCTTACTCTTTCCGAGTCGCAAGAGGTTCACCATGCCAGCAATGATACGGCGATCCCATTTAAAGCGCGGGGCGGGCGCATCAGAATCCATCAAGACGAGCAGCTCAACGATCTGGCCTTGCGCGTTCAGTTGACGAGCCATCTCATAAGCTATCAGGCCTCCATTGCACCAGCCTCCTAGCAAATAAGGCCCCTCTGGCTGTATCTGGCGCAGCGTCGTAATGTGAGCTGCCGCCAGGCCTTCTAGCGTAGGTGGGACCGCCAGGCCATCAAATTTATAAGGCTCTAGCAGATAGAATGGTTGTTCTGTTCCCAGGTGGCGTGCTAGCTCCAGACTGTAGAAAGCTCCACCTCTCCATTGCCCATGTAAAAAGAAAAACGGCCTCCTGGAACCCTCAGCCCGCACCACCACCAGCGGCGCACGCATATCCATCTGAATCTCTTCGTCAAACGCCTGTGCGACCTGCTCAACGCTTGCTCCCGCAAACAGGGTCGCTAGTTCCAGCTTCTTCCCACACTCCTGCTCAATGCGCTCAAAGAGCTTCACAGCCAGCAAAGAGTCCCCTCCCAACTCGAAAAAGTCATCCTTGATCCCGATTGGCCTCACCCCTAACACCTCTTCCCAGATCGCAACCAGCTGCCGATGCAGTGGCAGCGTTGGGGCTAGATAACTCTCTTCAGCCTCTCTTCTTATTGGCTCTGGTGCTGGCAGCGCGGCCCGATCTAGCTTGCCATTGTTTGTAAGTGGCAGTTTCTCTAACGGCACAAAGGTTGCAGGCACCATATAGGCTGGCACGAGCTTCTTTAATTGCTGCCTTATCTCTTCCGTTGGGATCACCTGGCTCTGGCGCAGCACCATATATGCCACTAACCGTTTGTCTCCCGGCTCCTCTTCGCGCACTACTACGGCTGCCTCTTTCACCCCATCCAATTGATTGAGTACCGCTTCGATCTCGCCCAGCTCAATGCGGTATCCACGTATCTTCACCTGCGTATCCCGCCGCCCGATAAATTCCAGATTGCCATCTGGCAGATAGCGTGCCAGATCTCCGGTCTTATAGAGTCGTGCGCCCTCTGTAGACACAAATGGATCAGCTATAAAAGCTGCGGAGGTACGCAGCTCATCGCCCAGATAGCCGCGCCCCACACCAATACCTCCTACATATAATTCTCCGCTCTCCCCAACGGACAATTGCCGGAGGTTCTCATCGAGCACATAGAGCCGTATATTGCGGATCGCCCGGCCTATAGGGATACTTCTCAGGTGAGGCTCTGGTGGCTGACTAATCACATAATGCGTCACATCGTCCGAACACTCGGTTGGGCCATAGGCGTTGAGCATCGGTATATGCGGATAACGTTGCAGCCAGCGACGGCACAACTCCACTGGCAACGCTTCCCCCGTTGGGATCAACCAGCGTAACATCTCTAACTGCGGTCGCCTGCTTATCCCATCTTCCTGAACATCGAGCATCGCACGCAAGAGCGAGGGTACCGTTTCCAGGATGCTCACTTTCTGCTGCTCTACCTGTTGAAGAAGCTGCAACGCACGTGCGCAATCACATCGGGATAGATCTGCACTCGCCCCCCTACGAGCAAGGCCGCCAGGAATTGCCACACCGAGATATCAAAGCATTGTGAGGCCGTTTGCGCTACCGTATCGGCTGCGCTCAATTCCAGAGCCTCGATCTTGGCCAAAAGGTGATTGAGCATACCACGTTGCTCGACCATTGCCCCTTTCGGCAAACCCGTCGAGCCAGAGGTATAAATGACGTAGGCGAGATTTCGCGGCGTGCTAACCGCCGGCAGATTCTCTTCTTTCTGGCTGCTAAGAGCGCTTCTTCCAGGCAGATGCTGTGAGGACAAACTTCTGCCGGGCATGCGCTTAACATCTGTGACAATGTAGGGACAAAGGCATCTGTGCTCAAGACGAACTGGCAGCAACTCTGCTCAATCACTTGCCGCTGCCTGGCTTCTGGATGCTGCGGATCAAGAGGCAGGTAGGCCCCACCTGCCTTGAAAATAGCTAACATCGCAACTGCAAAGGCAATGCTGCGCTCAGCCAGCAAAGCCACCAGCGTTTCAGGCCCAACACCACAGGAACTCAGGTAATGCGCAAGCCGATTAGCCTGCAGATTCAGCTCCTGGTAGCTCACCTGCTCATTTCGATAAACAATAGCCACTGCGTTTGGGTTACATTCCACTCTAGCTTCAAAGATCTGATGGGCACACAGCTCATTGGGAGAGATCACCTGGGACGATAGTGCCTTATCGGAAAATGTCACCATTCTAAAATTATCCTTTCTTGCTCGACGTCCAGGCCTTTGTTATATCTCTTATACATATGCTTTTTTTCCCTCTTTTTTAATAGCAGCCCGCACATACCCGAATATTTTTATGATTTTTTTTACGGAAAGCCCTCCCAGGAACATGAGAAATATACTGTAACCCACAAGCGCAACTATAAAGATAGATGCGCCTATCAAGGGCTTCTGTGTCTGTGCCAGTAACGTAGCTCCCACATAGAGCACAATACCGACAGACAGCTTGAGAGTAAATATGCCAACCTCAAAATTAATAGGGTAAATTCTTTGATTCACTATATATGACACCACGAGCAGTACAACATAAGCAAGAAGTGTCGAAATAGCAGCGCCAATAGCTCCAAATTTCGGGATAAAGAGCAAATTGAGCAACAAATTTACAATTGCTGCAACCACCACAAATACAAACTCAAGCATAGTCTTGCGGCGGATATTGATGCCAATCATGAAAATATACCGACGCCCATAAGCATAGTGGATAGGGTGATGATAGGAATAACAGGCTCTGACGCCAGATAAGCAGGTGGGAAAAGTGTTTCAAGCACAACGATACTGACAAGCGAAAGCGCAAAAGCAGCAAGCACTAAAACGCTGCTCCACCAGCGGAACACCAATTGAAAGATGTGGGCTGCATCTTTTCTCTTCGCAATAGAATACATAATGGGAACCCATGCTAATCCCCAGGGTGCAAGGATTACCGGAGACAATACTCCACCCAACACATAAGCTACACTGTAGCCCGCTGTCTGGGTCAGTGATCCAAATGGCTGAGCAGATAGCGATCTGAGAGTTGTAGCACCCATGCCGCAATGTCACTAAAAATAGTTGGAACACCAAAGGTGAGCATATTCTGCACAATATCGGGACGTAACCTCAAGCTATGCTTACGAGCAAGCAGGACAAGAATGATAGGCAACGTGCAACCTGCCATGATGACATAACCTGTCCCTTTAGCGATCAAAGCTCCGTTCACGCCCATGTGTAGCACACCAACCAATACAATGTTCGTACCCAGGACGGATAGCATGTTAGCAATCGATAAACCTGTATATAGGAACGCACGCTTTTCTGCTCGTAACCAGGAAATGCCCGGCAGGGTAAGATTCTCTAAAACGATAACCAGGGCCGTGAGCCTTACCGGCTCGGTAAAAGCAGAGCTATTGAAAAGAACACTGACAACCAGGGGGCGGCTATCATCATTACAATTGCTATAGGGAGCGAGACAAGTAACAATAGAATAATAGAAGAGGCAAGGACACCCAGGCGATCCTGAGCGGATTCATAATCACCATTATATGCGCGAAAAAAAGCGGAACTAAGCCCTAGCTGTGTCATTACCGTTACAAGATCAACAACAGTGTACAAGACAGCAAGGCCACCATAGTCGTTAGTAGAAAGATTGTGAGCTAGAAATGGTGTCAATATAAGCGAAACCAGTGGGGATGCCAGAGCCCCTACAGCGTAGATCCCTGAGCTTTTGACCATATCAAGCGCGAGCGAAAGATAGCTTTGGGCTCCAGCGCTTGTTTGTTCACTTTTCACCTCCTGCGGAGTAGGTATAGAGGCTTGTTTGCTAGCCTTTGCGGGTCCGGGTATTACAGGTAGCATCCAGGTCTCCTGGCTGGCAAACCAGGTCTTGTCCATGTCCATCTGCAAGGACTGAAATAGCAATGGCGTACGATACGATGCTTGTTGCAGCCTTTTGATAACAGGTACCTTCGTCGTCTCAGAATAACCATCTATAACGTCATCAATGACATTTATGGCATTAAATTCGTTAAGTCATTAATATCTTCTGCAATCCAGTCACGAGGACTCCTCGCTTCATGCTGTAGAGGCACCAGCTTATCTTTTATACTCGATTTATCATCTTGTACGTCACTCATAATTACGCCTTACTTTTTCTATCCAGAAGGTTGCAAGATGGGAATGGATACTCCTCTTGCCAGTCTGGTGAGCAATTGGCTCGCCTGCGCTACGCCCGATCAATGGCGAGGCGACGATGCCAGCAATCAACCAACCAAGAAACTGTACATCAAGAGGACTTGTCCAACCATCCACAGTCAGGCTATTAATACTGAGTGCTATAATGGCAACTATTCCCCCCGCGAAAAGAGCGCGATAACGAGTCCCTATAGCCAGCCAGTTGCGCCATGCATACCAGAACACCAGTGTTAGCAAAAGAAGAAAGATCAGCATCACCGGTATGCCCGCAATTGCTCCCCATTGCAAGTAAGAATTATCTGGCTCCGCCAGAGGCTTCGTCTGCGCAGGCACGCGATAATGACTCGAAACGATCAGATAGGCCTGACTCCCCAGACCAACACCAAACAGCGGGAAGGCCGCTATAACATGTATAGCTGTCTGCCAGGTCGCAAGATGCAGTGAAAGGTCACCCTGGTTTTTGGCATGAGCTAGTTGTATGGCAATCTGTGGAGCAAAAACGGTAGACGCTATCACTGCCAGCACTGCAAACAATAGAAACAGCAAAATGCTATACCGCACGCGTCCGACCAGGAACATAAAGACCACTAAACCTGTAAGTGCTGCTATCCATGACCCATTACTATAGGTGTGCATCAGTGCCATGAGAATCAACACCATTTGCAACAGATAGAACATCTTTGTCCAAAATTTGTTACTCTCGATGAATAGTCCTAATGGTAAGAAAAAACTCATAGCAAGGAAGGCCCCATTCCCATTCGGGTTGCCAAAAAACGAGCTAGCACGCGAGACACCTGCGCTTATCTGGAAATTTGAGGCTTGCTGCAGATTGGCTTGAGCACGCGCTGATTCAAATAAGAATACGCCAGTAGTTGCTTCAATAATAGTGTGTATGGCAAAAAGCGTTGCCAACAACGCAAGCCACTGGAACACACGCCGTATTCCCGCAACATCCCTGGCGAGTATGTTGCCGAGCCAGAACATGATGAAAGGACTAAACACAACTTCAAGATAGTAACCAATGGAGTTGGTGAGATTAAATGCTCCCCCCTTTAGGGCTGGGATAATAGTCAGGGTAAGAAACACAAGCCAGAGCCAGACCCAGCGTGGCCCACTCCAGGGATGATCAGCAGAGCGTCCAAAGTAGCTGACCACGAGCAATAACAGGGCCATAAGCAAGGCAATCTGGTACGTAGCAAAGCCAAGGTAGGAGTCAATCAAGATATGAGCAGCAATGATCAACATCACCGTAAGCTCATCCAGCCTGAACAATAGGATGAGCGTTATCGCTAAAACACCGATAATAATAATAGCGTAGGTGGTGTTAATTGTCCCAATAGCCATTCCTAGCAAAAATGTGGCCGCGATTGTCAGGGTTCAGAAGATTAATGATAACCCGCTTGTAGGAATTGTTAGATCGTATCCGCCCGGCAAACCAGTATAGGGGCGGATACGATCTAACCATGCCTGCTCAACATTGTTGTTAGATTTTTTGTAGAGAGGTCTTACTGTCACTCTACTCACCTGGCTCTCTTGTTCTGGCAGTGGGATGCTTGACAGTCTGATCTTAGAATTAAGGATGTCTTCAGGCAATGTAGATGTATCAGCCTCGTTTACAGCTTGCTGTTCTTCATTATTTGACTGGGTTGGCTGCGACGGCATTTTTGCTTGCGGTGGTTGCGTCGATGTTATCGGTGGAATGGCTGCTTTGTCTTTTACTGTCCCATTTTGCATTTCGTTATTATTTAGTTTTCTCGTATCATGGCTATACTCTTTGTAGGGCGCTTTTTGACGGTTGCGAGGCCCTTTATTCAAGACACAACCAAGCACACGGACATTAGCCTCATTAAGCTGTACTTTAGCTTGCTGAAGATGTCGTTTGTTGGCTCGTGTAGCGTCAACTACCACAAGTACACCATCAACCTTTGTAGCTAAAATGATGCTATCTGCTAAACCTAGCAAGGCCGGCGCGTCAAAAATAATCACGTCGGCACCACTTTTGCTCAGCGCGACCAGAAGGCGTTGCATCGCCTTTGAATCGAGCAGTTCTGGCGGATAAGGAGGTAGCGGCCCCGATGGCATAATATATAAATTTGGAATATCTGTTACTCGAATAAAAGGTGCCAGCGATGGCTCATCAGTAACGTTTTTTATTCCCGGCGCTCCGTTGTATGCCTTAGACTTTTCTTGCTGGTAAGTAGATGTAGCAAAGGATGAAGGGCCTCTAAACGCGACGATAGCATTGCCAAAACCTTTTGCGTCTGCCGGAATGTCAAATTGCTCATGCAGTGTTGGATGGCGCAAATTCGCGTCAATGAGAAGGACACTCTTACCAGTTTTAGCCATGCTGATCGCTAGGTTCGCTGCAACCACAGTTTTACCATCTCCTGGTGTGGTGCTGGTAATTGCTAACATATGCAAAGATCTATCCCGTGTTGCTAATTCGATTTGCGTCTGTAAGTTACTGTAAGCTTCTGCGTTGGAGTTATAATCGTTGAGATTAATAACTTCTTCCTTCCGTGATATACGCCCAAGTGTTACCAGAATCGGCCATTCCAGTAATTGGGTGAGAACTTCTTTTGTATAGATACGGGGGTCTAATAATTCACTGATCACGGCCAGTACCATTCCCAACAATAGACCTATCAGCAATCCAGCACCAACATAAATGAGTTTATTAGGCCGAGCAGGACTCGCAGAAGGCTTGGCAGGTTGAGCAATAAACATGAAACTCTTGTGCAGATGCAGATGCAGATGTAGGTGCAGTCACAGGCGTAGATACAGTCACAGGCGTAGATACAGATGCAGTTTTCTGCTGTATTACTTGAAGTTGCTGGCTGATCAATGTATTTGCAATGTTATTGGCGAGACTTGCGGCACGTGCCGGATCAACATCCGAAACATCAATTTGCATAAGCTGCGTATTGTCTCTAGCGGTTGCAGTCACTTCTTTGGCAAGATCATCGACCGAAAGCCCCCGATACTTTGAGGCCACAGCACTCAGTACCGGATCGGTGGTTGCTAGATTGGCCTCTGTCTGCGTAAGTTGTTGGCTAGCCAGTATATTATCATTGACTAATGGATCTCCCCAGAATGTACTATCACTTCTACCAGGGCTGTCGATTGGTAGACTGGCTTCATAAGCTTGCTGCTACCAATGAATGCTCCCAGTCCTACACATACAATGCAGATTACAACGATAGCCCATCGCTTTAGCAAAATTTTGCTGAATTGTTCAAAAGTCATCTCTTTCCTCTTTCGCAGCATCTATCGATGCAATCCGTTAAAGGATTATTTATTCTAATTTTGCACTTTCGTAATCTCATATGACATTGCTACGCTCCACGAAGAGATAGTACCTCAGCCACTGTCTTTATAATGATGAACAGATCAAGCATGAATGACTGCTTTTTGATGTAGTAGAGGTCATATTGCAACTTAATCAAGGCATCATTACCTGTCCTACCATAACGATATTTTACCTGTGCCCAACCCGTTAACCCCGGTTTGACAACCAGCCGATAGCTATAAAATGGAATGGTTTTTTCTAATTCACTAATGAATGCAGCTCGTTCTGGTCTTGGACCAATCAGGCTCATATCACCGCGTACAATGTTGAACATCTGTGGTATCTCATCTATATGTGTCGCACGCAAGAAGCGCCCGACCCTTGTTATACGGTTATCAGATACAGTCGCCCATACTGCGTTTCCTTCACGTTCTGCGTCAATACGCATGCTGCGAAATTTATAAATTCGAAATGGCTTCCCACGCAATCCAACGCGTTCCTGGCTATAGAGTATCGGGCCCGGAGAGTCAAGGGAGATTACTAGTGCGATAATAGGAAACACAAGACATAGCATTAGCAGCCCTAAGATGCCACAGACAAAATCCAACGCTTTCTTCCAACAGAGATAGAACGGAGATAAAATGTGCTCTGTTTGTAGAACTATATACCACTGATTACCTACATGATTTACCGGGATTCTCCCTGTGCTATTCTCATAGGCAATGGCCATAGGAATCACAGAAATGCCAAGTTGTGCAGCATCAGTTGCAGTTCTGAATAAACTTGGATTCGCTTCGTGCTCCAGTGCCAGGATGATTACATCAATCATGTTTTTGTGCACTAAGTAGCGTAACACTTTAGCATCACCCAGGACAGACAGATCATTCTGATATGGCTCCCCCGCAGGAATTGCTGGCTTGTGTTCATCTGCATCCAACACTGCCCTATATTCGCTAGCAATCGCTTCTTGTAGAACATGACTTTCATCAATATAGCCCAGAACGTTAATCCTGGAATGTTTTGCGGCCTGTAGCTCTCTGGCAATTGTTTCGCCAGCTGCATTGGCCCCAACAATGACCGCTCGCTGACGGAAGCGCGGCAGGTGCATGACCTCTGCAAACAGAAAACGCCAGGCTGTAAATGCTGGTATCGCCAGCCCCAGAAACACTAACTCCAACCTGATTAACCTCATGAATGGCATTTCCAGCAAGAAGTATGAGAGAGGCATCCACAGGATACACGTCAGCAGAAGCGTAAACAGTGTACAACACGGACCCTTGAAGCGATTTGATGCATAGCCCAGCTTTTGTGACTGAGTCATACCAATAGCGAAGCCCCAGGATGCCAGTGCAAGATACAGCCATATAAGTTTCTCTTCACGAAGGCTTAAAATGCGCGTTGCTTCCTGAGGTGCCTGATGCGAGAATAGCAACACCCCAAGTACTAGCAGCAGCAAAACGACATCACCAGATACAAGGATAAAGTGCCATACGGTCTCTGAAGGCCTTGGTCGTCCTTTTAGTTCTTGCGGTTTGGTGATAAAATCTGCCGGTTGCAAACCTGACATCTCGCCAGATCCCAGCAAAGTTTCCTCTCTCTTATAGAGAGACTGCGAAGATAGCATTGACATACCAGCTTCAGAATCGGGTTGCATGCTTTCCTCCTTATCCTTCTTTACTCATGTTACTACCAGCTGAATCCTTTGCAGGAATTGACATTTCCGGCTTCTTTTCTTCTACCGCCTCGTGTTGGTTTTCCTGTAGAGGCAGATTAATTGCCTCAGACGGGCGCTGGATAGGTGCGGGCGTGATCATGCGACCCCTGCTGGTCAGGAGCCTGGCAATATGCATATCAAGTTCTGCGGTTAGTTGGTCGCGATCATAGTGAGCTTCTACATAGGCGCGACCTCGCAGACCTAGTAGCCTTGCTTCTTCCTGGTGCTGCTGTAAGTAAGAATTCCTTCTACTAATGCCTCTGCGTTTTCTGGCTCAACGTATATAGCTGCACGCGCCTCCTGCTCGGCAAGCCGACGCGCTTCACCCTCCACACCTAACAAGATCGGGCGAGCACAGGCCATTACTTCAAACATTTTCAATGGCAATCTGCCTTCAAACAATGCTAGGCCTCGCATTGGTACCAGGCAAACATCAGATCCTGCCAGGATCAGCGGCATGCGATCATGCGGTTGGGCATCTATAAAGGTGACATTCTTGAGACCCCACCTCTGCGCTTTCGCTAGCAACTCTGTCTTCTCAGAACCATCCCCGACGAAAATGAAATGTATATTCGTATGATCCTGCATTTGCCTCGCAGCCTCTAGCACTGTGGTTAGCCTGTGGGAAAGCCCGAATGTACCTGCGTAGAGAACGGTAAATCGACTATCCCACCCAAGCTCAACACGCGCTTGCCCTTGCTCAATAGGGCGAAACATACTAAGATCGGCACCATTCGTCAAGAGAAAAACGCGCTCTGCCGGGGTTCCACAGTGGATGATGCCATCACGAATTCCTGCCGATAGCGCCCATATCAAACTTGCTCGCTGATAGGTAGATCGTTCTAGCCATTCCGCTAATCTGATCAAAACTTTATTGCGCAATACTCCCAGCGCAATCGCAGATGCAGGCCAGAGATCAGAGACCATGAAGATGAAAGGACAACGTTTCCATCTCGCCAAAATACGCCCCGCAATGGCATTGAAGAGCGGATGTGACTCGACAATAAGCAGGTCTGGCCGGCCAACGGCTTTTCCTCCAAGCACAGGAGCAAGGCAACCAAAGGAAAGCTGAGCCAGTACACGTTGTAGAAATTTTTTGCTTGGGCTGATATAGCTCCAGAAGCGTATCACACGTACTCCATCAAGCATCTCTTCTTGCAGCAGATGCCCACGATATTCCTGTGGCACAATCCCCAGCGGATAATTTGGCAGGGTCGTAAGAACTGTTACTTGATGCCCTCGCTTCACCAGACGTGTGGCTGTTTCGCTGACACGCACGGCTGCCGCTCCCTTTTCGGGGGGATAATATGGGGTGAGAAAGAGTATATTCGTCATGCCCGTCCTTTCTCAGTGTAAACCGCAGCGCCCGTTTGTTGTTTAACACCCCTGCTCTTGCTTTTATTCATCATAGCCATCCCCAACAGCGATGTAGCGCATGCCTGAAGCTTCGATCTGTGTTCGTTGCAGTGCTCGGCGTCCATCAAGTACCACCTGACAGTGACTAAAACGGCTGAAATCAAACCGCTGATATGCCTGGTGCCCTGCCTGTAGGATGATAGCCCCAATTTTGCTTTCTACCTCAGAAGTGAGGGGTGTATAGCCCAAAGCCTGTAACTCGTTTGCACTATAGAGTGGATCATCTATATATACCGCTGCTCCGCATTCTAAAAGAGCTTCCTGAAGCAGCTTTGCACTTGTGAACGCCACTTCACGCACATCCCCCCGGTAAGCCACACCAAGGATGAGTACAGATTGGTGAGCTAATGAGCCAATCACAGCCTTCAATCGTTGCACTGCATACTCTGCCATTGCATCGTTGATGCGACGTGCATAAAAAGGCAAAGTGAGCGGCGGCAATTTGGAGGCATCCGTTTGCGGATACCCATCCTCTACACCTGCAAGCAGGAAGTAGGGATAGACAGGTATACAATGTCCACCAACGCCGACCCCCGGAGCATGAATGTGCGAATAAGGCTGTGTATTGGCAGCTGCAATTGCAGCTGCGGCATCAAGTCCATGGGCATCAGCAAAGCACGCAAACTCATTAGCTAATGCGATATTGACATCACGGTAGGTCGTCTCAATGAGCTTGACGAATTCAGCTTCATCGGTCGATACCATCGTAATAATTTGTGCATCAAGTACCAACTGATAAAAGCTGAGAGCGGCAGCCGTACTTTGTTCATTAATACCCGCTATCACCTTAGGGTAGATGCGTAGATCACGAAAGATGTGCCCGGATGATACGCGCTCTGGACTATAGGCCAGGAGAAAATCTTGACCAGCGGTAAGGCCTGATGTTTGTTCAAGCAACTGAGCCAGACGACGCGATGTTGTACCCACTGGTAATGTTGTCTCATAAATGACAAGGGTGCCTGGTTGTAAACCAGCTCCAACAGCAGTTGTTGCGGCATCAATTGCGCGATAGTTCACTTTCTTTTGTGCATCAATCACAACTGGCACAATAACTACCACAACATTAGCCTGACGTACTGCCTCTGTCGTATTTACAGTAGCAGAGAGCAAGCCCTCACGGACCAGGCGTGGTAATTCAGTGACCAGCTCAGGCTCCTCCTGAACATGTGATTGAGCGGCATTGACCATTTCAACAACCAGGGAATTGATATCACAGCCGATTACACGCTTGCAATGCTGTGCATACTGCACTGCAAGTGGTAGTCCAATTTTGCCCAGGCCAACGACTGCAACTGTGGACAAACCACCTTGTATCATCAGGCCTGTACCTCCATTGACACAAGCGTACTCTGACTTTTTGACTCCTGCTGCTGTGTCGCTTGAGCTAGCTGAAGCACAACTTTCAAGACAGCTATGCCGTCATTGCAGGTAACTGTTGGCGCAGTATCATCAAGTATCGCTTTAATAACATCTTCGTATTCTAAACGCAGAGGCTCCATTTTCTGCACTTTGAGACGCGTCATTGTGCCTTCACTCACTCCGCTTATAGAGCGCAGTGTGTCCCAGGAGGTTGGTGTATAGTCGTTTTCGTAGAAGTACACATCCTGGGTAAGATAGTTGACGAGATACATGCCTTTCTCTCCGGTAACGCTCAGTTCACGCACTTTCGTGGGCGTCAACCAGTTTACATCGAGCATGCCAACAGCACCGTTGCTGAAGTGCAGGATGCCCAGCAACAAATCCTCGTGTGTGCGATGTATGCGATGTTGTGTTTCTGCATATACCCGTTCAACCTCTGCATCTGCTAGATAGCTCATGACATCTATATCATGGGTGGCAAGATCAAGTGTGACCCCCACATCACGTATACGAGGCGGGAAGGGGCCAAGCCGTCTAGCATGCAAATGGAAAATCTGACCAAGTTCACCTGCCACCAGGCGTCGCTTTAACTGAATAATGGCGGGATTAAATCTTTCGATATGGCCAACTGCAACTTTCACCGCATGCAGACGCGCAAGTTCCATCAGCGTGTATGCTTCATCAATGGTGCTCGTAATAGGTTTTTCAATCAGGACGTTGATGCCCCGTTCCAGGAGATGAGACGCAATCTCAAAATGCATATGGGTGGGCACAACGACTGCTACCAGGTCGGGCTTCGTCTCCTCAACCATTTGAAGATAATTGGTGTACCCCGCTAGATGAAAACGACGCATAGCGTTTTGCAGCGTCGGCTCGTGCATTTCTGCCACACCTACAAGCTGAACCTGCCCACCATTGAGATCATTCAATACACGCAGGTGATTCATCCCCATTGCGCCTGCGCCAACTACAGCGACTTTCAATTGCATAGCGCTACTACCTCTCTGACAATTGTTGAGAGATCATCCTTGCTAAGAGCGGGATGAACTGGGAGTGACAATACCTGCGCTGCCGCATTTTCTGTCTCAGGTAGGTACACATCAGACATTTCACGTTGTGTGTCTGCAGTACTCTCTGAAGGCGATATACGAAACAGTGCAGGGGAGTTTCGATAGAAGGGTTGTTGATAAATTGGCAGAGGATAATGAATTCCGGTGCCAATTCCTCGTGCATATAACTCCGCTACCCATCTGTCTCGGTCGCCAGGAACACGGATAGTGTATTGATGATAAACATGGTGGTACCCTGGACGTGCTAGCGGTGTTTGGACTACTCCTTTGAGGTGCTCTGTCAAGAAATGTGCATTGGAGATGCGCTTTTCGGTGAACTGCTCTAGCCTCCTGAGCTGGACGAGACCAATCGCAGCCTCAATCTCGGTCATTCGCATGTTATAGCCTATTGTTGTATGGCAATAGCGGGCCTGTTGCCCCTGATTACGCAGCAGGCGGACCTTCTCAGCAATAACAGGATTGCCTGTTGTCAGAATCCCCCCTTCACCCGTTGTCATATTTTTAGTGGCGTAGAATGAGAAGCATCCAGTGCCAAATCCACCAACTGCTTTATTTCCTACTTTTGCGGCATGTGCCTGGCACGCATCTTCGATAATAATCAATCCGTGTGCAATGGCAATCCGCTCTACCTGCTCCATATCACAGGGATTACCATAGAGATGTACTGGCAAGATCGCTCTGGTGCGTGGCGTGATAGCTGCCTCTATAAGCGCAGGATCAATATTGTAGGTATCATGCTCGATATCGACAAATACGGGTGTAGCACCAACAAGTAAAATGACATTCGCTGTCGCAGCAAAACTAAATGCGCTGGTGATGACCTCATCGCCCGGACCTATATCATGGGCTAACAAAGCTAGATGCAGTGCTGCCGTTCCAGAAGAGAGCGCGACTGCTTCTCGTACGCCACACATTTCTGCAAAACGCTGCTCGAATAGTGCAACTTGTTCGCCCTGTACCAGTTGGCCTGATGCAAGAACATATAAGGCTGCTGCTTCTTCCTCATTTCCCAGCAAGGGACGCGCAATGGAAATCATCAATGCCTCCCAGGTAGACCAGGACCTATTTATGCATTACAAGCTTTATAGGCATATTCTGCTCTGTAATGTACAGCAAGATCTATCAGATTCAAATCATACTTTGTTAAAAATCAGTGTACACACATTATAATATTTTTATAAGCTTACAAGCTTATTTATTATATTTTTAACACATCATGATCTCGTCAAGCTTCTTATCACTCTTCATAAGCAAAAATCCTCTACCGTCATTATATGTTTAACATATCGCGGTTTTGTCACGATCTTGTTACAATTTTGTCATCGCTCGTCGGCCAAGTTTTTCCTGCTGCCATGAGCAGTGTGTTCTAAGATATGCTAGGGCTTTTAGTGAATATCACGCTCTACTATTCTAGTATATAGTAGAGTTTTCACTGAGTATGTGCATGAACCACTGCAGTGCTTACTGATTTTGATGTTGTATAACTAGAAAGCACATATGCATAGTATGAAATATCCACAGTGGTTTTTCGGTGATGATGGTTGTTTTCATAGGGTAGAGGAGGAGGGCTAAAGTTTAGATTTCGCAACCTATTTTGCTAATTTGGTCATGGAATCTTTACATATTCGCGCTTCCATCGCCTTCCCTCTCGCTTCTTCCTTCTATATCAGCTTCCGTCTTCAAAAGGACATCGCGCAATGAATCCAATGTCTGAGCGTCAGGATCTTTCCAGAGCTCGCGGGTTGCTGCTTCGAACAGGCGTGTGACAATATCGCGTAGAGCCCAGGGGTTGCTCTTCCGTAGAAAATCCTGTGTCTCTGTATCCAGTGCATAGGTTTGTGATACCTGCTCATACATCCAATCATCCATAACCTGGGCCGTTGCATCGTATCCGAAGAGATAGTCTACGGTGGCGGTCAGTTCCAATCCCCCCTTATAGCCATGCTGACGCATAGCAGCTAACCACCTGGGATTGATAACACGTGAGCGAAAGACGCGCAAAGACTCTTCTTTCAAGTCACGGATACGTATGTGTTGCGGATCGGCACTATCACCGATATAACGACGCGGCTGTTTTCCACTCAATGCACGAATGGTTGCAATCATGCCACCATGAAACTGGAGATAGTCATCCGAATCGAACAGGTCGTGTTCGCGATTATCCTGGTTTTTTGCTGCAACCGTGACACGGGCAAGCACGTTACGAAAGGCGTCACGGGCATCACTGCCAAAGGTCGAGCGTGTATATGCATACCCCCCCCAATTAACATATGCTTCGGCAAAATCGGCAGTATCTTGCCAGTTCCGCTCATCGATCAAGGGTAAGATACCCGCACCATATGCACCAGGTTTGGAGCCAAAAATACGATAGTGAGCATTGTCGTTGCGATTTGGCACGTCGTATCCCATATCTGCATAACGTGCGATATCAGTCTGCACATGTTTTCGCACATAGTTCTGCTCCGGGGATTCGTCAAGGGCAGCGACCATATGGATTGCTTCATCAAGCATCGCAATGAGATGCGGAAAAGCATCGCGAAAGAAGCCAGAAATACGGCAGATTACGTCAATTCTTGGTCGCCCCAGTTCTTGCAAAGGGATCACTTCAATTCCCCGCAAGCGTCGGTTCTCGTGTTGCCATTGCGGCCGTACACCAAGAAGTGCAAAGACCTGGGCGATATCATCACCCTGGGTGCGTAGAGCACTGGTTCCCCAGATGCTGAGCCCTACACTCTCGGGATAGCGGCCCGTCTCTTGCAAATGGCGATCAATCAGTGCTCTGGCAAGCTGTGAGCCAACTTCCCAGGCAGATTGGCTGGGTAACGCTCTTGGGTCCAATGTATAGAAGTTGCGCCCCGTAGGTAGCACATGGACCATACCACGCGTGGGAGAACCGCTCGGCCCGGCAGGCACATACTCGCCATCTAACGCCTTCAATATGTGATGTATCTCATCTCCTGTCTGTGTCAGGCGCGGCAAGACTTCTTGGCAAACAAAAGATAATACTGCACGTACCTCAGAGAGATCGCCAGACTTCGTGGACAGAAAGCAGGTGGTGATGGCATGCTCGATAGCATTCATACTGAACTGCTGTTCTTGCAGAACTGCAAGCAAATGATGACAACCCTTTTCAATCATCTCTATTGCATCCGAGGCACTCGCAGAGACCATCTCCAACCTCTTGTTCTCATCTTCACCAGGCAATATCTTGAGCATAGCAAGGTGCTGCTGTTCTTCGGCGGTAAGACGACGACCAGGCGCATCAAGCAGAGATGCAAGCGTAAGACCACAGCCTCTGGCAACTGCTTCACGGAGACTGGGCGTTCCCAGATTTGGCAAACGGCAGAGGCTGAAAATGAGATCCGTCAATTGCTCGCCGCCCGGCAGTTGCCCCAACGTGTGTAGGCCACTACGAATCTGGGCCCCGGTTAATTCACAGAGATATCCATCAATATCTTCGAGGAGATGCGCGAAGTCTTTGCCACGCATTTCGCTTAAGGTTGCGGGCGTGCCATCTTCCGTCAGTTCTTCATCCCATTCGTGTGTGTGATCACCATGATCTTGCCGTACCATAGCCTTAAGATCGGTATCAAGATTGGCCTCAATGATCTTGTGCCATATCTGCAATTGCAATGCGGGGAGTTTGCCAGGGTCAAGTGCCTCAACCTGGTAATATTCATCGACCATCTGGGCCAGTTCTGCCAGCGCACCATACGCACCCGCACTGGTCATAGGAGGAACAAGATGATCGACGATAACGGCATGTGTGCGCCGTTTGGCCTGAGCGCCCTCGCCAGGATTATTGATAATGAACGGGTAAATCAATGGCATATCGTCGAGCAACAGGTCTGGATAACAGTTTTCCGAAAGGCCCACACTCTTTCCCGGCAACCATTCGAGTGTACCATGTTTGCCCAAATGGATGATTGCATCTGCATTCCATCCCTGTGCATCGCGCAGCCAGTGGTAAAGGGCATAATAATTATGCGTCGGCGGAAGATCGGGAACATGGTAAATAGCGTTTGGGTCCATACCATAGCCGCGCGGCGGTTGCAAAGCCACAAAAACGTTGCCCAATATCAGGCCAGCGAGTGCAATTGCATTGTCATGCACATATGCCTCACCTGGTGGCTTTCCCCAGCGGGTCTGCATCTCTTCTTGATTACGTGTGGGCAGATCAGCAAACCATTGGGCATAGTTCGCCTCCGCGACTCTGGCACCGGCCTGAGCAAGTTGAGCATCAGTAAGCAGTTCAGTATCATACGAACAGCGATCAATAAGCGCATGAATGAGTGCATCGCCACTCTCAGGGATATCGGTGATAGCATAGCCAGCCGTGCACAAAGCCGCGAGCAAATGCATCAGAGAAGCTGGTGCGTCAAGACCGACCGCATTCCCAATACGGGCAGCCTTGGCGGGCGAGTTAGTCAGGATTATTGCAATACGCTTCTCGGCATTCGGTTTACGTCGTAAGTTCGCCAGGCGCAAAGCAATGCCAACAATACGTGTAATGCGTTCCTCATCAGCCTGATAGCGAACCACACGATTGGATGTAGTATCTGGCATCGGCGCGAGGCTTGCTGATACTTGCTTTTCCACCTCTATCGTTTCCTTAAACGAGATAGGAACAGTGATGATACGCCCGTCAAACTCTGGGAGCGCGACATTCATCGCCGTGTCCAGCGGAGTAAGACCACGAGCCGAGCGCTCCCACTGTCCACGGCTGTTGCTAGCCGTGATCGCTTGTAAGATTGGAACGTTAAGCGCCACCAGACTCGATGTCTCCCACATACTATCATCTGCCTTATTCTGAAATGCTACATTCCTTTGTGCAGAACCATCTGGCATTTTAGGCAGCGTTTCGTTTCGGTCCGGCTGAGAATACTGTAAGAGCGCAAAACTCATTGCCGTAATAATAACATCAACCGTCGTTCGCCCGTGCTCATCAACAAAATAGGCGAGAGCAGCCGGAAGATGAAGAGAGGAGCCAACATCCTCATCATTCTCTTTGAGTGAGTTGGCAAAAACGGGGAAGGCATTTGCACCTTGTGCTTCAATAACGTGGATCAAGCTATCCACAAAATCTGTGTTCCCTGACAGGTAATGGGCGCGGTAAAACAAAATACCAATCGTCGGTCTATTGCTAATATGTCGGGCGCGTAGTTCCGCCACATTGACGCCTTGCCAATTTGGATAATACACGCCATGACGCGGCTGAGGCACTGGAGGATCAAAACCAAAGCCAGTCGTCAGCAGATGATCGCTGAGGAAACGCAAACACTGCTCATAGTTCTGTACACCGCCCGATTGCAGGTAAGCCAGAACTTCGTGTGCCACGGGCACTCCTACCGTGGACGATGCCATTAACTCTGGATCAAGTCCATCTGTGCCTGGTAAACACACCAGCCACTTATCCTCTTGTTCCGCCCAGGCGACGAGACGATCCATACCATAGCCAAAACTCGCCCTTCCACCAAGCAGGCGTACAATGACCATTTCTACCTGGGAGAGCATAAAACTCAGGAAGGCATCCACATCGCTCTCGCTTTGCAAGTGTGCAGGATTGGCAGCACGCACTTCTAAAAATTCGGATGGCAAACGTGAAGTAGCGGCACGTAGGGTGAGCAAGTCGGTATCAGCATGCGAGAGAAAAAGGATAGCTGGTTGAGTATTGCTGCGAGCAGAGGGAGAAAGACGTGCGGGCAGAGGCATTTTCTCTTCGCCTGCTTGATGCCCATCCCAGACAAATGATGTGAATGTATAGGTCGCCAGGTCAGCTGCTGGCGGCAGATAAGAATTGGCCGCAAGCATCTGCTCAATATAGTCATAGATCGCAATAACCTGGCTTTCGCTATTAATAGAGTGGAACCAGATATGATGGGTATCGAAGAGCAACATGACGACATTTGCCAATGGGCACGGCCCCAGACAGCCTCCCGTTGTCAGGTGAACTTTGTTCCGTAGCTTACGGCGCTCCCATTCGTTATGGTACAGTTCGGTCGGCACAGGGGCAAACTTGCGCTCTGTATGTCCACAACAACAACCCGTCGCGCAGATAAACAACTGTCCCTGCTTACGTGCAACATTGACGAGCTTACCGTCGGGTCGCAGCACCAGATTACGCGGCATTAAAATTCGATTCCTTTCTGCGCACGCACTCCTTGCAGCTTATAGGGATGCTTGATTTCGCGCATTTCAGTGACGAGGTCAGCATAATCAATCAGCGACTGGGGCGCATTACGTCCTGTTATGACTATATGAATGGCAGGGTTGCGCTGACGCAGTGTTGTGATCACCTCTTCAACATCGATCCATCCATATTTGAAGGTATAGGTGAGCTCATCCATAATCACGATATCGTACTGATCACTGGCAATCTTCTCGCGGCACGCTTGCCAGCAGGCCTGCGCTGCCTCACGATCTTCCTGGATGTTCTTGCTCATCCAGGTGAAGCCTTTGCCACCTGGTATGATTTCGACACCCATCTGTTGCGCGGCGCGAATCTCGCCCCATTTTCCCGTTGTTGCCTTCATAAATTGCAACATGACGACGCGCAAATTCTGACCCCAGCTACGCATCAGTAAGCCAAGGGCAGCGGTCGTTTTGCCTTTGCCATTGCCTGTGTTGACAATGACCAGACCCTTACGACCAGAAGTGCCACGAGCGCGTGCTTCTGCCTGTTCCTGACGTTTACGTATACGTCCTTCTTCACTTAATTCGTCGATCTCATGCTGGGTCGAGGGTTCGGAAGTTTTGGAAGTATCAGTATCTTCTTCAGACATAAATGCACCTCTTCTTTACAATCCATTTGTGTTCGTACTACAAAACACACTATCACGAGGATCGGCTTCGACAAGATATATATTCAAGATATGCAGGAACTATGTCCATACTGCATCTTCTTCGCCTATCCTCCTAAAATAGCCGGGAGGAGTGTGCTCTGTCCCAGTAAGAAGAACACTCCTACTATACTACTAAACACGCCCGTAACTATGCCAAGTGCAATAGAGAAGATGGCATGATGACCAGCACTACGAAAACCAAGAGAAGCAAGCAGACTCATCAAGCTGTTGCAGATGAGCAGACCCAGGACAAACAAAAGCAAGACGAGCGTTCCTGTTCCGACCCCTCCTACTCCAGCTGCTGTTGCGAAGAGGATTACCTGTGTTGGCGTTTCTGCTCCAGCACCATGCAGCAAGCCAAGCACAAAGCAGCTCTTACCACCATAAGGGAGACGCTCATGATGTTCATTGGCATGATGTTCACTATGACGAAACCAGGATATGCTCTGTTTGATTGCTTCAATAAACAGCATCCAGCGACTGCGTAGCCGAAATGTTTTGCCTTCGCGCACCACTGTTCCCAGTACCCAGATGCCGAGTAAGAGCAGTGTAAAGCCAACCACATGTTCCATGAACATATCTATCCAGGGGGGAAGTGACAGGCCAAGTGCAATGGCGACGAGCCCAAAAGCAAAAATGACGACGCTATGTCCCAGGGCATACAAGCTTCCATACTGTATGGCACGCCAGGGACGCGGCTGCCCACTTACGATGTCAGTCACAGCCGCAATATGATCCCAATCGATGCCATGACGGAAGCCCAGAAGCCAGCTTGTGGCGAGGAGCAATATCAGTGAAGTTCCCATAGTTCTCGATGATCCTCCTTCCAGCTTGTCAATGTTTCTACAGATCACAAAAATACCCTGCCGCTGTAGCGCAACAAGGTATGGAAGAAGGGAACGCAGGAAGTAATAACTTACCTATACCAGGTAGGAGATACAACCATTGCACCACCTCTTTCCAGCGAAAAGGTGCGCAGAAGAATGCAAAGGCTGGTTTTCTGGCTTGCCTGTCTTTCTTCATATGACAGGCTCACAGTAGCGCGACTGCTTCGGATTTACACCGAGCTTACCCGATTTGAGCGTCTTTTTACAGTGTGAAATAGGACGCTACCTTTGCGCATATTCGATTGTTCAGGGTGCCTCTTGTTCGTCACAAAGAAGCAATCAGAAGTATATGCTATTTCTCAGATGAAATGCAAGAATACATCTTCCATTATTTTGCGTAAGCCGGCACACTCAAACATAGATATTTAACCTGTTTGCATAAGGATATTTAACACATTGACAATGCAGAAAGCCTCTGAGTATACTTAGAAACGTAACCTATCTACAGTGCTTTCATCGGGTGGCCGTGACAAAATGTCTCGGCAGAATAGGGAAGTCGGTGCAAATCCGACGCAGTCGCGCTACTGTAACTGGTAAGCGTCTCATCACCTCATAGACTAGAGAGAAACCACCATCCTAATTTTGATGGGAAGGCAAGATGAGAAGCGTTTAAGCCAGAAGCCAGGAGACCTGCCTGATGAACTTTGCTCACGATCCTTCGCGTTATAAGGAGAGAGTGTCGAACTATGACTTCTATTCACCTCATTTTTCTGCCTCTTCCATGCCCTTATTTCACTTCAGATGATGAGCATAGCCACACACCCTGTAAATCTATTTTGGATAGAAACGCGAAAGGGATCTCGTCGTTATGACACTCATGCAACGTTTTGCTCTGCCGCCAGACGAAATTTATCGCCGCAGTTTTGCTACGGTAGAGACGTTGCTGCCTGCTGGTAATTGGTCCTTAGAAGAGCGCCATGTGCTTCGACGCATTGTCCATGCCACCGGCGATCCTCAATTGGCTGTTCAGGTACGTTTCAAACCCGAAGCGATTGAGCACGGTATCGTTGCGTTACAACAAGGCACGGCTATCTTTACCGACGTACACATGGTTGCGGCTGGATGCAATAAACGTTGGTCCGACATGCTTGGCTGCCCTATTCATGTGCTTATTGCGCAAGAAGGGCTGGAAGTTACGGCAAAAGCTATGCAGATAACGCGTTCAGCTGCAGCAGTTCTCAAAGCGCTACCGCTGCTGAGCGACACGATTGTTGTTATTGGCAATGCACCTACAGCCTTGCTTGCCTTGCTTGATGCTCTGGACGCAGGCTATTGCAAACCTCCGGCGCTTATTATAGGTATGCCCGTTGGCTTTATTGCTACAGCAGAATCAAAAAATGCACTATGGGAGCGTGCGTATCCCGCTATTATCGTTGAGGGTACACGCGGCGGAAGCCCTGTTGCCGCTGCTACACTCAACGCTCTTTTCTCGCTCGCACTGCAAAGGATACAACAGGTACCACAGGCATACAATGCTTCCGATGCGGCATTGCTAAATCAGGTGCATGGCCATGAATGACGATAGTGGCAATAGGCCTCTTTCCGAAGAGGCATTATCTCCTCCTGGGCGAGGAAACAAGCGCGGCATGCGTACTGGCTATACGACAGGAGCTTGCGCAACGGCTGCTACGCGAGCTGCGCTCCTTGCACTATTGCATGGTGAGGCACCCGCTACCGTTACTATTGCATTGCCGGTTGGCGTCACTGCAACCTTTCCGATTTCTTCTTGTGAACATCATATAGACGGAAGCGTTACGGCCAGTGTTATTAAGGATGCCGGCGATGACCCCGATGTAACGCATGGTGCTCGCCTCTGCTCTACTGTATCCTGGCTCATCACTCCGGGTATTCAACTCGATGGCGGCGTGGGGGTTGGTAGAGTGACAAAGCCCGGACTCGGTCTTGAAGTCGGTTCTGCAGCAATTAATCAGGTGCCCCGTGCCATGATTGAGGGCGTTGTACACGAGTTGCTGGCAGAGCAAAGCGAGGTGCGTGGTGTGTCGGTTCTTATCTCTGTACCCGACGGCCTGGAGCGTTCGCGCAAGACATTGAATGCTCGCCTTGGTGTGATCGGTGGCATCTCGATTCTAGGCACTACGGGCATTGTAAAACCATATTCAACTGCTGCCTATAAAGCCAGTATCAGCAAGGCTATCGATGTCGCTATTGCCTGTGGTAGCCAGGAACATCTTTTACTAACGACGGGGAGCCGGAGCGAAAAGTTTGGACGGCTCTACATCCGGTTACCAGAGGAAGCGTACATCCAGATGGGGGAGTTTACTGGCTATGCGTTACGTGACTGTGCCGCCAAAAAAGTACGCTCTGTGACACTGGTTGGCATGGTTGGCAAGCTCTCGAAGATTGGTGATGGACGTATGCAGACACATGTGGCGGGGGCTGGCGTAGATCTGCAAGGTATGGCGGAGGTCGCCAGGGCATGCGGCGCTTCTGAAGCTATTGTTGCTCAAGTTCTACAAGCTAATACCGCCCGCCATTTCCAGGAATTGATGCTGGAGCACAATATAACTGGCGTGTTTGATATGATCTGCCAGCGAGCACGGCATGCATCACAGACATATGTGAAGCAGAAACTGAACGTTGATGTCCTGCTATGTGACTTTGATGGCAGCATTCTTGGATTTGCAGGAGATAGAAATGTTCGATAAAAAACGGCATGCACTCCTGGGACTACCCGATGAAGAGTTTATTCAACGCCGTCCTGGTAGCAATACAATGACTAAACGCGAGGTGCGTGCTATCACTCTGGCAAATCTGGAATTGCATCCACACACGATTCTGTGGGACATCGGCAGTGGCACAGGTTCTGTGGCCATTGAAGCTGCATGCCTGGCAAGCATGGGACACGTCTACGCGATTGAATATGATACTGGAGCTTTAGCTGCAATTGAAGCAAATTGTCAGCGCTTCAATGCATCTAATGTCACTATCATCGCTGGTCGCGCACCCCAGGCATTACAAGCCTTACCCGATCCTGATGCTGTCTTTATTGGTGGTAGCGGTGGTGTCCTGAGTGCTATTCTTGAGGTGGTTATGGCTCGTTTGCGCCACCAGGGTGCTCTGGTCATCAATCTGGCAAGCTTCGAGCATCTAGCCGAAGCCATGAACCATCTGCGCCAGGCCAATTGGACTGTGGACTGTACGTTGGTAAACATTGCTCGTACACAGAATATTCTCGATGTTACTCGCTTTGCAGCATTAAATCCAGTTTTTGTGCTTACAGCGCACGCACCACAAAGGCAAGTACAGACGACCAGGGAGAGGAGCGAGATCGATGCCTGAGAGCAAACAACAGAAATCTGGAACGCTTTATGGCGTAGGAGTGGGACCCGGTGCTCCTGATCTACTGACGTTGCGTGCTGAGCAGATACTACGTGTATGCCCTGTGATTTGCTTGCCTGCAAGCACTCACGGACAGAGTTATGCAGGAAGCATTATTGAGCATCTGCTTGACCGTGAACGTCAGGAAGTGCTGCAAGTACATTTCCCCATGCAGCGCGATCCCGCGTTAGCATTGGCCGCTCGTCAACAGGCGGCGGCAGCAGTACTTGAACGCTTACACGCAGGCCTGGACGTCGCCTTTGCCACCGAAGGCGATCCTCTGCTCTATAGCACCTTTGGTTACTTGCTTGAAGCTATACAAAGATGCGCTCCCGCAATCTCAATAGAGGTTGTGCCTGGCGTATCTTCTATTACCGCTGCCGCTGCTTCAGCGGGCCTTCCTCTGGCTGCCTGGGATGAACGCGTTGCAATTATACCAGCAACACACTTATTGCGTCAGCCAGGTTCAGGAGATCTGCGCCAGATGTTGCAACTCTTTAATACTATCGTCTTTTTGAAAGTCAATACGGTCTTCGATGCCTTACTGGATGTCCTGGAAGCGTCTGATCTGGCACAACACGCTATTTTTGTCCGTCGCTGTAGCACCGATAGTGAAGAAATCGTGTGCGATCTGGCACGTTTACGCAAGCAGAAACTCGATTATTTTTCGCTTGTAATTGTGAGGAATCCCTATGCCACTAGCGATCAATGAAACTGAGGCTCACATTGCATTTATCGGTGCAGGACCCGGTGATCCTGACTTACTAACGGTGAAAGCGCTGCGCTTGATCGCGCGGGCCGATGTCATTATTTACGCAGATTCGCTGGTTTCACCCGATGTATGTCTTCATGCGAAACCAGAAGCAACTATCTATGGCAGTGCTACATTAACGCTTGAAACGATTATCGATATCGTTCTTCAAGCTGTCGCCAACGGACAATTTGTGGTGCGCCTCCAAAGCGGCGATCCAGCTTTGTATGGAGCGCTCTATGAGCAACGCCGCACGCTTGATCGTCATGGCATCAAATACATCATTGTCCCTGGTGTTTCTTCGGTCTTTGCCGCGGCGGCGGCTGTTGGTGTTGAATTAACGGTGCCTGATGTGGCACAATCTTTGATCTTGACCAGGTATGCTGGCCGCGTTTCGATGCCTGAAAAAGAAACATTACGCTCTTTTGCCAGTCATGGCACGACTCTGTGTATCTTCCTTAGTATTACGCGTGTTAGAGCAATTGTAGTAGATTTACTAGAGGGTGGATATACATCCGACACGCCCGTTGTTGTCGTTTATCGTGCAACTTGGCCAGATCAGCAGATTATTCATTCAACAATCGCCTCGCTGGTTGCTGATGTCAAACAAGCTCGCATCTCTCGGCAGGCACTCATTATGGTCGGTTGGGCACTGGCTACCAACAAAATAGCAGAGAACACAGAAGAACATCGCTCGCATCTCTATCTGCCAGGCTACAAACATCTATTCCGTGGCGGTTCTTCCGAGGGTGAAAATAACGATCTGGCAGACGAGGTCGGCGAAGACGATGGCCTTACTTACGCTCAGGAGCATGACCTCTCAGGAGGCCCTCAGATTGGATAGTATCAGCATGACGGCATCAACCAGGATTGACCGCACTCGTTGTCCTCACCGGAGATGGGTTGGCATTAGCTTTGCGCTTGCAGCAAGGGCTAGAAGGCGATACTCATATCTATGCAAACAAGCGAGCGCTCAAAACGAGATTGCCTGAGGCTGGTACGCATGCTATCAAATGCTTCGATACGGTCGGACTATTGCTGGCACAGATCTGGAAAGTATATGACCAGATTGTGCTCTTCTTTGCGCTCGGTGCGGCTGTCCGGCTGATAGCACCACATTTACAAGATAAACAGAGTGATCCAGGGATTGTTGTTATAGATGATGCTGGAAGATTTGCTATTAGTGTGGTATCAGGACACGTGGGCGGAGCCAATGACCTGGCCCGGCACTGCGCCCGGCTGATCGGGGCTGTCCCTGTAATAACAACAGCCTCGGATGTGCATAATACTCTGGCCGCTGACCTGCTTGGAGATACACTGGGATGGCATAGAGAGCACTCATCTCAAGCTACGGCGGTCTCGGCAGCTATTGTGAACGGAGAGCCTGTGGCAATCTTACAGGAAGCCGGACAACTACACTGGTGGGATACTACCTATCCATGGCCCCAAAATCTTGTGCGGGTAAACAGTCTACGCGAGGCAACAACTGCATCATTCGCGGCGCTGCTCGTTATTTCTGATCGCCTTCTGGAGGGACTACCAAAGGATCTACCAACGATTGTGTATCGTCCTCCATCCCTTGTGCTCGGTGTTGGGTGCCGACGTGGTGTCTCGTTTGCCGATCTCGATCTTTTTATCAAGACAACTGTAAAAGCTCATCATCTTTCTTTCCAGAGTATTGCGATTCTTGCTTCTGCTGATATTAAGGCAGATGAAGAAGCACTACAGATGTTAGCTCAACACTACTCCTGGCACTTTGAGACCCATACAGTCGAGGCATTGCAGGCCGTTACTGCGATTGCTACTCCGTCAGAACGCGTGCAGAGGCTGATTGGTACCCCAAGTGTCAGCGAAGCTGCTGCGCTCCTCTCATCGCACAATGGGCAACTTGTTGTATGCAAACAAAAGGGGGAAAAAATGACGCTGGCCGTGGCTCGTAAATTGTATGACCACCCCACTAGCAACGATGCTCATAGTGCTTCTATGCCAGATAGAGATGAGATGATATAGCGATGCTCAAACAGAAAGGAGAAGAGTAGATAACAATGGTACAAGCTCCACTGGTAGGATATCTAGCCATCGTGGGATTAGGGCCTGGTCATCGAGATTTCACGGCTCCACGAGCCATACAAGCCATACAATTATCTGAATTGGTAATCGGTTATCGAGTCTATCTTGAACAGATACAAGATCTGCTCGACAATAAAGAGATCCACACATCTGAACTGACGCATGAGGTAGAACGCGCAACACTCGCCGTTCAATCGGCTCGTGCTGGGCGCAAAGTTTGCATCGTTTCTAGCGGAGATGCGGGAATCTATGGTATGGCAGGTCTGGCGCTCGACATATTGTCACAGCAGTCCACGAAGATGGACAACGCTTCATCCGAGTTAGTATCAGAGCCCGATATTGAGGTTATTCCTGGCATCTCTGCACTTAATGCCGCCGCTGCTCTCCTGGGAGCGCCTCTGATGCATGATTTCGCTGCCATCAGCCTGAGCGATCTACTCACTCCCTGGACAACCATTGCCCACCGTCTCTCTGCTGTGGCTGACGCAGATTTTGTGGTGGTGCTCTACAATCCCACCAGTCGCAAACGTCACTGGCAACTAGCTGAAGCGCGACGCTTGCTTCTGGCACAGCGAGCCGCAACGACGCCAGTTGGGCTGGTTCGCAATGCCTACCGAGACGGGCAAAAAGTTCAACTCACGACGCTGGAGCATCTGCTTGAACATGACGTTGACATGTTTACGACTGTCATCATCGGAAATTCATGCACACGAGTTCGGCAGGGGCGCATGATTACACCTCGTGGCTATGAACAACGACCTTTGTTATGAATACATGCGAAGGAGGCAAGCCATGTTATCACATGAACGGCAGACAGAAAAGGATTTTACACCAATGATACAATCAGCTACATCCAAGCAGCCGCGTGCTTTACCTCTGGCATCTGATGAGGCCATCATGCTTATGGGACATGGGTCCCGCGATGTTGCAGGAGCACGCGAGTTTTTAACATTTGCCGAACATCTTTCAGCGCGTCTGGCCCGTCCTATTTATCCTGGCTTTCTCGAACTTGCAGATCCCCCGATTGCGTCAGCTATCGACGAGGCTGTAAAGGCGGGGGCGCAAAGTCTGCTGGCTGTACCATGGTTTTTATTGGGAGCGGGACATGTCAAAAATGATGTGCCAACAGCTCTGCAATGGGCACGAGAACGCTATCCACAGATCGTCATACGCTATGGCAATCCAATAAATGTTCAGCCAGAAATTCTTGCTATTCTGGGTGATAGGCTGGCCGCAATTGATCCAGATCAGGGCATGGGTTCACATACAACAGCCGTGCTTCTAGTCCAACGCGGCAGTAGCGACCCAGAGGCAAACGCCGATGTCTACCGTGCTGCACGCTTTTTGTGGGAAGGACGCAAATATAGCACAATCGAGGTTGCGTTTTCTGGCGTTGCCCGGCCTTCTCTCGTCGAAGGTTTACAGCGCTGCTTACTATACAATCCACAACATATACTCGTCGTACCCTATTATCTGTACACTGGTGTCCTGGTTGAACGCATATCCACTACAGTTGCTGAAATGGCCGCCACACATCCTGAATGCGAATTTCGCGTTGCATCCCACTTCGGACAGGATGCGCGTCTCGATATGCTGTGCCAGCATATGATCGAACAGATAAGAAATGGCAAGGCGACCATGACGTGTGATATGTGTCAGTATCGCGTTCCTTTGTTCAGTCGGGAATTTCTGGTAAGAGCGCCTCAAATATCCGATCATTCGCATGGGCTACGAGGTACCACGATGAGCGAGAACACGGATGCTGGTCATCCATCCCACACACATGACTATACTCATCATGATAACCACACACATCCGCATTCGCACTCACACGAGCATCACCATAGCCATACATCTGACTTAAAGGACCGCTGGGATGCGCTACGAGATGTTGTGACTGCTGCAGGCATTACAAGCAGGCAAGAGATCACAGACGCGCTGACAATCTGGCAGCGTACGAGCCGGGCACAGCTCGATGCACCTCCACCTTACCTCCTTACGGCTCAACCCGATCAAGCCTCTACAGCAGCATTACGCTGGGATTGGGACAGCCATCGTGCTCATGAGCTCGCAGCATGGTGCATGGAAACACTACACGAGCGCTTTGGGATCATCTGGCAGGTGGACTGCGAGGAAGAGGATGCCCAACTCGGCCCACATTATCTACGCCTGACTCTCGGAGAGCAACAAGAACGCTGTGACTGGCATTATCTCAATCAAAATCATTGGATGGGAGCATTTTGTACAATCGCTGATCGTCTCCTGAAGTCTGTAGGGATTACAGCCCTCAATCTTGAGACTGGCTGGTTTGATACCGTCGTTGCGTTCTGTCGCATCAACCACGCAGAAGAAATACTGCGCTGGTTCCCTGAAGCAGAATAAGAGGAACAGGATGAAACGCACCCCCTATCCATTTAGTGCCCTGGTTGGGCAAGATGAAATGAAGTTAGCTCTGCTCCTGAATGCGGTCTCCCCTCAGCTTGCAGGCGTTTTAGTGCGCGGTGAGAAAGGGACTGCGAAATCAACGGCGGTACGAGCGCTACAGGCTTTGCTACCTGAGATCACCGTTGTCAAGCATTGTCCCTTTAGCTGTGATCCAGATGATACCGCACATCTGTGTCAGCCATGCACCCAGCTTCTTATAGATGAAGGCACCTTGCCCAGAGATCAACGCCCAACGCGCCTGGTGGAGTTGCCATTGGGTGCAACCGAAGATCGCGTGCTGGGGACGCTGGACCTCGAGCGTGCCATCAAGGATGGCGTTCGCCAATTTGAACCTGGTCTCCTTGCATCCGCACACCGAGGTATTCTCTATATCGACGAAGTCAATTTGCTGCCCGATCACCTGGTAGATGCGCTCCTCGATGCGGCAACAACTGGCATGAATATTGTTGAGCGCGAAGGCATCTCTTTTGTGCATCCAGCGCAATTCCTCCTCATCGGCACGATGAATCCAGAAGAAGGGGAGTTGCGCCCACAACTGCTTGATCGCTTTGGCCTCTCCGTCGAGGTCTATGGGCTCAAAGATCCTCTCCTACGTACCGAAGTAGTGAAAAGGCGGATCGCATTTGAGTCCTCCCCAACGACATTCTACGAACGTTGGCAGGCGTCCGAAGCCGAGCTACGCACACAGATAAAGGCGGCACGCCAGGTCTTACCACAAGTTGTTGTGCCTGAGCATATCATAGGGCTCATCGTCCACATCTGCATTCAACTCAAGGTAGAAGGATTACGAGCCGACATCACCATATACAAGGCTGCAACTGCACTGGCAGCTCTTGAGGGGCGGAGGCTGGTTACAGAACACGATGTTCAACGTACAGCGGCAATGGCCCTGCCTCACCGATTACAAAAACAACCCTTTGAGCAACCTGGACTTGATCCACAAACATTAGAGCAATTGATAAATGAGTATCAGCCTCCCAGGCCAGAACCACAAGACTCTGCCCCTCCACCTATGCCAGATACTACTCACCACTCTCCACCACCCACATCAAATGGGACTGGTAGAGAGCAAGAGCATCCAATACATCAGGATAATGCTAAAAATGCGAATTCAGCAGTTCCTGATCAAGTAATTCCACCCGGTATGCCAACCGCAATAGCAACCCTGACGCAGAAACGCCCCCATCCATCCATCCTCGCGGCACTAAAAAAAGGGATTCCGCCTATGCTCAAGGCGGCGCGGGCAGGCCTCACAGCTCAACAAGTGCAAACACGAGGACGCATTGTTGGGGCAAGGCGTCCTATAAAGCGACCATCATCACTCGCACTTGCCCCAACATTAAGAGTTGCCGCATTGCATCAAAAGCGGCGGCAAACCGAACATGGATCTCAAGGACATCGCCTCTGGCTTGAGCGCTGGGATCTGTTTGAACCAGTACACCAACAAAAGCAGAGCGCATTGATTCTTTTTGCAGTTGATGCAAGTGGCTCAATGGCGGCACGAAAGCGCATGGCGGCAGCCAAGGGCGCTGTACTATCCCTCTTGCAACGGGCATACCAGCAGCGAAACCGCGTAGGATTATTGCAGTTTCGGGGAGCCAGAGCAACGCTTCTATTGCCACCAACCAACAGTACAAGCCGTGCCACCCGCGAACTGGCCCATCTTCCCACAGGCGGGCGTACTCCCCTGGCCTCTGGCCTGCGTTTAGCGTTGCGCACCTTCCAGATCGCCAGGGCACGCGACGGCCAGCAACAGACAATCCTGGTACTTGTCACCGATGGACGAGCAAATGTTGCCGATTCTAATGCTACTCGCGGTTCAACACTCGATCCACTCGAAGATGCTCTACTTGCCGCACATGAACTACGTCTTGCGGGAGTAACTACTCTGGTCATTGATACGGAAGAAGGTGTTCGTATGGGATTAGCCCATAAGCTAGCTCAGGCGCTTGACGCGACATATGTCGAACTTGCACAACTTGAAGCGGCACCTGTAGCTAATGCTGTACGTACAGTATTGAGCAGCATCCGACACAATCCGAAGATAACAAAAAAGCACCTATAAAAGATGTATATATTAGCAGGGAAAACGAGGATGGACTTTGACGACAGAAAACATAACACCTGAAGAAACACTTGATGCACACAGGGTAAAGCTCGTAGGGGTGGGGCCAGGCGATCCAGACTATGTCACTATACGTGTTGTTCATGAGATAACTACCGCCGATGTCGTTGCGGGCTTTGCGACTGTACTTGCCGTCGTAGATCGGCTTATCAAAGGGCAACGCGTCGTATTAACCTACCGCAATCAAGAGGAGCAACTTGCAGAAGTGGCACGCGCCCATGCAGAGGGGAAACACTGTGTCGTCTGTTGCTATGGCGACTTGAATTTTTCGGCTCAAGAACTCATCGCCCGTGTTGAGCGGCACTGCGGAGTGGCTGAACGTATCCCTGGTATTAGCTCGGTACAGGTCGCCAGTGCCAAAAGTGCCCTGGCAATGGAAGAGACGATCTTTTTCACGCTGCATGCCCGCGATGGTCTTGAGGCAACCAAACAAGAGATCATTGATACAGCGGCGGCAGGAAAACGTAATGTGATTATGTTGCCCTTGCCATGGTCATTCATGCCTCCACAGATGGCTCAGATGTTGATCGAGGGTGGCATCGCGGGAGATCGACCAATCACAGTACACCAGAAATTAACCTTGCCTGGCGAAAGCAGTTTACACACAACCGTACAGCAACTCGCCACATGGGAAGAAGAGTTTAGCGATCTCTCTATCGTAGTCTTGCCTCGTTCTAAAGTTGATCAGAGAGCTAGCAAACCATGAGCACCACAACGAATCCTGCACGCTTGATTATAGCTGGAGTTGCCAGCGGAGTAGGCAAAACAACTATTTCAACTGGTCTGATGGCTGCTCTGGCGGCGCGTGGTTTGCGTGTACAGGGATATAAAGTTGGACCGGACTATATCGATCCTACCTATCATCGCGCAGCTACAGGGCGACCATCGTACAACCTTGATAGCTGGTTAAGTAGTCAGGCCATGGTACGTCAGCGTTTCGAAGCTGGCATGCAGGATGCCGATATTGCACTTATTGAAGGGGTAATGGGACTCTTCGATGGTCGGAAGGGGACGCTCGATAGCGCCAGTACGGCGGAAATTGCCAGGCTACTCAACGCTCCCGTGCTCCTTGTTATCGATGTTTCTCACATGGGCCAGAGTGCCGCCGCTATAGTGGCAGGCTTCCAGCATCTCGATCCGCAAGTGCAAGTCGCTGGTATCCTCTTAAACAGAGTCGCCAGCCCTGATCATGAAGCAACCTTGAGGTATGCTATCGAGGAAAGAACGGGTGTACCTGTATTTGGTGCGCTCCGGCGCAATCCCTCGCTGACATTACCAGCCCGTCACCTTGGATTGGTGCCAGCTCCTGAAGCGACTGTTGATATCCAGGCATTGGGAGAACTCATTGCACAGACTATAGATATTGATGCAATCATGCAACTGGCCCATTCGGCGGGTCCACTTCCACCAGAAGCCACAGAGATAGCCATTCATGACCATATACTCCATTCCCCCTTAGAAAGAATACAGGTCATGCCACCAGTTCGCATTGGGGTCGCACTCGATGCCGCATTTTCATTTTATTATCCAGAAACGCTTGAGGAATTGTCACATCTAGGCGTTGAAGTCGTTTCTTTCAGTCCACTCAATGATCATAATCCACCAGCAAACTTAGACCTCCTGTATTTTGGTGGGGGTTTCCCCGAACTGTTTGCGGGACAGCTTGCAGAAAACCATACAATGCTAGCAGGGGTACGCTCAGCTGTGCAACAGGGGGTCCCAGTGTACGCCGAGTGTGGTGGCTATATGTATCTGGGCAAATATTGTATCGACGCTGCTAGCAACTGCCACACAATGGTAGGCGTGCTTCCGTACACCTTTCGTATGGGCACCGAACGCGCTCAACTGGGATATCGAGAGATAATCACCGCTCGCGAGACAATCATCGGTCCCGCTGGCACGCGCCTGCGCGGTCATGAGTTCCACTGGTCGCAACTGGTTGATCCACTCTTACAAGAACATATAGCCTATGAGCTACAGGACCGGGAAATAACGCAAGAAGGCTATGCGGATACAACTATTCTCGCCTCCTACGTCCACGTGCCGCTAGCTGCCAACCCATCTATCATAACAAGTTTGCTACATAACTGCCTGCTATATCGACAAATCAGAAATAGACAGGAGAAGTTCAGATAAGAAGAAAGAAGCGAGGTCGCACCTCCACCACAAGAGCAGTTAGAGCGGCTTTTATTCTTATTTGTCTGCTATTATTTTAATACGATCTCCGCATCAATCTTTATGAGGAAGAGTAGAACCAATGGAAGAATATATGCTTGCCGAATCTGCGAAAGATACAGACTCCTCGTCACGATCCGATTTTCCATCCTCCTGGCGTGAAGGAGTATATCAGGCCATCTATCGACGTCGCGATGTGCGTCACTTTCGATCTGATCCGGTTCCCGCAGAGGTCCTGGCCCGCATTCTCGATGCGGCCCATCACGCTCCATCGGTTGGCTTTATGCAACCGTGGACCTTCATCGTTATCTCTGACCATCAAACACGTATGAGGATACAAGATCTCTATGAAAGAGAGCGGATCGCTGCAGCACAGTTCTTCGATGAACCTCGCCGTACCCAGTACTTATCCTTCAAGCTTGAAGGTATCCTGGATGCCCCACTAAATGTGTGTATTACATGTGATCCAACCCGTGCTGGAGCGGCTGTCCTTGGGCGAAACAGTATACCCGAGACCGATCTGTATTCGACCTGCTGCGCAATAGAGAATCTCTGGCTAGCCGCACGGGCAGAAGGCGTTGGTGTGGGATGGGTTTCGATTCTCAAACTTCCTCAGTTGCGCGAAATCCTTGGTATCCCCCACCACGTCGTCCCGGTCGCATACCTCTGCCTTGGCTATCCCACACAATTCCTGGAGCAACCAGAGCTAGAAAGGGCCGGCTGGCGATCACGTCAACCACTCAGTGAGATCATTCACTATGAAGCGTGGGGACATTTGACACATCCAGACTGGCCATTGCTAGATCAGTTGGCACCAGCGATTCGTCTATCAAAAGGAGGAAACATGAAGCATCTCATTGAGGTTACCCGTCGTATTCGTCCCCTTGATAAAGTGGCAATGAAGGCCACAAGTAACCATCTGGATCAACTCACAAAACCGCAGGGCAGCCTTGGACGACTTGAAGAGTTGACAATCAAGCTGGCAGGGATCACCGGTCAGCCACGTCCGGTCTTTTCGCACAAAGGGGTTATTGTCATGGCTGCCGATCATGGCATAGCCAGGGAGGGTGTCTCGGCCTATCCACAGGAAGTGACCGCGCAGATGGTACAGAATTTTCTCGCCGGCGGCGCTGCGATCAATGTATTGGCTCGGCGCGTAGGAGCACGGGTCATCGTTGTAGACATGGGGGTTGCGGCAGACATACCAGAGCATCCAAACCTGATAAGCAACAAAATAGGACGAGGCACTCAGAATATGGTCCAGGGGCCAGCGATGAGCCTGGAGGATGCACTTGCTGCAATAACCGCAGGTATCAAGATTGTCGAGCACGAGATAGTGCAGGGTCTTGATCTGGTAGCAATAGGCGAGATGGGGATCGGCAATACCACGGCGGCAAGCGCCATCGTTGCTGCAATAACCGGTCGCGACGTAGCCGATGTTACTGGACGTGGAACGGGTATAGATCAGGACAAATGGCGACACAAAGTAGATATGATCAAGCGTGCAATTGCCGTCAATCATCCAGATCCAACTGAGCCAGTCGATGTTTTGGCAAAGGTAGGTGGGTACGAGATCGCAGGTCTGGTTGGTGTTATTCTTGGCGCTGCCGCCCAACAACGCCCTGTAGTGATAGATGGGTTTATTTCAGGGGCAGCGGCCCTGATCGCAACCGAACTCTGCCCGCAGGTACAGGACTACCTCATTGCAGCACATAACTCAGTCGAGGTCGGGCATCGCATTATGCTAGAACATATGGAACTTGTTCCCCTGCTGAACCTTGATCTTCGCCTGGGCGAGGGAACGGGGGCAATGATGGCCCTGCATCTCGTAGATGATGCGATAGCCATACGCGACGAGATGGCCACATTCGCAGATGCGGGCGTTGCAGAGAAAGAAGAACCAAGTCCGTCATAAGAAGATGCGATGCATTTACTTATCTAACAAGGTGCCAGAGCGTGTGTGCCTGCACCCCATATGTTAAAAAATCATACATAGATGGACCCCTTTCTAGAAATGAGGTCCATTTCTATTCTTGTCCGCTTACTACAGAGTAAGAAAGAAAAGAAAATTGTTTCAACCGTCGCAAAACCTAGAACAGTGAGCCTACAAGGAGGAGAAGTGCTACGGCTTTGAATTTGAAGCCGAAAAGGGGTTATGTGAATGAAGTGAAGATTATCTCATGCTAATCTGCATTCAAATGTGCAAGGTAATTTGGCCTCTTTCTGCAGTATTGGCAGGTCGAGTATGTCGCATGCCAGAATACAGTTTAGTATCAATTGCAAAGAAATCACACCTTTAGCGAGAAGATAACATTGACAACCGAGCAGTACATACTGTATATTTTAAAGAATAGCTATAAGTTGATCAACAATATCAACAATAAACCATAGAAACTAACGCTAAAGAAGCTAAACTGCAAAGTTCTGATCGAGGTATGCAGCCCATGCTTCAAAGATGAAGTTTCTTTAATTCTTGTATTTATCTGTAGGTATCAGGAGTTACGCATGGACTATCGCATTAGCTTTGCCGGGTTGATAGTAGGTTTTCTCATCGGCATGACCGGTATGGGTGGCGGATCGCTACTCGCCCCGATCCTTATTATCTTCTTTGGTATTCCCCCGATGTGGGTTGTATCAGCCGATATTGCTTATTCGACAGTCACAAAAGCGCTTGGCTCCGCAATACACATACGTGAAAAACATGTAGATTTCCGTATAGCTGGCTGGCTGGCCTGTGGCAGTATCCCTGCGACGCTGTTTAGCGTGCTGCTAGTCCAGTATATACGCAAGCATTATGCCACACAACTCAATAACCTCATTGTACATGCCATTGGCTTTGTACTCATCCTTGTAGCGGTGCTCATCTTGTTCAGACCCTTTTTCCTGCGCTGGACGGAGCGCAGGAAAAAAGAAAAGCTCAAACAGGGAACGCCTACTGAGAAGCCTGAGCGCAAACATGTATGGGTACGTCCTCTTATAACAGCACTTGTAGGGGCTGTATTCGGATTTCTGGTCGGTTTAACATCTGTTGGTAGTGGAACGCTGATTATTGCCTCTCTCGCCTTCCTCTATCCTAAGTTGACTCCGAAACAACTGGTGGGAACAGATATTTTCCAGGCCTTCCTCCTCCTTCTTGCTGGCTCAATCGGCTATATCACCGCTGGTGGGCTCAACTGGACGATTGTAGGGCTCTTACTGATCGGTTCGCTACCAGGTGTATTCTTCGGGAGCATTGCAACAAAATATATCCCCAATCAGTACCTCAATCCTGTGCTCGCTGTTGTATTGGGGCTTTCAGGCTTGAAATTGGTTTGATTACTTATGTGTTGGCATCAATGCTTTTTCCTTGCCTACAAGCCCCTAAAGAAAACTACTGTTATTCGCCCTTCATATCTTTGCGGGTAATAGTCAGGTAGCCAACAAAGCCGATAATCAAAATTGTTAAGGCCAGGCTGACCGATCCTGTGCCCAACCCAAGACCACCCAGGCTGCGCGACCGCCCTATCCAGTCCGCAAACGAGGCACCAAGCGGCCTGGTCAAAATGTAGGCAAGCCAGAAGGCAACAATCTCGTTCAAGCCAAACAGCCAGTAGGCGAGGGCAGGCACAGCGATTAGCACAGCAAACAGCACACCCGAAGAGAAATAACCCAGACCAACAGTTGTCGCGGCCATATCACCTGCGGCGGTACCGAGCGCGAATGTTGCCATTACAGTTGCCCAGTAAAACACTTCGCGACGGCGGGTGTAGATACTATGGATGGACAAGGTCTTCTCGCTTTTGTACCAGATTACGAAGATGACGGCCAACGCAACCAAAAACAATGTGGTTGATACGATATACGGGATACCCAACCCAACATGCAACACATCGGCGGCCATTGTGCCGAACACGGCGACCATGGCAACGGCTAACCAATAGATCCATGCCACATATCGACGCACTGAGAATTGCAGTAGTAGCGCGGCTGCCAACCCAATTCCCCCTAGAGCGACTGCGATTATCGGATCAAACTGGTGAGCAAGATAGTCTGAAGTCACTTCGCCCATCGCGGTGGTCAATAATTTGATGATCCAGAAGTAGACCGTAATTTCTGGAACCTTCTTCATAACTTGCAGTGCGTGATGCATGGGTTGAGGAGCATTGCTATTCATGCGCAATCGGTCAGCGGACAAAGGGGTTGACTTATCTAATTCGGCTTCCGTATTGAGTTGCTGTTGTGGTATGGTTTCACTCATATGCTTATTCTCCTAATAAACAACATTAGCACTCTGTATTTAGAATTAATTTTTGGCACATATACTATATTCTTTACTTCCAATATTAGTTAGTTTTACCGATATTTTACGCGGGCAGATATGTGCATGCTTTTCACCTCTCATCCAAATTCACTATCATATATACTATACTGGCTTTTCAAGAAGATGAAGCACGAGACCAGACAAATAGCCCATATGAGCTAAAGCTTCCTGCCTACTATAAGTCGGAAAAATGTCTATGAGACATGGAGGTATAATCACTACAACCACAAAAGTGGTAGTATGACTAGTACGACAGTAGTAACTGGCAATATAGCTTTTTTGAACGGGCTTCACTGATCGTTGTATCAAATAGATCTATTGAGCTTACTTGCTACTGTAGTACGAGCAGGAAAGAGTTGTAATACATGAATCTTAAAAACTATTTTGATACACGGCGGCCACGGCGTGACATTTTGCGACAACTGGGCACATTGGCGGCTGGCAGTATGGCATTGAGTGGTTGCAGCAGTAATATTGGTACTGGTACGGGCCTCACACAACCTTCTTCGGCCCTGCCTGCCGATAATGCCAATTCCATTGAGCATGTCGTGATTGCCTGCCAGGAGAATCGCTCTTTTGATGCATACTTTGGGCAGTACACAAAAGCTGGTAAGTACGCTATACCAGCTGATATAGCGCTGCCCGATGGCAAAGGCGGCCAGGTTAAACCATACCATTTCATCAAACATGACACCAGCGACATCGCCCACACCTGGGATGTCATTCACCGCGAATACAATGCAGGTAAGATGGATGGCTTTGTGCTGACCGATGGGCCGGAAGTGATGGGGTACTATACAGGGAACGATCTGCCCTACTACTGGGCATTAGCTGATGCCTTTACGCTATGCGGTAACTACTTTTCATACCAGCTTGGGCCAACACTGCCCAACCGTATCGCACTCTGGGCGGGAACGACTGGTGGCATTACCCAGAATCACAAATTGCCCAGAGGAAGCCTGGATTTTCCGGTCATTGTGGACCTGCTGGAGGATAAAAAGGTTTCATGGAAGTGCTATAACCTGGGCAGTACCCTGGGCAGTACGCCCGAAGTAGAGTTCTTCAATGCCCTCCCTTTTTTCAAACGCTGGTATAAAGATCCACGCTTGAAGTTCAAAGGGAGTGACTATTACAACGACCTGAAGGCTGGTACCTTGCCACAAGTATCGTTTTTGATCTCCGATGCCTTCACGAGCGAGCATCCACCGTTGAGCGTGCGAGAGGGCGAGATTGAAATGGCGCGAGTGATCAACGCACTTATCAAGTCCGGCCTATGGACGCGGTCAGCGCTATTTCTCACATATGACGAGGGCGGTGGTTATTATGATCATGTGGCACCACCACAACTGGATGCGTATGGCCTGGGTATTCGTGTACCCACGCTGGTCATCTCACCGTGGGCGAAACGTGGTTTTGTATCGGGACAACTCTACGAACACAACTCGCTCTTAAAGTTCATTGAGCGGCGATTTGGCTTACCGACACTGGCCAGTAGTAACCATCAATTCGACGTATCAACGCCCAGCACAAATAACGATGCAGCCCAGGGGAAAGCATTCGGCCCACCCGCACCACCACGCGATGGTTCTACTCAACTGGGCGATTTCTATGAAGTGTTCGATTTTACGCAAAATCCAAATTATTATCCCAATTTGCCACAAAAATTGTAATCGCCAATTTATAGTATAGTTTCTAATACCAACCCATCGCCAGATAAAAAATGAGCGATACGATAAATATGTCGCTCATTCTTCATCCGGCACTATACCATCCATACCTCCAAACATATCTCACTATCTCTAGTGTTTGTGCCTTGCTGCTCTAATCCTCACAAAACACAATGGATCTGTTTGGCCAGGGCATACTTGAAGCTTTAGGCAATCTAATATATTGTAGTCTGTTCTTTTACTATCCGCAATATATAATCCAGTGCAGCTATTCGTGTTCACAATGATCTTGATGTCCACGCGTAAGTACGGGAACATCAAGTGCAGCACTTCGATCAAAAAAGCCAGTTGGTTTGAGCATAAAATTGATATAATGAACGGGCATGACGGGCCAATCTTCGGGGCAAGGGATGTGGTTGACGGTCATATTATACCATAGCACTACATCGGTATTCTCTATCGAGCGATTCGCTTGCGTCCATGCAGGCAGGCCATCACCACCAGGATGCTGGTTGGGATACTCGCCAGCGGGATAACGTTCCTCAGCATGGTAAGGAGTTACCCACAGATTTTTTCGTGCGAATCCTGCACGTTTCATAATGCTAGACTCTGGATGTGCAAAGGGCAGCGCGTTGCCTCCTGGCATAAGTTTATAGGCTACAGGCTCACCCAGGCCATTCAAACGATTGGGATTGACGATTTTCCAATAGCGGCAGGAGAGTGGATCTATCGTCTGCTGCGCCTCCAACTCGTTGGTGAGCAAGGTAGCCTTAGCAAAAAAGGCGGTACCATGAGGATTTGTAGCTCCGATAGGCTCAGCTTCGGTATGTACCTCATAGACAGAGTTATCTAGCCCGTCTACCATCATATCTAAGCGAATATCAAAGATGTGTTGATGATTGGGCGCATTCAATTGCGGCGCAACAAGCTGGCCGTACTTTGGCTTGACACCTTCCAGCACCGCCCCTGTGCTCATGATACCTGTGAGCTTGGACTCAAACTCAATGGTGCCATCCTGGTAAAGATACCAGAAGAAACCATACTCGTAATTATCGATAGTAGCGATAAATGAGATGACGAGGCGTCGTGAACGCCGCACCTCAGTACGATTAAGGTGCCAATCGGCATGCTTCCACAAAATACCATAATCTTCTTCATGCATACAGATGACATTTGGCATGGTAACAAGATTGCCATGGCTGTCAGTGACTAATGCATCAAAATAGTGGATAGAGCCCAGGCAATCACAACCAGGCTCCAGAGCATTTGCCAGAATACCTACTCCATATTCGCCAACATCAAATGCCGCCTTTCGATAGTGGCTGATGCCCGGATCACCATAAGGTACGACCATCTCTGCCAGTGAAGCACGATACATAATGGGACGTATACGCCCTTGATCTTCATAACCCAGTGTGTGCAGGACAAGTCCTTCGCGTGGAGTAAAACCTACACGAAAATGCCACTTTTGCCATTCAACTGCGTAACCATTGACCCTAAAGCTTGGGCCTTCTGGCTGTATAATTTCAAGTGCCTTGAGATCAGTACGCATCGGTCCAACATTCTCAGGGAAGTAGTTACCAGATGCAGGTGGAATCGGGATAGCCCCGTGGTCTTCGACGCGAATTACTTCCATCGAGTCTAGATCGAGCAGCGCAATAATGCCCTCAACAGGATGAGCATAGGCATTGTCGTTTGCTTCTATACGCAGATAGGCCAGTGCACGAGCAACACGACGCTGAGGATTCTCATCCTCACCATAATAGCCTGCAGACCACGTATCAACCATCACCTTGTCAATGTCCGTTATGCCTCGCTTTTGTAAAGCTGCCAGAAAATCCGGGTTACGACGCAAGAGTAGTTCGCTTGCCGCAAGCTCCTCAAGCATGATGGCAGGCTGAACACCAGGGATATGACGCCACAAGACGATCTGACCCGCAGTTATCGAAACGACGGCTTCATAGGTTGCTCGTCTCTCATTATCAAGCAGAACCATTGCCGCTTCCCGTACAATGACATCTCCTGCTTTGAAATGTAACACGACATCCTTAGCAGGCTCTTTTAAACCCACCGATACAAAACGAACGCCCAGATTTTTTTCAGTGCGGACGATTTTGACGGCTGCCATAATCTCTTCAGCTGTAAGTGGATCAAGAGGATGAAGCGTTGCATGAGATGCGAGATTACTTTGATCTTCCTGGTGCATGTTAGTCATAATGGCCAATACCTCATCTATTAGAAAATAACGTCAGGCATGGGTAAATACATTTACTGTTGTGTGAATCATGTCAAGATATCAATGCTAGCTCACACAAAGACTGGATACAAAACTACTTCTTATATAAGTATAAATAATAGACTGAGAAGAAGCTATAGAGAAGAGGGTGGTTTCTCTTCGACACCTCACGTATACTTAACATAGTAAATTACCCTTCGTCCGAAAGGTAAGAGTTTGTGTCTGAACTCAAATACAGCTCTTGCCAACTACCAAGAGTAACATACTAATATACCGCTCTTTCTTGTAGAACGCCATTAGTAGAAGATTCGAGTTACAAAAGGAAGTAAGTAATATTTTACTACGCTTTCCCGAAAGAGGTATTTGCTATGACGAAGAACAGGTTATTGATCAATGGTGAACTGCTAAATAGTAGTACAGGTAAAATGATTGACGATATCAATCCAGCCACTGGTGAGGTAATAACACAGGTTCCTGAGAGCACTCTGCAGGACATGAACAGTGCCGTAGCAGCCGCACGCGTAGCCTTCGATGATGGGCGTTGGTCAAACCTGGCACCGGCCATACGCTCTACGATCCTACAAAAACTTGCGAGCTTAATCGAGGAGAACAATGCAGAATTAGCCACCCTGGAGTCACAGGACACAGGCAAAACCATTAAACTGGCTCGTGATAGCGACATACCATTCTCGGCAGATAATCTGCACTTCTTTGCGGGGGCCGCCCGCCACCTGGCAGGGGCAGCCGCAACGGAATATACTGGCGAACATACCAGTATGATCCGACGCGAACCAGTCGGAGTTGTAGCCTCTGTCGCACCATGGAACTATCCTTTTATGATGGCAATCTGGAAGATTGGTCCTGCATTAGCCGCTGGCAATACGGTCATCTTCAAACCTTCGCCAGAAACACCCTTAACAGCACTCAGGCTCGGAGAACTTGCTCTAGAGGCAGGCATGCCAGCAGGAGTACTGAATATTATCACTGACGGTCCTGAGGTTGCGCCTGCTCTGGTTAGCCATAAAGATGTTAACATGGTCTCAATCACGGGCAGCACCAGAAGCGGAAAATACGTCATGCGTGCTGCAGCCGATACAATTAAACGTGTCCACCTCGAACTGGGTGGCAAAGCTCCATTTATCGTCTATGAGGATGCCGACATCGATGCAAGTGTTAACGGAGCGGTAGCTGGCGGCTATGTCAACAGCGGACAAGATTGTACGGCGGCCACGCGCATCTATGTGCAAAATAGTATCTACGATACCTTTGTTGAAAGGCTACTCACTACCGTCAAACAGATCAGGGTCGGCGATCCCTCGCAGGAAAGCACAGACATGGGCTCATTGATCTCTGCCAGACAACTCAATTCGGTTACAGGGTTCGTTGAGCGAGCACGACAAAACGGATCAAATATCCTGCTTGGTGGGCAAAGAGCAATAATTCCTGGCTTCGAGAAAGGTGTCTTCTTTGAACCGACCGTTATTGAGGAGAACCGTCAGGAAACGGAAATCATACAGTCTGAAGTGTTTGGACCAGTCATCGTTATAGGACGCTTCAAAACTGAGGAAGAGGTATTACAAAAGGCGAATGGTGTGGTTTTTGGCCTGGCCGCCTCGGTCTGGACAAAGGACATTTACAAAGCCATGCATGCCAGTAAGCAACTACGCTTCGGCACTGTCTGGGTCAATGATCACCTGCCACTAACTGCAGAAATGCCGCATGGTGGCGTAAAAGAGAGCGGTATCGGAAAAGACATGTCGATGTACTCGTTCGACGAATATACAACGATTAAACATGTGATGATTGAACTATCTGGCGTGGCACGCAAAGGTTGGCACTACACGATCTTCGGCGATCCCAGCTAGCTTCAATACATCAAGTGCTTTGTTTCCTGAACTCGTGATAAGAAACTAAAGCATATAGCCACATTTGTCAACGCCAGGAATGGCTCACTGGCGTTGACGTTAGGAAGAAATCACCAAATCGGTCATTCCTCGATGTACTTCTCATTTTGTGATCTATCCATTATAATGTATTTTCAGAAGATTTAACGTATAGGTAATTTTCTATAGATGCAAAGGGAGAAGGTCTGGGTATGTCGGGAACATCATCCGAGAAAAAAGCTGCGATTATTAGTATTGGAAAAGCGCTCTTAGGGGTCTCGTTCGCCACATTGGCAGCTCTCGGCGGAATAAGTGGCGTAGGAGGAATAGCTGCCGCAACTGCAATCCCTGGTGCAGCTTTAAATGCAAGTGATAGTCTTATTCCTCTTCTTCAAAAGCTAAAAGGAAAGAAAGAAGACTTCCTTGAAATTCCCATTCCTCCATGGTGGATTGGAAGAGACGCCTCATTGTGGCAAGACATATGTAACAATCTAGAGAGTCGCCTCCCTACTATCGTAAATGCAACAGCTGAACAATTAAAGAAAGAAACGCAAACCCCAACTTCACAGGTTATACTTCGTGTCTTTACAAATGAGGTTGAACGGCAGGCACCTACCTGGGATATTAATGCTAACGAACGAGGTCTTATGGCTGTATGGGTTGTACAGCCATTTTTTAATAAAGTAGCAACTCTCCTTAAAAGTCAAACTGATACAATACAAATGGATGTCCTTGCTACAAAGCTCGAAGCAGTCGCTAACAAGATCACCACTATAGAAACTGCAGCCCTGCCTACCAATCAGACACCCCTAATCGATAGAGCTATAGTATTGCCCACTCCAACTACGGCTAATACATCCAATACATTGCAACAAAAATGGCTGGCAGGCACATATGACGTGTATGTTTGTTATCACGAAGACGATATTGTGGCAGTTAAAGAAATTGACAAAAGACTGAAAGCTGAAGGTATCTTACCCTGGTTTGATAAGCGAAAAGAGCCTGGTACTACTCAGCAGTCTGAGAAAAATAAACAGATTAGAAGCATTGGTGCCGCTGCAATATTGATTGGCAAAAATGCTTTGAGCAATTGGCAAGTGTTAGAAGTAGAAAGCTTAATCACTGAGTTTACCCATCGTCAGTTCCTTCGAGTAATTCCTGTTTTCTTGGCTGACGCTCCTGATAAACCAGAACTTTCCGTTTTCCTAGAAAATTTTAGCGGAGTTGACTTTCGTCAGTCTGAACCCGATCCTTTTGCTTATCTCATGTGGGGTATCACTGGTCGCCGACCGCTTATTATGTAAAAAGGTTTTGCGCGGATGGTATGGAAAAAGGAGAAGGCATGTCCACAATTGATTTGCAATCATCTTTACCAGGTAATATTTATACAATTCAGCAGACATTGTCTGATCATATAGGATCAACTACTGCTTTAGCCTGGTCTCCTGATGGACAACGATTGGCTGCAACTAGCCTCGATGGCTCTATTTACCTCTGGGATGGCAAGACAGGTACATTACTTCATCAGCGTTCTGGCCTCAAAACACCTATATGGGATATAGTGTGGTCGCCCGATAGCCAACGGATTGCCACAAGTAGGCTCGATGGTCCAATTCACCTTTGGGATGCAAAAAGCGGTGCATTGCTTCAGATACTACTTAATCGCACCAGCCTCGCATGGAGTATGGTTTGGTCACCTGACAACCACTACCTGGCCCTGGGATCTCTCGATCAGACAGTATATATATGGGATACCCAGAGGGGGAATATTCAGCATACGCTTATAGGACATACCGAGCCTGTCACGACTGTATCCTGGTCATCCGATGGACACTATCTAGCTTCAGGTTCACTTGACCGGAAAGTCTGTCTTTGGGATTCTCAAACCGGAAAGTCTGCAGGAGAATTTCTTCAGCCTGAACCAGTAAAAAAATTGTCTTGGGTTAGAAACAAATATGTACTTACCTGCACTTCAATCAGTAATTCCATTACGCAATGGTATGTAGATACTGATGATGATGCAAGATTGTTATTTTCCCTTGCCGACGATTTGAAACCTGGCATCTCTTGTAAGTCGCAAGATGGACGGATTGTAGCCATTGAGGATACATCTGACCATACCATTATTTTACTTGACCTGGAAAAAGATTCTCGAACTATTCTTGAAGGCCAGCCTGGGCAGGGAAAGCTCTTTTCCTTTTCTGCTGACAGCCAGTGTCTGGCCTCATGTGTAACCTCTGGCTCACAACTTTTACAAGATGCCATTTATATTTGGCGCAAGAATATCGACGTTTGGATACTTGAGAGTATCGTCAAGAATATCCCTGATAAAGCTGTTATTGCCTTTCATCCCAATATGGAAGCTATTGCCATTGCCGATAAAGCATTCGGTACAATCTCTCTCCTGAGAAGAGACGAAGCGGCTTACTCTATTGATGCTATTTTAGCTGATGCTGTTAGCTATAAAAATGCGAAAGTAGTCTTAGTTGGCAATACCGGTGTTGGTAAAACAGGTCTCGCCCTTGTACTCGCAGGAGAACCTTACACAGCGACCGATTCTTCGCATGGTAGACATGTCTGGATGTTCTCCGAGGAGAAGCTTTACCGCGCAACCCAGTGTGTAGAGATACAGGAGGTCTTTCTATGGGATCTTGCAGGACAGCCTGGCTATCGGGTGATTCACCAACTCCACCTGGATGCTGTAACAATTGCATTAGTAGTTTTTGATGCACGTAGTGAGGATGATCCTTTTGCCGGGATAGTTTATTGGGTGCGGGCACTAAAACAAGCACAAGGCATTCTCGCACCAACTGCTCTTATGCCTGGCATCAAGAAATTTCTGATTGAAGCACGCGTTGACCGTGGAGGGGTTCCTGCAAGCAGTGAACGGATCAACAGCATCAAAAAGGAATATGACTTTATTGCTCATTTTAATACAAGTGCAAGAGACAACAAAAATATAGCAGAACTAAGCACTGCTATCAAAGAAGCTATCGACTGGGATGGACTGCCAGGAGTAAGCTCGACACGCCTTTTTCAAACCATCAAAACGTTCCTTATTGAACAGAAACAAGCTGGATTTTTATTGGAGAACATTGATAACTTATATTTATCGTTTTTGAAAACAAAAGAGGCACTGTCTAGGAAGGAAGAGCTACGTCAGCATTTCGAAAAGTGTATTGATCGCTTAGAAGCTGTAGGCCTGATTAAAAAGCTGAGTTTTGGAAACTATATTTTGCTTCAACCAGAGATTCTGGACGCTTATGCATCAGCACTTATCAATGCAGTAAGGGAGGAACCCGACGGATACGGCATTATCACAGAAGACCGCGTACGCCTTGGTGACTTCTTTATGAGCAAAGATGAACGTTTGAAGGATACGGGGCAGGAGAAACTATTATTAATCGCACTCATTGAGGATCTACTACATCGTGAATTGGTACTACGGGAAGAGCCTTTTCTTGTCTTCCCTGCACAATCAACACGTGAGTATTCTGAACTTCCTGAGCCTGGCCGGAAAACTGTTGTTTTTACCTTTGATGGTCCTATTCTCAATATTTATATTATGCTTGCTGTACGTCTGGCCAATAGCGGAATCTTCATCAGAAACAAACTTTGGAAAAATGCTGTGACTTATATGGCAAGCGGGGGAGGTGAGTGCGGTATTCTCCTGCACCTGACTGATGAGGGGCATGGCGAATTGACTTTATTTTTCGATAAAGCTGCAAATGAGCAAACTCGTACTTCCTTTGAAATGTATATTCATAATCATCTCAAACGCAAATTATCAGAGCGGCTCAAGCGAAGACCTATTTTTATTTGTGACAATTGTACTCAGGAGCTTCCAGATGATATAGTCCAAAAACGTCTTGCCCGTGGCTTCGGCTGGCTTCCATGCCCTGTATGTGAAGAAAAAGTGTCTTTACGCGATAAAGAAAAACAGGCTGCCCTGTCTTCACCCACTATCCAAAGCATGAATCATACGGCTGATCGCCAACGCAATCTGGAGACTATCAAATCCAGTCTTGAAGGGAAACGGGCAAGCAACAGTTTTGATGTGTTCCTCTGGAGTAGCTATGAGGACAAACCAGCTATCAAAAAATATAGAAATCAATTACAGGAACAGGGAATCTTACCATGGGTTGACGACTGGGAGCTACAACCAGGGTGTGTGAAACAGGAAGGGATAGAGAAATCCCTGAAATTAGCAAAGTCTGCAGCAGTGTTTTTTGGAAAGGGAGGGACAAAGTCGTGGGTACGTCTTCTGGAGCAAGCATTTGTGCATGAGTTTGTTGAACATGGACGGCCCCTCATCCCTATTATCTTACCAGAAGCGACTGAATTAACGGTACCAGACCTGCCATCCATTTTCCAAGGAATGAGGTGGATTGATTTCCGCCAGCAAGAGCCTGATCCATTTGCACTCCTCATCTGGGGAATCACTAATAAAAGACCCGATTTTTAATGTGCCCGCTTTTTACTGAACTTTTCATAGGGATTTAGTAAGATCCTGTTTCATCTAAAGCACTATGACTTTTCGAGTCAGAGATCATTATAAAAATTGGTTGAATTCGACAAGTTTATCTCAACCTTATACCCATTTTCGTAGGAACATCAATTCCTTAACAATACTATAATCAGCCAGTAAAACCATACTCTCGAACTTGCTGATAAACTTCCAGAGCGTCTATCAATCGCCCCAAATGCTGAAGGGCAATACCCTTAAAAAGGTGTATAGAAGCTGATGGAGAAGTACGAAGTATATCCTCATACACCATAAGCGCTTCTTCATGACGACCCAGGTGTAAAAGAATACGGCCAATAATGGCGGAAATAATCTCATCCTTTAAGTCTAAATCGTGTGCTTGTTGATATGTGGCTAGAGCTTCCTCATAATCTAATGCATCATAATGCGTTTTTCCTTCAAGAAGAAGCTTTTCTTTGGTCGCTTGAGCTATCTGGGTAGCTAACGACAGGATAACTTCGCGTAAACCCTGAGCTATACTAAAAAATGCTTCGTCCTGATTCTGCCACATAATAACAGGTTTTCCATCTGTTGGAAGAGATTGAATCATAGCGATAGGAGAAAGGCCCATATCTACAGGGCGTAGGAGAATAGGAATCACTATCGCTTCTCCTGATGCTTGTCTCTCCAATGCATATTGCATCTCTAAAACACAATAATCTGATGCAAAATAGTCTGCACTGATCAAAAGAAGGATAATATGAGCACCTGCTAACTCCTGATATATAGCAGGGAGCCTCTCTGTCCCAGCTTGCAGCATACTCTCGTCAAAATCAATAATGTGCATTTGTCTTTTGAAATAGGCTAGATGCTGTTTAAGATATCGCAAAAGCTCTATATCTTTGTCTTTACGAGAGTAGGAGTAAAAAATTTTTATTGGGCCAGAGATGAAAGGCACCAGTTTGGGCATGACCTCCGAACCTATGCCTTCTTGTGTCTCATTGTTGATATTTGAAGAAACAAGCGGCTCAGCAATGAACTTGCGAATACCCTTTATTGTATCCAGAAAAGCTGCGTCTAGATTGGTCCATGAGGTAACAGGCTCTCCATCGGTGGGTAATACGGGCAACTCCTCAAAAGGAGAAGCTTTCCAGTCGCACCTACGTAAAATGATCAGAATAACCATTGCATCTCCACTCTTATGCCTCTCAAGAGACCGCATCATTTCAGGACCATAGCAATAATCTGATGCAAGAAAATCTGGGCTAAAGAATAGAAGAATTACCTGTGCCATAGCAAGATTTTGATCCGTTTCCGACTCTGCAGATATTTCCCAATTAATCCTTCGTCTACCGGATACGTCAATAGAACTATATCGCTCCAATATAGCAAGATGGCTCTCGAATTGATCCAGCAACATTTGATCCCGCTCAGCATAAATCAAGAATAGCCTTGTTGGTGATACATCTGTTTGTGGGAAAGATGAGCCTGATATTAACTCCGCATCTGGTCCTCGTTTTTTGATAGATTGAGGATATGATAGTTGGGTAACAGCAACTCGGATATTTTTTTCAATGTTGAAGTACGCCTCATCCTCGTTAGACCATAGAATAATAGGCATTTCATTGTCAGGTAGAACTTGAAGTCGAGCTAAGGGCGTATTCGTCCAGTCGGCTGGTCGCAAAAGAACAGGAAGGACAATCGCCTTGCCTGCATCATGTCTTTCTAGTACCTTTTGTAGTGCAGTGCTATACAAGAAATCGTATGCAAGAAAATCTGGACTTACTAAAAGAAGCACTATCTGTGCAGTAATCAAGTATTCATCAAGCATATATATTTCATCTGTAACTGAGGTCAATTTGAGGCTATCCCATTCATCGATAATACGATGTTTTCGGAGAATTTCCAGGTATTTCCGTATTTCATTAGCAAAGATGCCATCTTCATGAGAAAACACATAATAAAGCCGAACGGGTGCTTTCTGTGTTTCTATTTGTTGGACTGCCATTCTTGCATTTCCCTTCTCGCATCACATAGGCTCAACACTCTTATTCTTTCATTGGCACATTGATAGTAGTATAACTTGCTGGGTATACCCTGGCAAGGAAAACTTCATCTGCGTAGAAAATAGCATGTCCCATCAAAATCATCATGACAAACAGAGCGTACTCATGATGGACCTTCCAATAGGACATACAACAACGAACGCCACAAATGTTACCTTGCTTACCGCACCTACGATCACTCACAGCAAAGCTTAATAACATCCGTCAGATGTTGATATCAATCTGCAGTGTCGTCTCGCTATCGCATTTGACAAGATAAGCTTGCAGTGGCATTGATCCTTTATGCCCCTTCCCTCTTACGCAAAAAGTTTACCGTCGCTTCTACCCCTTCTTCAAATACTACAGCAGCTTTCCACTGCAGCATCCGGTTTGCTTTCTTTGGATCAAAATAGGCTTTGTAAATATCTCCTGGCCGTTTTGGCGCTCTTACCACTGGTACTGTCCAGCCGACTATCGTCGATAGCGTCTTATATATTTCATTCACCGATACCCCTCGCCCCGTCCCAAGGCAAAAAATATCATTATCACCCTCATCGAGTACCTTCAAATTTGCACGAGCAACATCTTTCACGTATATATAATCTTTCTGCTGCTCACCATCCCAATCAATTCGCACTTCCTCTCGCTGCAGAAAACGCTGCGCAAATATCGCAATCACCCCGGCCTCCCCACTCGGATCTTGACGCGGACCATAGACATTCCCATACCGAAATATCGTACTGGTCAACCCATATGCCAATCTCCAATAACGCACATAGTGTTCTCCTATCATCTTCGTTATACCATAGGGTGACTCTGGATGCTGTCTCGTATTCTCATCAATAGGCATACTTTCTGGTACTCCATATGTCGCACCGGAAGACGCAAAAATAAGCTTGCGTGCCTTCACATCAACCGCACCCTTCAAAATGTTAAGCAATCCCAGTACATTCACCTGTGCATCCAAACGAGGATCTTTCGTCGATATAGCCACACTATGCTGTGCCGCATGATGATTGATAATATCGGGCTTGACTTCCCGAAAAATCTTTGCTACCTCATCTTGATTCGTAATATCTGCATGATAAAACGTTGCCTGGACGTTGACATTCGCTAAACTTCCTCCCCCTCTTTCCCATAAATTATCTATGATGGCAACTTCATGACCATCTGCTATATACTCATCAACAATGTGCGAGCCAATAAAACCGGCTCCTCCTGTAACTAGTATTCTCATGCCTCCCTACCCTTCTTTTTTATCTCTTTCAATTTTCTAATTCCAATAAAAAACAACTATCTCACACCACATACATTAATAAACTGCCCTGTGTTGACTAATACTCTTACTCCCCCACTTTCAAATCGAAAATTCATTCGCTTTAACCCTCGTTCTTCTAATACTCTTGTCACTTCTTCCTGTGAAGCTTCACAACAATACAGCATAAGAAATCCTCCTCCCCCGGCCCCTGTAATTTTGCCTGCTTGCGCTCCATGGCGACGCGCTACATCGTACCACTCATCTATCTGCGTTGTTGTAAGTCCAGGCGCAAGACGGCGCTTCTCTTCCCATGAATAATGTAGAAGGCTCGCAAATGTCTCTAGATCGCCACTCTCCAAACACACTTGCATCTCTAAAGCTACTTGCTTGATGTTATGAAGTGCTTGCAATACACTCTCTTCCCGGTCTTTTGTCGATTTCCTTTGATGCGTTAAAATCGCTGTTGATTGCCGTGAGCTTCCTGTAAAGAAAAGCATTGTGCGTCTTTCCAGCTTCTTTTGGACTTCATGGTCCATTCTCACTGGCTCAACCTTTACTCCTTCACGCTCAAAAGTGATCTTATTTAACCCTCCAAAAGACGATGCATACTGATCCTGTTTCCCAATAGGCATCATCATTTTATCAATTTCAATCACTGAGGCAACTTCGGCTACCTCATATTTACTCATTGGCTGTTCTATGAGTGTTGCCATAGCTCGCACCAACGATACCACCGCTGCACTCGACGATCCAAGCCCGGTCCCCGGAGGCACCTCGCTTGCCACAAATATGTTCATGCCCTGGCAAATCCCAAAATGCTGTAATACGGCCTTCGGCAGAGCTAAATCTCCATTCGCAAGAATATCTTTATCCACGCTATAACGAAATAATGATTGGTAATCTGCAGATATCACCTGCACATTTTCCTTCTCTTCTTCCGTAATAATGCTATAAAAATATTTATTAATAGCGGTACTAATTACTACGCCGCCATATTTCTCATAGTACGCTTCAAGGTCAGTTCCTCCTCCACCAAAACTAACTCGCATTGGTGCTCTTACAATTAGCATATTCTCTCCTCACACATTTATAGCACAATAAGAAAACACATACTTTATGCTCTCATTAGTAATATTCACGAAGTATAAAGACCTTCTACAGGTTTCCCGGATAGTGGCGTGACTAATGTTCTTACCGAAGAATGCACAATTTCGCGCATATGCCGTGTTATAATATGTGCACATATCATATGCGCATCCTCTTCTTGCTCAATATTTTGACCTGGTACCAATACATACGCATCTACTATCTCTTTCATTTGGCCGCCATTTGCACCCAATAGCCCAATTGTTATCGCATTTGACTGTTTTGCAAAACACAAAGCATTAATAACATTCCTAGAATTTCCACTTGCACTGATACCAATCACAATATCTTCCGGCTCAACAAGAGATGCCAGTTGCTCCACAAAGATATGGTCATATGCAGTATCATTGCTCCAGGCAGTTATCAATGGTGTCTGATCTGTAAGAGATAACGCCTTTACACGTGGTGCTCCTAATGCAATTGTGTTTTTACTTAGATCCAGGGCAAAATGGGATGCCGTTGCTGCACTCCCTCCATTTCCCATAACAAATATACGTTGATTACCATAGTATGCTTGTTCTAAAAGAAATAATATACGCTGCAACTGAACTAATGAAATACCCTGTAACATCTTTTCCACATCAGAAAAGTAATTTATAATCGCTTTCACTCTTTTCCCTTCCATTTTCCATCAAAATCGCTTACCCACTTATACACATCCTCTCCAATAATCAAGCGTCCGCTCAAGCGCACACTCAATAGTAAGGGAAGGTTTCCAACCAGTATGTGCTCTTATTCTCGTAATATCTGCAAACAACGGTAGATGTTTTTTCTCATGAATACGTGTAACATCTTCTTGTACAACTATAGAAAATTTTGTATAGCTTAACAGAATTTCTATAATATTACCTATGGTATATAGCTTACCTGATCCGACATTATATGCTTCTCCAGGATGCCCATAATTTGCAATGGCAATATACGCATTTACTACATCCTCAACTGGCAAGAAATCTCTTCGGTCATGCAAATTCCTGATATGTATTATCGCTTCCTTCTTCCCAGCTTCGATCATTGCTATCTGGCGAGCAATGCTTGCTACTACGAAGGTTGGCTCCTGGTATGGCCCAAAATGATTGAATGAGCGAACACGCATGATTGGTAAATCATAAGCAACAAAGTACTGAAAAGCATAAAAGTCCTGCGTCGCTTTTGAAATTCCATATGGACTTACTGGCCTGAATGCCCACTCTTCATTTACTGGCTCCTCAGCGTCAGGTACTATCCCATATTGCTCACTTGAACCTATCACTATCACCCGTGGCATCAGTTTTTCCTGTCGTAATGCTTCAAGGAGATGAAGAAGCCCTTCAGCATTGATCTGCAAAGTTTCGACCGGATTCTTCCAGGATTCTACAACCGATGACTGTGCGGCTAGATGGAAAATAAGATCTGGTCGTGCTTGAGCTATAGCTTCATGCATACTTTGAGAAGATCTCACATCTGCAATGAGAGGATAAATTTCACTTGCTGTAGCATCTATATTTTCCAGGCTTCTATATATTCCATACAAATTTGCTTTCGGGTAGCAGCTACGACATTTTTCAGCAAGGTGCTTGCCAACAAATCCTGCTACCCCAGTAATAAGTACACGTGATGGTGTCAACATATTTGATATGGCCCCTTTCGCACACACGCATTATCTTTTATCCTCAAAGTTTCAAATGCCACAAATGCTCCAATTCAAATAGACAAGGCTGGTGCAACTATCATATGTCTGGCACTAGACTCAGATTGCACAGCTTGCTGTATATCATTTTCCACCATCATGTGGACGAGTTCCTCAAAAGTCGTTTTCGGATACCAACCAAGCTGCTGTTGTGCCTTCGATGCATCGCCCAATAATTGTTCAACTTCGGCGGGACGAAACAACTGTTGCTCCACTTCTACATACTGCGACCAATCATCAATACCTACATAAGCAAAAGCGACCGAGACGAACTCTCTCACACTATGAGAAATACCGGTTGCAATCACAAAATCTTCTGGTTCTTTTTGTTGCAGCATACACCACATTGCTTTAACATAGTCACCAGCAAAACCCCAATCACGCTTTGCATCGAGATTCCCAAGGATCAACTTCTTCTGTCGGCCAAGGTGAATTTGCGCAACGGCTTGAGTGATCTTACGCGTAACAAACTCAGATCCACGTCGCGGAGATTCATGGTTAAATAGAATGCCAGAACAAGCATATAAATCATAACTTTCACGAAAATTTACGGTCATCCAATGGCCATAGAGCTTCGCCGCACCATAAGGACTACGCGGATAAAACGGTGTCTGCTCATTTTGAGGCGTTGTCTGTACTTTCCCAAACATCTCAGACGTGGACGCCTGATAAAATCGAATTGGCCAACCAGCTAGACGCACCGCCTCTAACATCCTTACTACGCCTAAACCTGTATACTCTCCTGTCGCAACTGCTTGCCGAAATGATGTGCCTACAAATGACATAGCGGCTAAATTGTACACTTCATCAGCGTGCGAATGACGTAACGCTTGGATAAGCGACAGTTGATCGAGCAAATCCGCATCAATAAACTCAATATCACCAAGTAAATGATGAATACGGTCTGTATTAAATGTACTCGTCCGCCTCACTATACCGTATACACGGTAACCTTTTTGTAGTAAAAACTCTGCAAGATAACTGCCATCCTGCCCTGTAATACCTGTAATTAAAGCACATGTCATATCATTCCCTTTTCTATTATCAATCTCATTTCAGGTTCCTACTAAGCGCCTGTATGAACGACAAAAACTTTAAATGTCTTTATCAAGATCAAGATATCTAACAATATACTTCGCTCATCTATATATCTCATATCAAGCACAATCCGCTCTTTATAAGAAGCATTCTGTCTACCACTAATTTGCCATAAACCTGTAATGCCCGGCTTCACAGAAAGTCTTTTCTCTGCATAAATGCCATAACGTGAAAGCTCACTTGGGTGAATCATCCTTGGCCCAACCAGGCTCATCTGCCCTAAGAGGACATTGAATAGCTGTGGCAATTCATCGACACTTGTTTTACGCAATATACCCCCCACACGTGTTATTCTTGGATCTTGTTCCAACTTCATATTTTGTTGGAATATTCTCAGGAGTTCAGGACGATTTTGTAGATAAGCGTCTGCGTCTACAATCATGGTTCGAAACTTGAACGCATGGAAATGCCGACCATTAAAACCAACAATCTCACGAAAATGGAAAATAGGACCTCTATCCTCTAGCTTAATATAGAATGCAATAAGTAAAAATAGTGGTAAGAGTATAATTATCCCTAAACTAGCCAGTACAATATCTATACATCGCTTTAAAATAGCGTAGGATAGCGGCACATTCCAAACTAAATCAGTACTTACCTTTTCCTCAAACTGGATATCTTGACCTGGCATTGTTTGAGTAAGTACGTCTTTCGTTGTACGATTCATTTCTACCTCGAATACAATTAGCTCTTGTTGCGTTACCAGCAAAATAAAAATATCGTAGAACCGGGTTTCTTCTATCCGCTTTTGGATACCTCTAGTGCCAAAGCTATTTGGGCTGTTCTTCGCGTGAACATTTCCATGAGTACATTCTTTGTGGCTATACCCCAGGCATCCCAATTTAGACGTTCATCATAAGCAGCACGACTCGCCCGAACTAAATGGTTATAGTGAGATGCATCCCGATAGGTCCTGGCTATAATCTCAGCGTAATGTTCCCCTTTTGCACTATATGGCAGAATAAAGCCGTTTTCTCCGTTCCTGATGACTTCAGGCACTCCACCAGTTTGCGTCGTTATTACTGGCAGACCAAAGGCATTTGCTTCACACATAGCTACACCAAAACATTCATTTCTTGTCGGCAAGAGAAAAAAGTCCGATTGCATATATAATTTTTCTAACTTTCTACGCTGATCTTCATCATTCTTGTCTAAATATGGAATAATCTTCATCCTGGGATGTGCAATTCCTTTCGGAGGTAGACATCCACAAATGGTCAACTCTGCCATAATACCTAATTTCTCAAGTGCAATCAGTGTTTCGAGAGCGATATCTCCCCCTTTGCGTTCCCAATTCACACCAACAAAAAGTAATCGGCACTGATCAGATCGCTGCCTGGCAAGTACCTTTTCTTTTGTCGGAACCTTTTCAAGATTAGCACCAAAAGGTATAACATGCGTCTTCTGTTTATCCGCATGATAATATTCAATAGCAGCTCTCGCAGCCCACGCGGTTGAGTAGAGGATCATATCGGCTTTACTTATACCTCTCTTCTGAATATCATCGATCTGATAAGCCGAACTTTCAAGGAGATAAGAAAAATGTTGATGATAGCCACGTAATACCGCAAAATTCGCATCTTCTACCAGTACAATGGGAATATCGGTCTGCAAAAAGGCAATTTCTGTTGCACCACTCAATGCAAAAATTACATCAAATGATTGGCCCGCCAGTCTCATATCAGCTACTTTGGCATAGCGCTTTGAAACAGCATAAGTATGCCGGAATGCAAAATTCTTATGAAGAAACAACTGCGCACTTTTATGGGTGAGCCTTCCCATAAGCATTTCACTAAATGCTGAAAGGGGGCCAATAAACGAAACGTCACCGCAATATTTCTGCAAAGATTGCGCAAGGTAATAATATGTTCCTGACCAGGAACGTCGATCTTGCGCATCTAAAGCCGTCAGCAATGCAATATTAAACCGCTTTATCTCATTAGCCATAAAGCGTCTCCTCCTTGTATTTCTTTTAGTACACATTATTATTATAACTTCAGAAAATATCGCATGAAGATAGTAGATACACAAAGTAAAAATTCAGAAAAATAATTTATTCTTTTCAGAGGAGAGCGCTGACGCACCTTTGGGAGTCACTACTGCACAATTTTGCATATCATTTTTGACAACTTGTTGATACATGGTCACTAATCGTTCTGTGATTATTTGCCAGTTGTGATGCTGTTCTACATATGCACGTCCATGCAAGCTCACTGCTGCATGTAACGCTGTATCATCCATAAGATGAAGCGCACTCTGAGCAAATTCATCTGCCGATGTGGCAACAAACATATCATGGCCCGATTTTGCCCCTAATGCTCGCGACGATTGAGATGATATAACAGAAGGCGTTCCTAATGCCATCGCTTCTAATATCTTGTTTTGCAATCCTACACTGTATACCATTGGACTCATCATAATATGTGCACGCCGAATGTAAGGGCGTATATCCTCAACATATCCCGTCACTTCTACTCGCGCATCAATAGCTAGCGCTCGCACCGATTTTGGTGGCTTACTCCCAACTATAGTGAGTGTCGCTGCCGGTTGCTTCTTCCATATCAGGGGCATGATCTGATGATAAAGATAATTGACTGCCGCTACATTTGCGTGGTAACTCATCTTTCCAGAAAATACAATATTATAAGGGCGATGCTTTTCTTCGGTCGGAATAAAATAGTTTGTATCAACTCCATTAGGAAGAACTTCTATCAGCCGGTTCGTATTTTTGCCTGGATCACCAGGATAAAATTTTGGCAGAAGTGCAAGCATCTCATCACGATCTACTTCCGATATGGTGCTAATAAATGCTCGGCTATTAAGGAGATGAGCCTCGTATTTTTCTGTCCGCGCACATTCTAAATTACTAAAAATACGCATCGCTTCGTTTGTCCCTACCATTGCGATCTGCTTCCATAATGAGCTGAAACAATCAACGGCATCCCACACCAGCGGATATTCCTTCAACAATGGTTCCATAGATGCAATACCGCGCAGGTGCTCTACATGCACAATGTCAAAATTTCTTTGAGCACACAGCTTCTGTGCAGCTTGCAGAAATTGGGACGACCGTGCATATGCTACCTGGATCGGGTAAGAACTCAAGAGCGCAAAACCACTACGTAAGAGCGACTGCTGCTTCGATTCTGCAATGGCAATAACTTCATACCCCTGCTTCCGCAGATCTCTTGTATCTTCCCATTCCTGCTGATTCGTAATTTGGGACAAAATTGTAATAGCATGCTTCTCTCGCAGCTTTTGGACAAAGCCATAACTTCTAGACCGGATTCTTGAGGGGGGGTAGGGCGCAACAAAAAGAATATTCATATATTTATTAAAATCCCTTCCAACTACATCATCTCGCACTTACTGAGCAAGTATAGCTATCTGCTTCTGTATAGTAAGTTATTATGTTGTTGAATTACAGTTAATTATCTTCTATATCGGTTACATTTTTTACATCAACACATATAAATATATCTATATAAGCACAGATGGCACCGATAGTTACTCTTATATTCACTAACCGTTCTATCTTTTATCACGATCATTTATTATATCAAACCCGAAAAATTGAGCGAAAAGGGAACCTCTCGCTCGATTTTCTTCTCTAAAAAAATGCAATGCTCTCTATGGAAAGGTTGAAGTGAGATGTTTATAGGAAGAGGCTTGAGCCACTATTTTTCTGTTCTTGGTCATTGGCTATGGCTTATTGGACTTACTATTGGCATTTGTGCTGGATCAACATATGCTATTAACCGTTTTACTGCTCCTACTTATGAAGCCTCTGCACTTGTACAGGTGCATGATACAAGCACAACCAATAACAATGTGTTTACCGATCAGGCCCTTGCACAAAGTTATGCTCTGCTTGTTAATAGCCCAACTGTCTTATCCGCTGTTGCTCAACAGATGCCAAAAATGACTGTCGCTCAGCTTACAACAGCTGTTACCGATTCTCCATTAGATAATACCCAGATCATTCAAGTCCGTGCCACCGCCAAAGATCCTGTCCTGGCAGCGACTATTACGAATACCGTTGTCGAGGTCTTTATCAAGCTTCAAGTCAATAATGAAACTACTCGTCTTAAAGGTGTCGCTGCTAAGCTTTCTAAAAATCTAACAACTGCTAAACAAAATGTCTCCACAGATCAAGCTCTCTTAGCAACACTTCAAGATACACATGCCTCACAAGACCGTATTGCACATCAGAATGATGTCCTGAACGGAGATCAGGCTAGCTATAATTCACTACTCATGAATTATGATCAAGTACAACAACAACTTCTCCAGGTCTCCAATATCCTTACTGTAGCTCAAATCGCTACTCCTCCTACTACACCAAATAGTCCCCGCACATTTTTGAATACGATAGTGGCTGCGGCTCTAAGCGGCCTGGCTGTTATTGTATTTGTTTTACTTCTCGATTGGGTCGATACAAGTGTCAAAACGTCTGATGATATAGAGCAACTCGCAAAAATCGATTCTCTGGGTGCCATTCCTTTTTGTAAAGCTATTTCTCAATCTCCAGATTCTCTCTCTCTTCCTCTTATCAATAATGATTTGATCAAACGGTCTTTTGTTGGTATTGGTACAAATACAATCACACTTGGTCACGATAAACATTCAATTCTTGTGACAGGTCTCCATCAAAAATCTGGCGTATCTACTGTTGCTGCCAACCTGGCTATCACGCTGGCACATTCAGGTCTGCGTGTCTTACTCGTCGATGCAAATCTGCATAATGCTTCGCTTCATCAGGTCTTTAAAAATCCAAATACAAGTGGCTTGACGACACTCTTCACTGATACCGATTTATTCCAGGATGGCCCAACGAAGCAGGTCTATTCCTGGCTGAATCAGTTAAACACTCATGTACCTAATCTCTATTTCTTGCCATCGGGCCCGACAACTACATCAACTGGCACAGTGTTCCTTTCGCCTAGAATACGTCCATTTCTGAACTGCTTGCTTCAACCTGTCCAAAATACTACTTATGGGGTCTCTTCTGGCCTCGTGGATGTTATTCTCTTTGACTCAGCTTCGCTGGATAGCACTGACACTCTCGCTCTGGCTTCTTCTGTAGATGCTTCCATTTTGGTTATCAATGCCGGTAAAGAAGATGCGATGACACTGCGCAAAGCCTATACGATTCTTCATAGACTCTCTTGTACTCCTCTCGGAGCTATCATCAATCGCCAAAAACCTAAGCATCGGTCTTACTTCTATGCTCATGAGCCCCGCCAGTTTGTTCCCACAAGGGAAGATGAGCAGGCAATAAAAACAATTTCAGCAGCTACTTTCCAGCCTACTCAAAATGCTCAAAATATCACCTCTTCCTTCATACCATCAAATACGCTTGCCATTTCAACAAGTAACGCCAGTAACCCCACTCCTCTACCCCGTTCTCTGACCAATCAGAATTTTAGCCACATCTTAAATATGCCACACACTGATCGTGAAGCAGAAAAATATAAAGAGTAGCGGATTGAAACTAGTTGCAACGTGGTGATCAAAACAGTGTTACACATAGCCTTTTTATTTCCTGCCACTCTCTGAAATGAAATACATGCTTACAAATAAAGGACCATTATGACATACAAATTATCGATAAATGTACAAAAGGAAAATTTACAACAGGCCCTTCTGCACTTCTCTTGCCCACATCAATGGCAAACAGCTACTATGATCAAGAAACAGATATTACTCTCAATATCTTTTTATTTTGTTCTTTGCTTTATCATATATTCTTGCACCGCTCTTACATCACCACTAGTGGCGTATGTAGCTCTGGCTGGGCTGGCTGGACTCTGGCTCGTTGCTCTTTATCCCTGGCTAACGGCTTTGTTTGTCTTTCTGTGTGCTGGCCTCCCTTCGTTCCAAATACCTCTGCCTGGTCATACTATACGTCCGGTGGAAATAGCATTGTCTTTATGTTTGGTATTGATATTTTTAGTCCGCCCTCATATACAATTGAGGGTACCTCACGTGCTTGCTCTGCTTTTTCTAGCGGTTGCTTTCATCTCATTTCTCCATGCACCTGAACTTAGCACAAATGCAACAGTTTTTGGTGCAAATAAACGTTTATATAATCTTCTGACTATTTTACTTGCTCTCTTCTGTGGAACGTTTTTGATAAACTGTGTCTCTAATATATCTTCCTTTCTCACAGCTGTCTTAATCAGCAATGTTCCTCTTTATTTTATTGGCTTTGCTCAGGCCCTTAAAATCTCTCTCCCGTCTCTTCTTTCCCCCAATCAGAATCCTGCTTTAACCGGTGATGCAGGACGTATAGTTGGTCCTTTCGATGGGGCTGCTACCTTTGGCATCTATCTTACTGGCCTTTTTGCTATCTCTCTCTCATGTTCGCTTCTGGGCACTTGTCGCCGAGATCGCTTCATTGGAAGCATTATGTTATTTGTAACTATTCTGGCCCTTGTCGGATCAGGCACTCGGAGTGCGCTCATCGCGATGGGTATTATGCTCTTCGTCGCACTTATGATGACGAAACGCTTCAAATTGTTTTTAGGATTTATAGCACTTGCTCTTGGCGGACTAGCTGCGTTTCCAAATATTATCCTATCCCATTTCACTCACGCTGATACATCAACATCTAATCGCCTCTTTCTCTGGAATGAGGCGTTTAAACTCATTATTGCTCATCCTTTGATCGGCATAGGATTAGAACAATTCCATTATTATTACGAGCGCTTGATTATTAGTCAATCCACTCAGCTTAATCTACATGGTATTAGTGTTCATAATCAATACCTCGAATGGGGCATGGAGGGAGGGATTTTATGGTTGCTCTTAGGGATACTGTTCCTGCTCAGCTTGATTATTCTCTGTGGACGTATTTATTTCAATATAGAGCAGCAAAAACGAGTGCTCTTTCTCGCTGCGATGTTAGCGGCTCTAGCAACTGTAATTACAGGTTTCCTCGATGTACCATTTGATGACGTTGAAGGAGGTGTCTTCCTTTGTATGTTGGCTGGGCTGGCACTAGGCAGTGTAGGTAGTGCCATTTACATTCGTCATCATTCGCAAGGTGGTCAGACCGTTTTATATTATTTACATTTTTGTACTTAATAGAAAAATGAAGAAAGGCAAATATCAATGCATATAGCTATCGACCTGGTCGCTGCCGAATATCAACCAGGAGGCATGCTTCTTACTACTCGCGCATTGCTTTCCGGTATCGCTCAAATTGATCATACCAATACATATACTATTATGACTGTACGTCCCGATGATTACCAAAATTTGGCTCCAAACATCCATGTTCAGCCTGTGAAATTACCATCCAAGCGTGGCATACTTGTTCAACATCAACTATTTTTACCGCGCATACTGCAACAACTTCGACCTGATGTTCTCCATGTCCCCGCTTTTGCAGCTCCTCTCAGCTGGCGAGGCGCACTGGTAACAACTATTCACGATCTTGCGTTTCTCAAAGTGCCAGAGCAGTCCTCTCTCTATCCAAGGCTTTATCATAAATATCTTCAACGTGCAGGCGCGACCAGAGCGCAACGCGTTATCGCTATATCAGAACAAACGCGTGAAGAACTTACCTCTTACTGGTCCATTCCTTCCGCACGAATTCGTCTTATCCATCATGCTCTACGCCCCTCCCTGCAGCCGCAACATATCTCTCGCGAAGCTATTGCAACTATGCATTCTCTCTATGGAGAACGCTATCTGCTACATGTGGGACGTATTATGCCGCGCAAAAATGTTGAAAAGCTTATTGAAGCTTTTTGCATTCTGGCAGGACGTTTCCCCGATCTCCAGCTGGTTTTGACTGGCGGCCTGGGCTATGCGAGCAATAAAGCGGTGCAACTCATTGAAACATCTCCTTATCGGGCACGCATTCACCTGGCAGGTTGGGTTTCAGAAGAGGACTTAGGACCTCTTTATGCAGGAGCTACGGCACTAGTCTTCCCTTCAAAACATGAGGGGCAAGGGATGCCAACATTGGAAGCTATGGCTTGTGGCACTCCTGTGGTCGCTAGCCCCGAAGCTGCTAGCATGGAAATCGCAGGAGAAGCAGTTCTCCGCGCAGATTGCGCTCATGCTCTTCCGTTGGCTGATGCTATTGTACGCATTCTTACTGATAACGAATTGTGTTCTCAATTGCGACTTTTAGGGTCTAAACAGGTCCAGCCGTTTCATCACGAAGCTTGTGCCAATGCAACACTTCAAGTATATCAAGAAGCACTAGATACATATCGATCCAGCCATACTCAACATGTTTGATTATGGCATAGTGAAGAAAGGAACCCCTTTTGCCTGGTTCTATTAATAATGCCGATACTTCCAAACGGCGACACGTTTTAAGCAAATTACACCCAAAATTCCTCATTCCCATACTTATAATCGGAATAGTCATTGTATTACTCTCTATCTCCTATATCGCTTCTTTGAACAGAGCCCCTTCAACGTTCATTACACATGATTCTGGTACACCTTATGGTTTTACGGTGTTAACTATATTCAATCAAACAACTATTGATGATTTAAAACAACTTCATATCAATTGGATACGCTACCAGTTGAATTGGAGCGATATTGAAACACAGCCTGGCCACTATGATTGGCAACAACTGGATTCTGCTGTTGCCCTGGCAAACGCTAATAATATGCATTTGACATTTCCTCTTCAGCTTGCTCCTGCGTGGGCACTCCATCAAATGTGCGCTCATCGTTTGCTCCTCCCTGATGCTCAGACAATGGCGACATTCGCCAGTGCAGTTGCACACCGTTACGATGGTCGCTCTAAGCATGGCTATATCGAAAGCTATGAAGTTGGGAATGAAGAATTTGATAGCCTCTGGACAGGTGATTGGAATGAGTCCATTGCTTGCCGTCAACCAGAGCTCGTCGGGCCTGTACTTAAGGCTACTTACCTTGCCATTAAAGTGGCTTCACCTGATGCACGCGTCGGTATGAATAGTATGTGGTGGGTCGATACCACACATGTTCATGACTATATGACGTGGCTGTATCAAAATCACTATGGCTCTTACTTCGACTTCGCCAACTTCCACTATTACATTTGCAATGGAGATCCTGATATTACTGTTGGCAATCGCCCCTCTTTCGATATGGAATGGCAAACAATCCATAATGTTATGGCTGCATATGGCGATGCAAACAAACCTATCTGGGTCACTGAGGTTGGCTGGAATATCAGTGATGTCTATCAGAGCGCTCGCTGCATTGTAACTCCACAACAACAAGCACAATATATTGTTGCTACTGCACAATCAGCTATGACTTCCCATGCCATACAACACATCTTCTGGTATACTATTAACAGAGAAAGTGATGGCATGAGTCTTACCCAAGGCAATAAAAAATTACCCAGCTTCTATGCCCTACAAAAATTTATACAGCAACATCCAACCTGGAGTTTCATAAAGTCTCTCTCCCTCAAGTTTATTCCATATTGCGTTGAAAATTATTGTGCATATTGTGCATTGCGCAATAATTTTCAACGCAATCCTGCACCCTCTCCGTAGAACTAGCATCTGTCAACCCATATCCTACTCAAATGCTTGCAGATAGGGCCGCTCAACCTCCCACATCTCATCGAAGAGGGCGCTGATCTCAGCCGGAGAGCAGACTGCTGCCGTGAGTGGGTCAAGCATCAAGGCATAACGCGCGGCCTCTTTATTGCGCTCAAGAAGGGCATCGCACATCAGGCTATGCACGCTCATGTGTGTGCGGTTGAGCGCCGCTAGCTGCTCGGGCAATGGTCCGAAGTGCGTTGGCTGCACCCCATTGCGATCCACTAAACAAGCCACTTCAACGCAGCCATCGGGCAGGTTATCGATAAGTTTATCGTTGCGCACATTCCCATAGATGACGGTTGGCTGGTGCTTCGTGATGCTTTCAATGATAAAAGAGCCATATTCATAGCTGCGCTTAAACGGCATATCTCTTGTACCATCTATCATTTCACGAATAGTCTTTTCGTTATTGGCACGCCAGGTCGGCCAGTTGTTGGCATAGAAGCCGGTCTCGCCCAGGTAGCCTGCACGACAATATCGCTCAATAAGTTCTGGACGCTTGCGGAAATAAGGCACGTACTCGGAGAAGTGTCCACTACTCTCGGTGACAAATGCGCCAAAGTGCAGCATCATTTCGAAGCGCACCGGATCTTTCTCGTACAATTCAGGATTCGTTGTAACACGCTCACGCAAGCGGGGATACATGTCTTCTCCCTTGTGCCGCAAGACGGTGAACCAGGCATTATGGTTGATACCGGCACAACGCCACTCTAGCTCCTCATAGGACACATCCAGGTAGCTTGCCAGCAGCCGCGAAGATCCCTGGACGCTATGACACAATCCAACGGTGCGCATACTTGTCGCCGTAAGTGCTACCATCGTCAAAATAGACATGGGATTCGTATAATTGAGCACCCAGGCATTCGGACATAACTGCTCCGCATCGCGCAAGATAGCCAGCCAATCCGGGCCGGTGCGCAGCGCCTTGAAAATTCCTCCTGGCCCAATCGTATCGCCAATACACTGATTCACCCCATATTTCAACGGAATATCAAAGTCGTGCCGCACATTTTCCAGGCCTGCAACCTCGATTGTATTGATGACAAAATCGCTTCCGGCCAGTACATCTCTGCGCCTGATAGAAGACTGCACATCCCACTGCTTCCCGCTATGTTTCACAAGCTGCTCTGCAATCTCATGTGCCAGTTCCAGCCGACCCGCATCAATATCTACCAGCGCAAATGTCCCCTTATCCAGCCCCTCCATGCATAAAACATCCGTCATCAATTGCCGCGCAAAAACTGTACTTCCCGCCCCCATAAACGTAATCTTCGTCATCGCAGTAACCTTTCCTTCCTACTAACAACGCTATAAACTCCACTTTCCCTCACAGAGGCCCCACCTTGCATCAGCCTCCATCACAGCAAAAGTGGCAGTTTACTACGCACAAAACTCATCGTGTTCGTCAGATAAACAAATGTACGCATATACACATACACTATACGGTACAAACTTTCCTACGAAGAAGCATTATTGTACCACCGGCGCTTATCTGGCAACAATCAAAGCTCTTATTAATATCAACGCCACTTACACAGACTAATCTATTCTGCCGATCTTACCCTTGCAAAAGAAATGATTTCCTAAAAGCCTGTGATGCTTTTAGCACGAAGATACATGCTTCTCCTGTACCAGCAAATATTTCTGTAGAAAATAAAACAGCACATGGACTTTCCAAATTATTCCTGAAGTGTTATTATACATTTATATATATGAGCTAAACAGGTAAAGGTAGTGAGTGGTACATGAATCAAATATCTTCGCAAACTAGCCAGTCCCAACCGCCCATTAAAGTTTTTATAAGCTATGCGGAAGAGGATATAAGATTAGTTAATCAACTAAAAACGCATCTTACCCTATTAGAACAAAATGGCATAATTGACATATGGGAGAATAGAGAAATTAGTCCAGGTGCCGAGTGGAGAGGCATGATAGATAGTCATATCAACTCTTCACATCTCATCCTATTACTACTGAGTGCATATTTTCTCGCATCCGATTATATATATAGCACAGAAATCGAACAAGCGCTGGAGCGTCATCAGAGCGGTAAGGCTCGCCTTATACCAATTATCTTACGTCCAGCTCTCTGGGAAAATTCGCCATTTGGCAACCTACAAGTACTTCCCCGTAATGGAAAACCGGTGGCACTTGTTAAAGACGCGGATCAGGCATTCACCGAAATTGCAAAAGAAATACAGTTAGTCTGCTACGACCTGCAAAAACAAATTGCACGCACATCATCAAAATTCTCATTTCCCTCTTCCCCATTCGCCTCCATAATTGGAGATAATGCTAAAACGCCTCCCGAACTACGCATTTCTCCGCCCGCTAGAGAAATAGTCGTCGAAAGCATAAAAAAGTATCTATTGCATGAAATATTTGTGCGATCAAATATACCCAGCGTGACCTTTGTAGAGCGTCCCGAATTCCAACGCTTAAAACTATATCTGCAGGAACCCAATAGAGGCATTGTATTAGAGGGACCATCAGGGATAGGAAAAACAACGGCACTACGTAAGGTATTAGAAGCCCTGAAACTAGAGGCAATCGATGATCCGTTCGTAAGTGCAAATAGTGATACATTAAAAAAATACCGCACCGGCACTGTTTTTCTGTTCAATGCCCGCAATACCAAACATCAGCAAAAACTAGCGATGCTACGCCATTGGCATCAGGGGATGGTCGTTATCGATGATTTTCATTACCTCCCTCCTACCCTTCATCAGGATATTGTTAACTACTTAAAAGAGCTCGCGGATGGTGTCACGCGCACAAAAAAGCTTGTGCTCGTGGGTATTCCCTACACAGGTCAAACACTGGTTAACACGGCCTTTGATGTTGCAATGCGCATTGATGTCCTCAAATTCGGGCTTGTTAAAGATGAACTTGTTTTACGCATGATTGAAGCTGGCGAAAAAGCACTCAATGTTATCTTTGATCGCAAGAGCGAAATCGTAATTGCAAGCAACGGTAGTCTCAATATCGCCCAATATCTCTGCTATAATATTTGTGCCAATGGAGGAATAGCTGAGAGCCAGGCATACCAACACACGGTAATATGCGATGTCGTTACAGAAGTCGAGACAGTAATAGATGAATTAGGCAAAAAATTTGGTGGCACAGTCAAACGTTTGGTAGCAATGGGTGGCTTCAAAGATGTAACTGGCTTGAAATTATTAGAGGAACTGGCGAATAACGATGATGGCATTCTTTCACTATCCATGCTTAAAGTAAGCAGACCAGAACTTGCCCATGGTATTGATCTATTTATTCATAACAAATGGATAGAGACCCTTTACCACGAGCATCCTGATAGCAAACAATTTCTTTTTTATAACCCAATCGCCTATACCTTAATTATAGATGATCCACAGTTTGCTTTTTACTTGAAGAAGCTTTCTTTCGCTACCCTCACAAAAGAATTAGGCAAGTTAACAGATCGTGTAGCTAGAAAGATATTTGTGAGCTATAGTCACCACGATGCGGAATGGTTAAAGAAGCTCCAGGTCTACCTTGCCCCTATCGCACACCAGGGCATAATAGATTTATGGGACGACCAAAAGATCACTATTGGTTCACGTTGGAGAGATGAAATTCAAAAAGCAATTGAATCATCCAGTGTCGCGGTCCTGCTGGTAGGTCCATATTTTATGGCATCAGAATTTATCTCCGACTACGAGCTACCTCAAATCCTGGAAAAAGCACGCATGGGTGGGACCACCATCGTCTCCCTCATTATCGATTATTGCATCTTTGATAGTAGTGGCCTCGATGACTTTCAAACTGTTAACTCACCCAGTGAGCCACTTATCTCCATGACACCCGCCGAGCAAGGAAAACTCTGGTCAAACTGGCAACAATGATTAGAAATAAATTACTTATCGAGGGGAAATAATTTCGCATTACTTCTTATCGTTCTCCCTACAATTCCAATTTCTCTCCCTTGCCATTTCCTTGTCTATTGGTTATAATTACTTTGAAAATCAAACTATTTGAGTGTCGAAGGGATAAAGAGAGAGCATGACAACGGAGCGTCTGGCGGAAGAACTTCTCACGTTCACTCGTTTGCTGCGTCCGGGCCGGCATCCTGAGATGACACCAGAGCAATACTGGCTGCTTCGTCATCTCAGGGATGTTGGTTCGCTCAGTATGGGCGAACTGGCAAACGCGCTTGGCATTACGACTAGCTCGACAACCACCGCATGCAAGCGCCTGAAAAATGCCGGGCTACTCATCCGCGAACGCCAGGCCGACGATGAGCGTTTCGTCCACGTTACCTTGACTGAACAGGGCCGCGATCTTATCGATACCTGGCGGCTACGCAAGCGTGGGGCCCTGGCTCAACTCCTCAACACGCTTGAACCACATGATCAAGAAGAGTTACAGCGAATTATTGAGCACTTGTTGCAGGTTGCAGAAGCGCAAGGCTTTGGGGAAGCGAGGTAGAATTGACAGCTATCATTGAAATACGCAATCTTGTAAGGCGTTATGGAGACTACACAGCAGTTAACGACATTAGTCTCGATGTTGCGCGTGGTGAGGTCTTTGGTCTGCTCGGTCCTAACGGGGCGGGTAAGAGCACGACAATTAAGATGCTTACGACGTTGTTGCCTCCCACCGCTGGCGCGGCACGTGTGAACGGTTTTGATATTGTTCACCAGACCACGCAGGTACGCCGCAGCATCGGTTATGTTCCACAAGCTCTCTCGGCCGATGGCAATTTGACGGGCTTTGAGAATCTGTTGGTCTTCGCTCGCCTCTATGACTTGCCGCGCAAACTCCAGGTACCTCGCGTCCAGGAAGTGCTGGCGTTCGTGGGTTTGACCGATGCAAGCAAGCAACTTGTACGCAACTATTCTGGTGGGATGATTCGTCGTCTGGAGGTGGCGCAATCTTTGCTGCATCAGCCACGTGTTCTCTTCCTCGATGAGCCTACAGTCGGCCTTGATCCGGTCGCTCGCCAGGCCATCTGGGAACACCTGATGCGCCTGCGTGGCGAAACGGATATGACCATTTTCCTGACGACTCATTCTATGGAAGAGGCAGATAGTCTCTGCACTCGTGTGGGGATTATGCATCGCGGCAATATCGCGGCACTGGGTACGCCTGAAGAGCTGAAAGCGACAGTTGGAAATGAGCATGCAACATTGAATGATGTATTTGTACATTATGCAGGCGATGCCCTGGAATCAGGAGGAAGCTATCGTGAAACTTCAAGAGCCAGAAGCACAGCGCGAAGACTTGGATAATACTCCCGCCGTGTCACTTTTGCCCGGCCCCTCTTCTCTGCTTGCCGCTATCGGTGACTTTTTCTCTAAGACGTTTACTATCGCTGAATGGGAGGTGCGCAAGCTCCGTCACGACCCGACCGATATCGTTGTGCGCTCAGTTCAGCCTGCCCTCTGGCTACTCATTTTCGGTGAAGTGTTTACGGGCATTCACGCCATCCCGACTGGTGATGCTAGCTACCTTGAATTTCTGGCACCGGGTATCCTGGCGCAAAGTGTGCTGTTCGTTGCCATCTTCTCAGGCATTGCTATTGTCTGGGAGCGCGACCTGGGCGTTGTGCATAAGTTTCTCGCCAGCCCAACGCCGCGTGCATCTCTGGTCCTGGGCAAAGCAATTTCATCGGGCATGCGCACCTTGCCACAGTCAATTGTGGTCTATCTGCTCGCGCTCATCCTGGGCGTGCATATGAATACAAATCCGCTCGCTATCCTGGGCGTTATCCTGCTTGTTGTCACCGGCGGTGCCTGTTTCTCCACCTTCTCATTGATCATCGCCTGCTTACTAAAAACGCGTGATCGCGTCATGGGAATTGGTCAGGTGCTCACGATGCCGCTCTTCTTTGCCAGTAACGCCATCTACCCGATCAATGTCATGCCTCCCTGGCTGCAAGTCATTGCCCGCATCAATCCTTTGACCTATACAGTAGACGGCCTGCGTACATTGATGCTTGCACATACACCTCCTACAGGTGCATTGGGCATCGACTTCGCTGTCCTGTTCGCCGTCACTATCGTACTGGTCACTATCGGCGCATGGCTCTACCCCAGGCTCGTCCAATAGCTACACACTTTTATACACCAAAGGGGCTAAGTATGACTACATCTATCCAACCATCAAAGGCAAAGCCAATCCCATTTCTCTCCGAAATCCCATTGATCGGAAGTCTGCCCAGCTTTATGCACGACCGTTTAGGCTTTATAGAGCGTCTAGCTCAAGTAGGTGATGTCTGCGGTTTCCATCTCGGTCCTATACCCATCCTCTTCTTCAACAAACCGGAATATGCGCAGCACATCCTGGCTGATAATGCCCACGATTTCTCTAAAGGGAAACTCATACATAAGGCGATTAACAATAATGGGCTCTTTGTTAGTGAAGGCGATTTCCATCGCAAGCAGCGAAAATTGATGGCCCCTCTGTTCCAGCCACGACACATTGTCCAGTATGTTGATACAATTGTTCAGTATGGCGAGCAACTGGCGCAGGGATGGGATAATAAAGCGATTATCGACTTGAATCAACAAATGATTAACCTGACGCTGGGTATTATCGGTAAGGTGCTCTTCGATATCGATATGCTAAAAGAAACTGATGAGCTGGGTGCTGCTATGGCTACTGGCTTTGAACACACTGTTCGCAAGCTCTCCTCGCCCTTTATGCTTCCAGAAAACTGGCCGACACCATACAATCGCCACGTACACGAGGCCGAAAACTTTCTGGAAAATCGCATCCTTCAGATGATCGAGGAACGACGCAATCGACGCGCACACGAAGGTTCTTCCGAACGCCTCGATCTGCTCTCCGTCCTGCTCAATGCTCAGGACGAGGATGGGAGCCATATGAGCGATCAGCAGGTGATGGATGAATGTATTACCCTGCTAGGCGCAGGTCACGAAACTACAGCCGCTACCCTTTCCTGGACATGGTACTTCCTCTGCCAGCATGCTGATTTGTATGAGCAGGCACAGCAGGAAGTACATCAGATTCTAAAAGGGCAAAGAGCGACCTTTGATGATCTTACCCGACTCCCTCTCTGTTTACAGGTATTCAAAGAGGCGATGCGTCTCTATCCGCCCGCACCAGGTATCTTCCGCGAATCTATACATGATACCACAATTGATGGATACCGGGTTCCTAAAGGGGCAAACATTCTGATCTCTCCTTACACACTGCATCGAAGGCCTGAATATTTTCCTGAGCCGGAAGCATTTCGTCCTGACCGCTTCACTCCAGAACATGAAAAGCTGCTTCCACGCTACGCTTACATCCCCTTTGGAGCAGGCCCGCGTATCTGTATCGGCAATCACTTCGCCCTTATGGAAGGACAACTACTAATCGCTACCCTCGTACAGCACGCCACCTTTACCCTCGTCCCCGGCCAACACATAGAGCCTGATCCCGTCCACAATCTCGCCCTTCGTCCAGGCGGTACAGTAGAAGTTGTTGTCCACACTACTATACGCTGAAAAACTACTGAAAAC